>JBIQHF010000030.1:0-25076 GCA_044508675.1 Propionibacteriaceae bacterium | reverse complement strand
ATCGGAGGCCGATGGTCGCGGTTCATGCCTGCATCACATCCGCCGGAGGTTACGAGTACATGAAGCAGCGGCCCGGTCCCCGGTCCTGCGGATCGGGACCGCAACGGCCGGGCCCAACGGACGCCGATCCGGACACGTAGCCGCGGACGCGGACCCGGGTGGCAGTCGTGCTCGGGGACTGTCTCGTGCTGGTGGCCAAGCGAGCGACGTAGGAGCGCGGGTGCGGTCCGGTGATCGAGCCTCCAGGGCCCTATCTGTCCGGTCATATCCGGCTTTCGGCTGATCAGTCCGGGCCCCACTCGGCCTGCGAGAACCAGCCACCCTTCAGTCGCTTGATCAACGTCCCCGGTTGGTCCAGCACACTGGACCCCCGGGAGGGGGTGCTGTCCCCACCCTCCCGGCGGTCCAGGTGTGCCCCCTCAGGACCGGCCCGATCAGTGGCGGGTCGCCTCGAGGGCGTAGGCCGAGTACTTCGCGTAGGCGAAGGCCTCGCCTTCCATGGCGGTGAGGAGGTTGTCCTGCGTCCGTCCGGTGCAGGCCGGGGTGCTGGCGGTGATCTCCACAGCGTCAACCGGTTGCGGCTTCGGCACTCTTACCACCGGGTAGGTGAGGGCCTGCAGGGCAACCGTGTACGAGGCCGCGTGCACGCCCTCGTCCGCGGCGATTTCGGTGAACAGGCTCGCCGCAGCGGTGCACCCGTCCACCGCTGCCTGCGCGGCGAACTCCGGGTACATCGTCGTGAGCTCGTAGGACTCGCCCGCAATGGCATCCTGCAGGTTGGCCGCGTTGCTGCCGACCATCCCGGCGAGTACGGCTTCCGCGGCGAAGTGCTCGTGCAGCTCATCCTCGGCGATACCGCTGAACAGCTCGGCCAGCGCGGTCTGGTTGGTGCGGGTTGCCTCGAGGGCGTAGGCCGAGTACTTGGCGTAGGCGAAGGCCTCGCCGTGCATGGCGGTGAGGAGGTTGTCCTGCGTCTGTCCGGTGCAGGCCGGGGTACTGGGGGTGATCTCCACAGGTTCATCCGTTTGCGGCTCCGGCACGATTACCGCCGGGTCGGTGAGAGCCTGCAGGGCCAGCGCGAACGCGTCCGCGTGCATGCCCTCGTCCGCGGCGATTTCGGTGAACAGTGTCGCCGCAGCGGTGCACCCGTCCGCGGCCGCCTGCGCGGCGAACTCTGGGTACATCGTCGTGTGCTCGTAGGTTTCGCCCGCAATGGCATCCTGCAGGTTGGCCGCGTTGCTGCCGACCATCCCGGCGAGTACGGCTTCCTCGGCGAAGTGCTCGTGCAGCTCAACTTGGGCGGCACCGCTGAACAGCTTGGCCACCGCGGTGTTCGGGGTACCGGCAGGCGCCGCCGAAGCAGCGGTAGGTGCGAGGAGCAGCGAAGCCGCCCCAAGCGTGGCAATCCCGATTGCGGCTCTCCGGAGCCTGGTCGGCGTTTTCCTGGATCCATTCATAATGACCTCCCCGTTGTTGTGTCGCCGTCGGTACTGGCGATGACGCGTTCATCGTCCCGTATATAGGGTCCAACTGGTCAGGCCGAACCCAGAATTGTCTCCTTTAGTTGAATATGCCGATCGGAGTCGGTTCCACCGTCCATATTGCTGGCTGATCGTGTTCGCCGGTCACGGGTATGTGCACAACGTCTCGGTGGGGCTGGTGAGTTCGGTCACGACGACGTCAGCTAGTTCCAGGGGCAAGTCGTCAATGGTGCGTGGCAGGGCCGGCGTGATCGCGGCCAAGCAGGGTATGCCACGGGCAGCCGGCATCGCGAATGCCGGCAATGCTGCCAACTTTAGCGGCACCGAGCACCCGTTCGGTGCTGCGAAAAGGAGACTTAATTGTGCCCTGTGCGGAAAAACGAAACTGGCGAGAACAGGGAAAACGAGACAGAAGTGGTTGATATGAGCTCCGGATCCGACTTTTGTCGAAGTGCTTTCTTCCAAAAAACCTGGAGATCGCCACCCTGACGGGCGACGCTGGCTGATCGAAGCCCAGGCCGAGGCCGCGGCCGGCCCCACCAGGGCAACTCCTTCCTCGGCGCCCTGGCCGAGCTGGTCCCAGTTCATCACTCGCAGCCGCAGCTGGCTCGCTTGCGTCGGGTGCAGGCCGATCGTGCTGCCTCACTCAGCTTCTGCACCTGACCCCGGGCTTTACACCACTGAAATCACAGCGATGTGATTCTCCACAGTTGTGGACAACTTCTGTGCGTAACCGCGGACCATTGTTATTCCGCCGTGACTCCAGTGTTACCAAGCTGCGCCCCAAGGCCCATCCGGCCTCGTGGGGGACAGTGGGGACCAGTTGTCCACAGGTATGGTCCGGGTCAGTCGGTCAGTGACCCCTCGGGGCGAGGATGGTAGTCGTCCACGTCGACGAGTTCGTCGCTGACGCGGGGCCCATTGATCTTGCCGGCGTCGATCTCCTCGTGGGCCCCGGGTCGCCGACTCACCAGCAGCGCACCGATGCCGGTGGTCAGCGGCATCGCCAGCGTCAGGCCGATGGCACTGATGAGCGTCCGCAGGATCTCGACCGCGAATTGTTCGGTCATGATCGTCGAGTAGAGCGGCCGGTCGTACATCGCCAGCAACAACAGCACAGACATGCTCGCGCCGGCGGTGGCGAAGACGATCGTGTACACGGTGGAGGCAATGTGGTCACGGCCGATCCGCATCGCCTGCCGGAAGATCTGGCCCGCGGTCTTGTGCGGGTCGTCGGCCAGTTCCCACACCGCCGAGGCCTGGGTGATGGTCACGTCGTTGAGGCCACCGAGGGCGGCGATGATCATGCCCGACAGGACGACCGCGGTCAGTTTCATGTCCGGCGCCGCGGCCTGCAGCGTGAAGTCCTCCTCCGAGGCGACGCCGGTCAAGTGCGCCCAACTCGTGGCGGTGTACGACAACACCGCGGCCAGGATCAGGCCGAACATCGTCCCCAGCAGGGCTGTTGTCGTTCTGGTGTTGAAGCCGTGGGTGAAGTAGAGGGCGACGAACATGATCGCCGAGGATCCGATCAGGGTCACCATGATCGGACTCGACCCGGAGATCAGCGCCGGGAAGATGAACGCGACCATGATGAACGCGGCCCAGGCCAGGCCGAGCACCGACATGAATCCCCTGAACCTGGCCACAGCCACGGTGACCAGCAGGAACAGGACGGCGAAGAAGATTACCGGCGCCGTTCTTGCGAAGTCGGCGAACTGGTAGTTCGCCTGCCCCTCCAGCGTCGGCACCCGGAAGATCACCACCCGCTGGCCGGGGTCGATCCCGGACGCGTACACCGCCGAGGTGGTGTTCACCTGGATGTCCTTGCCCGCGTCCTCGCCCTCCAACAGCTTGACCGTCAACGAGGCACAGACCTGCTCGGACGAGGCGGTCGATCCCTCCAGGCCGGCACAACTGATCTCGTTGACCGCCAGGACCTCGCCCTTGGGCATGGTCATCCCGGGCACGGAGAACTGCGCCACGTCCTTCTGGATGTGCGAGTCAACGTTGGTCGGCCACAACAGCACCAAGCCGACCAGGGTCCAGATCGCCAGCGGGACCAGGATGACAATGAGGATCTGTGAGGCGCGCCGTTGGCGCAGCCGGCCCTCGATGGTCGTGGGCTCGGTGTGGGAATGCGAGTGCGACACGATACCGACTCATCTTCCTCGTTGGTTCGGGCAGGACGGCACCACGCTACCCCGCCTGTGCACCAGCGGCGATAATTCCGCGGCGTCAGGCGGTTCCGGCCCCTCCTGCCTGGCGCCGGACCCGGTCGAGGAAGCCGGGCATCGCGGCTTCCACCACCTGCAACGTGTCATCGAAACCGCTGGCAGTCCCGTACCAGGGGTCCGGGAGTGGGCTGCCGGGAACAGCCCCGGGAACGTACGAGGTGAGCAGCACCGCCCGCTGTGGCGACACGTCGATCCCGCGGCGCGCCAAGGCGTCGAGGTGACGGCGCTCGGCCGCGACGATCAGGCTCGCCCCGGCCGCCTCGGCATCGGTGATCCGGTGCGCCACGTGCGGGGTCGCCGCGTCGTAGCCGTGCCTGGCGAGCACCGCCCGGGCCCGATGGTCCATCGGGTTGCCCTCCTCCTCGGAGCTCACCCCGGCGCTGCTCACCTGGACCAACCCCGCCAGCCCGGCGGCCTCGGCGTGGGCGCGTGCCACCCGCTCGGCCATCGGGGAACGGCAAATGTTGCCCAGGCACAGGAACACCACGTCCATCGGTGCACTCGGCTGCTGACCCATCTCGTCCCTCCCGCGCTGTGGGGTCCCTAGACTGGGGCCATGCCGCGCACTGTCGTCACCGGGGGTGTCAGGTCCGGAAAATCCCACTACGCAGAGAGCCTACTGGCGAGCCAGTCGGCAGTGACGTACGTCGCGCCCGGGCCGGTGCCGGACGCGGAGGCCGAGCCGGACTGGGCCGCCCGTATCGCCGCCCACCGGGCCCGCCGCCCCGCCCACTGGACCACGGTCGAGACCGCCGACGTCGCCGCAGCGATCCGGGCCGCCGACCGGCCGGTGCTGGTCGACTGCCTGGGCACCTGGGTCACCCGCACCATCGACGACCTGGGCACCTGGGAGGTCCCGCGCGAGGAGTGGGAGGACGACTTCCTGGCCCGCCTCGATGACCTCGTGGCGGCATGGTCGGCCAGCGACCAACTGCTGGTCGCCGTCACCAACGAGGTCGGTTGGGGTGTCGTCCCCGCCTACCGGTCCGGGCGTACGTTCGCCGACCTGCTCGGGCGCACGAACCAAGCGGTCGCCGCGGCCAGTGACCGGGTGGTGTTGATGGTGGCGGGGCGCGCCCTGGTGCTGCCGTGACCGGTACGGCCGTGACTGGTGCTGCCGTGCCCGGTTCAGCCGTGACGTTCTTGGTCCTGGGCTGTACCCGGGATGCGGGCGACCTGGCGACGCGGCTGCAGCTGGCCGGAATTCCGGTCATCTGCGCGCTGCTCGGTCCGGTCACCAGGCAGGCCCCGGTGCCCCCGGTGGAGGTGCTGAGCGGCGGCTTCGGCGGGGTCGAGGGGTTCGTCCGGTTCCTCGCGGAGCGTCGGGTCCGGGGCGTGGTCGATGCTCGCCATCCCTTTGCGGTGGGGATCTCCCCGGATGCGCTGGTGGCGACGCGGGCTGCTGGCGTGTCGCTGGTGCGGCTGCTGCCGCCGGCCTGGGAGGCACAGGGGCCGCCACCGCACTGGCGCTGGGTCGACGACCACGCCCACGCCCGGCGGATCACCGAGGGGCTCGGGGTCGATCGGCCGTTCCTCAGCGTCGGGGGCCGGTCGCTCGCCTCGTACACCCGCTGGGCAGACCGCTACGTGCTGGCCCGCGTGGCCGAGTTGCCCACCTGGCCCGCGCCGGAGCGCTGGGAGGTGATCCGCTCCCCGGAGACCCACGCGTACTCCTCGGAGTACGCGCTGCTGGCCAACCGGCGGATCGGGGTGATGGTGACCCGGGACACCGGAGGCCCGCTGTCCACCCCGAAGCTGCGGGCGGCCGAGGACCTGGGCGTGTTCGTGGTGATGGTCCGGCGACCGGCGTCCCCGGCGGGCCTGCGGGTCGTCCAGTCCGTCGACGACGCGTACGCCTGGGTCGCCCGCCACTGGCGGCCGCAGGACTTCGCCTCGCCGTCCCCCGGCCGACAGTCCCGCTGAGGCTCACGTACGGTAGAGGCATGGCATCGACGCCCCGTACTCCGGTCCTTCCTGTGCCACTCCGCCTCCTGCCGCCCCGACTTTTCGCCGGGCTGGGTGCCGTCCTGCTGGTGCTCGCCGGCTCGGTCCTGGCCGCCCCCCTCGCGCATGCCGCGGACGAGGATCCGATCCGCCGGATGGACATTTCTGTGATCGCCGACCAGCAGCGCGGCACCATGCGCGTGACCCAGGACTTCGACATGGAGTTCAACGGCGGTGGCGACCACGGGCCGTACGCCTACCTGGTCACCCGGCAGGGCCTGGCCGACGACGAGTCCCGGTGGCGGGTGCTCACGGTCAATGACCTGGAGGTCACCAGCCCGAGCGGCGCCCCCGCCGACGTGGAGGTCGAGCAGGACCCCTCGACCTGGGCCGTGCGGATCGGTGACCCGAACACCACGGTCGACGGCACCCAGCGCTACGTCCTCACCTACACCCTCGACGGCGTGGTCAACCCGAACGCCGTCGGCGGGAACGGTGACGAGATCTACTGGAACGCCATCGGCTTCGGCTGGAAGGTCCCGATCAGCGACGTGAGCGTCACCCTGCAGGGTCCCGCCGCCGTCACCGCGACCAACTGCTATGCCGGCCGGCAGGGCAGCACCGACCAGTGCACCTCCCACTCCGCCGACGGCAACACCGCGGTCTTCGCGCAGGACCAGCTGGCCCCCGGCGAGGGCCTGACGGTCGCCGGGCAGTGGCCGGTCGGCACCTTCGTCGACGCCGAGCCGACCTACACCAAGCGCTACACCGCGGCGAACACCATCGCCCCCACCCCTGGTGCGCTCGGGCTGGCCGCCGGTTCCCTGGCGGTGTTCGGTGGCCTGGCCGCGCTGCTGTTCCGGCGGTTCGGGCGCGACGAGGCGTACGTCGGGCTCACCCCCGGGCTGAAGCCGGCGCCCGGCCAGGAGACCACCATCGGCCCGCGCCGCGAGGCCCCGGTGGCCGTGCGCTTCACCCCGCCGGACGATGCCTCGCCCAGCGAGATCGGGGCACTGATCGACGGGACCGCCGGCACCAACGACGTCGTCGCCGGCATCGTGGACCTGGCCGTACGCGGCTACCTGCGGATCGACGAGGAGGCGCCCGAAGGTGGCTTCATGGCCCGGATGTCCGGGAAGGACAAGTACACCGATTGGCGCCTGGTGAAGCTGCCGGCTGACCGGGAGGCGCTGCCGGAGCACCTGAAGGTGCTCGACGCCGCGCTGTTCAAGAAGCAGGACGACCCGACGCTGCGCGGTGACCTGGAGAGCACGATCCAGGGCGTGCTGATGAAGAGCAAGAGCGTGCTCTACAAGAAGATGGTGGAGCGCGGCTGGTACCGCCAGAACCCCCAGGCCCTGACGGCGCTGTGGGTCGTCGCCGGTTTGGGCCTGATCGCCCTCGGCGTCCTCGGCGGTTTCATCCTGGGCCGCTCGATCGGCTGGGGGCTGGCCGGCATCGGCCCGATCGTGGTCGGTATCGGCGTGTTCATCGCCGCGTTCTTCGTGTCCGCCCGGACGGCGGAGGGTAGTGCCGTCCTGGCGCAGGCCGAAGGTTTCAAGGAGTACCTGATGACCGCCGAGGCCGACCAGATCAAGGTCGAGGAGGACGAGCACATCTTCTCCCGCTACCTGCCGTGGGCGATCGCGTTCGGTGTCGAGTCCCACTGGGTCGGGGTGTTCCGCCAGATCGCCGCGTCCGAGCGGCACGTGGCCGAGCCGTACTGGTACCACACTGCGGCCGGAGTGTCGGTGTTCTCCGGTGACAACGCGTTCTTCGGGGCCAAGGGGTCGTTCATGGACGCGGCCTCGAGCAGCGGGGTGTGGTCCTCATCCGCCGGTGCCAGCGGACTGTCCGGGATCAGCTCCGGCAGCGCCGGTGGTGGCGTTGGTGGGGGTGGCGGCGGAAGCTGGTAGGCCGAGCAGCTCCAGTCGTGATCCTGGGTCGTCCAGGACCCACGATCAACAACTGGGAGCACCGGGGCATGGGTGAGCTCCCGCGTCGCACCGTACGATAAGGGCATGTCCATCTACCGAGAGGCAGCCCAACTGCTGGAGCGCGATCTGCGGGGCATGGTTCCCGAGGTCGACATGAGCGCAGCCCGCGCCAGCGGGGACCCGCTGGTGCTCATCCAGACGTACCTGATGCAGGCCCGGGACCGGCACCTGCCGATCCGTTCCGACACCGCGGCGTCACTG
Source organism: Propionibacteriaceae bacterium (assembly GCA_044508675.1). Lineage (GTDB taxonomy): Bacteria > Actinomycetota > Actinomycetes > Propionibacteriales > Propionibacteriaceae > Raineyella. The sequence goes on along the minus strand of JBIQHF010000030.1, from coordinate 17,216 downwards.
CGTGACCTGACGCCGCCCAACGGCAGCCTGGATCCCGAGGCGCTGGCCGGGATCGAGCTCAACTGACCCGGCTGGCCTCGTCGGACCCGGGCGCGCGTCGCGCGCCCGTGGTGCCGCGGATGTGCGCGACCGCCTGGGCCAGCACCAGTGCGGTGATCACCAGACCCAGCGCCCTGGCCCACAGTGGCTCGGCAAGGAACAGGCACACCATTGCGGCGAGCACCGGGACCAGGAAGCGGAACGTCCACAGGATGTAGCCGCCGAAGGTCGGCATGTTCACCCCGGCGCGGTCGGCGACGGCCTTCACCATGAAGTTCGGTCCGTTGCCGATGTAGGTGATCGCCCCGCACGTCACCGCGCCGAGGCTGACTGCGAGGAGGTACAGCTCGGGCACCCCGGCGACCCTCGGCTCCCCGGGCAGTTGCGCGGCCATCTCGAAGAAGGTGGCGTAGGTGGGGGCGTTGTCGAGCACCGAGGACAGCCCGCCGGTGAACAGGTAGAGAGTGATCTCGTTCAGCGGCAGCGTCGGGGCGATCGCGCCGAGATAGTCCAGCGCCGGGATCATCGTCAGGAAGATGCCGACGAACAGCGCCGCGACCTCGGCGATCGGGCCCCAGCTGAACTCGTTGGACTCGTAGCGGATCCGCCGGTCACCCAGGACGTAGGAGGCGCCGGCCGCGCCGAGCATCACCAGTTCCCGCCACGGGACGTACGCCGACCAGGTCGCATGGCCCTCCTCGATCGCGGCCAGGTCGAGCGACGGCGCCAGCGCCACCGCCCCGATGATCAGCGCGAACCAGATCAGGTTGCGCCGGCCGCGGAAGCGCAGCGGCTGGATGTTCGTGTCGTCGTACGCGATCGCCGCCGCACCCTCGGCGCGGTAGGCACGGCGGTCCAGGCCGAAGTAGGTGACCAGCAGCAGGCCGTTGACGAAGAGCCACTGCGGCCACATGGTGAGCGTCCAGGTGAACGGGACGCCCCGCAGGAACCCGAGGAACAGCGGTGGGTCGCCGAGCGGGGTGAGCAGGCCGCCGTTGTTGGCGACCGTCAGGATCGTGAAGACCACCGTGTGTACCCGGTGCTGGCGTTCCTTGTTGACGTTCAGCAGCGGGCGGATCAGCAGCATCGCCGCGCCGGTGGTACCGATGAAGGAGGCCAGGACGGTCCCGATCCCCAGGGCGATGGTGTTGTTGCGCGGGGTCGCCCGGATGTCGCCGGACATGAAGAAGCCGCCGGCCACCACATAGAGCGCGAACAGCAGGGTGATGAACTGCCCGTACTCCACGATCGTGTGGATCACCGTCGGCGGCCCCAGCAGGAACCACATCCAGACCGCCACCGGCAGGCCGAGCACCAGGGACAGGGCGAGCTGGAACCGTACGTCCTCCCACCGCTGCGCCGCGGCCGGTACCAGCGGCAGGACGGCGATGCTGACGAGCATCAGGACGAAGGGGATCAGTCCCCACCAGGGTACGGACATGCGCGCCTCCGTCGGGTCGTGGGTGAGGTGCAGCGGTTGTTCGCTGCGGACGACATCGCACGACGGTACTCGGTGCCCGTACCCGCGGGAACCTGCCCTGTCCTAGGCTGGGGCGCGTGACCGAATTCGGCGCCCTGATGGTGTGGCTGGCGCCGCTGACCCTGCTGGCGATGATCAGCCCGGTGGTGTTCCTCAACGCCACCACGGTCGCCACGAACGCCGGTGCCGGCTACCGATGGCGGTTCGTGGGCGGCAACGCCTTCGTGCTGCTGGCGCTCGGCACCCTGGCCATGGGCCTGTTCGGGGCTGCTGCGCAGCAGGCGACGGTCCGCGAACTTTCGTCGCGCTGGGTCGACGCACTCCTGGCCGGGCTGCTGCTGGTCCTGGCGGTCACCATGATCCGCGGTCTGCGCCATGACCGGGCCCGGGCCCGCGCTGCAGACGCTCCGGACGACGTACCCTCGGCGACCCGGCCCACCGCCGCCGGGCCACCCGCTGCCGCTGCCGCGGGTGCGGGGGCGGGCCCGGCCTCCCTGCCGCGGAGCCCGGCGGGCTGGGGAGCGATCGGCATGGCCGCCAACCTGCCCACGATCGCGCTGTACGTCGCCATGGCGACGCGGATCGGGGTGACCGACCTGCCGCTGCCGGTCCGGATCGGTGTCCTGGCGATCGTGACCGCGATGGTCCTGGTCCCGGTGTGGGCCCCGATCGTGCTGGCCACGGTCGCGCCGGGGCACGCGGCACTGGGGCCGCAAGCAGTGCAGCGGGTCTCGTCGTGGTCCCGGGTGTTTGCCGCGGTGGCGAGCCTGGCCGGCGCGATCTACCTTGCCGTACGTGCCCTGACCGGCTAGAACCCCGACGCAGGCTGTCGCAACGGGCACGACCCGCAGGCTGTCGCAACCGGGCCCGCTCGCCTAGCGTTGATCCATGGAGATCCTGCGGCTCGGGCATTCGACCCTGCTGGTCGAGACAGGCGGCGTACGGGTGCTGATCGACCCCGGTGCCTTCACCGACGGCTGGGAGGAGGCCGAGGGGCTGGACGTGGTGGTCGCCACCCATCGTCATGCCGATCACCTGGACCTCGCGCGCTTCCCGGAACTGCTGCGGCGCAATCCGCAGGCCCGGGTCCTGCTGGAGCCGGAGACCTTCCGGGCGGCCCGGGTGGAGCGGGCCGAGCCCCTGGAGGCCGGCCGGATCGAGACGATCGGGGGACTGATCCTGGAGGCCGTCGGCGGCGAGCACGCCGTGGTCCACCGCGACATCCCGATGGTCGGCAACATCGGCCTGGTCCTGGCCGCCGAGGGAGAGCCCCGGCTGTTCCACCCGGGCGACTCGCTGGCGGAGGTCCCGGCCGGCATCGACGTGATGGCGGTCCCGGCGTACGGTCCGTGGGCGGCACTCAAGGAGACCATCGACTGGGCCGCGGCGGTCGGCGCGCCGACCTCGTTCTTCATCCACGACGGGCTGCTGAACGACCGCGGCCGCGGGCTCATCCGGGACCGGATCCGGGACCTGGTCGACACCGACCTGCGCCCGTGGACCCAGCACGTGCTGCGGCTCTGACCCGGTCCGCCACTGACCCGGTCCGCCAGTGTTTCGGTACGCGGGCGGTTTGGGCACCGACGCCGGGATCACTACTGTGAGTAGTACCTGGATCTGGACCGGGTACGTGGAAGGAAAACAGTAGTGGATCGCTCGCCCGTCGACACCGCCCCTGCCCACGATGGCCAGGACCGCCCCGACAGGGAGGGCGACGGGATCCTCCGGCTCGGCCTGGACGTCGGCTCCACCACGGTGAAGGCGGTGGTCCTGGACGGCGAGGAGCCGGTGTTCGAGGACTATCGACGCCACAACGCCGACGCCCGCGGCGAACTCTCCCGGCTGCTGCACCAGGTTGCCGACGCCTTCCCGGGCCGCAGCGTCCGCGCCGCCGTGACCGGTTCGGGCGGCCTGTCGGTCGCCAACCTGGTCGGGGTCCCCTTCGTCCAGGAGGTGATCGCCGAAACCGCCACGATCCGCCGCTTCGATCCGGACGCCGACGTGATCATCGAGCTGGGCGGCGAGGACGCGAAGATCACCTACCTGCATCCCACCCCCGAGCAGCGGATGAACGGCACCTGTGCCGGCGGCACCGGCGCGTTCATCGACCAGATGGCCAGCCTGCTGCACACCGACGCCGCGGGGCTGAACGAGTTGGCGACCCGGGCGACCCACGTCTATCCGATCGCCTCGCGGTGCGGGGTGTTCGCGAAGTCCGACATCCAGCCCCTGATCAACCAGGGGGCGGCGCACGAGGACCTGGCCGCCTCGGTGTTCCAGGCGGTCGCCACCCAGACCATCTCCGGGCTGGCCTGTGGCCGGCCGATCCGCGGCAACGTCATGCTGCTCGGCGGGCCGCTGCACTTCCTGCCCGAGCTGCGCAAGGCGTACGCCGCGGTGCTGCCCGCCGACGGCTGCACCTTCACCACCCCGGACAAGGCCCAGCTGTACGTCGCGATCGGTGCGGCGCTGCTGGCGAACGAGCGGCCCCTGCCACTGGCCACGCTGGCCTCCCGGCTGACCCGGCCCAACCTCCCGTTGGCGGGGTCGCCGCGGGCTCGTCCACTCTTCGCCGACGCGGCCGAGCTGCACGCCTTCCAGGAGCGCCACGCGGCCGCGACCGTCCCGCAGCGGGAGATCGAGGACGCCTCCGGGGACTGCTTCCTCGGCATCGATGCCGGATCGACCACGATCAAGGCAGTCATCACCAACGAGGACGACGAGATCGTCTTCTCCCACTACGCCTCGAACCAGGGCGACCCGGTCACCGCCGCGGTCGCGATCGTTCGCCGGATCATCGAGGGACTGCCCCCGGCCGCGCGGATCGTACGATCCTGCGTCACCGGCTACGGCGAGGACCTGGTCCGGGCCGCCCTGCACGTCGACGAGGGCGAGATCGAGACGATGGCCCACTACCGGGCCGCCGAGCACATCAGTCCGGGCGTCACCTCAGTGATCGACATCGGCGGCCAGGACATGAAGTACCTGCGGATCCGCAACCACATGGTCGACTCGATCTCGGTGAACGAGGCCTGCTCCTCCGGATGTGGCTCATTCCTGCAGACCTTCGCCGACACCATGGGTACCGACGTGCGGCACTTCGCCCAGGCCGCCCTGGAGGCCCGGCGGCCCGCCGACCTCGGCAGCCGCTGCACCGTGTTCATGAACTCCTCGGTCAAGCAGGCGCAGAAGGAGGGCGCCGACGTCGGCGACATCTCCGCCGGCCTGTCCTACTCGGTGGTCCGCAACGCGCTGTACAAGGTGATCAAGCTGAAGGACCCCTCCCAGCTCGGCGACCGGGTGGTGGTGCAGGGCGGCACCTTCCTGAACGACGCGGTGCTGCGCGCCTTCGAGCTGCTCACCGGCCGCGAGGTCGTCCGGCCCGACATCGCCGGGCTGATGGGCGCGTACGGGGCGGCGCTCACCGCCCGACTGCACCGCGACCGGCCGAGCGCCGGAGGACTGCCGACCCTCGAAGAACTGGAGGACTTCGGGGTCGAGACCGAGCTGCGCACCTGCAGGCTGTGCCAGAACCACTGCCGGCTGACCATCTCGCACTTCACCGACGGCACCCGCCACGTCTCCGGCAACCGCTGCGAGCGCGGTGCCTCCGAGGAGCGCCGGCCGGCCCGGTCCGAGGTGCCGAACCTGTTCGACTACAAGTACAAGCGGGTGTTCGGCTACCGCCGGCTGACCGAGAAGGCCGCCACCCGCGGCGACATCGGCATCCCGCGGGTGCTCAACATGTACGAGAACTACCCGTTCTGGTTCACCCTGCTGACCTCCCTGGGCTTCCGGGTGATCCTGTCGGGCCGCTCCAGCCACGAGCTGTACGAAGAGGGGATGGAGTCCATCGCCTCGGAGAACATCTGCTATCCGGCCAAGCTGGCCCACGGGCACGTCCGGGACCTGCTCGCCAAGGGCCTGCGGACCATCTTCTACCCCTGCATCACGTACGAGCAGCAGCTGGTCGCGGGCTCGGACAACACGTACAACTGCCCGATCGTCGGCGGCTATCCCGAGGTGGTCGTCAACAACATGGAGGAGCTGCGCGAGCCGGGCATCCGGTTCCTGAAGCCGTTCCTCAACCTGGGCAACCGCGACAAGCTAGTCGAGCGGATCGTCGAGGAGTTCGCCGACTGGCAGGTCTCGGCGGCCGAGGCGGCGACCGCCGTCGACGCGGCGTACGCCGAGGACGCCCAGGTCCGTGAGGACGTCCGGGCCGAGGGCCGCCGCGCCCTGGCCTACCTGGACGAGCACGACCTGAAGGGCATCGTGCTCGCCGGCCGGCCGTACCACATCGACCCGGAGATCAACCACGGCATCCCGGAGCTGATCCGCGGCCTCGGCATGGTGGTGCTGTCCGAGGACGCGGTCTGCGACCTGGGCCGGCTGGAGCGACCGCTGCGCGTCCGCGACCAGTGGTCCTACCACTCGCGGCTGTACGAGGCGGCCGATGCGGTGGCACGAGACCCGCGGCTGGAGATCATCCAGCTCAACTCCTTCGGCTGCGGCCTGGACGCGATCACCACCGACCAGGTCGCCGAGATCATCGAGGCGAAGTCGGGGATCTACACCACCCTGAAGATCGACGAGGTGTCCAACCTCGGCGCCGCCCGGATCCGGGTCCGGTCGCTGCGGGCCGCGGCCGAGGAACGGGTCGCTGCCGCGCTGGCCCGGGAAGGGTGCGAGGTCAGCACCCTGCCGGGCGACGACGATCCGGTGGGACCCGAGGCGGGGGCCGATGGCGATGCGAGGGCGACCCGGACCCCGTTCACCAAGGAGATGAAGGAGCGGCGCACCATCCTGGTGCCCCAGATGTCGCCGATCCACTTCAATTTCCTGATCCCGGTCCTGGAGCGCAGCGGCTACCGGGCCGTCCTGCTGGACCATGCCAGCAAGGAGGACGTCGAGGTCGGCCTCGCGCACGTCAACAACGACGCCTGCTACCCGGCGATCATGGTGATCGGCCAGTTGGTGAACGCGTTCGTCTCCGGCCGCTTCGACCCCGACGACTGCGTGGTCGGGATCAGCCAGACCGGCGGCATGTGCCGGGCCACCAACTACGCCGGCCTGCTCCGCAAGGCGATGCACGACGCCGGCTACGGCAGTGTCCCGGTGCTGGCGGCCAGTGCCCAGTCCATCGAGGACAACCCCGGCTTCCAGCTCTCCCTGCCGATGGTGCACCGAGCGATCAAGGCCGGCGTCATCGGTGACGTGCTGCAGAACGTGCTGCTGCGGGTCCGCCCGTACGAACTGGAGGAGGGCAGCGCCGACGCCCTGTACCGCCGCTGGAACGCGATCACCGTGGAGCATCTCAGCAGCGACGGGTACTCCACGACCCTCGGCCGGCACATCGGCTACGCCCGGTTGATCCGGCGGCTGGTCCAGGAGTTCGACGCGCTGCCGCTGCGCAACGTCGCCCGCCGCCCGCGCGTCGGGATCGTCGGCGAGATCCTGGTCAAGTTCCAGCCCGATGCCAACAACCATGCCGTCCGGGTGGTCGAGGACGAGGGCTGCGAGGCGGTGCTGCCCGGCCTGATGGAGTTCTTCCAGATCGGCATGCAGGCGGCCGACTGGCAGGCGGCCAACCTCGGCATCGGCGAGGAGAAGGTCAAGACCAAGCACGTCGCGCTCTGGGCGATGGAGCAGTACCAGAAGCCGGCGAACAAGGCCCTCGCCGCCTCCGAACGGTTCCAGGCGCCCGCCTCCATCGGCGAGCTCGCCGAGAAGGCCCAGCAGGTGCTGTCGCTCGGCAACCAGGCCGGCGAGGCCTGGCTGTTGACCGCCGAGATGATCGACCTGATCGAGTCCGGCACGCCGAACATCATCTGTGCCCAGCCGTTCGCCTGCCTGCCGAACCACGTGGTCGGCCGAGGCATGTTTCACGAGCTGCGGCGCCGCTACCCGCAGGCGAACATCGTCTCGATCGACTACGACCCCGGTGCCAGCGAGGTGAACCAGCTCAACCGGATCAAGCTGATGATCTCCACGGCCCACCTCAACGCGCCGGCCCCGGCGCCGGTGGTCAGCCGGTGACCCCGTCCCTGGCCTGCTGCATCTCGGCCAGGTCCCTGGCGTACGCCTGGGCCGGGGTCGGCGCGGTGCCGCCCCAGTGGGCGGGCAGGAAGGCCAAGTCGGTGCCGGTCATCGGGGGGTACTCGGCGATGACGTCGTCGAGCATCCGGGCCATCGTCGCCCGCAGTTTCGCGGTCGCCGCGACCACGTCCTCCTCCGGCCCCACCTGCAGCGGCCGACCGTACGCCACCCGCACCGGGATGTGGGAGCGGGACAGGTTGCGGGGGTGGTCCTTGGTCCAGATCCGCTGGGCCCCCCACACGATTGTCGGGAGGATCGGGCAGCCGGTCTGCTGGGCCATCCGCACTGCCCCGGTCTTGAAGTGCTTCAGCTCGAACGACCGCGAGGGCGTCGCCTCGGGATAGATGCCGACCAGGTCGCCCTCCGCCAGGGCGTCCAGGGCCCGCCGCAGCCCCTGCGCCCCGTGGCTCCGGTCGACCGGGATCTGGCGGCAGATCCGCATGATGCGGCCCGCAACGGGACGCTGCCAGATGGTGTGCTTGGCCAGGAAGCGGACCGGCCGCCCGTTGGCCTTGTGCACCCCGACCCCGGCGAAGAGGAAGTCGACCAGTGCGGTGTGGTTGATCGCGATCACCGCGGGGCCCCGGTCGGGGATGTTCCGCAGGCCGGTGATCCGCAACCGGACCCCGGTCCAGAGGATGCCGGCCCAGGCGATCGCCGTGGCGGCACGGTACCCGAGGTCCATGGATCAGCGGGTCCACTCGTCGGTGGTCCGGGTCATGTCGGCCAGGTCCTTGTCGTACGCCTGGGCCGGGGTCGGCGCGGTGCCGCCCCAGCGGGCGGGCAGGAAGGCCAGGTCGGCCTCGGTCATCGCCGGGTAGCCGGCGAGCACCTCGTCGTGCAGCGTGGCCATGGCGGCGCGCAGGGTGGCGTTGGCCTCGGCCACGTCGTCGTCGGGGCGTACGTGGATCGGCGCGCCGTAGGCGATGTGCACCGGGATCCGGGCCCGGGTGAGGTTGCGGGGGTGGTCCTTGGTCCAGATCCGCTGGGCTCCCCAGACGATCGTCGGGATCACCGGACAGCCGGTCTCCTGGGCCATCCGGACCGCGCCGGTCTTGAGGTCGGTTTTGATCTCGTACGACCGGGACAGGGTGCCCTCCGGATAGACGCCGACGATCCGGCCGGCCTGCAGTGCCTCGACCGCGAGCCGGAAGCCCTCGGCTCCCGCGGCGCGGTCCACCGGGATGTGCCCGCACATCCGCATCACCAGGCCGGCGACCGGATGCTGCCAGATCGACTTCTTGGCCAGGAAGCGGACCAGCCGGCGATTGGCCTTCAGCACCCCGAAGCCGGCGAACACGAAGTCGACGTGGGCGGTGTGGTTGATCGCCAGGATCGCGCCGCCCCGGTCGGGCACGTTGCGCATCCCCGTGATCCGGAAACGCAGTCCCAGCCAGCGGAAGCCCAGCCGGATGACGGTGACGAGGAGTCGGTACCCGAGGTCCATCCCTCCACGCTACAAGGTCCCGGCCCCGTCGGCCGGGGAAGGGCCACCGGCCGCTCAGCCGGCGAGGAACTCCAGGTTGACCTCGGACTCGGGATGGAAGAAGGAGGCCTCGTCGGGGCGGGGACGGACATGGATCGTCTCCCCGACGTCCAGCCGCTGCCGCTTGGCGGCGCGGACGGTGACGCGGCTGTCGCGGACGCTCACTGGGCTGTCGGACGCCATGATGGGGGTGCAGTAGGCGAACGACTCCGACCCGAGCTCCTCGACCAGGTCCACCCGCAGCGGCACGGTGCTGCCGTCGTCCTCGCCGAGGACCTCCCAGCCCTCGGGGCGGATCCCGACGATGACCCGGCCCGGCGCTCGGGCGGCCAGTCGGGGGTCCATGCCGAGGTCCATCCGGTGCCCCTCGCCCATCACGGCGCGCGAGTCGGCGACCGTCACGTCGTCGATCAGGGTGATCGCCGGCGAGCCGATGAAGCCGGCGACGAACGTGTTGTACGGGTGCTCGTACAGGTAGGTCGGCCGGTCGACCTGCTGGATCTCGCCGTCCTTCAGGACGCAGACCCGGTCGCCCATCGTCATCGCCTCGGTCTGGTCGTGGGTGACGTAGACGGTGGTGACCCCGAGGCGGCGCTGCAGCCCGGCGATCTCGGAGCGGGTGGTGACGCGCAGCTTGGCGTCCAGGTTCGACAGCGGCTCATCCATGCAGTAGACCTTCGGGTCGCGGACGATGGCCCGTCCCATCGCTACCCGCTGGCGCTGGCCGCCGGACATCTTGGCCGGCCTGCGGTCCAACAGGTCCTCCAGTTGCAGCATCCGGGCGGCCTCGCCGACCTTCCGGGCGATCTCCGCCTTGGGGACCTTCGCGTTCTCGAGGGCGAAGGCCATGTTCTGCCGAGCCGTCATGTTCGGGTAGAGCGCGTAGCTCTGGAACACCATGGCGCAGTCCCGGTCCCGGGCGCGCTTGTCGGTCACGTCGACCCCGTCGATGAGGATCCGGCCCTCGTCGACCGGCTCCAGGCCGGCCAGCATCCGCAGCGTCGTCGACTTGCCGCACCCGGAGGGCCCGACCAGCACCAGGAACTCGCCGTCGGCGATCTCCAGGTTGATGCGGTTCACGGCAGGGCGCGACATCGTGTCGAAGATGCGCGACGCGTCGCGGAACGTGACGGTGGCCATGGGGCTCCTCCGGTCTCGGGTGAGTGGTACGTACGGTTCGCACGGGTGGGACCGGCCGGCGTCGGGCCGGCCACACCCGTACGGCTGGGCAGGTCAGAGCTTGGGGGTGATGTCCCGGTCGATGATCTGCTGGGTCTCGGCCTGCAGCTCCTGGAACACCGTGGCCACGTCCTCGTCACCGATGGTGATGCGGTCCAGGGCGGCACCGATGCGCTGGCCGCCGCCCTGCACGAAGACCCGGGCCGCGTCCTGCGGCTGGGTGTTCTCGTTCAGCTGGCGGATCGCGACGGTGGCGTTCGGGGTCTGATCCAGGTAGGCCTTCTCGGCCGGGTCGTCGGCGGCATCCTTGCGAACCGGCATGTAGCCGGTCGCCTGGGTGAAGGTGATCGTGTTCTGGGTGTTGGTGAGGAAGTCGATGAACCTCACCGCGTTCACCTTGCGCTCGTCGGAGATGCCGTCTGGCACGGACAGGCCGGCACCACCGGTGGCCGCGCCCGGCTTCGGGCCGGGCAGGTAGGCGGTGGTGAACGGGCCGTTGGCCGACTTGGTCAGGCCGGTCAGCGAACCGGTCGACTCCAGCAGGGCCGCGGCACCGCCGGTGGCGAACTGGTTCACCGCGTCGTTGGAGACCGCGATGTTGCCCTGGCGGTACTGGTCCTGCAGGAAGGTGCCGGCCGCGATCGACTCAGGCTTGGTGAAGGTGGCGGTCCAGCCCTCCGAGTAGCGGCCACCGAAGGTCCAGATCATGCCCTGGAAGTACCAGTCCAGGTAGTTCGAGCCGTCCGGGATGGCCAGGGCCGGCTTGCCGCCGTTGGCCTCCTTGAGCTTCGGGGCCCACTCGGCGAACTCCTGCCAGGTGGCCGGACCGACATTCGGGTCGAGGCCGGCCTTCTCGAAGATGGCGTTGTCGAGGTACATCAGGTTGGTGGAGCGGGCGTACGGCATGGCGAAGTGCTTGCCGTCGAGCAGGTAGTCCTCGCGCAGGGTGTCGACGTACGTCTCCGGCTTGACGCCGGCCTGGGTCCACAGGTCATCGAGGGGCGTGGTGGCCCCGTTCAGCGCGAAGTTGAACCAGTTGACGTCCGAGGCGACGATCACGTCAGGGAGTTGGCCGCCGGTCAGCGCGGCGTTGAACTTCTGGGCGAGCTCCTCGTAGTTGGCGCCGCCGTCGATGAGCTGGGCCGGGGTGTCCGGGTTCGCGGCGTTCCAGGCCTCGACGATCTTGCGCTCGGTGTCCTGCGACTTGGCCGGGTGGTTGGACCAGAACTGGATGGTGCCGTCGCTCTCCTGGGCGGAGGCGGCACCTCCCGTCCCAGCGCAGGCGGACAGGCCACCGAGGGCTGCGAAGGACGCGGTCGCGCCTGCCACGGTGAGGAATGTACGGCGGGAGAGGGACATTCGATGCTCCTTGTGGGACTGGCCGCACTCCGGTCGGAGGGCGGAATCGAGGGGGACCGGGGTGTCAGCCCTTGACCGCACCGGCGGTGAGGCCCTTGATCATCTGCTTCTGCAGGATGAGGAAGACGACCAGGATCGGCACCGAGGCGAGGACGGTGCCGGCCATCACCGGCCCCCAGTTGGTCAGGCCCTCGTTGTTCTGCAGGAATGTCAGGCCGATCGGCAGCGGTGCGACCTTGTCGGTGTCGGACATCAGGAACGGCCACAGGTACTGGTTCCACTCGGTCACGATCGTGATCAGGGTGAACGCGACCACGGTCGGCCAGGACATCGGCAGTACCACCCGGAACAGCAGCCGGCCGAAGCCGGCACCGTCCATCCGGGCCGCCTCGATGATCTCCTTCGGCAGCGAGAGGAAGTGGTTGCGCATCAGGAACGCGCCGAACGCCACCCCGGCCAGCGGCACGATGATGCCGACGAAGGTGTTGCGCCAGCCCAACTGCGCGACCAGGGCGTAGTTGGAGATGATCGTGATCTGGTTCGGCACCATCAGTGAGGCGACCACGACCATGAACAACACGTTGCGACCGGGGAAGCGTAGGAACGCCAACGCGTACGCGGTCATGATGCCCAGCACGACCTCCACGACCGTCAGGATCGTGGTGATGATCACCGAGTTGCGGAAGTACTTGCCGAAGTTCACCTGGTCACCGACGTACGCGTAGTTCTCCGGGGCCAGTGGACTCGGCCACCAGCTGATCGGGTCCCGGTAGATGTCCGGCGGGGTCTTCAGTGAGGTGACCACGATGAAGTACAGCGGCACCAGGATCACGGCGACGGTCACCAGGATGCCGAGGTAGCCGAGAAGCTTGCCGGCCACGCCCCGTTCCTGCGGCGAACGACGCGCCCGGCGGGGCCGGCCCGCTGTGGCCGGATCGACGGTGTCCTGCCCCTCGGGGGCGTTGGTGGAGAGCAGCACGGCCATGTCAGTCCTGCCTGTCCTGGAGACGCACCTGGACCAGCGTGATGGCGAGCACGACCAGGAACATGATCGTCGCCACGGTGGCGCCGTAGCCGGCTCGAGTGTTGACGAAGGTCTCCTGGTACACCTGGTAGACCATCGTGGTCGTGCCGGTGCCCAGGGGCCCGCCCTTGGTCATCACGTTGATGATGTCGAAGACCTGGAACGAGTTGAGCAGCACGGTGACCGACAGGAAGAACGTCGTCGGCCGCAGCTGCGGAAGGACCACCCGGAAGAACGTGCGGACCGGCCCGGTGCCGTCGATCTCGGCGGCCTCGTCGAGTTCTGCCCGCCGTCCTTGCAGCGCGGCCAGGTAGATCACGAAGGCGTAGCCGACGTTCTTCCAGACGTACGTCACCGTCACCATGAACAGCGCCCATCCCGACTGCTGGTAGAAGTTCGGCGACTCGGCCCCCACCCGCCCCAACAGGTCCTGGACCAGGCCGAACGTCGGGTCGAACACGAACTGGAACGCCACGCCGATCGCCGCGCCGGAGATCACGTACGGCGCGAAGACCATGGATCGTACGGCCCCCCGGCCGAACAGCTTCTGGTCCAGCAGCAGCGCCAGGGCCAGGCCCAGGGCCATCGATCCGACCACCGAGACCACGGTGAAGACCAGGGTGTTGAGCACGATCGTGCCGGTGTCACGCGCGGTGAACCACTCGACGTAGTTGTCCAGGCCGACAAAGTCGGCGCGGGGCGAAGAGATGTTCCAGCTGTAGAAGCTCAGCCGGATGTTGTCGAGCAGCGGTCGATAGGTGAAGACCACCAGCAGGACCAGGTTCGGCAGGATGAGCGCCGCCGCCAGCGCGATCTCCTTGGCGCTGTACGGCTGCCGGCGCCGCTGTCGGATGCTGGGCTCGGAGCCGGGGGACACCGACACCGAGCGCGTCGATGTGCTCACGTGGGCTGATCCAATCGCCCCGGAATGAACGGTGGGTGGCTTTCGCATGTCGGCTCCGGACAGCCGAGGGGAATACTCAGCGAACAAGGTCGAAAATCGACCCGGTCCGGATGGCGGCGTCGGTATTTCGTTCGGCCGGATCCGGGGCCGTTCCCGTACTGTTGAGCACATGAAGCCCAGGTACGTGCTCGTCGCCGCGGTCGCGGCCAGTCTGCTTCTCGTCGGGTGCGCCGGGGACCGGACCGGCCCGGACGCCACCGGTGGCCCGACGTCCGTCGGGACCCACTCCGAGGGCGTGACCGCCTCGCCGACGAGCACGGTGACCGACAGCACCGAGGAGGCGCTGACCCCGGCGCCGCCGAAGGGAGAGGACGAGGTGGTCGTCCCGCCGAACGCCTCGACCGAGCGCAAGATGCTCCCGCCGGTCGCGGGCTCCCAGCTCGTCATCACCGAGATCCGTACGGCCACCCACCCCGGCCTCGACCGGGTCGTGCTGGAGTTCGCCGGAGAGGGCCAGCCGGGCTGGACGGTGGAGTACGTCGATCGCGCCGAGAGCCAGGGCAGCGGGAACCAGGTCCAGGTGGAGGGCTCCTCGATCCTCAGGATCGAGGCGACCGGCACCACCAATCCGCAACCCGGTGAGCCGACCGTGCCGCAGCGGATCCCGGGCGGGGACAACTTCGTCACCGAGGTCGTCAGCGACGGCATCTTCGAGGGATCCACCGTCGCCTTCGTCGGCCTCAGTACCGACCCGAAGCCGTTCGATGTCCAGGTGCTGCAGAACCCGACGCGCCTCGTGGTCGATATCGTCCACTGATCCCCGTCCACTGACACCCGTCCACTGGGCCCAGACGTGCCGCGGCGGGCCGGAACCCCAGGTCCCGACCCGCCGCGGAGTGTGACCAGAGGGTCAGCGTACGGCGGCCAGCGCCTGGTCGAGGTCCTCGAGCAGGTCGTCGATGTGCTCGGTACCGATCGACAGCCGGATCATCTCGGGGCTCACGCCCGCGGCCACCAGCTCCTCGTCGGACAGCTGCGAGTGCGTGGTCGAGGCATTGTGGATGGCCAGCGACTTCACGTCACCGATATTGGCCAGGTGGCTGAACAGCTGCAGGCCCTCGACCACCCTCGAACCGGCCTCCCGGCCTGCCTTCAGGCCGAACGACACCAGGCCGCCGTAGCCGAGGCCGGTGAACAACCGATCCGCGTTCGCCTTGTACGGGGAGGCGTCCAGGCCGGGGTAGTTCACCCAGGCCACGTCCGGGTGCTGCTCGAGGTGCTGGGCGACCGCCAGGGCATTCTGGCTGTGCTTCTCCATCCGCAGGTACAGCGTCTCCAGGCCCTGGAGGAAGAGCCACGCGTGCAGCGGCGCGATGGTCGCTCCCATGTTGCGCAGCAGGACCGTACGTGCCCGGGTGATGTAGGCGGCGTTGCCGGCGGCCTCGGTCCAGACGACCCCGTGGTAGGCCGGGTCGCCGCCGGTCAGGTTCGGGAAGCGCTCAGCGTGGGCGGACCAGTCGAAGTTGCCGGAATCGACGATGATGCCGCCCATCGTGGTGCCGTGGCCACCGATGTACTTGGTCGCCGCGTGCACGACGACGTCGACGCCGTGGTCGAAGACGCGGCACAGCGCGGGCGTGGCCGCCGTGTTGTCGACGATGAAGGGCAGGCCGAGGGCATGGGCGGCCTCGGACCAGGCGTCCAGGTCGAGCACGTTGAGCTTCGGGTTGGCCAGCGTCTCCCCGAAGACCAGACGGGTCTTGTCATCGACGACGTCGGCGAGCTTCTCGGGCTGGTCGGGATCGACGAAGCGCGCCTCGATCCCGTACTGGGCCAGGGTGTGCTCGAACAGGGCGAAGGTGCCGCCGTAGAGGGTGGATGCCGCGACGATGTTGTCGCCGGCGTTGACCAGGTTGAGGACCGCGTACGTGATCGCCGCGGCACCTGTGGCTGTGGCGAGCGCCCCGATCCCGCCATCGAGGGCCGAGACGCGCTGCTCGAACACGTCCTCGGTCGGGTTCATGATGCGCCCGTAGATGTTGCCCGGCTTGCGCAGGGCGAACAGGTCCGCTGCGTCCTCGGCGGAGTCGAAGACGTAGGAGGTCGTCTGGTAGATCGGCACGGCACGGGCGTGTGTCACCGGGTCGGGCTGCTCCTGGCCGGCATGGATGGCGAGGGTTTCAGGACGGTAGGTCATGCGTGTGGTCTAGCACAGGACTGCAGGGGACGAAACCCTGGTTCCCATAAACAGGCTGAATCGAAAGGCACAGAGAAGCCAATGGGGGACAAATCGACGGTGTAGGGGGCGCGGGACCGATGCCGTCGGGATAGCGTGACCACAACAATGGTGAGACTCCGCCGCGTGATGCGCGGTGGACCGGTCACCCGAAGGGGGGTGTGTCATGCTGCACAGTCCGGCCCAACCACCCCGGTCGTCCGGAACCGCGGTGCCACGGCGTGTCGCCGCAGCGGCGATCACCGTACTGGTGGCTGTCGTCGTGCTGCTCGCCGCCTGCTCACCCACGGCCGACAGCCCTTCCGCCGCGCCGCTGCCCGGAGCGGTCGCTCCGCCCGCGAGCCCGACTGCGACCGCATCCCCTCCTGCCGCACCGTCCCCACCGGCCAACCTGATCGACTATGCACAGATCACCGGGCTGTCCGCCGGGGTCCTGATCCGGGAGCCGGACACCGTCGACGCGCTGAGTGGGGCTCCCGACGACTTCCGTGCCTACCTTGCGGCCCAGATCGCCACCCTGGTCGGACCGAGCGACTGTCCGGTCAGCATCGGCGTCCAGCGGGTGCGGACCGACGGTTTCGCGGTCGGGACCGTCACCGTGGGAACGATCCGGGGCTGTGAAACCGCCGGCGTCGTCTGGGCCAAGGGGCCCCACGGATGGTTCGAGGTGAGCAGTGGCCCCGAACCGGACTGCGCGGCGCTCGAGCAGTACCAGGTGCCGGCCGCGATCTCGGGATCCGCCTGCGTCGACGACGAGCAGAACGCGCTGACCCCCAACGTCACCACCGGCCCGGCCGGCCTCCAGGTCTACACGAACGCGCGGTTCGGATTCCGCTGCCACCTGCCCGGGGGCTGGAAACTGGCGGAGTCGACGTCTGCCGGCGGAGTGACCGCGACCGACCCGACGGCCCAGGCGACCGCCTCGTGCTTCGGCCGCAACACCCTCGGGGACGGCACCACCGCCGACGAGTTGGAGAATGCCGGGACCGTGCTCCGTGGCGCCGGCGTCGACGTGACGTACGAACACCTGACGGACACCACGTATGTCCTGAGCGGCATCCGACCCGACGGCAGCATCACCTACATCTGGTCAGCGGTGGGGCCCGGGTCGGTGAACAGCGTCGTGTGGTCGTATCCGGCAGGGATGAAGTCCGACCTCGATGCGGCCGTGACCACGTCGGTCCACGGCTTCGAGCGAGGGGATCTCCAGCGGGCGCACTGACATCGGATGGGGCGCCAACAGTGGGATCGAGGGTCCGCTGCAGGGCCGTGTTGACAAGTCCGCCAGAGCTGGTAATGTTCTCCGAGTTGCCGGGGAGGGAAACCGAGCCGGGGACAACCAGTCTGCCAGAGATGGTTGCTGGGGCTTGGAACTTGGTTTCTGGTTGGGTCCGGTTGTGGATTTGACTG
>JBIQHF010000007.1:106804-125780 GCA_044508675.1 Propionibacteriaceae bacterium | reverse complement strand
GCGTTCGAGCGACTACTTATCGAGGAGGCTGTTGCTTCCACGCCTTGACACTGCCTAGAAGCTGAGCTCTTCCTGCTGGCGGATCCGACCGGTTTCCTCAGCGACCTCGATCCAGTGCCGCATTGTCGGTGTGAGCTCGTCGGACTTGCGCCAAATGAGGGTCGCCTGCATGGGGGTCAGCCATTCCGGGCCGTCGAGGACGGCCACGCCACGGTGGTTCTGCGCAATGCGCCGCGTCGTGGGCGCCACCCCGAGGCCGGCGCTGACCAGGGGGATGGCGGTCTGTGGGGTCGAGACCTCGAGGACGTCCAACCCCTCCTCCCCCGCCAGCGCCGCCCGCACCTGCTCCGGCATCCCGCGAAAGGAGGTCAGTCGGTGGGGCAGGATCCAGCGGCCCCAACCGCGGCCGTCAGGGTGGACCTCCTTCGACCGGGCGGCCGGGACGGCCAGCTTCACCTCGATCTGGACGATGGACCGCCAGTCACACACCTCGAACGCGAAATCCATCACCGCGGTCGGCCCGAAGGGCAGGAAGGCCAGGTCCAGGTCGCCGCGCATCAGGCGTTCCAGGATGGTGTCCGGGCCGGTGTCGGTCAGGGCGATGCGGGCCTCGGGGGCCTGCTGGAGGAATGCTGCGATCGTGTCGGCCACGATCTCGTTGACGACCATGGGCTCCACCCCGATGCGCAGTTCCCCGGCGATACCCTGGCCCATCAGGGACAGGGTGCCAACCAGTCGGTCCCGGCGCCCGAGGAGCTCCGCCCCGTGCTTGAGCAGGTACAGGCCCGCGTTCGTCGGCTTCACGCCGCGCGCCGTACGCTCCAGCAGGCTGACGCCCAGTTCGCGCTCCAGCTTCGCGATCGCCAGGCTCAGGGGCGGCTGGGTCATGTTGAGGTCCCGGGCGGCCTGGGACAGGGAACCGGCCTTGATCACGGCCCGGAAGTACTCCAGCTGGCGGAAGTCCATGGCGGGAGTGTAGGACCGTGTGCCAACGCGACGGGGTCACGGAATCCTGCTCCCGACAGGGGAGGGTGCCCGTGGGACCGTACGACCGACTCGCCTCGTACGGCCCCACGGCTTCTCCGGTGGGTCAGGCGGGGCGACGCCAGGTCGCGGCGTACCAGACGATGAAGGCAGTGGTGGCGATCTCGATGATGCTGAAGTACAGGTAGAACAGCGAGAACGGGGTGAACAGGGTGGCGATGTGGACCCCGGTCATGATCGTGCCGCCGATGATGTTGACCCACCGCGCCGCGGAGTACGGCAGCACGCGGGACAGCAGCACCAGCGAGATCGGGATCGTCATCAGCACCGCTGCCCCGATCAGGAACAGCTCGTTGATCGGCATCCCCGACACGTTGCCGGAGATGATGCCCTCGACCAGGCCGGGCTCGTAGAACCCGAGAACATCGCAGTAGAGGTAGTTCAGGGTGGCGAACAGCCAGAGCAGCGACAGCATGCCCGGACGGTCGCGACGTCGGGTCGAGGTGACCTGCTCGACGTCGGCAAGGAACTCGACGTCGAGGCGATGTCCCTCTACCACCACGTCGCCAACAAGGACGGCCTGCTCGACGCCCTGGCCGACTGGATCTTCGCCGCCATCGACCTGCCCGGCTCCGAGCAGCCGTGGCGGGCGGCGATGTTCGAGCACGCCTCCTCGGCCCGGACAGTGCTGTCCGGCCACCCCTGGGCGCTGGGCCTGATCGAGTCGCGGCGCTCCCCCGGGCCCGCGCTGCTGCGCCACCACAACACGGTCATCGGCTGCCTGCTGCGGCACGGGTTCTCGATCGCGCTGGTGTCCCACGCGTTCTCGGTGATCGACGCGTACGTGTACGGGTTCGTGCTGACCGAGCAGAACCTTCCCTTCGCCCCGGAGGAAGGGGCCGCCGAGGAGTTCGTGGCCGGCATCGACCTACCCCGGGACGACTATCCCCACCTGGTCGAGGTGGCGACCACCCTGCTGGGCAAGGACTACACCTACGGCGACGAGCTCGCGTACGGGCTCGACCTCATCCTCGACGCGCTGGAGGTCCGGTTGGCCGCCGAGCACGACGCCGACCCGGGCTGAGCCGGCCGACCGGCCCGCTCAAGCCCGGTCAGGCCTGGTCCTTGTCGGGCACGTGCTCCCTGACGTCCTCGTACGCGGCGTTGGACGGCAGCTCACTCGGGGCGTAGTCCAGGCGCAGCACCCCGGTCGGGAAGACCTCCGAGCGGAGCAGCCGCAGCGGGTAGACCGGTTCGCCGTCATCGAACAGTCGGCGCCCGTGCCGCGCGGCGACCGGGTGCACCAGTAGGTGCAGTTCGTCCAGCAGTCCGGCCGCCAGGAGTTGTTGGACGATGGAGATCGATCCGGCCACCAGGATCTTGTCGACCCCCGGTTCGGCGGCCAGGGCGGTCACCGCCTCGACCAACTCGCCGCGGATCGGTTCGGCGTTGCGCCAGCCCAGGTCCTGGTCACCGCGGGTCGCGATGACCTTGCGGACGTCGCCGAGCCGGGCGGCGAACGCGGCATCGACGTCGCCGGCCTCCTCCCGGGCCGGCCAGGCGCCGGCGAAGCTGTCGTACGTCACCCGGCCCAGGAGCAGCACGTCGACGTCGGCGTAGTCCTCGTCCACGGCGGCGCCCATGTGCTCGTCGAAGTAGGGGAAGTGCCAGGCGGGGTCGATCTCGGCCACGCTGTCGAGGGAGATGAACAGGGTGGAGATGATCGTCGACATGGGAACCTCCCGGAGGTGGTTGTCGGCTTCGTCCTGTACCTGCGAGTATCCGCTGCCACCGGCAAGACTTCCAGCCCCGGCTGTCCCCCACCCCCGGTGACGGGCGCAGGGGGTCGGCTCGCCGGGTTGAGGGTGACCTTGGAGAATCCAAGGTTCTCCCAAGGTAACCCCAAGGTCGGGCCCGGAGCATCGGCCACATAGGGGACCGCACCGCGACTGTCGCCGCGAGGGGGGTCTCCGGGGACCTTGGGGGATTCCGATGCATGCTGCGATCCGGCTGCGCGTTGCCGTGCTCGTCCTGGCACTTGGCTACGGAGGGATGCTGTGGCTGGCGGTGATCCACCGCAGCATCCACGGTGCCGGCTCCCTCCCGCTCGCCCTGGAGGTGCTGGCGGCCGGCAGCGCGGTCCTGCCGGTGGTGCACCTGGCGGCCCGGCAGGTGGTGGCCAGGGTGCAGCGATGGTCGTTCGTGACCGTCGTCGCTCCCGTCGCCGTCGTGGCGGCGGCCGTGCTGGCGATCGCCGATCCGGTCGCGCAGATCGTCCTGGCCGGTGGGGCCTCGATGGGGATTGCGCAGCAGGTCCTGTTCGACTTCGTGGTGTCCCTGGCGCTCTGCCTGCCGTTGACCGCGGCCCTCCTGCTGCCCGATCGCCGGCCGGGGTGGCAGGAGGTCACCGGAGTGCTGGGCGGGCTTCGGACGACCCGGCCGTGGCGAATGGCGCTGGCCGGGATCGTCGGCCTGGCCACCGTGCTGGCGGCCACGACCACCGCGACCGTGACGGCGGCGATCATCGCGGCACCGGCCGAGGCCGCGGGCCCGGTCGGTGACGGTGCCTGTGCGGCCGCAACCCGGACCATCACCTACGACGTCGAGGCGTTCGAGGTCGACCTGCCGCTCAACGGCTGGGGCGACCACATCCCGAACGGGCTGGTGTACGCGCTGTCGAACGACGACGCCCTGGTCAGCGCCGACGACATCCGCCAGCAGCCGGGCCGGGCCACCCCACTGGTGTTGCGGGCCGCCGTCGGAGACTGCATCGTGGTCAACTTCACCAACCGGGTCGCCGGCGAGCGGGTCGGCATGCACGTGGACGGGGTCACCAAGGAGGTGACCGGCGACCGCGCCAGTGACGGCGGCAACATCGGCTTCAACACCGACTCGACCCTCGCCACCGGGCAGACCCGTACGTACACCTGGTTCGCCGATCGCCCCGGCCAGTTCCCCATCAACGACTACGGCTCGGGCACCGACTTCGGTCTCGATCCCGCCCAGCACGACACGACCTCCCGCGGCCTGTACGGCGGCCTGGTCGTCGTGCCGGCCGGGTTCACCTGGCACGACGAGAGGACCGGCACCAACCTGCTGAACGCCGACCGCAAGGGCATCGGTGCCCCGGTCTTCGCCGATGCGCGGGGCCCGGGCGCCGGGGACGACTTCCGCGACATCGCACTGCTGTTCATGGACGAGCCCGAGGGGGTGCTGGACCGGGACGGGCAGGCCCCGACCTTCCCGCACACCGGCGCACCCGACGTCAGCTTCGGGTTCAACTACCGCACCGAGCCGCTCCGCAACCGGCTCCGCGCCGTCGATGACCACCTGGGCGGCCGTACGGTCACGCTGCCGAACGGCACCGTGGTCCTGCCCGAGGACCGCTGGTGCGACGGCTGGACAAATGACCAGAGCGCCGAGGACAACACCGCCCGGCTGGCCAAGGATCGAGGGGTCTCCGGCTGCGTCGGCGAGGAGTCCCACCTGCAGTCCTGGCCCTTCGGTGACCAAGGCAAGATGACGACATCGGTCGACGAGATCGACGTGCTGAGCGTCGCGGCCGAGGCCGGCACCTTCACCCTCACCGTCAAGGACCCGACCCTGACCGGCCCGCTGGCCACCGGGTTGGAGGGCGCCCGGGTCGTCGACACCGCCGCCCCCCGGTTCCGCGACGAGCGCACCACCACCGACCCGATCCCGTACGACGCCACGGCCGAGCAGGTCACCGAGGCGCTGATGGGACTGAAGGTACTGCCGCTGGCCGAGCTCTCCCCCGGCGACATCACCGTCACCGGCGGGCCCGGCTCGTACACCATCGCGTTCGGCCAGCACTTCGCCGGTCGGGACGTCGACGTGGAGGTCGACGGCGCAGGCCTGACCGGTGCCGGCGCCACCGCCGCGGTGAGCGACACCGCCGAGGGTGCCACCAAGGGGCGGATCGACGTGCTCAGCGACGCGCTGATCCCGCACGCCTACCGCGGCGACCCGGTGCGGGTCCGACTGATCCACCCGGGGATCAAGGAGACCCACCCGTTCCACCAGCACACCAACCGGTGGCGCCAGGAGTCGGAGGACCCGAACTCCACCCGGCTCGACGTCCAGTCGATCGGGCCGGGCCAGTCCACCGAACTGGTGTACGAGGGCGGTGCCGGCGAGGCGATCACCTCCGATCCCGCGGTCGCCGGCTCCCCGGCCCAGTCCGCGGCCGAGTGGCTCACCGCCGGGCGCCCCGACCTGGCGGCGCTGGCCATCACCAAGGCCAGCAACGGCGACCAGATCTTCCACTGCCACCTGTACCCGCACTTCGCCCAGGGCTTCTGGGGCGCGCTGCGCGTCTTCGACCGGCAGCGGCCAGCCGACCCGGCGCTGTGGCCGGCCGACGTGCCCCGTACGTACCCCGACGCGACACCGGTCGAGCCGCTGATGGCGCTGCCGGACCTGGACAAGGTCGCCACCAACCCGACCACCGGCCAGCAGGTCCGGATGACCCCGATGCCCGACGCCGCCCACCCCGGCTACCCGCTGATGGTCAAGGGCGAGTACGGCCAGCGGGCCTACCGGGCTCCCGGCGCGGTCAGTGCCGACGAGTTCGGTGCCCCGGAGCTCAATTGGCGCCGACCCGGCGACACCGTCCGTGACGTCGACTCCGAGGTGACCACCGACCTGGAGCGGGCGAACATGGTCACCACCGGCACCGGCGAGGACCGCCACGCCATCCCCGGCTCGTTCTTCATCGACCCCTGCCCGGCCGGGGTGCCGCAACGGCGCTACTCCCCGGCGGCGATCGACGCCAAGATCGTCTACAACCAGGCCGGATGGCACGACCCCAACGGCAAGCTGTACGTCGAGGCACCCCCGACGGACCCGAACGACCCGAGCTCGGCGATCGACGTCGCCGCCCGGATCCGCACCGCGATCGATTCCGGCCAGAAGCAGGCCGAGCCGTACAACATGCGCGCCAACCTCGGTGACTGCGTCACCATGGCGACCACGAACGCCACCCACCTGGACAACGACCGCGGTGTACCCGCCGATGTCCACGACGGCCAACTGGGTGCTCCCGGCGGCCCGAACTCCGGCGGCAACGCCTTCCACCTGCCCACCCTGATGAGTGAACTCAGCACCCACGTGCACCTGGTGCGCTTTGACGAACTCGCCACCGACGGCACCTCGGTGGGGTGGAACTACGTCCAGGCCGCGATGGTCGGCCAGACGTACAACTACCGCTGGTTCGTCGACGTGCCGCTACGCACCGTCTACTTCCACGACCACCAGAACCCGAACACCCACCAGCAGCACGGCCTCTGGGCGGCGATGAACGTCGAGCCGACCACCTCGAAGTGGACCGACCCGACCACCGGCGCACCCCTGGTACCCGGCTACTGCAAGGACCTGGGCCTGGCCGGCACCGGCGGCGACCCCGCCTGCTACGGCGTCGGTTCGGTCGCCGACATCAAGGTGCCCAGCACCGTTCCCGGCACCTTCTCGGCCAGTTTCCGCGAGTTCACCGTCAATTACTCCGACTTCGTCCCGCTCGTCGATGCCGCCGGCCAGCCGATCAACCCTCCGGGTGCGCCGGACCGCTTCGCGGCCGACCAGGGCGGCATGGGGATCAACTACCGCAACGAGCCGTTCCCGACCCGGATCAACTCCGAGAGCACGGGGGCGAAGAAGGAGCCCGCGCACGTCTTCAGCTCCGCCGTCCACGGAGACCCCTCGACCCCGATCTTCCGCGCCTATCCGGGCGACCAGGTGATCTTCCGGTTCATGGGCGGCGCCCACGAGGAGGGCCACACGTTCACCCTCTCCGGTCACCGCTGGCTGCACGAGCCGGACGACCCCAATTCGAACCTGTTCGACAGCCAGTTCGTGATGATCTCCGAGTTCTTCAACATGGAGGTCAGCGGCAACCGGACCGTCAAGCGCGGCGACCAGCGCCGAGCCCTGGAGAGGGCACGCGAGGCCAGCCTGTCCGAGGGCGGCTCCACCAAGCTGCTGCCCGGCGGGGCCGGCGATCCCGGCGACTACCTGTACAGCTCCCAGCCGCTCAACGACCTGTGGATGGGCATGTGGGGTATCTTCCGGGTCCAGGCGGCCCGGACCGGCGACCTGCAACCCCTGCCGACCAACGCCGCACCGGCCGAGGCCAAACGGGGCTCGGAATGGCCCGCGGTCCAGCCGGGCGGGGACCTGACCCCGCCCAGGCTCCTCAACGCCAAACCCTGCCCGGCCGGCGCCCCGAAGCGTACGTACGACATCAGCATGATCACCACCCGGATCGACTACAACCAGTACGGCGACCATGACCCCAACGGTGTCGCGTACGTCCTGGACCAGGACCTCGACAAGGACGGCAAGCCCCAGGCCGGCACGGCGCTCGAACCGCTGTTCATCCGGGCGAACGAGGGCGACTGCGTGGAGATCAACTTCACCAACCGACTGCCCCAGGCCGGCGTCGGCCTCGGTGCCGGCGACCCGATCAACCCGGTCGAGATGATCGGGACCGAGGGCACCTCCACCGTCACCAACCGGGACCGGAACGGCCGCCTGCACACCGTCAGGCCGACCTGGCCGACCGGCAACCGCGGCTCCATCCACCCCTCCGGGCTGGTCCGGTACGACGTGCTCGGCGGTGACGGGGCGGCCATCGGCTACAACTTCGACACCACCGTCGGGCCCGGCGAGACGATCAAGTACCGCCACTACATCGACAACAAGAACATCGGCGTCGCCACCCTCGCCGACTACGGCAACCTGCGCACCACCCGGCACCACGGCGCCTGGGGTGCCCTGATCGCCGAACCCCGGGGCTCGGCCCACCTGACGCCCGCCGACCAGACCCCGCTGCCCGGCAGTGCGGGCGACCAGGCGGTGATCCGGTTCCAGGACACCGGCGGCACGGTCCGGGAGTACCGCGAGTTCGTCGTGGACGTCCAGGACGGTCTCAACCTGTTCGACGAGGACGGCAACCAGATCCAGGACCAGATCGGCCCCGAGGAGGGCGGCGGGGTCGAGCGCGAGGACATGGGCGAGGTCGGCATCAACTACCGCAGCGAACCGTTCACCCGCCGCCTGGCCGGGGCGAGCCCCGACGTGGCCGACGTGTTCAGCTCCCGCGTGCACGGCGACCCGGCGACCCCGCTGCTGCGGGCCTACCCGAACGACCCGACCATGGTCCGGATCCTGAACAGCCAGGACCTGCCCCGGGTGCACACCTTCGGGATGCACGGCCACAGCTGGCGGTACGAGCAGAACGACCCGAACAGCAACATCATCACCGCCCAGGGCGGCGTGACCACCAGCCGTGCGTTCAACGCCGGGGTCTGCGCGGGCGCCAACACCCCGATGAACAACACCGGCGGCAACGCCGAGTGCGGCACCGGCGGCTTCAGCGGCGACTACCTGTACGGCGACCGCAACTTCTTCCACATGCTCAGTGGCGGGGTGTGGGGGCTGGTGCGGGTCCACGACTCGACCCAGCCCGACCTGAAGCCGCTCGGCACCGACTCCACGATCCCCGGTCCACCGGTACCGCCGGCCCCTCCGACCGTGACCAAGCCGGCTCCCCCGACGGCACCCACCAAGCCGACCCCGACCAAGCCCACCAAACCCACCAAGCCGGCCAAACCGGCCAAACCGAACGGGAGGTGAGCGGCCATGGTCCCCACCAGGACGGTCCACACCAAGGCGTCGGTGCCGCTCCGGCTCCTCGCCGGCACCACGGTGGTGCTGGCGGTGGTGGGCGGGCTGGCCGCGGCCATCCTGCTACTGACCGCGCCGAAGGCCACCGACATCGGTGAGGCGGCATCGACCCCGTACGGCACCTTCACCGTCACCCGGGCCACCACCACCTTCGTGCCGGCGACCCAGGGCCCGCCGACGGCCGAGAAGATGGCCGGTACCGAGGGCACCGACCAGTTGCAGGTGTGGGTCCGCCTCGACAACGCCAAGGACCGCAGCGGCGTTGCGTACGGTCCGGACCAGTTCCGGCTCCGGGTCGAGGACGGACAGCCGCACCAGCCGCAGGGCTCGACCCTGGCCGACGGGGTCCTGCCCCGGGGCGCCTCGATCTCGGGGCAGCTGTGGTTCGACACCGCGGACCTGGACCGCCAGGCCCGGACCTGGCTGGAGTACGACGGACCCGGCGGGCGCGTGGTCGCGGTCGAGGTGAGCGGTGCCGAACTGGCCGCCGGCAACGGAGCAGGACACGGGCACGGCTGAGGCGACCGACCGGACGCCCCACATCGGCCGGTTCCGGGCCACGGGCACCGGGCCGTTAGGCTGACCGGGTGACTGCAGCACCAGCATCCCCGCCCCAGACAGCATTCCGGATCCAGACCGTGGCCGTGGTCGGCGCCGGCGCGATGGGCGCGATGTACGCCGCACACTTCGCTGCGGCGGGCATCGACACCTGGTTGGTGGCGCGGGGCGATCGCGCCGAGCGGTTGCGCTCTGCTGGCCTGACCGTCAACGGCGTCCCAGTGCGGGCCGAGGTGGTGGATCCCTCCGCCGACCTCGGGCACCGGAGCGCTGACCTGGTCCTGATCGCGGTGAAACACCAGCAGCTCGACGATGCCGTCGCCGAGGTGGCGCCCCTGGTCGGGGAGCGCACCACGTTCCTGTCGGTGCTGAACGGGCTCGACAGCGAGCAGACGATCGCCGCACGGTACGGGGCGGAACGGGTGCTGCCATGCATCGCGCTGGCCATGAATGCCGAGCGGGACGGGACCGCGGTGGCGTTCCGGCAGGCCGGGCGGCTGACACTCGGGACGGCCCCCGGGATGGGGACCGAGGCGCGGCTGCGCGCGGTCCAGGACGTGCTCGACCGGGCCGGGCTGGCCTGGCAGACCCCGGCCGACATGCGCCACGAGATGTGGTGGAAGTTCATGGTCAACGTCGGCGTCAACCAGGCCTCGGGCGTGCTCCGGGCCCCGTACGGGGCGTTCACGGAGGACGGTCCGGCACGTTTGCTGATGCTGGCCCTGATGGACGAGGTGATCGCCGTGGCGCAGGCCGAGGGCGTCGACCTTGGCCCGGACGACTTGGCGACTTGGGACCGGGTGCTGGCCGGGCAGCCGCAGGAGGGGCTCACGTCGATGTACCAGGACGTGCTGGCCGGCCGTCCCACGGAGGTCGACATCTTCGCGGGCCGGGTCGTGGCGCTCGGCGCCCGGCACGGCATCCCGACCCCGTACAACCAGACGATGCGCTGGATCCTCGGCTGAGCCTCACCCCGAGCCGCCTCAGGTTGCGGCGCGATAACGATTCGGCACAGTTGCGGGAAATTGTCGCTGATCAGACCTCCGCGACCCGTGAATTCGAGCCTCAGTGGTCAATCATGGGGACAGGTGGGCGACCGTCACAGCGATGCGGTTCGTCCTTGGATCCAGGGGGAATGGCATGAAGACCGCAGATCGGAATCGCGGCTGGCTGGTGGCGCTGGTCGCCGCAGCGGCCCTGTTGCTCGTCGGATGCGCCCCCAGTCTGCAGGCCACCCCGAGCGCCCCGACGCCGGCGTCGAGCCAGGCGGCGGACCAGCCGGACGCGGGCGCGGAGGGCGTTGATGCCGCCCCCGTCGGCCAGTTGGTGCAGCCGGCGCCGTCGTTCACGCCGAAGCCCAAGCCGACGGCCGGACCCCCGCTGATGCAGCGCGGCGCGACCGGCGATGAGGTCAAGGACCTGCAGGCCCGGCTGAAGCAGATCGGCTGGTTCTCCTCCCCGGTCAGCGGCAACTATGACGACACCACGGTCGAGGCGGTCCGGGGATTCCAGGCCAAGCGTGACCTGGCGGTGACCGGAGCGGTGGACCGGGCCACGCTGGACCGGGTCAACGCGATGACCCGCAAGCCGACCGAGGCCGAGCTGAACAACACTCCCCCCAAGCCGTCGACCGAGACGAGCAACGGTCTGGATCCGCGGTGTCTGACCGGGCGGACGATGTGCATCGACAAGACGACCAGCAAACTTGTGTGGGTGATCGACGGGTCGCCGCAGATGACGATGGACGTACGCTTCGGCTCGGAGCTGACCCCGACCCGCGAGGGCCAGTTCTCGGTCGGGTGGAAGTCCCGCGACCACGTCTCGACGCTGTACCACACGTCGATGCCGTTCGCGATGTTCTTCTCCGGTGGTCAGGCCGTGCACTACTCCCCTGACTTCGCCGCCCGGGGCTACAACGGTTCCTCGCACGGCTGCGTCAACGTCCGCGACTACAACGCCGTCAAGAGCCTGTTCGACCAGGCCCGCACCGGCGACAAGGTGATCGTCTACCGCAGCTGAGCCGGAGGCACCAGCCCTTTTCTGCAACATCGGGCATCCGGCAGCACGTCGTGGTGGTGGCCGCGTAGCCTGCCGGTGTCTGCAACCGCCGAAGGGAGCCTCCGCACCGTGAGCGCAGCACCTGACATCATCCTGGGCCTGGACGTAGGGACGACCTCGGCCAAGGCCTCGCTGTTCTCGATCGGCGGTGACGTCCGGATCACCGTCTCCCGCGAGTACCCGCTGCTGAACCCCCAGCCCGGCTGGCACGTCCAGGACCCCGACGCGATCGCACGTGGCGTGCTCGAGGCGATGCGCGAGACCGTCGAGCAGGTCGACGCCGCCCGGGTGATGGGCATCTCGATCAGTACGGCGATGCACGGCCTGATCGGCCTGGACACCGACCTGCGCCCGGTGACCCCGCTGCTGACCTGGGCTGATTCGCGGGCCTGGCACCAGGCCGAGGACCTCAACGAGCACTCCACCGGACCACGCCTGCACCACACCAGCGGCACCCCGACCCATCCGATGTCGCCGCTGGTCAAGCTGCGCTGGTTCAGCGACAACGACCCGGGGCTGGTCTCCAGCACCGCCCACTGGATCGGCCTGAAGGACTGGATCCTGATCGTCCTCACCGGCGTCGTGGCCACCGAACTGTCGACCGCCTCCGGCAGCGGGATGCTCGACATGGAGACACGGGACTGGAACCCGGAGGCCATCGAGATCTCCGGCGTACGCCCCGAGCAACTCTCCCCCATCCACGACACCACCGACACCATCGAGTTGGGCGCCACGGCCGCCGGCCGGGTCGGCCTGCCCTCCGGCCTGCCGGTCGTGGTCGGTGCCGGCGACGGGCCACTGGGCAACCTGGGTACCGGGGCGATGGTTCCCGGCAAGGCGGGCCTGTCGATCGGCACCAGCGGGGCGGTGCGGATGGTGATCCGGAGGCCTGCGGTGGTGTCCGGCCTGTTCTGCTACGCCCTGACCCGCGACATCTGGGTCGCCGGCGGGGCGGTCAGCAACGGTGGCCTGGTCCAGCGGTGGCTGACCGAGACGTACGCCCCCGGCAGTGACGACGCCGAGGCCTGCCGGCGGGCCGAGGCGATCCCGCCGGGCGCGGACGGTCTGGTCATGGTCCCCTACCTGGTCGCCGAACGCGCCTCGCTGTGGGACGCCGAGATCCGCGGGGCGTTCCTACACGTCCGCCGGGCGCACACCCCCGACCACTTCCTGCGGGCCGGGGTCGAGGGCGTGGCCTACCAGTTGTGGACGATCCTGCGTCGGCTCCGGATGATCAATCGGGTCGAGGAGGTCCGGGCCACCGGAGGCGTCTTCCGGTCCCCGTTGTGGCGCGACGTGGTCGCCGGTGTGCTGAACCGTCCGCTGGTCGTCACCGGCGCCGCGGAGGGCTCCGGGCTGGGCGCGGCGATCCTCGGCGCCACGGCGCTCGGGGTGGTCGA
Source organism: Propionibacteriaceae bacterium (assembly GCA_044508675.1). GTDB lineage: Bacteria > Actinomycetota > Actinomycetes > Propionibacteriales > Propionibacteriaceae > Raineyella. Next base: position 113,076 of record JBIQHF010000007.1, on the reverse strand, counting down.
CACGCTTCAGGCCGGCTACGACCTGCTGCGCGGCACGGCCGAGGAGACCCGCATCGTGGTCCCGGAGGAGGTCAAGCAGGTCTACGAGACCATGCACGACGAGGTTCCCCGGCTCCTGCAGCGCTACGGCCGGCTCGGCGCGGACTTCCGCTGAGCCTAGGGTGAGGACATGCAGACCGACACCAGCGGATCGACCCGGATCGCCGTGCTCATCGACGCCGACAACGTCTCGGCCACCCACGCCGCGGCGGTGCTGGAGGAGCTGGCGACATACGGCACCCCGACCATCAAGCGTGCGTACGGCGACTGGACCACCACCCGCCTGACCGGCTGGAAGAAGGAACTGAACCGGCTGGCCATCCAGCCGGTCCAGCAGTTCTCGTACACCACGGGCAAGAACTCCACCGACTCCGCACTGATCATCGATGCGATGGACCTGCTGTGGCAGGGCAACGTCGAGGCGTTCGCCCTGGTGTCGTCGGACTCCGACTTCACCCGCCTGGCGACCCGGCTGCGCGAGTCCGGCAAGAAGGTCATCGGACTGGGCCGGCGCACCACCCCGGAGTCGCTGCGCAAGGCCGTCGACCAGTTCATCTACCTCGAACTGCTCGACAAGGACCTCAACGCCGCCGGCACCGGGGACTCCTCGCCCGCCCCCGAGGCGGCCCCCGGGCCGGGAGCGGCCTCCGGGGCGCCCGGCGCCACGGCCGAGACGCAAAGCAGCGCCATCAACCTGGAGAGCGCCCTGGTCCGGGCGGTGAACGCCACCAGCGGTGACGACGGCTGGGCGAGCCTGAGCCTGCTCGGCCAGCACCTCAACCGTGCCCACACCGACTTCGACCCGCGCGATTTCGGCCATCGCAAGCTCAGCACCCTGGTCGCCGACCAGCCGTACCTGGAGACCCGTACCCAGGACCGCGAGATGCAGGTCCGGCTCAAGCAGGGCAGTGGCTCCACCCGTGGCGGCAAGGCCCGGTAGCCGACCGGGGCCGTCCGCCGGCCGAGCCGATCCGCTGCGCGGGCTCAGGCCTGGCCGGTCCCGGCCGGCTTGGGGACCGGACGTGTCCCGGCCAGCCCGAACCAGCTGACCAGGCCGCCGGCCACGAGCAGACCGGCGATCACGTACGTCCCGGTCCGGTAGCCCGCGGTGAGCCGGGCCGGGTCCTGGTAGTCCGCACCGGAGAGCCCCACCACCGCGGGCAATGCCGCGATCGCCAGCAGCGAACCGGTCCTGGCCACCATGTTGTTGATGCCGCTGGCGGTGCCGGCATACCGGTCGGGCGCCGCGGCGAGCACGGCCGCGGTCAGCGGTGCGACGAGCATGGTCAGCCCGACCCCGAAGATCGTCGTCCCGGTGAGCACCAGGGCCCAACCGGTTCCGGGTCCCACCCCGGACAGCACCAGCATGCCGACCGCGCAGATCAGTGGTCCCAGGCTCATCGGTAGGCGGGGCCCGATCGCCTGGCCCAGCGCAGCCATCGGCGAGGAGAACAGCATCAGCAGGATCGTCAGCGGCAACAGGGCCAGCCCCGAGGCCAGCGGGGAGAAGCCGGAGGTGATCTGCAGCTGCAGCACCAGGAAGAAGCCCAGAGCACCCAGTGCCCCGTAGACCAGGAAAGTCATCAGGTTCGCGGCCGAGAAGATCCGGGAGGAGAACAGGGTCAGCGGCATGAGCGGCTCGGCCGCACGCCGCTCGACCAGCACGAACGCCACCGCCCCGACCACCGCCAGCCCCGCGACGGACAAGGCGATGGCCACAGGGATCGTGGCCCCGCCGATCAGTACCCAGGTGGCCGCGGCCAGCACCACCACGGTCAGGGCCGCACCGGGCAGGTCGAACGTCCTACCCGCGTCCGCGTCGCGGGTCTCGGGCACCGCCACCAGGGCGACCACGATGACGATGGCGCACAGTGGCACGTTGATCAGGAAGATCCAGGGCCAGCTGAGCTGGTCCAGGATCCAGCCGCCGACGAACGGTCCGATCGCGACCGCGATCCCGGACAGGCCGGCCCAGGTCCCGATCGCCGGGGCCCGGTCGTCGGGGTGGAAGCTGCTCTGGATGATCGCCAGTCCGCCCGGTGTCAGCAGGGCAGCACCGATGCCCTGCAGGAAGCGGGCCGCGACCAGTAGTTCGGTGGTCGGGGCCAGGGCACACGCCAACGAGGCGATCGCGAACCAGGTCATGCCGATCAGGTAGACCTTCTTGCGGCCGAGCCGGTCCCCCAGGCTCCCGCCGACCAGGATCAACGCCGAGAGGGCCAGCAGGTAGCCGTTGGCCACCCACTGCAGACCCGCCAGGGAACTGTTCAGCTCCCGGCCGATGGTCGGCAGCGCAATGTTGACCACCGACGAGTCGAGGAAGGCGATCCCCGATCCGAGGGTCACGGCGAACAGGGTGAGTCGCCCTTGGCGGGACTTGCGCAACAGCGAGGCAGCCGCCGTGCCCGGGCCACCGCTGCCCGGGTCCACGCCCCTGGGTCCACGGGTCTGTCCGGAGGAGCTCACCTTCCCAGTGTCTGCCCCGCGGTCCTCCCGTGGCAAGGGCAGCCTCAGCCCATGCGGGCCCGGAACTCCTGGCGCCGGGCCCACGAGTCCGGGCTGTACAGCGCGAACCCGTTGTCCTTGGTGCACTCACCGGGCTGGACCTGGCTGGATCGGCCGTCCGGGAGCGTGTACTCCTGCTCGCGTACGGCGCAGCCCTTGCCCCGGGCTCGTACGCAGCTGCCGAACTTCGGGCAGAAGAAGTCATAGCAGATACGGTCGTCCATCGCGGTCCTCCTCGTGGCTGGCACTTCCCGGAAGTATACCCCCTGGGGCATTTTTCGGGAATCGACCCGACCCAGGGCTTGCTGCGAGCTTGCCGTGGAGGTCTGACCCGGAGCGGCCTGACTTCCGCGGACGGCCTCCTCGTCCGCGGACGTTGCGCCCGGACGCCGACCACACCGCGGATGTCGGCTGCGGCTGCGGACGACACGAGTGCAGCGGCTGAACAGGAGATCCGCCGCAGCGCCGGCACGTCCGCCCCCGCACTCAACATCCGCGACGGTTCACCGGGGGCGTTGCCCCGAACCGTCGGGGCTCATGGGCCGTGGCAACACCCGCCGGCCACGCCAACAGGTCGGGAGTGGGGAGGGTGCGTCGACCAGACCGCCCCAGCGAGGATGATGTCGACGTACGACCGGCCTGCGCCTACCATCGAGGTGAGGCAAGACATACCACGGCGTGAGGTCGGGACGTGCAGGTGCTTCGTCCGACACGGCTCGGACCTGCGCCCCCACAAGGAGAAACGCTGATGGGAACACGAGCCAGCTCCACTTCCACCACCCGATGGCAGGGCGACCTGATGTCCGGCAACGGCACCACGTCGATGGACACCTCGGGCCTGCAGACCTTCGACGTGGCCTGGTCCAAGCGCACCACCCCGGAAACCGGAGCCACCAACCCGGAGGAACTCCTCGCCGCCGCCTACTCGACCTGCTACTCGATGGCCCTCTCCAACAAGCTCGCCCAGGGCGGCCACCCGCCGACCAGCCTGGAGACCTCGGTCACCGTCACCTTCGAAGTCGGGGACGACGGCGCGAAGGTCTCGAAGATCGTCATCGCGGTGAAGGGCGAGGTGCCCGGGCTCTCCGATGCGGAGTTCGCCGCCGAGGCGGAGTGGGCGAAAACGAACTGCCCCATCGGTGCCGCACTCGGTGCAGTGACGGACAAGACCGTCACGGTCGGCTGACGGCCGACACCTGCACAGACCAACGACGTCTCCACAGCGGCCCCGCCCGCTCCGTCGGGTGGGGGCACGCCTGTGGGTATCGGACAGGTCGGGCGACAGGTCAGGCGTCGGCGTCGCCGGGAGGCGTGCCCTCACGCTCGATGTCGAGCGTGACCCGGGAGACGGCCCCGCCGATGGCGGCCACCGCGGCGACCACGGGAGCGGTCAGCGCCAGCAGCGCCCCACCGGCCACCCCGAAGGTGAGGGGCACGCTGAGCAGCTCCCGGCCCGACTGGTCGCGGATGACCACGCGCTTCGCGTTCGCATCGGCGTACAACTCCTTGATCGTGGTGACGAGCTGGTCGCCGGTGACCTCGATCTTCTCGGTGAAACGGTTCCTGCCCTGGCCCATGGCACTCTTTCCTCGGACGTACGGCCTGCCGGCCCCTGGCGTGGGGCCCGTTCCGAACCGTACCAAGCCGGCGGCCCGGCCCGGTCAGGGCATGAACGAGCCGGGGTAGATCACCAGCATATGGCCGACCCACCACCATTGCAGGGCCACACCGACGGCGGCGGTGACGCCCACCTTGACCACCACGAAACGCTTGCCGCGCCCCAGGAAGGTGATCACCGGGAACAGCAGCGGGAAGCAGAGCAGCAGGTAGCGCAGCAGTCCGTAGTTGGGGCCGGTGACGAAAGCCAGGAACAGCGGATAGGCCCACAGCCAGGTGTTGATCTCCGGACCCCAGCCCCGCATCATCGGCAGCTGGGCCACCACGAACGCACCCACCAGCAGCACCACGATCAAGGTCGGGAACCACCAGCCGTGCCAGGCGTACGTCTCGGTGAACCAGGTCCCGATCCTCGTGTCGGACACGCGAGTACTGGCGGCCTGCGGGGTGCTGCTGATCACCCGGGACAGCAGGGACCAGGTCACGGCACCGGCAGCGGAGACCAGGCCCAGCACCACCACCAGGACCTGGTCACGCAGGCTGAAGGGGTCCTCCTTGCGGTTCCGCCAGCGGACGATGAGGTGGACCAGAACCACCAGGCCGAACGGTGGGGTGATGACGCGGACCAGGCTGAGTGCCACGACAGCGACGATGGCCCACGCATAGCGCCGGTTGACCAGCAGCAGGAAGCAGGTCACCAGCAGCAGGAGGGCCATCGACTCACTGTAGGCGGCCTGGAACAGCGGAGCCGTGACGAAGCTGTTGACCAGGACCAACCCGGCCACTGCGAAGAAGGTCCCCTGCTTCTGCTTGAGCAGCCGGTACAGCAGGACCATGCTGGCCGACCCGCAGACCAGGTTCACCAGCAGCGCGGCGACCGGAAAGCTCAGTCCCAGCTTCATCACCAGGGAGGTCACGAAGGGGAAACCGGGCGGGAACGCCCAGGTGTGGTTGATCTCGCGGGCGCTGTTGCCGTGCGGACTGACGCCGCCGTACCCCTCAGTGGCAATGTGCTGGTACCACTGGCCGTCCCAGTTGGTGATGATCCCGAAGTAACCGGGGTCGGCGGGCAGCGGGTTGTACATGTAGGTGTGGGCCGTGGTCCCGGGCATCGCGACCTGGCGGCCCGACAGGATGCTGATGAAAATCGCCGCCACGGCCTGGAACAGCAGAAAGATCGCGATCGGACCCCAGATGTCGAACGTACGCCTCAGCGTCGCGACCGCCCCGGAGGGCGTACGACCAGCAGCGGGATCCTTGGTGGCCACCGCACCCGCCTGCACGGTACTCGCCTGCACCGGACCGGTCAGGTTCGGGCCCTTGACGGCCGGATGGTCCGGGAGGCCGGGGTCCTGCCCCTCGGCGGCTGTCGCGTTCTCTCCTGGCGCTGCGGTCATAGGCGATCGGTTCCTCGATTTCATACGTTCTGGAGCGCAGGCAGGATCATCGGCATGTGACACCTGACGATCGGCCCGCCTGTGTGCGGGCCTGGTGGGGCACACCACAGCGCCGGGCTGCACCCCCGGACCTCCGGTAACATACCAGAGCCTCCGACCGTGGCGAGCCCGCCGAACCGGCCCTGCACGTACCGGTCGTCCGCGAACGACCAGAACCACGCCCCCGGCTCAGCCCTCCCTGACGTACTCCCGGGCCACGGCGACGGCGCCGACGGCTGCACCGTCCGATCCGTTGATGACGGCGAAGGTCATCGTGACGTAGACCTTCCCGCCGTCCGCAGTGATGCCCTTGGTGCGGCGCGCCTTCCCGTCGGAGGCGATGTGGCCCGATTCCATCGCGGCGTTGAAACCTCGCTCGTGGGCGTCCCGAAGGTTCGGCGGGATGATGATCTCCACGTTCTGACCCAGGGCCTGCTCGGCAGTGAACCCGAAGAGCTCGGTGCACTTCTGGTTCCAGATCCGGATGATGCCGTCCCGGTCGATGGCGATGATCCCGTCACCGGCCTGGTCGAGGGCAGCGGCGGCCAAGGACAGGTCAGTGGCCTGATCGGCGGTCATGGCGATCCTCTCGTCAATCAACTCATATTAACCTAGGCATCAGTGTATTTATGGGGGCCGTCGAGCGGTCAAGGGCTGGTTCCACCATCCGCCGGC
>JBIQHF010000007.1:7427-106704 GCA_044508675.1 Propionibacteriaceae bacterium | reverse complement strand
AGTGTATTTATGGGGGCCGTCGAGCGGTCAAGGGCTGGTTCCACCATCCGCCGGCCCCTACTCTGCGACGGGGGTCAGCACCGTCCCATCGGGATAGCGGGCGAAGCGGCCTCGGTCGCGCGGCTGCACCGGGTCATTGACCGGCAGCCGCCAGGCCCCGAAGGTCCCGGCCCGGTAGTCGGTGAACGCCTGGACCAACTCCTCCCGGGTGTTCGCCACGAACGGGCCGTGCTGCACGACCGGGGCGCCGATCGGCCGGCCCTGCAGGACCAGGAACCGGGCCCCACTCTCGCCGGCGGTGACGGCCAGGGGCTCCGACGACTCCACCACCGCGCCTTGGGCCTGCAGCGCCTGCCCGTCGACGGTGACCGGTCCGTCATAGACGTACAGGGTCCGGATGGCCTGCTCGATCGTCGCCGCAGGCAGCGTGATCGTTGCCCCCGGGTCCATGGTGACGTGCCAGACCGCCACCCCCGAGTCCGGCCGGGCCGCCCAGGAGTGCGGCGGCGGGGTCAGGGCCGGGGTCCCGCCGTACGCGCCCGCGACGACCTTCACCCGCGTCGTACGACCGGCGTCGTCGGTCTCCTCCACGACCGGGGTGTCCTCGTTCCAGAAGATCGAGAAATGGGCGTCGGCCTTCTTGTCCTCCGGCGCCAGGTTGATCCAGATCTGGAACAGGTGCAGCGGGTTGGGGGCATCATCGCGGACCAGGGGGAACATCTCGGCGTGGGCGACGCCGTTGCCGGCGGTCAGCCACTGGGTGTCGCCGGCACCGTAGCGGGCCACAGCACCGGCGGAGTCGGTGTGGTCGACCAGACCCTCCTCGACCACAGTGATCGTCTCGAAGCCACGGTGCGGGTGCTGCGGGAAGCCGGGAACCGTCTCCCCGTGGTACATGCTCCAGCCGTCCTTGCCGGAGAAGTCCATGCCGGGTTCGCGCCCCTCGCGCCCGATGGACGGTCGCATCGTGTCGCCCTCGGCCGCCGGGTACGCATCCAGGTGGTGCGCGGTGAACAGGAAGGGGTCGATCCCCGGCCACGGGCCCTCGGCGATCGAGAACACTTGGGCGATGCGGCTCATCTCAACTCCTGGAGTAGTGCGGGTGACAACACGTGCTTGAACACGCAATCGTCTGTGGGCATTCCCGCCGTGCCGTCCGCGCCGACCGGAGCGGGCCGGGTCAACGGTCCAGCACGCAGTGGGGGCAGCCGCTGCCACAGCACTCCCGTTCCGGCGACTTCAGGTCGTGCACCAGTCGCGCCAGACGTCGCTCCAGCGCCTTGCGGATCCCTGTCATCCGGCGATACTGGTCGTCCTCGTCCTCGGGCGGCTCGATCGGCCAGACCTCGACCGACGCCCGGATCCCCGGCGGCAACGGCACGTAGCCGGCCGTGTTGCGGAAGCCGAGCACGATCACCTGCTGGTGCCGGTCGAACTCGTCGCCGGCCAGTGCCCGAGGTCTGCGCAGCTCGACCGGGGTGCGTGAGGTGGCCATCGCCCGAGTGACCTCGGCGGTGACCGCCGGGTAGTCGGCAAGGTTCGCACTGTCGGTACTGAACTCGCCCCCGGACCGGCTGCGGGCCAGGCCCTCGGCGAGCTGGGCGATACCGAGCGTGTCCAGTCCCACGAAGCACACCGTTGCCATCTGCGACACCTCCACCATCCAGCGTAGATCGCGGTCCGGGAGACACTGGTGGGGTGGACGACCTTCGCGTAGCACCCGGGCCCGGGCTCCCTGGTGGGCTCGTCATCCCGGGCGACGTGTTGCAGGAGCGCTTCAGCCACGCCTCGGGGCCCGGCGGACAGGGGGTCAACACCAGTGATTCGCGTGTCCAGCTCAGCCTGGACCTGGCGGCACCGGGCCTGCTCACCCCTGCCCAACAGCAACGGGCCGCCGAGCGCCTGGCGGGGCGCCTGGTCGGGACCGTGCTCACCATCGACGCGGCCGAGACCCGGTCCCAGTATCGCAACCGTCGGGCGGCCCGGGATCGGCTGGCCGACCTGCTGCGTACGGCGCTGGCCCCGCTGCCACCGCAACGCCGGGCCACCCGGCCGACCGGCGGTTCGCGCCGACGCCGGCTGGAGGCCAAGCACCGACGTGCCGAGGTGAAACGGCAGCGCACCCGGCCGGCTGCCGACCCCGGCGACTAGATCCGGACTCTGCGGTTAGGCTTCCGGGTGCAGCTCATCACTCGTCCTGATCGGAGTCTCCCATGGCCACTGCCCTCGCCCGTACTGCACTTCGTGCCGCCGGCCTCGTCCTCGTCGGCACCGGTGGCGCCGCCTGGGTGGCCATCACCCAGCAGCTCCGGGCGCAGCACATCACCGTCCCGGCGGATGCGGACCACTTCGCGGGCCAGCCGGTCGCCGGTCCGGTCACCGCCTTCGCCCAGGCCGCGGCGATCGAGAAGCATGCCCTGAAGATGGCGGACGGGAAGTCGTACGCCGGGCTCGGTGAGGAGGTCGCGGCGGCCAAGCGGGCCGGGGACACCGAGCGGGCCTCGCGGCTCGCCGGCACCCGCGAGATCGTGCTGCAGGCCAACCTGTTGCGGGCCTCGCTGTTCACCTCGGTGCTGGCTTACGGTGTGAGCGCGCTGGCGGTCGGTATGGGGGTGCTCACCGGCGTCGTCGCCGCAGCCCTCCCCCGTGACTGACCGCGGCACACTGTGGGCATGAGCACACGCGATCGCAACGCTGCCGGTCGACCCGAGAACGCCCGTCCACGCGACGGGCTGGGCAGACCGCTGCCCCATGGTGCCAGCGGCGTCGCCCCGGTCGAGTCCCGGCCCCGCACCGCGGCCGAGGCGCTCGACGCGGCCCAGGACTACCTGGATCGGGAACTGCCGTTCCACGCCCACGAGGTTCTGGAGGACCAGTGGAAGGCCTCCGCCCCCGCGTATCGGGAGCTGTGGCAGGGGCTGGCCCAGCTGGCGGTGGGGCTCACCCACCAGCGCCGCGGCAACCGGCGCGGTGCGGTCTCGGTGACCACTCGCGGGGCGCAGGCCATCGACGCCTACCGGGCCGCGGAGCCGTACGGCATCGACATCGGTGGGCTGGTCGCGTGGGCCGACCGGTTGGCCGACAACCCGGAGGCCGATGTGCCGGTCCCGGAGCTGCGTCGGCGCTGATCGCAGGTCGGGATCGGCGCCGATTGACGTGGCGGCGATCAGACCGAGGGCCTGGCCGGCTCCGGGCCGGGCTCTGGACGATCGCCGCTGACCCGGCTCAGGGGTTCGGGAGTTGCGTGGACTGCGCGGTCGGCTCGGTGCCCGGGGCCTGCTCGAGGCTGGGATCCTGCCCCGGGGCACTGATCGTCCCGGCGCTGACGGCCCGGCGCACGTGCGAGCGGGCGTGCTCGACCGCGTCATCCATCTCAGCGAACAGGTGCTTCTCGTGCCGCAGCGCCTCCAGGACGCCGACGTTGGTGACCAGCCGGACGTGCTTGTCCTGCAGTCCCTTCAGCAGCACGGTGATCTGCCGTGCCTCCAGCCGCTCGACGATCTCGGCCAGGGCATGGGCGCCCGAGGCGTCGAGGATGTTCAGGTGCGACAGCCGCAGGATCACGACCTGGACACTGTGCACCCGGTCGACCTCGTTGATCACCCGCTCGGCCGCGCCGAAGAACATCGCCCCGTCCAGCCGGAACACCGCGATGTGCTCGTCGCCGTCCACCGGTTCGCCGGGGATCTGCTCCCGGATCACGCCCGAGGCTCCGGCCAGGGTCCTCAACGCGAAGAACGCGGCAGCCAGCACGCCGATCAGGATCGCCTGGATCAGGTCGAACGCCACGGTGACGATCGCGGTCGCGGCGAACACCACCGCGTCCGAGCGGGTGGAGGTCAGGATGGAGCGGGCGGTCTTGACCGACATCATCCGGGTGGCGGTCACCATCAGCACACCGGCCAGCGCGGCCAGCGGGATGCGGGACACCAGGGTGGCGGCCAGGTAGACCACGGCCAGCAGCACCACGGCATGGACGACTGCCGACAGGCGGGTGCGGGCCCCGGAGCGTACGTTGACCGCGGTGCGGGCGATCGCGCCGGTGGCCGGCATCCCGCCGAACAGGCCCGAGGCCATCGAGGCCAGGCCCTGTCCGACCAGCTCCCGGTCCGGGTGGTACGAGCCGGTGCTCGCCATGCCCGCCGCGACCCGGGCCGACAGCAGCGACTCGATCGCCGCCAGCAGCGCCACCGCGAACGCGGCGCCGGACAAGGTGGTGATCAGTGGCAGGTCCACGTACGGGATCGAGGGGGCGGGCAGGCTGTTCGGCAGTTCGCCGATCCGTGGGATGTCGGCCCCGACCAGTTCGACCACGATGGTGGCCACGATGACGCCGATCAGGCTGCCCGGCAGGGCCCTGTGCAGCTTGGGGGCGAGCAGCACCACGGCCGCGACGCCGACGACCACGGCGAGGGTGATCAGGGCCGTCGGCCAGGTGGCGGCCCGGATCGCTTCGGTCGCCGCGACGAACGTGTTGTGGCCGGGTACCACCGAGGTGCCCACCGCCATCGGCACCTGCTGCAGGAAGATGATCACGCCGATGCCGAGGGTGAAGCCCTCGACCACCGGCCAGGGGATCAGCGAGACGGCCCGGCCCAGCCGGAACAGGCCGAGCAACAGCACCAGGAAGCCGGCCATCAGGCTCAGCAGTGCCACCGCCCCGGCACCGTACTGGGCGACGATCGGGGCCAGGATGACCACCATGGCGCCGGTCGGGCCGGAGACCTGCACGTTCGAGCCGCCGAAGATCGCTGCGACGGCGCCGGCGATGATCGCGGTGACCAGGCCCGCGGCGGCGCCGACTCCGGAACTGACACCGAACGCCAGCGCGAGTGGCAGGGCCACGATGCCGACCGTGATGCCGGCGACCAGGTCGACCCGCCACGTCGTACGCACAGGTGCCCAGTCGAGCTTGTTCGGTAGCAGTTCACGCAGATGAACGACCCACCCCATAGAGGTCCCTCCTTCGGCAAGGTCCCCTGGGAGAGGTTCTCTCCGGGCGGTGGGACCATCCGGGCACATGGTAGGCGCAGCGGCGGTCAGCCTGTGGTTCTGATCACGCCATAGTGTCGCAGCAGGCCATAATCCGGCCCCCGCCGTACCACCCCACTACCTGGCCCACACCGTGGCCCCATCAGGTCACCCGGCGGTCATCACCACCTTGAGCGCGCCGTGGCGGGCGGCATGGCCGAACACGTCGTACGCCTGGTCGATCTGGTCCAGGGTGAACCGGTGCGTGGCCAGCTTCTCGGCCGGCAGCTTGCCCTCGGCGACCATCCGCAGCAGCATGTCGCCGGTCACCGCGTTCACCAGGCCCATCGAGATCCGGATGTTGTCGATCCACTTCTCGTGCAGCGGCAACTCGACCGCCTTTCCGTGCACGCCGACATTGGCCACCTGCCCGCCGGGGCGGACCAGGGCGAGCGCCGCAGCGAAGGTGGACGGCACGCCGACCGCCTCGATGGCCACGTCGACGCCGAGACCGTCGGTCAGCGCCTTCACCTGCTCGGCCCAGTCGGCGTCCCCGCTGTTGACCGCGTGGGTGGCCCCGAAGTCCCGCCGGGCTGCTTCCAGGCGATTGTCGTCCAGGTCGAGGGCGATGATCCGGGAGGCGCCGTGCAGCCCCGCGGTCATCATCGCGGCCAGCCCCACCGGACCGGCACCGACCACCGCCACCACGTCGCCGGGCCGTACGCCACCGTCACGGACGCCGATCTCGTACCCGGTGGGCAGGATGTCGGAGATGAACAGGCCCTGCTCGTCCGTCACCCCCTCGGGAAGGTGGTACAGGCTGGTGTTCGCGTACGGGATCCGGACGTACTCCGCCTGGGTGCCGTTGATCAGGTGCCCGAGGATCCAGCCGATCCCGCCAACGGTCTGGCAGTGGCTGGTCAGGCCTCGGCGACAGTAGCTGCAGGTGCCGCAGCTGGTGACACAGGAGATGATCACCCGGTCCCCGACCGAGAAGTTCGTCACCGCGGCGCCCACTTCGGTGACCGTGCCGACCCCTTCGTGGCCGAGGATCCGCCCGTCGGTGACGGCCGCCACGTCACCCTTGAGGATGTGCAGGTCGGTCCCGCAGATGGTCGTCGTCTCGACCCTGACGATGCAGTCGGTCGGATCCTGGATGGCAGGATCGGCGACCTGCTCCCAGCTCTTGGCTCCCGGACCGTGATAGACGAGTGCCTTCATTTCCCGCTCCTCCGCGAGGCCCCTCGGGGCCTGCCCGCGAGGGAGATGTCCTACAAATCTACGCCCACTGGACACTCCCGGACAGGCACCGGGGCCTTTTCCCTCGAGGTGGCACCCGGTCACGTATCGTGGACCGCACCAACCCGCGTCGGCCCGGCGCCCGGGACAGCGCTCCCTCGCGTCAACGCGGGACCGGTCGGCCGAAGCGGACCGCCTGTCGGGTCGGCGTCCCCCGAGACGAAGGACAGGCCTCAACGTGTGTGGCATTGCAGGAGAGATCGCCTTCGGGCGTACGGCGGACGTTGCAGCCATCGCCGCAATGAACGAGGTGATGGTGCCACGCGGTCCGGACGGAGCAGGGGTCGTCGCCCACGGCCACCTGGGGCTGGGTCACCGGAGACTGGCGATCATCGACCTGTCGGCGGCCGGCGGGCAGCCGATGTCCGACCCCACCTCCGGCCTGTCGATCGCGTTCAACGGCTGCATCTACAACTACCCCGAACTGCGCAGGCAGCTGCAGTCCAAGGGCCACCGCTTCACCTCGCACGCCGACACCGAGGTCATCCTGCGTGGCTACCTCGAGTGGGGTGAGGACGTGGTGCTGCACCTGCAGGGCATGTTCGCGTTCGCGATCACCGAGCGCGACTCGGGCCGACTGCTGCTCGGTCGGGACCGGCTGGGCATCAAGCCGCTGTACTGGTCGCGCAGCGCCGACGCCGTACGCTTCGCCTCGTCCCTGCCGGCCCTGGTGGCCGGCGGCGGGGTCGACACCCGGATCGACCCGGCGGCGCTGCACCACTACCTGACCTTCCACTCGGTGGTGCCCGCCCCGCACACGATCCTGCGCGGCGTGCGCAAGCTCTCCCCCGGCACGCTGATGCGGATCGAGGCCGACGGCACCACCACCGAGCGGACCTACTGGGAGCCGGTGTTCGCCCGCGACCAGGAGCGGGCCGGTTGGAGCGAGCGGGACTGGGAGGATGCCATCATGGCCGCCCTCCGCACCGCCGTCGAGCGCCGACTGGTCGCCGACGTGCCGGTCGGCGCCCTGCTGTCCGGCGGGGTCGACTCCAGCCTCATCGTCGGGCTGCTGGCCGAGGCCGGCCAGCACGGGCTGCAGACGTTCTCCATCGGGTTCGAGGCGGTCGGCGGTGAGCGGGGTGACGAGTTCCAGTACTCCGACCTGATCGCGCGGCACTACGGCACCGACCACCACCAGATCCGCATCGACACCGCCCGCATGCTGCCGGCCCTGGACGGGGCGATCGGCGCGATGAGCGAGCCGATGGTCTCCCACGACTGCGTGGCGTTCTACCTGCTGTCCGAGGAGGTCAGCAAGCACGTCAAGGTGGTGCAGTCCGGCCAGGGCGCCGACGAGGTGTTCGCCGGCTACCACTGGTACCCGCCGATGGCCGCGGTCGCCGATGGCGACGTCGACGGTGCCCTCGCCGCCTACCGGGCCGCGTTCTTCGACCGCGGCCACCGCGACGTCGGAGCCCTGCTCCAGCCACAGTGGCACGTCGACTCCGACGTGTCGGAGGAGTACGTGCGTCGGCACTTCGCCCACCCCGGGGCGGACACCGCGACCGACCGGGCCCTGCGCCTGGACACCACCGTGATGCTGGTCGACGACCCGGTCAAGCGGGTCGACAACATGACGATGGCCTGGGGACTGGAGGGCCGGGTGCCGTTCCTGGACCACGAGCTGGTCGAGCTGGCCGGCACCTGCCCGCCCCACCTGAAGACCGCCCATGACGGCAAGGGGGTGCTCAAGCAGGCCGCCCGCCGGGTCATCCCGCACGAGGTGGTCGACCGGCCCAAGGGCTACTTCCCGGTCCCGGCGCTGAAGCACCTGCAGGGCCCCTACCTGGACCTGGTCCGGGACGCCCTCGGCAGTTCGGCAGCCAAGCAGCGCGGCCTGTTCCGCCCCGAGGCGGTCGACGCACTGCTCACCGACCCGAACGGGCAGCTCACTCCCCTGCGCGGGAACCCGCTGTGGCAGGTCGCCCTGCTCGAGCTCTGGCTGGACCGCCACGGCATCTCCGGAGCCGCGTCATGAATACCGACAAGACCACCAGGACCAACAAGAACGTCGTCCAGGACCTCGGCTGGGGCCGCCTCGTGTTCGGCCAGACCTTCGACGACCCCGAGGCCCTGGGCGAGGTCCTGCGGGGCGAGGCCTCGGGCCGCCGCGACATCTGCCTCTACCTGTCGGCACCGCACGTCTTCGTCTCCCAGCACCCGCAGGAGTACTTCATCGACCCGAGCTTCACCTACCGGGTGGACCTGGCCGACTGGGTGCCACCGGACCGGGAGGTGCCCGGCATCACGGTCCGGGCGCCCGCATCGGCTGACGAGTGCGCCGAGATGAACCGCGTCTACGTCCGCAACCACATGGTCCCCGCCGACGTCGACCTGATGTGGCACAACGAGGAGAACGCCCCGCACGTCCTCTACCTGGTCGCGGTCGACGACGCCACCGGCGACGTGCTCGGCACCGTCACCGGCATCGACCACGCCATGCTGTTCGACGACCCCGAGCGCGGGACGAGCCTGTGGTGCCTGGCGGTGGACCCGGCCTGCACCCGCCCCGGCGTCGGCGAGCTCCTGGTCCGTACGCTGCTGCTGCTGTTCCAGGAGCGGGGCCGGGCCTACGTCGACCTGTCGGTGATCCACGACAACCTGCCCGCCATCCGCCTGTACGAGAAGCTCGGGTTCGAGCAGGTGCCGATGCTGGGCGTCAAGCGCAAGAACGCGATCAACGAGCACCTGTTCACCGCTGCCCCCGACGATCTGGACCACCTCAACCCGTACGCGCGGATCGTCGCCGACGAGGCGCTGCGTCGGGGCATCAACGTGACGGTGCTCGACGCCGAGGGCGGGTACCTGCGCCTGGAGTTCGGCGGTCGGACCGTGACCACCCGCGAGTCGCTGTCCGAGCTGACCTCGGCGATCGCGATGAGCCGCTGCGACGACAAGCGGGTCACCCGCAAGGTCGTCGCACAGGCCGGGGTGAACGTCGCCGCCGGACGTACGGCCAGCTTCGACGGTGCCGACCACGAGTTCCTCGACCGGTACGGCGCGGTGGTGGTGAAGCCGGCCCGCGGCGAGCAGGGCCAGGGCATCACCGTCAACGTGACCACCCACGACGAGCTCGAGGAGGCGCTGCAACGCGCCGGCGGGCCCTCGGCCTCCATCCTGCTGGAGCAGCAGTGCGCCGGGGACGACCTGCGGATCATCGTCATCGACGGTGCGGTGGTCGCGGCGGCGGTGCGCCGGCCGGCCGAGGTGACCGGCAACGGAACCCGTACGATCCGGGAGTTGGTCGAGGCCCAGAGCCGCCGGCGGGCGGCAGCGACCGGCGGGGAGTCGACCATCCCGCTGGACGAGCTCACCGAGGCGACGGTGCGCGAGGAGGGCTGGGAGCTGGACGACGTGCTGCCGCGGGACGTCCGGCTGCGGGTGCGGCGGACCGCCAACCTGCACACCGGTGGCACCATCCACGACGTCACCGACGTGCTGCACCCGGACCTGGGACGGGCAGCAGTGGACGCGGCGGCCGCGCTGGAGATCCCGGTCACCGGGATCGACCTGATGGTGCCGGCCGTGGACGGGCCCGAGTACGTCTTCATCGAGGCCAACGAGCGCCCCGGCCTGGCCAACCACGAGCCGCGCCCCACGGCCCGGGCCTACATCGACTTCCTGTTCCCCCGGTCGTCCTCCACCTCGTGGGCCTGGCAGCCGACCCCCCCGGGCCAGTCGGCCCCCGACACCACCGGCCCCGGCGACGCCGTCGGGATGCCATAGTGTCTGCAGTCCAGTAGATCCCTTTCACCCGAGGAGAGCCCGTGCCCGGTTCCGACACCGCGCTGATGAGTGCCGAGGAAAGCCACTGGATGGTCGACACGCTGTTGTCGCTGCTGCAGACCCCCAGTCCCTCGGGGCGCACCGATGCGGTGATGCAGGTGATCGGGGACCTGGTCACCGAGCTGGGCCTGCCGTTCACCCTGACCCGGCGCGGCGCCCTGGTGGCCCAGTTGCCCGGCGCGTCCCGGACCACGGACCGGGCGCTGGTCGTACACGCCGACACGATCGGCTGCATGGTCGCCGACCTGAAGGACAACGGACGGCTACGGGTCATCCCGATCGGGACGTTCTCGGCCCGGTTCGCCGCCGGGTCCCGGGTGCGGATCTTCCGCGACGGCACCCACCAGTTCATCACCGGGACGATCATGACCCTGCTGGCCAGCGGCCATGCGTTCGGCGACGCGATCGACAGCCAGCCGGGCGACTGGGACAACGTCGAGGTCCGGGTCGACGCCCAGGTCTCCACCGCCGAGGACCTGCGCGACCTCGGCCTGCAGGTCGGCGACACGGTGGCCCTGGCCGCCAGCCCCGAGCTCACCGACACCGGCTTCGTGGTCTCCCGCCACCTGGACGGGAAGGCCGGCGTCGCCATCGCGCTGGCCCTGGCCCGGGCGGCCGCCCTCGGACGGATCAGACTGCCGCACCGCACCGACCTGATGGTGACGATCACCGAGGAGGTCGGCCACGGGGCCAGCAGCGGCCTGTCACCCGACGTGGCCGAACTGGTCTCGATCGACAACGCCGTCTGCGCGCCGGGCCAGCACTCGATCGAGCACGGCGTGACGATCCCGATGGCCGACCTGCACGGCCCCTTCGACTACCATCTGACCCGGCGGCTGTGCCGGATGGCCGAGGCGGACGGCATCCCGTACGCCCGCGACATCTTCCGCTTCTACCGCTCCGACGTCGCCGCCGCGATCGAGGCCGGAGCCACCGCCCGGGCGGCGCTGGTGGCGTTCGGCCTGGACGGCAGCCACGGCTGGGAGCGCACCCAGGTCGCCTCCCTGGAGGCGACGTACGCCCTGCTGGCGCGCTGGCTGGAGTCGCCCCTCACCTTCGAACAGTGGGACGCGCAGCCGACCGGGCCGCTGGAGGGCTTCCCCTCCGAACGCCAGCCCGCCCAGGCCGAGCAGTGGGTGCCGCTGACCCGCGGCGACTTCGACGAGCCGGGCTCCCACGCCACCGGTGTGGCATGGCCCCCCGCCGAGACCCCCTGACCGCGGCCCCAGGCCAGCCGCCGGTGGCGGCAGACTACTTCTTGGCCTGCCGCTTCTGGATCGCGGCCCACTCGTCCCGCAAGCCGACGGTGCGGTGGAACAGCATGGGGGTGCGGGGGTCGTGGGCGAAGTAGCCCAGTCGCTCGAACTGCACGACCTGTCCGGGCGCCGTGTCGGCCAGCGCCGCCTCGACCTTGCACCCGGTCAGCTCCTCGCGGGAGTCCGGGTTCAGGTCGTCGAGTGCCTCGCCGGTCCGTGCCCCGGGCACCTCGGCGCTGAACAGCCGGTCGTACAGCACCGCCGTCGCGTCGACCGCGTGCGCCGCGGAGACCCAGTGCATGGTGGACTTCACCTTGCGCCCGTCCGGGGCGTTGCCCCCCCGGGTCTGCGGGTCGTACGTGCAGTGCACCTCGACGACCCGGCCGCCGGCGTCCTTGACCACCTGGTCGGCGGTGATGAAGTACGCGCCGCGCAACCGCACCTCGCGCCCCGGCGAGAGCCGGAAGTACTTCGGCGGCGGTACCTCGGCGAAGTCCTCCTGCTCGATGTACAACTCGCCGGAGAACGCCACCGAGCGGACCCCGTCCTCGGGGTTCTCCGGATTGTTGACCACCTCGAAGTGCTCCACGACCGGCCGGCCGTCGGCATCGGTCGGCCAGTTCGTCAGCACGACCTTCAACGGGCGGAGCACCGCCATCCGGCGCTGCGCGGTGGCGTTGAGCTCCCGACGGACGAAGGACTCCAGCAGCTCGATGCTGGGCCGGCTGTTGGTCTTGGTGACCCCCAGGTAGCGGCAGAAGTCGGTGATCGCCGCCGCCGGGTAGCCGCGGCGGCGCAGCCCGCTGAGGGTGGGCAGCCGCGGATCGTCCCAGCCGTCGACCAGGCCGTCGCTGACCAGCTTGGCCAGGCGCCGCTTCGAGGTGACGGTGTGGGTCAGCTCGAGCCGGGCGAACTCGATCTGCTGGGGCTTGTCGCCGGGCAGCGGCAGGTGCTCCAGGAACCAGTCGTACAACGGCCGGTGGCTCTCGAACTCCAGCGTGCACAGCGAGTGGGTGACGCCCTCGATCGCGTCGCTCTGCCCGTGCGCCCAGTCGTACGTCGGGTAGATGCACCAGGCGTCGTGGGTGCGGTGGTGGTGGCCGCGGCGGATCCGGTACATGATCGGGTCGCGCAACTGCATGTTCTCGTGCTGCATGTCGATCCGGGCGCGCAGCACGCGCGAACCATCGGGGTACTCCCCGGCCCGCATGGCTCGGAACTTCGCCAGGTTCTCCTCGGCCGGGGTGTCCCGGAAGGGGCTCTCGATTCCCGGCTTGCCGTAGCCACCGCGCTGCTCGGAGATGGCCTCGGGGTCCTGCTCGTCGACGTAGGCAAGGCCCTGGCCGATCAGGTGCTCGGCCCACTGGTACAGCTGCTCGAAGTAGTCCGAGGTGTAGAGGACCTGGTTCGGGGTGTAGCCGAGCCAGGCGATGTCCGCCAGGATCGAGTCGACGTACTCGGTCTCCTCGGTCTCGGGGTTGGTGTCGTCGAACCGCAGGTTGCACACGCCACCGAAGTCCGCGGCGACACCGAAGTCGACCGTGATCGCCTTGGCGTGGCCGATGTGCAGGTAGCCGTTCGGCTCCGGTGGGAAGCGCGTCTGGACTCGTCCGCCGTACGTTCCCTGCTCGTTGTCGCGGCGCACGGTGTCGCGGATGAAGTCGCTGGCAGGGGCTCCGGTGTCGGCGGTCGTCATGCCCGGAAAACTACCATGTGGCGCGGATCGGGCCGGTCATGGCCGCGAAGCAGGCTTCGCGGTCCGGGGGGCGGTGGTCCCGGGCGGCTTGAGCGGCACGACCGGCTTGCCCTCGGGGCGCGGCACGGCCAGTCCGGCGTCGACCAGCGTGTGGCAGATCGCGTCCGTGGTGATCTGGCGACCCGTACGCCCATCGGGCAGAGTGGTGGAGTGGGACAGGTAGCTGCCCCGGCCCAGGTGCTTCAGCGGTCCGATCTCCTCGATGGTCAGCCGCCCGTCGGCCAGGGCACGGTTCCAGGAGCTCTGCTTGTTGATCGGCCAGCGTCCCGGGAACAACCTGGCCACGCCCTGCACCCAGTCCTTGCTGCCCTTGAAGTGCCACAGGTGGGTGAGTTGGTCCAGGCCCGGGTCGGAGTCCATGAATCCGCCGATGGAGATCTGGTAGACCGGCGCCCCGGTCGCAGCCAGGTACCAGCTGGCCCCGAGGGCGATCTGGGCGCCGCCGCTCCAGGACAGCAACACGATCGGACGCTGGTCGGCGGGATGGTAGCCGGCCGCGAGGAGCTGGTCCCAGATCACGTTCGCGATGCCCAAGGAGTAGAGCGGGCCGTAGCGCTTGTCGAGCGAGACCGCCACCTGCAGGGCGTTGCGGAAGTTGATCAGGTTCCGGGCCAGCGGGGCCATCGGTCCGCCGTGGGTGTGGCGGTGCACGATGCGCCACCACCAACTGTTCAGCCGCGACTCGAGAAGGCCCTGGTTGTACATCGAGTACGGGTAGATCTCCGTCACCAGGCCGACCCCGTCGAGCCGCCGGTTGACCGCGTCCAACAGGGGCCGCTCCCCCGACAGGCTTGCCTCGGGCTCGAACGCGCCCACCCCGGAGATGTAGACGACGTAGCTCATCCTGTCGTCCTTGCCACCCTCGGCGGCCCGAAGGACGTCACTCAGGTGTGCGGCCCGTTGCTCGGCCTCGGCGGGGCTCTGGGTGGCCCACCAGCGCATCGACTCGGTGGGCGCAAGGAGGGCGAAGAACAGGACCAGCAGCAACAGTCCGACCAGGATCTGCCCGATCATCGGTGTCCCTCCCGGTTCGGTCCGGCCTGCTCGGGCTCGGTGTCCGGCGCGTCAGGGGGCGAGGCCTGCCGGTCGGCGCGGCCGACGGGGCCGACCGGCTCCTTCGCCAGGAGCCTCTCCCCCTGCGGGGGCGGGCGGAGCCGGGCCGAGCTCCAGAACAGGTCGGCCTCGCCGCCCTCGATGCTGGCCAGGTCCAGGACGTAGCGTGAGGAGCTGTAGAGCGGCCGACCGGTGACGCGGCGCCAGAGCCAGTCCCGTCCGCGCGCGACCAGCGGCGTCCACAGGCTCTCCAGCAGCCACGTCACCAACGAGGCCCCCACCGCGAGCGCGCCGCCGCGCCACCCGGAGATGCCGAACAGGTCGTCGATGATGCTCCACAGGATCAGGACCGACCACAGCGCCAGCAGCCGGTCAATGCCGACACCCAGCAGCGGAATGGCGATGGTGAATCCGAGCACCAGCGGCGAGATCGCCCAGAGCACCGCCCAGACGACATCCACGAACGGCACCGAGGAGTCGAAGAACCACCGTCCGGCCCCCCAGACCAGCACCGCGAGCATGCCGTAGATGACCAGCAGTGCGAGGAAGTTCAGCACCATCGCGAACAGGAATCCCCAGCGGTGCATCCGGTTGACCGCCAGGACCACCGACCGTCCCAGCAGGGTCGAGAGGCAGGCAGCGATCGCGATCAGGACCGCCGCGGTCCGCCCGTACGGGTCGGCGAGCATCGCGTGGACGTCGAGGTCGAACCCGACGGCATTGATCCAGCCCGAGGAGGTACGCGAGAGCAGGGCAGCCACTCCCTCCATGGCCGTCCCCTTTCGTGTCACCAACGCGCTTCAGGGGAAGACTACCCACTTCGGCACCACCGACGTCGAATCGCGCCATCGCTGGTGTCCCGCGGGGTGGGGCCAGGGTCGAGGTCCCGGCCGGAACGGGCAGACTATCCCCATGCGCCCCTTCCTGCTGCTCGCCACCCGCACCGAGGATGCGATCGCCGAGAACGAGTACGAGGCCTTCTCACGCCTCGGTGGACTGCGGCCCGGCGAGCTCGAATGGCACCGGCTGGACCGGAAGCCTCTGGGGGACCTCGACCTCGACCGCTACTCCGGGATCGTCGTCGGCGGCAGCCCGTTCAACTCCTCCGACCCGGTCCAGGGCAAGTCCGAGCTGCAGCTGCGGGTCGAGGCGGAGCTGGCCCGGCTGCTGGACACGGTCGTCGAGCTCGACTTCCCGTTCCTCGGCGCCTGCTACGGGGTGGGGACCCTCGGCACGCACCAGGGGGCGGTGGTCGACCGTACCTACGGCGAGCCGGTCGGGCCGGTGACCGTCGAGCTGACCGTCGCCGGCCGCAAGGACCCGGTCTGTGCCGGCCTGCCGACCCGCTTCGACGCGTTCGTCGGGCACAAGGAGGCGGTGCGGGAACTGCCCCCGCATGCGGTCCTGCTGGCGACCTCCGACCCCTGCCCGGTACAGATGTTCCGGGTCAAGGAGCACCTGTACGCCACCCAGTTCCACCCCGAGCTGGACGCCGACGGGCTCAGCGCGCGGATCGAGGAGTACAAGCACAACGGCTACTTCGAGCCGCACGAGAGCGAGGCCCTCAAGGAGCTCGCCGGCCGCTCCCCGGTGCCGCACGCCCGCAAGGTGCTCCGCAACTTCTTCACCACCTACGCCCGGCACTGAGGGCGGTCCGGGCCGGGCCCTGCCACCGGGCTCCTGCCAATGAAGGCCGGTCCGGTCCCAGGCACGTCCCTGTCTCAGGAGCGTCGCTTGCGGTTCTCGGAGACGTAGGCCTCGAGCTGCCCGGCGTACGAACTGAGGTCGGGGCCGACGAACGTGCCCGGCCGGACGTCGCGCTGGACCAGTGCCCACGCCGTGCCCCGGACCCGGTCCTCGGCGTAGTCCAGGGAGCGGATGGCGTCGAGAAGGTTCTGGTGCCCCTCGTTCTCGTTGACCAGCACTTGGCGGCCGTGCGCCAGGGCGTCCTGCGCGACGATGTCACCGACGCTGGGCCAGTAGGTGCGTCGCCACCGTTCGCGCCGGCTGGGCGGGCGGAACTCCCGTTCGAACCGGTGCACGCCAGCGGTGACATGGGCGACCGACTCCTGACTGCGCTCCACCAGCTGGGTCAGCATCGCCGGTGAGACCTGCTGGCCCAGGTCCTCCATCGCCGCCAGCAGGCGGTTGCCCGCCGGGCCGGCCGAGCCGCCGATCGACAGCTGGCCGGTCGCACCCGAGAGGGACTGCGCGATGTCCCGGGCCATGGACCCGAGCCCCGAGGTGATCGACTCGACCGTGTCGCCCAGGTTGAACCCGGGCCGCGACGGCACCGGCACGTAGGTGCCGAGCCACTCCTGCACGCTCTTCATCGCCCGGTCGACCGCCACGATGCCGGTCCCCGGCGCCGGCGGCGCGGAGTGTCCGACCTCCAGTGCGCCGGCGATCGCCGGGTGTCCCGGCAGCTCCGAGGTGGACAACGCGTTGAGCAGCCCCTCAGAGACGCCGACCGCCAACTGCCGGGGTGTGCCCTCCTCGACCAGCCTGATGCCTTCGGTCGCAGACGTGCGGGCGGCGCGCGCCGAGGTCAGCAGTTCGTGCTCGGCGCGGGCCTCGGCCCGATGGTTGGGCGGCAGGGACGCCAACGTCTCCTGGACCAGCAGCACGGCCTGCTCGGGACTGGTGACCTTGCCGGTGGTGATGGACCGTACGTGCGGGGACTCCGACAGTTCGCGGGCCTCCCACAACACCTCGGCCGGGGTGGTGGTCCGATCCCCCACCGTGATCGGACGCCGAGCCCGGTGCGTCACGATGGCGCGCCGGATCAGCATGGACAATCCGGCGCCCGCGGTGGTGACGAGCATCACCACCAGGACGCCGAAGATGATCAGCGCGGTCTCCACTGGCCCTCCGGTCCGAGCGCGTACGTGCCTCGTACGCCATGAATATCGTAGGTGCGCACAGTTGGCGATCGGGGTGCCGGGTCAGTTCTCCGGGTCGATCCCGACCAGGTCACACACGAAGACCAGGGTCTCCCCCGGGCCGATCAGGGGACCGGCCCCCTGGGACCCGTAGCCGAGGAAGCTCGGCACGACGATGCGGCGTCGACCGCCGACCCGCATGCCCTTGATGCCCATGTCCCAGCCCCGGATCACCTGGCGCCCACCCAGGGTGAAGGAGAGCGGCTCGCCTCGCTCCCACGAGGAGTCGAACTCGTTACCGGTACTCAGGGCGACGCCGACGTAGTGCACGTGCACCGTCTGCCCCTTCGCGGCAGCCGGGCCCTGGCCCACGGCCAGGTCCTTGACCTCCAGGTTCGTCGGGGGGCCACTGACCGGGAGTTCGACCTCGGGCTTCTGGTTCTGTGCGTCTGTCATGGCACGCACCCTAGCGCCCCGTGTTTCGTCGCCGGTTCCGGTGCCTTGATCGGCGTGCGAGACTGGGGGGACCGATGACAGGGAGACATCCAGCCCCATGCTCGATCAGATCACCGAGTTCATTCTCAGCGCCGCGACGTCGGTGTGGGGCTATCTGGCCCTCGTGCCGTTCATCCTCACCGATGCCGTCATCCCGATCGTGCCGAGCGAGTCGCTCGTGATCTCGATGGCCTCGATCCTGGTCAACGGGCACCGGGGACTGCTGGTGGTCCTGTTCCTCGTCGCCAGTGCCGCCGCCTGGGTCGGGGACAACATCGCGTACTCCATCGGGCGCAGCCGCCTCCTGCACGACCACCCGTTCCTGCAGCGCCCGAAGGTGGCGAAGGCGTTCGACTGGGCCCGCCGGGAGCTGTTCAAGCGGGGGGCCGCGTTGATCATCGTGGGAAGGTTCATCCCCGGCGTCCGGATCGCGATCAACATGACCTGCGGAATCGTCGGCTTCTCCCGCCGCCGATTCATGAAGGTCATCGTGGTCAGCTCCACCCTGTGGGCCCTCTACTCGGTCCTTGTCGGCAGCCTGGCCGGTGCCTGGTTCGAGCAGCACCCGTTCTGGGGCGTCGTCGTCGCCGTCGGCGTCGGCATGGTGCTCGGCCCGGCGATCGACTGGCTGCTACGACATACCGTGCTGCGCGGCACGCCCTCCCCGGACGACATGGGTCCGGCGACCATGGACGAGACGTCCTCGGGCCGGACCGGGTCGGAGGATCCTGCCGCGGACCGCACCGGGCCGGACCCGATATCCGGGTCGGAGGGGCAGCAGGCGCGCAAGGACGAGCCCACTGCGCGCCTTGCCCGGCCCTGCCGGCAGCCGGCCGGCTGATCCGCCCTCAGGGCTCCAGTGGCGCAGGCGCAGCGGAGACGGTCCCGATCGATCGGGGCGCTGTCCCCGGTCCGGTCGCCTCGTCCGACCTGCCATCGGTGCGGAACACGATCCACCGCATCCCGATATAGGTCCAGAGGCCCTCGCAGACCGCGGCAACCAGTCGGGCGACCAGGAACTGCACGCCGAGGGCCTGCAGGCCGCTACCGACGCCCTGCAGCAGGACGAAGTAGTTGACCAGCACGACGAACACGTAGCGCGCCCCCTGTGGCCCGACCGGGGCGTGGGAGCGGAAGTTTAGCCAGCGGTTGAGGAAGTAGGCCAGGACCAGGGCGGTGAGGTAGCCCAGGGTGGTCGCGACGGGGTACGGCAGCCGGGCGAGCCGGAACAGCAGCGCCAGCACCACCATGTCCACCCCGAAGGTGGTCAGGTTCAGGATCGCGAAGCCGATGAAGTTCTCCGGGACGATGCGGCGCAGCCGGCCGGGGAGCAGGTTCCACAGGGCGAGCCGCAGCGCCAGGAAGCGCTCCGCTGCCGTCGGACGGATGGCCTGCCGGGTTGTGTCCACCCGCCGAGCGTACGTCGACCGGCCGATCCCGGAAAGCGAACGGCTGACGCATCCCGAGGTGCGGCACCGATCGGTCAGCTGAGCTCCAGGCGGCGGGCCATGTCGGACATGAACAGTCCGTCCGGATCGACCCGGCGACGAGTGGCGATCCACTCGTCGATCCGCGGGTACATGCGGTGGAAGCTCTCCGCGGTGGTCCGGGAGTCCTTCGCGGTGTACAGGCGCCCACCGAATTCCAGCACGCGCCGGTCGAGGTTGTTGAGGAAGGTGTCGAGGCCGCGGCGGATCGGGAAGTCGACGCACACGTTCCAGCCCGGCATCGGGTAGCCGAGCGGGGCCCGGTTCCCCTCCCCGAAAAGCTTGAAGACGTTGAGGAACGAGTAGTGCCCCGAGGCCTGGATGTCCTCGATGATGCTGGTGAACTCCCGGACCGCGACCGGCGGCACGACGAACTGGTACTGCAGGAACCCCTCGGTGCCGTAGGCCCGGTTCCACTGCCCGAACAGGTCGAGCGGGTGGTAGAACTGCGTCAGGTTCTGCACCTTGCCCCGGTAGTTGCCGGCCTTGAGGTACCAGGCCGTGCCCAGGGCGCTGAACGTCAGCTTGTTCGCCAGCCCGTTGGGGAAGATATCCGGCAGCGTCAGCAGTGTGGGGGCGTTGAAGGCCAGCGGGTCCCGGCGCAGCTTCGGCGGTAGCTGGTCCAGCTTCGCCAGCGAACCGCGGGAGATCGCTGCCCGACCGAGTCGGGGCGGGGCACTGATCGCGTCGAACCAGGCACTGGAGTACTCGTACCGGGACTCCGATCCGTCGGTGTGCACCGCGATGGTCTCAGCCAGGTCGTGCGTCACCACCCCGTCGGCGATGAAGTACGCGGTCTCGGTGCGGGTCATCGACAAGGTCACCCGCAGGATGATGCCGGTCAGTCCGATGCCGCCGACGGTGGCCCAGAAGATCGTCCCGTCCGGGTCGTCGGGTGTCCCCTCCGGGGCCAGGTCCAGGACCCGGCCGTCGGCGACGAGTAGGTGCATGGACCGCACGTGGTTGCCGAACGAGCCGGCGCTGTGGTGGTTCTTGCCGTGCACGTCGTTGGCGATGGCACCACCGACGGTGACCTGCCGGGTGCCGGGCAGTACCGGTACCCACAGGCCCAGCGGCAGGGCCGCCTTCATCAGGGCGTCCAGGCTGACGCCGGCGTCGACGTCGACCGTCGCCGAGTCCTGGTCGATCGCGTGGATGGTGGCGAGCCCATTCATGTCGAGCACCAGGCCGCCCGCGTTCTGCGCCACGTCACCGTAGGACCGGCCCAGGCCCCGGGCGAGCACGCCCCGCCCGCCATCGGCGTGCCGGTCGGCCGCCCGGCGGACCGCGTCGATGACGTCCTCGGCGTCGTCCGGGTGCAGGACGTCGGCCCGGGTGGGCGCGGTCCGCCCCCAGCCGGTCAACAGTTCGGGGACCGGCACGGGGCGGTGAAAGGGGTGGTGTTCGGCTGTGGTGCTCATCGGCCCCAGCCTACGACCGTCGGGCGGAGGACCGCGCAGGGGTGGCCGGGTGCCCCGGGGTCACTCGGACGGCGGGTCGTCCAGGCTGCGCAGGAAGTCCTCCGCCTCTGCGGCGATCTCGTCGGCACTGGGCAGGTCGGTGGTGTCCGGACCGGGCAGCAGGCGGTGCTCCGCGGTGAAGCGGTCGTAGTTCGCCTCCAGTTGTGCGACCATCTCGCGGGCCTCGGCCGACTCGGCCACCTGCCGGTCGATCTCGGCGCGGACCGCACCGGAAACGAGCCGGAGGCTGTCGGCAGGGACCTCCAGCGCGGAGGTCGACTTCAGGGCATCGATGGCCGCGATGGCGGCGTCCGGGTAGTCCCCCGGCGCCAGGTACTGCGGCACGTTCACGGACAGGCCGATCACGTCGTGGCCGGCCTCCCCGAGCCGCAAGGCCAGCATCGCCGGGAACGACGCACTGATCTGCATGGTGCCCATCATCGGCCGGTTGTCCGGAATCAAGGAAGGCTTGCTGGCCCACCGGGTGATGTGCAGGGGGCGGGTGTGCGGGGTCGGCATCGGGATCCCCTGGACCATCACGGTCAGGGAGACGCTGTGGTCCTCGATGATCTGCTCGATGGTGTCGGCGATCTCCTCCCAGCGGAAGTCCGGCTCCGGACCGCGCAGCAGCAGGAACGGCGTTCCGTTGCGGTCGGTCGCCTGGTGCAGGGTGATCTGCGGCGGCTCGTACTTGGTGAAGTGGTCGTGCACGAAGACCATCGAGGGCCGGTTCCCCCGGTAGTCCACGATGGCATCGGTGTCGAAATGTCCCAACTGGTGGTTCTCCAGCCGATCGGTCACCTGGTCATTGAACTGGCGCTGGACGTGACCGGCATCAACGAACGCGCCCATCGTCACGACCAGGGTGTGGGCGTGCACGGGGCGGGGGTCAATGTGGCTCTCGTAGGTGAAGAGAGGGGTGGATGTGGTCACCTGGTCCTCCGGTCTGTTCAGCGGGTACCGATCGGGCGCGTCCGAAGTACGTCCGACCTGGCGGGACATGAGGTACAACACGGCCGGGGCGCCGAACATTCCCGGATCCCTCCGACGCTGGCCCAAGGACTGGGGCAAACCCCAGTCAACGCACCGGGATTACCCTGAACTTAGGGTAGGCGTTCCGAAACGCGGAATGGTGACCCGAGTCACAGGGGTTTGGCGGCTAGCGTGCCATCATCGGTCTGCACCTGGAGCCCGGTCCCTGGAGGGCCGGAGGCGCGACCTCACCCGATCATCACGCACGCCATCATTACGAAGGAGTCATTATGGCAATCCTGCGCATGGGCTACGCCCACGTACGCGTCACGGATATGAACGAGGCTCGCCAGCACTACACCCAGACCCTCGGTCTGAACGAGGTGGCTGCGGCCGACAACAAGGTCTACCTGCGCGGCTGGGACGAGTGGGACCACCACTCGGTCGTCCTCGAAGAGGGCGGGGTTGGCCTGGTCAAGTTCGGCTTCAAGGCCCAGTACGCCGAGGACCTGGCCGACATCGAGAACAAGGCACAGAAGTTCGGCGTCACCACCGAGCGCTTCTCCAAGGGCGACAACCTCGAGATCGGTGACGGCGTCCGCCTGCACACCCCCTCCGGCCACATTTTCGAGGTCTACAACGAGGCCGCCTCCGGCCAGTGCGAGGTCGGCAACGTCAACCCCGAGGCCTTCCCCCGGGACGGCCGCGGCATCAGCGCCCATGCCCTGGACCACGCGCTGATCACCGCTCCGGACGTCGCGGTCATGGAGCAGATGCTGAAGGACGTCTTCGGCTTCTGGACCGCCGAGAAGGTCGCCACCTCGCTCGACGACGATGCCCACAAGGTCGCCGTCTGGATGACCGGTTCCAACCAGATCCACCAGCTCGCGGTCCTCGAGGGCCCCGAGTCCAAGCTGCACCACTTCGCCTTCCGCCTCGAGGAGGGCTGGGAGGTCGTCCGTGCCGCCGACCTGATGGCGATGGACGACGTGCCGATCGACGTCGGCCCGACCCGCCACGGCATCACCCGCGGCAAGACGGTCTACTTCTTCGACCCGGCCGGTAACCGCAACGAGGTCTTCGCCGGCGGCTACCTGTCCTACCCGGACCGTCCGACCGTCACCTGGACGGTCGACCAGATCGCCAAGGGCATCTTCTACCACGCTCGCGAGCTGAACGAGCGCTTCACCACCGTCCTCACCTAGTCGCCAGCGCTGGCGACAGGAGCCCTCGGCCCGTTGCCAGTGCCCCGGTGACAGTCATGGCGGCGACCCCTTGGGGCCGCCGCCATTGCTGTTCCCCTCCTGCTGTTCAGCCAGGTACGGGTGGCGTACGGGTCACTTCCAGTCGATGCCGGCGACCTCGTGGCGACGGCGGTACTCCTCCACCTTGTCGAGGTGGTGGTAGGCCTCGATGTAGCGGATGGTGCCCGAGGCCGACCGCATGACGATGGACTGGGTGCGCGCACCGCCGTTGGGCAGGTAGATCACGCCGCTGACCAGGTCGCCGTGGGTGATGCCGGTGGCGACGAACAGGGTGTTGTCGCTGGAGACCAGGTCATGGGTGTCCAGGATCCGGTCCAGGTCGTGCCCGGCGTCGATGGTGCGCTGGCGCTCCTCGCTGGAGGTCGGCCACAGCCGGGCCAGGATGCGTCCGCCCATGGCCTTCATCGCGCAGGCCGTCACGACGCCCTCAGGGCTGCCGCCGATGCCGGCCATCAGGTCCAGGGTCGGGATGTCCGGGTGCGCGGCCATCACCGCGGCGGCGACGTCACCGTCGGTGAACAGCCTAGTCGCGGCGCCGGCCTCGCGGATCTGGGTGATGAGGTCGGTGTGGCGCTCGCGGTTCAGGACCCCGACCGTGAGCTGGTCGATGGTCTTGCCCTTGGCCTTGGCGACCTTCTTCAGGTTCTCGGCGATCGGGGCGTCCAGTTCGATCACGTCGGCGGCGTCGGCACCCACGGCGAGCTTCTCCATGTAGAAGCACTCCTTCGGGTTGTACATCGAGCC
Source organism: Propionibacteriaceae bacterium (assembly GCA_044508675.1). Classification (GTDB taxonomy): domain Bacteria; phylum Actinomycetota; class Actinomycetes; order Propionibacteriales; family Propionibacteriaceae; genus Raineyella. The sequence goes on along the minus strand of JBIQHF010000007.1, from coordinate 83,275 downwards.
GCCGTCGGCCCCGGCCAGCAGGGCGATCGAGTTGCGCATGCCCCAGGCGAGCAGGCGGGTGCCGTCCACCGGGTCCACGGCGATGTCCATCGTCGGGCCGTCGCCGTTGCCGACCTTCTCGCCGTTGGCGAGCATCGGCGCCTCGTCCTTCTCCCCCTCCCCGATCACAATCGTGCCGTCGATGCGGACGTGCGAGAGGATCTCGCGCATGGCACCGACCGCCGCGCCGTCGCCGGTCTCCTTCTGGCCCCGTCCGGCCCAGCGGCCCGCCGCGAGCGCAGCAGCCTCGGTGGCCCGCATCAGGTCCAGTCCGAGGTTGTGGTTCGAGAGCATGTACTTGTGGTATTCGACTTCCGACACGCGGGTCCTCCTGGTCGTACGCGGAACTGTCTGGGCCCCAGCATTTCGCGTTGTCGCAGGGCGCGCCACTTGCTCCGGCACGCTCGTCCGCCAGCTCACCGGGCAGGTCCCCGGACGCGCGCCCCGGCACCGTGCTTCCGGTCCCCCCACTTGCTAGGGTCCGAGTATGCGTCTCGGCATAGATTTCGGTACCACCCGCACCATCGTCGCCATGGTCGACAGGGGCAACTACCCGGTGGTCGCGTTCACCGACACCTCCGGGGACGCACGCGAGTACTTCCCCTCGGTCGCGGCCCTCGTGGACGACGAGCTGCGGTACGGTTTCGAGGCGCTGGACGCGGCCGAAGCCGGGGCGCCGCTGCTGCGGTCCTTCAAGCGTGCCCTGGGCGCCACTGACGTGAACGCGCACACGACGATCACGATCGGCGACCGTCAGGTGGTGCTGCTGGACCTCGTCACCGGCTACCTCCGCGCGCTCAACGAGGCGTTGGCCGAGCGATCCACCATCAGCGACGAGTACGACCCCGCGGCGACCGACGCCGTGGTGGTCGCGGTGCCGGCCCACGCCCACGGCGCTCAGCGGTTCCTGACCCTGGAGGCTTTCCAGCGCGCCGGATTCACGGTGACCACCATGCTCAATGAGCCCTCCGCGGCCGGCTTCGAGTACACGCACCGGCAGGGTCGTACGCTCAACTCCCGGCGGACCCGGGTGATCGTGTACGACCTCGGCGGCGGCACCTTCGACGCCTCCTTGGTGAACGTGGATGGGGTCGACCACGAGATCATCGGGTCCCTGGGCCTGAACCGGCTCGGTGGTGACGACTTCGATGCGACCCTGGCCGACTGTGCCCTCGAGGCGGCCGGGCGGAGCCTGGAGGACATCGACCTGACCACGTACCTGCGGATCATCGACGAGTGCCGGGACGCCAAGGAGCGGCTGTCACCCCAGACCCGCCGCCTGCTGGTCGAGGTCGACGGGGAGCAGGTCACTGTTCCGGTCTCCGACTTCTACGAGCGCGCCACCCCGTTGGTGAAAGCCTCGGTCCAGGCGATGGCCCCGCTGGTGGAGGGCCTGGACGGCGACGCCGCGATCGCCTCCGACATCGCCGGCATCTACCTGGTCGGCGGCGCCTCGGAACTGCCCCTGGTCCCCCGCCTGCTGCGCGAGCAGTTCGGCCGGCGGGTCCATCGCTCCCCCTATCCCGCCGCCTCGACCGCGATCGGGCTGGCCATCGCCGCAGACGAGGAGGCCGGCTACTCCCTCTCCGATCGGCTGTCGCGGGGCTTCGGGGTCTTCCGTGAGAGTGACACCGGCACGACGGTCAGTTTCGACCCGATCGTGGGACGGGACCAGCGGGTGCCGGCCGAGGACGACGTGGTGATCACCAGGAGCTACCGCGCCGCCCACAACGTGGGCTGGTACCGCTTCGTCGAGTACACCGAGGTCGATCCCGGGGGCGAGCCGCGCGGTGACATCGTGCCCTTCGCCCAGGTCGTCTTCCCGTTCGATCCGGCGCTGCAGGCGGACGAGACAGGGCTCGAGGCGGTCGAGGTGACCCGCCGCAGTGGCCCGATGGTCGAGGAGCGCTACGTGATCGACCGGCACGGGATCGTCCAGGTCCGGTTGACCGACCTGAGCACCGGCTACACCCGCACCAGGGCGCTGAGCCTGCCGGCCGCGGTCTGAGGCACACCCCGGCCCTGTGTCCGGGGCTAGAGGAAGCGCACCCCGACACCGACGATCCAGGTGATGGCTGCCGCACAGCCGCAGCCGAACTCGACCAGCAGGCCGATCCCGGTGGCCTTCAGAGCCTGGCCGGAGGTCCGCAGGGCCGTTCCTGCGTCGCGGACCCGGGCCAGTTCGGACAGGAACAGGCCTGCGACGAAGCCGACCAGCAGGCCCACCACAGGGATCACGAACATCCCGATGATCCCGGCGAACAGCCCGATCACGACCGATCGATTCGGGATGCTGGCCCGTTTCAGGGTCCGCCCGGTCAGGACGTACGTCGTGGTCATGCCGACCAGGCAGAACAGCGTTCCGATGGCGAAGGTGACCCAGCCGAGTGGGCCACCGATGACGATGGCCCAGACCAGCAGGCCTACGATGATGGTGATGCTGCCGGGCAGGACGGGCACCACGATGCCCGCGAGGCCGACCAGCACGAGCAGGCCGGTGACGACCGTCGCGACCACATCAGGATTCACCCAACCTCCAACTTGCTCCCGTCGACCCGCACCGGCACCTCGGTCAGGCCCGTCGGGGCAGGGCCGCTCACGCGGCTCCCGTCGGTCACAGAGTATCGGCTGCCGTGGCAGGGGCAGACGATCTCACTGCCCTCGACCTTGTCGACCAGGCAGCCGGCATGGGGGCAGACGCGGCTGAACGCGCGGAATTGTCCGGCCTGCGGCTGGATGATCACGTAGTCGCCGTTCGGTTCGATGTAGGCCGAGCCCACCGGCACGTCACTGGTGGACAGTCCTCCGGCCGCCTGGCCGCTGCAGCCGGTGAGCAGGGACGATCCGGCGACCGCGGCGATGGCCAATCCGCTCCCGGAGAGCACTCCTCGGCGGCTGAAGTAGTAGGACATCGTTCCTCCCGAGCTGAGCAGGTCGAGCGCGGAGCCGAATGGCCTCCGTCAGTGATACGTATCACATTCTACGGGTAGTGGCCACGGTGTACAGGGTGCCCTTACCCACGACTGCCCCAGCGGCCCCGGACCGGGAGGAGGTACTGCCGGGACGGGGTCGGCCGGGGCCGCCTCAGCCGATGGTGATCCGGTCCCCCTCGACGGTGAGCGGCACCTCGGCCAGCCCGGTGGCGGCCGGTCCCCGCAGCGGCGAGCCGTCGGAGACCGAGAAGAAGCTCGCGTGGCAGGTGCACACGATCGCATCCTCGCGCACCTCGCTGACCTCGCAGCCGGCGTGGGGGCAGGTCTTGTCGAAGGCCCGGAACTGCCCGGCGGTCGGCTGGGTGATGACGTAGTCGCCGGGGAGCAGCAGTGCCCCGCCGACCGGGACCTGGTCGGTCGTGACCTGCCCGGCACCGGCCGCGGACGAGCAGCCGGCCAGCCACGGAGTGCTGATCGCGGCTGCGGCGAATCCGGTCCCGGCAAGGACACCGCGGCGGCTGTACGACTGGGTCATGGTGGATGGTCCCCCTGGGGTCGGTGTGCCCGGGCACTGTCCGCCCGGGCGATCTGGCCCTACTCTAGGTGCGCCGCCCGCCGGTCCGCGACAATGGCTGGGTGAGGCAGCACAACATCATCTGGGACATGGGCGGCACCCTGATCGACACCTACCCGTCAGTCGACCGCACCCTGGTCCGCGCCCTCGAGGACCACGGTCACCGAGTCGATCCGCAGGAGGTCGCGGGCCTGACCCGCCGGGCGATCGCGGTGGCGATCGCCGAGCTTTCCGCGCGCTACGCCGTGCCGCGCGAGGACCTGGACCGCGCGTACGCCGACCTCAAGCGCTCCTGGGCCACCCGCCCGGCCCCGGTCATGGCCGGGGCCCGGGAGGTGATGGACCACGTCCGCTCCATCAGCGGGCGCAACATGGTGGTGACCAACCGGGATCGCCGCAGTGCGACCACGCTGCTGACCGCGACAAACCTGGCCGTCGACGACCTGGTCTGCGCCCCTGACGGCTACCCGCGCAAGCCCGACCCGGCCATGTACCTGGCGGTTCTGGAACGCAACCGGCTCGACCCGGCCGACTGCCTCGCGGTCGGCGACCGGGCCATCGACGCGGTGGCCTCCCGGCAGGCCGGCATCGAGTGCATGCTCCTGGAGACCCCCGGGAACCCGGTGGAGGGCAAGGGCAATCGGATCACGGACCTGCGCGAGCTGCTCGGACACCTGGCCGGCGCGAAGGATCAGCCGATCCGTCCCTCGACGTAGTACCAGTCGCCGTCGCGGCGGACGAAGCGGCTGCGCTCCCGCAGCATTCCGCGGTCACCATCGTGGCGGTAGTAGGCGGCGAACGAGACCCAGCCCTCCTCGTCCTGGCTGCCACCGGCGAGGGTGCCGAGGATCTCCAGGCGTCGCCAGCTGACCTCCGGGTCCAGGTCGATCCGCTCCGGCCGGGTCTCGCAGGCCCAGGTCCTGCTGAGGTAGGCGGCATCGCCGCGGGCGAAGGCGGTGTAGCGCGAGCGCATCAGTTCCTCGGCAGTACGGGCGCTCCGGGCCCCGGCCAGCAGCGCTCCGCAGCAGGAACCGAAGCGTCGACCGCTCTGGCACGGGCAGAAATCAGTGCTCGTCACCGGTTCTCCTCCGGGGTGGGTGTCCGGGGACGTCCGGCCCGGAGGCCGGACGTCCTGCCAGCGAGTGTCCTGGGGACCGCCGATCAGGCCAGGGCGGCCAGGGCCGCGTCGTAGTCCGGCTCGGAGCTGAGCTCGGGCACGATCTGGGAGTGCAGCACGGTGCCGTCGATGTCGATGACCACCACCGAGCGGGCGAGCAGGCCCTCCAACGGCCCCTCGGCCATGGTCACGCCGAAGGCCTGGCCGAAGTCGGAGCGGAACGAGGAACCGGTGACGACATTGTCGATGCCCTCAGCAGCGCAGAAGCGCTGGGCGGCGAACGGCAGGTCCGCCGAGGCACAGACCACCGTGGTGTTCTCCAGGTCGGCGGCGAGCTTGTTGAACGTACGGACCGAGGTCGCGCAGGTGGGGGTGTCGATGCTGGGGAAGATGTTCAGCACGATGCGGCGGCCCGCGTAGGTCTCCGCGTCCAGGGTGGACAGGTCGGTACCGGTCAGCGACGACTGGGGGGCCTTTGACCCGACAGCGGGCAGGTCGCCCACCGTGGAGACATTGTTGCCCTTGACGACGATGGTTGCCATGAAACTCCTCAGATATGTCACGGGATGAACACTGAGGCGAACCTTACCCAGACCGGTGGGGGAGCGCCAAGGGCGACGGTCCACTGCGCGCCACGGCCGCACGCGGCGGTCAACAGCCCGGCCGATGTCGCCGGTCAGGCCTGGGGCCGCAGGTCGGGGACGATGGCCGCGAGCCGGGTGCCCCACACGTGCGCCCGCTCGACCTCGCCGTCGACCAGGCCGCCGGTCAGGGGGTCGACCTGGAAGGACTCCCCCGACTTCGCCCCGGAGAATCCGCTCGCCTTCAGCGCACGGGCGGCATCACGGGCGGCACTGGGCTGGAAGCCACCGGTGGTCCGGGTGTCGAAGGTCCGCACGAGCAAACCACGACGCGGGGTGACGGACTCGATCCACTCGTGGATCCCGATCTCCGGCAACTCCTTGGCGCCTTCGGCCATTGCACGGGCACGGGTCTCTGCCGTGGTCATCGCCATGTTGTGGGTCGGAGTCCCCACCAGGAGGAGGGTGACGTCCGCGGGAATCTCGCGCGGAGCTTTGTCGACCGCGTACAACCGGGGTCGGCAGCCCTGCGAGGCCAGACCAGCGGCGACTGCCTCCGCGATCTGGCGGGTGTTCCCGAAGCTCGACTCACAGACGATGAGCACGCTCATGCAGAGTCCCCTTCATCGGTGGCATCGAAAACGACGATGACCCATCATAGCCGCCAAACCCGGCGCGTGCGACAGGACCGCCGTGCACCGCGCGCATCCTGGCTTGTCGGGGGCCCTGCTCCACCGAGCCGGGCCCCACCCGCCCCCCCCCACGGTGAACGAACAAGCGCCGCCAGACATCCAGCCTGGCGGCGCTTGCCCCTGCCACGTGACAGGAAAACCTATAAATCAGTCGAGCTTGCGCCGGGCGGCGCCCTTGTCCGCCGACTGGGCCAGAGCCCCGAAGATCTTCAACGCGTTCGACACGTGGCGCTCACGGTGCGCCGGCTTCCAGCCGTGCTCGTCGCGGGCGGCACGACGGGCAGCGAACTCCTCGTCGGAGACCCGCGCGTTGATCGTACGATCCGGGATCGAGATCTCGATGATGTCTCCGTCCGCCACCAGGCCGATCGCGCCGCCGGAGGCGGCCTCCGGGGAGACGTGCCCGATCGACAGGCCGGACGAGCCGCCGGAGAAGCGGCCGTCGGTGACCAGGGCACACTTGGGTCCCAGACCGACGCCCTTCAGGTAGGAGGTCGGGTAGAGCATCTCCTGCATGCCGGGACCGCCCTTGGGGCCCTCGTACCGAACGATCACCACGTCCCCGGCCACGATCCTGCCGCTGAGGATCGCCTCGACAGCCTCGTCCTGGGACTCGGTGACCTTGGCGGGACCGCTGAAGCACCACTGCTCCTCCGGGACGCCGGCGGTCTTCACCACGCACCCGTCGACGGCGATGTTGCCGGTCAGGATCGCCAGGCCGCCATCGGTGGTGTACGCGTGCTCGACCGATCGGATGCAGCCGTTCTCGGCGTCGGTGTCCAGGCTCTTCCACCGGTTGGTCGAGGAGAACGGCTCAGTCGTGCGCACCCCGCCCGGCGCGGCGTGGAACAACTCGAGGGCCTGCTCGCAGGTGTTTCCGCTGCGGATGTCCCAGGCGCCCAGCCAGGAGGCCAGATCGGGGCTGTGCACCGCGTGCACGTCGGTCCGCAGCATCCCGGCGCGGGCGAACTCCCCCATGATGGCGGGGATGCCGCCGGCCCGGTGCACGTCCTCCATGTAGTAGTTGTGCGTGTTCGGCGCGACCTTGCAGATGCAGGGGGTCTGCCGGGACAGCTGGTCGATGTCGGCCTGGTCGAAATCGACGCCGGCCTCCTGGGCCGCCGCCAGCAGGTGCAGGATCGTGTTGGTGGACCCGCCCATGCCGATGTCGAGCGTCATCGCGTTGATGAACGCGTCCTTGGTGGCGATGTTGAGCGGCAGCACCGACTCGTCGTCGCCGTGGTAGTAGCGCTCCGCCAGCTCCACGGCCAGGGCGCCGGCCCGCTCGAACAGGCCCTTGCGCGCCGCGGCGGTGGCCAGCGTCGAGCCGTTGCCGGGCAGCGACAAGCCCATCACCTCGGTCAGGCAGTTCATCGAGTTGGCGGTGAACATGCCCGAGCAGGACCCGCAGGTCGGGCAGGCGTTCTCCTCGATCCGGGTGATCTCGCTGTCGCTGACCTGGGGGTCGACCGAGGCGATCATCGCGTCGATCAGGTCCAGACGGGTCTCGGTGGTGCCGTCGTCGTGGACCACCGCGGTGCCGGCCTCCATCGGGCCGCCGGAGACGAAGACCGTCGGGATGTTCAGGCGCAGCGCGGCGAGCAGCATGCCCGGGGTGATCTTGTCGCAGTTGGAGATGCAGACCAGCGCATCGGCCTTGTGCGCGTTGACCATGTACTCCACCGAGTCGGCAATGATCTCGCGGCTCGGCAGGCTGTACAGCATGCCGTCGTGGCCCATCGCGATGCCGTCGTCGACGGCGATCGTGTTGAACTCCCGGCCCACGCCGCCGGCCTCCTTGACGGCCTCGGCGACCAGCTGGCCCATGTCCTTCAAGTGGACGTGCCCCGGTACGAACTGCGTGAACGAGTTGGCGATCGCGACGATCGGCTTCCCGAAGTCCTCGTTGGTCAGACCGGTCGCGCGCCACAGGGCGCGGGCACCGGCCATGTTCCGACCATGGGTCGTGGTCCGGGAACGCAGTTCAGGCATGGATCCTCCGTATCGATGGGTGCAACCCAAGACTAGTTCGCCGGGTTGGCACCCCCGGACAGCGGCCACATGTGCGGACCACCTCGGTCCGGTCCCGGAGAACCCCCGCCGGGGCCGTCTGGTTCTCGCCCGGCTCAGTTCGAGGCCGAACCCGACCGCGACACCGCGCGCAGGTGACGCAGGACCACCGCCACCGCCGACAGCTCGGCCCCCGGCAGCTGCTTCAGCCGGGTCAACGAACGATGCGCCCTCTCGGCCGCGGCCGAGTTGGCGTCCAGCCAGCCGCTCAGCCGCTGGTCGACGTCGGCGCCGGTGGACGTGGTCGACAGGACCGTCCAGGTCAGGTCCTTCGCCGCTGCGTACACATCCGCGCGCACCGCACTGCGGGCCAGCGAGTCCCACAGCTGGTCACGGGGCAGGGCACTGATCGAATCGAGCAGGTGGTCGATGGCGAAGTGCTCGGAGACGGCGTAGTACAGCTCGGCGGCATCGGACAGATCCTCGCCGGCGGCCAGCGCCAGGTCGGTGATGTCGAGCATCGCGAAGACGCTCAGCAGCCCTTCTGCCCAGCGCGCCAGGTCCTCCGGCACGCCCTGCCAGGTCAGGTCCTCCACATCCGCCCGGAAGGCCTCACGCTCGCCGCCGCGCAGCAGCTCCTCCATGCGTTGCTCGAACGCCGCCACCCCGGGCCGGTACCGGTCGATCTCGGCCCCGACCTCGCTCCCGGACGGACGCTCCAGCAGGAACCACCGGGTCGCCCGGTCCAGCAGCCGGCGGGCCGCCCGATGGAGTCGGGCCTGGACCGCGGTGCTCGCCCGGTTGTCGAGCGCCTTGATCCCGGCCATGTAGCGGTGGATGTCGAAGACCTCACGGGACACCACCATGGCCCGCGCAATGTCCGACCTGGTCGCCCCGGACTCCTCGGCGGCCCGGCTGGCGAACGTCATGCCACCCAGGTTGACCACCGAGTTGGCGACCGAGTTGGTGATGATGTCCCGTCGCAGGGGGTGGCTGTCGGGCAGGTGGGGGAACCGATCCAGGAACTGGTGCGGGAAGTAGCCGCGCAGCTCCCGGGTGAACCACTGCTCATCGGGCAGACCGCTGGCGATGATGTCCTCCTTCAGCGCCAGCTTGACATAGCTGCACAGCACGGCGCGCTCGGGAGTGGTCAGCCCCACCTCCGCCCGCTCCCGGCTGGCCATCTCGGCGTCGGTGGGCAGGAACTCCCGCTCACGGTCCAGCAGGCCACGCTCCTCCAGGTCGTCGATCAGGCGTGCGTACGCGCCCAGCCGCTGGCCGGTGCGCTCCCGGGCGTGGCCCAGCAGGACGTTCTGCTGGTAGTTGTCCTCCAGCACCAGCCGGGCCACCTCGTCGGTCATGTCCTCCAGCAACGCGTCGCGCTGCTTGAACGTCAGGTCGCCGCTGCGGACCAGCGCGGTGAGCGGGATCTTCAGGTTGACCTCGTGGTCGGAGGCGTCGACACCGGCCGAGTTGTCGATCGCGTCTGTGTTCAACGCGACGCCGGACAGGGCCGCCTCGATCCGCCCGAGCTGGCTGAAGCCGAGATTGCCTCCCTCCCCCACCACCTTCACCCGCAGCGCCGAACCGGTGACCCTGATCGGATCGTTCGCCCGGTCCCCGATGTCGGCGTTCGACTCCTGCGAGGACCGCACATAGGTGCCGATGCCGCCGTTCCACAGCAGGTCGACCGGGGCGGTCAGCACGGCCCGGAGCAACTCGTGGGGGGTCATCGCCTCGACCTCGGCCGGCAGTCCCAGCGCGGTGCGCATCTGGGCGGTGATCGCGATGGTCTTCAGCGACCGGGAGAAGACGCCGCCGCCCTCGGAGATCAGGTCCTTGTCGTAGTCCTGCCACGACGATCGGGGCAGCTTGAACATTCGCTGTCGCTCGGCGTACGACGCTGCGGCATCGGGATCGGGATCGACGAAGATGTCCCGGTGGTCGAACGCGGCGACCAGCCGGATGTGCTGCGACAGCAGCATCCCGTTGCCGAAGACGTCGCCGGACATGTCCCCGATGCCGACGACGGTGAAGTCCTCGCGCTGGGTGTCGCGGCCCAGCTCGCGGAAGTGCCGCTTGACCGACTCCCACGCCCCGCGGGCGGTGATCCCCATCTCCTTGTGGTCGTAGCCCGAGGACCCGCCGGAGGCGAAGGCGTCGTCGAGCCAGTAGCCGTACGACCGGGCGACCTCGTTGGCCAGGTCGGAGAAGTGGGCGGTGCCCTTGTCCGCGGCCACGACCAGGTAGGTGTCGTCCCCGTCGTGGCGCACCACCCGGGGCGGCGGTACGACCTCGCCGTCGACGAGGTTGTCGGTCAGGTCGAGCAGGGAGGCCACGTACAGCTCGTACGTCGCCCGTCCCTCCGCGGCCCAGCCCTCCCGGTCGACCGCGGGGTCGGGGAGCCGCTTCGGGTAGAAGCCGCCCTTGGACCCGGTCGGCACGATCACGGCGTTCTTGACCATCTGTGCCTTGACCAGCCCAAGGATCTCGGTGCGGAAGTCCTCGCGCCGGTCCGACCAGCGCAGGCCACCGCGGGCGACCTTGCCGAACCGCAGGTGCACCCCCTCGACCCGCGGGCTGTACACCCAGATCTCGAAGGCCGGGTGGGGCTGCGGCACGCCGATGATCGAGCGCGCATCGAGCTTCAGGGCCACCGCGGGAGGTCGCGAGGCCGGGTCGTCGGGCGTACGAGGGTCGCGCTGGAAGTAGTTGGTCCGCAGCGTGCCCCGGATCACCGAGACATAGCGGCGCAGGATCCGGTCCTCCTCCAGCGAGGGGACCCGGCCGATCATCTCCTCCAGCGCGTCGGCAATCTCCTGCTCGGCCCCGGCGCGCTCGTCGTCGGCGACCGTCCCGGCGAAGCGATCCGGGTCGAGCCGGACCTCGAACAGGGCGACCAGCAGCGCCGCGATCCGGGGATGGTTCAGCAGGGTGGCGCGCAGGTACGCCTGCGAGTACGCGATCCGGACCTGGCGCAGGTAGGCGGTCACGGCTCGCAGGATGACGACCTGCCGGGAGGTGAGCCCGGCACCCAGGACCAGTCCCTCCAGCTCGTCGGGCTCCGTCCGCCCCTCCCAGGCCTCGGCGAAGGCCTCCTGGAACCGTGCCCGGGTGCTGCCGGTGCGATCACGGCCCCACCCGGCGGCCCCCAACGGACGCAGCCCGAAGTCGTACAGGTGGAAGACCGTGCCGTCGGAGCGCTCCACCAGGTAGGGCCGCTCACTGGTGACCTCGGTGCCCAGGTGGGTGAACACCGGCAGCAGCGCGCTCAGTGACAGGCCACCGCGACTGTAGAGCTTCATCCGCCGCTCGTCCGGGTGGCTGGTCGCGGTGGTGTAGAGGTTGAGCCGCAGCTCGGTCTCGCCGATCCCCTCCAGCTCCCGCAGGTCGGCGGCGGCGACCCGGGGTGGGAAGACCTCCTTGTAGGCGGTCGGAAAGCCGCCCCGGAAGGCCTTGGTGTACTGGTCCCCCAGGCCTTCGCCGAACTCCTCGACGGTGGCGACGGCCAGGTCCTCGTCCCAGTCCCGGGTGGCCTCGACGATCTGCTGCTCCAGCACGGCCGGGTCGACATCGGGCAGCACCGTGCCAGTGGCAACGTGCACGATGAAGTGCAGCGTGGCCAGCGCCTCCTCCGAGGCACGGGTGGTGTAGTCCACTGTGTCGCCGTGGAACGTCTCCTTGAGGATCTCGGCGACCTCCAGCCGGGCCGTCGTGTCGTAGCGGTCCCGCGGCAGGTAGACCAGGCAGGACATGAAACGCCCGAACGGGTCCTTGCTGAGGAACAGGCGGGTCCGGATCTGCTCGCGCAACTGGACGATCGCCATCGCGTTGCGGGTCAGCTCGTCGACCCGGCACCGGAACATCTCGTCGCGCGGGTAGATCTCCAGCACGTTGAGCAGCGCCTTGCCGGTGTGGGAATCCCGGGAGAACCCCGTCCCGGCCAGCACCTCGCGGGCCTTGTCCCGCAGGTAGGGCACCTTGGTGATCGACTCGCTGTACGCACTGGAGGTGAACAGGCCGATGAAGCAGTGGTGACCGGTCTCGCGTCCGGAATCGTCCAGGCACTTCACCACGATGTGCTCGGGGAACACCCGCCGATGCACCGTGGCGATGTGGTTGCCCTTCGTCACCAGGAAGAAGGAATCCCGCCACGCCTCACGGGCTGATGGCAGGTCCATCGGCAGCGCACTGCCCCCGTCGGGCTTGCGCAGCAGCCCGAGCGCGCTGTCCGGGTCGGGGACGTGACGGCCGTCCTCGCGCAGGACGTAGTTCAGGTAACCGAGGAAGACGAACTGCCCGTCGGCAAGCCAGTCGAGCAGGTCCCGGGCCTGGTCGGCGCCAGGGACCTTGGCAGCGACGTAGGAGTCCAGCTCGATGGCCGAGCGCAGCGCCCGCTTGGTCATCGCCTCCCAGTCGTCCGCCACCAGTCGGACGTCGGCCAGGACGGAACGGACCAGCTCCTCCAGCCGCTGGACGGTGCCCTGGTCGGTGGTGCGCAACACCTCGAGATGGATCCATGACTCGCGCCGTACGGTGCCCTCGGCCACCATGGTGGCCGCGTTACCCGGGTCGGGATGGTCCTTGCCTGCGTTGCGGTCCTTGTCCGCGGTGTCGACCTTCAGCGGCGTCAGCTCCAGCATCCGACCCTCGGAGTCGCGGGTCACCGACAGTTGCGGGTGGGTGAGGAAACGCACCGTCGCGCCGGCCGAGTGCAGCACCGCCGACACCGAGTCGACCAGGAAGGGCACGTCCTCGTGGATCACCTGGACCACAGTGTTCCTGGTGCCCCAGCCGTTCGCCTCCACCGTCGGGGTGAAGATCCGTACGATGGCCTCCCCCGGTTGCCGAACCTCGCCCAGGCCACGGTGGGACAGCGCGGCGCCGATGATGTCCTCGGGCTGCAGTTGGGAGAGCGTCTCGGTGCTCAGGTCGCGCCAGAACGCCCGGAGCAGGACCAGTAGTTCCTCCCGCTCCGACTCGGCGACCCGCTCCAGAGCGGCGGTGAAGACGGCTTCCCGGTGATCCCGAAGAATGGGCATGGCGACCTTGCTCCTTCGTTCGCACTGCCCGTGGAATGGCCCGCACCAAGGGCGACTGTGCCTCGTGCCGAAGTCTACGCGGCGGTGCCGGCCGGCTCTACCGGCCGCGCCGGTCGTCCGACCGCCCGTACCCGTTCGACGATGAGGTCGACGATGGCCGGATGGTCGGCCAGAACCGCGGCGCACGCCGTGCCGGCCTGCTCGGCATCGGCACGGATGCGATCGGCGAAGTATCCCGGCGACAGCAGGTACGGGGCGACGGTGACCCTGGCCACCCCGGCCTGGCGGAACAGCGCCACGGCCGAGGCCACGTCCGGGCCGCCACCGCTGGCGTATGCCACCGAGACCGGCACGTCGAGCGCGGCCGAGAGCATGTCGGCGACCTGGCGGGTCTCGCTGCGGCTGACCGGGTGGGAGCTTCCGGCCGCGGCGAGCAGCACGGCGACCGGGGTCGGGTCCACCTCCAGGATCCGGGTGAGGAGGGCGCGGACCAGGTGGCGGTGGGGGCCCAGGTGGGTGGTCACCCTGGCCGGTGGCTCCCCGGAACCGGCGGCGGCCGCTGCCACGATCCGGGGGATGTCGACCTGCACGTGGTAGCCGGATCCGAGCAGCAGCGGAACGACCACCGGGACGCCCGGGCCCACCGAGTCGGTGGCACCGGAACCGACCGTCGGGTCGGTGGCCAGCGACTGCTCCAGGGTGGGCCGGCCGGTCGACAGCCAGCAGACCTCGACCGTCGCCTCCGGCAGCCGGTCGCGTACGGCACGGGCCAGGGCGGCGACGACCTGCGCCCCGGCAGGGTCGCGGGTGCCGTGGGCGGCCAGTAGCACCCGGCCGTTCACGCGGACCTGCGCAGGACTCGGGCCGGCCGCTGGAGGGGTCGGGGGCGCCGGCGGTGCAGCGGCGCTTCGGGCAGCAGGGCGGCGAGGTAGTCGCGGACCGCCACCGACCGGCGCGGGTCGCCGGAGGTGACCGCCAAGGTGACCTCGCCATCGGAGGTCCGCGCACTGGTGCGGGCGGGCACCGCGGCCGTTCCGCGAGCGGCCCGGCCACTGTTGATGCACCAGGTGTGGTGGTGTTCGGCCTCGGCGGCGACACGCGCGTCGACCATCGGGTCGCCGGTCGCGGTGTGCACCAGCCAGGCGCCCGTCAGGTCGCCGTCGCGGTAGGGGCGGGCCTGCCAGGTGATGTCACTGAGAAGGGCCTCCATCGCGGGGCAGATCGCGGGCGAGACGAGGTGGACGTCGGCCCCGGCCGCCACGAAGTCCCGCACCCGCCTCGCCGCCACCGGTCCGCCGCCGATGGCGACGACCCGGCGGCCGGCAAGGTCGAGGGCGAAGGGGAACATCAGATGACCCAGTCCGGGGAGCGCTCGCCCTCGGGGTCGGGGCTGACGATCATGCCGGCCGCCAGGGTGCCGCCCTGCTGGCCGTCGACCAGCAGGAAGGCGCCGGTGTTGCGGGTCCGGGTGTAGGCCTCGGTCGGCAGCTCGGAAGCCAGGTGCAGTCGGACGCGGCCGATGTCGTTCAGCTCCAGGTGCTCGGCGGGCTGCCCGACCAGGGTGTCCAGGTCGAGCTTGGAGTGCAGGCTCCGCACCACGGCCTGGACGGTACGCGCGCCGTTCTTCACCAGCACGCGGCTGCCCTCCACCAGCGGGCGCTCGGCCAGCCAGCAGACCAGGGCGTCGACGTCCTTGGTCAGGCTCGGCGCGTCGTTGGCCGAGGCGATCAGGTCACCACGGGCAATGTCGATGTCATCGGCCAGTCGCAGCGTCACCGACTGCGGCGCGAACGCCTCCTCGAGCTCCTGGTCCGCCAGGTCGATCCCCACGACCCTGGAGCGGCGTCCCGACGGGAGCACGACGATCTCGTCGCCGGGCCGGACGACGCCGGCGGCGACCCGCCCCGCGTACCCGCGGTACTCCCGGTACTTCTGGTCGACGGCACCCGACTGCGGTCGGATCACGTACTGGACCGGGAAGCGCAGCGGCTGGCGGGTGGGGTCCTCGCCGGTCGGCAGCTCCTCGAGGATCTCCAGCAGTGCCGGGCCGTCGTACCAGCCCGTACGCTCGGAGCGCTCGGCGATGTTGTCGCCGACCAGCGCCGAGACCGGGATGACGGTCACGTCGGTGAGTCCCAGGCCGTTGGTGAGCTGGCGGATGTCCGCCTCGATGGTGCGGAACGTGTCCTCGGCGTAGTCGACCAGGTCGATCTTGTTCACCGCGATGATCACGTGCGGCACCCGCAGGAGCGAGGCGACGGCCAGGTGGCGCCGGGTCTGCTCCAGCACGCCGTGGCGCACGTCCACCAGCAGCACGATCACGTCGGCGGTGCTGGAGCCGGTGACGGTGTTGCGGGTGTACTGGACGTGGCCGGGGCAGTCGGCGAGGATGAAGGACCGGGCCGGGGTGGCGAAGTAGCGGTAGGCCACATCGATGGTGATGCCCTGCTCCCGCTCGGCCCGCAGGCCGTCGGTGAGCAGCGCCAGGTCGGCGCCGGTCATGCCGCGTTCGCGGCTGACCCGCTCGACGGCGTCCAACTGGTCGGCCAGGATCGACTTCGTGTCGTACAGCAGGCGGCCGACCAGGGTCGACTTGCCGTCGTCGACCGAGCCGGCGGTGGCCAGGCGAAGCAGCGTGCTCATCAGAAGTAGCCTTCCTTCTTGCGGTCCTCCATGGCAGCCTCGGAGAGCCGGTCATCGGCGCGGGTGGCACCACGTTCGGTCAGGGTGGTGGCGGCGACCTCGGTGATGACCCGCTCCACGTCGGTGGCATCGGACTCGACCGCGCCGGTGCAGGACATGTCGCCCACCGTCCGGTAGCGGACCAGCTTGTCGACGACCTCCTCGCCCTCGCGCGGCCGGGAGACCGGGCCGTCGGCGAGCCACATGCCGTCGCGCAGGAAGACCTTGCGGTGGTGGGCGTAGTAGAGGCTCGGCAGCTCGATCTGTTCGCGGGCGATGTAGCGCCAGATCTCCAGCTCGGTCCAGTTGCTCAACGGGAACACGCGGACGTGCTCGCCGGGGCGGTGCCGGGCGTTGTAGAGGTCCCACAGCTCCGGGCGCTGGTTGCGCGGGTCCCACTGGCCGAACTCGTCGCGCAGGCTTACGATCCGCTCCTTGGCGCGGGCCTTCTCCTCGTCGCGGCGTCCGCCGCCGTAGACGGCGTCGAACCTCCCGGCGGTGATCGCATCCAGCAGCGGCTGGGTCTGCAACGGGTTCCGGGTGCCGTCGGCGCGCTCGAAGAGCCGGCCGTCGTCGATGTAGTCCTGCACCTTGGCCACGATCAGCTTCAGCCCGAGGCGCTCGACCGTACGGTCACGGAAGTCGAGCACCTCCGGGAAGTTGTGGCCGGTGTCCACGTGCAGCACCGGGAACGGCACCTTGCCGGGGAAGAACGCCTTCGACGCCAGGTGCAGCATGACCACGGAGTCCTTGCCACCGCTGAACAGCAACACCGGGCGTTCCAGCTCGGCGGTCACCTCACGGAAGATGTGGATGGACTCGCTCTCCAGCGCGTCGAGCTGGTCCAGCTCGTAGCGGTGGGTGGAGCCGGCGTCGAGGGAGTGCACGGTCTCGGTCGTCGTCACAGGTGGATCCCGCATTCTGTCTTGGCCAGACCGGCCCAACGGCCGGCCCGGGGGTCTTCTCCGGGCAGCACCTTTCGGGTGCAGGGTTCGCAACCGATCGAGGGGTAGCCCTCGGTCAGCAAGGGGTTGATCGGCACGCCGTGCCGGCCGGCGTAGTCAATGACGTCGTCGAACGTCCAGGCGGCGATCGGATTGATCTTGACCATCCGGTGGGTGGCGTCCCACTCGACCAGCTTGGCGTGACGACGCAGCTCGTTGTCCTCCCGGCGCACCCCGGTCACCCAGGCCTCATAGCCGGCCAACTCGCGGTTCAGCGGCTCGACCTTGCGCATCGCGCAGCACTGGCCGGGGTCGCGGGCGAACAAGTCCTTGCCGTACTGCTCGTCCTGCTCGGCCACGGTCAGTCGCGGCAGCACGTCGACCACGTTGATCGGCAGCACGGTCTCGAGCTCGGCTCGGGTGCCGAGGGTCTCGGCGAAGTGGTAGCCGGTCTCCAGGAACAGTACGTCCACCCCGGGGTGCACGCTGGAGACGATGGCCGGCAGGACGGTGTCCCCGGCCATGGAGCAGGCGACGGCCAGAGCGGGGCCGAACTCCTCGGCGGCCCAGCTGAGGACCTCCTCGGCGGTGGCGTCGGCGAAGCGCTCCGAGGCCTCGTCGGCCAGGGCGCGCAACTCCTCCGTGGATCGGCGACGCCCCGGCCCATGGCTGACGGGTGCGGCGTCGGAGGTGGTACTCACACGAACTCCTTGTCATCACTACGGGCGACCCAGGCGGCGAAGGTCTCGTCGCCCTGGCGCTGGTCCAGGAAGCCTCGGACCACACGCTCAACGTAACCCGGGAGGGCCTCGGCGCTCACCTTGAGACCGCGGACCGTACGACCGAAGCCGGCCTCCTCGCGGTTCATCGACGACAGGCCACCGCCCAAGTGGACCTGGAACGCGAACTCCCCGCCCAGCAGCTGGCCCTTCAGGCCAATGTCTGCGGTCTGGAACCGGGCGCAGGAGTTGGGGCAGCCGTTGATGTGGATGGCGATCGGCGGATCGAGCTCGACTCCCTCGAACCGCTTCTCCAGCTCGTCGATCACCTCGGCGGCGTAGGCCTTGGTCTCGACCAGGGCGAGCTTGCAGAACTCCAGGCCGGTGCAGGCCATCCCCGCCCGGCGGAAGGGACTGGGCTTGGCCGTCAGGCCGATCTCCTCCATGCCGGCGAGCAGGTCGTCGACCCTGTCCGGGTCGACGTCCAGGACCAGCACCTTCTGGAAGGGGGTCAGACTGATGCGGTGGGAGCCTGCCGCTTCGGCGAGGTCGGCGATCCGGCCGAAGTTGGTGCCCCCGATGCGGCCGACGGTCGGGGAGAAGCCGATGTACTTGCGGCCGTCCTTCTGGTCGTGGACACCGACGTGATCACCGGGGGTGCCGTTGCTGGCCGGAGCCGGACCATCGGGCAGCGGACGGTGGAGGTACTCCTCCTCGAGGACCTTGCGGAACTTCTCGACGCCCCAGTCGGCGATGAGGAACTTCAGCCGCGCCTTGTTGCGTTGGCGACGGAACCCGTAGTCCCGGAAGACCGAGGTGACGCCCTCCCAGACGTCACCCACCTCCTCGGGGCGGACGAAGGCGCCGAGCCGCTGCGCGAAGCGCGGTGCGGTCGACAGGCCGCCGCCGACCCACAGGTCGTAGCCTGCGCCGAGCTCGGGGTGACGAACGCCGACGAAGGAGATGTCGTTGATCTCGTGGGCGGTGTCGAGGCTCGGGTGGCCGGTGATGGAGGTCTTGTACTTGCGCGGGAGATTGGTGAAGGCCGGGTTGCCGACGAACCGTTCGCGCAACTCGTTCAGCGCCGGTGTCGGGTCGATGATCTCGTCGGCAGCGATCCCGGCCACCGGGCTGGCGAGGAACCCACGGGGCGTGTCACCGCAGGCCGTGATGGTGTTCAACCCGACCTCATCGAGGCGGCGCCACATCTCGGGCACGTCCTCGATCCGGATCCAGTGGTACTGGATGTTCTGCCGGTCGGTGATGTCGAGGGTGTCGCGGGCGAAGTCCTTCGAGATCCCGGCGATCACACGGACCTGCTCGGTGCTCAGGATCTGCCCGTCGACGCGGATGCGCTGCATGAAGTAGCGGGCGGACAGCTCGGCGTCACTCTTGCCGGTGTGCGAGGCATCCAGCCCCTCCTGGCGCTGGGTGTACAGGCCCCACCAGCGGAAACGGCCGTACAGGTCGTCCGTCGCAATGGAGTCGAACCCCTCCTTGGAGTACGTGTCCAGGATGCGCTGGCGGACATTCAGCCCGTCGTCCTCCTGCTTGAACTCCTCGTTGTGGTTGAGTGGCGCCTTGCCGTCGATCGCCCACTGTCCGTTGGCACGGGTCTTCTTGGGTGCGCGGACGCGGCCGCTGGCCGGAGCAGTACTCGGCAGGACAGTGGTGGTCTGGTCGTCAGACACGGGGCCTCCTTGGCATCGGGCGGTCATTCACCGCCGCGCCCCGAATCCGGGCGCGACCCGAGGAGTTCGACCAACTCCTCGCCGGTATTCAAAGAGCTTAACGATCCCATAGCCCGATGCAAAACCGAATGGTCCGTACTGGGGCACGCCCGTGGACCCCCGCGCCCCTCGGCCGGTCTCCGCGCCGGACGGCGGGCCCGGATCAGTCCGGTGTGACCATCCTGACCCGGGTGTGCCACTGGGGCATCGGCACCGGGGCCGCGCCGCAGGACTCGGGACGGAGCCGATCGGTGAGGACCCGGGTCACGTCGACCGAGAACCGCTCCCCCGCCGAGGTCTGCACCCGTACCGCCCAGTGGTCCTCCCCCAAGATCTGGGCCTCGTCGACGATCGGGCCGGTCAGGCTCCAGTCGCCGGTCAGCGCACGGACGGCATGGTCGGCGACCTGCTGGGGCCGGCGCAGCAGGCTGCGCCCCCGGTAGTGCAGCGGGTCGGTGAGGGTGTCGGCGAGACGTCCGGCATCGGCGGCGGCCAGCGCCTCGGACGCCAGGGCAGGATCGTCGAGCCGGGCGTACGCGTGGCCCGTGGGCAGCAGCACCGCAGTGGCGGCGAAACGGTGACCACCCAGATGGGTGGTCTCGAACACCCGGCCCGGGAAGGCCCCTGCGGCGGCCCGAGCGATGCCACGTCCGTTGAGGGCACAGCAGCGGTCCCGCTTGCCGTTGGTACACACCAGCAGGATCGGGTCGGCCGCGGCCTCCAGTGCGGGCAGCGCCGCCAGGACACGGTCGGGGGCCGGATCGGTCAGGTGCCGCACCGGCAGGTCCAGCAGCTGCTCGGGGTCCTCGATCCACCCGCACAGCAGCCACGGGGCAGCGGCCCGGCCCCCGGCCACCAGGACGCGGCGCCGTGCGGCCTGCCGGTCGGGATGGGCACCCGGTTCACGCATCAGGGCGAAGCGGCCGCCGACGCTGCTGATGGCCTCGTCCAGGCGGGCGCCAATGGTGGGATCGAGGCGCGACTGGGTGGCGGCCTTGGCCCCCCAGGGCCCGTCCTGCTCCAGCACCAGCCAGCAGGTCGCCTCGGCCGCCGTCCCGACCGCCGGTTCGTCGGCGGCCAGGGACAGGCGCGAGCACAGCTCCGGGACGTCCTCACGGTGGTCGGTCATGGTCTGCTCCTCTGGGACCGGGTCGGATCAGCGGGAACCGGCGGTGGTCATCAGGCCACGCACGGCGTCGACGATCGCGTCGTCGGCCGGCAGCCAGGTGACGCTGTGCAGCTCGTCGGCGCCCAGCCACCGCACCGCATCGTGGGCATGGCCGGGATTGATGTCCACTCGGGCGGGCTCGGCCAGCCAGACCCTGATCCGCCATCGGTCGGAGATCGGCCAGGCCCCGTCGGGCATCGGTCCGGCCACCTCCCGGCCGACGGAGATGGACAGGGCCAGCTCCTCGTGCAGCTCCCGGCGCAGGGCCTGGAGGGGGTCCTCGCCCTGTTCCACCTTGCCTCCGGGGAACTCCCAGCCGCCCGCCAGCGAGGTGGCATAGCGACGCGCGGCGAGCAGCTTGGTCGGCTGCACCAGGTCATCGACGAGGGCTGCGCCCACGACGAGGCGGCTGGGCGGGAAGCTCATGTGATCACTCTTTCACAGGGACGGTCACCACTCGATCGTACGTGCCCCCGTATTACCCCAGGCTACGGCGCACTACCCCAGGCTACGGCGCAGTGGCCACCGGGCGCATGGCTGGGCTACCGGGTGATCCCGACGGCCTGCCAGTCCGGGCGGTTCAGGTCGGCCCAGCGGCGGTAGCCGGTGCGGCGCAGGCCCGAGGCGGCCGCTTCGTCCACCACGACGGTCGCGTGGGCGTGGGCCTGCAGGACCGACCCCGGCACCGCGGCACTGAGCGGCCCCTCCACCATGGCGGCGACAGCCTCGGCCTTCCCCTCGCCCTGGGCGATCAGCAGGGCGTGGCGGGCGTCGAGGATGGTGCCCAGGCCCTGGGTCAGGGCGCGGGTCGGCACCTCGTCGAGCGAGGCGAAGAAGCGCGCATTGTCCTGGCGAGTCCGCTGGGTGAGCGTCTCGGTCCGGGTGCGCGAGGCGAGCGAACTGCCCGGCTCATTGAAGCCGATGTGCCCATTGGTACCGATCCCGAGGATCTGGATGTCGATCCCGCCGGCGGCCAGGATCGCCGTCTCGTACGCCTCCCCGGCGGCCGCAACGTCCTCGGCGAAGCCGTTCGGGACGTGGACGCGGGCCGGCGACAGGTGCAGCGGCTCGGTGACCGTGCGTCGGACGACCTCGGCGTACGACTCGGGGTGCCCCTGGGGCAGGCCGACGTACTCGTCCAGCGCGAAGGCGCAGGCGTCGGAGAGGTCGAGGCCACCCCCGTCGACCAGGTCGGCCAGGACTCGATAGAGGCCCAGCGGGGACGAGCCGGTCGCGACCCCCAGAACCACCGATGGGCCCACCTCGCGGGCCACGCGGACCACTTCGGCTGCTGCCGCCTGGGCCACTGCGGCAGGATCGGGGCAGATCACGACCTCCATGGATTTCCTCCTTCGTCGGTCAACCGGGTGGGCACCCCGGCCGGGGTCGGTGTCGTACGACACCACTGGTCAGTGCCCTCGAATTATGTGCCCGCCACACGGCTGGGCCGGACCCCGTTCACCGACGTGGCCAGCGCGCCGGGGCGACGCACCGACTGGTGCAGGAGGGGGCACCGGGCGGCCCCGGCGGGTGCGGACGGCGCACCTTCACTGGGGATCGGTGCAGTTCGCGCCGGGACCGGACCAGGGGCACCGCCCACCCCTTGACCCTAAAGAATAGGAGTCCTATGCTTTTTTGAAGGTCGGAAGAGTGACACAACTCACGCATCATTCAGGAGGACCTCGCCATGTCCGAGACCACGTCCGAATCGACCGCATCACCCCGGACGGCCGCCGCGCCGCCCGGCTACACCTACGGTTCACCGCAGCTCGCCGCCTCTCCTGTCACCGAGCAGGACCTAGCCGAGATCCAGGCGTCCCTGCTCTGGTCCGACGCCGACGCCGAGGCCCTGCAGCGGGCCGGCACGATCCTCATCCCCCGGACCGAGGCGATCCTCGACGTCTGGTACGGATTCGTCGGGTCGCAACCCCATCTGGTCGCCACCTTCGCCGGTGCCGATGGGCAGCCCGACGCCGACTACCTGGCTGCCGTCCGCGAGCGGTTCGGTCGCTGGATCGCCGACGTGTGCACCCGCAGCCACGATGCACAGTGGCTCGCCTACCAGGAGGAGATCGCCCAACGCCACCATCCGCACGGCAAGAACCGCACCGACGCGGTGACCTCCACCTCTTCCCACATCCCGCTGCGCCATTTGGTCGCCCTGGTGGTGCCGATCACCGTGACCGTCCGCGACTTCCTGGCCCAGGGCGAGTCCGATCCCGAGGAGGTCGACCGGATGCACCAGGCATGGTTCAAGGCGATCACCCTGTCGGTCGTGCTCTGGTCCCGGCCGTACGCCGCCGAGCTGTGGTGAACCGACCCGAGGACGTCCCCGACAGGATCGTCGCCGCGCTCGACCGACTCGAGCGCGGCGCACGGTCCCATCGCCAGGCACTCGCCTCCACCCTGGGGCTCACCGCCCTCCAGCTCGACCTGCTGCGCACCATCGCTGCCGGCCCGCCTCCGGATCCGGTGGCCGGCCGGTTGGCCACCGAGCTGGGCGTCAGCCAGCCCACGGTGTCGGACTCGGTGCTCACCCTCGAGCGGAAGGGCCACCTCACCCGGACCCCGTCCACCGGTGATCGTCGGCGCACGGTCATCTGGCTCACCGACTCGGGCCGCGCGCTCGTGGCACGGGCCGAGGAGGCCCAGGAGGTGCTCAGGCGCAGCGTGGCGGACCTGCCGCCGGCCGACCAGGACCGGTTGCTGTCGGTGCTGCTGGAGCTGATCGGCAACCTGCTCGAGGCCGGGATCATCAAAGTGGCGCGCACCTGCACCACCTGCCGCTTCTACGAGCCCACCCCCACGGGCGCGGTCCGCTGCGGGCTGCTCCGGGTGGAGCTGGCCCCGGCCGACCTGCGGGTGAACTGCGCCGAGCACGAGCCGCGCCCGGCGCCCTGACCGGGGCCGTACGCCCTGGCCGTCAACCTTGCTGTCAAGTGCCCGGATTTCGGGAGCAGACAGGATGCGTGTCGGTGCGTAATCTCGCCAGCAGGAGCGTGATGCAGATCACTTCCTAACCGCTGGGCTGCCCAGCCCACCACGACGAAAGAAGCGTGACATGTCAGACGACACGGTGCAGCAGAACCTGCAGGGCATGGATGACCTCGACTTCACCGGATGGAACAACGCGGACTGGCACGGCGTGTTCGCCGACCACCACACCGACGACGTCCTGGTGGACTGGAAGGGCCAGCCACCGACCCAGGGGGTCCAGGAGCACATCGACGCCATGGTGGCGTACGTCGAAGCCGCCGGCGGCGGCACTCCGCCCCAGATCCTCTCCCACCCGATCCGCTTCGGATCCGGAGAATGGACCTGCGTGGTCGGCGAGTTCTCGGACGGCAGCCGGATGGTGACGGTCGCGCGGTGGCGCGACGGTGCGATCTCCGAGGAGTACATCTGGGCCTAGCGGCTCTGCCCCTTCGCCCACCAGCGCCGCTCCCGCTCCCCGGTGTCCAGCGGGAAGCGCTCCAGCACCTCGTAGCGCCGGGCCCGGTCGTGCAGGTGGGACTCGATCAGCAGCAGTTCGCCAGCGGTCCAGCACGGCCCCTCGAACGTGTCCAGGACCTGCACCAGTCGGGTCGCGTCCACCGGGGTGCCGCTGCGGGCCAGGGTCAGGTGTGGCCGGATCCGCGCCCCGTCGACCCGTACGCCCGACCGCACGGCCGCGTTCCGGGTGCGCTCGGCGAGCTTGGTGAACGGCTCGACGCTGGGCTCGGTGACGCCCAGCCACAGCACCTTCGCCGCGGGCGGCATCGGGAACGCTCCCCCGTACGCCAACTCCACACCGAAGGCCGGGGTGCGGGAGGCCACCTGCTCCAGCGCCTCGGCCAATGGCTCCAGGTAGCGGTCACCCACCTCGGGCATGAAAGCCGTGGTGAGGTGCCAGGTCTCGGGCCGGGACCAGCGCAACCGTCGCTCCGCCTCCCGGCGTGGCTCCAGGAAGGCGTCCAGCTCCTCGACGAGCTCGGCGGGCGGGACGATGGCGCTGAACAGACGTGCTGCCATGCCGCCATGGTAGGCGCAGTGAGACCCGCGCAGGAGGCCCAGCCGATCGTCCGTGTACAGGCAGCGAGGCCCTCACGATCCGTGTGGCGACCGGGCGGGCCACCCCGGGGCCTCAACAGTGATGGGGACGGGGAAGGTGGCCTCGAGCACCGCTCCGCCGACAGGATCGTCCCGCAGGCTGAGGCTGCCGCCCAGCGTCCGGAGCGTGTCCCGCAACAGGTGGAGGCCGAGGTGCCCCTCGCCGTTCGACCCGGCCTCCAGCGGCAGGGCCCTGCCAGGCCCGCGGCCGTCGTCGCGCACCCGGATGACCGCCCGGCCCCCCTCGACCACGGCCGACACCTCGACCCCCTCGGCGTGGGCGTGCTTGGCTGCGTTGCGCAGCCCTTCCCGGGCCACCCGGTAGGTGACGCGGGCCTCGGGCGGTCGCTCGCCCAGCCTCGGATCCAGGTCGGTGGTGACGACCACACCATCACGACGCAGTCGGTCCGCGAGCGCCTCGACCGCCTGCAAGAGGCCGCCCTTCTCCAGGTCGGCCGGATAGACGTCGGTGAGCAGGTCGCGGGCCCCGGTCACCGCGCGGTCCACGTCGGCCCGGATCTGGTCGACCAACTCGCGTTCGCTGACGGCTTCCGCGGGGAGCGCGGAGGCGACCACCGGCAGCGTGTAGCCCAGCGCCACCAGGTCCTGCACGATGCCGTCGTGCAGGACCTGGGAGAGCCGACGGCGCTCGAGGTCCGATGCGGCCAGGGCCTGGGTCATCAGTTCCTCCCGTTCGACCAGGCCGCGGTCCACCCGACGGGCCAGCGAGCGGGCCAGCGGCAGCAGGGCCAGAGCGGGCAGTAGCATCGCGCCGAGCGCCAGGGCGGTGAAGCGGATCTGGATGGCCGTGCTGTTGAGCTGCAGGCGGTCAGTAGGCCAGTAGGCCTCGTAGGCCAGGGGAACCCCGTCGGCACTGCGGAAGCCGACGTAGACCTCGATGAGACTGGTACTCTCCTGCTGGTGGGCGTGCTCCGCCCGGTCCAGGGTGGACACCTCGGCCGATATAGTCTCGGTCCCGAAGATCGCGGCGACCTGCGGTTCCAGCGCGAAGGTCTGCCCGATGACCGAGGGGTCATCGCTCCACAGCACCGTCCCGTCCTCGGTCCACACCTTCATCCGCTCGATCGAGCCGTCGGCCATCCGCGACTCCATCAGTCGGACGAATGCCGTGGTCGCCTCGGCGTCGCCGGCCAGCAGCCGCTCGTCGACGAGGGGGGCGACCGCGATGCGAGCGAACGTCTCGCTGCGCTCGGACGCCTCCGCCACAGCCATCTGCCGGGCCAGGGACCGGGACAACAGGATCGTGACGACTGCGACGATGACGAGGACCAGCAGCGTCCAGACCAGGAAGCGGGTCATGGCCTGCCGCAGGACGGAGCGGCGGCCCCCCGGCCGGGAGGCCCGCCGGGGGTTCGGAGGCGATGGGTCCTCGGCCGTGGCCGACCTACCCGACGTCATCGAGCTGGATCAGGTTGCGGTTCAGCGCGATGACGACGGCCTCGAGCTGGGAGTGCGCATCGAGCTTGGCAAGCAGGCTCTTGATGTAACCCCGGCAGGTCAGCACCGAGATGCCCAGTGACCGGGCGATGGCGGAGGGATCCCGCGCCTGGGCGAGCAGGCCGAGGACCTCCTGCTCCCGTGGGGTCAGCGACACCGGCGGTGCCTTCGGCAACGGGCCAGGCCGGATCAGGGAGCGCAGGAGGAGAGGATGCACCGCGAACCCTCCGCGCGGCGCGGTGCGCAGGGTCTCGAACAGCTCCGACAGGGCGGCACCCTTGGGCAGCAGCGCGACCGCCTCCGCCTCCGCTGCCCGCTCGAGCAAGGGCTGGTCGACGTACGCCGTGAGGACGACGACCCGAACCTCGGGATCGTCGGCAGTGATCCGGCGGGTCAACTGGATCCCGTCCCCGCCATCGAGGCGGACATCCATCACGATGGCCCGGGGCTGGGTCGCCTGCACCAGCACCAATGCGTCCCTCGGGTTGGTTGCCGTGCCGACACAGTCCATGTCGGGTTGGGCCCCCAGTGCCAGGGCGATCGCTTGGGACAGGGTCCGGTGGTCGTCAACAACCATGACCCGTAGTGGTTCCGACGACATTGATTTCCCCCGGTCGCCAACAGGTGAGACCCCCGCCACACCCCTTCGAGGGTAACACCAAAAGCCACCCGGTCCCCACACCTTTGGTCGATTGCTTCGTGCGACTTTAGTACCCCACACATTGGGGATGCCACGTACCTGAGGGTGGGGGATCCGGATCGACTCACCGAAAGCGACGATGGGAGTATCCACAAGGGGGTAGCCACCATGGACCACGACGCTGAACCGGTCGTCCGCCTCTGCGGCGGACTTCAGGTGGGCACGGGGGAATCCGCTCTCGGTCCACGTGACCTGGGCGGGTCGAAGGCCCGCTACGTGCTCCTCGCCCTGCTGCTGGATGGCGGGACGGCAGTGTCCAAGAATCGACTCATCGACTACCTCTGGGCAGACACCCCACCTGCGGGAGCGCTCGGCACACTGGAGGCGTACGTCTGCCTGCTGCGCAAGAAGTTGGCCCCCGCCCTCCCCGGACCCTCACCGGTCGTGACCGTGCCCGGCGGGTACCGCTGGGACGTGGACCGCGCGCCGGTGGACGTGGTCGAGTTCGCCCGACGCGCCACCGAGGCACGGGCGGACGCCCTGGCCGCCGGCTACGCCGTCCCAGCGTACGAACGGGCGATCTCACTGGTCCCCCAGGTCTGCCTACCCGACGAAGTCGACCTGCCCTGGCTGCAGGAGCACATCCGGGTCCACCACACCCTGGTGCTGAACGTCTATACCGAGGGTGCCCGCGCGGCACTGGACGCCGACAACCTCCAGCTGGCCGAGAGGTGGGCGCGGCGGGCACTGGAGCGGGACGGCCTGCTCGAGTCGTCCTGGCTGGTCCTGCTCGAGACACTGGAGCGCAGCGGCCAGCAGGCGGCAGCGGTCCGCGAGTACGCGACCTGCCGGCGCACCTTCTCCGTGGAGCTCGGCTGCGACCCCGGTCCCGCCCTGCGGAACGTTTTCTCCCGTCTCCTGGCGGCGACATCGGCCGATGACGGCGACCTGCCCGACCTCGTCGAAGCCGTCGTACGGCTCCACGAAGCACGGTTTGACGGGCCAAAGGGCGGTGCGAGCCTGAGGGAGGACTACCGGCTCCTGGAGGAATTGCTCCGGATCACCGACGCGCGAGCCGGCCACCCCGCCCTGGCCCGTCCGGTCACGACGAGGCCGGGTGTACGATCCATGTCAATGACTTGAGGATGCAGTCCTCAGGGCCACCACAAGTCGATAGCGGAACCGAAGGGCCCGAAGCATTACTGGCTCGGAAACCATTACCGCGGATCTTGGGCGATGCTGCCAACCCGCGAATGGGCGTGACGCCCCGACAGCCCCCGATTGACTCGGGCCCCTCGGCTCCCCTATCGCCTCGTCGAGGACGATACCGCCATCGACGATCGACTCCCCTGAATCCGTCCGGACCGACTGTCGATCCCTCATGGCGTCCAATCCCTCATGGCGTCGACCCTGGATCCCTCATGGCGTCGACCCTGACGGTCGTCCCGGCAGGAGAGATCCCCAGGATTCCCTGGTCAGGATCCGGCCCTCGACCTCCTCGAGCGGTACCGGCCCCAAGTCTCGTGAATCCACCGAACCGGCGCGGTTGTCCCCCATTAGGAACACGCGGTCCTCCGGGACGGTTTCCGGGCCGAAGTACACGCTGTCGACCTGTTCGAGGTCGACGTACGGCTCGTCCACCGGGGCACCGTTGACGACGAGTACCCCATCCTCCAAGCCGACCAGGTCCCCGGCGACTGCCACCACCCGCTTGACGAACGCACCCTCGCTGATGGTGGGCGTCGTGCTCGCGAAGCCGATCCCCCGGTCGACACCGCTCGGGCCAGTACCAGCACCCTGACCTGTCCACGATCGACCGTCGACCACAACGATGTCGCCGCGCTGAGGGTCGCCGGCCCAGCGGGCGCGCAGCATGACGACCTGCCCACCCGGGGACAGGGTAGGCAGCATCGAGTCGGAGGTGACCCGCAGCGGTTCGACGAAGGCCAGGCTTCCGGTGACCACAACGACGGCCAGTGCCGCGATGGCCCAGCCCGACCACCGCGATCCTGGTGATCCGCTCGATCCTGGTGATCCGGCCACTACCGGTCCCCTCACGCGAACCCCGCCAGGGCCAGTAACCCGAAGCTCCACACCGCGATCCCGAGCAGGAGGTTGACCACCCGTCGCCGCTGCTTCTCGGGGAGCATCCCGACCAGGAGCGCGAGGGCGACGAGGCCGGCGACCGCGCCGACCAGGTCGACTACCCCCGCGGCGGGGATCCCGTCCGCACCGGGGACGATGGGCATCCCGTTGCCTTGCCCACCGGGCACCGGCTCGGCATGGTGGGGCGATCCCCCACGTCCGCGGAACGGCAGACCTACGGTGTGCTCGACGACGAAGAAGGCGACCATGCCCGCGAAGAGCAGGATCGACCACGGCAACAGTCGGTCGGCATCACGGCGCCAGAGGGCCCGGGCCACCCAGAGTTGGGCGGTGGCAGCGACCAGGAGGAACACTCCGGCCGGGATCCCTTCCGAAAGACGGTCCGGGACGGCGACGAGCGCGGAGGCCGCCGCCACGCCGGCCAGCACACCGGCAGTCCGGGCCTCCCTGGCACGCCGCCCGATCACGTCCTCCGGGTCGATCGAGAGGGTCCTGGTAGCGGCACCCACACTCGTGCGGCTCATCACGACACCGCCTCACAGCTCGGTGTGCTCGGGCAGGTCCAGGCAGGGCACGCTCATCGGGTCGGTCGCCTCGGAGCCGTCGGCCGGCAGGACGTTGAACTGGCTCATCATGTCGTGGTCCTCGTGGACGAGGTTGTGGCAGTGGATCATGTACTTGCCCCTGCCCTCGAAGCGCATCAGCAGCCGGACCTTCTCGTTCTCCCCCACGTACACCACGTCCTTGGGGCCGAGTTCGTACGGCGCCGGAGGCTTGCCGTTGCGGCTGAGGATCCGGAAGTCGACCAGGTGGATGTGGGTCGGGTGGAACCATCCACCGGACGGGTTGTTGATCTCCCACACCTCGACGTCGCCCTCGGTCGGGGTGGCCTCGGCCAGCGTGAACCCGCTGTCCACGACGTGGTCCCAGGTGTGTTCGTTGATCGTCCACAGGCTGCTCTTGCGGACCAGATCGATGCTGGTGGTGCGCTTCGCCTCCTCCTCCCGCAGCGCCATGACCGGGTTGCTTGGATCGAGTTCCTCGGGAATGTCGTTGTCGGCCGGGTCGAAGTCGTCGCCCACGACGTCGAAGGCCATCACCTGGTGGGTGTTGTCCTCGTCGCGATTGTTGTCCGGGCTCTCGTTGAGCAGTTGGACCCGGCGTCCGGCCGGATACTTGCTGAAGTCGATGACGATCTCGTAGCGCTCGGCCATGCCGTGGCGCAGGCGCTGCGTGGACTGGGGGGTCGGCATCAGGCCGCAGTCGGTGGCGATGACGACGAGCGGCTCGCCCGAGTCGAGGTACCAGCGGAAGGATCGGGAGATCGCCCCGTTGAGCACCCGGAAGCGGTACTTGCGCCGGGCCACCTTCATCACCGGCCACGGAACTCCGTTGACCAGGATCACGTCGCCGAAGATGCCGGACTCACTGTTGTTGTCGAACATCAGCGAGCCCAGCTCGTTGAACATGGCATCGCCGATGACCAGGGGCACATCGTAGTCGCCGTGCGGGATGGGCAGCGAGCGCTCCAGGGAGTCGACCACGTGGTATTGCGCGGCGAGGCCCATCAGGACGTTCTCCGCGGTGTGGTGCAGGCCGTGGTCGTGGTACCACATGGTCCGAGCATGCTGGGTGTTCGGGTAGACGTAGTCCTTGTACTGGCCGGGGTTGGTGATGTCACTGGCATAGCCGTCGTACTGCGGTTCCGAGGGCGAGCCGTGCAGGTGCACCGACGTCCACGGGGTGAAGCCCAGCTCCGGGTGCGTCGCCGGCAGGAAGTTGTACTGGCGCATCACCGTACGGCGCCCGCGTTCGACCCTGACCGTGGGGCCGGGCACACTCCCGTTGTAGCCCCACAGTGGGGTCCTGATCCCGGGAATGAGTTCGGCGGTGAACGGCTTCATTTCCACCTTGTAGTAATCGGTGGTCGAATCGATGCGGAACGGTGACAGGACCGGCGGAACCCGGAACGGCAGCGTGAAGGGCTTCGGCAGCTTGCTGCCGCGCAAGCGGCGACGACTGTCGGACTTCGCACTCACCGTGCGTTGCAGGGGAAATGTCAGGGCCGCTCCACCGACAACTCCCATTTTGATCAGATCGCGTCGTGATAGCGACATGATCCCCCCTCGGGCGAGTAGTTGTTCCTGAGGACCATTGGAACCGTCCGGCCTTGGGGAGACCTTGGACACTTTCAGCCATCGACCTTTGTCCAGCCCTCTGGGGTGGTCCACAGGAAAGGAGCCCCGCCCCCACGCATCGCGGGGACGGGGCTCCTTCTGCCCCGGAGGGGCGTGCCCCTGTCAGAGGTTGATCATGTGGCCGCCGATGCCCTCGGCGGCCTCCTTCAGCGTCTCGGACAGGGTCGGGTGGGCATGCACCGTACGACCGATCTCCTCGGCGGTGAGGTCCCACTGCTGGGCCAGGACCAGCTCGGGCAGCAACTCGGTGACCTCCGGGCCGATCATGTGCGCGCCGAGGATCTCCCCGTACGTGGCGTCGGCGACGATCTTCACGAAACCGACCGTCTCGCCCATGCCGCGGGCCTTGCCGTTCGCGGAGAACGGGAACTTG
Organism: Propionibacteriaceae bacterium; assembly: GCA_044508675.1. Classification (GTDB taxonomy): domain Bacteria; phylum Actinomycetota; class Actinomycetes; order Propionibacteriales; family Propionibacteriaceae; genus Raineyella. The sequence continues at coordinate 52,180 of JBIQHF010000007.1, read as the reverse complement.
GAGACCTTGACGTCGTAGCCGAGCTCCTTGGCCTTCTCCTCGGTGTAGCCGAAGGCGGCGACCTGCGGCTGGCAGTAGGTCGCGTGCGGGATCATGTCATAGTTCAGCGGCATCGTCTCGGCACCGGCGATGGTCTCGGCGGCGACGACGCCCTGGGCCTCCGCGGTGTGCGCGAGCATCAGCTTGGCGGTCACGTCACCGATGGCGTAGACACCGGGAACGTTGGTGCGCATGAAGTCGTCGATCTCGATGGCGCCCCGCGGGGTCAGCGCCACACCGGTGTTCTCCAGGCCGAAGCCCTCGACCCGCGGCGCGAACCCGAAGGCGGACAGCATCGCGTCGGCCTCCAGCACCTGCTGCTCGCCGCCGGCCGCCGGCTCGACGGTGATCCGCACCCCGGTCCCGGTGTCCTCGACCTGCTTGACCGCCGTCCCCGTCAGGACCTTGATGCCGAGCTTCTTGTACGCCTTGAGCAACTCCTTGCCCAACTCGGCGTCCTCCACCGGGATCATCCGGTCCAGGTACTCGACGATGGTGACGTCGACACCGTAGGAGTTGAGCACGTACGCGAACTCGGTGCCGATCGCACCGGCACCACCAACGATGATCTTGTTCGGCAGGGTGTCCGAGAGGATCAGCTCCTCGTACGTCAGCACGTTGGCCGAGGGCTGCATGCCGGGAAGCATGCGGACGACCGAACCGGTGTTGATGATGATGTTGTCGCCGGTCACCGTCTCGATGGAGCCGTCGTTCTTGGTGACCTCGATGGTCCTCGCATCCTTGAAGGTGCCCCAGCCGTCGAACTCCTGGATCTTGTTCTTCTTCATCAGATAGTGCACACCGGCAGCCGATTTGCTGGCCACGTCGCGGGACCGGCTGAACGCCTTGCCGTAGTCGAGCCTGACCTCACCATCCACCTGGATGCCGAACAGGTCGCGGTCATGGGTGAAGATGTGCGCGAGCTCCGCATTGCGCAACAGCGACTTGGTGGGGATGCAGCCCACGTTGAGGCAGACACCGCCCCAGTACTGCTTCTCGATCACGGCGGCTTTCAGGCCAAGTTGCGAGGCGCGGATCGCCGCGGTGTACCCACCGGGCCCGGCGCCCAGGACAACGACGTCAAAGTGTGCGGTCATGGGGCCAACTGTATAGATTCACGACCGGTCATGTCGCCGCGACCGCGAGGTGTCCACGGTCCCCGGCGACTGCCGGAAGCGGCGACTGCCGGACTCGTGAGCTAGTGTGAGCTGGTGACTCCGAGCTCCTCCCTCAGCCAGATCGGCCAGATGATCCGGGATGCCCGCGAAAGGCGCGGGCTCTCGATCGCCGATCTCGCGGCCAACCTCAACACCGACCCCGCGACCATCGAGGGCGTCGAGAACGGTTCCAAGCCCTTGTCCATGACAGCCATCGGGCAGATCGCCCAAGCACTCGAATCCGACCAGGCCCCCGCCGAGACCGCGGGCATCGCGTTCGAACAGGCCCCCTCCAAGCCCGCAGCGATGCACCTGGTGGTCGAGGGCGGACGACGCCTCGAGGGCTCCATCGAGTGCCGGTCGTCGAAGAACGCGGCGGTCGCACTGCTGTGCGCCTCGCTGCTGAACCGTGGTCGTACGGTGCTGCGCGGAATCGCCAAGATCGAGGAGGTGAACCGGATCTGCGAGGTGCTGGTCAGCATCGGCTACCGGATCACCTGGGTCAACGGGACCGACCTGGAGCTGATCCGGCCCGAGACCCTGAACCTGGCCGGCATGGACGCCAACGCGGCCCGGCGAACCCGCTCGATCATCATGTTCTTCGCGCCCCTGATGCACTTCTTCCCCGAGTTCCTGGTGCCGTACGCCGGTGGTTGCGATCTCGGAGCCCGCACCATCGAGCCGCACCTGCAGGTGCTGCGCCACTTCGGCCTCGACGTGGTCGCGACCGAGGGCTTCTACCGCTGCACGGCGCCGGACGTGCACGCCCCCGAGCGTGCCGTCGTGCTCACCGAGCGCGGTGACACGGTCACCGAGAACGCCATCATGGCCGCCTCGATGCTGTCCGGACCGGTGACGATCCGCAACGCCTCACCGAACTACATGGTCCAGGACCTGTGTTTCTTCCTGCAGCGCCTCGGGGTGAGGATCGACGGTATCGGCACCACCACGCTGGTCGTGCACGGCGTCAAGGACATCGATGTCGACGTGGAGTACTACCCGTCGGAGGATCCGATCGAGGCGATGAGCCTGATCACCGCCGCCATCGTCACCAAGTCCGAGCTGACCATCCAGCGCTGCCCGATCGAGTTCCTGGAGATCGAGCTGGCGATCCTGGCCGAGATGGGCCTGGATCTCAGTGTCACCGATGAGTACCGGGCCGCCAACGGCCGCACCCGACTGGTCGACATCACCGTGCGACCGTCCCGGCTCCGGGCACCGATCGACAAGATCCACCCGATGCCGTTCCCGGGCCTCAACATCGACAACCTGCCGTTCTTCGCGGTGATCGCCGCCGAGGCCGAGGGCCAGACCCTGATCCACGACTGGGTGTACGAGAACCGTGCGATCCACCTGGTGGAGCTGAACAAGATCGGTGCGAACGTCCAACTGCTCGATCCGCACCGCCTGATCGTGACCGGCCCGACCAAGTGGCGCGGGCGCGAGGTGACCTGTCCCCCGGCGCTGCGACCCGGTGTCTGCCTGCTGCTGGCGATGCTCGGCGCCAAGGGCGAGTCGACGTTGCGGGACGTGTACGTGATCAACCGCGGCTACGAGGACCTGCCGAACCGGCTCAACGCCCTCGGTGCCAACATTCGGGTCACCACCAGCTGATCGACGCGCGGCCACGGTCCCGGTCCTGTCACCTTCCGGTCATCTTGGTAGGGACATACTTCGGGTATGACCGTGGCCGATCGCTCGTTCTTCGCGCAACCGTTCCTTGCCCTGGCCCACCGCGGGGGGGCGCTCTATCCGCCCAACGTCGGCCGGGAGAACTCCCTCCACGCGTTCGGCCAGGCGGTGGGGCTCGGGTACACGCACCTGGAGACCGACGCGCATGCCACCCGGGACGGGGTGCTGCTCGCCTTCCACGACGACCGGCTGGACCGGGTGACCGACCGTACGGGACTGGTCGCCGAGCTGGACTACGACGAGGTGCGCGAGGCACGGATCGGTGGCACGGACCCGATCCCGACCATGGACGAGGTCCTGGAGGCCTTCCCCGCCACGTACGTCAACATCGACATCAAGGCCGCGCAGGCGATCCGCCCGCTGGTCGAGGTGCTCAACCGCCATCAGGCCCACCACCGGGTCAACGTGGCCTCGTTCTCCGACGAGCGGCTCCGCGACTTCCGCCGGATCGCCGGCACCCAGGTCTCCACCTCGGTCGGACCGCTCGGGATCGGGTGGACCCGGATGCTGCCGCCGGTGGCGAAGCTGGTCGCCGCTCCGGGCAATGCGCTCCAGTTGCCGCACTGGATCGACCTGCCCGAGGTCGTCCGGTCGCTGCCCCGCCCGCTGCTGGCCCCGTTCGCGCACGACCTGCGGGACGGCCGCTTCCGGGTCGTCACCCGCGAACTGGTCGAGGCGGCGCACGCCACCGGCAAGAAGGTCCACGTGTGGACCATCGACGATCCGGCCCAGATGCACGAACTGATCGACCTGGGCGTCGACGGGCTGGTCAGTGACCGGATCGACGTCCTCAAGGATGTCCTGGTCGAGCGAGGGCTGTGGCACGACGAACCGCCAGAGCGGGGGCACGACGAGCCACGAGGAGCCGGGGCATGACGAGCACGAACACCGAGCCGAAGGGACCCCCGCGGCCCCACCACCACGGCGCCCGGTTCGGCCGCCGCACCCAGATGTGGTCGTGGGTCGCGTACGACTGGGGGTCGTCGGCCTTCCACGCCCTGATCGTGACGTTCGTGTTCTCCACCTACCTGACCGGGGCGGTCGCCCCGCAGGACGGTCCGATCAGCGGCGCCACCGCACTGAGCATCTCGACCGCGGTTGCCGGCCTGGTCATCGCCCTGACTGCCCCGGTGATGGGCCAGAAGTCCGATGCCGGAGGGCGCCGGCGCAGCCTGGCCGGCTGGACCGCGGTGGTGATCGCCGCGACCGCCGCCATGTACGCGGTCCGCCCCGAGCCGTCCTACCTGGTGCTGGGCCTGGTGCTGCTCGGCATCGGCACGATCGCGGCGGAGTTCAGCAACGTCTCGTACTACGCGATGCTCAAGCAGGTCTCCGACGAGGACGACATGGGTCGGGTCTCCGGGCTCGGCTGGGCCATGGGGTACACCGGCAGCATCCTGCTGCTGCTCCTGGCCTACTTCGGGATCATCGCGCAGCCGAACTGGTTCGGGGTCCCGGACACCGACGGGCTGGGCGTGCGGATCGTCTGCCTCGTCGTCGCCGCCTGGTACCTGGTCTTCGCTCTGCCGGTGCTGCTCACCGTGCCCGAGCCACCGGCCCGGGACAGGGGCGAGCGCCTCGGTCTCGCCGCGTCCTACCGCCGGCTGTTCCGGGACGTCGTCGACCTGTGGCGCGAGAACCCCGACGCCGTACGCTTCCTGGTCGCCTCGGCCGTCTACCGCGACGGACTCGCGGCGGTGTTCACCTTCGGCGCCGTGCTGGCCATCAGTGTGTACGGGATGCCGGCCTCCCAGGTCCTGATCTTCGGGGTGGCGGCCAATGTCGTGGCAGCCGTCGGTGCCGGGCTCGGTGGGCTGCTGGAGGACCGGTTCGGGGCCCGGCGTGTCATCCTCGGCTCGATCATCGGGCTGGTTGCCTGCGCGGTCGCGCTGCTCGGCGTCCACGGCCTGGACCTGTTCTGGGTGTTCGGGCTGGGCCTGTGCCTGTTCGTCGGACCGGCACAGTCCTCGTCGCGCTCGATGATGGCCCGGATGGCGCCGCCACAGCAGGAAGGCCAGATATTCGGCCTCTACACCACCTCGGGACGCGCCGTCTCGTTCCTGTCCCCCGTCCTGTTCGGGCTGTTCGCGGGGCTGACCGGGCAGGACCGCTGGGGCATCGTCGCGATCATCCTGGTGCTGGTCGCAGGGGCGGGCCTGCTCCTGCGCGTCCCCGCCGCGAAGGGCAGGTCCGACGCTTCCTTGGCCCGGACCGCTACGCTGGACGACGATCGGTAGTCGTCGCCGGGAACAATCCGGGCTTCACGGGCGTTGATCGATCGTGTCGATACCCTAGGAGGTACCACTATGGCTGACCGTTCGTTGCGAGGATCCGGCCTCGGGTCCAAGAGTTTCGAGGATGAGCTCGGAGTGGACTTCGCGCCGCGCCGGGAGGTCGGATTCGACTGCCCGCTGGGCCACCACTTCGAGATGACGTTCGCGGAGGAGGCCGAGCTCCCCACGACCTGGGAGTGCCCACGCTGTGGCCAGCAGGGCAAGCGTTCCGACGGCGTCGAGCCCGAGGTCAAGGAAGCCAAGCACGTCCGTACGCACTGGGACATGCTGCTGGAGCGCCGATCCATCGCCGACCTGGAGGAGCTGCTCTCCGAGCGCCTCGAAGAGGTCCGGCACGTCGGCGCGATCAGCACCGACGAGTACATGCGACGTACGACGCCCCCGGCGAAGCGTCGCCACTGACCGTGGCGATCCGCGGGCCGGTCCTCGGCCCGCGGTCGCTCCGCGACCACGGTCATGCACAGGTCTGGCGCTGCCAGGCCTGTCTTTGTTAGGCCTGCCCCTGCGTCACCGGTTCCTGCTCCGGCTCGATCCGCTCGGTGACGGCGTCGCCGACAAGCTCCCCGATCCGTCCCGCGTAGTGCTCGCGCTGCTGCGGGGGCAGGGACCGCAGAGACTCCCCCACCCGGAACCAGAACAGTGGCGTGTCGGCGAGCAGGTCCTTGACCACCGTGGCGCACAGGTAGTCCTCGAACTGGGTGCTGTCGTAGGCCGGGTAGATCACCCGGTCGCCGGGCATCCGTTCCAGGGCATCGGGGATCAGGTAGCCCGAGCCCCGGCGGATCGTCGACTCCAGCCCGGTGCACTCCTTGAGATCGGCAGCACTGAACCCCTCGGCCAGCAGCACGGTCGGCACGAACGACTCCACGTTCGGATAGACCAGCGAGGGCTCGGCGGCGACCAGTTTCGCCAGTTCACGACGCGCAGCGGCCAGCCGGGCGACCCCGGCGGCGCTGACCCGCATCAGCGCCAGCCGGCAGCTGTGCACCTCGGGGTAGCCGAGCTGGTGCATCGGCCGGGACCAGTACCACTTCTCCTCCGCCGGGGCCAGTTCGAACGCCAGCAGGTCCTCGTCCCGGGCACGCGCGTCAGCCAGGAACCGGGACGGGTCGGCAGCCAGGTAGGTCTCCGGCTCGACCAGCCAGTAGTACCGGGCCGGATACCGTGCGGCAGCGGCGATCAGCGCATGGTCACCGCTCTGGAACCGGACCTCGCTGCTCCCCTCATGCAGCCCCAGCGCCGACGTCGCGGCCCGGTCCAGGGTGACCACGGTCCAGTCCTTGGGCCAGGGCTGCGGGTGCGGCTCCGGCTCACGTACGTCGTGGACCACGACCACCCGGTCGGCGCCCACCTCGCTCGCCAGCCGGTCCCGGGTCCGCTGCACCAGCGGCGACATCCGCGGGGCCCGGACCACGAGGATCTCGTCGACCGTACCGGAGACGCCGGCCGCTGGGGGCGTGGCCACCACCGGCCCCGCGGGCAGTCCGTTGACCAGCTCGGCGAACCCGATCCCCGGCCCCGTCTTGGGGACGCGCTGGGACTTCTCGTACGCGGCGACGACCTTGTGCGGCTCCCCGTCCATCAGCAGGTCCCCGTGCTCGATCCACAGCACCCGATTGCAGGTGTCGAGGATCGAGTCCATCGAGTGCGAGACGAGGAAGACCGTGCCGGCCGCCTCGCGGATCTGCCGGATCCGCTCCTCGGACTTCTTCTGGAACTCCTTGTCACCGACCGACAGGGCCTCGTCGACGATCAGGATGTCGTGCTCGGTCGCCGTCGCGATCGCGAACTTCAGCCGGGCAGACATGCCGCTGGAGTACGTGCGCATCGGCATCCGGATGAACTCGCGCAGACCGGTGAACTCGACGATCTCGTCGAACCGTGCCTCGACCTCCGTCTTCGACATGCCGAGCGCCAGGCCGCCGAGGATGATGTTGCGCTCCCCGCTCAGGTCGGGGATCAGCGCCGCGCCGACACTGAGCATGTTGGGCCGGGAGGCCGCGTACACCGCGCCCTTGGTCGCCGGGGTGAGCCCGGTGATGGCGCGCATCAGGGTGGACTTGCCCGAACCGTTGGAGCCGATCACCCCGATCGACTCGTTCTCGTACGCCCGGAAGCTGACGCCCTTGAGGGCGTGCACCACCAGCATCTCCCGGCGGCGCTCGAACAGGCTGGACCGGGTCTCGGAGCCGGCCCGGCGACCGGTCGCCAGCACGCGGTAGTCCACGTGGAGGTCCTCGACGATCACCGACGGGGTCCGGCTGTAGTCGGTGATGTCGAGCTCACTCATCTCGGCCATAGCGCTCCTCGGCGGACCAGAAGTAGATGACCCCGAACACCAGGGTGACCACGGCCCAGGCGGACAACACCCACCAGTAGTACGTGGGGGCCTCGTACCCGGGGATCAGCAGGGAACGCCCCAGCGACAGCACCTCGTTCAGCGGATACAGGTGGTAGAGGGTCAGGGCCCACGGGTGGCCCTCCAGCACACTGATCGGGTCGAAGAAGACACCGGCGGTGTAGAACAGGATCCGGGTGATGAACGGCATCAGCTGGCTGAGGTCACGGAAGTGCACCGTCAGCCGGGCCACGATCAGCGCCACCCCGAGGTTGAACACCGCGAAGATCGCCGTCAGCGGGACCAGCAGCAGGACCCGCCAGGTGATCCGGCCGCCGAACGGCAGCACCAGCACCGACATCAGCACCAGGGTCGGCAGGAACGACAGCAACTGCTGGTAGACCACCGCTGTCGGCAGCGCCAGCCTTGGGAAGTTCAGCGACTGCACCAGAGAGAAGTTCGACGTGATCGACCGGCCACCGACCAGCACCGAGTTCGTGAAGAACTCGAAGAGGAACACGCCGGCGATCACGTACGGCACGAAGTTCGCGGGGCGCTGCCCACCCAGGATCAGGCCGAAGATCAGCCCGTAGATCAGCGCATTGAGCAGCGGGCGCAGCAGCACCCAGCCCATACCGAGGCGGTTACGCTCGTTCTCCGCCTGGATCCGCGAGGACGCCATCGTGGCGATGAAGTCCCGCCGTTCCCACACCTCGCGCAGGTACGGGCCCAGCGGCAGGCGAGCCCCGACCCGGATCAGACCCTCGACCGAAGCGGTGCGGCTCATGCGGTCGGCGAGGAGCCAGGCCGGCGTCGGTTGACCAGGCGGCCCAGCTGGCGCCCACGGCGCCTCAGGCCCCAGGCGGTCGTCCGGGTCAACGTCTCCAGGAAGATGCTGCCGTCCAGCTTGGACTCGCCGTACCGGCGCTCCTCGAAGCGGATCGGCACCTCCACCACCCGATGACCGGTGTCGATCGTGTTGAGCGTCATGTCGGTCTGGAAGAAGTAGCCGGCGGCGGCGATGTTGTCCAGGCCGATGTCGCGCAGCGTCTGGGCACGGAACGCGTTGAAACCGCCGGTGATGTCCTTGACCGGGATCCCCAGCAGCACCCGGGTGTACAAATTGCCGGCACGGGACAGGTACTCCCGCGACTTCGGCCAGTTGACCACCGACCCGCCGGGCACCCAGCGGGAGCCCTTGACCATGTCGGCATCCTCGAGCGCCTCGAGCAGCCGCGGCAGCTCCTCGGGCCGGTGGGACCCGTCGGCGTCCATCTCGACCAGGATGTCGTAGCCCTGCTCCAGGCCCCAGCGGAAGGCTGCCACGTACGCCGCCGCCAGCCCGGCCTTGCCGGCGCGGTGCAGGACGTGGACATGGCTGTCCTCGGCCGACAGCCGATCGGCGATCTCACCGGTACCGTCCGGGGAACCGTCGTCGACGACCAGGACGTCGGCAGTCGGTACCGCAGCCCGCAGTCGCTTCACGATGGCCTCGATGTTGAGCGCCTCGTTGTACGTGGGGATGCAGACCAGGACCCGCGGCGGATTGTTCTCCGCCGCGGGCTGCACTGGCTTGGTCTGGGTGGTGGCTTCACTCATGTGGCGGGTCATTCCTCGGTGTCGTCAGCGGCTGCTTGGGAGCGGGCACGCAGCTCCGCGGTCCGCTTCTCGATCTGGGTGCGCGCATCCCTGGTCCAGCGCAGCCAGGTGTCCTGCAGGTCCTTCAGGCCCGGCACCGGCTCACGCTCGGGTACCTCGGCGACGTGGCTCCCCCACGGGGCGGGCGGCTCGGGCAGCGGGTCGGCCACCACCACGGTCGCACTCGCCCGGGCCACCACCAGCGGCTGCTCCAGCACGTACGAGGCGGTGGAAGCGAGCTTGGTGTTCTCCTCGTCCAGGCGTCGGGCCTCGCGGCAGATCACCCGCGCCTCCATGCCGAGCCCCCGGCTGGTGCTACCGACGTCGACGACGAACGCCTCGACCTCGAGCACGTCACCGGCGTAGATCGGGGCCAAGAAGTCGATCTCGTTGTAGGCGACGACCGCGCCCTCGTCCGAGTCGGTGCGGATGCACACCTCGGTGGCGGCATCCGACAGCAACGACATGGTGTACGAATGATCGACCTGGGAGCCCGAGTAGTGCGTGTGGTTGTGGCCGACGTACCGACGGTGGGTCACGGTCAGGCCGATGCGGGGATCGCTCATACCCTCACGATACCGGCAAGCCGCGGCCGGACTCGACTGCCTCACAGGGTGTACGGGTGGGGCCGGGGGCCCGGGGACGCCATGATGTCCTCATGGCCGACTCCACCCTGCTCCTGGTCGACACCGCCTACCTCTACTTCCGCGCCTTCCACGGCGTGCCATCCACGCTGCGCGGCCCCGCCGGGCAGCCGACCAACGCGCTGCGGGGCACCCTGGACGCTTTGGCCCGACTGGTCGGGGACCGCCGCCCCTCCCACCTGGCCTGCGCCTGGGACCAGGACTGGCGGCCCCAGTGGCGGGTGGACCTGCTCGCCTCCTACAAGGCCCACCGGGTCGCCGAGAGCGGCATCGGGGAGGGCGTGCCGGATGAACTGGCCGAGCAGATCGGCCCGATCCGGGCGGTGCTGGAGGCGCTCGGCCTGCAGGTCATCGGCGCGCCCGGTGCCGAGGCCGACGACGTGATCGGCACCCTGGTGACCCGCTTCGGGGGCCGGGTGCGGGTGGAGGTGGCCAGCGCCGACCGGGACTTCACCCAGTTGGTCGACGACGCCGCCGGGATCAGTCTGCTCACTCCGATGGGGCGTACGTCGACCGCCGGCTGGCGCCGGGTCGACGAGGCCCAGGTGCTGGCTGCGTACGGCGTCGCGCCGGGCTCGTACGTGGACCTGGCCGGCCTGCGCGGGGACCCCTCGGACGGGATCCCCGGGGTGGCAGGCATCGGTGAGCGGACGGCCGCCCGGCTGCTGGCCCGGTACGGCGACCTGGCCGGCATCCGGGCCGCCGCCGAGGCCGATGCGCTCGAGAAGGGCGGACTGACCGCCCGCCACGCTGCTTCCATCCGGGACTCTTCGGCATACCTCGACGTGGCACCCCGGGTGATCGGTATCGTGCGTGATATCGACCTGCCGACGAGCCTCGACGACCTCGCGCTGCCCCCGGCGGCCCAGGATCAAGGGGTGCTGTCCGAGCTGGTCGAGACGTACGGCATCGCCTCACCTGTTGCCCGATTGAGCCAGGCCCTCGGCCTCTGAACAGAAGGACGCACCGATGAGCCAGTCCCCCAGCGAACCCGTGGGGATCACCCGGATCGCCACCCGCTACGCAAAAGCGGGGCACGAGCGCGAGTACGAGGAGATGGTCCGGGAGATGTTCGGCCTGATGAAGCAGGAGCCCGGCTTCCTCGGCGCGGACCTGATCCCCCCGGCCGAGCCGGGCGATCCGTACCACGTGGTGGTGCGCTACCGGGACCAGGCCGGCTTCGAGGCCTGGGACAACAGTCCGACGCGCCACGAGATCCTGGGCCGGATGCGTACGGTCGCCGAGGGCGAGCCGCAGCACCGGGTGCTGACCGGACTGGAGGCATGGTTCGAGCCGGCCGTGGTCCCGGCGAGCATGAACCCCCCGAAGCACCGGATGGCGTTCGTGACCTGGCTGGGCATCTGGCCGACCGCCAGCTTCTTCATCTGGCTGCTGAGCACGCTGCCGGTCTTCCCGGACGGCAGCGCGCTGCTGGCGAACGTTCCCTTCCTGCTCCGCACCCTGGTCATCACGGTGGCCATCACCCTGGTGATGACCTACTTCATGATGCCGCGGGTGCTGACCCCGTTGTTCAAGGGCTGGCTGCAGGCCGGGGCCAAGAGGGCTGCGGCGCGGGCCGAGGCCAAGGCTGCCCAAGACACGTCCGGGGGCAAGCCGTCCGGCGGCCGGCCGACGGCGGGCAGGGCGGCCGACGGCGGAACGATCTGACTGTCGGGGCACGCCCGCCCCCCGGTTCTGAACGAGCCTGCTGCCACACAGGTGCCTCCTGCAGCGGACGTCCCGTGCGGCCGCGGACGTTCTGTCCCGCCCGCACCACCGGTCCGGCAGCGCCTCGGCCAGGCCACGCAGTACGGCCGAGCCGACCGTGAACGCGCGTACGACCAGGTCTCCACCGACCGGTCGTGCCGCTTCGTCCGCCACGGTCGGGGCGCAGGCCTGGATCGCCGGGAGCAGGACGGTCGCCGGGTGGGACGGGATGCTTGGTGAGGCGTCGTCCCAGTCCAGGGCGTGGCCGGCCGTCGCGTTCACCAGGGCGGCCGTCGACGGCGCAACCCTCTGGTCCGTTCCCCAGATCACCGCACCACCGGGCTTGGGATCCAGCAGCCCCTCCGAGGCCAGCCAGCGGCGCAGACCGATGACCGGCGTGGTCGTATCGCCGGCAACGGCCACCCCGACCGTGTCCACGACCAGCCGGGCGACCGCCGACCGGTGGTCGGGCGTGACCCCGGTCACGCCCCGGTCGATGAATCGGACCAGGGCCTCGGTCGCTCCGGTTGGGGTTTCGCTCATGCCTCCTCCTCGTGGTCGGGTGGGCCGGCACATCGGACCGACCTCGACCATCATGGTCAGCACGCGTGCCGGATCGGCGTCGTCCTCGCACCCAGTGGAAGGGGACGTACGACGGCCCCGTTGCTGCTCCTAGCCTGAGCACTCCGAGCGAGCGTGGACGGATCCGGACCGGACGGATCCCGACGAGACGGATCCGGACGAGGGAGTGGCACGCGACCATGGGACGGCCAGGACGTGATCCGAGCGAGACGGGACATGCGTTTCGCGCCTTCCGCAATCGCAACTTCACGATCTTCTGGACCGGTGCCCTGCTCTCCAACTCCGGGGCGTGGTTGTCCAACCTCACCGTGCCGTACGTGCTGTTCCAGCTGACGGGTTCAGCCGTGTGGACCGGCGTCGCCAGCGTGGCACAATTCGTCCCACAAATGCTGCTGACCCCCCTGGCGGGGAATCTGGCCGACCGGTTCAATCGCCGAAGCATCCTGCTGCTGACCCAGTCCGCCATGTCCATCGCGGCCTTCGCCCTCTGGCTGGTCTGGCTCTCCGCGAGCCGGAACGACCAGAGCCCCTACCCCTTGCTGGCAGCGCTCGGGCCGGCCTGGGCCTTCTCCTTCAATGCGGTGTCGTACGTGGCCGTTATCCTGTCGCTGCTGGTGATCCGCCTACCGCGGGTCCAGGCAGGGCCGCCCGACGCACGGGCACGCTCCGGTCACCCCACGGCCAGGACCGCTCAGGCCCGCGGGGTCAGCACGTAGATCGCGTTGGCCGCCATCAGGTTGGCCAGCCGCTCCGGGTAGTGCCGGTGGCGTCCGTCGGGGGTGAACAGCTGGCGCTCCCACACGTCCAGCCCCACCCGGTCGAACAGCTCCTCCAGGTCGGCCAGGGTCGACAAGTGGATGTTGGGGGTGTCGTACCAGGCGTGCGGCAGTTCCTTCGACATCGGCATGTGGCCGCGCATCAGCACCCAGCGGTGCCGCCAGTAGCCGAAGTTCGGCACCGACACGATGCAGCGCGCACCGATCCGGGCCATCTGGGAGAGCACCTCGCGCGGCTTGTACGTCGCCTGCAGCACGCGGGACAGCACCACCACGTCGTAGGAGTTGTCGTCGAACTCGTCCAGCTCGTGGTCGATGTCCAGCTCGATCAGCGGGACGCCCTGGCCGATCGCCTCCACGACGGCCTCGGGAGCGATCTCGACCCCGGTGCCGGTGCAGCCGCGCCGGTCCATCAGAAAGCGCATCAGGGTGCCCCGCCCGCAGCCCAGGTCCAGCACCCGCGAACCGTCGGGAACGAACCGGGTGACCACGGTCTGGTCCGGTCGCAGCGTCATGCGGCACCTCCTCGGCCCCGGGCCCGGCGGCGCGCGGCGGTATCGGTCGCCACCCGCCTGAGGAACGCGTCCACCGTGGCGTGGTAGTCGTCGATGGTCAGCAGGAACGAGTCGTGTCCCCACGGCGAGACGATCTCGCGGAAGCTCACCGGGACCCGCTGGTGCTCCAGCTCCCGCACGATCGCCCGGGAGTGGCCGGTGTCGAAGCGCCAGTCCGAGTCGAACGACAGCACCAGGCACGGGGAGCCGACCTCGGCCAGCCTCTCTGCGGCGCCGGTCTCCGCGAACGGGTCGAAGTAGTCCATCACCCGGGTGAGGTACAGGTAGGACAGCGCGTCGAATCGCGACAGGAACGTACGCCCCTGGTGGTCCAGGTAGCTCTCGACCGCGAAGTCGACCCCGAACCCGCGGCGGGCGTCGTCGCCGAACTGGTAGCGGCGCCCGAACTTCTGGTCCATGCCCGGCCCGGACTGGTAGGTGATGTGGGCCATCATCCGGGCGATCGACAGCCCGGTGTCGGGGCTGGTGCCGGTCTCCAGGTAGCGGCCGCCGGCGAACCCGGGGTCGCGCATGATCGACTCGCGCGCCACCGCGGAGAAGGCGATGTTCTGCGCGTTCAGCCGGCTGGAGGCCGCGATGATCACGGCACTGCCGACCTGCTCGGGGTACGACAGGGCCCATTCGAGGGACTGCATGCCGCCCATGGAGCCGCCGACGACCGACATCAGCCGCTGCACGCCCAAGTGTTCCAGCAGCGCCCGGTGGACGGTGACGAAGTCGGTGATCTGCAGCAGGGGGAAGTCCAGCCCGTACGGCCGTCCGGTGGCCGGGTTCGTCGATGCCGGGCCGGTGGTGCCCTGGCAGCCGCCGAGCAGGTTGTCGGCGATGACGAAGTAGCGGTCGGTGTCGATCGGCTTGCCGGGGCCGATCATGGTGTCCCACCAGCCGGGTCGGTGGTCCTCGGGGCGGTGCCGGCCGGCAGCGTGGGCGTCGCCGGTGAGGGCGTGGCAGATGAACACCGCGTTGGTGCCGGCCTCGTTGAGGGTGCCGTACGTCTCGTACGCCACGTCGACCTCGGGCACGATCGCACCGCTGGCCAGGACGAGAGGATGGTCCCCCTCGAACAGCCGAGCGATCTGCGTCTGGACGATCCCCACCGAGTCCTCGGGGGAAGGCGGACGCGCAGTCATGCTGCGTATTGTGTCACCTTCACCCCAACAGGTGCCCGGCGTCCGCCCCGAGTCGCCCGCACCGCGGTGCAGGAACGTCGGACCGGCCGGGATTCTCCGGCCCCGCCCGGCCTGTTTCGACTAGGATGAATGATCCCCGGTGGCGCTGGAGCGACCGGGTCGCAGGGAGGAGACGGCCATGTTCGACCACCCGCTGCTGGATTTCGGTGAACGTTGTGCCCAGGCGGGCTTCGTGACGATCAGCGCACGGGAGGAGCTGTGGCAGGCGATCGGCGCCGAGGAACGGACCTGCTCCCCCGCGGACGATCCCACCGAGGGGGTCCTGTCCGTCGACAAGATCGGTCCGGGTCGCTGGGACGGGTGGCGCGGCAGGATCGCGACCGTGTCGGTCAGCCTCGCGGTCGGTCCCGAACAGGTCGATGCCGAGCAGCAGGAGGTCGTCCGTGAGATGTCGACGGTCTTCGGCGAGCCCCACGTCCTGGCCGGGCACCGTGACAGCGTCTACCGCTGGCCACTGGAGCGTTTCACGATCGAGCTCAGCATCGACGGCGTGGAGCGCAACCGGGTCGAGCTCACCGTGGCCGACGCCGAGCTCCTCCCCCGCTGAGCGGTCGTCAGGGCCTGACGCCCTTGGTGGACAGCCAGACCAACGGATCGGTCGCGGAGTACGGCGTCTGCAGGTCACGGCCCCGCGGGTAGTACTCGAAGTGCAGGTGCGGGCCGAACGTCCGTCCGGTCATGCCGACGTAGCCGATCACGTCACCGGCCCGGACCTGCTGTCCCGGGGTGACCGTGGCCGCGCCCAGGTGGGCGGAGAGCGTCGAGCCGTCCCCGTGGTCGATGATGACGTGCGTCCCGGCCCAGCCTCCGGCGACCGGCGTCTGCACCACGCCGGCGGCCGCGGCCCGGACCGGGGTGCCGAGCCGGGCACCCAGGTCCACCCCGGTGTGGTAGCGCGACCAGAGGCCGAGGGCTCCGAAGCGTGAGGTCAATCGGTAGGCCCCGGGCGCGATCGGCGAGACCGCCGACGACGAGCCGCTGGTGCCGGTGCTGCCGGACCGCTGGGCGTCGACGGCCTCGGCAGCCGCCCGCGCGGCCGCCATCGCATCCCCTGTTCCCTGGTCCGAGCCGTTGTCCTGCTCCTGCATCGAGGCCAGGGCCGCGGCGACCTTCTGGGCCTCGGTGTCGGAGGCCCGGCGGGCCTCCTCCTCGGCCCGGCGCTCCTCGTCGGTCGCCGGCGCGGTGGTGGCGCCGTTCGCGTCGTCCTGCTGCTGGGCCTGGCCGGTTTCCGGCTGATCGGAATATCCCTGGCCGGACACACCGGGCTCACCGCCCTGGTCGGACTGCGCCTGGCCGGGGTCGGCGGAGGGTGCCAGCTCGCTCGACCGGTCACCGCCCGGTGGCGGGACGTCTGCGTACGCCTCGGTGTCGGGCTGTCCGGCTCCCCCCGAAGGTGCCGGAACCGGTCCGCTGCCGACGTGCGGTGCGGGGCCCCCTGTGCCCGACTGCGGGGGCCCGGCCTGCCCGGTGGTGCCCTGGGTACCGGCCGGGCCGTACGTGCTGGTGCTCGGTGTGCTCGTACCGGCGGATTCTGCGGGATTGCCGACCGGAGGAGCCGATCCGGTCCCCGGCGGGGCCCCCAGCGGGCCGGGATCGAGCGAGGTCGGGTCCGTCGAGACGGCCTGGCTGGGAACCGCGGGAACGGCGCCGGACCACTTGGCACCGACGGCGTAGCTCGACAGGCCGATCCCGGCCGCCAGGACCATACCGGCCACGCAGACCCCAAGTGCGAGCACGATCCGGCTCAGGGACTGCGCCCCGGCCTCACCCTCCGTACCGGCCTCACTCTCCACGCTGGCATTAACCTCCGGGCTGTCCGCAGCCTCTGGGTGATCCGTGGACGACATGCCATCCCCCCCGCCAAGGCCGTATCCGGCACCGTCACCGGACATATCGCCAGACTAGGCCCGCGGCACTCCGACCGACAGAGGCCCGGCGCGAATCACCCAATATTGGGCAAGCGGTCTCAGGCCGCGTCCGGCGCGGCCACCACCACGGGCACGTTCGGAGACATCGCGGCCGGCTTCGACTCCTGGCCGGCGAGCGTGGCGCGCAGCCGATCGTAGGACACCTCCCAGTCGCGGACCGTACGACCGTAGTTGCCCAAGAACTTCGGATCGGTGCGCGCCAGGCGCCACATCGTACGGGCGTCGTCCCGGTCGACGTCGGTCGGATCGGGCTCGATCCGGTCCAGGATCGCCGCGATCCGGGACAGTTCCCGGCAGGCGTCACCGGACACGGTGATGGTGTGGTTCTCGGCAAGGCGGCGACCGAAGTTGGGCAGGGTCGCGAACAGCACGCCGGCCGCAACCAGCACCGACAGCGAGATCGGGATGATCACCACGGTCGACTGCATCAGCAGGGCGACCAGGCCGCCGAGTGCCAGGGCGACGAGTATCCCACGGACCAGCCAGCGCGAGGCCAGCTGGATCATGCCACGCCGATCATCGCGGAACAGGCTCAGGTGGATCAGGTCACGCTTCGTCGTCCCAAGATCGGGCTCGCAGATGGTGTACGTACGCTCCAGCCCTTCCTCGGACTCGGCCCAACGGGACCAGCCGAAACGGGTCTTCTCAACAGCGGTGCTCATATCCGCATAGCTCCTTGCGCATGTCATACCGGGGTGGTTGCACGACAATCCCACTCTCACACGCCACAGCGGCGGGTCGGAGCTGACACGCCGCAGCGCCTCACTCGACGGTCAGCACGACCTTGCCCGCACGGTGGCCGGAGGTGACCAGGGCAAAGCCATCGGCCAGCCGTTCCAGCGGCAGTTCGTGGCCGACCACTGGGTGCAGGGTGCCCGATTCCAGGCCCGCGGCGGTCGCGGCCAGCGATTCGGCGACCTGCTGGTCCGACATGTGCCAGATTGCGATGCCGTGGATGGCGGCCTCGGTGCGCATCACCAGGCGCGGGGTGATCTCGACCGGCGTGCGGGCACCGACGATGACGATTCGGCCCTGGCGTGCGAGCACACCCAGGTCGTCCTCGAGGTTGGAGCTGGCGGCCATCTCGATCACCACGTCGTAGCCCTCAGGTGCGGCAGCGCGAAGTGCCCCGACATGGTCGGTGGCGGTGTGGTCCAGGGCCACGTGCGCGCCCTGTGCCCGCGCCAGGTCCAGACCGTCGGACGAACCGGCGGTGGCCACCACCCGGGCGCCATGGGCGCGGGCGAACTGCACGCAGGCCTGGCCGACCCCACCGCTGGCCCCATGGACCAGGACGGTCTCCCCCGGTCGCAGGTCGGCCCGCTGGAACAGCGCATGATAGGCGGTCTGGTAGGGCACGCCGATCGCAGCGCCCTCGGCGTACGAGACGGAGACCGGCAGGCGTCGGACCACCCGGGCATCGGCGACGTGGTACTGGGCAAAGGCACCCGAGCACGGGCCCAGGACACCGGCCACGAACACCCGGTCCCCCACCTCCAGGCCGCTCACACCCTCCCCGAGGGCGTCGATGTCCCCGGCGGAGTCGAAGCCGGGCACCCACGGCAGCGGGTTGTGGAAGAACTCGTAGCCGCCCCGGACCATGTAGGTGTCGGCCGGGTTGAGGCCGGCGGCACGCACCCGGACCCGGACCTGGCCGGGCCCCGGCTCGGGCACGTCGACACCGACGTAGCCCAGCACGTCCGCCGCGCCGTGGGTGGTGATCTGGATCGCCTGCATCTGTCCGGTCATCTGCCCGCCTCCCTCGGTCCGGCCACCGGGTTGGCCCGATCGCTCTGGTCGCTCGCCGGGCGGGCCGGCGAGCGGCCCACGGTGGTCCGCGGTCAGCCTAGCCCCAGTCCGGTCCCAGAGTGAGTACTGCCGGGTGACCATCGCCAGGAGGCCACCCCCTGGTGTGGTCGACTGGTCGCATGTCGTTGGAGCCGGTCACCCCCGCCCGGCGCCCCCGCCGGATCGGCTGGGTGGTGCTGATCGTCATCACTGTGGCGGTCCTGCTTGGTGCCCGGGCGATCGGCCTGCCGTCGCCGGAGATCCTGGCCGGCATGGTCGGCGGCATCGTGATGGCGCTGTCCGGGCGTGGGCCGGTCGCCGTCCCCGGCCCGGCGAACCTGGTCGCCCAGGCCGCGATCGGCGTGGCGCTGGGCTCGATGGTGACCAGCAAGGAATTGCAGTCCCTGGCGAACGACTGGCTCGGCGTGCTGGTCGTCACCGTGGTGACCCTGGTGATCAGCTTCGGGTCGGGCTTCCTGTTGGCCCTGCACCCGGCAGTCGACCGGGTCACCGGGGTGCTGTCGATGGCGGCCGGCGGCGCCAGCGGGCTGGTGGCCGTCGCGAACGACCTGGGCGGGGACGTCCGGATCGTCGGCATCCTGCAGTACACCCGGGTGCTGCTGATCACCGCCACCACCCCGATGATCGCCGCGTACGTGTTCGGTGCCCCGTCCGGTGCTGCCGTCCCGTCGACCGATGACCCGGCCGGCGGCAGCCTGGTCGGGCTCGGGTGCATGGTCCTCGGCATCGGGCTGGCTCGGCTGGCCCGCCTCCCGGCCGGCGACATGCTCGGGCCGATGGTGGTCGCCGCAGCGGTCAGCATCTGGGGCGGGGTGCCCACCCCGACCCTGCCCCCGCTACTGGCAGCGGCCGCGTACGTGGTGATCGGCTGGATCGCCACGCTCGGATTCACCCGGCAGTCGATCGGCCTGGTCACGCGGATCCTGCCGCTGGCCCTGGGCCTGACCCTGGGGCTGATCGCCATCACTGCCGTGAGCGGCCTGTGGCTGGCCCACCTGGTCGGGTTGCCGGCGCTGGACGGCTACCTGGCCACCACCCCCGGAGGGATGTTCGCGGTCCTGGCCGTGGCCGCCGGCTCCGGCAGCAACGTGACCTTCATCACCGGGGTGCAGGCGATCCGGCTGTTCCTGATGCTGGGGCTCACCCCGCTGCTCACCGGCTGGCTGCGCCGGGGCCAGGGCTGAGACCACGCCCCGGTCCTTCTGTGGGAACCGCACAAGCGACGGCCCGCCCGGCTTGTGATGTCCCGACGTTCGAGGGTGCGGCGCGGCGCGTATCGTTCAACCTACGCATGCGTAACCAGAGCGTCCCGACCCCCGGAGGTACCTGCCTTGAGCCCCGCAACCGAGCAGATCAGGTCCGCCCGCGACCTGCTGTTGTCCTTCCATGGGCGCATTGACGAGGCCTGCGAGGCCTTCGAGTGGCCGCAGATCTCCGGCCCGTTCAACTGGGCGATCGACTGGTTCGACGCGGTGGGCCGCGGCCAGGACCGGGTCGCGCTGTGGATCCGGGAGGTCGACGGGTCGGAGGCCAAGTACACCTACGACGACATGGTGCGGCGCTCCGACTCGGTCGCCGGCTGGCTGAGCGACCTGGGCCTCGGCAAGGGCGACACCGTCATGCTGATGCTCGGCAACCAGGTCGAGCTGTGGGAATCGATGCTCGCCGTGATGAAGATCGGTGCGATCATCCTGCCGACCGCCGAGGCGATCACCTCGGAGGACCTCGCCCACCGGATCCGACGGGCCGGGGTGTCCGCGGTGATCACCAACCCCGTCGACACCGTGAAGTTCGACGACGTCCCCGGTGACTACCGGCACATCGTCGCCGGCGAGGCGCAGGCGGGCTGGCTGCCGTTCGGGGATGCGTACGCCTACCCTGCCGAGCCGCGCACCGTGGTGACCGACAGCACTGACCCGGTGCTGGAATACTTCACCTCGGGCACCACCAAGGCGCCCAAGCTGGTGCAGCACACCCAGCTGTCCTACCCGGTCGGGCACCTGTCGACCACGTATTTCATCGGGGTGCGCCCCGGCGACGTGCACCTCAACATCAGCGCCCCCGGCTGGGGCAAGCACGCCTGGAGCAGCTTCTTCGCGCCGTGGATCGCCCAGGCCACGATCTTCGTGTACAACTACCACCGCTTCGATGCCGTCGACCTGCTGGAGCAGATGCGACGGGTCGACGTGGCCACCTTCTGCGCCCCGCCGACGGTGTGGCGGATGATGATCCAGGCCGACCTCGGCGAACGGCCCGCAGCGCTCCGCGAGGTCGTCGGCGCTGGCGAACCGCTCAACCCGGAGGTCATCAACCAGGTCCGCAGCGCCTGGGGGCTGACCATCCGCGACGGCTACGGCCAGACCGAGACCACCGCCCAGATCGGCAACGTGCCGGGCGAGAAGGTGAAGGCCGGTTCGATGGGCAAGCCGCTGCCGGGCGTCCCGGTCGAGATCGTCGACCCCGAGACCGGCGAGCCCTCCGACATCGGCGAGATCTGCCTGCGGGTCGATCCCTACCCTCTCAACCTGATGAGCGGCTACTACGCCGACCCGGAGCTCAACGCCGAAGCCATCCACGACGGCTACTACCACACCGGCGACCTCGTCACCCGGGATACCGACGGCTACATCACGTATGTCGGCCGGACCGACGACGTCTTCAAGGCCTCGGACTACAAGATCTCGCCGTTCGAGCTCGAGAGCGTCCTGCTCACCCACCCGGCCGTGCAGGAGGCCGCCGTGGTGCCGGCGCCGGATCCGGTGCGACTGGCCGTGCCCAAGGCCTATGTCGTCCTGGCCCCGGGCATCGAGCACACCCGGGAGATCGCGCTGTCGATCCTGGCCCATGCCAAGGACAATCTGGCGCCGTACCTGCGGGTGCGCCGATTGGAGTTCAGCGACCTGCCGAAGACGATCTCGGGCAAGATCCGCCGGGTAGTACTGCGCGGGCAAGAAATCGACGGGTCCGGGCCCGGCACCGAGGGACGCCGCAATGGCGAGTACCGGTTCGAGGACTTCCCGGAGCTGCGCACTCCGCACTGACGAGCGGTGGAGTGAGCCGATCCTGCCGGATTCGGCTCATCGGCTCCGCGTGCGGGGGGCACCTGGCGTGAGGAATGGCACAGGGGGCGAGCCCGATCAGGCCCGCCCCCTGTGTGGCGCGGTGAGGCGTGGATCAGCCGGTGCCGTTGCGGCGACCGATCAGGGTGGTGCCGAGCAGGGTGGCTCCGATGCCGGTCACGGCCAGGCCGACCAGGGCGAAGATCACGGCCGGTCCTCCGGTATCGGGCAGTCGGCCGGTGACATACCCGGCGGTGCGCTGGACCGGATTGGCGCCGTGGTTGCTGGCGTTGCTCGCCGGCCGTACCGGGACCGGGCTCGCTGACGGGCTGGGGCCGGCAGAGGGGTTCGGGCCGGCAGAGGAGCTCGGGCCGGCGACCGCGACCGGCACGATCGACCGGGCATCCGCCACCGGGACGTAGTTCGCCGGGATGGCCTCGGCCACACCGCCCAAGGCCTGGCTGGGTGCCGCGGTCGGAGTCGCAGTCGCCGAGGTCACTATCGCAGCGCCGGGCTTGTCCGCCGGGCCACGGTCCCGGTCGAGCCCGGTGTCGGTCGCCGAGTCCACGTTCGGGTCAGCGTCGGTCAGCGCCCCGGACTCCTGCGGGTCAGGGGCGGACGGGGCGTTGATCTCCGTCGAGCCCTCCGTGTGCTGGGTCGCCGTGCCGACCGTGCCAGGGATCAGGATCGTCACCTCGTAGTTGGTGATCGACTTCCAGTTTGCCGGCAGGGCCAGGCTCTGGCTGAGCCAGCCGTTCCCGTCGGTGGTCACGTTGCCCAACGTGGCGTCCGTGGAATCGACGACCTTGAAGGCCGAGTTCGCCAGCGGCTTGCCCTCGCCGTCGAGGACCGGGCCGGAGAAGAACACCTTGTTGTTCACCGGATCGATCACCCAGACGACCTTGCTCACGTCCGCGGGCCTGGCCGGGTCGACGTTGCCGGCCTGTGGGGTCACGGCGGCAGAGGCGGTCGGGCTCGGCTTGGGCCTGGCACTGGGGCGCCAGGAGGTGGCGCTCGGGGTGGCCGAGGCGGGCGCCGCAGCACTCGGGGTGGCCGACGGCGTCGCCACCGCGCTGTGGCTGGGCTGGGCCGATCCGCTCGGCCTGGTGACCGCGACCTGGCTGGCCACCGGGAGCTCGGGCGTGCGGGTGGGCTCAGGCGTCGGCTCGGGTTCCGGCTCGGGCTCGGGTTCCGGCTCGGGCTCGGGTTCCGGCTCGGGCTCGGGTTCCGGCTCACCCGGGAGGTCGTTGTACTGGTACAGGTCGTACTGGCGCATGATGCTGATCACCTTGTCCGCGTACTGGGGGTCGGTCGCGTAACCGCCCTCATGAACCTCGCGGATGAACTGATCAGGATTGTCGGTGTAGTTGAACGCGTTGGCGTAACGGCTCAACGAGGTGAGCAAGCGCCCGTAGTCCCTGAAGGAATCGAGCGGGGTGTCGTACGTCCGAAACCCGTCCGTGATGTACGTCTCCCCCGAGGAGTAGTGCTCCTTCGTACGCATCGACACGCAGCCGCTCTGGTGCGGGCTGGGGGTCGAGGTGCACTTGATCCCGAAGTAGTTGTTGTAGTCGCGCGAGAGCGACGAATCGCCCCACCCGGACTCCAGGACCGATTGCGCCATGGCCACCGACGCGGGGACGTTGTAGTCCCGTTGGACGCCCTGTGCCGCTTCGAGGGTCTTGTTGATGTAGGTGGAGGGAGCCAGCGCTCGTGCGGACGGGGACAGGATCGCCCCACCGAACACGAGAAGGACTGACGCCGCGAAGGTCAGGATCACTCGTAATGTTCGTGCCACAAAATCACCCTCAGACAAAGTCTGAAGGGGCGGCAACTCTGAGTCTCAACCTCAGCTTGAGGAGCAGGAACACCTCACCTGAGGGTTTCCAGACGTTCTATCGGGCGATTTCAGCGACCGGCGGCAACAATCTCAGGACCCTGCGCCACACCTGTGACGGACTCGCCGGGAGAAACACTAGGCCGCCGTTCCCCGGGTCGACGGTAAGCAGGCCGTGCGGCGTGTCGACCACCACCAGGCCACGTCCGCCGGCGCGCGGACCGCCGGGCTCCGGCTCCGGCGGGTACCAGACCGTCTCGGCATGCCACGCCCTCCAGTGGCCGGCACGCAGGTCGTCGGCGGCCGCCGACAGCTCCCGGGGAGAGCGGTGGGCGATCATCTGGGCGCCCTCCTGACGGTTCACCGGGGTGCCACCGAGGAGTGCGTCGATGACGTGTCGGCGGGTGACCACGCTGGCGGCGTACTGGACCGGGGTCCACTCGCCCCGCGGCCCGAGACCGACCAGGCGGGCCAACCGGGCCGGCACCCGGTCGACGGCCAGCCCACTGAGCGTGCCGCCGTCCCCCGCCTCACCGTCCCACCAGGCCGCGTCGTTGCCGAGCAACCAGCAGGAGGTCTCCAGCCGGCCGGTCGGGTCGGCCAGCTGGATGCGCAGCCGGGCCCGCTCGGCCAGCACGACACGCACCGTACGGGCCAGCGCCGGGTGCAGCCCGTCGCTGCCGAGCACCCCGGCATCGCGCAGCACCGAGACCAGCCGGGGATCGGTCTCCCGGGCCCGGCGCCCCCGGTGGATGTCCAGCAGCGTCTCGAAGTAGCCCGGTCCGAGCTTTATCACCCCGCGGGTCGGGTCGAACTCGACACCCATCAGGCCTCCTCGGCAATCGTCGGGCTCCAGTCGCGGACCGCGGCGGTGACCGCATCGATCACGTCGTCGTACGTACGGACCCCGGCGGTGAGCGCCACGGTGCAGCGGTGCCGGTCACCGACGGTGCACCAGGTCTCGTGGACGCGTGCGGGCGCGCCGGTCGGTCCGGCGCAGCCCAGCACGCGAAAGCCCCGTCGCCCGGCCACGATGGCCGGGCCGATGTCGAGCAGCAGCCAGTCCTCCACCGACCGCTCCAGGCCGGTCACGACCTCCTCGCGCCACCGCCGCAGCGAGGTCGAGGGGGCGAACTCGACGCGGGCGACCAGGCGCGCCGCGGAGGGCTCGGCCGGGTCGAGGACGGCTGACCAGACCTGCCCGGGGAGCCGGCGGGTGCCGACCCAACCGGCGGGCAGGGGCACCTCACCCATCGGGGAACAGCCTGCCCAGGTCGCGAACCGCCGCGTCCACCCGGTCCGGGTCCTGGCCCCGCACCACGACGGTGGTGCCGGACCGGCCGTCCTGCAGGGACGGGTAGGAGCCGATCGACAGGTCAGGGCTCGCCTCGGCCAGGACGCGCAGGTCGTGGGCGATGTCACCCTCGGGTCGCCAAATCCGGTACTCCCGGGAGACCACGGGGCGCCCCAGGGGCAGACCCGGCAGGATCGCTGCGACCATGGCCCGGAAGATGATCGGGACCCCGGCCATCACATGCACGTTCCCGATGGTGAAGCCGGGGGCGGCCGAGATGGCGTTGTCTATCAGCGTCGCCCCCCGGGGCACCCGGGCCATCCGCCGCTGGGCCTCGTTGTAGGTCACGCCACGGACCTGGCAGAAGGCCCGGACGCGCCGATCGGCCTCCTCGTCGACCACCACGGGCACCCCGAACGCCGCCGCGATCGAGTCCGCGGTGATGTCGTCGTGGGTCGGTCCGATCCCCCCGGAGGTGATGACGTGGTCGTGGGCTGCGCGCAGCGCGTTGACCGCCTCGACGATCGCCCCGGTCTCGTCCGGTACGATCCGCACCTCGCGCAGGTCGATCCCGTGCTCGGACAGGACACCGGCAAGGTGGTACATGTTCTCGTCACGGGTACGCCCGGACAGGATCTCGTCGCCGATCACCAGGATGGCAGCCGTAGGGTTGGACACAGGCCGATGGTAGTTCCGCGCCCGTTCACCGGCCGGCGATTCGTCACTCACAGGCGATTCCGTCCCGGTCCCCGTCCAGACCTTCCCGGTAGCCGGGGTCGCCGGCGTGCAGCGGTGCTGCCCCGGCCTCGCGGGCCGCAGCACAGCTCGGGTAGTGGACCCCGCCCCCCTCGCTTGCCCCGGCCTCGCTTGCCCCGGCCTCGGTGGACGGCTCGGTGGCCGGTGCGGTCCGGCTCGCCGGATCCGGCGTCTCGAGCCCGGTCGGCAACGACTGGTCGGGGCAGGTCACCAGGATGGCCTGGATCGCGTCCCGCTCGGCCGCCGTGACCCACAGCCCGTACGTACGCTTCACCGCGACCTGCCGCGCCACGTACGGACAGCGGGCCGAGCGGGCCGGTGGCAGCCACGTGGCGGCGTCACCGTCCCCCTTCTGCCGGTTCAGGTCCGACCGGGTGGCGACCAGGTTGAGCGGATCATTGGCGAACTCCGTGCGCTTGTCGACCGACCACTGCTGGGCGCCCTTCTGCCAGGCGTCGGAGAGGGCGACGACGTGGTCGATGTCGACCTGGCCGTCGCCGCGGGTCATCGGCACCGCGGTGTCGGAGTAGCGGTCGTGCACCACGGCCGATTCGACCAGGCAGCCGTCGGTCCCGGGCCTGGTCACCACTTCCGTCGCGTCGCGTCGCAGGATGTCGTTGCGGGTGTCGCAGCCATTGCGGTCCACGTCGGCCCACGACTGGCCGAACTCCTCGCGGGTGTAGCCGGTCTTGGGCGCCCGTCCCTTCACCTCCAGCTCGGACAGTGCCGCGGTGACCTGGCCACCTGACCCGGTAGGTGTCCACTCGCGGCCTGGCGCGGTCCCGGTGAGCGTCGTGCAGCCCGCCGAGACCCCGAGCACCAGGGCGAGCAGGATTCCTGCCGCGCTTCGCCGTACATTCCGACCACCCATCCGGTCGGCCCCCTCTCCTCGACCCCCGTGACCCTACGCCACGGGACCGGCAGGGGAGCCTAGGGCACGACGGTGACGGTCCCCCGCATCGAGGGGTGCAGCCCGCAGGCGTAGGCGTACGTCCCGGGGGTGTCGAGGGTCCGCTCGTACGTGGCCCCGGTCGCCAGGACCGGCGACTCGGAGTCACCCCACCTGACCGAGTGTCGGGTGCTGTCGCTGTTGGTCCAGGTGATGGTGGTGCCGACCGGCACAGTGAGTTCGGCCGGGGAGAAGGCGAAGTCACGGATGTCGACCGCGCTGGCGGTGGCGTCGGGGGCCGGGGGGCTGGACGCCGGCGGCGAGTCGGCGGCGGGCGGCACCGACGTCTCGACGGAGGTGGTCGGGGCCGGGGCGGAGGGCGAGTCGCCGTTGGGGCCGCCCTGTGCGCAGGACACCAGCGCGGGGCCGAACAGGACTGCTGCCGCGAGGGTGGCCAGCCGGGAGCGGGCACCTCGGTGACGATGCGTGGCTGAGCGGGACATGACCGGCCCTTCCTGCGTGGCGGTGGGCGTGTGGCGCCCACCGGGCTCTGTGACCCAGATTACATCCGTGCTCGCTGCGGCGCATGACCCACGGAGTACGCGTACGAATCGGTGTCGGACCCCTGTACGGGAGGTGACAACCGCCCTAGGCTGCCGGGATCACTCATTGGCGAAAGGGCAGATTGGTGTCCGGACTCAAGCAACCGTGGCTCGGCATTGCGGCCAGCGCCCTGGTCATCGTGGTGGCCCTGCTGTTCATCTCCCCGTTCACCGCGGCGTTCTTCGGCACCTGGCTGTCGTTCGTGCTGATGTGCATGATCCCGTTCGCGATCCTCGTGGGCGCCTACTGGCAGGGCGAGGAACCGGCCCCACTGGCCCGCCTCGGGCAGCCGCTGCGCGGCATCGCCTACCTGCTCCTGGCCATGGGCGTGGGCGTCCTGGTCGCGCTGGTCCTGTGGACCACGGTCGGCGGGCGGGTCGCCCCGCCGCTGCCGATGGTGGCGATGGCCACCATCCTGTCGGTGGTGGTGGCGTTCTACCTGGTGATCGTCTGGGGCGGTTGGCCGTTCACCCTGATCCGCAACAGGCTGCTGTCGGGGATCGTGCTGCTGGTCGGGGTGTACGTGATGGCGATCCTGCTCTACCAGCTGCTGGCCAACTTCGCGTTCCTCGAGGGCGCCCCGATCTACCGGGCCGACCTCGACCCGCAGGGCCCGTTCGACGTCTGGGGCGTGATCGTGGTGGCCGTCACCGCGCTGGCGCTCATGTTCCTGATGCTGCACTTCGACCTGTGGCCGCTGACCCGGTCCGAGACACTGATGAAGCAGCCGGTGCTGGGCATCGTGTGGACCCTGGTCACCCTGCTCGTGGCGATCGGCCTCTACCAGCTCGGCACCCGCGGCCTGGGCATGACTCCCCCGGCCTTCCTGGTCAGTGTGCCGATCCCGTACATCTTCGGGTCGGTGATCATGCTCAACATGCTGCAGGGCTCGGCCTTCGGCAAGCTCAAGCAGCCCGGCAAGGGGCTGGCCAGCGCGGTCGTTGCGGCGGTGGTCGGGGTGCTGCTCCCCCAGCTGTACCGGCTGCTGATGCCGCTGGTCACCGGCGACATGGCGGCCGGACCGCCGGCGTCCGAGGCCGAGCTCTGGCTTGCCAATGCGCTGCTGGCGGTCACCTTCCCGTTCCTGGCCTTCTACGGCGACTTCTTCCAGCTCTGGCCGTTGGCGCAGGGCGGCGACTCGACCGAGACGGTCGGACCCCTCGAGGAGCCGACCACCTCGTAGCCCGTCCGCCGGGTCGCGGAGGGCCCTCTCCTCGGGCCCTGTGCACCGCCCGGCTTGGATCCTAGGATGGAAACGAACCGGGCTCACCGCCCGGATCTCTCGGAGATGGAGCAAGCATGTCTGGACAGAACGTCGTCGTGGTCGGTGCGGGGCTCGGCGGGGCCCACGTGGTCGAGACACTCCGAGCGGAGGGCTTCACCGGGTCGATCACCATGATCGGCACCGAGCCCGAGCTTCCGTACGACCGCCCCAAGCTCTCCAAGGAGTACCTGCAGGGCAAGGTGGAGCGGGCCGAGATCTTCCTGCACGGCCCCGACTGGTACCAACAACACGACATCCGGCTGAAGATCGGGGACACCGTCGACGCGATCGACCGGGCCGGTCGCACCGTGCGCCTGGCCTCCGGGCAGAACCTGCCGTACGACCACCTGGTTCTCGCCACGGGAGCGGACTCGCGCCACTTGCGGATGCCCGGCGCCGACCTGCCCGGGGTGACGACATTGCGGGAGCTGGCCGAGTCGGAGGCGCTGCGCGACCTGTTCACCAAGGGCGGCAAGCTGGCGGTGATCGGCACCGGCTGGATCGGCCTGGAGGTCGCGGCGGCGGCCCGGCTGGCCGGCATGGACGTGACCGCCGTTGCCCCGGTGACCCAGCCCCTGGCCAACATCGTCGGCGACCGGATCGGCGCCCACTTCGCCGACCTGCACCGGCGCAACGGGGTCGACCTGCGGATGGGGGTGGCCGTCCAGGAGGTGCTGGAGGTACGGGGCCGGGCCGGTGGCATCCGGACCGACCAGGGTGACATCGCCGCCGATGCGGTGCTGCTCGCGGTCGGGGCGGTCCCCCGGATCCAGTTGGCCGATGCTGCCGGACTGAAGATCGACAACGGGGTGCTGGTCGACGAGCACATGGTGACCAGCGACCCGGCGATCCTCGCCATCGGCGACATCGCCAACGCCTACCACACGACGCTTCGGACGCGGCTGCGGCGCGAGCACTGGGACAACGCGATCCGTCAGGGTCAGCTCGCCGCTCGCACCATCCTCGGCCAGGATGCGGCCTACGACTGGCTCCCGTACTTCTTCACCGACCAGTTCGACCTGGGCATGGAGTACGTCGGCAACAACGCCGCCGACGACGAGACGGTCCTGCGGGGCACCCTGGAGTCCGGGGAGTTCATCGTGTTCTGGCGCCGCGACGAGACGGTGACCGCGGCGATGAACGTGAACATCTGGGACGTCAACGACGACCTGCGCGCCGTGGTCGGATGCCGGGTCGACGCGGCCCGGCTCGCCGACCCGGACGTGCCGCTGACCGCATTGGTGCCCTGACCGAGGCCGGTCCGCTGACCGTGACGGTTCAGCGAACGGTGGTGGTTCAGCGAACGGTGGTGGTTCAGCGAACGGTGACGGTGGCGCTCGGGTAGCCGGTGGCACCGTCGGGCACGACGCCGGCGACCCGGTCGGTCTGGACGGTCCCTGCGCCGTCGTACGCGCGGGCGCGCAGGACGTGCTGGCCCGGTTCGGCCTGCCACGGCAGGTACCACTGGCGCCAGTAGTCCGGCCCGACGTCGGGACCGAGCACCGCCTCCAGCCAGGGGCCGTCGTCGACCTGCACCTCCACCCGCCCGATCCCGCGGTGGGTGGCCCAGGCGACGCCGCCGATCGGGACCTGTCCGGCCGCCACCGGTCGGGACGGGGTGTCGATCCGGGCGGCGGTCTTGACCGGGCCGTGGTCGGACCAGCCCCGTTGCGTCCAGTACGCCTGGTCGGCGGCGAAGGTGGTCACGGTCAGTCGGGTGAGCCATTTCGTCGCGCCGACGTACCCGTACAGTCCCGGGGTCAGCAGCCGGGCCGGTGCCCCGTGGACGGGGGTGAGGGGCCGGCCGTCCATCGCGAGGGCGATCATCGCATCGCGTCCGTCCAGGAGCACCTCCAACGGCGTCGATGCGGTGAATCCGTCGGTCGACCGGCTGAGCACCATGTCGGCGCCCGGGTCGGGAGCCGCTCGGCGGAGCAGGTCGGCGACCAGCACACCGGTCCAGCGGGTGCTACCGCACAGGTTGCCGCCGACCGGATTGGAGACACAGGTCAGCGTGATGTCCCGCTCCACCATCGGCATCGCCAGCAGGTGCTCCAGGGTCAAGTGGTACGGCCGCCCGACCATCCCGTCGATGTCCAACCGCCACTGCGCCGGGTCCGGGCGCGGCACGACGAGCGCGGTGTCGATCCGGTAGAACTGGGGCACCGGGGTCGCCAGCGCGGTGATGCCCGGGACCTGGGCCTCCAGCCCGGACGGCAGCGGCGGCAGCGGCGCCCGGACCGGGGGCAGCGCGATCGTGCTCTCCTGGCCCGGCCGCAGCAGCGACCCCAGCACGCCCACGGCTCCGGCACCGGCCAGCAGTCCCAGGGTAGCGAGCAGGAATCCGCGCCGGTCGGGGCCCGCTGGTCCCGGCCCGGTGGTGGCCGGCGACCGGTCCCGATCCAGCACGCGGTGGTAGGCGGCGAGGGTCAGGCAGGCCACCAGGGTGGCGACCAGGCCGGGCAGGGCCGCTTCGACGACGGTGGTTGGTCCTGAGCCTGCGACGGTGGTCGGCATCGCCCTGCTGATGCCGGCAGCGGTGCCGACCAGCCCCAGCGCGGCCATGGCGACCAGCCCGGCCGTCCGGGACCGGACGCCGAGCAGCCCGATCAGCGCGGCCAGGACGGCAAGCACGACCGCCACCACGGTGAGCAGCACGCCCTTGTCGGCGAACCCGAACACCCGAACCGCGAACTCCTTCAACGGCAGCGGGACACGGTCGACGACCACGGCGCCGACCGCCACCACGGGCGAGGCCGTACGGTTGACCAGCGCGGCCACCAGATGACCCACTGCCACGCCCAGCGCGACCGCGACGATCCCTGATGTGGCCGCCGTGACACGGCTCACGACTTCAGGATACGTGCGTACGCGGGACTGCGACGGTGACCGGACTCCCCCGCGAGGGTGGCCCTCACGCCGGTGATCAGTAGGTGGAGGCCGCGATGCCGATGATGACCAGCACGTAGAACAGCAGCACAGCCACCGTGAGGATGAGCACCACGGTGCCGACGATGCCGAGGATCATCCCGACGCTCACCTCGCTGCGGTTCGCGTAGGCCATCGGCGCGGCGTCGATCTCCCGCAGGGTCTTGCGCCCCATCGACCAGGCGAACGGCCCGCAGATCGGGGCGAGGACGACCGAGATGATGCCGAGGACCAGCACCGTCATGCCCTTCGGGTGGCTGGGGCGGACCGGGTACGGTGCCAACGGCTGGGCGTTCGCCTGCTGGTAGGCGGGAGGCTGGTAGCCGGCCCGCGGCGGGTACGGCTGCTGGTAGGGGGTGGCGTACGGAGCCGACTGGTGGGCCGCTGGCGGTCCGGGTGTCTGACCCTGCCAGCCGGGCGGAGGCGGACCGGGCTGCTGGGAGGCAGGCGGCCGGGGGCCGGGGGGTTGCGCAGCCGGCTGCTGCGGCGGCGGTGGCCCGGCCGGTCGCGTCCCGAACGCCTGGTACGGCGACGCGAAGCTGGGCTGGTGGGGCTTGGGCAGGTCGCTCGCCGGCGGCGTGGAGGGGGTTGGCTGGCCCTGGGGCCCGGACGGCTGTGCGTCGCTTCCGGCCGGCGTCGGGGTTGCCGGCGACCCGGGATCGATGTGGTACGCCTCGTAGTTCGGGCCGGTGGACATGCTGCTCTCCCCTGTTGATCGGACGGGGCTACCTTGCCATGTCGACGGGACCACCTGCCTGTCGCGGTTCACGGAATGCGGGTCAGCGGCCAGGTCTCGCCGGTTCCACTGTCGATCAGGGCGGCCTCGACCACCTGCACCTGCAGCGGAAGGGCATCGGAGACCGCGCGGGCGACGTACGGCAACTGGGCCTCCTTGGCGCGGGTGGCCAGTGAGACGTGCGGGATCCAGGCGCCGCGGCGGTAGTGACGGTGCAGTTGGGCGTCGGCCCCGGCCAGGGCGCCCGCCACCGACTCCTGACGCTGCGCCACCTCGGCCGTCACCGAGGCGGCCAGTGCCGCCCGTCCGCGCGAGAACGCGACCATCCCCTGGAAGTCCAACGAAAAGCCCCCGCGGTCGGGAAGCGCCCCGATCGCCTGCTGCACCCGGGCCAGGTCCCACCGGAGCGCGACCGCGTAGGACAGGTGGGGGCGATGGTGACCGTGGGTGTGGGTCTGCAGGGTCGGGATGCCGTCGGCCTCGAGCCTGGCCCAGATCGTCCGGATCACGCGGTCCCCCACACGGTCGAACAGCAGGCAGACGGCCAGGGACATGCCACCATCATGCCGCCGAGGGGCGACGGTCGGCTGGCCCGGCGGAGGATCGGGTCAGGCCAGCTCGGCCAACAGTCCGTCGAGCTTGGCGTAGCCGTCCTCCACGCCCTCAGCCATGCCGCTGGCGAGCATGCCGTCGCGCCCCTCGAAGCTGTCGAGCAACGACTGGGCGACCAGACGGGTCCGCCCATTGCCCAGGTCGGTCAGCACCATGGTCTCCAGGGAGACGGCCTCGGGCAGGCCCTCCCAGGTGAACGTCTGGACCAGACGACCCGGTTCCACGGCATGGAAGCAGCCGTGGAAGGCGTTCCCGGAATCGTCGACGTAGCGCCAACTGCCGCCGGTCCGCGCGTCCCAGTAGTCGATCGTCACGGTCGTGCCGGCCGGTCCGATCCAGCGGGTGAACAGGTCCTTGTCGGTGTGGGCGCGCTGGACCAGCTCCACCGGGGCATCGAATTCCCGGGTCATGCGGATGATGGGGAGCTTGGGGTCGGCTTCGAGCGCTCCTCCGCCCTGTCTCGGTAGCGTTGGAGCCAGGCGGTCATCAGGTCAAGCACCTCGGCCTCGAGGTGGACCGGCCGGCTCTGCGCCTGCCGGCCCTTGGTGACGAGGCCGGCGTCCTCGAGCACCTTCAGGTGCTTGGAGACCGCCTGGACGCTGACGTCGTACGGGGCGGCCAGTTCGGAGACCGTCGCGTCGCCGTCGGCGAGCCGAGCAACGAGGTCGCGGCGGGTGGGGTCCGCCAGGGCGGAGAACACCTTTCCGAGCTGGTCCGTCATATCACTCCTCAACCAATTGGTTGATTAAAGTGTGCCCTACACCACACTCGAAATCAACCGTTGGGTTGAATAAAGTTCGCCGAGCGCCCTGTGCTCGCTCCGGTCGCAGTGGGACCATCAGGTCATGGCTGAACGTGGAGCGGGACCGAGTCGCGGCTGCGTCTTCTGCGTACTGGTCGCCGACCCCAACACCGACCTGGTCGTACGGACCCCGGACGTGGTGGGCTTCCTGGACCGGCGGCCACTGTTCAGGGGGCACACGCTGGTCCTCCCGCGCGAGCACGTCCCAACCCTGGGCGATCTGCCCGACGACCTCGTCAGTCCCCTGTTCGGCGCCGCCCGGTCCGTCGCCCGGGCGATGCCGGAAGCGCTCGGCGCCCAGGGCTCCTTCGTGGCGATGAACAACGTGGTCAGCCAGTCCGTGCCGCACCTGCACGTCCATGTCGTGCCGCGGACCAAGGGCGATGGGCTGCGCGGGTTCTTCTGGCCCCGCACCACGTACGCCGCCGGCGAGGCCGCCACGTACGCCGCGCGTCTCCGGGCTGCGCTGGCCGACCCGGAGCCGGAACAGTGATCGGGTCAGGCCTCGGCGGACCGGTCGGGTGTCAGGGCCGAGACCACGCACCGCCACTGGTGGTCGCGCCGGGTGAAGGTAGTCGTAGGCGACCTCCAGGTCCTCGTACACCAACAAGGAGATGCGCCGCTCCAGCACCGGTTGCAGCGCCACGGTGTCCTCGACGATGGCCAGCAGGTCGGCCGTCGGGGCCTCCTGGCCGTCGAGGCGATCGACGAGCCCGGTGAGCCGGGCGCGCAGTCGTTGGGCCTGGGTCATCCGCTCGTCGACCATCGCGACGTGCCGGGTCAGGACCGCTCGCAGCTGGGCAGGATCTGCGTCCAGGCTCTCGCGGACTTGGGCCAGCGACAGGCCGAGAGCGCGCAGCATCGACACCCGGTACAGCCGGTGCAGTTCCTCCGGACCGTAGATCCGGTGCCCCACGCCCGTCCGGCCGGTCGGCACCACCAGCCCGATCTGCTCGTAGTGGTGCAACGTACGCACGGTCAGGCCGGTCGCGGCGGCGACCTCCCCGACACGCATCCCGTTAGCCCATTCCCTGGCCTCCATGACCCGACCGTAGGACCTCACCCCACGTGAGGGTCAAGGCCCGCCGCTGGGCCTCCAGTGCTCAGACCTGGAGCCGCCGGTGCAGCGCCTCGCGCAGCAGCCGCGGCCGGAAGACCGCCATCAGTCCCAGGAGGGCCAGGCTGAGGCCGACGCACACCAGCGAGGGCAGTGCGACGCTCACCCAGCCGAACACCACGAACAGCCCGGGCATCAGGCCGAACAGCAGCACCAGGGCCGCCTTGGCGATGTGCTCGGCCGGGTCGAGGCGGACGACCCGCACCACGATCGCCAGCGCCAGGTTGGCGAACGTGCAGATCGCCGGGATCGCCCAGGTCGTGGCCCACAACGGCGGGCCGTAGAACCGGTTCCAGCCCACCGCGGCCAGCGACAGCAGCACGACCAGCCAGGCGACCAGGCTGCCGACGTTGCGGCGGCGCTGCACGGCGGCCAGCACGACCAGCCACAGGGTCGCCACCGCCAGCCAGACCGTACGGACCGGGGCCATCAGCTGCGGGATCAGGGCCTGGGCGGCGAAGGAGGCGATCACCGCCAGCACCGAGACCGTCAACAGCACCGTCCGCAGCTGGCCACGGTGGAAGCGTAGCGGCGCGGCCGGGAACGCCTCGACCACCGGACCGGCCGGTCCCCCGGTCCCCGCCCCGACCCGAGTCGCCTCTTCCGGCGGATCGAGCGGGACCCGGCACAGCGGGCACGTACGCCACGCCCCCTCCACCTGGGCGCCGCAGGACGGGCAGCGGCTCATCGGGCCACCGCCGAGCCGGGGGTGTCCTGGCCGGTGACGCCGGAGCCGGTGAGCTCGGCCGGCGTCACCCGGCTGGCGTTGACCGTGACCGGGATGCCCTGTCCGGTCAGGTGGCGGACGAACGCGGCGTGGTAGTCGGTCTCCACGTACGGGCTGGTGAACGAAACGGTGAGCCGGTCGCCGTGGCTGATGGCGCAGAACTGGGGCCGGACGGCCGAGACGTGGAAGTAGAGCCGGCCCACGTGGCGCTCGACCGGCGTGGGGAGGGTGACCCGGCCGAGGTTGGAGATCGCCACGGTGATCCCCCGGTTGGCGTAGCGGTTCACCGCCCCCAGCAGCAGGTCCTTCAGCGGGCGGGGAATCACCCGCAGCACCGGATTGCGCTCGAAGCTCACCAGGCGTCCGATCTTGGCCTGCAGGCTCTGGCGGGTCAGCTGCCGCTGGAACTGGGCCTGCAGGTCCCGGCAGACGGCGCCGAGCGTGTCGGCCTCGGCATCCACTCCGTACGTGTGCTCGAGCCGGGTGGTGGCGAAGAAGTTGCGGCCCGAATCGGTCGGGAAGAACTGGCGCAGGTTCACCGGGACCGACACGGTCATCGTCCGGGCCCGCCCCAGGGGGCGGGCCGTGCGCAGCGACTCGAGGAACACGGCGATCAGGTAGGTGGTCAACGACACCTTCTCGACCCGGGCCAGGGCAAGCATCGGCCGGACCGGCATCGACAGTTCGACCACCCGGGTGCGCAGGTCCGGGGTGGGCGTGCCGCGGACCCGGACCACGCGGCCGCCGCGCGGTGCCCGTACGGCTGTCTGGTCGTTCTGGGCTGCCGCGCTCTGCTCGGCGGACCGTACGTCCACGGACTCGACCGCGGGTGTCGCATCCTCGACGAACGGGACCTTGCCGGTACCGGCCCGGAACCAGTGGGTGAACGCGTCCACCGCGAACTCCTGCTTCACCCCCGAGGGAACCGGTCGGGCGACCTCGAACTCCTCGGGGTGGCGCAGCCCGACGTACTCGGTCAGCAGGTCCTGGAAGAACCACAGTGCCCCGGTGCCGTCGGTGAGCGCATGGAACAGCTCCAGCGAGATCCGGCACCCCCGGTACAGGACGCGGAACAGCAGCTCCCGGCTGTCGTGGCGGTACAGGTGGGAGACGGACGGGCCGATGTCCTCCGCGATCACCGGATGGTGGTCGGACTGCTGCAGGTAGTACCAGAAGACCCCGCGCCTCAGCACCGCACGGAACAGCGGGTACTGCGCGTAGACCCGGTCCAGAGCCTGTTGCAGGACGCCGGGATCGATCGGCTCGTCCAGCTCGGCGATCAGCCGGAACACCTTGGTGTCCACTTCGTTGCGGGCGGCCAGGAAGATGTTGGCGGCGTTGTCGAGCCGGACCCAGGGCTGGTGGCCAACCGAGTGTGATCGCCGCCGGGCCGGCGGGTGGGTCAGGGTCACCGGTCCACCCTTTCGGCTCGGTCGACCCGGTCGGCCGGCTCGCCACCGCTTGTCGCCTCCAGCGGGCGGCTGTCGGCCAGGTCGCCGGACAGGAACGAGGTGATGTGGTCGTACGCGGCCACCACCGGGCGGGCGAACCGCGGCCAGGTGATGAACCCGTGGAGCGCCCCGTCGATCCGTTCGATCCGGGTCGGGGTTCCCGCCTGCCGCAGCGCCCGACCGTATGCCTCCCCCTCGTCGCGCAGCAGGTCCAGCCCGGCGGTGATGATCAGGGTGCGCGGTTGGCCGGACAGGTCCTCGGCGGCCAGCGGCGAGACCAGAGGCGTCGTGCGCAGCGACGGGTCGGGCTGGTACATGGCCAGGTAGTCGCGGACTTCCTGCGACGTGAGCCGCAGCCCGGTGCCGTACTCCCCCACCGACGGGTACGGCGAGGTGCGCGGGTCGTGGTCCCACTGGGTCACCGGGTACAGCAGGACCTGAGCGCCGGGCAGCGTACGACCCCGCTCACGCAGCGCCAGGCAGACCGCTGCGGCGAGGTTCCCGCCGGCGGAGTCGCCGATCAGGGTGACCTGTTCGGGACCGGTGGCGTCGGCGATGGTCGGTCGGTCCAGGATCGCCTCGACCACCCGGAGGCAGTCGTCCAGGCCGGCCGGGTGCGGATACTCGGGTGCGAGCCGGTAGTCGACGGAGCAGACCACCTGCCCGGTCCGGTCCGCCATCGTCCGGCAGGTCGCGGTGTACGTGTCGATGTCTCCGGTGACCCAGCCGCCGCCATGGAAGAACAGCAGCACGCCCGGGCGGGACCGGCTCCTGGGCAGGAAGATCCGAACCGGGATCTCGCGGCCGTCGTCGGCGCGGACCGCCTGGTCGAGGATCCGGTAGGGGTCGCGGGGGGTGCGGGTCAGCGCCCGCTGCGCGCGCCGGACCTTCTCGTAGTCCTCCCGCATATTGAGCCGCGGTGCGGCGAACAGGCCCAGGACGGCCCGGGTCAGCCTGCCCACCGGCAGAGGCTCCGGGCTGCCCTGGCTACTCATGGGACCAGCGTACGGGTCCGGATCCGTGGCGTTGCCACGCGGACGGTGCCGGCTCCGGCTTCATGGGTCGTCCAGTTTCGACGTCGAGCTAAGAGGACCCTGTGCAGGCGTTGTGAACAGAATGTGACCCATGACATACTGAGGCCAATATTTATTCCGGTCCCCACAGATGTTCTGGGCCCACGGATATGACGTCGGCCGGCCATTCTTTTGACGGCTGGCGCCTGCAAAAACAGATCCACGGGATCTGCGCACAATGCTGTGCGAGGGGTCGAATGTGCCGACAGCCGGATTGCTGCGCGCGCATTCGATATGGGCGTAAGGATGCGAGATGATCTCGTGGCTGGTCCAATGGAGCTTGCGATTCCGACTTCTGGTGGCAGCGGTCGCCGTGGGAGTGCTGGCGGGGGGAATCGTCACCCTGCCCTCGGCCTCGGTCGACAACCTTCCTGAGTTCGCACCACCGCACGTCGAGATCCAGACCGAGGCTCTCGGCCTGTCGGCCGAAGAGGTCGAGCAGCTCATCACCAGCCCCATGGAGGCTGACCTGCTCAACGGCGTCGCCTGGCTGGACGAGATCCGTTCGGTCTCGGTGCCCGGGCTGTCGTCGATCGAGCTGGTCTTCGAGCCTGGTACCGACATATTGCGCGCCCGGCAACTCGTCGCCGAGCGCCTCACCCAGGCCTTCGCGCTGCCGAACGTCTCGACTCCCCCGGTGCTGATGCAACCGAAGTCCTCTTCGAGCCGCCTCATGATGATCCAGCTCAGCTCCGAGGACGTCTCGGCCATCGACATGTCGGTGCTGGCCCGCTGGACGGTCAAGCCGGCCCTGATGGGTGTCCCTGGCGTCGCCAACGTGTCGACGTGGGGCCAGCGCGAGCAGCAGCTCCAGGTCCAGGTCGATCCGCAGCGGCTCGAGCAGGCCGGGGTCAGCCTGGACGACGTCGTCGCGTCGACCGGCAACGCGGTGTGGGTCTCGCCTCTGAGCTTCCTCGAGGCGTCGACGCCCGGCACCGGCGGCTTCATCGAGTCGCCCAACCAGCGCCTCGGCGTCCAGCACGTCCTGCCGATCAAGACGCCCGAGGATCTGGGCAGGATCGCCATCGAGGGGAACGAGTCCGGGCTCACGCTCGCCGACGTCGCGACGCTGCAGGAGCACCACCAGCCACTGATCGGTGACGCGGTCACCGGCGACAACCCCGGCCTGTTGCTCGTCATCGAAAAGTTCCCCGAGGCCGACGTGCTGGAGGTCACCAGCGATGTCGAGAAGGTGATGGAGGACCTCGGTCCCGGCCTGGAGGGGATCAACGTCAAGACCACCGTCTTCCGGCCGGCGTCGTTCCTGGAGAGCGCGGTCACCCAGCTCGGCTGGGCGGCTCTGGCCGGGTTGGTCCTGGCCGCGGTGGTGATCGGTCTGGGTCTCGGGTCCTGGCGGCACGCGGTCATCGGCGCCGCCGCCCTCCTGCTGTCCGGCACCGCGACGGCGCTGATCCTGGCTGCGACCGGCGCAGTGCTGAACACGATGACCCTGATAGGTCTTGCGCTCGCCCTCACGGTTATCGTCGGCGACGCGGTCGCCGACCTCGACTCCCTGCACGACCGGGCGAGGGCCCGACGGGCGACACCCGACACGCCGACGGATGTCGCCCCGGCGACCGTCACGACTGCGACCGCCACAGCGACCGACAAGCGGATCGGGATCCTGTCGACCGCCATGCGACGCTCCCGGGTCCCGGTGCTCTTCGGTGCGATCGTCTCCGCGGTCGCCGTGGCCCCGACCTTCCTGGTGCCGGGCCTCGATGGGCAGGTCCTGCGTCCGGTGGCCCTCACCTATCTGCTCGCCCTCGCGGTCGGGATGGTCGTCGGGCTCACCCTCACCCCGACCCTCGCCAGCCTGCTGCTGCCTCGATCCCACGATGAGGAGGTACCGACCGAACGGGCTTCACTGACCGCTCTCAAGGCCCGGTACACCGGAGCCCTGGAGCGGGCCTCCGGTCGACGCGCCGGCTGGGTCGGCGCCCTGGCCGCCGTGGCGCTCGGGGTCGTCGCCGTCGGGATAGTCCCGCTGGCGACCGCGGACAAACCCGTGCTCGCCTCGGTGGCCGACCGCTCGCTCCTGATCGAGCTGGACGCCACCCCCGGCACCTCGCATGAGGAGATGCTCCGGATCACCGGCCGCGCCGCCGACGAAGTGCGCACGCTGGATGGCGTGGTCGACGTCGCCGGACATGTCGGCCGGGCCATCACCTCCGACACCTCGGTCGACGTGAACGCCAGCGAGATCTGGATCACCCTTGCCGACGGTGCGGAGTACAGCGCGGTCAAGCAGTCGGTCCAGGACACCATCAACGGCTACCCCGGCCTCACGAACCGCGTGATGTCCTACCCCGAACGCCAACTGGAGCGCGTACGCGTCAACGACGACCGTACCTTCCAGGTCCGGGTGTACGGCATCGAGCACGACATCCTCCGCGACAAGGCGGCCGAGGTCCAGGCGGCCCTGGCCGGCGTCGACGGTCTGGTCGACCCAACGGTCGAACAGGACCCGGTGCAGCCGATCGTCGAGATCGAGGTCGACCTGGAGGCTGCCAAGGAAGCCGGGATCAAACCGGGCGACGTACGCCGCGCCACCGCCACCGTGCTGCAGGGCATGGAGGTCGGCTACATGTTCGAGCAGCAGAAGATCTTCCAGGTCATCGTCAAGGGCACCGACGACACCCGCGCCAGCATCAACAATGTCCAGGACCTGGTCATCAACACCCCCAGCGGCGGCCATGCCCGCCTCGGTGACGTCGCCGACGTCCGTGTCAGCCCGAACCTGGCGGTGATCCGACACGACGACACACTGCGGCGCGTCAACGTGAACGCCGGGGTCGAGGGCCGGCGACTCTCCGAGGTCGAGGCCGACGTACGGGCAGCACTGGCGACGGTCGACTTCCCGGTCGAGTACCACGCGGCGATCCCCCCGCAGTACGCCGAGCAGCAGTCGGCGGGGCACCTGAAGTGGTGGTTGTCCCCGGCCGTGGCCGTGGTCATCCTGGTCCTGCTGCAGACCATGCTCGGGTCGTGGCGGCTGGCCGGGACCGTGCTCCTGACCCTGCCGCTGGCTCTGGCCGGTGGCCTGCTCGACGCGGTGCTGGCCGGCGGTCTGGACTCGCTGGTCCTGCTGGTCGCCCTGGTGCCGATCCTCGCCTTCGCCACCCGGGAGGCCGGCCTGCTGATCGGCGCCCAACAGACCCTGCTCGCCGCCGACCCGGACACCTCGCCGGCAAGGGCGATGTGGTCGGCCGCGGCGACCCGGATCCGTCCGGCCGTCTGGGCCCTGCTGGCCTCGGTCGCCCTGCTCGCGCCGCCCGCGTTCTTCGGGGGCCCGGTCGGGGCGGAGATGCTGGTCCCGGTGGCCGCCGTGGTCTGGGGTGGCGGGTTGACCACCCTGCTCACCACGCTGATCGTGCTTCCGCTGCTCGTCGTCGCCTGGGGCGGCCGGACAGCCGCGGAGAGCTCCCTTGTGAACCTGAACGCGCCGGTCCCGGAGTGGAGGCAGTGACGTCATGAACGAGACACCATCGAGGTTGCGGCGAGGGATCGCCGCGCTGGTCCTGACCGGAGCGGCCCTGGCGCTGGCCGGCTGCGCCGGCTCCGCCGCCGCTCCCGGAGGAAGTGCCACTCCCCAGGCCGCGGTCCTGGAGAAGATCGACGCCGACCTGTCCCGGCTGACGCTCACCCCGGAGGCCGTGGAGCGGCTCGGGCTGACCACCGTCCCGGTCCAGGACGGGCCCGATGGCGGGCTGACCATCCCGTACGCCGCGCTGATCTACGACCACGGCGGGGACACCTGGGTCTACACCAACCCGGAGGGGCACGACTACGTACGGGCCGCCGTCGACGTGCAGCGCATCGAGGGTGACACCGTCCACCTGTCCGCGGGCCCGGCGGCCGGTACCGCAGTGGTGACCCTGGGTACGGCCGAACTGTACGGCGCGGAATTCGACACAGGTCACTGACATGCGCCGCATCATCGGGTTCAGCCTCCAGTTCCGGACCCTCGTGCTCACCCTGGCCATGGGCCTGCTGATCTTCGGCGGCATCCAGTTGCGCTCGGCGCCGGTCGACGTGTTCCCCGAGTTCGCACCGCCGCGGGTGGAGATCCAGACGATCTGCATCGGCCTGACCGCCGCCGAGGTCGAACAGCTGGTGACCGTGCCGCTCGAGGAGTCCCTCAACGGCGTGGAAGGCCTGGAGGACATCCGCTCCAAGTCCGTCGGCGACCTGTCCTCCATCGTGCTGATCTTCGAGCCGGGCACCGACCTGCTCACCGCCCGCCAGCACGTCTCCGAACGCATCGCCACCACCACCCCGAGCCTGCCCACCTGGGCGTCCCCGCCGGTGATGCTGCAGCCGCTGTCGTCGACCAGCCGGGTGATGAAGATCGGCCTGTCCTCGGACGAGCACTCGCTCACCGACATGTCGATGATCAGCTACTGGAAGATCCGCGCCCACCTGCTGCGCGTGCCGGGGGTGGCCAACGTCGCCATCTGGGGCGAGCGGCTGCAGATGCTGCAGGTCCAGGCCGACCCCGAACGGATGGCCGCCGAAGGAGTCACCCTGGAGGAGGTCATGACGGTGACCGCCGACGCCCTGGACGCCGGCCTGCTGCAGTACTCGACCGGCGCCGTGATCGGCACCGGCGGCTACGTGACGACCCCCAACCAGCGCCTCGGCATCCAGCACGTCCTGCCGATCACCGATCCGGCCACGCTCGCGGAGGTGACCATCAAGGAGCGGCCCGAGGGTGCGCTGCGCCTCGGTGATGTCGCCGATGTCGTCGAGGACCACCAGCCCCTCATCGGAGACGCGGTGATCAACGAGGGCGAAGGTCTGATGCTGATCGTCGAGAAGCTGCCTTGGGGCAACACCCTCGAGGTCACCGAAGGGGTCGAGGCCGCACTCGCCGAGATGCAGCCCGGGCTGAGCGGCATCCAGATCGACACCGAGATCTTCCGACCTGCCAGCTTCATCGACGAGTCCCTCAACAACCTCTCCTTCTCGCTGATGCTCGGCGTGTTGCTGGTGATCGCGGTGCTGGCCGTGTTCCTGTTCCAGTGGCGCACCGCCCTGATCAGCATCATCGCGATCCCGTTGTCGCTGGTCACCGCTGCCCTGGTGCTCTACCTTTCCGGCAGCTCGATCAACGTGATGATCCTCGCCGGCCTGGTCATCGCCGTCGGCGTGGTGGTCGACGACGCCATCATCGACATCGAGAACATCGTGCGACGCATGCGCCAGGAACGCGCCGCCAGCACCGGCAGATCCCCGGCCAAGGTGGTCCTGGAGGCGTCCCTGGAGGTGCGGGGCCCGATCATCTACGCGACGCTCATCATCATCGCCGCCGCCGTCCCGATCTTCTTCCTCCAAGGCCTGACCGGCGCGTTCTTCCGCCCGCTGGCCATCGCGTACACGCTCGCCGTGCTCTCCTCGATGGTGGTCGCGCTCACCGTCACGCCGGCACTGGCGCTCATCCTGCTGCGCAACGCACCGCTGAATCCCCGGGAACCACCGGTGGTCCGCTGGCTCAAGAGCGGCTACATCCCGGCACTGGGTCGCATCATCAAGCGTCCGTGGCCGGTGTACGCAGCGTTCGGGGTCCTGGTCCTCGGCGGTGCCGTCGTGACCCCGACGCTCGGCCAGTCACTGCTACCGGACTTCAAGGAACGCGACTTCCTGATGCACTGGGTCACCCAACCCGGCACCTCGGTCGAGGAGGAGTACCGGATCAGTGAGCGAGGCTGCCGGGAGCTGCTCCAGATCGAGGGGGTCCGCAACTGCGGCGCCCACATCGGCCAGGCGTTCGCCGCCGACGAGGTCGTGGGGGTGAACTTCGGCGAGAACTGGATCAGCATCGACCCCGCCGTCGACTACGACGCCACCCTTGCGCGGGTCCAGGAGGTCGTCGAGGGCTACCCGGGCATCCACCGGGACGTCCAGACCTACCTGAAGGAACGCATCCGCGAGGTCCTCACCGGCGGCAGCACCGCCGTCGTCGTCCGCCTGTA
The DNA here is from genome assembly GCA_044508675.1 of Propionibacteriaceae bacterium. Classification (GTDB taxonomy): domain Bacteria; phylum Actinomycetota; class Actinomycetes; order Propionibacteriales; family Propionibacteriaceae; genus Raineyella. The sequence continues at coordinate 8,688 of JBIQHF010000007.1, read as the reverse complement.
CGGCGACGACCTGGACGTGCTGCGAACGAAGTCCGACGAGATCCTGCAGATCTTCGTGGATTCGGACGGGGCCATCGACGAGCACGTCTCGCTCCAGGTCGACGTGCCCCAGATCGAGGTCACGGTCGACCTGGAGGCGGCGCAGCGCTACGGACTGAAACCCGGCGACGTACGTCGCGCCGCGGCCACCCTGGTCTCCGGTGAGGAGGTCGGCGACGTCTATCGCGGCGGCAAGGCGTACGACGTCCAGGTCTGGAGCCCGAAGAACATCCGGTCCGACGTGTCGAGCATCCGCGCCCTGCCGATCGACACCCCCAGCGGCGAGCGAATCACGCTGGAGACCGTCGCCGATGTGTCCCTACAGCCGACACCGAACGTGATCGAGCGCGACGACAACTCCCGTCGCATCGACATCGAGGCCAATGTCGAGGAGGGCAAGCTCGCCTCCGTGGTGGCGACGATGGAAGCCGGCCTGGAGCAGGTGGACCTGCCGCCCGGCTACCACGTCGAGGTGATCGGCGAGTTCAACGAGCGCCAAGCAGCAACCCAACGCCTGCTCACCCTCGCCGCCGGCGCCATCGCCGTCATCTACCTGCTGCTGCAGGCCGCCTTCGGGAGCTGGCGACTGGCGACCCTGGTCCTGCTGACCCTCCCGGTGGCGCTGGTCGGAGGCGTGCTCGCCGCACTGCTCACCGGGGGCGTGCTGTCCCTGGGCTCCATCGTCGGGTTCCTGACGGTGCTGGGCATCGCCGCGCGCAACGGCATCCTGCTGATCAACCACTGCCAACACCTAGAACGGTTCGAGGGCGAGACGTTCGGGCCCGACCTGGTCCTGCGCGGCGCGGCCGAACGACTGTCTCCGATCCTGATGACCACGCTCGCGACAGGCCTGGCGCTCGTTCCACTGGTGGTGATGGGTTCCCTGCCTGGCCACGAGATCGAGCATCCGATGGCCGTGGTGATCCTGGGCGGCCTGGTCACCTCCACCTTGCTCAACCTGTTCGTGGTGCCTTCGCTCTACCTGCGCTTCGCCAAGCCTCGTACGGGGCCGGGATCACCGCCGGCCGAAGCCGAGGCCAGTCCCCCCGCCCCCGAACCCGTCGGTGTCTAGCCCAGGGGCGCTGGTCCGAGAACGTCGCTGCCGAGCCGGGCTGGGGGAAGGACCGGCTCGGCCGCGGCATGCCGGGGTGATCTTCGTCGGGTCGACCCCGCAGCCCCGGCAGTATTGTCATGATGGGGCCATGAAACTGCACCCGAACAC
>JBIQHF010000007.1:0-7327 GCA_044508675.1 Propionibacteriaceae bacterium | reverse complement strand
CCCCGCAGCCCCGGCAGTATTGTCATGATGGGGCCATGAAACTGCACCCGAACACCGCCGTGCTCGCCCCACTGATCGGCACCTGGCGTGGCCGGGGCCACGGCATCTACCCCACCATCGCCCCGTTCGACTTCTCCGACGAGTGGGTGTTCTCCCATTCCGGCAAGCCTTTCGTGGGGTTCGTGGAGCGGACGACGTCGATGGCCGGCACCCCCATGCACACCGAATCGGGCTACCTGCGGATGAAGCCCGACGGCTCGGTGGAGATCATTGCCGCCCTGCCCACCGGCCAGACCGAGATGGGCAGCGGCACCGTCTGTGCCAGCGACGGCGCCATCGAGGTCACGACCGACGCCGCGGTCGCCAACACCCCCTCGGCCAAGCAGGTCGACCGGGTCACTCGGGCCTTCCACGTCGAGGGCGACGTCCTCACGATCGAGCTGGCGATGGCCGCGGTCGGTCAGGACCTCGACCGGCACATCGTCACCACCCTGCAGCGGGCCGTCTGAGCGTCCCATGACTGCCGAGGAACTCCTCACCCTCGCCACCCGGCGACGGGCCGCAGCCTCCCAGGCCTGGTCCGACCTGCTGGGCGGCGGATCCTCCTGCCGGCTCGACGGTTCGCTGTCGGCCCACGAGGGCGCCACGCTCCGCGAGGGCGAGACAGCGGCGCTGGGACTGGTGATCCGCCAGGTACGGGCACATCCGGACGTGGCCGCCCTCGTCAGCCTCGACGCCGCGGCCGCCGCCGCCCGGGAGCGCCAGCCGGTCCCGGGCCGGGGACGGGACTGGGACGCCTACCGGCGCGGCGGCGACGACGCCCTGCGCGAGCTGCGCCTGCTGCTGTGACGGCCGATCCCCCCGCGGGGATGCCGCACCGCCGTCTGCTGCCGGATCATTGTTCTAGCGGCCTTCGGGCCCGATCACGCCACCGAGCACCCGACAGGGGGCGGCCATGACCCGGAACATCCCCCTGGCGATGCTGTTCACGGTCCTCGCCTCGGTGGTCCTCGCGCTGGCCGCCACCCTCCAGCACTCCGCGGTCCGCGGGCAGTCCGAGGCCCCCACCGGCCACGGACGCACCCTCAGCGGCGGCCAACTGCTCGCCCTGTTCGGCTCGGGCCGGTGGTGGCTCGGGAACGGGCTGAACGTCCTCGGCTCCGCCCTGACCGTGGCGGGACTGTTGATGGCCCCGGTGATGGTGGTGCAGCCGCTGGCCGTCCTGGCGATGCCGTGGACGGTGATGATGGGCAGCCGGATCCATGGCCACCGGATCACCGCGAGCATGTGGACCGCGATCGCCATCGCGATCACCGGGGTGGTCGCGTTCGGCATGCTCGCCTACCTGTCGGTGGCGGACGAGGAGATGCTGGACGACCCGCGCCTGGTCGCCGGGGGCCTGGTGGCCTTCACGGTGGCCGGTGCCTTCGCCCTGGCCGCCACCCGCGGACGGCCCCGCTGGCGTACGCTCGCCTGGTCGTCGGCCGCCGCGGTGCTGTTCGGCATGGGGGCCGGCCTGGTGAAGGGGCTCGGCGAATACGTCGCGACCCGTGCCTGGCTGGTCTCCCCCACCTTCTGGATCCTGGTGGTGCTGCTCGTGGTCGGGAGCATGGTCGCCCTCCTCCTGCTCCAGCAGGGGTACGCCAACGGGGCGGCCGGCATCGTGGTCGGCGTGCTCAACTCGGTGGGGCCGGTCGCCGATGTGACGTTCGGCATCGTGGTGCTGGGCGAAGGAGCCGCCATCACCGCGCCGGCCGCGGCGATGATGCTGTCCTCCGCAGCCGTCGCGATCTATGGGGTGGCGCTGCTGTCGCGGTTCTTGCCGCCGGCGGAACCGTCCGTGATCGCGCGGGCTGATCCGCTCACGCCGTCCTGATCCGGACACCGGTCCCGGCCTTGGTCAGACGGCCTCGACGAGCATCGCGGTGCCCTGTCCCCCACCGATCGCGATGGCGGCCAGCCCCAGCCGGCCCACCGTGTGATCGTGGCGGACGAGCTGGCTGAACATCCGGGTCAGCTGCACGGCACCGGTGGCGGCCCACGGGTGGCCGAGGGCGATGGCGCCGCCCTGGGGGCAGTTGCGCTGCTCGTCGATGCCCAGGGCGTCCAGGCAGGCGAGCACCTGCCCGGCGAACGCCTCGTTGACGTCCACCACGTCGATCCGGTCCAGGTCGACCCCGGTCCGGTCCACCAGCCGGCGGACGGCCGGGACGATCCCCCACCCGGGCCGGTCCGGGTCGCAACCGACGGTGACGGCGTCCAGCACGCGCAGCCCGGGCAGCCCGCGGCGCCGAACGGTCTCGCCGTCGCACAGCAGCACCGCGGCGGCCCCGTCGTTGACCCCGCAGCTGTTCGCGGCGGTCGCCGTCCCGTCGGTGGTGAACGCCGGACGGAAGCGTGCCAGGCGCTCGGCCGTGAACCGCGGTCGGGGACGTTCGTCCCGGGTCACGCCCGCCACCGCAACCATCTCGTCGGCGAACCGCCCATCGGCCGCACTCGCCACCGCCCGGGCATGGGAGCGCGCGGCGTACGCGTCCTGGCGCTGCCGGTCGATGCCGTGCTCGGCGGACAGCAGGTCGGCGGCCACCCCCATCTCCGGGTCGGCATGGCCGGCGTCGGTGAACGGCGCCCGCAGGTACTGCTCCGGCTCGGCGTCCGGGCCGGTCGGCGGCCAGAAGGTCAGCGGCTGGGTGCTGGCGGACTGGGTGCCACCGGCGATCCAGTACCCCTGCCGGGCCCCGCCCAGCAGGGCGACGGCGTACTCGATCGCGGCCATCCCGGACCCGCACTGCCGGTCCACGGTGACCGCGGCGGTGGCCTGGTCGAGCCCGGCCTGCAGGGCCGCGACCCGCGCCGGGTTCCCGCCGGGGCCACGGATGTTGCCGATCACGACCTCCTCGATCGGCCCGTCACAGTCGGCCGCCAGTGCGGCCAGCACCGGCGCCAACAGCCCCGGTGCATCGACCTCCCGGAGGGTGCCACCGACCGAGCCGATCGGCGTACGCAGCGCATCGACGATGACCGGACGGTCCTCCGCACTCATGGAACTCCTCATGCACACACCTCTCCGGCCCCCTCTGTTCGGGCCCTTGATCCCCCGCGTCGCCGGTCGGCGGCGAGGATGTCGTCGACCACCTGCCGGCGGTCGACCTTCCCGCTCGGGGTGAGCGGCAGCCGGTCGCGGATGACCCAGCGCCGCGGGCGTCGAGCCCCGGCCAGGTTGTGCCGGGCCCACTGCCGCACCGGCCGGTGGTCAGTGGGGTTCGTCACGCAGCAGACCACCTCGCCGACGCGGGCGTCCGGCACGGCCACGACGATGATGCGGCCGCGGCCGTGGTCCTGCAACTGGGCCTCGATCGGCGCCAACTCCACGGTGGCCCCGGCGGTCGTCGCGACGCCGGGCCGGCCGAGCACCCGGAGCCGGTCACCGTCGAGTCGGGCCAGGTCTCCCACCGTCGCGAATCCGCGGTCATCGGTCCCGATCCGGGACAGCCAGGGCGAGCGGACCCACAGGACGCCGTCGCGCAGCTCCGCCCTGACCCGGTCGAACAGGTGCAGGTCCTCGGCGTCGTGGCCCCAGGCGACCAGCGACAGCTCGGCCGCGCCGTAGTAGTGGTCGACCCGCACCCCGGCCGCCTCGGCCCGCTGCCGCAGCGGGGGTGGCAGCCCGTCCCCGGCGACGAGGACGTGCAGTCCGGGGGCCGGTTCGGTGTCGAGCAGCGTACGCAGCTGGGCCGGGGTGAGCTGGGCATGGGTGCAGCCGCCCCGCCCGGTGCTCCAGGTGGCGCCCACGTGCCTCGCCAGACAGGCGGCGAACAGGTTCATCGTGGCGCTCAGCGGTCCCGGGATCCAGAACCGGCCGGAACCCCCCAGCTCCAGCCGGTCAGCACAGGCGTCGAAGCTGTCCACCCAGGAGGCGGTGCTGCGCACGATCTCGCGCGGCGCTCCCGAACTGGTCCCCGAAGTGGCCAGCGCGACATCCCGCCCCTCCCGGTGGGCCCGCCAGAAGGCCGCCACCGGGTCGGCAGCGACGTCCGTGTCGCGGTGCCATGCCATCGATACCTCCGACCACGTGAATGGCTGTCGGCATCATTTGAACACTGTTCAGGGGATGGGGTGTGGTGTGTCCACCGGACGACGCCGGACACTCACCCGACACGTGACCGCCCCACTGCCACGGCAGCGCATCAGGGGGTGACGTTGGCGGTACAGCTTGAGCCCAGCCCGAGCGGCCCCATGGTGACCCTCGAGTACTTCGGTGGGGTCGAGGTCCATCCGCCGTCATCCGCATCACCGGTGTGGGCCGCGACGTAGAAGCTCTGGCCGAACAGCGCACTGAGGAGCACCCCGAGCAGGTCCTGGAGGATGTTCTGGTTGAACGTCGCGCGATACACCCCACCTCCACGATCCGTGACCGAGGAGGGTGTCCCGGCTGCCATGCTGCCGGTCGTCTCTCCCACGCTCCACTTCACGTCCGTGGCGACGTACCCTGCCGGGGGGCTGAAGTCCACGTAGACGGAGTTGATCACGCCAAGGGCGGACCCCACACCACACGTGGTCACCGTGGGCGAGGGCACCGTCTTCGCCGTGTAACTCCCCCGGCCGAACGCGTTGTCGGCCCACGCCGCCTCCGTCCGCTCGGCCGAGGAACCCAGCGCGAGTGGCAGCAGCATCAGCACTGCGCACAGGACGGCCACCAGCCGCCCCCTGGTCGGGCGGCACAGCCGGCCGGTCATGGCCGCCCCCCGGTGCCGGCGGCGCCGTGGACGTCGCGTTCGTTCCGCCGCTTCCTTCGCAGGGTCAGTGCCAGCCCCATGGTGATCGCCCCGAGCGCCAGCAGCACCGGCCAGATCGTGCTGGGTCCACCGGTGCGGGCGAGCCCGCCGGGACCGACCGCCACCGAGTCTCCCTGGCCGGACGCATGCAACAGGGCGGACACGCCGTCACCGGGAGCAGGGTCGGCGCTCGGCCGCATCGTGACGGCCAGCATCACCCACCGCTCCTGGTCCGACGGCATGGTGAGCAGCTCGCGTTCCACCCCGTCGATCGGGATCGGGTCCAGGTCGGGCAGCTGCCAGGACTTCCCGGCACACTTCCCCTCATCCCACCGGACCGAGCAGGCCGTCGCCGCGGCGGTGAGCTCCATGCTGGGGTCGCCGGTCGCCGACAGGCCGATGCTGACCGTTCCCGGGTCGGGCGCCTCGACCGAGACCCCGACCTGCCAGTGCACGGTTTCGCCGGGGCCCATCATGGTCATCCGCGGATCGGGGATGGACTCCAGGGTGAGGTACTTGCCCCGTACGACCTCGGCCCCGGCGGCCGAGGCAGGCAGGGCGAGCGCCAGGACGACCACCCCGGCGAGCGCCAACGCGACCAGCACCGTCACCGTCACGCCCACGCGCCGGCGACGGCGCCGCCCCGGCTCGATGGCATGTCGCGCGGGACCCTCCTGCCGGCCGGGCGACTCCCCCGGGATCGCGCGCTTGCCCGCCAGCCTCCCGGGCTTATTCTCGCCGGAACCGCCGCGTGGCCAGAACGCCCAGACCACCAGCAGTGAGGCGCCGATGGTCACCGCGCCGAGCACGTACGGATTGGACATCCGGACGATCAGTGGCGCCAGCCCGGGGATCGAGGCCATGGTGGTCCGGACGGTCGAGACGGTGTAGGGAGCGAGGTCCTCCGCCTCGTTCGCGTCGCCCTTCATGGTGAGGATCCGCTGGTCGGGGGCCGGGCCCTCGGTGACCGAGGTGACCCGGTGGGTGACCGGCAGTTGTCCGGGTCGGTCCACAGTGACCACGTCGCCGACGTTCACCTCGGAGGCGGGGATCTCGCGGACGATCGCGACCGATCCGGCCGGGATGGTGGGGCTCATCGACCCGGTCTTGAACATGATCAGCGTGACGTCGAAGACCAGCGCCAGGACGACCAGCACCACACAGAGGGCGCCGAGGATCGACAGGACGGTCAGCACCACCTCTTCGACGGTGTGCGCAAGGCGCCGGGCTGTGCTCATGTCACCCCTCTCAGCTGGACGAGGTCGCCACGAAGCCCCACGTGAGGGTACCGGTGGTGCCCTGGTAGGAGTTGGCGGCTCCGGAGGCGACGCGGACGTCGTAGCAGTAACGCAGGGTGTTCCCGCCCGCTGCCTGGAGGGCCGTGCTCGGCGGCGAGGCAGGCATGGTGCCGCCCGGCAGGTACGAGCTCGCACCACCGGCGACCCAGGTCGGGGAGCCGGAGAAGGCCGCAGCCTCGCACGTCACCCCGGAGCCGATGAGCACGGCGCGGTACTCCAGCGCCCCGGCAAGGGCGCCGGCGGTGGTGGCGGAACTGAGCGCGATGGTGCCCCCGGTGGTGGTTGCCGCCGTGGTGCGCACGTCCAGGTACGCGTAGTGCGACACCCCGGGCGACATCGCCGTGGCACTGAAGGCGAGCGTGGCCGGCGAGCCCTCGGTGGTGCTCACCCAGCCTGATCCGGGGTTGGCCTCGGTGGCGAAGACGCTCGCTGCGAACTCCCCTGCCGCGTACTCACTGTCGTTCCACGCGGCCAGGGTAAGGGTCGCACCGACCCCGAACACCAACCCTCCGGCCAGCACGGCGCGCAGACGTCTCCAGACCCCCACGCGCCGTGACCGTGCCGCTGGATCGCGGCTCATCCGTCAGTACCCATCACTCGCGACCTCCCGGGGGTCTCCTAGTAGTCGCTGACGCTGGTGGCCTGGAACCCCCAGACGGTCGAAGCAGGCCCGCCCTCGATCAACGTGCCCTCGGCAGCTGCCGTGACCTCGAAGCACAACTGCACCGCATCACCGGGGGTCCCGGCGGCATTGGCCGTCAGGTTGACCGTGGTGCCGACCGTACGCGCACTGAGACTCGTGCCCGAGCCCACGACTGGCGCGGCGCCGACGGCGGCCGCCTCGCACGTGACAGCGGGTGCGAGCTCGTAGACGGAGTACGAGAGGTTGGGCGCGTTGGTGCCGGTCGCGGTGTTCGTCGTCGTGTCGAGGATCATCGTGGCATCGCTGGTGGTCGCGGCGTCGAGGCGCACCCAGTACGCCTGGTAGACCACGTCGTCCGGCGACATATTGCCGCCATTGCCCGTCGTCGCGTCGAACACGACGGCGGCGGTGCCGGCGGTGTCGTGCTCGGCATAGGTCGTGTTGTCGAGACTGCCCTCGAGGTTGAAGGAGCCGGCAGTGAAGTCACCCTGCGCGAACTCCGAATCGTTCCAGGCAGCCAAAGTCACGGCCGCCCCCACACCCAGCACGACTCCGCCTGGGGTTGACCCCGGATTCCGGACAGGTGGTTGTTTTGTCAGGCGGCCCGGAGG
>JBIQHF010000029.1:0-27308 GCA_044508675.1 Propionibacteriaceae bacterium | reverse complement strand
TACCCTTCCCCCGACCCCCAGTCAAATCCACAACCGGACCCAACCAGAAACCAAGCTCCAAGCCCCAGCAACCCATCCAGGCCACCAGTTCCACCAATTCCGATTTCTCGGATCAGCGACTTGTACTACTTTAGTGAGCTGCACATCCGGAGTCAAATCCGAACATTTCCCTCACCCTGCCCCCGAATTTCCGATCACACCCGAAAGCATTCACAGAGATTGCGTGGACTGCACACCACAACCAAGCCTCTGTCGTCACTGGAATCCAAGGACTCGCAGAGCCGACGAACATCGTCGAAGAAGTGGAGTGGCCCCGGCATGTTACCTCCTTGCGGAGGCCCGTTTCCCTCAGGGCCAGATGAACATTACCTAGGATCGGACCCAACGTCAAACCGGCGGTATGTGACGCTCGTCACATACCGCCGGGTGGTTTTGGCGCAGGGTCAGCCGCGCTTGAGTTCCACTCCACCGATGGTCTTCTTGCCGCGGCGGGCCACCACGTACGTCCCATGCAGCAGGTCGTCTTCGGTCAGGCGGGCGTCCGGATCGGTGACCTTCACGTTGTTCAGGTAGGCGCCGCCCTCGTTGATGGCGCGCCGGGCGGCCGACTTCGAGGCGACCACACCGGAGGCCTCGAGCACGTCCACCGCGAGCGGCAGTTCCTCGCCGGCAGTGATCTGGTTCAGCGAGATGTCGGACAGTGCGGCCCGGATCGTCCTGGCGTCGAGCTCGGCCAGCTCGGAGCGTCCGAACATCGCCCCGGCAGCCGCCACTGCCTTGCGCGTCTCCGTCTCGCCGTGCACGAAGGTGGTGACGTCGTCAGCGAGGGCGTGCTGGGCGGCGCGCTTCCACGGTTCGGCCTCCAGACTTGCCTCCAACTCGGCGATCTCCTCGTCGGAGCGGAACGTGAAGACCTTCAGGTATTCGATCACCTTCTCGTCCTCGGCGTTCAGGAAGAACTGGTGGAACGAGTACGGGCTCAGCATGTCCGGGTCGAGCCAGATCGCCCCGCCCTCGGACTTGCCGAACTTGCTGCCGTCGGCCTTGGTGATCAGCGGCGTCGACATCGCGTGGGCCTGGCCGGCGTCGGAGCGCCGGATGAGTTCCACCCCGGCAGACAGGTTGCCCCACTGGTCGTTCCCGCCGGTCTGCAGCGTCACGCCGTACTCGCGGTACAGGTGGCGGAAGTCGGAGGACTGCAGCAGCACGTAGGAGAACTCGGTGTAGGAGATGCCGGTCTCCAGCCGGGACTTCACGACCTCGCGGGCCAGCATCCGGTTGACCGGGAAGTGCTTGCCGATGTCGCGCAGGAACTCCAGGACGTTCGTCTTCGACTGCCAGTCGTAGTTGTTGACCACCCGGGCCGGGTGCGAGCCGTCGAAGTCGAGGAACCGGCTGAGCTGGCTGCGGATCTTCTCGGTCCACTGCGCGACGGTGGCCTCCTCATTCATCACCCGCTCCCCACTCTGGCGCGGGTCGCCGATCATGCCCGTCGCGCCGCCCACCAGCAGGAAGGGGTTGTGGCCGGCCATCTGCAGGCGCTTGGCCAGGATGATCTGGACCAGGTGCCCGTGGTGGATCGAGGGAGCGGTCGGGTCGAAGCCCACATAGAAGTTGACCGGCCCTGCCTCGAGGTGCTCGCGCAGAGCCTTCTCGTCGGTGCTCTGGGCCACCAGGCCCCTCAACTTCAGTTCATCGAACAGGTCGCTCACAGGGACACCCTACCGAGACGCGAAGTCGCGGGCCGATGCCATCTCGCCGGCCAGCTCGTCGAGCTGGGACCGCACCGCCGAGGTGGCCGTGCCACCCCGGGCCGCGCGCGACGCGATGGCCCCCTCCACGGTCAGCACGTCCAGCACTCCCTCCCCCAGTTCGGGGGCAATCTGCGGCAGGTCGAGCGGCGTGAGGTCGGGCAGGTCGATCCCCTTGGCCTCGCAATAGCGGACGGCGGCGCCGGCGATCTCGTGGGCCTGGGCGAACGGCACCCGCTGGCGGACCAACCAGTCGGCCACGTCGGTGGCCAGCGAGAAGCCGCGCGGAGCAAGCTCGGCCGTACGGTCCGGGTGGAAGGTGAGCGTGCCGACCATGCCTGCCATCGCCGGCAGCAGCACCCGCAGCTGGTCGAGCGAGTCGAAGATCGGCTCCTTGTCCTCCTGCAGGTCCCGGTCGTACGCCAACGGCAGGCCCTTGAGGGTGGCCAGCAGTCCGGCCAGGTTGCCGATCAGGCGACCGGCCTTGCCGCGGGCCAGCTCGGCCACATCAGGGTTCTTCTTCTGCGGCATGATGCTGGACCCCGTCGACCACGCGTCGTCGAGGGTCGCGAATCCGAACTCGACCGTGCACCAGGTGATCACGTCCTCGCTGAGCCGCGACAGGTCGACGCCGATCTGCGCCAGCACATACGCGCACTCGGCGACCTGGTCACGGGCGGAGGTGCCATCGATCGAGTTGGCGACCGAGGACGAGAAGCCCAGGTCGGCGGCGACGGCCTCCGGGTCAAGGCCGAGCGAGGTGCCGGCCAGGGCCGAGGATCCGTACGGGCTGACCGCCAGGCGCTTGTCGAGGTCGCGCAGCCGGTCGATGTCGCGCACCAGCGGCCAGGCGTGGGCGAGCAGTTCGTGGGACAGCAGGATCGGCTGGGCGTGCTGCATGTGCGTACGTCCCGGCATCGGCACCCCGAGGTGGCGTTCGGCCTGGGAGCGCAGGGCCTCGATCACGCCGAGCAGTTCGGTCGCGACGACCCGGATCTCGTCGCGCAGGTAGGCCCGGACCAGGGTGGCGATCTGGTCGTTGCGGGACCGCCCGGCGCGCAGTCGGCCGCCGAGCTCGGGGCCGACCACCTCCATCAGTCCACGCTCCAGGGCGCCGTGCACGTCCTCGTCGGTCGGCGCCGGGCCGAACTGCCCGGTGCTGACCCGCCGGTCCAGCTCGTCCAGGCCGGTGAGCATGGCGCGGTGCTCCTCGTCGGTGAGCAGTCCGGCCCGCTGCAGGGCGTTGGCGTGCGCGCGGGAGCCGGCGATGTCGTAGTGGGCCAGGCGCCAGTCGAACTGGGTCGACTTGCTCAGCGCGAACATCGCGTCGGCGGGTCCGCCGCTGAAGCGGCCGCCCCAGAGCATCCCCTCGCCGGCGTGTGCCGGACCGCTGGTCGCGTCGGGGCCGGAGGTGGGCTGGGTCATGGGTTTCCTCCCAAGGAGAGCAAGCGGGCGGCAACGTCCTGGCCGCCTCTGGGGTCACGGGTGATGACGGCGACGGTGTCGTCGCCGGCGATGGTGCCGAGGATCTCGGACCACGAGGCGCGGTCGAGCACGGCGGCGAAGTACTGGGCGGCGCCCGGCGGGGTCCGGACGACCACCATGTTGGCTGATCCCTCGGCGGAGACCAGCATGTCCTGGCAGACGCGGACCAGCTGGTCGAGGTACTCGGTCGGCCGGGAGCGCAGACCGGCCACCGGCCCCTCGTTCGGGACGCGGTAGACCGTCAGGTCACCCTCGCGTACCCGGACGGCTCCGAGCTCGACCAGGTCCCGGGACAATGTCGACTGGGTGACCGCCACGCCGTCAGCCGCCAGCAGCTCCCCCAGCTGGGTCTGCGAGGAGACCGCGCGGGTGGTGAGGAGCTGGCGGATCTGCGACTGGCGGGCAATCTTCGTCAGCGGTGCCCGGGACGACTCACTCATCGGTGCCGGTCAGCGATCGGCCGAGATCCCTGCGGCGTCGGCGAGGAAGGTCAGCACGGCCTTCTGCGCGTGGCGCCGGTTCTCCGCCTCGTCCCAGATCACCGACTGCGGACCGTCCAGCACCTCGGCGGTGATCTCCATGCCCCGGTAGGCGGGCAGGCAGTGCAGCACGATGGCCTCCGGATCGGCGAGCGACATCAGTTCGCCGTTGACCTGGTAGGGCTGGAAGACCGTCTCCCGGCCCTCGGAGCTCATGCCCATCGACACCCAGGTGTCGGTGACGACGACATCGCTGCCCTCGGCCGCGGCCCGGACGTCCTCGGTGACGGTGATGCTGCCTCCGGTGGTGGCGGCGAGCCGTTCGGCGCGGGTGACGACCTGCGGGTCCGGCAGGTAGCCCGCCGGCCCGGAGAGGCGGACGTGCATGCCGGCCAGGACCATCCCCAGGGCGTACGAGTTGCCCATGTTGTTCGCCGCATCACCGACGTAGGTGAAGGTGAGGCCACGGGTGTCGCCCTTGTGGTCGCGGATCGTCTGCAGGTCGGCGAGGATCTGGCACGGGTGGTACGCATCGGTCAGGGCGTTGACCACCGGGACCCCCGCGTACGCGGCCATCTCGTCGACCCGGTCCTGGCCCATGGTGCGCCAGACGATCGAGGCGACGTGGCGGCCGAGGACGTGGGCGGTGTCGTGGATCGACTCGCCACGGCCCATCTGGGAACTGGCCCCGTCGATGATCATGGCGTGCCCGCCGAGTTCGGTGATGCCGACCTCGAACGAGACCCGGGTGCGGGTCGAGGACTTGTCGAAGATGACGGCGACCGTACGGTCCTCGAACGGGCGCCGCGACAGCGGGTCGGTCTTCAGTGCGGTGGCCAGGTCGAGGACCCGGGACTGCTCCTCGGCGGTCAGGTCGTCGTCGGCCAGGAAGTGTCGGAGCCCCATGTCAGCCTTCCAGGAGGGAGGGGAGAGCGGAGACGAACGTGTCGATCTCCGCCGAAGTGATGATGAGGGGGGGTGCCACCCGGATCCGGTCCGGACGCGGCGCGTTGACCAGGAAGCCCCGCTCCATCGCCCGGTCGTTGACCGCCGCAGCGATGTCACGGGCCAGCACGATGCCACGCAGCAACCCGGCACCGCTGACCCCGAGGACGTCGGGATGGCCCAGCGCCATCACCGATTCGGCCAGGTGGTCGCCGACCGCGGTGACGTGGGCGAGCAGCCCGTCGCGTTCGATCACCTGCAGGACGGTCAGCGCCGCCCGGGAGGCCAGCGGATTACCACCGAAGGTGGACCCGTGGGAACCGGGGCCGAGCATGTCGGCAGCCTCACCGGTGGCGATACAGGCACCGATCGGGAAACCTGCGCCCAGGCCCTTGGCCAGGGTGACGATGTCGGGGGTGATCCCCGACGGCAGGTACGACAGCCACCGGCCGGTGCGGCCGATGCCGGTCTGGACCTCGTCGACCCACAGCAGGGCGCCGTGCTCGGCGGTGATCCGGCGGGCGGCCCGCAGGTAGTCGTCCGGGACGGGGATGACGCCGCTCTCGCCCTGGATCGTCTCCAGGACCACGGCGGCGGTCTGGTCGTCGACCGCGGCCGCGAGGGCCTCCTCGTCCCCGTACGGGACGAACACCGCCCCGGGCGGCAGCGGCTCGAACGGCTCGCGGTAGGCCGCGTGCGAGGTGAGGCTGAGGGAGCCGACCGTACGACCGTGGAAGGAGCCCTCCATGGCGACGATCTTGGTCCGTCCGGTGCGACGGGTGAGCTTGAAGGCGGTGTCGTTGGCCTCCGAGCCCGAGTTGCACAGGAAGACCCGGGCCGGTGTGGCCGGGGCGTTGCCGGTGACCAGGGCGTCGAGCTTCTCGGACAGCTCGATCTGCCACGGTGAGGTGTAGAGGTTCGAAATGTGGCCCAGGGTGGCGATCTGGTCGCTCACCGCGGCCACCACGTCGGGATGGGCATGGCCGAGCGAGTTCACCGCGATGCCCGCCAGCAGGTCGAGGTACTCACGCCCGTCAGCGTCCCAGACCCGACATCCCTCACCACGGACCAGGACCCGCTTCGGGGTGCCGAAGTTCCGCATGTAGGCGCTCTCGTAGCGCCCCAGCCATGCTGCGGTGTCAGTCATCCTTCTCCTTGTCTGCGACAACCTGTTCCTTGTCTGCGACAACCTGTTCCTTGTCTGCGACAACCTGCTCCTTGTCTGCGACAACCTGCTCCTTGTCTGCGACAACCTGTTCCTTGTCTGCGACAACCTGCTCCTTGTCTGCGACAACCATCGTGCCGATGCCGGCGTCGGTGAAGATCTCCAGCAACAGCGAGTGCGGGACCCGTCCGTCGATCACCGTGGCGCGGTTCAGTCCGCTGCGTACGGCCCGCAGGCAGGCCTCCATCTTCGGAACCATCCCGGAGGCCAGTTCGGGGAGCAGCTGCTCCAGCTCGGAGGCCGTGATCTCGGTGATGATCTCCTCGCTGTTGGGCCAGTCGCGGTAGAGCCCCTCGACGTCGGTCAGCATGACCAGCTTGTCCGCGCCCAGGGCGACGGCCAGGGCCGAGGCTGCGGTGTCGGCGTTCACGTTGAGCACCTTGCCGGTCTCGTCGGGGGCGACGGAGGCCACCACGGGGATCCGTCCGGCCTGGATCAGGTCCTTGATCGCCTCGGGCTGTACTTCGACGACGTCGCCGACCAGTCCGAGGTCGACGTCCTCACCGTCGACGGTCACGGTCCGCCGGCGGGCCCGGAACAGTCCGGCGTCCTCTCCGGAGGAGCCGACGGCCAGTGGCCCGTGCTGGTTGACCAGCCCGACGAGTTCGCGGCCGACCTGGCCCATCAGGACCATCCGGACGACCTCCATGGTCTCCGGGGTGGTGACCCGGAAGCCTCCGCGGAACTCGGAGGCGATGTCGAGACGCTTGAGCATCGCCGAGATCTGCGGTCCGCCGCCGTGGACGATGACCGGATGCACCCCGCACCGGCGCATGAACACGATGTCCTCGGCGAAGGCCCGCTGCAGGTCCTCGTTGATCATCGCGTTGCCGCCGTACTTGATCACGATGATGCGGCCGGTGTACCGGTCGATCCACGGCAGCGCCTCGATCAGGATCGACGCCTTGTCGCCCAGCGTCAGGGCATCCACGGCATCGCTCACGAGGAGTACTCCGCGTTCTCCTTGACGTAGTCGTACGTCAGGTCGTTGGTCCAGACGGTCGCCTCGGTGGTACCGGCGTTCAGGTCGACCAGCACCTCGACCTGGCGCGGTTGCAGGTCGACCAGTTCACGGGGCTCGCCGATGGCGCCGCCACGGCAGACCATCACCCCGTTGAACGACACGTCGACCCGGTCCGGGTCGAACTCGGCACCGGTGGTACCGAGCGCCGACAGCACCCGGCCCCAATTCGGGTCGTTGCCGAAGATGGCGCACTTGAACAGGTTGGAGCCGGTGATCGAGCGGGCGACCTCGACGGCGTCGTCCTCCGAGGCGGCGTTCACCACCCGGACGGCGATGTCGTGGCTGGCCCCCTCGGCGTCACCGAGGAGCAGCTGGCCGAGCTCGTGGCAGACCTCGGTGAGCACCTGCTGGAAGGTGTCCGGCTCGGGGGTGGTGCCCGAGGCTCCGGATGCCATCGCCAGGACGGTGTCGTTGGTCGACATGCAGCCGTCGGAGTCCAGGCGGTCGAACGTCACCCGGGTCGCGGCGCGCAGCGCCGTGTCCAGCTGCTCGGCGGGCACGACTGCGTCGGTGGTGATGACCACCAGCATGGTGGCCAGGCCGGGGGCGAGCATGCCGGCGCCCTTGGCCATGCCGCCGACGGTCCAGCCGTCCACGGTCCGGGTGACCTGCTTGGAGTGGGTGTCGGTCGTCATGATCGCCTCGGCCGCCGCGGCGCCGCCGTCGGGGGCCAGGGCGGCGGCCGCGGTGTCGATGCCGTCGAGCAGGGCATCCATCGGGAGGCGTATGCCGATCAGTCCGGTGGAGCAGACCACGACGTCGCCGGCGGACACGCCGAGCGCCTCCGCGGTCCGTTCGGCGGTGCGGTGGGTGTCGACGAAGCCGTCGGCCCCGGTGCAGGCGTTGGCGCCGCCGGAGTTGAGCACCACGGCATCGACGCGACCGTCGGAGACGACCTGGCGCGACCAGGTGACCGGGGCGGCGACGACCCGGTTGGAGGTGAACACCGCTGCCGCGTCGAAGCGCGGGCCATTGTTGCGGACCAGGGCCAGGTCCTTGTTGCCGGAGGCCTTGATCCCGGCGGCAATCCCGGTGGCGGTGAAGCCTTGGGCAGCGGTCACGCTCACGGTGCGACTCCGATCAGCGGCAGGCCGGTGGTCTCGGGCAGACCACAGGCGAGGTTCATCGACTGGATGGCACCGCCGGCGGTGCCCTTGGTGAGGTTGTCGATCGCCGAGACGGCGACGAGTCGGCCGGCCTTCTCGTCGACGGTGACCTGGACGTGGACCGCATTGGAGCCGGCGATCGCCCCGGTGGCGGGCCAGGTGCCCGAGGGCAGCACGTGGATGAACGGCTCGTCGGCGTACGCGTCGACGTACGCGTCATACGCCTCGGCGGCACTGACCCCCAGGACCGGGGCGGAGACGGTCGACAGGATGCCGCGCGGCATCGGGACCAGCAACGGGGTGAAGGACACGCTCGGGTGGGTGGCGCCCAGGCGGCGCATATTCTGCACCATCTCGGGGGTGTGCCGGTGCACGCCGCCGACACCGTAGGCACTGACCGAGCCCATCACCTCCGAGCCGAGCAGGTGCGGCTTGGCGGACTTGCCGGCGCCGGAGGTCCCCGATGCGGACACCACGACCACGTCATGGCCGTCGACCAACCCATGGGTGATGGCAGGGCCGATCGCCAGGGTGGCACCGGTCGGGTAGCAGCCCGGGACCGCGATCCGCTTGGTGCCGGCCAGCACCTCGCGCTGGCCCGGGAGCTCGGGCAGGCCGTACGGCCAGGTGCCGGCGTGCGGGCTGCCGTAGAACTTCTCCCACTCCGCCGAGTCCTCGAGGCGGAAGTCGGCACCGCAGTCGATGACGAGGGTGTCGGCATCGAGCTGCTCGGCGATCGCCCCGGAGGTCCCGTGCGGAAGGGCCAGGAAGACCACGTCGTGTCCGCGCAGGGCCTCGACCGTCGTCTCCTCGATCCGTCGGCCGGCCAGCGGGGTGAGGTGGCGCTGGTGCTCGCCAAGCTTCGATCCGGCGGAGGACCCGGCAGTCAGGGCCCCGATCTCGACGTCGGGATGCCCGAGCAACAGGCGGAGGACCTCTCCGCCGGCGTACCCGGTGCAACCCGCGACTGCTACACGCATAGTCATACGCATAACTATGCCACACTCCGAATGAATATTCATCCGTGGGTTCTGCGGCGCCCCGGGTCCGCGGCGTGCAGCGGAAGGGGCCGGGTCAGAAGCTCTCGGCCTGCCGCCGGCGCTGGTAGTGGTGCGCCAACCAGCCCATCAGGATCGCGACCAGAATGTTCACGGCCACGTAGACGATCCCGCCCGATTCCTGGGCGACCCCACTGACCAGGAACGGACCGACGGCCGTGAGCGCCGAGGAGACGTACGCCCCCTTGGCCGACCGGCCCACGACGAACGCCAGGGCCCCGACGGCAGCGCCCCAGAACACCAGGGCGCTGCCCAGGCTCAACGAGAAGACCCCGACCGCCAGCAGCAACTGGTAGAGGGCGAAGACCATCCAGAGGACCCTGATCGCGACCGTCATGAGCGCAGTTCTGCCCCCAACTCGCCGGCGGCGGCGACCGCCGCGTCCCGGGCGGCGATGGCCTCCTTGTCCTTCAGCGTGCGATCGGGCGCACGGAAGTGCAGGGCGTACGCCAGCGACTTCTTCCCGGCCGGGATCTGCTCGCCCACGTACACGTCGAACAGGCGCACCGACTCCAGCAGGTCACCGGCGCCCCGGACCAGGGCGGCCTGGACGTCGGCGGACGGCACGGATTCGTCGACGACGAGGGCCACGTCCTCCTTGGCGACCGGATGGGAGGAGATCTCGGCGACCTGCCCACTGTCGGGCGCCAGCTCGAGCAGCAGGTCCAGGTCGATCTCCGCGGCGCAGGTCCGGGCGGGCAGTCCGTACGCCTCGCACACCGTGGGGTGGAGTTCGCCGGCGTGGCCGACCACGGTGCCGTCGACCGACAGCTCGGCGCACCGGCCGGGATGCCACGGGGCCACCTGCACGGCACGCCGATCCAGGACCAGGCCGACGGTGCCGGCAGCAGTCTCGGCGAAGTGCACCGCGTGCACCCACGACACCGGTTCCCCGGCACCGGCCCAGCCCGGCCGGCGCCAGTTGCCGGTCAGCACGCAGGCCAAATGGCGCGGCTGCTCGGGAAGGGCCGCGCTCAGCGCGGCCACCTCGTCGGCGTCGGGACGGCGGGCGACCGGCAGGCGCGGGGCCATCGGTCGGTCCGCGCCCCGGAACACCGCGCCCTGCTCGTACAGTGCCAGGTCGTCGAGGCTGCGCGAGGTGTTGCGGCTGACTGCGGCGAACAGCCCCGGCAGCAGCGTGGAGCGCAGGTGGGGCTGGAGGTCGGACAGCGGGTTGGCGACGGTGACCAGGTCGCGGCGCCGGTCACCGGCGGGCACGCCCATCCGGTCCAGGTCGTCGGCCGCGATGAACGGGAAGCTCAGCACCTCGGTGAACCCGGCGGTGGGCAGGGTCTGGTTCAACGCCCGGCGGGCCCGCTGCGAGGCCGTGAAGCCGCCGCCGGCCGGGGCCGGCGGCAGGACGCCCTCGATCGAGTCCAGGCCCACCTTGCGGCCGACCTCCTCCACGTAGTCGTACGGATCGAGCAGATCCGGACGCCAGGTCGGCGGGGTCAGCGTGAGGGTGTCACCGGCGCGCTCGACCCGGGTGCCGCCGCCCTGCAGGTGGGCGATGGTGTCGGCCGCGGACACCTCGGTACCGAGGATCCGGGAGGGCAGGTCGACCGGGATCGTCTGCACCGGAGCGGCCGGCACCGCACCGACGACGGTCTCGGCCGGGTCCAGGGTGGCTCCCCCGTACTCGACCAGCAGTGCGGCCGCGCGGTGGGCGGCGGCGTAGGCGGCGTTCGGGTCGACGCCGCGCTCGTTGCGGCGCGCGGCCTCGGAGGCCACCCCGTGCCGACGGGAGGTGCGCGAGATCGCCAACGCATCGAAGTTCGCCGACTCGAGGATGATCTCGGTGCTCGTCTCGCGCAGCTCGGTGTGCTCCCCGCCCATCACACCGGCCAGGCCGATCGGGCCGGACGCGTCGGTGATCAGCAGGTCCTGCGGGTCAAGGGTCCGCACGACACCGTCGAGGGTGGTCATCGTCTCCCCCGCCTCGGCGCGGCGCACCACGATGCCCTCCTGCAGGAAGGCCGCGTCGTACGCGTGCAGCGGCTGGCCGGTCTCGAGCATGACGTAGTTGGTGACGTCGACGCCGAGCGAGATCGGCCGCATCCCGGACAGCACCAGCCGGCGCTGCATCCAACGGGGGCTCGTCGCCTGCGGGTCGAGGCCGGTCAGGCGCAGGGCGACGAAGACCGGGCAGCCGGCGGGGTCGGCCACGGTGACCGGGAAACCGTCGGAGACCGCCGCCGGGACGTCCCGGTCGACCACGTCGGTGAACGCCGACCCGGTCACCTCCGCGGCCTCCCGAGCCAGGCCGCGGATCGACAGGCAGTAGCCCATGTCCGGGGTGACGGCGATGTCCAGCACGTCCTCCTGCAGGTGCAGCAGCGGCTTGGCGTCCTGGCCGAGCACCAGCGGGACGTCGTCATCGTCGGTGGCGGCCAGGACGATGATGCCGTCCGACCCGTCGTCGCCGAGCCCGAGCTCGTTCGAGGAGCAGATCATGCCGTCCGAGACGTGCCCGTACGTCTTGCGGGAGGAGATGGCGAAGCCGCCGGGGAGCACGGCGCCGGGCAGCGCGACGACGACGAGGTCGCCGGCGACGAAGTTGTGCGCGCCGCAGATGATGCCGCGGTTGCCGGTCTGCGGGTCGTTGTGCTCGCCGACGTCGACGTGGCACCAGTTGATGACCTTGCCGTTCTTCTGCGGTTCCTTCTCGATGTCGAGCACGCGTCCGACCACGACCGGGCCGACAACGTCCGCGCCGGCGGACTCGACCTGCTCGACCTCGTGGCCGTAGCCGATCAGGAGCGCGGCGAGGCCGTGGGCGTCGAGGGTGTCGGGCAGCGCGACGTGCTCACGCAGCCAGGAGATCGGGGCCTTCATCGGGCGCCTCCCATCAGAGAACGGCTGAAGCGGACATCGCCCTCGACCATGTCACGCATGTCGGCGGCGTCGTTGCGGAACATCAGGGTGCGCTCGATGCCCATCCCGAAGGCGAAGCCGGAGTAGACCTCGGGGTCGATGCCGGCGGCGACCAGCACGCGGGGATTGACCACGCCGCAGCCACCCCACTCGATCCAGCCCTCGGAGCTGCACGTACGGCAGGGCCGGTCCGGGTTGCCGACCGACTCCCCGTGGCAGACGAAGCACTCCAGGTCGACCTCGGCGCTGGGCTCGGTGAACGGGAAGTAGCTCGGACGCATCCGCGTCCGGACCTCGCCGAACATTGCCCGGGCCAGGTGCTCCAGGGTGCCGCGCAGGTGCGCGAAGGAGATGCCCTTATCGATGCACAGGCCCTCGACCTGGTGGAAGACCGGCACGTGCGTCGCGTCGAGCTCGTCGGCGCGGTAGACCTTGCCCGGGCAGGCGATGTAGATCGGCAGCTCGCGATCGAGCATGGTCCGCACCTGCACCGGCGAGGTGTGGGTCCGCAGCAGCGTGTTGTTCTCCAGCGGCGCCAGGTAGAGGGTGTCCTGCATCTGGCGGGCCGGGTGGTCCGGGTGGATGTTGAGCGCATCGAAGTTGACCCAGTCGGCCTCGGCCTCGGGCCCCTCGGCGATCTCCCAGCCCATGGCGACGAAGACCTCACCGATCCGGTCCATCAGGCCGGTGATCGGGTGCACGGCGCCTTGCGGCGCCAGCTCGACGGGCAGGGTGACGTCGACCTGCTCCTCGACCAGGACGCGCTGCAACTCGGCGGCGCGGACCTCCTCGTCGCGAAGTTTCAGGGCCTGGTTCACCTCGCCACGGGCCTTGCCGATCCGCTGGCCGGCCTCCTTGCGGGCCTGCGGCGGGAGCGCACCGATCTCGCGGTTGGCGAGGGCGAGGGGAGAACGGTCACCGGTATGGGCGATGCGGGCGGCCTTCAGGTCCGCGACCGTCACCGCCTGGGCAAACGCCGCCTTGGCCTCGGCAACCATCTGCTCGAGCGCTTCCTGCTGCAGCGGCATTGTCTCCACCGGGTCATAGTTCGTGTTCGGCCCTGACATGGGCTCCCCTCGGGTCCGTACGGTGCCGACACCCTGCCGACACCCGCGCCCAAGTGTAGGAGCCGGTGGGGGCCTGGGCTAACCGATGGAACGGGGCCGCAGTGGGCGACACTGGGCAGCAGCACGTCGACAGGAGGGCAGGATGGGCAGCGAGACGGTTGACCCCGGTGGCGCCGCGCGCCTGCGGGTGGTGCTGGCACCCGACTCGTTCAAGGAGTCGATGACCGCCGCCCGGGCCGCCGACGCGATGGCCGCCGGTGTCCTGGCCGCCGATCCGGACGCCGACTGCGTACGGATCCCGATGTCGGACGGTGGCGAGGGCTTCGCCGACGCGATCGGTACCGCCCTGGCGGCCGAGCGGCACCGGGTCCGGGTCACCGATGCCCGGGGAGGATCCACCACCGCGACCCTGGTCCGCTCCGGCGACCTCGCGGTGATCGACGTGGCCTCGGCGGTCGGCCTCGCCCTGGTGGCGCCCCGGGACCGCGACGTGATGGCCGCCGACTCCCGCGGGGTGGGCGAGCTCATCCGTGCGGCCCTCGACTCCGGTGCCCGCCGACTGGTCGTCGGGCTGGGAGGTTCTGCCACCAACGACGGCGGTGCCGGCATGCTCCAGGCGCTCGGGGCGCGTCTGCTCGACCGGGACGACCGGCCGGTCTCCCCCACCCCGGCCGGGTTGCGCCGCCTGGCCCGGGTCGACCTGGCCGGCCTGGACCCACGACTGGAGCAGGTCGGGATCGAAGCGGCCTGTGACGTGACCAATCCGCTGCTCGGGCCGAACGGTGCCAGCGCCGTCTTCGGGCCGCAGAAGGGCGCCACGCCGGAGCAGGTCGCCGAGTTGGACCGGATCCTCGAGGGCATGGTCCGGCTGTCACCGCCGAGGGCGCACGATCTGGCCACTGCTCCTGGGGCCGGTGCGGCGGGTGGGCTGGGGTGGGCGCTGATGTCCTTCCTCGGTGCGAACACCCGACCGGGGGTCGACCTGCTGGCCGGGACCGTCGGGCTCGCCGGGGCGATCCGGGGGGCGTCACTGGTGCTGACCGGGGAGGGCTCGGTCGACGCGCAGACCCTGGCCGGCAAGACGATCGCCGGAGTGGCGGGGCTGGCCGCCACCGCACATGTGCCGTGCGTGGTGCTGGCCGGCCGGGTCGGACCCGGCGCCGAGGTCCTGCTCGATCGTGGGGTGACGGCGCTGCTGCCGATCCTGCCGGAGGTGACGGACCTGCCCACTGCCCTGCGGGACGGTCCGGCGAACCTGGAGCACGCCGCTGCTGCGGTGGTGCGGATCTTCCGGGCCGGTCGCGGCGACCCGTCGGGCGTCCACCACTCCGATGGTCGGTGAACCCCCGTTTTGCCTGTCCCGGACCACCCAACTACCTTGAATGCGTACGCGACCCAGGACCGGGAGAGACATGCCTGAGGACGACCAGCCAACACAGGCGTTCGGTGACCCCGATGCGACCCGCCACATCGGCCCCGACGACCGGACCCGCAGTCTGGGCACCCCCGGCCGGGCCCCACAGCCGCCCGGCACCCAGCCACCTGCCGCCGACGACCGCACCCAGGTGCTCGGCCCCCACGACGACCACCCGACGTCGCGGATCCCGGCCTACCACGAGGGCATCGACGACCCGGTCGTCCCCGAGTCCGGGCCGAGTCCGTACCGGGAGGTCCGGGGGCACTACTACGACCCGACCTACGCGGACCGTCCGCAGTCGGACCAGCACAACCAGCCGCCGTACGAGCAGTCCCGGCAGCCGCCGGTTCCGCCGCCGCCCGCCACCCCTCAGGCCGGCGCAGACGGGCCGGATGGCTCGGGAGGCAAGAAGCGCTCGCGCGGCTGGGCCATGCTGGCCCTCGGCGTGGTCATCACGCTGGTCGCGGTCGGCGTCGCCAGCGCAGTCCGCAATGCTGTCAGCGAACCGGAGCCGATCCCGACGGTGACCGCGACCGCCACGACGACCGAGACCGAGACCGTCACCCAGCGCCCGAGCCGTGAGCCCGCTGTCCCGACCCAGATGCCGACGTCCTGGCCGAGCGACTTCCCGACCCAGATGCCGACGTCCTGGCCGAGCGACTTCCCGACCGAACTGCCCTCCGAGCTGCGGGGCATTGACCTGTCCGATATTCCGGGGCTGGGCAACAACGGCTGACCTGCCGTCGGGTCACTCCTGGGTTGCGCGCTGCGCCGAGGCCGTGGTCCACAGGCAGACGGC
This sequence comes from Propionibacteriaceae bacterium, assembly GCA_044508675.1. Taxonomy (GTDB): domain Bacteria; phylum Actinomycetota; class Actinomycetes; order Propionibacteriales; family Propionibacteriaceae; genus Raineyella. The sequence continues at coordinate 12,078 of JBIQHF010000029.1, read as the reverse complement.
AGCGGCGGTGGCCAGGTTGAGGCTCTCCGCCTGTCCCCAGATCGGGACGCCCACGACGGCGTCGGCCAGGGCGGTGTCCTCCTCGGGCAGGCCCCAGGCCTCGTTGCCCATCACCCAGGCCGTGGGACGGGCCAGCAGGCCACGCCCGGCGTAGTCCTGCAGGTCGGCCCCGCCCCCGTCCGCGGCGAGGACCTGCAGGCCGGAGTCCCGCAGTCGTCGGGTCACCTCGGCCAGGTCGAGGCCGGTCAGGATCGGCAGGTGGAAGACAGACCCCACGCTGGCGCGGACGACCTTGGGGTTGGTCCACTCGACCGATCCCTTGGTGCAGACGACCGCGTCGGCCCCGAAGGCGTCCGCGCACCGCACCACTGCGCCGAGGTTTCCCGGGTCGCGGATCTGGGCGCAGACCAGCACCAGTCGCGGGGCCTGTCCGAGGAGCTCGTCGAGGTCGTACGTCGGAGTGGCGACCTGCGCGAGGATCCCCTGGGGGGTGACGGTGTCGCTGATCTGGGAGACGAGCCGCGCCCCCACCCCGTACACCGGAACGTGCTGGGCGACGGCCAGATCGACCAGGTCGGCATGCCGATCGGCGAGGTCGGCTTCGACCCACACGGCCCCGACGAGGCCGTGGGTGAGCGCTTCGCGGACGGCTTGGCGTCCCTCGGCGAGGAACTGGCCGTCCTCGTCGCGATGCTTGCGGGTGGTGAGACGACGAACCGACCGGACGAGGGCCCCTGAGGGCTCCTGCAATCCGGTCGGCTCGGACGCACTCGATCCAGTCGAGGCCGGGGACATCAGGCGGCTGCGGTCTCCGCGACGGCCGGCTGGTGCTCCTTGGCGACCTTGACCAGGGCGGCGAACGCGGGGGCGTCGCTGACGGCCATCTCGGCCAGCATCTTGCGGTCCACCTCGATGCCGGCGTTCTTCAGGCCGGAGATGAAACGGTTGTACGTCATGCCCTCGGCACGAGCGGCAGCGTTGATGCGCTGGATCCAGAGCTTGCGGAAGTCGCCCTTCTTGGCGCGACGGTCACGGAAGCTGTACACGCCGGAGTGGAGCAGCTGCTCCTTGGCCTTCCGGTACGAGCGCGAGCGCTGGCCGCGGTAGCCGGACGCACGCTCGAGGACCTCGCGGCGCTTCTTCTGCGCATTCACAGAACGCTTGACGCGTGCCATGGTGTTTCTCCTTCAGTTCAAAAAATCGGGGTGGGGGATGCTCACTTGCCGAGCAGCTTCTTGGCCTTCTGCGCATCGCCCTTGGTGAGCACGGCGTCGCCGGTGAGGCGGCGGGTGCGCTTGCTGGACTTGTGCTCGTTGAGGTGCATCTTCCCGGCCTGGCGGTGCATGACCTTGCCGGTTCCGGTCAGCCGGAAACGCTTCTTGGCACCGGAGTGCGTCTTCATCTTGGGCATAGTTGTGCTCCGTTTCTCACGCCCTGCGGCGATCACAGGTCGATATCGGGGTCCATGTTGTCGGCCGGACCCTTCTTCTTCGCTTTCTTCTCCTCGGCTTCGAAGCGCGAACGAGAAGCAGCATGCTCCTCGCGCTCCAGCTCGACGTCGGCCGCGCGCGCGGCGGCCTTCTGCTCCTTGGCCTTCTCGTGCTCGGCGCGCGCTTGGCCCTTCTTCAGGGTCGGAGCCAAGATCATCAGCATGTTGCGCCCCTCCTGCTTCGGGGGGAACTCAATGGTGCCGTACTCCTCGACGTCCTCGGCCAGACGCTTGAGCAGGTTGAACCCCAGTTCGGGACGGCTCTGCTCGCGACCGCGGAACATGATCGTGATCTTGACCTTGTCGCCGCCCTTGAGGAAACGAACGACGTGGCCCTTCTTGGTCTCGTAGTCATGCCCGTCGATCTTCGGACGAAGCTTCATTTCCTTGACCAGGACATTCGACTGGTTGCGTCGGTTCTCCCGGTCCTTCTGCGCGCTCTCGTACTTGAACTTGCCGTAGTCCATGAGTTTGACGACCGGCGGCTTGGCCTGCGGCGCCACCTCGACCAGGTCGAGCTCGGCCTCACGGGCCAGACGCACGGCGTCTTCGATACGGACAATGCCGACCTGCTCACCGTTCGGGCCGACAAGCCGGACCTCGGGAACGCGGATACGGTCATTGATACGCGGTTCAGTGCTGATGCTTCCTCCAAATTTGCGATGTGATTCGCCGAGCTCGACCAGGGATGCGAAAAAGGGCCCCGTACCACGGAGCCCTGAAGGGACGCGCGACACCCCGAAACCGTTCCCTGGAACGACAGGTCACGAATCCGGCGCCTCGCACGACCGACCCGGCGACTGCACCGCCCGAAGGCATCGGTTCATCGTACGGGTGGGAGATCAGGTCCCCGCTTGCTTGCCCGACACAGAGTCGGACAGGTCGGCGATCACTATACCCCACCCGGCCCCGACAACCCAATCGGCAGTATTCAGTGCCGCCGGTGGTCGTGACCGTGGTCATGGTGGTGACCATGGTGGTCGTGGTCGTGATGGTCATGGTCGTGAGGGTGGCCGCCCCCGGCCTCACCCTCGTCACGGGTGGCCAGCCAACCGTAACCGCCCTCCACCTTCACCAACCGCCGGCCGCGACCGAGGTTGGTGAGCAGCGGCTCCTCCAACGCCATCGGGACCGGACCCTGCAGATCGATGAGCAGGGTACCGGCGCCGGACATCACGGCGGCTTCGGCGACCCGGTCCAGGGTCGCGGGGATCGGCCGGGCCTGCGGGTTCCAGGCATTCAGCGCATCGACGCCGGTGAAAGCGAGCATCGCCTTGGCCCCGTCCGCCTGCTGGAGCAGCACTGCGGACATCTCGGCATGGCGATCCGGGTCGGGACCCTCGGGGTGCAGGTTCTCCCCCGCCGCGACGATCGGCACGAGCAGCCGGGACAGGCACAGCTCCACGACCGCGTCGAGGTAGGCGGCCTGCTCCCCGGAGCCGGCGGCGGCCATCGCCTCGCGCAGCCCCTCGGGAGCGGACCCGTCGTCCTCGGCGAAGTCATGGTTGGTGTCGCCCAGGAGATGTTCGTGTCCGGTCATGGTCAACCAGCCTAGATGATCGACCCGGGATCGATCGCCTAGCCTTGACCAATGAACGAGGACCGCAAACCGCGTCGGCCCGGGTACGTTCCGCCGGAGGCCCTGGAGTCGCTGGGCGAGCAGGTCGACCCGATCGCCGAACTGCACGCCGCTCACGAGTCGGCCGCGGTACTGCTGCACGCCGGACGGGCCAGCGCCGATCCGGCCGTCACCGAACGCCTCGTCGCCCTTGTCGACGAGATCGGCCTGGACACCTTGGCGGACCTGTGGGCGGCCCGCCCGGCCAGGTCCCTGCCGGGCGCCCTCTGGCGACTGTACGTGCTGCACCAGTGGGTGGAGGGCGACCCGTACGGGGCCGCGCGGGAGTACGCCGCCGGGATCCGCTTCGCCGAACCCCATCATGCCGTCGCCGGCGCGGCTGACCCGACCGGCCCCGACGAGGTGCGCCGGGTGACCGACCAGATCCTGCGCGGCGCATTCACCGGGGACTTCGCCGTGGCCCTGGAGCGGGCAGCCTCGTTCTGCCATGTGGTGGCCTCCGGCCGGGCCGAGGTCACCGAGGGCGCCCGGGCGGCCCTGCAGGCGGCACGGTTAGCGACGATGGCCGAGGACCTGACGGCCTGCGCGCGGCTGTGGCGGGCCGACGCCCTCAACTGACCCGGTCCCGGGTTTGGGCTTCGGCCGCAACGGATCTATTCTCGGATGCGTGTCGGGCCGCGGTAGCCCCGGGCCTCAACTCCTGCCGCTACGAGCGGCCTATCGCCGAGAGGCGCTCCCGGTCCGACGCCAAGCATTCTCGAGCAGCAGGTCCTCTCGAACAGCGACCCTTCTCGGACACCGCGATCTTTCTCGAACACCGCGAGCCCTCCGGGACGTAGAACGGTCCGTTGAACGTAGAATTCGACCAGACCACCTGTCCTTGTCTACGTCGCCCCGGGGAATGATGTCATGCCCAGGCCTGCCTCCCTTCCATCGCAGGACTCCTTCCGCGACCGCGCCGATGCCGCAGCCCGCCTCACCGACGCCCTGCACCACCATGCCGAGGCGCATCCACTGGTGCTCGGGATCCCGCGCGGCGGCGTTCCGATGGCGGCCGCCATCGCCCGGGAGCTGGGTGGGGACCTCGATGTCGTCCTGGTCCGCAAGCTGCGCTCCCCGTACAGTCCCGAGGTTGCGGTCGGGGCGGTCGACGAGCACGGCTGGACGTACGTCGCGCCGCACGCCGCGGCGTACGGGGCCGACGACGAGGTGCTGGCCAAGGAGCGGGAGCACCAACTGCACCTGATCCGCGAGCGCCGCCGCCGGTACACCCCGGCGCGGCCTCCGGTCGACCCGACCGGACGGGTGGTCATCGTGGTCGATGACGGCATCGCCACCGGGGCCACGATGATCGCCGCCCTGCACGCCCTGCGGCAGCACCACCCGGCCCGGCTGGTGTGTGCGGTGCCGGTCGGGCCCGAGGACACCCTGGCGGAACTGCGCAAGCATGCCGACGAAGTGGTCTGCCTGCTCGTCCCGGCCGGGTTCGCGGCCGTGGCCGAGTTCTACGACGATTTCGACCAGGTCGACGACGCGGAGGTCATCGCCGCCCTGCAGGGTCGAGGTGCCGCAGCGCCCGGTCCCGAGGAGTCGGGCAGGGGGCTCCCGGACCACTGATCGGGGTGGTTCCCCGACTTCCCCGGGACGGGCGGCGCCTGAGCGGCAACCGCACCCCGCCCGGGTAGCCTGAAGGGCATGAACCCCGCGGAGGTCCTACTCATCGCCTGTCTTGCCATTGTCCTGATCGGTCTGGTGTACGCCCTGATCGCCTGGCGGGCCGGCTACGGCACCGGCCACGTCCTGGAGGGGATCGGACTCGCCGGCCTGTCAGTGGGCCTCTACCTGACCGGACTGATGCAACTGGTCTACGACCTGCTCGGCGCCCTGGTCCTCTGGGCGCGCGCCCTCGTGTGGACCATCCAGGTCCAGACCGGCATCGGCCTGCTGGCGGTCGCCGTCGTCCTGTGGGTCATCGCCGGCATGCTGAACCGCCGCGGCGTGGGCGTCCTCAGCAAGGAGGACAAGCAGGCTCGGCGCGATACCCGGGCTGCCGCCAAGGCCGACAAGCAGGCGGGCAAGGCCGCGGCCCCCACTGCCGGGAAGGCGGCCACCTCGACCACCACGCCCAAGGCCGTGCCGGGCCCCCAGTCCAGGAAGCCTGCCCAAGGCGCCGCCCCGGCCGGGCCGAACGACGATCTCGACGAGATCGAGGCGATCCTGCGCAAGCGCGGCATCGAGTGATCCTCGGGTGATCAGGGCTTGTGGTCCAGCCAGATCTGCCGCAGCTTGGCGGCCTGGAGGCGGGCCCGATCACCGTCCGGGGCCTGGATCGCCATCACCATGTGCCGTTGCGGGTCACCATCGCGGTCCCTGCGGAAAGTGAACACGTACGCCCACGGGTCGCCCTCCAGGAACCGGACGTCGACGATCTCGTGCCACTGGTAGCGGTGCCGGACCGGACCGTTGACGATCGTCAGGCCCCTGTCGTCGGCCCGGACCGATGACAGGGCAACCCCCAGCACGACGGCCACGATGGCCAGCAGGACCAGTCCGATCATGCCGAGGTCGACACCGACGGAGAGATTGCGGATCTCCTGCGGCAGGGCCACCCAGGTCACGATGGGACTGCCGATCACGAGGACCGACACGATGATGCCGGTGATCAGCATCGCCCGTGAACGGACGCGCAGCAAGGTGACCATCTTCAGCCTCAGTTCATAGTCGACACGCAGCCAGGTCTGTCACGATGATCGCCCGGGCGCCCAGGTCCCACAGCTCATCCATGACGGGGTGGGCGTCCGCGGCCCGCACCATCGCACGGACGGCGAACCAGCCCTCGCGAGCCAACTCGGAGACGGTCGGCGACTCGAAACCGGGCGTCAGGGCCAGCGCGGCGTCCAGGTACTCGGCGGACACGTCGTAGTCCATCAGCACGTACGCCCGGGCCACCAGCACGCCCTCGATCCGCTGCACGAAGTGGGCCAGGCCATCGGGAACGTCCCCGTTGCGCTGCACCATGATCGCCTCGGACTGCAGGATCGGCTCACCGAAGACAGCCAGACCGGCACGCTTCAACGTGGTCCCGGTCTCCACGACGTCCGCAATGACGTCGGCGACGCCCAGACGGATCGAGTTCTCCACCGCGCCGTCGAGGCTGATCAGCCGGGCGGACATGCCACGCTCGTCGAGCCACCGCTGCACCAGCCCGGGATAGGAGGTGGCGATCCGCTTGCCGTCGAGCTGGTCGGCGGTGATCCCGGAACCGTTCGGGGCAGCGAAACGGAAGCGGGTGCCCCCGAAGCCGAGCGCCCGGATCTCGGTGGCGGCGGCACCGGAGTCCAGCAGCATGTCCCGGCCGGTGAAGCCGACATCGAGGGTGCCCTCACCGACGTAGATCGCGATATCACGCGGGCGCAGGTAGTAGAACTCGACCCGGTTGGCCTCATCGACCACCATGAGTTCCTTGGACTCCGAACGCTGCTTGTACCCCGCTTCCCGCAGCATCTGCATCGAGGCTTCGGACAGGGAGCCCTTGTTCGGGACGGCAACCTTCAGGAAGGGACGTTCAGCGTTCACGACGCTCACCCTACTGGGTCGGGAGTGACCGCCAAACCCGTTGCCGCCCACGGAACAGGCCGGGCCTGGGGCGTGCTCCGTACGGGTCAGAGTTTGCGGTACACGTCCTCGAGCGTCAGGCCGGTCGCGATCATCATCACCTGGGTGTGGTAGAGCAGCTGCGAGATCTCCAGCGCGGTCGCGTCCTTGCCCTCGTGCTCGGCGGCCATCCAGACCTCACCGGCCTCCTCCAGCACCTTCTTGCCGATGTGGTGCACCCCGGCGTCGAGCTCGGCGACGGTGCCCGACCCCTCGGGGCGGGTCCGGGCCTTTTCCTGCAGTTCGGCAAAGAGGGTCTCGAAGGTCTTCACGCCCCCGACCCTATCCGACGGACGCGCCGCGGCCGGCTCAGCGCTCGACGGCGATACCGAGCAGGGCATCGGCGGCGAGCGCGACCAGACCCGGCCCGGCGGTGTCCTTGTGCTTGCCGGCCAGCGAGTCGCAGCACCACGCGTCGATGGCGGCCAGTGCCCGCGGCGCATCCAGGTCATCGCGCAGGGCGGCCCGCACCTCCGCGACCGTCTCCTGGGCGCAGGCGCCTGCCTCCAGCGAGAACGCCCGCCGCCACAGGGCCAACCGATTGATCGCGGCCTCCAGGCCGCGATCGGTCCAGGACCAGTCGCTGCGGTAGTGGTTGGCGAGGATCGCCAGGCGCACGGCCATCGGGTCGATGCCGCCGGCGAGCAGCCGGGAGACGAGCACCAGGTTGCCCTTCGACTTCGACATCTTCTCCCCGTCCAGCCCGACCATGCCGGAGTGGACGTACGCCGCGGCGAACCGATGCCCGGTGGCGGAGCGGCCCTCGGCGGCACTCATCTCGTGGTGGGGGAAGATCAGGTCGGAGCCACCGCCCTGCACGTCGAAGGTCCGGCCGAGGTAGTGCTGGGCGATCGCGGAGCACTCGATGTGCCACCCCGGGCGTCCCTCGCCGAGCGAGGAGTGCCAGGACGGCTCGCCGTCCCGGGCGACCCGCCAGACCAGGCAGTCGAAGGGGTCCTCCTTGCCCGGCTGGTCGGGGTCCCCGCCACGTTCACCGAAGATCGTGAGGGCCTCATCCTCGGGCAGGTGAGACACCTCGCCGAAGCCGGGCACGCGCCGGGACCGGAAGTACAGGTCGGGCTCCTCGACGCCGTCGACGTCCGGGTCGAGGGTGTAGACCAGGCCGCGCTCCTTCAGCAGCTCGGCCGCTTCGACGACGAGTGGGATGGCCTCCACGGCACCGATGTAGTCCCGCGGGGGCAGGACGCGCAGGGCCTTCATGTCGCCACGGAACAGGTCGATCTGGCTGTCCGCGAGCTCGGTCCAGTCGACCCCGGTGGCCTGGGCCCGCTCCAGCAGTGGGTCGTCGATGTCGGTGACGTTCTGCACGTAGTGCACGTCCAGGCCGCAATCGCGCCACGTACGGTTCAGCAGGTCGAAGGCGACGTAGGTGGCGGCGTGGCCCATGTGGGTGGCGTCGTACGGGGTGATCCCGCAGACGTACATCCGGGCCTCGCCCTGCTCCGGCCCGACCGGAACCAGGCCGCGGGAGGCGGTGTCGTGCACCATGAGGGGTGCACTGCCGTCCCCGGGGACCGTCTGTGGGGCGGGAGAAGTCCAAGCGCGCATGGAGCGGACTCTACAGCGGCGGCCAAGGGATGGTCGGCCAACCGTCCTGCGGAACGGGAAGGCGGTTGGTCACCAGCATCACCTCGGTCCGCTGCCGCACCGCATCGACCTCTGCGGGGGCCAGCAGGCCGCCCAGCACGTCGTCGGCGACCTCCCGCACCCGGTCGAGCAGGTCGACCTCATCGGGCAGCAGCGGTTCGCCGGCCCAGCCCCACAGGATGGTGCGGAGCTTGGGGTCCACGTGGAAGCACAGGCCGTGGTCACAGCCCAGCACCTCGCCCCGGCTGGGCAGCAGGTGCGCGCCCTTGCGATCGGAGTTGTTGGTGACCGCGTCGAACAGCGCCAGCCGTCGCAGGCGCGGGTCGTCGCGGTGGGCCAGCGTGACGTCCCGACCCTGGTGGTCGAGGCCCTCGACGACCGGGCGCCAGCCGAGCGGAGCCCGGGTGCCGTGCACCATGTCGACCAGCCGACCCACGTCCTCATCGATGTCGACCCAGGTCTGCAGGGCACCGCCACCATCCTCGGTGTGGACCAGCACCGTGGTCGGGACGACGTCGAAGCCTGCTGCCGCGGACAGTTCGTACGCCGCGACCTCCCGGGCGGCCAGCGTGCCGTCGGGGAAGTCCCACAGTGGTCGCTCCCCGGCGACCGGCTTCCAGACGCAGCGACGCGGTTCCTGCCCGTCGATGCAGATCTCGGCCAGGAAGGTCTGGTTCGAGGCGCTGCGCAGACGGCTCAGGATCCGCAGTGACGTACCGGATCCTGGCGGTGGCGGAGCGGAGAGTGCCGGGTGCATGGGCGTCTGCTCAGGGCAGCGGGTCGAAGTAGCCGTTGGCCCGCGGGCACACATGGCCTTCGGCGGCCATCGGCTGGCGGCAGAACGGGCATACCGGGCGTCCCGCGGCGATGACGCTCTGTGCCCTGGCGACGAACTGCCGGGCGGCGGCCGGGGTGAGCGTGACGACGCAGACGGTGCCCTCCTGGAGGGCCGAGGTGTCGATCTCGCTGATCCCGGTGATGGTCTCCTCGACGTCGTCGGAGAACAGCTCCAGCACCACCCGGTCCTTCCGGCTGTCCCAGGCCAGGCTCATCGGGCCGATCCGGAAGTCGTCGGAGATCGGCACGTCCAGCGGCCGGTTGTCCACCGCGGTCGTGACCGGCGGCGGGATCGTGACGGTGCTGAGCGAGCGGGCGGCCACCTCGTCGAGCAAGTGGGCGATCTGGTTGGCCAGCACCTCCACCTGCTGCTTCTCGCAGATCAGCGAGGACAGTCGGTTGGCCTCGCGCACCTGGAGGTAGAAGGTGCGATCGCCGGGCTCGCCGACGGTCCCGGGCACGAAGCGATCCGGGTTCTCGTAGCGGACTGTGAACGCACTCACGTTCCTACCCTACGTCCCCGGCCCGGCTCCGCCACCTACCGCGGCGTCGTTGTCCGGTTCCGCGACCTTGGGCAGCATGTCCACCAGGGCCCCGGAGGAGGTGTTGAGCGCCAGGACGTACGGGCGGGCGCTGGTGTACTGCACGACACTGACCGAGGCCGGATTGACCACCAGGCGCTGGAACTGGTCCAGGTGCAGGCCGAGCGCATCGGCCAGGATCGCCTTGATGATGTCGCCGTGGCTGACCACCATCCAGACCGCCTCGGGACCTGCATCCTCGGCCACCTGGGCCTCGCGGTACCGCACGGCGCCCACGGCGCGCTGGGCCATGGCGACCATCGACTCGCCGCCGGGGAACCGGGCGGCCGACGGGTGCGCCTGCACCGTACGCCACAGGTCCTCCTGGGCCAGTTCCTTGAGCGGGCGACCACTCCACGAGCCGTAGTCGACCTCGGCGAGGGCCGGATCGACGACGAGGTCCGGGCCGTGCCCGCCGCGGATGCACCTCATCTCCTCGGCGGTCTGCAGGCATCGCTCCATCGGAGAGGAGACCTCGGCCGCCAGGGACACCCCGGCCAGGCGGCGACCGGCATCGCGGGCCTGTCGCAGCCCGGTCTCGTCGAGCAGGACGCCGGGCGTCCGACCGGCGAGGATGCCCGAGGCGTTGGCGGAGGTCCGCCCGTGGCGCACCAGCAGCAGGAAGGTCATGCGGCCCAGCCTACGGCGGCCTCCGCAGGAGCTTCACCGGTAACGGCCGCGCCGGTGCTCCAGGGCCTCCAGGTCATCGGCCAGTTCGACCGACTCGACGATCGCCCGTACCAACAGGCCCCAGCCGGCGTGATCCGGGTCCGGGTCGACCAGCCGTACCCCGAGCGAACCGGCCGCCCCCACCAGCCGGGGGCCGTGTGGGGCATCGACCCAGTCGCCGGTGCGGAACGGCCCGCCGGGTGAGGGGGTGACCCGCGCGAAGGCGTCGGCGACCAGGCTCTGTCCCTGGGCGAGGATGTTGACCGTCGCGGCGCCGGTGGAGCAGAACAGCTCCCACCAGTCGCAGTCCTCGTCGACCAGTGCGACGAGCTCGGCGGGCTCCCCCTCCCCCACCAGGACCGAGGAGATGGTCCAGCCGTCCCGCCGGGTCCGGTCGGCCGAGGTCCACACCGTGACGGGGGCCGGCAGGTGGCCCCGGACCCGGCGCACCGGGTCGCGGAGCTCCCGCGGGGTGAGGAAGGGGTGTTCGCCGTGGATGCCCATGGCTCCAGTCTCCCGCAGGGGCAGGGTCCGACGTGCGGCGTGGCCCCGGTGCACCTAGAGTCGCCCGCATGGAACAGCGACGCGTCGGCTCGTCCGGGCTGGAGGTCTCCCGGCTCGGCCTGGGCACGCTCACCTGGGGGCGCGACACGCCCCCGCAAGCGGCGTACGAACTGTTGGGCACGTACGTGGATGCCGGCGGCAACCTGGTGGACACCGCGGCCGCGTACGGGGCGGGCGATGCCGAGGCGATCCTGGGCGCCCTGATGGCCCACGAGTTCGACCGCACGGACCTGGTGATCGCGTCGAAGGCCGGATTCGTGGTCCGCGACGGCGAGCGGCGGGTCGACACGTCCGCCCGGACGATGCTGGCCGACCTCGACGCCTCCCTGGAGCGCCTCGGCACCGACTGGATCGACCTGTGGCAGGTGCACGCCTGGGGCCAGGCACCGATCGAGGAGACGCTGGCGGCGATGGACATCGCGGTCTCCTCGGGCCGGGTCCGCTATCTCGGCCTGTCGAACTTCGTGGGCTGGCAGACCGCCACGGCCGCCACCTGGCAGCGGGCGGTACCGACCCGTACGCCGATCACCTCGGCCCAGGTCGAGTACTCGTTGATGACCCGCCGGGCGGAGGTCGAGATCCTGCCCGCCGTCCGTGCCGCGGGACTGGGCTTCTTCCCCTGGTCGCCGCTGGGGCGCGGGGTGTTGACCGGCAAGTACCGCCGTGGCCTGCCGAAGGACTCCCGGGCGGCCACCGAGCACTTCGCGTGGTTCGTGGAGCCCTACCTGCAGCCACGCTCGCAGGGCATCGTCGATGCCGTGGCCCGGGCCGCGGACGGCCTCGGCATGACGCCGCTGGAGGTGGCGTTGCTGTGGGTCCGCGACACCCCCGGCGTCACCGCGCCGCTGTTGGGAGCCCGGACCGCCGCGCAACTGGAGGAGTGCCTCGCCATCGAGGACAAGGAGCTGCCGGACGAGATCGCGGCGGCCCTGGATGACGTGTCCGGGGGGCCGATGGCCGCCCGGGACGGTGCCGGCCGGCCGATCGAGCCGCCGACGCACGACTGACCGGACCGGTCAGCCGGTGGGGACCCGGTCCTGGGCCCGGGTCAGCACCAGGATCGCCACCCCGGTGACCAGGTAGACCACCTGCAGGAC
>JBIQHF010000042.1:0-3747 GCA_044508675.1 Propionibacteriaceae bacterium | reverse complement strand
CTCCTCGAGACCGGCGGCTTCAGACCCCAACTACACTCTCGATCGCGATGAGCCAGGAATGCTGGCGGATCCTCACCCCGGTCGTCCAGGCGTGGGCCGATGGCCGAGTACCGCTGGACGAGTACCGCGCAGGGTCCAGCGGTCCGGCCGGCTGGAACTGAGGTCCGGTTCAGCCGGCGCCGCGGGCGAGCCGCAGGAAGTACTCGACGTTGCCGGCCGGTCCGGGCAGGCGGCTGGGAGCACGTCCGGTGACCTGCCAGCCAAGGGTGCGGGCGGCCTCGGCGACCCCGTCGACGGCGGCGAGCCGGGCCGACTCCTCGCGGACCACGCCGTTCCGATCCAGTCCGGCGCGCCCCACCTCGAACTGCGGCTTCACCATCAGCAGGGCGCATGCGCCGGGGGCGGCGACCTCGGTGATCGCCGGGAGCAGGTGGGTGAGTGAGATGAACGACACGTCGGCAACGACCAGGCCGACCGGTTCCCCGTCGAGGTCGGCCAGCGACAGGTTCTTGGCGTTCAGCCCTTCGCGGACCTGGACGCGCGGATCGGTCCGCAGGGTCGGGGCGAGTTGGTCGTGGCCCACGTCCACCGCGTACACCTTCCCGGCACCGCGGGTGAGCAACACCTGGGTGAAGCCGCCGGTGGACGCACCGACGTCGAGTACCCGGGCGGGCACGCTCACCGGGAGGTCCGCCAGGGCGCCGAGCAGCTTGTGGGCCGCCCGTCCGACCCATTCCTCACCGTCGACGTCGAGATCGGTCCCGACGGTCACCGCAGTGGCCGGACGGGTCTCGACCCGGCCGGCCACGCGGACCCGGCTGGCCCGGATCAGCTCCTGGGCGTGAGTGCGGGAGCGGGCCAGGCCGAGCTGTGCCAGGGCCCGGTCCAGCCTCACCGGGCCAGCTCTCCTGCAACGGCCTGCAGCACCGGATCGACGTTGACCGAGCCCCCGTTGTCCCGGGCCTCCCACGCCAGCGCGGCGGTCGCGCGGACCAGGTCCAGGGCATCACCGACGGCCCCGATCAGGGTGGTGCCGTCGACGATGCGCACTGAGGCGTCACCACAGCGGGCGCCGCCGTCTTCGGTCCGCTCCACGGTGCGCGCCGGCAGCAGCAGGTCGCGCAGGTCCCGGCCGATGTGGGTGGGGCGCTGTGCCGGCACGGCGTTGAACAGCTCTGCGGCCCGATGCGTGCCGGTGAACACGAACAGGGTGTCGATTCCGGCGTTCACGCCGCCGGCGATGTCGGTGTCCAGGCGATCGCCGACGAAGATCGGCCGCTGGGCACCGAGTCGGGCGGTCGCCGCCTCCATCAGTGGTTTCTCCGGTTTCCCGGCAGCCAGCGGGGCACCGCCGACGACGAGCTGAACGACGCCGATCTGGGCGCCGGCACCGGGCTCCAGGCCACGGTCGGTGGGACGGGTCGGGTCGGTGTTCGTCGCGAACCACCGGGCGCCGCGCTGGACGGCGAGCGCCGCCTCGGTCAGCATCGGCCAGGCCAGCTGCGGGTAGTAGCCCTGGATGACGGCATCGGGCGCGTCGTCGGCGCTGGCAGCCCGCACGAACCCGGCGGCGCTGACCTGGTCGGCGAGCGCCGGCGATCCGCACACCAGCACGCTGGCCCCGGCGGGCAGATGCTCGGCGAGCATCCGCACGCCGGCCTGTCCGGCGGTGACGACCTGGTCGACCGTGCACGGGATCCCGATTTCGACCAGGTGGTCGACGACGGCCTCGGGCGCCCGCGCGGCATTGTTGGTCACGAAGCAGACCGGGACCTCGCGCGCACGGAGTCGCTCGATGCCCTCGGCCGCCCCGTCGACCGGCTCGGGCCCCAGGTAGACGACCCCGTCCAGGTCGAACAGCACGGCGTCGTACCGGGAGACGAGGTCAGTCATGGCGCTCCTCGGAGTCCGCCGCACCGTCGCCTTCCTCGGCCGCCGGATCGCGGTCACCGGTGTCGGCGGGCAGGTCATCATCCGCCACCACGTGGATGCGGGACCGTCCCTCCGGCTCCTTCGTCGCCTCGGCCGGGGCGGGGCCGGCCTCGGCCCGGTCCTGTCCCTCCGGGGCCGCTTCGTCCTCGTCCTCGTCCTCGTCGTCCTCGTCCTCGTCGTCCTCGTCCTCTTCGTCCTCGAAGTCGAGGTCCAGGTCGATGCCGTCGAGCAGGCCGATCTGGTCGGCGGCATCCAGCTCCCGCCGCACGTCCAAATCGTCGGCGACGACGAACCAGCCCCTCGCCTCCTCCGGCTGCTGGTTGCGCAGCAGCGTCGCGCCGTACGCGTACGCCAGCCGGGCGTGCGCCTCCTCGGGCATGTCCCGCGGCATCGTGCTGAGGAAGGCCTTCAGGATCCGCAACCCTTCCTTCACCTGGCCGAGATCCTCCCGGGCCCCGGCCTCGACGATGACCAGTTCTGCCCGCGTACGCTTCGGCAGGTCCACCAGCTTGGCCTCCCGGACCAGTCGCAGGGCCTCCTCCGGCTTGCCGAGGGCCCGCTCACAGTCGGCCATCACAGGGAAGTAGTTGACGTCGCCGGTCATCCGGCGCAGGGCTCGGTACTCGTTCAGTGCGACCGCGAACTCGTCCGCGGCGTAGGCCGCCTCGGCCACCGCCTCCCGCACCAGCGGCAGTCGGGCACCGCGCCGCTTGGCTGCCTGTGCGTGGCGCAGCGCCAGCTCAGGATCGGTGTCGAGTAGGTCACCGGCGGCCACCAGGTGCTTGCTGACGAACTCGGCCGCCTCGGACGACAGGCTGCGCAGCTCGGCGCGTACCTCGCGCGGGAGCCTGCTCACATCGACGTCCTCCGGCACCGCGGGCTCATCCGCAGCCGGAGCCAGGCCGGGCGGCAGCGGTTCCCGCTCCCGTCGCTCTCCTCGGGGCCCACGATCCTGCTGACCCTCACGCTCGTCGCGCCAGTTCCGGTTCCCCTGACCACCCTCGCGGGATCGGTCGGGCCTGGACCCCTGGCGCATCTGGCCGGAATGTCCGCTGCCACCGCGTCGCATCTCATCGGGCCGACGACTGCCGGCGCTGCGGCCCTGGTAGCCACCACTGGGTCGCTCGGCTCGGGAGCCCCCGGCCTCACCACGCCCCTTGCCTGCGTAGCCGCCGGGCCGATCACTGCGCGAACGATCACTGCGCGAACGATCACCCTCACGATCGGCTGGACGGTCCTCGCCCCAGCGGGCGTCACGATCCTCCGGCTTCCGATCGGGACGATCGCCGCTCCGCGACCCGCGCCCCTCCCCTCCCGACCGTGGGCCTGGGCCCTTGCCGGCGGGCCGGTTGCCGCGACTCTGGTCGCGATCGCGCCAGGGACGGTCCTCGCTGCTGCGCCGCGGTCGGTCCTCGCGTCCGTCCCGGTCGCCGCTGGTGGAACGGGCGCCCCGATTCTCGTCGCCCTCGCGTCGTGGGCGATCGCGCTCGTCTCGGTACCCGCGTCCGCCACTGCCGGGGCGTCCCCCGCGAGACCCTCCGGAAGCGCCCCCACCGCTCGAGGGACGTCCACCTGGCTGCTGGCGACCATCCCGACCTCCGCCATTCGGACGTCCACCGGAACCCCGGGGGCGACCGTGTCCCCCCCGGCTGTTCCTGTCGCCACGTCCTGTGTTGTCGTCCGCCATGGCGAGTCCTTTCGCTTCGAGAACCTGTAACGCAGCAAAGGCCGGCACCTTACGGTACCGGCCTTTAGCCAATCCACCCCCTAGGGGGGTGGTGTGTTGTCCGGCGATGTCCTAGTCTCCCACACACT
>JBIQHF010000006.1:0-147443 GCA_044508675.1 Propionibacteriaceae bacterium | reverse complement strand
GTCCCTGACAAAGGAACCCGCCAAGACGGTGTCCGGGTTACGGGGTCAACCTCACCAGCATCCGTTCGTCGAGGCGAAGATCACTGGTTCGACGTCCCTGACGGTCCTATGGCCATCCTGGGCGGTGTAGCGGATGCGAACCACGTATTGATCGGACATCGCTTCCTCAAGGGCCGACCTGACGGCCCGCGTCCCGGGCTGGTCCGTGTTGACCCAGATCCGGCGGGCGAGTTCATCGACCCTTCCTCGGGTCCGAGGATCAAGTACGTCCATGATCTTTCTGATGGCGACCGAGGCAAGATCACCGTACGGCGCATCAGGGGCAGCTGAGACCGCTGCGAGAAGAGCCACTGCTTGAGCGGGGGTCAGGCTCACCGGTGGGAGGTTGGCCTGGGTAGCCAGACCATATCCACCGCGTGGGCCCGGACGCGACCAGATCGGAGCCCCACTGTTCTCCAGCGCATCGATATCTCTCTTTATCGTGCGCACAGACACGCCGAACTCGTTGGCCAACCGGTCTGCCGTGCATCCACGAGACCCGCTGCGTCGCAGCATCTCCGACAGTGCGTGGAGCCGCTCCACTCGCTTCATCTCTCCCACCCATCACCAAACCGTGCCACAAATAGTGCCATGCCGTTGGTCGAGAGCTGCGCGAGGATGAGGGCATGACAACGGACACAGGCAATCCGACGATCCTTCTGATCCCCGGCCACTGGCTGGGAGCATGGGCATGGGACGACGTCGTGGAGCACCTCACCTCCTTGGGCCACCGAGCAATCCCACTGACCCTGCCCGGCCTCGACACAACAGATGCCGACCGGGTGACCAGGACCTTGGACGAGCAGGCGGCGGCCATCGCACAGGTCGCTGCCAGCAGCTCCGGGCCGGTCGTCATCGTGGCCCATAGCGGAGCAAACGCTCCGGTGACTCTCGTGCTGGATCGGCACCCCGAACTGGTCAGCCGTGTGATCTGGGTTGACAGCGGCCCAGCGACGTCCGGAGTCGCCCTTGCCCCCGACTTCCCAGAGGACATGGACGGGCTTTCGCTGCCACCCTTCGAGGTGCTTGGGGAGCAGGCCAGCCTCGAGGGGCTGAGCGCCGATGCACTCGAGCGGTTCCGGAAACGCGCAGTGTCCGAGCCCGGAACCGTCCTTCGTCAGACGGTACTGCTCACCAATGACGCACGCTTCGACATACCCAC
The DNA here is from genome assembly GCA_044508675.1 of Propionibacteriaceae bacterium. Lineage (GTDB taxonomy): Bacteria > Actinomycetota > Actinomycetes > Propionibacteriales > Propionibacteriaceae > Raineyella. Next base: position 146,242 of record JBIQHF010000006.1, on the reverse strand, counting down.
CACCTTCGTTTGCTGCTCCATCCCGAGTGCGCAGGTAAGGGAGCTGGTCAGGGCCGGGCATCCCATGTTCGCCGAGGTCGCCAATTTCACGAGCGTCGACTACGTCGACCTTCCGACGGGGCACTGGCCCATGTGGAGTCGCCCATCCGAGCTCGCTCGCATCCTTGCTGGGGACTGTACTTTCAACTTTCAACGGTGTAACTCCGATCCAGGAGGTACACGATGAGTACGCAGGTCGAGCCGGCCGTTGAGCCGGCCCTGAGGAAGGTCGAGGAACCCGTGGCGACAGGACAGCCGCCGGTGGTGGACAGGGCTCTGATTGCCCAGCTGGTCAACGACGCGCAGCGCCAGGGCCTGTCGGTCGAGGGCGAGGGCGGGCTGCTGGCCCAGCTGACCAAGCTGGTGCTGGAGTCGGCGCTGGAGGGCGAGATCACCGCGCACCTGGGCTATGAGAAGCACAAACGCGCCGACGACGCCGCGGGCAACAGCAGGAACGGGACGCGGTCCAAGACGGTGCTGACCAAGGCCGGGCCGGTCGCCATCGACGTGCCCCGGGACCGGGCCGCCACCTTCGAGCCCGTGGTCGTGCGCAAGCGACAACGACGGCTCGGATCGATCGAGGACGTGGTCCTGTCACTGTCCGCCCGGGGAATGACGCACGGTGACATCAGCGCGCACCTGGCCGACGTCTACGGCTCACAGGTCTCCAAGACGACGATCTCCACGATCACCGACAAGGTCCTGGACACGATGGCCCAGTGGCAGGGCCGTCCGCTGGACCCGGTCTACCCGGTGGTGTTCATCGACACGATCCATGTCAAGGTCCGGGACGGGCAGGTCGCCAACCGGCCCATCTACGTCGCGCTGGCCGTGACCGTGGAGGGTAACCGCGACATTCTCGGGTTGTGGGCCGGCGACGGCGGGGAGGGCGCCAAGTACTGGCAGCAGGTGCTGACCGAGATCAAGAACCGCGGCGTCGAGGACGTCCTGATGCTGGTCTGCGACGGGCTGAAAGGGCTGCCCGAGTCGGTGGGCAACGTGTGGCCGGCCACGATCGTGCAGACCTGCATCGTGCACCTGATGCGCAACAGCTTCCGCTACGCCGCCCGGCAGGACTGGGACGCCATCTCCCGGGGCCTGAAGCCGGTCTACCAGGCCGCCACCGTCAAGCAGGCCGAGGACCGCTTTCTGGAGTTCGCCGAGGCCTGGGGCAAGAAATACCCGGCGATCATCAGGTTGTGGGAGAACGCGTGGGCCGAGTTCGTGCCGTTCTTGCAGTTCGACCGCGAGATCCGCCGCATCGTCTGCACCATCAACGCGATCGAGTCGGTCAACGCCCGGATCCGCAAGGCCGTCAAGGCCCGTGGCCACTTCCCCAACGAGCAGGCCGCCCTGAAGTGCGTCTACCTGGCGATCATGGCCCTGGACCCCACCGGCAAAGGTAGGGCCCGCTGGACCCAACGCTGGAAGCAGGCCCTCAACGCCTTCGACATCACCTTCGACGGCCGGCTCTCCGCCGCCCGCCCCTGACCGACAACAACAACCCGGTTACACCGTTTTCTTCTTGACAGACCCACGCTGGCCGCGAACCTGGCGCGACGTGCTGAGCTGGTCGGTCAGCGCGAGGCGTTGGCGGCGCAGCGCGAGCAGGTCGCGGTCTGGAAGACCACCCGCGACGCGGCTGAGAAGGCGGCGCGGGTGCGGTCGGCGCTCCTGGCACTGGAGAAGGCGACAGCTGCGACGACGCAGGCGCGGGCGGATGTGACGTCGCGCCCGGCAGAGACACGGGCGGGCGACCATGCCGACCTGGCCGAGAACCTGGAGGTACTCGATGAGCTCCGCGAGTCGGCATCGTCCGACCCTGCCCACTTGACAAAGGATCACTCCATATCAGCTGCGATGTCCAAGCACGTTGGTCGGGTCGGTGTGACGAATCTGTCTGAGGTGTAGATCAGGGAAGCTCGCCCCATTAGGATGAGCTGCGAATGCGGGTCGCCCTTCTCCGCCAGTAGTGATGGGAGCACTGTTGCGATCGCAGCCTTGAGAGCAAGTTCTACGGCCACGCCCACAGCCATCGCTGCTCGCACTCGGTTCTGTGAGTCGAACGGATCGGGGTGCAGCTCCAGGGCAAGGCGCGCGGGTGATCGCGAGGCAGCGATCAGGCGCGGCACCAAGGGGCTACCCATGAACTCAGGTCGGGAGTTGGCGGTCACCGAACCACGCTAGCGGAGTCGTCATGTCGAGTACGCAGGGCGAAATGCGCGGTGCTGCCAGCCTCCAGATGCCCGAGCCGCTCGGCGAGCCAGCGGCCACAGACCCTCAACCCCGAGGCCAGACCGCGCGCTACACACGCACACTCTCATGCCGCTGGTCGATAGTGCTGGCGCCATAGCCTGAGGTGGCGTTCCAGCCTCGCCGCTTGCCCGGCGCCGCACGGGGTGGTGGCCTTGCTACGGTTGAGCAGTCCCGGACATCCTGGCCAATTGCGCGGCCGCGGTGGGCAAGTATCCCGCCACCCTGCGCCCGAAGAGCCGCGCGAACAGCGGGGAGAGGATTCCCTCCAGTGTGTGCCCAAGGGTGATCCTGGTTCCGCCGGTGCCGTCGTCTTCGAGTCGATACTGGAAGCGAATATCGGTGGCGGGTCCCCGTCCGCCGATTGTCAAGTAGCGCATCTCGTCACACTCGAGGACCTCAAACGGTCTGCGGCGGCCATCGACGAGCGTCACGACGCCGCGCCGACCCAGTCCAAGCGGGCCCCCCGCTTCCGCTGCGACATAGCCCGGGTTCCACCGCGGCCAGTTCGGGACGTCCATCAGCACCGCCCAAACGTGGGCCGGGTCTGCCGAACTGAAGGACTTCGCCTCGGTCTTGAACATGCGACCACCAGCCCTTTCGGTCGGCCGACACTCAAGTGTCGCACCTAGCCGCGCGTCTGTCATCAGCGCACCCAACGTCACTCTCCAACGTCCTGTACTGCCGCACTGTGCGCGAGGGTAGCCTGTCGGCTGGGTGGGACCCGAGCACACGCCCTGTCATGCCGCGATGTTCGCGGCAGTGTGACCAAGCTTGGGCTCAGGCCACGGAGGAGGACTCGTGCATATTGGAGTGTTCCCGTTAAAGTGGACACTCCAGAGATGGCTAAAGACCTGATGCGACGCTCTTAGTCGGCGACACCCATGAAAACCGGTCAGACCACTTGGCTGCTAATCAGCCAACCAATTCGCACTTGTCCGCAGCTCAGATATTAAATCGAAATTCGACCACGTCACCGTCGCTCATGACATAGTCCTTGCCCTCCAGGCGCATCTTCCCGCGGGCCTTGGCCTCCTGCTCCGAGCCGGCCTCGACCAGGTCCTCGAACGAGATGACCTGGGCCTTGATGAAGCCCTTCTCGAAGTCGGTGTGGATGACGCCGGCGGCCTGCGGGGCGGTCCAGCCCTGATGGATCGTCCACGCGCGGGCCTCCTTGGGGCCGGCGGTCAGGTACGACTGCAGCCCGAGGGTCTCGTAGCCGACACGAGCGAGCACATCCAGACCGGGCTCCTCCACGCCCATCTCGGCGAGGAACTCGCGGGCCTCGTCCTCCTCCATCTCCACCAGCTCGGACTCGAACTTGGCGTCGAGGAAGATCGCTTCGGCCGGGGCGACCAGCGCGCTCATCCGCGCCTTCATGTCCTCGTCCCCCAGCTCATCCTGGTCGCAGTTGAACACGTAGATGAACGGCTTGGCGGTGAGCAGGAACAGTTCCCGCAGCGGCTCCAGGTCCAGTCCGGCCGAGTACACGCCCTTGCCCTCGGAGAGGGTGTCGTACGCCTGCTGCCAGGCCTCGTACTTGGGCCGGGACTCCTTCTTGATCCGAGCTTCCTTCTCCAGGCGGGGCAGGGCCTTCTCCAGCGTCTGGATGTCGGCGAGGATCAGCTCGGTGGTGATGGTGTCGATGTCGTTGCCCGGGTTGACCGCACCGTCCACGTGTGTCACGTCCGGGTCCTCGAAGACCCGGGTGACCTGGCAGATCGCGTCCGCCTCCCGGATGTTGGCGAGGAAGGCGTTGCCCATCCCCTCACCCTGGGAGGCGCCCTTCACGATGCCGGCGATGTCGACGAACGAGACAGTCGCGGGCAGGATCCGCTCGGATCCATAGATTCCGGCCAGCACCTCGAGTCGCGGGTCGGGCACCCCCACCACACCGGTGTTCGGCTCGATGGTCGCGAACGGATAGTTCGCCGCGAGGACGTTGTTGCGGGTCAACGCGTTGAACAGCGTTGACTTGCCCGCATTCGGGAGACCGACGATTCCGATGGTTAGTGCCACGGTGGGCCAGTGTAGCCCGAGTGCGGGCTCCCCTCGGCCGGCTCAGTCCTCGTGGGCCTCGTCCCAGGCCTCGCCATGGGCATCCCGGCTGGCCAGGTCATGGAGCCGGTCCAGCTGCCTGCCCAGCTGGTCAAGGACCCCCTTCATCTGGTCATGGGTCACCCGCGCGTACGTACGGACGTAGTCGACCAGGTCGACGTCAGCCGCGTCGGCGACTCGCTGGCGCGCCTCGACCTCGGCGTCGGCCAGCAACTGGTCGGCCATCTGCTGGGCCTGGGTGAGGATCGCCTCGCCCTCCGTCGCCGCGGACGGCCGCACAGGGATCTCCGTCTCCGCGGGCGGGGACCAGCCGAACGGCCGGTCCGCCGGACGCTCACCACCATCGACCGCCGCCGACCGTTCGGCGCGCAGCTCGCGATTGGTGCGCACCAAACGGGCGTTCTCCTCCTGCAGGTCTGCGATCAGGTCCGCCAACTCGCCGAGGTACTCGGCGACCTCCTCGGGCTCGTACCCGCGCATGCGGACACTGAACTCCCTGCCCCGGATGCGGTTCGGCTCGAACTCTTCCCAACTGGGCATCGTCATCTCTTCTCGGTCCTGACCTGTCACTGCTCCGCGGCGGGGGCGTCCGACTTGATCGCGCTGATGTCGAACTGGAGCTCAACCTTCTCCGACACGAGAACACCGCCGCTGTCGAGCGGAAGGTTCCATTCCAGCCCGAAGTCCCGCCGGTTGATCCGACGCTTGCCGGTGAAGCCTGCGCGGACCTGGCCGAACGGGTCCTTCTCGACCCCGATGAAGTCCACCGGGATGACGACCCGCTGGGTCGTGTCGCGGACGGTCAGGTCACCGGTGATCATGAATGCCCGCTCGTCGATCTCCTCGATCGCCGTGCTGACGAAAGTGATGTCCGGGTACTTCTCGACGTCGAAGAAATCAGGGCTGCGCAGGTGCTCGTCACGCTGGGGGTTCCGCGTGTTGATGCTGGCCACGCCGAGTCGAACCATCACGGTCGACTTCTCCGGGTTCTCCGTGTCGGCCCGGATGACGACCTCCATGTCGTCGAACACCCCACGGACCTTCGTCACCATCGCATGGCGCGCGGTGAAGCCGATCGTCGAATGGCCGGGGTCGGCCAACCACTCGCCGTCCCACACCGGGTCAAAATCGCTCATGCACTCTCCAGATCGCTCTTCACCAGGCCCGGAAGGTCCACCGAACCCGACCGTGACGACAGTAACACGCGTCGTCACACGCCCGACCAGAAGGAGACCAACGCACGCCGCAGGTCATACGGGTCCGCGCTGCCACACATCTCCCGGGCCGAGTGCATCGACAGCATCGGTGCCCCCACGTCCACGGTCAGGATACCCAGTCGGGTCGCGGTGATCGGCCCGATCGTGGAGCCGCTGGGCATGGTGTTGTTCGACACCACCACCTGGGACCGTACCCCGGCCGCCCGGCACACCCGCCGCCACAGGGCTACACCGTCTGCATCAGTGGCGTAGCGCTGGGACGCGTTCAGCTTGAGCACCGGACCCCCGTTGAGGACCGGCTGGTGTGCCGGGTCGTGGCGCTCCGGGTAGTTCGGGTGCACCGCGTGGGCACCATCGCTCGACAGGGCACTGGATCGGGCGTACATCCGCCGCAGCCCCTCGGCATCGGCACCCAGCGACGTCCCGATCCGGACCAGGACGTCCTCCAGCAGCGGGCCGGCAGCGCCGGTGCGGGTCTCCGACCCGACCTCCTCGTGGTCGAAGCAGGCGAGCACCTGAACGTCCGGCCCCGCCTCCACGCTCCCCTCAGGAGTGCCGGGGTCTCGTGGAGTGCCGGCATCCAGCAGGGCGGTGACTCCGGCGTGGACGCTGAGCAGGTTGTCCAAGCGGCCCGAGGCGAACAGTTCCCCGCCCAGGCCGATCCTCCCAGCGGGCTGCGTGTCGAACGTACGCAGGTCGGCGGCAGCGATATCGCCCGCATCGAGCCCCGCCCGGCCGGCGACGTGGGCCAACAGTGAGGCCTCGGGGTGCGCGACAGCCCACACCGGATGCAGGTGCTGCTGGGGATCGAGCACCAGCCCCTCGTTGACCTTGCGATCGAGGTGGATCGCCAGCTGCGGGATGCGCAGCAGCGGGCCGGTCGAGACCAGGACCTCCGCCCCGTCGTGGGTGACCAGCCGGCCGGCCAGCCCGAGGTCCCGGTCCAGCCAGGAGTTGCGCAGCATGCCCCCGTACACCTCGACGTTCGCCAACTGGTAGCCCGCCGTGGTCGTGTCGGGCGAGGGCTTGAGCTGGAAGGTCGGTGAGTCCGTGTGTGCCCCGACGATGCGGAAACCGCTGTGCACGCCTGCCCCTTCGGGCACCCGCCAGGCCATCACCGCCCCGCCACGCACCAGGTAGTGCCCGCCCGGGGAGGCGTCCCAGGCCGCGGTCTCGTCCTGGCGTACGAAGCCGGCCTCCTCCAGCCGTCCGGCCACCCCGGCCGCGGCGTGGTACGGGCTGGTGGCGGCCATGACGAACTCGCCGAAGTCCTCGATATGGGCGAACGCGGGTTCGCTCGGTGCACTGGTCTTCCCCATGGGCCCATTCAACACCGCCGTGGACAACCGGACCGGCCGCGTCGCGCCATGGTTGTCAGAGCCCGCCGCCAGACTGTGTGCCATGACTACGACGGGTCTCGATCCCACTTCCCTCGTTCTCGGCATCGTCATCGGGTTGCTCGCCGGGTTGCTGTTCGCTGCCCTGGCCGGTCGACGCGCGCAACAGCAGCCGTCGACCGGCGATGACGACGTGCTGGCCCAACGGTTTCGGGCCCTGTCGGCCGATGCCCTGGAGCGTCAGGCGCTCAGCGCCGACCGGGCCGCCGACCAGCGGATGTCCGCGACCGAGGAGGTCCTGCAACCGTTGCAGGAGTCGGTGCGGCTGCTGCAGCAGCGCCTCACCGAGGTGGAGAAGGAACGGGCCGCGATCTCGCTGGACCTGCGTCACCAGGTCCGGGAGGTCCGTTCCACCGGCGACGCGTTGCGGCGGGAGACCGCTGCGCTCGCGAACGCGTTGCGCAAGCCGCAGGTGCGGGGAGCCTGGGGAGAGACCCAGCTCAAGCGCATCGTGGAGATCACCGGCATGGTCGAGCACTGCGACGTGGACCTTCAGGTGTCCATCCAGACCAAGGACGGGACGACGCTGCGCCCCGACATGCGGGTCAACCTCGCCGGTGACCGCACCATCTTCGTCGACTCCAAGGTCCCGCTGGGCGCCTTCCTCGACGCCTCCGAGTCCGACGACGAGGCCCGGCGCGAACAGTTGTTCGACGCGTACGCCAGACACGTCCGGACCCACATCGATCAGCTCGGCGCCAAGCGCTACTGGAAGCTGGCCGGGCTCAGCCCCGAGTTCGTGGTGCTGTTCCTGCCCTCGGACGCGTTCCTGGCAGCCGCGCTGCAACGGATGCCCGACCTGCACGAGTACGCCGCCGCCCGCGAGGTGGTGCTCGCCACCCCCGGGATCCTGATCGCCATGCTGAAGACGATCCACCACAGCTGGCGCCAGGTCGCCCTGGCCGAGTCGACCGCGGACGTCTACGCCATCGCCCGCGAGCTCTACGACCGCTTGTCGACGCTCGGCGGGCACGTCGACCGGGTCGGGCGCAGCCTGGCCGGGGCCGTACGCTCCTACAACTCGGCGGTCGGTTCACTGGAGGGCAGGGTGCTGGTGAGCGCCCGGCGGATGCGGGACCTGCAGGTCACCACCGACGACCTGGCCTCTCCCGCTCCGGTCGACGAACCCCTGCGGACCGTGGCCGCGGCCGAGCTGGTGGACGGGCCGCTGCCCGACCTGTTCACCGATGACGACCCGTTCCCGGAGGCTCGCGATGTCCGTACGATCGCGACTCGCGACCGGGAAGCCTTGGGCGACGAGGCCGGGTGAGAGAGCACAATGGGCCGGTGACCATCGATGCGATTCCGGCCTTCCATTGGGAAGGCGTGCCCATCACCGCCGATGCCGTCGAGGAGGCGGGCACCCGACTCAGCGGTGTGGCCCGACGTACGCCGCTGCAGCGCAACGACCGGCTCAGCGCCCGGACCGGCGCCGATGTCTGGCTCAAGCGCGAGGACCTGCAGCCGGTGCGCTCCTACAAGCTTCGCGGCGCCTACTACCTGATCAGCGGGCTCAGCGAGGCCGAGCGGGCGGCCGGGGTCATCGCCGCCAGCGCCGGCAACCACGGGCAGGGCGTCGCGTACTCCTGCCGGGCACTGGGGATCAAGGGCCGGATCGTCTGCCCGACCGGCACCCCGCGCCAGAAGCGCGACCGGATGATCGAGCTGGGCGGCGACATGGTCGAGTTGGTGCTGGTGGGCCGGACGTACGACGAGGCCGCCGCCTTCGCCGCCGAGGAGGCGGCGCGGACCGGGGCGACGATCGTGCCCGCCTTCGACGACCCTCGCACCCTGATCGGCCAGGGCACCGTGGCCCAGGAGATCGTCGAGCAGTTGGGGACCGCCCCGGACGTGCTCATCGTCCCGGTCGGCGGCGGCGGCCTGCTCGGCGGGATCCTGACCTGGATGCGGGAGCGGTCGCCACACACCACGGTGATCGCGGCGGAACCGTCCGGCGCCGCCAGCCTGGCGGCGGCCCTCGCCGCGGGCGGGCCGGTCGCGCTGAACCAGGTCGACACGTTCGTCGACGGTGCGGCGGTCCGTCGGGTCGGTGACTGCACGTACGCCGTTGCGGCCGCGCGTCCGCCGCGGACGGTGACCGTGCCCGAGGGGGCGATCTGCTCGGAGATGCTGGAGATGTACCAGGTCGACGGCATCATCTCCGAGCCTGCCGGGGCGCTGGCCACCGCCGCGCTGCGCACCAGCGTGCAGGTCGCACCGGGCCAGAGCGTGGTGGCGATCGTGTCCGGGGGCAACAACGACGTCTCCCGGTACGCCGAGGTGATCGAGCGCTCCCTGGTCTGGGAGGGGCGCAAGCACTACTTCCTGGTGAACTTCTCCCAGGAGCCGGGAGCGCTGCGCTCGTTCCTCGACGATGTCCTCGGCCCGAACGACGACATCGTCCTGTTCGAGTACGTCAAGCGCAACAACCGTGACCTCGGCCCGGCACTGGTCGGCATCGAGTTGGGCGAGCCAACAGACCTGGCCGCACTGCTGGCGCGGATCGAGGCCTCGCCGATCAGCTGCGAGCGGCTCACCGAGGACAGTGCCGCCTATCGTTTCCTGGTCACCGGGATATGAGCGGCGAGCGTACCCGGGACCGCGCCCTCGTCAGCCGCGCGGACGCAACCGTACCGGGGGCAGCGGCGGGGCAGGGATCGGCGGCTCGTGGTCGGTCAGCGGGGTGATCGGCCCGAACTGGCGAGGGTTGGTGCCCAGCCCGTCGGAGCGCCCGATCGCCGCCTGCCAATTGGCCTGGTAGTTGGCGACCTCGGAGTGGGAGCGACCGATGAAGTTCCACCACATGAGGATCTGCTCCCCCAGCGGCTCCCCACCGATCAGGACCAGCCTGGTCGGGCGCGGACCGGCCTGCTCGAGGCGGACCAGACAGCGGTCCCGTCCGGGCGCGACGTAGCCGACCTCGGTGTCGGCGATGAGTTCGCCGTCGACGGTGATGCGGCCCGAGTCGACCAGGATGCCGTGCTGCCAGGTCGGATCCAGGTCGAGGGTGAGCTCCTGGCCGCCCAGCACGATCTCGGCGCCGACCAGCGGGCTGTACGTCCCCACCGGTGAGGCACTGCCGGCCAGTTCGCCGAGGAACACCCGCAGCTGGTTGTCACCGAGCGCGACCGGCTCGGGCTCGTAGTGGTCGAACCGCGGGTCGACGAAGCGGTCGGCGGCCGGCAGGGCGGTCCAGAGCTGGACACCGTGCAGCGCCGGGCTGTTGGGGATGGAGTACTCGGAATGGTTGATGCCGCGTCCGGCGGTCATCAGGTTGAGCTGGCCGGGCTTGACGACCATCCGGGTGCCGAGGGAGTCGCGGTGCTCGACCTGGCCGGAGAACAGCCAGGTCACGGTCTGCAGCGCGGTGTGCGGATGCGGGGCGACCCGCATACCGCCCTCGGCGACCGGAACCGGCCCGAAGTGGTCCAGGAAACACCAGGCGCCGATCAGCGATCGATGCCGATCCGGCAGCGTACGGCGGACTCGCGTGCCGCCCGAGCCGCCGAGGGACACCTCCCGGGGACGGATGATCTGGACCGGCGCGACGTCGGACATGGCTACTCCTGGTGCTGGGCGATTCCGGGAACGGGCTGTCGGTCGCTCGGTCGGCCCGGGTCAGGGCCGCGGGGCCCGGCGCGAGGTGCGCAGCTCGTGCGGCAGGGCGAAGGTCAGGTTCTCCTCGACCAGCCGCGACTGCTCGGCCGGTGGGAAGCCCTGCTGCTGGAGGTATTCCAGCACGCCCTGCACCAGGACCTCGGGCACCGACGCGCCGGAGGTGATGCCGACGGTCGAGACGCCGTCCAACCAGTCCGGGTCGATCTCGTCGGCCTGGTCGATCCGGTGGGCAGCCTTTGCGCCGGCTTCCAGGGCCACCTCGACCAGACGGACCGAATTCGACGAGTTCGCCGACCCGACGACGATCACCAGGTCGGCACCGGCGGCGATCTCCTTGACCGCGGACTGGCGGTTCTGGGTGGCGTAGCAGATGTCATCGCTGGGTGGGTCGATCAGCTCCGGGAACTTGGCCCGCAACCGGTCGACGGTCTCCATCGTCTCGTCCACGCTCAGCGTGGTCTGGGACAGCCACGCGACCCGGGTCGGGTCCTCGACCTCCAGCTCGTCGACGTCCTCGGGGTGCTCGACCAGGGTGATGTGCTCGGGCGCCTCGCCCGAGGTGCCCTCGACCTCCTCGTGTCCGCCGTGGCCGATCAGCAGGATCTGCAGGTCTTGGGTCGCGAAGCGCTTGGCCTCGTGGTGCACCTTGGTGACCAGCGGGCAGGTCGCGTCGATCGTGCGCAGGCCTCGCTCCTCGGCGTCGGCCTTCACCGCCGGCGAGACGCCGTGGGCGGAGAAGATGACCAGCGCACCGTCCGGCACCTCGTCCAGCTCGTCGACGAAGATCGCGCCGCGCTCGGAGAGCGTCTCCACCACGTACTTGTTGTGCACGATCTGCTTGCGTACGTAGATCGGCGCACCGTACGTCTCGAGCGCCTTCTCCACGGTCTGCACGGCACGGTCCACGCCGGCGCAGTAGCCGCGAGGGGCGGCGACCACGACGCGCCTGGACGTGGCCGGGCCGGACTGCTGCTCGGTGGGAGCCACCTGCGGTTCGGACGGGAGGGAGGTCGTCATGGCCCCCAGTGTAGGTGTCGGGTCGTAGGGTGGTCGTCGTGCCTGTCGCCCGGAAACTCTCGTCCACCCCGGAGAACCCGCAGCCCCTGCGTACGATTGCCATGGCCGTGCGCGGCTGGGTCGAGCGGCTCGGTGAGGTGTGGGTCGAGGCGCAGGTGATCGAGCTGAACCGGCACCGCAACGGCTACGCGTACCTGACGCTGCGCGACCTCACCGAGGAGGTGTCGGTGGAAGCCTCCTGCCCGGTCGCGGTGCTGGACATCGCCGGCCCGCTGACCGTGAACACCACGGTCGTCACCCGGGTGAAGCCACGCTACTGGCTCAAGAACGGTCGGCTCAGCTACGAGGTGATGGAGATCCGGGCCTCCGGGGAGGGGCGCCTGCTCGCCCACCTGGAGCAGCTGAAGCGGATGCTGCAGGCCGAGGGGCTGTTCGACCCGATCCACAAGAAGCGCCTGCCGGTCCTCCCGCGCCGGGTCGGCCTGGTCACCGGCGCCGGCTCCGCCGCCGAGCGGGACGTGCTGGAAATCATGCGCCGCCGCTGGCCCGCGGTCCGGACGCAGGTCCGCCACACCCTGGTGCAGGGACCACAGGCCGCGGCCGAGGTGATGTCCGCGCTGGCCGGGCTGGACGCTGACCCCGAGGTGGACGTGATCATCATCGCCCGTGGTGGCGGCTCGCTGGAGGACCTGCTGCCGTTCAGCGACGAGGGACTGGTCCGGGCGGTGGCGCGGGCCCATACCCCAGTGGTCAGTGCCATCGGCCACGAGCCGGACCAGCCGATCCTCGACCTGGTCGCCGACTACCGCGCCGCCACTCCCACCGACGCTGCCAAGCACGTCGTGCCTGATGCCGCGGCCGAGCTGGGCCTCGTGGCCCAGGCCCGTCAACGGCTCGACATCGCCGTCGACCGGGCGGTGTCCGGCCGGGCCGAGCACCTGGCCGGGTTGCGCTCCCGGCCGGTGCTGCAGGCCCCGACCGGCACTCTGGACCTGCAGGCCGAGCGGCTGGCCGGTCTGCGGGCCCGGGCCCTGCGGGCCATCGACGGCCGGGTCCGTTCCGAACGCGACGGGTTGGAGCACGCCCGCCAACGGGTGCGGGCCCTGTCCCCGCAATCGACGCTGGAGCGTGGCTATGCCATCCTGCTCGACGCCGACGACCGTCCGGTGACCTCGATCGCGATGGTGGACGAGGGGGACGGCCTGGTGGCCCGGGTGGCCGACGGCACGATGGTGGTACAGGTGGTCGAGATCGAGGGCCGGGAAGAAGGAGGATTCGATGAGTGAACAGGGGTCGGAGGAGCTCAGCTACGAGCAGGCCCGCGAACAACTGGTCCAGGTGGTCCAGCAGCTCGAGTCGGGTGGGGCGACGCTGTCGGAGTCACTGGCGCTGTGGGAGCGCGGCGAGCGGCTCGCCGACATCTGCCAGGGCTGGCTGGACGGGGCGCGGGCCCGGATCGAGGCGGCCCGTGCGCAGCGGTCGTCGGACGCCGGGGACTAGCGGCTGAGTCGGGTCGACAGGGTCGGGTCAGTCGGTCGACAGGGTGGAGGCCAGGGCCTCCAGGCCCTCGTACGTGGCGTCGGCCGTCACGGTGACGGAGTAGCCGCCGCCCTCGCGCAGCAGCACCCGGGTGCGTCCGTCCGGGGAGATCCAGCGCTGCCACTCCTGGCCGCCGACCGTGGAGGTGCCGTCCCGGACGCCGCCCCGGGAGACGTCGTCGACCAACCGGCGCCAGTCGCCATCGGACTGGTTGACCGCGTAGTAGGTGCCGGTAGGGTCCAGGGCCCCCCACAACCACTCGTTGCTCGCCGAGACGCCCTCGCCGGCGCGGACCGGTTCACCCTGCGCGACCCATTGGGCCCGGGTGATCGTCCACCCGCCCTCGCCGATGGGCAGGTTCTGCGGCACCAGGACCGGGTACGGCGCCTCGGCCCGGGCTTCGGCCACCACCGGTGCCGGATCGACGGACTCCACCGGGTAGTCCTCCAGGTTGTTGGTGAACAGCCACGTCACCACCAGGATCGGCACCAGGACCACGCCCATGGCGATGATCAGGTCACGGACCGAGGGCCGCGGCATCCGCCGGGTGGGGCGAGCCTGGTCGGAAGAAGTGGTCGGGGCCATGCACCCCATCATCACAGATCGGCCAAGCCGCCCCACGATTGTCCGCTGCCCGTGGTCGCCGGCAGTTCACCTGCGGGCCGCCAGCGGTTCACGTGCCCCTCCTAGGTTGCCTCCGATATCCATCGCCTGTAGACGACCTCCCGAAGGAGTCGACGTGTCCCCCACGTTCACCCGTCGCACCACCGCCCTGTTCGCAGCCGGTCTCACCCTGACCATCGCTGCCACCGGCCTCGCCCTCACCCCGGCGGCCGCCGTCGAGCCGGTCACCCGTTCGGCCCCCGATGCCGGCCTGGCCCTGGCACCGCTGGGCACGTACGCCACCGGCGTCTTCGACGAGAGCTCCGCCGAGATCGTCCAGTTCCACGCGGCCACCCAGCGGGCCTTCGTGGTGAACGCCAAGTCCGGGGCCGTCGATGTCCTCGATGCCTCCGACCCGAGCAACCCGGCCAAGGTCGCCACCCTGGACGTGCGTGGCGTGTCCGCGGGCGACGGGTCGCACGTGTCCGACCGGGCGATCGTGAACTCGGTTGCCGTCCGGGCCGACGGCTTGGGTGCTGCAGCGGTCGAGAGCGACCCCAAGACCGACAACGGCTGGGTGGTCTTCTTCGACGCCAACGCCGCCGAGCCCACCATCCTCGGTGCGGTCCGCGTCGGCGCCCTGCCGGACATGCTGACCTTCACCCCGGAGGGCAAGTACGTCGTCGTGGCGAACGAGGGCGAGCCGGACGGCATGAAGCAGCTGCCCAACGGCGAGACGACCTACGCCCACGACCCTGAGGGCACCGTCTCGGTGATCATGGTCTCCAAGAAGGTCGAGGCGCCGAAGCAGAACCGGGTCCGCACCGCGGACTTCAACAAGTTCGACCGGCGCAACGCCGACCTGCCCGAGGGCCTGCGGATCTTCGGCCCCGACGCCTCGGGCGTGAAGAACCCGGTCTCGGCCAACCTCGAGCCCGAGTACGTCACCATCTCCGCCGACGGCAAGACCGCGTACGTCACCCTGCAGGAGGCGAACGCGATCGCCGAGGTCCATGTCGCCTCCGCCCGGGTCCGAGCCATCCACCCGCTGGGCACCCAGGACTGGTCGACGACCCTGGCCGACCTGTCCGATCGGGACGGCCAGGCCAAGTCCGGCAGCATCAAGTTCGTCAATGCACCGGTGACGTCCTTCTACCTGCCCGACGCGATCGCCTCCTACCAGGCCGATGGCCAGACCTACCTGGTCACCGCCAACGAGGGTGACTCCCGCGACTGGGACGCCTACTCCGAGGAGGAGCGGGTCAAGGACCTGACCCTGTGCAGCGCCGAGTTCCCGAACGCGGCCGAGCTCCAGCAGGACGGCCGGATCGGCCGGCTGAAGGTCACCAACTCCGCCGGCTACGACGCCGCCCGCGACTGCTACACCGAGCTGTACGGCTTCGGGGGACGCTCGTTCTCGATCTGGACCACCGACGGCGAGCAGGTCTTCGACTCCGGCTCCCAGTTCGAGCAGATCACCGCCGAGGCCCTGCCGCAGTGGTTCAACTCCGACAACGCCGAGGCCGCCTTCGACAACCGTTCCGACGACAAGGGCCCCGAGCCCGAGGGCGTGGCCATCGGCCGGGTCGGCGACCGTACGTACGCGTTCATCGGCCTGGAGCGGATCGGTGGGGTCGTGGTCTACGACGTCACCGACCCCAAGGACGCCACGTTCACCACGTACGTGAACAACCGGGACTTCAGCGTCGAGCAGTCCTCCCCCGAGGCCGGTGACCTCGGCGCCGAGGGCCTGGCGTTCATCCCCGCCGCGGACTCGCCGACCGGGCAGCCGCTGCTCGCGGTCGCCAACGAGGTCTCCGGCACCACGACGTTCTTCTCGATCACCAAGCAGGCCAACGGCTGACCCGACGGCCCTGCGGGGTCGAGCGGCTGGTCCGTGAGGTGGGCAGGGCGGTGCCCGTCAGTAGACGGCGCCGCCCTGTTCGCGCGCCCAGGCCAGCACTCCGCCGGTGAGGCTGCGCAGCCGGACACCGGCGGGAGCGCCCTCGGACAACAGGCGGACAGCCTCCGCCGAGCGCACCCCGGCCTTGCAGTAGACGATCACGTCGTCGGCCCCCTCCAAGGTGTCGGCAACCGCCGCCCAACCGCCGCCACGGACCTCGTCCAGCGGCACCCAACGGTCGTCGGGCACGGTGACCACCTGCCGTTCCCAGTCGTCCCGGACGTCCAGCAGCACCGGGGTGCGGCCCTCCTGCCGGGCGGCGACGACCTCGGTGACGGTGATCGAGTCCACCCGCGGCTCGACGGTGTCGGCGCACGCCTCCACCGCCTCGGCCAGCGAGGTCACCGGTTCCCGGTCCGGGTCCGGCGCCAGTCGCAGGGTGTGTTGCTCGGCCCGCAGCGCGTCGTGGACCAGCACCCGGCCGACGAGCGGCTCCCCGATCCCACAGACCAGCTTGATCGCCTCGGTCGCCATCGCCGAGCCGATCGACCCGCACAGGGCCCCGAACACGCCACCTTCGGCACAGGAGGGCACGGAGCCGGCCGGCGGGATGTCCGGGAAAAGGTCCCGCAGCATCGGGCCATGCCCGGGCCAGAACACGCTCACCTGACCCTGGAACCGGAAGATCGATCCCCATACCAGCGGGGTTCCGGTCAGCTCGGCGGCGTCGTTGGACAGGTAGCGGGTGCCGAAGTTGTCGGTGCCGTCGAGCACCAGGTCGTACGCCCCGAACAGGTCGAGGGCATTGTCCCCGCCCAGCCGGTCGACGTACGCCTCGACGTGGGCGGCCGGGTCGAGCCGCAGCAGGGCGTCGCGGGCCGACTCCGCCTTGGGCCGGCCGAGGTCCTCGGTGCGATGCAGGACCTGGCGCTGCAGGTTGGACAGGTCGACCACGTCGTCGTCGATGACACCAAGGGTCCCGACCCCGGCCGCGGCCAGGTAGAGCAGGACGGGGGCGCCGAGGCCGCCGGCCCCGATCACCAGTACTCGGGCGTTGCGCAGCCGGCGCTGGCCCTCCGCCCCGACCCCGGGCAGGGTGAGGTGGCGGGCGTAGCGTCCGGCCTCCGCAGCGCTCAGGGGCGCGCCCGGCTCGACGAGTGCCTTCACAGTGCCTCCTCCACGCGGGATCCGGTGACCATCCCGCCGCGGGGACTGGAGGCCAGGGCCAGCGTACGTCGCGGGATGCGGCCGGCGAGGCGGGCACGGTGACCTGCCTCCACGGCGAGCCGCATCGCCTGAGCCATCCCGACCGCGTCCCGGGCCCGGGTGACGGCGCTGGCCAGCAGCACGGCATCGCAGCCGAGCTCCATCGCCTGGGCTGCCTCGGAGGCGGTGCCGATGCCGGCGTCGAGGACGACGGGGATCGAGGCGCGGGCCACGATCAGTTCGATGTTGTGCGGGTTGAGGATGCCCAGCCCGGTCCCGATCGGGGCACCGGCCGGCATCACCGCGGCGACCCCCGCGTCCTCCAGGCGGCGGGCCAGGGCCGGGTCGTCGTTGGTGTAGGCCAGCACGACGAAGTCGCGGGCAACCAGGTCCTCCGCCGCACTGAGCAGCTCCACCGGGTCGGGCAGCAGGGTGTCCTCGTCGGCGATCACCTCGAGCTTGATCCACCGGGTCTCCAGGGCCTCCCGGGCCAGTTCGGCGGTCAGGACGGCGTCGCGGGCGGTGTAGCAGCCGGCGGTGTTGGGCAGGGCGCGGATGCCGAGTCGCTCCAGGATCGCGAAGACCGAATCGGGCCCCTGGGCGGCGTGCCGGCGCATCGCGACGGTGGTCAGCTCGGTGCCCGAGGCGACCAGCGCCTTCTCCAGGGTCGCGAGAGAGGTCGCGCCCCCGGTGCCCATGATCAGTCGTGACCCGAGCTCGACGCCGTCGATGACGAGCGCTGCGTCAGCCGTGGCTGTGCTGGGGGTACTGGGGGTCGGGTCGGTGGATGCGGATGTCACGGGGGTCGTGGTCACGGGATCGGTCATGGTCATCGTGCTCCTAGCCGCCTTGGACGGCGGTGACGATCTCGATCTGCTGTCCCTCGGCCAGCAGGGCAGAGGCCCAGCTCCCGCGGGGCAGGACCGTCCGGTCGACCGCGACGGCCATCCCGAGACGGCCCCCGTCGGCGGGCCGTCCGTCGGAGTCGAGCTCACGCCCGGCGCGGGCGGCCACCAGGTCGAGGACGGTCTCCCCGCTGCGCGCGCTGTAGGGGTCGCCGTTGACAGTGAGATTCATCGTGTCTCCTTCTCGAATCGGTACGGATCGACGGCGCCGGCGACCTCCGGGTCGAGGTCACCGCCAGTGACGAGCGTGGCGCCGAGGTGGGCGCCCAGGGCCGCGAGCAGGATGCCGTGGCGGAAGTAGCCGGTGGAGACGGTGAGCCCGGGGCCGAGCCGGCCGACCAGGGGAACGTCGTCCGGAGTGCCGGGACGGGCCCGGGCCATCACCTCGTACACCTCGCACTCCAGCACCCCCGGCACCAGTCGCTGGGCGTCGCGCAGCAGCTGGTAGAGGCCACCGGCGGACGGGCCGACCCGGTCGTCCTCGCGGGATGTCGCGCCGATCACCATCGTTCCGTCGGCGCGCGGCACGAGATAGACGGGCAGGCCCTGCACGATCCCGCGGACCGTACGGGTCAGCAACGGCTGCAGTCGTTCGGGGATGCGCAGCCGGAGCACGTCCCCCCACACCGGCCGCAGCGGCAGGTGCAGGTCGGCGGGCAAACCGTCCAGGGTGCCGGCGTCCAGCCCGGCGGTCACCAGCACCTCGTCGGACCGTAGCTCACTGCCGTCCCCGAGCCGTACGCCCACCACGCGCCCACTGTCGCGAAGCAGGCCGTCGACAGTCAGTCGGAGCAGGGTTGCGCGGGGGGTGAGCAGCTCGACCAGGGCGGCCATGAACAGCCGGGGGTCGACCTGGTGGTCGGTGGGGATGCGCATCGCGCCGACCACTCCCGGGCCGAGCGCCGGTTCGAGCCGCCGGGCCGTCGACGGGGTGATCGCCTCGATCTCCATGCCGAGCTCGTGCTGCAGCTCCGCCAGGTCCACCAGGACCTGCCGGTCGGCGGTGTCCCCGGCGCAGACCAGGGTCTCGGCCGCCAGGTAGCCGACCGGGTGGCCGACGGCCTCCTCGATGCGGGCGGCCAGGAGTGGCCAGCGCCGGCCGGACTCGACCATCAGCGGGTACAGGGTCGGCTGGTCCCAGGTGACCTCGGAGATCGGGGCGAGCATGCCGGCCGCGGCGCGACTGGCACCCATCATCGGGGTGGGGTCGCAGAGCGTCACCTCCCACCCGGCCTGGACGAGTTCCCAAGCCGTGGTCAGGCCGATGATGCCGGCCCCCACGACGACTGCGGTGTGCTTGGGGTGCGCGTGGGCCACGAACGGTCCTTTCCTACGGCGGCATGATCCGCATCAGGTCTGGCGGTCGGCAGCTGGCCCTCTCAGCCCGCACGTGGTGGGGCTCCCGCAGTACGTCTCCCTACTATAGGCGCGTGACGAGCACTCTGACCCCCGCTTTCTCTCCCGACCCCGATACCCGTGACCGGCGACTGGCGGCGCTGGCCGACGCCCGGCTCTACCTGTGCACCGATGCCCGAACCGCCCAGGGCGACCTGGATTCCTTCCTGCATGCGGCGTTCGAGGGTGGGGTCGACATCATCCAACTGCGGGACAAGACCCTGGAGGCGCGCGAGGAGATCGCGGCGCTCGAGCTACTGGGGCGGATCGCCGCCGAGTACGGCCGGCTGTTCGCGGTCAACGACCGGGCCGACATCGCCGCGCTCGTGGGGGCCGATGTCTTCCACGTCGGTCAGGGCGACCTGACCACCGCGCAGGCCCGCGCCCTCCTCGGACCCGACATCATCATCGGCCGCTCGACCCGCAGCCTGGCCCAGGCGCGGGAGGCGGCCAGCGACCCGGGGCTCGACTACTTCTGCGTGGGACCGGTCTGGGCCACGCCGACCAAGCCGGGACGTACGGCGGTCGGGCTGGACCTGGTCGCCGATGCCGCCGAGATCAGCGAGAAGCCCTGGTTCGCGATCGGCGGGATCGATGCCGAACGGGCCGGGCAGGTCCGAGCGGCCGGGGCGAACCGGATCGTGGTGGTGCGCGCGATCACCCAGGCCGAACGACCCCGCGAGGCGGCCACACTGCTGCGCAACGTGCTGCTCGGGTGAGGTCGGCGCGGGGGTCCGCCAGGACTCAGTACCAGCCCTTGGCCTGCTTGAACGACCACGCGGCGCACGGGGTGCCGTAGCGCTCCTCCACGTACCCCAGGCCCCAGCGGATCTGGGTCTCCGGGTTGGTGCGCCAGTCGGAGCCGGCGGAGGCCATCTTGCTCGCGGGCAGCGCCTGCGGGATGCCGTACGCGCCGGAGCTCGGATTGGTGGCGGTGGTCCTCCACTCCGACTCGCGCATGATGATGTTGTTGTAGCACTGGAACTCGCCCTCGCCCCAGCCGAACTCGGCGGCGGCCATCTGCCGGGCGATCTCCTTGGGTGCACCGGAGTACGAGCCGGACGAGCTGGAACCGGAGGACGCCCCCTCGGCCGCCTTCTTGGCCTGCGCCGCCTTGGCAGCCTCCTCCTTGGCCCGCTCCTCCGCCTGGCGCTTCTCCTGCGCCGCCTTCTCCTCGGCCGAGAGCCGCTCCTGCTCGGTGGAGATCGCATCCGACACCTGGGCCTGGAAGGCGGTCCGCTCGGCGGCGACATCGTCCAGGACGGGCCGCTCGAGGTCACGGGTGACCTGCTCGTCCCGCGAGGAGGGCTCCGGGCTGGGGGTCTGGAGGGGCGGAGCCTCGATCACCGCCGCGGCAGGGGCTGCGGGCACGGCTTGGAGGCTGGGCCGCTGGTCGACCACCATCGGGGTCACGGCCACCGCGGCCACGAACAGGCCGGAGGCAGCGGCCATCAGGTAGGAAGAGCGTCGGGTCATCATCGTGATGATTCTGTGACATTGACTTCCTTGCGACCAACCGGAGGAACGCGATATGGCACAACCGTGACGGACCTCATACAGGGTGCCCTGTCGATCCGGCGGCCACCCCGGAGCCTCCGGGCATGGTTCGGCAGCCGGGCCGGGCCCGACTGCCGAACGTCCCTACGGGCCCGACCGGATGTCGCCGGAACGGGCCTACCGGCTCAGTGCAGCGGCTCCTCCAACATCTCGGTGACCAGCGCCGCGATCTGCGAGCGCTCGGATCGGGTCAACGTGACGTGTGCGAAGAGCGGGTGCCCCTTGAGCTTCTCGACCACGGCGATGACGCCGTCGTGACGGCCGACCCGGAGGTTGTCGCGCTGGGCCACGTCATGGGTGAGGACCACGCGGGAGTTCTGCCCGACCCTGCTCAACACGGTGAGCAGCACGTTGCGCTCCAGCGACTGGGCCTCGTCGACGATGACGAACGCATCGTGCAGGGAACGACCGCGGATGTGGGTCAGCGGGAGGACCTCCAGCAGGCCTCGCTCGACCACTTCGTCGACCACGTTCCGATGGGCGACGGCCCCGAGGGTGTCGAAGACGGCCTGTGCCCAGGGCGCCATCTTCTCGCCCTCACTGCCGGGCAGGTAGCCCAGTTCCTGGCCACCCACCGCGTACAGCGGGCGGAACACGATCACCTTCTCGTGCTGTTGGCGCTCGAGCACCGCCTCCAGGCCGGCACACAGGGCCAGCGCCGACTTGCCGGTGCCGGCCCTGCCGCCCAGGGAGACGATTCCCACCGACGGATCGAGCAACAGGTCGAGGGCGATCTTCTGCTCAGCCGAGCGACCGTGGACGCCGAACGCCTGGACCTCGGGCCGGACCAGCCGGACCTGCTTGCCGGCGGTGACCCTGCCGAGCGCCGAGGACCCGCCACCGAGCAGCACCAGCCCGGTGTGGCACGGCAGGTCACGGGCGGCGTCGATGTCGACCGTGCCCTCCTCGTAGAGCCTGGTCAGGTCGTCGCTGGTCACTTCGAGTTCACGCATCCCGGTCCAACCGGAGTCCGACACCAACTCGTTGCGGTACTCGTCGGCCTCCAGGCCGACCGAGGAGGCCTTCACGCGCATCGGCAGGTCCTTGGTGACCAGCGTGACGTCGGCACCCTCGCTCTGGTAGTTGATCGCCACCGCGAGGATGCGCGAGTCGTTGTCCCCCAGCCGGAACCCGACCGGCAGCCGCTCGGGATCGGTGTGGTTCAGTTCCACGTGGAGGGTGCCACCCTGGTCGTTCACGGGAACCGGATCATCAAGGTGGCCGTGCGCGATCCGGAGGTCGTCCAGGTACCGCAGCGCGCTCCTCGCGAAATATCCAAGCTCCGGATGGTGGCGCTTGGCCTCCAACTCAGCGATCACGACCAGTGGAAGCACGATGTCGTGCTCCTCGAATCGGGTCAGGGCCCGCGGATCACTGAGCAGCACCGAGGTGTCGATCACGTACGTGCGACGCCCGGCAGAGGTGTTCTCGTGCACGATGATTCCTTCCGGCACGGCCGCACGCCACTGGACGCCCGGCCATGCAGTCAACTGGATGGCCGGAAAGTGGCGGGGACTTGGTGAAGAGCCCGCATTGATGGACCTTGTGGTCGGGTCATCAACGATCCTCCCGTGCGGGCAGCTTCCCTCTGCCCGCACCCCCAAGGTAGCCAACCACCGAAGCGGGGGCGATCTCCGAACCACTATTCAGGAGGATTCACCGGCCGTTCACACAGTGCCCCTCGGTCCGTCACCTGGTATTCGCCGAACAGGCCTTGAGCGCGCCCCACCCTTGCACTCCTGCACTGACCCGTGATCGCCTGCGGCGGATCCTCGCTTCAGCCGCGGCAGTCGTGATGTCCGCAGCCGTCCATCGCATCCGCCGCAGCACCCGCTGCAGGTCCGGGGAAAGGGCCGATCGACGATCAGCGTCCGTAGCGACGTTCGCGCTGGGCGTACGACCGGAGGGCACGGATGAAGTCGATCCTGCGGAAGTCGGGCCACAGCGCCTCGCAGAAGTAGAACTCGCTGTGCGCGGACTGCCACATGAGGAAGCCGGACAACCGCTGCTCCCCCGACGTACGGATGATCAGGTCGGGGTCCGGCTGCCCCGCGGTGTAGAGGTGCTCGCTGATCTCGTCCATGTCCAGGGTCTGGGCCACCTGCTCGATCGTGCATCCCTCGGCCGCCTTGTCGCACAACAGTGCACGTACGGCATCCCGGAGTTCTTGGCGGCCCCCGTACGAGACGGCGACGTTGATGTGCATGCCGTCGGAGTCGGCGGTGGCCCGGTCAGCGGCGCGCAGGCGGTCGGCGACGTCGTCGGGCAGCAGGTCGAGTGCCCCGACCGGCTGGACCCGCCATCGCCCGGTCGCTGCCATCGTCTCCATCAGGTCGGCGATCACCTCGAGCAGCGGCCCGAGCTCGTCGGCCTGGGCGCGCTGCAGGTTGTCGGTCGACAGCACCCACAGGGTCACCACAGGGATGCCGATCTCGTCACACCAGGTGACGAACTCCTTGAGCTTGTCGGCGCCGGCCCGGTAGCCGGCGACCAGCGGCTCGCCGGGGGCGTTGGCGCGGGCCCAGCGGCGGTTGCCGTCCGCCAGGACGGCGACGTGGTGAGGAAGGGCCGCCGGATCGAGTTCCGCAACGAGCCGGTGCTCATACGTGGAGTACAGCAGCGTGGAAGGGTGCATCCGGTCAACCAACTCGCGGAGGCCGTCGAATCGGGACATGGGACCAGAGTAACCGTCGGACCCGTCTACTGCCGCGGCACCACCGGATCCGGTGGGAGTCATGTCGGGGAGCAGGTAGGTTGAACCTACGGAAACGTAGATTGCACGTACCGAGGGAGGAGTCGTCCGTGGCCGGTCCACAGCTGACCAAACCGCAAGGTTTCCTCGGCCCTACCAAGCCCTCGGCCCGAGGCTGGATCCACGCCGGGATGACACCCGTCATGCTGCTGGCCGGGATCGGCCTCCTGACTGCAGCGCCCGGCGTGACCCTGCGCATCTCGGTGGCGATCTACCTGCTGTCGGCGCTGTTGCTGTTCGGTTGCTCCGCGCTGTACCACCGCTTCTACTGGGGTCCCGGAGCCACCACGGTCCTGCGCCGTCTCGACCACGCCAACATCTTCGTCTTCATCGCCGGCACGTACACCCCGCTGGCCGCGGGACTGTTGTCCGGGCGAGGGCAGGCGACCCTGCTGACGCTGGTCTGGGGGACGGCGCTGCTGGGCGTCCTCTTCCGCGTCTTCTGGCTGTCGGCCCCACGGTGGCTCTACACCCTGCTGTACATCGCGATGGGCTGGGCGGCCGTCGGCTGGCTGCCGACCTTCTGGCGCACAGGCGGCCCGGCGATCGTGGTCCTGCTGGTCGCCGGTGGCCTGGTCTACACCCTGGGCGCGGTCGTCTATGCCCGCAAGTGGCCCGACCCCAGCCCCACCCACTTCGGGTACCACGAGATCTTCCATGCGGCCACAGCGGTGGCGGCCATCTGCCACTTCGTCGCCATCGCCCTGGTCGTCGCGGTCGCCGCCTGACCTCAGGCCTCGACGTCCCGAGGCTTGCGCAGCACCACCATGGACCGCCCTGCCACCGGGAAGCTGGTGCCGAGGACCAGGGTCGGGACCTCCATGGCCGTCGTCAGCGCCGCACCGGGGCCGTGGTCGGTGTTGACCTCGACCAGCCAACCGCCCTGGAGGGTCTCGGGAATGACGAAGTCGATCGGCTCGTGGTAGGCGTTGAAAGCCACCAGGAACGAGTCGTCGACGACTGCCTGCCCGCGCACGTCCAGCTCGGGGATCGCCTCCCCGTTCAGGTACATCATCACTGATCGGGCATGGTCGGTGCTCCAGTCCTCGTCCGCCATGTGCCGGCCATCGGGTCGGTACCAGGCGATCTCGCCGATCTCGCTCTCCCCTCCGTGGTCAGGTGCCCCGGCGAGGAAGCGACGGCGGTGGAAAACCACGTGCTCTCGGCGCAGGGTCACCAGGCGTCGGGTGTACGCGAGCAGGTCCTTCCAGGTGTCGGTCAGGTCCCAGTTCATCCAACTGGTCTCGTTGTCCTGGCAGTAGGCATTGTTGTTGCCACCCTGGGTGCGGCCCAGCTCGTCACCATGGGCGATCATCGGCACCCCCTGGGACAGCAGGAGCGTGGTCAGGTAGTTGCGCACCTGGCGGGCCCGGGCAGCGAAGACCTCGGGGGCATCGGTCGGCCCCTCGACGCCCATGTTCCAGGACCGGTTGTGGTTCTCCCCGTCGGCGTTGCCCTCGCCGTTGGCCTCGTTGTGCTTGTCGTTGTACGACACCAGGTCGCGCAGCGTGAAGCCGTCGTGGGCAGTCACGAAGTTGATCGAGGCGATCGGCTTGCGGCCGGAGTGCTCGTACAGGTCGGAGGAGCCGGTGATCCGGGAGGCGAACTCCCCCAGGGTCGAGGGTTCGCCGCGCCAGAAGTCACGGACAGTGTCGCGGTACCTGCCGTTCCACTCGGTCCACAGGGGCGGGAAGTTGCCGACCTGGTACCCGCCGTCGCCCACGTCCCACGGCTCGGCGATCAGCTTCACCTGGCTGATCAGCGGGTCCTGCTGGATGATGTCGAAGAAGGCCGACAGCCGCGAGACCTCGTGGAACTGACGGGCCAGCGAGGACGCCAGGTCGAAGCGGAACCCGTCGACGTGCATCTCCGTCACCCAGTAGCGCAGCGAGTCCATGATCATCTGGAGCACGTGTGGCATGCGCATCAGCAGGCTGTTGCCGGTGCCGGTCGTGTCGAAGTAGTGCGCCATGTCGTTGTCGACCAGGCGGTAGTAGTGCTTGTTGTCGATCCCCCGGAAGCACAGCGTGGGCCCCAGGTGGTTGCCCTCGGCGGTGTGGTTGTAGACCACGTCGAGGATGACCTCGATGTTCGCCTCGTGCAGTGCCCGCACCATCGCCTTGAACTCCGGCACCTGCTGGCCGAGCTCCCCGGTCGAGGAGTACGCGTTGTGCGGCGCGAAGAACCCGATGGTGTTGTAGCCCCAGTAGTTCGACAGTCCACGTTCCCGCAGGGGCGGATCCTGGACGAACTGGTGCACCGGCATCAGCTCGATCGCCGTGATGCCCAACGAGGAGAGGTACTCGATCATCACCGGGTGGGCGATCGCGGCGTACGTGCCGCGGATCTCCTCCGGGATGCCCGGATGGGTCATGGTCAGGCCCTTGACGTGGGCCTCGTAGATCACCGAGTGGTGGTACTCGGTCTTCGGGTGACGGTCGTTGCCCCAGTCGAAGAACGGGTTGATGACCACCGACAGCATGGTGTGGCCCAACGAGTCGTCGTCGTTGAACTGCTCGGGATCGTCGAACCGGTAGGAGTACAGCGACTCGTCCCCGTCGATCTGGCCGACGATCGCCTTGGCGTACGGATCAAGCAGCAGCTTGGCCGGATTGCACCGATGCCCTTCCGCCGGATTGTAAGGTCCGTGGACGCGGAAGCCGTACCGCTGGCCGGGCTGGATGCGGGGCAAGTAGCAGTGGTGGACGAAGCCGTCGGCCTCCGGCATCGGGATCCGGGTCTCGGCGCCGACCTCGTCGATCAGGCACAACTCGACCTGACCGGGCTCGGCCACCGCACAATACACGGCGAAATTGACACCGGCGCCGTCGTACGTGGCGCCCAGGGGGTAGCTACGACCTGGCCAGACCTGCATGGGACCTCCTCGTCCTGCCGTCACTCTAGGGGTTGGTCTGTCGGATACCGGATCAGAGGAGCCGGGACACCGTGTCCGCCAGCGCGGTCCCGGCGAACCGGGGCGCCGTACGCAGCAGCCGGGCCTGGGTCCGGACCGCCCGATCGGCGCGGGCGTCGTACCGCTCCTCCCCGGTCACCCGGGTGAGCGCCCGGAGCGCGGCGACCATCGACCCGACCCCCGAAGGGGTGGCGTTGTCGTCCAGGGCCCGTGGACGGGTCCAGAGCCCCGGGGCGTCGTCGGCGGTGTCCCACCATCCCCCGTCCCCGGCATCGAAGTGCTGGTCGGCCAGCTCGACCAGTGTCCGGGCCCGGTCGGTCCACACCTCGTTCCCGGTCGCCCCGGCGAGCAGTGCACAGGCCTCCGCCAGGGCGCCGTGGTCGTCGAGCGTGCCGGGCGCATCGGAGACCCGGCCCTCGCGGCTCACCCGCAGCAGGCGCCCGTCGGTGAGGTGGGCGTCCCAGACCACCTCGGCCGCGCGGACGGCCGCGACCACCCATTCGGGTCGCTGAAGCCACTGTGCTGCCCGGACCAGCCCGGAGACCATCCAGCCGTTCCACG
This sequence comes from Propionibacteriaceae bacterium, assembly GCA_044508675.1. Taxonomy (GTDB): domain Bacteria; phylum Actinomycetota; class Actinomycetes; order Propionibacteriales; family Propionibacteriaceae; genus Raineyella. Next base: position 119,308 of record JBIQHF010000006.1, on the reverse strand, counting down.
ACGCGATCACCTTGTCGTCCCGGTCCGGGGCCGCCCGGTGGGTCCGGACCTCCCGCAGCACTGCGCGGGCCCGGCGGTAGAGCTCGGGGCCGTCGGGGCCGTACGTGCTGGGATCGGCCGGTAACTGCAGTGTCGAGGCGTATCCCTCGAAGGTCCCCGGATCGGTCACGTGGAACATCTGCAGGAGGGTCCGGTAGTCCTGGTCCCCGATCACCTGCTGGATCTGTGCCGGGTTCCAGAGGTAGTACTCCCCCTCGGACCGCTTGCCCAGCGGGTCGACCGAGTCGGCGTCCAGGGCCGCGGCGAAGGCGCCCTGGGGAGTCGTCATCTCACGGACCAACCACTCGACCAGGTCATCGGCGACCCGGGCGAACAGTTCCCGACGAGGATCCTCGACCAGCGTCGCCGCATGCGCGTACGCGGACAGCAGCAGCGCGTTGTCGTACAGCATCTTCTCGAAGTGCGGAACCACCCACTGGGCGTCGACGGTGTAGCGGTGGAATCCGCCACCGACCTGGTCACAGATGCCGCCGCGGGCCATCGCCTCCAGGGAGTCGAAGGCCATGTCGCCGGCCTGGGCCCGGATGTGCGAGGGCAGCGCCTCGGACTCGCGGACCTGCAGCAGCGCCTCCAGCACCATCGCGGTGGGGAACTTCGGCGCACGTCCGAATCCGCCGTTGACCGTGTCGTACTCGGGCAGCAGCCGCTCCCAGGCCGCCTGCACGTCGTCGATCCCCAGCGTGGCCGGGATCATCGCCGCCGTGAGGCTGGTGGCCTGGTCCACGTGCGCGACGACTTCCCGGGCGGAGTCCTCGACGGCTTCCTGCTGCTGGCTCCAGGCCCGCTGGACCGCCCCGAGCAACTGCCGGAAGCTGGGCATCCCCTGACGTGGCTCGGGCGGGTAGTAGGTGCCCGCCTGGAACGGCTCCCCGTCGGGGGTGCAGAAGACGGTCATCGGCCAGCCGACCTGCCCGCTCAACGCCTGGGTGGCATTCAGGTAGACGGCATCGACATCGGGCCGCTCCTCGCGATCGACCTTGATCGCCACGAAGTTGTCGTTGACCAGCCTGGCGGTCTCCGGGTCCTCGAACGACTCGTGGGCCATCACATGACACCAATGGCAGGACGCATAGCCGACCGACAACAGGATCGGCACGTTCCGCTCCCGCGCCTCGGCGAAGGCCTGTGGACCCCACGGGTGCCAGTCCACGGGATTGTCGGCGTGCTGCAGCAGGTACGGGCTGATCGCTCCGGCCAGTCGATTGGACATGGGACCAGCCTAGGGCGTGCGTCCCAGCTCGCGGCGTTGCCGCCCGACGGCAGCGCGGCGCCCAGCCTCCATCCCGGCGAGCTCCCCGCTGGTCGACCGGGCCACCGGGACGTAGTCGTTGCCCCGCCAGCGGCCCGCGTTGACCCGCGCGGTGACCTCCTCGTGGAAGGCGCGGACCTGCTCGCGCTTGGCGGCCAGCACCACCGCCGTGGAGTGCAGCGCAGCACCCGGTACGCCATCGGTCGCCGTCGACCCCTGGCCGCCCTCCCTCCCCGGGCCGGCGCCCGCGGCCGCCTCCTCGGCACGCCGCCGGGACTCGGCCAGGCGCCGGCCGACCGACTCGATGAACCCCTCGTAGAACGAGGTCCTGGCGGTCGACCAGTGCACCGGAGCCTCCCGGTACCTGCTCCCGGTCCACCGTAGGGCGGTCTCCTCCTTCCAGGCCCCCGTCTTCATCCAGGCCGCGGCGGAGGCGACCATCTGGGCCCGCAGTGACTCGTGCAGGGCGATCGTCATGGTGATGTCGGACGGCATGCCGTGGGCGTACATCCGGGTGGAATTGCCGGCCAGCAGGTACTCCACGTCGTTGGCCCTGGCCACCGCCATGAACAGGCGGCAGTAGGTGCGCAGCCACCGCTGCCCGGCCTTGCCCATCACCACGACCACCTCCTCGGGCTGCTCGGGCCGGGCAGTCCCGCCCGACCGGTCCGAGGCGGCCAGCAGGGCCAGATCGATGGCGTGCCGGGTGGCCAGCTCCTGAGCCCGCTCCATGAATGTCTCCGCCTCCGCGAGGTGTGGGGTCGCCTCGGCCTGCCGCAGGATCGCCTCGATCCGGGTCCGCCAGGTCTCCTGCTCGACGCTCTCCTCATCGGTCTCCAGGGCGATCCGCAGCAGCTGGGCCTGGACCGGGAAGCCGAGCACGTCCAGGGCGTGCATCATCCGCGTACGGAAGGTCGCGCCATGCGGGCCGCCCTCGCGTATCCCACCGACACCGACCAGATGGTGGGCCAGCTCGTGGATCACGACCAGGCCTCGCAGCGCCCAGGCCCCGCCCACCTCGGCCGTCGGCACCGCGATCTCCATCAACTGGCCGTCATAGTGGGCCTTCTTCGGCCCCTTGCGGGCGCGCACCACGACCCGCGGGACCCCCAGTCGGTCACAGGCCTGCTCGCAGAACCGCGCGACCTCCCGTACGTCGCGGAACAGTGGGTCGGGCTCGGGCTGCCAGGTGACGCCGCCGAGTCGCACGGTCCGCTCCTCGATCCACCTGACCACCCGCTCCTCCGCCGCGTAGACCTCGTCGGTCTCGCCCTGCCACCGGTCCTGCGGCCCGGTGCGGAGTCGATCCCCCAGGATCTTGTCCATGTCCGTCGCATCACTCACGACCTCCCCCTCCGTCCGTCGTCGGGTCCACCCAAGCACGGTCCACTGACACTTCCGGCAGGCTCCGGCCGCACCGGTTCAGGACTGCTGGTCGACGCCGCGGTTCCGCAGTCGGGCCCACCGCCCCCAGACCCGTTCCAGGCCGGCGGGCACGCCTGGTACGGGCTCGTCCTCGCGCCACGAGTCCCGGTCGGGGTCGGCCGCCGGCAACGCGGCGGCAGCCACCCGGGCCCACTCCAGCGTCGCCTCGTACGGGGCCCGTTCGAACTTCAGGGACGAGGGCAGGCCCCGCACCGGCTCGGCGGCTCCGATCCCGCCGTTCTCCCAGCGGAAGTCCCTCCAGTTAACGGTCTCCTCATCGACTGTCACCCGGGTGGTCAACCAGCCGCAGTGGATGTCGTCGTCCCACGGACAGACCAGCAGCGGCACCCGCCCCGGCGCCAGGTAGCGGATCGGGGCGAAGCCACTCGGCAGCCGCAAGCCGTCGACCTGGCCCAACATCTCATCGATCACCGGGGCGGTGTGCTCCAGCCAGCCGGGCTGCAACGGTGTGACCAGCCCGGCCCCGTGGGCCACCAACCGGTCCAGCGGGACGCCATCGACCAGCAGCTCCAGGTAGTGGGTCACCGGCTCCCGGTACACCCGGCCGAAGCGTCCGGTCCGGTCGGTGAGGTGGACACTGGGGCGACAGGTGAGAACGTTCCGCACCCGGCCATTGTGCCCCGCTGCCTCAATCGTAGGGCAGGCCCTCCTCCGTCGGCAGAGTGGCGGCATCCTGGTGGCCGAGCACGTCGATGACGTAGTCCGCATCCTCGTAACGGGCCAGCGGCCGAGTGCCCTGCAGTGAACGGGCCCGGGCACTGATCTCGTCACCGTCCGGTCCGCCGTCGACGACCGGCCGCCGCCACTGCCCCACCACCAGGTGGCCACCGGGCAACAGGTGGGCGGCCGAGCGGTGCAGCACGGCGTCGATCTCCGCGGTCTCCAGGTACGGCAACAGCTCGACCAGCACGACCAGGTCGTAGCGACGCTCGGGCCACTCGTGCCGGACATCCATCCTGGTCACGTCCGCGTTGAAACCGGCCAGCCGCTGGGTGGCCCGGCGGACCTCGTCCTCGCCGCAGTCGGAGGCGAGCAGGTACTCGCACCGGGCGGCCAGGATGGCGGACAGCTCTCCGGTCCCACAGGCGGGATCGAAGGCGTCCAGGTAGAACTCGCGGGGCAGCATGGCTGCGACCAGCTCGAAGCGTCGCTGTTCGTACCAGTCGGTCTCCCAGGACTCCTCGGGCGCCGGACCGTCTCCGGGTCCGGCCGGGATCGTTGTGTTCATGTGGGTGCCATCTCGCGATCGGTACGGGCCCGGGCCGGCAGTCGTTCGGGCGGAATCACTCCTCACCGCCCGGACCACCAGGGGTTTCGGGTCGATGGGTGCCGACCCTGCCGAGTCGATCCCATACGAAGCGTACGCCCGCACGTTTCCTTCGTTCCACACCTGACCGGAGCCAACCGCCACACCGACCCGCCGCCCCCGGCAGCGGGCCGCGCCTCACCTTTCGAAGCTCCGGGACCGGCGACTCAGGCCTGTGGCCCGGGTCGCTCGTCACCCGTGGCTTCCCCCGAGGACTTCGACCCCTGCACCACCTCGGCCGTCTGGCCGGATTCCTCGGACGCCGAGGGCCCCTCGTCGGCATCCAGTGGAGACTCGGGCTTCCAGTCAGCGGGTCGACCGTCTGCGTACGGCACGGAGATCTTCTTGATCGAGCGCCACATCAGCAGGACGAGCACCAGGATCCCCAGCGCCAGCAGCCCGATCACGATGACCTCGGCGGCGCCGGTGGCGGCACCGCCGTTGTACTCCAGGGGAATCATGCCCCGAGCCTACCGTTCGACCGCAATGCCGGCGAAGAGATCGTCCTCCGGCAGGGGGGACCCGGTGTGATCGATCACCAGTTCGTAGTCCTCGGTCGGCCAGGCCTCCTTCTCGATCTCCAGCGGGCAGGCGAACCAGAAGCCGTTCGGATCGATCTGGGTGGCGTGGGCGAGCAACGCGCGGTTGCGGATCTCGAAGTAGTCGGCGCACGGCACCCGGGTGGTGATCCGCGCCTGGTAGGCATCGTCCACCGGGCGGTGCTGCAGTCGCTCCTCGAACGGGCTCTCCAGTCCCCTGGCGAGCATCGCATCGCTGAGCCCCTTCCACCGGCCGGCGGTGAGGGTCATCTGGTAATAGACCTTCGGCACCTGCCAGGCGGCACCGTACTCGGGGTGCAGCTCCGCATCGGCCGCCTGGCGGACCGCCTCCATGGTCACCCGGTGGGTCTGGATGTGGTCGGGGTGGGGGTAGCCGCCGTTCTCGTCGTAGGTGGTGATCACGTGCGGGCGCAGCCGCCGGATGATCTGCACCAATGGGGCGGCGGCCTCGGCCGGATCGAGGGCCGCGAACGATCCCTCCGGCAACGGCGGCAGCGGATCCCCCTCGGGCAGTCCGGAGTCGTGGAAGCCGAGCCAGATCTGGTCGATGCCCAGGATGTCGCGCGCCGCGTCCATCTCCTGGCGGCGGACCTCGGCAAGGTTGTCCCGGACCTCGGGGCGGTCCATGGCCGGGTTCAGCACGCTGCCCAGCTCCCCGCCGGTGCAGGTCACCACGACGACGTCGACACCTTCGGCCTCGTACTTGGCGGTGGTGGCCGCGCCCTTGCTCGACTCGTCGTCGGGATGGGCATGCACGTGCATCAGCCGCAGCCTCTGACCCCAGGCGTCCACCCGCCGGGCCGGGGCCCACCCTCCGGTGCTCGGATGGTCCTCCCGGGGCTCGAGCGGTCCGTTCATCGACACTCCCCATTCTGCTTGCGACACGCTGTGAATCCTGCCACATCCCGCCTCATCGCCCCCGGGGCGCGTCTCGTCCGCGGGTGCCTCGTCCACCCGAACGCCCCGAACGGCGGGGCACAATGGAGCCGTGGCACGCACCCGGACCCAGGCTCTCAGCGACGACCCCACCGACATCGACCGGATCGCTCGGCGGTACCCCCCGGTGAACGCGCGCGGACCGGTGGTCCGCGCCATCATCGCGGTGGTCGTCGTCCTCGCGCTGGGCTGGTACCTGCAGACGGCCGTGCGCAACTCGCAGCGCCCCCCGGTCGAGGCGACGTTGACCGCACACTGGGTGATCGACGACCAGCGCGCCGGCTTCACCCTGTTGGTCGTCCGGCCCGATCCCAGCCGCGAGGCGGTCTGCACCGTTCGCGCCCAGGCCCAGAATTTCGAGCACATCGGCCAGCTCGACCTGACCATCCCGCCCTCGGACCAGGAGCAGGTCACCGTCGACGGGTCACTGCGCACCGTCCGGCCGGCCGACGCGGTGTACGTGGAGGGCTGCCGGCTGGTCAACTGACGGGAACGCGCGGTGTACCTCGCCCAGAGGGCGAGGCTTGAGTGGTGGGCTAGACTGCGTCAATGGCAGAGAACGTTACCGACACCGTCTTCCTGACCCGGGCGGCCTATGACAAGCTCGCTCAGGAGCTGGAGGCCCTCAAGGCCAATCGCGACGCGATCTCGAAGAAGATCGCCCAGGCCCGCGATGAGGGTGACCTCTCCGAGAACGCCGGCTACCATGCGGCCCGCGAGGAGCAGGGGCAACAGGAGGCGAAGATCACGGTGATCGAGCACACCCTGCGCGTCGCCGAGGTCGGCGAGGCCCCGGCCGACACCGATGTCGTGGCTGTCGGGACCGTGGTCACCATCGCTTGGGACGGCGACAAGGACGACACCGAGGCGTTCTTCCTCGGCTCGCGGGAGAACGCCCAACTCGATGACTCCCTGGCTGATATCGAGGTGTACAGCCCGCAGTCGCCGCTCGGCCAGGCCGTGCTCGGGGCCCGGGTCGGCGACACCGTGTCGTACGAGGCCCCCACCGGCGCCACGATCAGCGTTTCCGTGCTCGACATCAGTGCGCACTGACACCTGAGGAGGGGGCGACCAACCCCCGAACCAGTCAACGGCCGGGTCCCCAGGGACCCGGCCGTTCTTCAGTCGCGCAATTCTTCCTTGCCGTCCCGCCTCCCGGCGGCGGTCAGTTCGTCGACGACTCCCCCACCGGGGTGCCGACCTGGACCCCGGCGTGGCCCATCACCGCGGTCACGTCGAGTCGCGCCGACCCGTTGCCCATCACCACCTGGTCCCCGGCCCCGGTGTGCCGTCCCGACCAGGTGACGCGCCCGATGTGCGACGCTGCGACCACGGTCACGTTGGAGTCGTCGTCCAGCTTCAGGGACAGTTGGCCGGACTCGACCCGGATCCGGGAGCGGCCGGTCTGGACCCGGCCAGCCATCTGCACGATCGCTGCCTGCAACAGCGCGTCCTCGACCTCCTCGAAGCCGATGATCGAGGCGCCACCGCCGGTCACCCGGACCCGGCCCAGGTGCGCCACGTTGGACACCTGCAGGCTACCGGCCGTCACCTCGACGTCGAGGGCCAGCGACGGGTTCATCCGGATCAGGAGTTCGTTGCCGCGGCCCCGGCGCAGACCCTCGAAGTTCAGGGGGTTCGGCAGCTTGATCCCGCTCAGGTGCGGACGGAAGTCACCCTCGGCGCTGACCTCGATCAGGTCGCCGTTGCGGCGCAGGACGTGTTCGCCGGTGACGTGGCAGCTGTTGACCGAGGAGTCGACCACGATGCGGACCCGCCGCCCGGTCACCCGGACGCTGACCCGCTCGGCGCTGCCGGCCGCCCGGCCGGTGGCGGCGCCACCGCCGTGGGGTTGCTGCTCGGTCCCGTGGGTCTCACGCTCGCGCGCATAGCCGGCCGCGGCATCGGCGGCCTTCGTGGCGGCCTGGCGTGCGCTGCGGAAGACGTCGCGCAGCACGTCCCCGGCGGCCTGGGCGGCACCGGAGGTCTGCGACCAGGTCTCCGAACTGGAGGGGCCGGTCGGGTGTTGCTCGTCATGGGGTCGGTCGTCGGAGGTCTGGTCGGCTGACGGCTCCTGGGACCCCGCTGTCGCCTCCCCCTGCGCAGCGGTCGCGTCCCCCACCGAGTCCGGCTCGGGTGGCGTACGACCCTGCAACTCCTCGATCAGGCGGCCGGCCTCCGCGGCATCGATCCGGCCGGCAGCGAGGTCGGCAAGAATCCGACTCAGGTCAGGCGTGTCCATAGCTCAACGATAGGAGCGGCCCGGTCCGATCCCCACCCCGGCCCCGGCATTTGGGGGGTCAGTCAGGGTCCGGCGAATCGCCTCGTCGCGACCCGCCACGATCCGGATCGCCCCCGTCATCGGGGTCCTCGGTGGGGACCGGCGAGACACGCAGGACCAGCACGTCAGCGGTGGTGCGGTTCGTCCGGTCCAGCTGCAGCGCCAGGGTGGCGGCGGTCCCGCCGCCCATCGTATTGCTGGCCACGATGTCGTCTCGGCTCATGTGCAGGTCAGGGGCGGGGGCCAGCGCCAGCCACTCGCGGCGCGTGAGGGACTCGATGGACGACTTCAAGAAGGCCAGGATCGGCACCGCGACCACCGCCCCGGCGATGCCGCCGAGCGTGACGCCGAGGCTGATGCCGAGCAGGATGGCCAAGGGGTGCAGCGAGACGGCCTTGCCCATCAGGAACGGCTGCAGCACGTTCCCCTCGATCTGCTGGACCAGCACCACGACGCCGAGCAGGATCAGGGCGGCCACCCAGCCCTTGGCGACCAGGGCGATCAGCACGCCGATCGCTCCCGCCACGAACGCACCCACGATCGGGACGAATGCACCGACGAAGGTCAGGGCGGCGATCGCCCCTGCCAATGGGATCTGCAGGACGAGGGCACCGATCAGGACCCCGAGCGCATCAACGGCGGCGACGACGATAATCGTACGCACGTAGTCCATCAGGGACTTCCAGCCGATGGTCACACCCCGGTCGATCGCCGCACGGGCCCGGGCCGGCACGACCCGTAGGGTGGCCGACCACAGCACCCGACCGTTGTAGAGGAAGAAGAACAGGGCGAACAGCGCGGTGAACGTACCGGCGAAGAACGCGACGACCGACGATCCCAGCCCCGCGGCCACGCCGGCGATCTGGCCGGACCAGTCCTGCAGCTTCTGGGGGATCTGGCGGGTGACGTCGTTCCAGCCCGTCTGGACCTGCTCGGGGGCCAGCTGGAACGGGCCCTCGCTGAGCCAGTCGATCAGTTGGAGCACACCGGCTTGGGTGGAGGAGGCCAGGGTCGGGCCCTGGGAAACGATCTGGGCGATGATGGCGGTGAAGACTCCCAGCACCAGCAGCAGCCCGACCACCAGGGTAAGGGCGCTCGCCAGCGCCTTCGGCATGCCGCGGCGGACCAGCCAGGCCTTCGGCGGGGTCAGGAGGGCGGCGAGCAGCACCGCCACCGCCAAGGGGATGGTGAGGCCGGAGAAGTACTGCATCACGTAGCCGATGGCCACGATGGCGACGCCGATCAGCAGCAGGCGCCAGATCCAGGCGGCAGCGATCCTGATGCCGACCGGGACCGACCCCGCCGCGGGAGCCAGTCGGTCCAGCTTCTCTTCTGCTTGCCCAGCGTCCGGTTCCATCTCCATGACCCCATCTCGATCGGCCGGCGAACCCGGTTCATACTAGCGCAGCACCGGACCGGGCCGGTCTGCCGCGCGGCGCCGTCCCGACCCCCCTCGGGGCGACCCACTAGAGTGCGAGTGGTGAGCCCACTCCCCCTGCCCGGAGGCGGCCGGTCCGCGGACAGGCTGCCCACTGCGGTCTACGTGCTGGGCGTGATCGCCTTCTTCGTGGCGGTCGGGTTCGGCGTGGTCGTGCCAGTACTGCCGGTCTTCGCCCGATCGTTCGACGTCGGCCAGCTGGAGACCGGTCTGGTGGTCTCCTCCTTCGCCCTGATGCGGCTGGCCACCAGCCCGTTCACCGGGCGGATGATCGACCGCGCCGGGGAGCGTACGATCCTGGTCACCGGGGTGCTGATCGTGGCGGCCTCCAGTGCCGCGATGGGCCTGGCCCAGTCGTACGAACAGCTGCTGCTGTTCCGGGCCGCCGGCGGGATCGGCTCGTCCATGTTCAGCGTCTCGGCGATGACGCTGCTGATCCACTCGACCGTGCCGCAGCAGCGTGGCCGGGCCACCGGCACCTTCCAGACCGGGTTCCTGATCGGCAACATGGCCGGTCCGGCGGTCGGCGGGCTGCTCGCGGCCATCTCCATCCGGGCACCCTTCTTCTTCTACGCCGTCACGCTGGTGGCCGCCGCCCTGGTCGGGCTGGTCATGCTGCGCGGCCATGGCCGTACGGCCGCTGGCGACCCCAACGGGAACCCGGCCGAGGCCACCCCCCATCGGCCGTTCCGCCAGGTGCTGGCCGATGTCCGCTACCAGGCGGCGCTGGCCTGCAACTTCGCCAACGGCTGGAGCTCGATGGGCATCCGGTCCTCCCTACTGCCGGTCCTGGTGGTGGAGGTGTTGCACCGCACCCCGGTCTGGACCGGGGCGGCGATGGCGATCGCCTCGGTGGTGCAGACCGTGGCCATCCAGCCGGCCGGCCGGTTCGTCGACCGGGTCGGGCGGCGCCCGGCGATGATCGCCGGCAGCCTGATCTGCGCGGTGGCGATGGTCGGCGTCGCCTTCTCCCCGAACATCTGGGTCCTGATCGTCGCCCTGTCCGGCAACGCCCTCGGGGTCTCACTGATGGGCACCGCCCCGGCCGCCACCGTCGGCGACGTCGCCGGGCCCCGGTCCGGCAACCCGGTGGCGGCCTTCTCCATGGCCGGGGACGCCGGGCAGATCCTCGGCCCGTTGGTGGCCGGCGCCCTCGCCGACCAGTTGAGCATCTCCGGCGCCTTCCTGACCGGAACCCTATTGATGGCCCTGGCTGCGCTGGCGTCCGTACGGATGCCCCGCACCCGCCGGGGCGAGCCCGAGGAGGCCACGGCATGACCCGCTACCCCCTGCAAGAACTGATCGCCCCGGACTGGGCCGAGGCGCTCGAGCCGGTCGCCCCCGTGGTGGCCCGGATGGGCGACTTCCTGCGGGCCGAGATCGCCGCCGGCCGCGATTACCTCCCGGCCGGAGACAAGGTGCTGCGGGCCTTCACCCGGCCGATGGCGGACGTCCGGGTGCTGGTGGTGGGCCAGGATCCGTACCCGACGCCGGGCCACCCGGTCGGGCTGAGCTTCTCCGTGGCCCCCGAGGTGACCCCGCTGCCGGCCAGCCTGCGCAACATCTACGCCGAGCTGCAGTCCGACCTCGGCATCCCCCCGGCACCCAACGGTGACCTGACCGGCTGGTTCGAGCAGGGCGTGCTGCTGCTGAACCGCTGCCTGACCGTCCAGCCCGGCAAACCGGGCTCGCACCGCGGGAAGGGCTGGGAGGAGGTCACCGAGGTGGCGATCCGCGCCCTCGCCCAGCGCGGCGGTCCCTTGGTGGCGCTGCTGTGGGGCCGCGACGCCCGCAACCTCGCCCCGATGCTCGCCCCGGTCCCGGTGATCGAGAGCGCGCACCCCTCGCCCCTCAGTGCCCGCAGCGGCTTCTTCGGGTCGCACCCGTTCAGCCGTGCCAATGCGGCCCTGGTGGCCCAGGGTGCCGAACCGATCGACTGGGACCTGACCCACGCCCGGTGAAGCGCCACCTCGACCGCGGGTCGGTCACGGGGTCTGCCCGCTCTGGTCCGGGACCGGGCCCGGACGTACGCTCGGTGCATGTCGTTCTTCCAGCGCCTCACGCCCACGATGGTGACCCCCGACCGGGCCCTCCCCGGGCGGTCGCAGCGGGTCCTGCCCACCCCAGCACCCCTGCACCTGGTCTTCGGCATCCGCTCTGATGCGACCCCGGTCGGCTCGGACGTCGCCTACTTCGCCCTGGGCTGCTTCTGGGGCGAGGAGAAGATGTTCTGGAACACCGCGGGTGTCACCAACACGGCCGTCGGCTACCAGGGCGGCTACACGCCCAACCCGACGTACGACGAGGTGTGCACGGGCCGCACCGGTCATGCCGAGACCGTACGGGTCTGCTACGACCCCCAGCAGGTGACGTACGAGTCACTGGTCCGGCAGTTCTTCGAGGCCCACGACCCGACCCAGGGGTACCGGCAGGGCAACGACGTGGGCACCCAGTACCGCTCGGCGCTGTTCCCCACCACGCCGGGGCAGGAAGATGTGGCCCGCCGACTTCTGGCCACGTACGCCGACGCGTACGCCAAAGCGGGCTACGGGGCGATGACCACCGAGATCAGCCGAATCGACGAGGCGACCGGCGAGCCGGTCTTCTGGTACGCCGAGGAGTACCACCAGCAGTACTTGATCAGGAACCCGGGCGGCTACTGCCCGATCCACTCCACCGGAGTGCGCTGCGAGGCCTAGCGCCGATCAACCGCCAGCCAGGAGGCCAGCGCGACCGCGCCGGTCGCCACGGCAACGCTGGGCCAGGCACCGATCTTCTTCGCCAGCGGGTGGGAGGCGCCGAAGGCACCCACGTACAGGGCCCCCAGTGCGGCGGCGGTCAGCGGCCCGCCCTTGGCGAGCCAGGTGCGGCCGGCCCACAGGCCGCCGGCGACCAGCGGCAGCGTGCCGACCGGACGGACACCGGACTCGCGAGCGCTGATGTAGCCGGCGAGGATCGAACTGGCCGCGACGAGGGCAGAGTTGACGTCCTCGGGACGGCGAATGTTTCCGAGCTTTCCCATGGACCCACGATAGGTGCGGTCCGCCCCCCGTCACCCGAGGTGGACGCCGGGACACCGACTGCGACCAGCCCGCTGGTTCTCCGACCACCCAACCCACTACGCTGTGTAGTCGAAAGGTTGTTGTCGCCGAACGAGGGGAGCGCATCGTGCTGATAGGCGTGCCGAAGGAGTCCGCACCCGAGACCCGGGTCGCGGCCACACCGACCACGGTTCCCCAGCTGGTCGCACTCGGCTACGACGTGGTGGTGGAGCAGGGCGCCGGAGTCCTCGCGGACTACCCGGATGCGGCGTACCGGGCAGCCGGGGTCAGGATCGGGGACGCCCGGCAGGTGTGGAGTGCCGACGTGGTGCTGAGCGTGAACCCGCCCAGCGCCGAGCAGCTCGCCCTGATGCGCCCTGGTGCGGTCCTGGTGTCGATGCTCTCCCCCGCGGTCCACCCCGAGGTGGCCGAGACGTACGCCGCCGCCGGCATCAGCGCCCTGTCCCTGGATGCGGTCCCGCGGATCTCCCGGGCCCAGTCGATGGACGTCCTGTCCTCCATGGGCAACATCGCGGGCTACCGCGCGGTGATCGAGGCGGCCGGGGCGTACGGCGGGCAGTTCGCCGGCCTGGTCACCGCGGCCGGCAAGGTGGATCCCGCGAACGTGTTCGTCGCCGGCGCCGGCGTGGCCGGCCTGGCCGCGATCGGAGCGGCCGGCTCGATGGGAGCGCGGGTGCGGGCGTTCGACGTACGCCCGGAGGTCGGGGAGCAGATCGAGTCGATGGGCGCGGAGTTCGTCGAGGTCGGGGCGACCGACCAGGAGGCTTCGACCGACGGCTACGCCAAGGAGATGACCGCGGACCAGGCCGAGCTCGCCGCACGGATATACGCCGAGGAGTCCCGCCGCGCCGACATCGTGATCACCACCGCCCAGGTCCGCGGCCGGCCAGCACCGATCCTGTTGACCGCCGAGATGATCGCCGACATGCGCCCCGGCAGCGTGATCGTGGACCTGGCGGCGTCCACCGGCGGCAACACCGAGCTGACCCGGCCCGACGAGGTGGTCGTCAGCGACAACGGCGTCACGATCATCGGCTACACCGACCTGACCGGTCGCCAGCCGCGGCAGGCCTCCCAGCTGTTCGGCACCAACCTGGTGAACCTGCTCAAGCTCACCACCCCGGGCAAGGACGGCGCATTCGTCATCGACTTCGACGACGAGGTGATCCGTTCGATGACCGTCACCCGCCGGGGCACCGTCACCTGGCCGCCCCCGCCGGTCCAGGTATCGGCCGCACCGGTCGCCCCGGCAGAGCGGACCGCCGCGCTGGAGCCCAGTGGACCGGCCGAGCCACCGGAGGTCGTCGCCCGGCGTCGGCGCAGCCGCGCCCGCGTCCTTGCCGGACTGGGACTGGTGCTGTTCCTGCTGATCGGCGGATTCTCGCCGCCGACGCTGCTGGGGCACTGGATGGTGCTGATGCTGGCGATCTTCGTCGGCTTCTACGTGATCAACAACGTCTCCCACGCCCTGCACACCCCCCTGATGTCCGAGACGAACGCCATCTCCGGCATCATCATGGCCGGCGCCCTGCTGCAGGTGGGCAGCACGAACCTCGCGGTCACGATCATCTCCTGGGTCGCCATCCTGGTCGCCTCCATCAACGTCTTCGGTGGCTTCCTGGTGACCAACCGGATGCTCGCCATGTTCCGGAAGGGCTGAGCCGATGACCCTCGACTCCCTGGTACAGGCCGGGTACATCGTCGCGGCCGTGCTGTTCATCCTCGCCCTGGCCGGGCTCTCCCGACACGAGACCGCCCGGATGGGCAACAACTTCGGCATGCTCGGCATGTTCATCGCCCTCGGCGGCGTCATCGCCCAGGCGGTGCTCACCGCACCGCGCGGGGCGCTGGCCACCCTCCTGTTGATCGGCTCGGCCATGCTGATCGGTGCGATGATCGGCATCTGGCGGGCCCGTACGGTCCAGATGACCGGCATGCCGCAGCTGATCGCCCTGCTGCACTCGTTCGTCGGCCTGGCCGCGGTGCTGGTCGGGTTCAGCTCCTTCCTCGACGTCGGTACCGACCGGAGCGCCGTCCACCTGATCGAGGTGTCCGTCGGAGTCCTGATCGGCGCCTACACCCTCGCCGGATCGCTGATCGCCTACGGCAAGCTGAGCGGACGGGTCAAGTCCAAGCCATTGATGATCCCCGGGCGCAACTGGATCAACCTGACGATGCTGGGGCTGTCCGTGGCGGTGGCCGTGTGGTTCGTCGTCGCGCCCGGCCTGCTGCCGCTGCTGGTGATCACCGGTCTGGGGCTGCTGCTCGGGTGGCACATGGTCTCCTCGATCGGCGGTGGCGACATGCCCGTCGTCGTGTCGATGCTGAACTCGTACTCCGGCTGGGCGGCGGCCGCGGCCGGGTTCATGCTCGGCAACGACCTGCTGATCGTCACCGGCGCGCTCGTCGGGTCCTCCGGTGCGATCCTGTCCTACCTGATGTGCAAGGCGATGAACCGCTCGTTCATCTCGGTGATCCTGGGTGGCTTCGGCGAGGGCACCAGCACCGGCAGCACCGTGGCCCACGAGTACGGCGACTACCACGAGACCACCGCCGCCGAGGTCGCCGGCCAGCTCGCCGCCGCGACGTCGGTGGTGATCACCCCCGGCTACGGCATGGCGGTGGCGCAGGCCCAGTACGCGGTGGCAGACCTGACCCAGAAGCTGCGGGACCGCGGGGTGGACGTACGCTTCGGTGTCCACCCCGTCGCCGGCCGACTGCCGGGTCACATGAACGTCCTCCTGGCCGAGGCCAAGGTGCCGTACGACATCGTGCTGGAGATGGACGAGATCAACGACGACTTCGCCGACACCTCGGTGGTGCTGGTGATCGGCGCCAACGACACCGTCAACCCGGCGGCCCTGGAGGAGCCGGACTCCCCGATCGCGGGCATGCCGGTGCTGCAGGTCTGGAACGCCGACCGGGTCGTGGTGTTCAAGCGCTCGATGAACCCGGGCTATGCCGGCGTGCAGAACCCGCTGTTCTTCCGCGACAACACCGAAATGCTCTTCGGCGATGCGAAGGAACGGGTCCAGGACATCATCGCGGCCCTCTGATGGCCGGCCGTCGAGGCGTGCCGCGGGTCCGCCGACCGGTCAGGGGACCGATTCGACCGGCGCCGGATCGGCCTCGTTCGCCGCCGCCACCATCGCCGCCACCCGGTCGGGGTCCCCGGCCAGGACGATGAACTCGGTCGTCGACCGCGCCCCCGGTGTGCCGACCTTGCGGCCCTTGCCGTTGTACACGCCGATCACCGAGCCGATGTACCGCCGCGCGTCGAAGGCGAGCACCTCGACGGCGCCGCCGCGGGCCCGGCACATCTCCTCCACCTCCGGGCGGCTGATGAAGGACTCCTCGTTGATCGACACGGCGACCACGTCGGCCCGGACGCCCTCGACCACCGAGGCGAGCGCGTCGGGCATGGTCCGGCGTCCGTTGAACGGGCTCTTGGTGTCGTCATCCCGGCAGTCGATCCGCTTGCAGGCCACCCCGTACGTCTCGGGGGCGTCCCAGCGGACCAGCGTCTCCCAGACGTGGTAGTTCGTGAAGTAGCGGTGCTGGTTGTACGGCGGGTCCAGATAGGCCAGGTCGACCGGCGGCAGGTCCGCCACCACCTGCAGGGCATCGCCGCGTACCGCCCGTCCGGTGCCGGCGACGAACGCCGGCACCCGCAGCTCCAGGTCCCGGTGGGAGCGCGGCGACCAGTTCTTCAGGTAGGCCATCTGCAGCCCGACGGTGGAGTCCACCACATCGGCGGCCTCGAGCAGGCTGGTCATCAGCACCGGCCACAGCCAGGTACCGGCCCAGTCCCTGTCGATCGCGTCGCGGATCGCGTCGATCCGGCGGCCGTTGTGGGGCTGGAAGTACCGGGATCGGTGACAGAACGTCTCGGTGACGTAACCGTCGGTCCCGGGCAGTGAGTTGAGCTCGGCGACCGCCTGTTGCACCGCGGACACGTCCACCGTGTCGGCGTCCAATTCGACGTACGTACGGGCGAAGACCTCGGCGTACGCGGCGGTGTCGACGGCGGTGACGTACGCCCCCTGCCGGCAGAACTCCTGCGCCACCCGCGTGGTGCCGGTGAACAGGTCCAGCGCCGTCGTGGCCTGCGCCGCCCGGGCGAGGCGGCCGAGCACGGGCACGAGGGTGCGCTTGGACCCCAGGTACTTGATCAAGTCAATCGGTTCGATTCAGCCGAGATCCCGGGCAGACCAGGTGTCGCAGGTGTTCGGGTCCCCGGTGGTGTAGCCCTGCAGCAGCCACTTCTCCCGCTGCTCGGAGGAGCCGTGGGTCCACGACTCGCGATCGACCCGGCCGGTGGTGTTCTGCTGGATGTGGTCGTCCCCGATTGCCTGGGCCGCGGCCCGGGCCTCGAGGATGTCCTGCTGGCTGATTTCGGCGATCGGCCCGTTCGGGTCGTCGGAGGCGTTCGCGAACCAGACACCGGCGAAGCAGTCGGCCTGCAGTTCCGAGCGGACCGCGTCGGAGCTCGGGCCGGTGGCGCCCTGGGACCGGCCCAGGACACCGATCTGGTTCTGGACGTGGTGGCCGTACTCGTGGCCCATCACATACGCCTCGACCGCCAGGGTCGGTGTGGCACCGAACTGCTGCTGCAAGGTGGTGAAGAACGACTCGTCGACGTACACGGTCTGGTCCGCCGGGCAGTAGAACGGCCCGATCGCCGAGGAGGCGGTCCCGCAGCCGGTCCCGATCTGCTGCTGGCCGGTGAACAGGCGGAACTGCGCGGGGCGGTAGCCCTGGAGCGCGGCACCCCAGTAGGTGTCGATCGAGTTCTGGTAGGCGACGAAGCGGCACTCGGGTGTGGTCTCCATGTCCCGGACGGTGGTGCACTCCTGCAGCGTGTCCTGGGTGCCGGCACCGGTGTCGGCCGGCTGGGTCGCCAGCAGGCCCCCCGGATCGATACCGAAGAACAGCGCCACCAGGATCAGGACCAGACCGCTGACCCCGCCGACTGCCATCCTGCCGCCGGACCCCCCGCCGGAGGACGACCGGGACGGGTCGAGGCGGGCATCCTCGTTGAACTTCATCAGCGCCTCCCACCTCTCACCCGAATCGCCCGGTTGCAGGACAGAATACGGCCCCGCCCCACGCGATGGTGGGACGGGGCCGGATGTTCGTCGGGCCTGCCTGCGGGCAGGCCTCGGTCAGTTCTGTCGGAAGTACGACAGCAGGCGCAGCAGCTCGGTGTAGAGCCAGACCATCGTGACGGTCAGGCCGAAGGCCGCCACCCAGGACTGGTTGGCCGGGGCGCCGTTGCGGACACCGTCCTCGATCTGGGCGAAGTCGACCAGCAGGTTGAGGGTGGCCAGCACGATGGCGACCGCGGTCACCCCGAAGGCCAGCAGGCCGGCCTGCGGGCCGAAGCCGATGATGCCGGTACGGATACCGGCCAGCGACAGCACGAAGTTGACCAGGTAGACCACGCCCAGGGCCACGGTCGCGATCAGCACGCCGCGCGCGATCTTGTTCGCGTAGCGGTTCAGGTTGAAGACCTTGTAGCTGGCCAGGACCAGGCCGGCGACCACGAAGGTCGCGACGATCGCCTGGACCACGATGCCGGGGTACAGCTGCTCCAGGAAGCGGGAGAGGACGCCGATGAAGACGCCCTCGAGCGCGGCGTAGAGCATGACCATGCCGGGGCGGGCGGTCCGGGTGCGACGGCTGACCACCATGAACGAGACGACCAGGGCGGCGATCGCGGCACCGATCCAGGCGACGCCGGTGAGCGCTGCCGGGACGAGGAGCCAGGAGGCGGCCGCGGCGAGCACGACGACGCCGAGGGTCAGCGCGGTCTTGGTGACGACGTCATCCATCGTCATCCGGTCGGTGGGCTGGGGGGCGGCGTACGGGTCGTAGCCCTGGCCCTGGTAGTACGGGGCCTGGCTGGTCTGGTATGCGGCCTGCGGGCTGAACGCGGCCGAGCGATTGAGCACAGGATTGTGGGAGCGCATGCGCGTGGATTCCTTACGATTCAAGGGTTGCATTGCCCATCGTACGGGCCACCGGCCCACGGCCAAGTTCGTGCCGTACGGGACCGGGGACAAATCCGGTGGACCCCCGATGTGGTCGATCGTCGCAGTGACGTCCTGCGGACCGTGCCGTGGATCGACGAGTGCCGTGGATCACCGGCAGCACTGTTGACGGACTGCCGTCGCCGCGCCGAGCATGGTGACCACCCAGCGGAGGGAGACCGCCATGCCACCGTCCCTCGTTCCACCGAGCGCCGCTCCGCCGGCCGAGCCTGCCCCAGCCGGGACGGCACTGCGGCCCTGGGCCGGATTGTTCACTGTCGCCGGCATCGGCTCGCTCCTGTTCGTCGCGCTCCTGCTGGTCGCGCTCGCGCTGGACTTCGCCGCCCCACCACCGGTGAACGGCGGGGTCGAGACGCTGGAGTTCATCGCCGCCCACACCTCGGTGTACGTCGCCGAGCAGGTGTTGTGGATCGCGCCCGGCGTCCTGGCCGTCATCGTCTTCGTGGCGCTGTTCATCGCGCTGGCCCCGACGGCCCGCACCCTGGCGCTGCTCGGGGCGCTGGTGGGCGGGGTGTCGTACGCCCTGCTGCTGGCGATCCCCACCTCGAGCCGGGGCGCGTTGGCCCTGGTCTACCTGAGCGAGCAGTACCGGGCCGCCGCCCCGGCCGACCGCGCGGCATACGCGATCGCCGCGGAGACCATCATCGCCGAGAACAACACCCCGACCATCCCCGGCGTGATGGCCACCCTCGGCATCCTGCTCATCTCGATCGCGATGGTCCGCAACGCCGGGTGGCGAGCGGTCGGTTGGTTGGGGGTGGTCACCGGGGTGTTCGGTGTGCTGGGTGAACTGCTGCGGTATGCGGTGCCGCAGTTCTACTGGGTGTACGGGGTCCTGCTGTGGGCCTGGTTCGTGGCGGTGGGGGTGGTGCTGATCCGGCTCGGACGACGCCTACCTCGTACGTCGGCGGCCGGCTGAGCGGCTGGGTGGCTGAGCGGGTGGTCACCTGCCGTCCCGTCCGGCTGGTGCGGCCGGCAGCGTACGTCCCTGGAGCACCCCGGCCAGCAGAACCACCACGAGGCCGGCGAGCGGGACCACGAGCAGGCCGGCGCGCAACGACGTGGCGTCGGCGACCAGGCCGACGACCGGCGGGGACAGCAGGAACCCCAGCCGCATCAGCCAGGACACGATGGTCAGACCGGTCCCGTGGTTCAGCCCGGGCAGTTCATCGGCCTGGTGCATCACTCCCGGGATCAGCGTCGCCACCCCGAAACCGGCCGCGGCGAACCCGAGGATCGTGCCCGGGACGCTGGGGAAGGCCAGCGCCAGCCCCATCCCCACGGTGACGAGCAGGCCGCCTGCCCGGGCGACGGCCCGCTGCCCGAACCGGTCGACGAACCGGTCACCGA
Organism: Propionibacteriaceae bacterium; assembly: GCA_044508675.1. Taxonomy (GTDB): domain Bacteria; phylum Actinomycetota; class Actinomycetes; order Propionibacteriales; family Propionibacteriaceae; genus Raineyella. The sequence goes on along the minus strand of JBIQHF010000006.1, from coordinate 99,567 downwards.
ACACCCGGCCGATGAACTGCGCGCCGACCAGTGCGACGTAGCCACTGACCGCGATCGTCGCCGGCGCCCCCAGCCCTTCGGACAGGTAGAGCGTGGCCCAGGTCCCGCCGACGTCCTCCACCAGGGTGTCCGCGATGGCGATCAGGACCAGGGCGACGAGGACCAGCACGACCCGCGGAGGCACCGGTGAGTGGTGCGGCCGCCGCTCCGATCCGCCGGCCGCCTCGCTGGGCCGTACGGTGTCGAGGCCGGGCGCCGGCGCGGCGTCGCGGTCCGGACCGCGCAGGCAGAAGCGCAGGGCAACCAGGCTGACCACCGAGAACAGGGCGGCCGACAGGCCCAGGTGCACCGCCAGGGGAAGGCCCAGGGCGATCGCACCGCCGGCCATGGCCCCGCCAACGACCGCGCCGATGGACCAGACGGCGTGGAAGGAGTTGATGATCGAGCGCCCGTAGCCGCGCTGCACCCGCAGCCCGTGGGCGTTCTGGGCGACATCGGTGATCGCGTCCATCGCACCGCCCACGAACAGTCCGGCGGCGAAGACAAGGACCGTGGGGGCGGTGCCGGCGACGAGCACGCCGAGGGCGGTGAGGATCATCCCGGTCGCAGCGACTGTGGCGGACCCGAAGCGGCGGATCAGCGGCGCGGCGCCGAGCCCGGCGACGATCGCCCCGGCGGGAAAGGCTGCGACCGCCAGGCCGTACGTCGCATTGTCCAGGTCCAGTGCGGCCTTGATCTGCGGGTAGCGGGGGACGAGGTTGGCGAAGACGGCCCCGTTGGTGAAGAACAGCGCGGCAACGGCGCCCCGGGCACGGCGTACGGCACGGGTGGGCCGGCCGGGTTCCTCGTCTGCCATGGCCCGATCCTGTCAGGTGCCGGCCGGCCGGGGAACCGGGCAGCGTCCCGCAGACATTGATGGGCGCCGCAGCAGTTGCCGTGGCGCCCATCGCAAATGACTCCCGGCAAGCCCCCGGGCGGGTGGAAGAACGTTCTACTTCTTCTTCGACTTCTTGGACTTCTTGTTCTTCTTGTCGTCCTTCTTCTTCGACTTATTCTTCGCCATCTCCGCACCTCCTCGATCGTCAACTACTGATTGACGAAGAGTCAACCACGGATTGACGTGGTCGTCAACTTCCTGTTGCCGCGTGTCGTAGGATGAGGCCATGAGCAAGGTCAGCCGACTGGACGACAGCCGTCGGGACCTCGACGCTGCCCTCAGCGATTTCGATCGGGCCACCGGAGGCAAGGAGTTGCTGGCCGCGGCCCGTGCCGTCCGGGCATCGACCGAGGCACTCGAGGAGGCGGCCGTGCTCGAGGCACGCGCCGAGGGTGTCTCCTGGTCGAAGATCGGTGCGGTGTACGGCCTGACCAAGCAAGGGGCCCAGCAGCGGTTCCGGTCGCGGAAGGTAGAGGAGGCGGCACCGGAGAGGCCGCCGGAGACTTCTGCCGATCCGGCACGACCCTGAGCCCCTGGCGGCTGGGAGCCACTCCACGATGGGGCAAGGTGCGGACCTCGCCACCTCGGTGCCCCCGATGGGATTCGAACCCATACTGAAGCGGGTTTAAGCCGCCTGCCTCTGCCATTGGGCTACGAGGGCCGTCTCCGGATCGTACGCTCCCCCGCCGCTCAGCCGGACACCTGCATGCCGCCGGCCAGCGCGCGGGCGGCGACACCGTCCAGGATGTCGGTCTCGGAGGCCAGCAGGCCCGGAACGTCGAGCCGGCGCGAGATCCGCTCCAGGATGACCGCCCCGGCGGAGATGACCTGGGCCCGCAGCGGGTGCAGTGACGGGATCAGGCTGAGCTCCTCGACCGTCCGGGCACAGAACCGGTCGGCGATCTCCTGCACCGCCGGCAGGGACATCCGGGCGCCGTGCACCGCCTCCCGGTCGTAGGCCGGCAACTCCAGGTGCGCGGCCAGCACCGACGTCACCGTCCCCGCGACACCGACCCACTCACGCACCGCACCGAAGTCGATCCCGCTGTCGTCCAGGGCCGTGTCGATGATGTCGCGAGTGGCGCGCAACTGCGCCGGCTCCGGCGGGTCGCCCGGCATGGACCGCTCGCGCAGGCGCACCGATCCGATGTCCAGTGACGTGGCCTGGCGCAGCGTGCCGTCCGGGTCGCCGACGGCGAACTCGGTGGACCCGCCGCCGACGTCGGTGACCAGTACCGGCCCGTCGACCGACACGCCCGCGGCGTGCAGCCCGGCCAGTGCCCCGGCGAAGGACAACTCGGCCTCCTCGGCACCCGGGATGACCTGCGGCTCGACACCGAGGCGGTCCCGGACGCCTGCACTGAAGGCGTCGCGGTTGCGCACGTCCCGGGCCGCCGACGTCGCGACCATGCGGATGCGTGCCGGCTCGACGCCGGCCTCGTGGATCAGCCGGGCGTACTCGTCGAGCACGGCGAATGCCCGCTCCAGGGCCGCAGCGGAGAACGCGCCGGTCGCGTCGACCCCCTCCCCCAGGCGTACGATCCGCAACTGACGGCTGAGCTCACGGACCGGCGCGTCCGGGCCATCGGACTCAACCAACAGCAATCGCAGCGAGTTGGTGCCACAGTCGATCCCGGCAGCCCGCATCAGTCCTCGGCCCACTGGTCGGCGGTGTCCTCCAGGCACGGCCGGGTCCAGAACTCCCCCAGCGCGGCCAGTGTCTCGTCACCGAACGGGTTGACCCCCGGTCCGGCGGCCAGCGAGTGCCCGGCCAGCACGTGCAGGCACTTGACCCGGGTGGGCATGCCACCGGCGCTGATGCCCTCGATCTCCTCGACGTGGCCGAGCTCCTCGCGGTCGGCGAGGTACGCCTCGTGCGCCTGACGGTAGGCGGCGGCCAGGTGCGGATCGGTGTCCAGCCGGTCGGTCATCTCGGTCATCAGGCCCGACGCCTCGAGCGTCGAACAGGCGGAGACGGCTCGCGGGCAGGTCAGGTAGTAGGTGGTCGGGAACGGCGTACCGTCAGGCAGCCGGGGGGCGGTGGCGACCACGCCGGGCTTGCCGCAAGGGCACCGCCAGGCCACGCCGACCACCCCGCGGGGCATCCTGCCGAGTTGCTCGGTGATCACCTGCTCGTCCTGGGGGCTCATCGGTTCGACCATGGGGCCCAGTCTCCCACGCTGCGCCGCCCGGACCGGCGCCGTCCCGGTCAGGGGGTGGGGCTCGACGACGGACCGGGCGACGTCCCCATGGTCGGCGTCGGGCTCGCCTCGGGCAACGGCTCACCGACCGGGACATCGGTCGGCAACGGTCGGTCGGCCGTCCTGGTGCTGCTCCACAGCTTCATCCACCAGGCATCGGCGGCCGGGATCTCCTGGTCGGACCGGGTGTTGTCCAGCCGGGCCCCCTCGATCGGCTTGCCGTCCGGGCCGATCACCCGGTAGCCGGTCTCCCCCGGCATCACCCAGCCGAACCGCTCGCGGGCCTGTTGCTCCACGTACGCGGGGTCGTCCCACTGCCTGGCCCGGCGGTCGAGGTCCGAGATCGCCTGCTGGTGCTCGGTGATGGAGGCACGCGCCTCGGCCAGCTGGCGCTGCTGGCGGAAGTAGACCTGCAGGCTGGCCGCACCGGAAAGCAGCAGGACCCCGAGCACCGTGACGAAGACCACGATCCGGATCGCCGCGCTGGGCTGCGCCAGGCGCGGCTGCTGGCCCTCCTCCGGTTGCTCGGGGGAAGAGACGCGGGAGCCGGGCCGGTCCTGGGGATTCCCTCGGTCCGGTCCGGCTCCCGTCTGCTGCTGTCCCTGATCCGTCATGCCGTCCAGTGTGGCCGATCAGGGCCGTTCATCAGGCCTGGAAACGCGGGAAGGCGCTGCGGCCGGCGTAGCGGGCGGCCTCGTCCAGCTCCTCCTCGATGCGGAGCAGCTGGTTGTACTTCGCGACGCGATCGGTGCGGGCGGGGGCGCCGGTCTTGATCTGGCCACACCCGCAGGCGACGGCCAGATCGGCGATCGTGACGTCCTCGGTCTCACCGGAGCGGTGCGACATCATCGTGTGGAAACCGTTGCGGTGGGCCAGCTCGACGGCGTCGAGGGTCTCGGTCAGCGTGCCGATCTGGTTCACCTTGACCAGCAGGGCGTTGGCGGCCTTCTCGTCGATGCCACGCTGCAGGCGCTCGACGTTGGTGACGAACAGGTCGTCGCCGACCAGCTGGACCTTGTCACCGAGCTGGGCGGTGATGGTCTTCCAGCCCTCCCAGTCCTCCTCGTCCAGCGGGTCCTCGATGGAGACGATCGGGAAGCGCTCGCACCACTCGGTGTAGATCGCCGTCATCTCTTCGGCGGTCTTCTCGGTGCCCTCGAACGTGTACTTGCCGTTCTGGTGGAACTCGGAGGCGGCGACGTCCAGCGCCATCGCGACGTCCTCGCCCGTCTTCAGGCCGGCAGCCTCGATGGCCTCGGCGATCAGCTCCAGCGCAGCGACGTTGGACTCCAGGTTCGGCGCGAAGCCACCCTCGTCGCCCAGACCGGTCGACAGGCCCTTGTTCTTGAGGACCTTCTTGAGGTTGTGGTAGACGCGGGCACCCCACTCGAGGGCTTCACGGAAGGACGTCGCACCGATCGGGGCGATCATGAACTCCTGGACGTCGACGTTGGAGTCGGCGTGGGAGCCACCGTTGAGGATGTTCATCATCGGGACCGGCAGCAGGTGCGCGGACGGGCCACCGACGTAGCGGTAGAGCGGCAGACCGGCGGAGGCGGCGGCGGCGTGCGCAGTGGCCAGGGAGACACCGAGGATCGCGTTGGCGCCCAGCTTGGCCTTGTTCGGGGTGCCGTCCAGGTCGAGCATGGCCTGGTCGACGATGCGCTGCTCAGAGGCCTCCAGACCGAGGAGCTCCGGGCCGATCTGCTCGATCACGTTCTCAACGGCCTTCAGGACGCCCTTGCCGAGGTAGCGCTCCTCGTCCTCGTCGCGCAGCTCGACGGCCTCGAACTGGCCGGTGGAAGCGCCGGAGGGGACGTCGGCACGGCCCTGGGTGTCGTCGTCGAGGATGACCTCGACCTCGACCGTCGGGTTGCCGCGCGAGTCGAGAATCTCACGGGCGTCGATGAATTCGATGCTTGCCACGTTGGTTGCCTTTCGATCAGCCTCTGACGTGCGAGGGCCCGGACGGACCGGACCATCATGCTTGGGAACAGCCTAGACACTAGGGGTCCGAGAGGACCGCGCACCCCCGGCTCTTCGCCGGGTGGCACGCGTGGGCCCTAGGACGGGTCGGTCTCGGCGCGGATGATCGCCGTCTCCAGCTCGCGCAGCGCCTGGCGCGTCGCCTGCTCCGGGTCGATCCCGCTGGCGCGGGCCCGGCTGACCAGGTCGAGGATCGTACGTCCCAGCTCGTCGGCACCGATCTCCTCGGTCGACAGGTCGAAGCCCTGGCCGGCCAGGTCCACCCGGTGGGAGTCGGCGCGGCCGATGACCTTGCTGGCCCGGTGCATCGCCGACAACTGGTGCGGGATGCCCTCGAGGGTCGAGGTGCGGCCCTTCAGCCGACGCTTGCGCTGCTCCCAGGTGGCATCGAGGTCGTCGGGGACCTCCTCGGCCTCGAAGACGTACGGGTGACGGGTGATCAGCTTGTCGGCCACCGCCTGCGCCACGTCATCGATATCGAACCCGTCGGGCCCCTCGGCCGCGATGGTTGCATGGAAGACCACCTGCAGCAGCAGGTCGCCCAGCTCCTCACGCAGGTGCGCAGGGTCACCGGACTCGATCGCCTCGACCGTCTCCATGGTCTCCTCGACCAGGTACTGCACCAGCGAGTGGTGGCTCTGCTCGGCGTCCCACGGGCAGTCGCTGCGCAGGATGCCCATCACCTCGATGAAGCGGTCCAGTTGGGGATGGGCGGCGTCGGGGTCGGCGACCGGGACGTCACGTGGGGCCATCGACGCTCAGTTCACCGAAACGGGCAGCGAGAGCGAACCGGTCCCGGTGACCAGGCTCATCTGCTGGGTGTCCCAGGTGCCGTAGCGCGGGTTCACCTCGATGCTGGTGCCGACCTGCTGGGCCGCCATCGCCTCGGCACCCAGGGCATTCTCCACATGCACCACGTCACCGACGGCATCGGCGTACGGGCGGGCCTCGGGATCCTCGGCGATCTGGGAGCCGCCGGGGATCGATGCCAGGGCGGCGGACCGGTCGGCCGGGGTGATCGACTGGCCGGCCTGCTCGGCAGCGGCCTCGGCCAGGGCCTGGGAGACCAGAGCGGCCACGACGAGCTGCTCGTCGCGCAGCGTCGCCCCGCCCTCCCCCCGGACACTGGCCGCGACGGCGTCGGCCGTCGTCTCCACCTCTGCCACCGACACCCGCCGGCCGTCGATCACGACCGCATCGGAGCCGGTGCCGCCTGCGCAACCCGACAACGTGAGGATGAGGGTCCCCGCCACAGCGAGGGCTGGCAGTGCGCGAAGCGCCATGATGTCTCCGATCGAGGATGGGTGATCCGAGTCGATCCTACGCGGTGGACGGCCCCGCCCCGGCCAGGGTCGACTCCCCGGATCCGGCATCGGCCCCGCCGCCGGGGGCCTTGGCCGGGGTCCGCGGGGCCAGGACCTCGGCGACGACGGTGTCGGCCCAGGCGAGCAGGTCGCGGTTCTGCAGCGGGCGTCCGCCCAGCGGGGATGTCGACGGCCGCGGCACCAGCACCTGGCCGGCCGGCGCCTTGTAGATGCTCTTCGGGTACAGCCGGGCCAGCTTGAGCTGGCGGGACTCGGGCAGCTGCACCGGGGAGAACCGTACGTTCGCCCCCTGCACGATCACCTCGCGCAGCCCGGCCGCCTTGGCGCGCAGCCGGAAGGCGGCGACCTCGAGCAGGGTCTCGACCGGCTCGGGCAGCGGGCCGTAACGGTCCAGCAGCTCGGCCCGGACCTCGGCGATGTCCGCGTCGGAGCGCACCTCGGCGATCGTCCTGTACATCTCCAGGCGCAGCCGCTCCGAGCCGATGTACTCCTCGGGCAGGTGGGCGTCGACGGGCAGTTCGATCCGGGCCTCCGGCTCGGCCTCGGCCTCGCCCTCGCCGCGGTAGTCGGCCACAGCCTCGCCGACGAGTCGGACGTACAGGTCGAAGCCGACGTCGGCGATGTGCCCGGACTGCTCGCCGCCGAGCAGGTTGCCGGCGCCTCGCATCTCCAGGTCCTTGGTGGCGATCGCCATGCCGGCACCGATGTCGGTGTTGGCCGCCAGGGTGCTCAGCCGGTCGTGCGCCTCCTGGGTGAGCGGCTTGTCGGCCGGGTAGAGGAAGTAGCAGTAGCCGCGCTCGCGACTGCGCCCGACGCGGCCGCGCAACTGGTGCAGCTGGGACAGGCCCATCCGATCGGCCCGGTCGACGATCAGGGTGTTCGCGGTCGCGATGTCCAGACCGGCCTCGACGATCGTGGTGGCGACCAGGACGTCCGCGCGCCGCTCCCAGAAGTCGAGCATCACCTGCTCGAGCTGGCGCTCCCCCATCTGCCCGTGGGCGGTCACCACTCGCGCCTCCGGCACCAACTCGCGGATCCGGGCGGCGACCGCATCGATGGTCTGCACCCGGTTGTGGACGAAGAAGACCTGGCCCTCCCGCAGCAGCTCCCGTCGGATCGCGGCGGTGACCTGGCCCTCGTCGTACGCCCCGGCGAAGGTGAGCACCGGGTGGCGCTCCTCCGGCGGGGTGGCGATGGTCGACATCTCGCGGATACCGGTGATGGCCATCTCCAGCGTGCGCGGGATCGGGGTGGCGGACATGGCGAGCACGTCGACGTTCATCCGCAGCTTCTTCAGCTGCTCCTTGTGCTCGACGCCGAAGCGCTGCTCCTCGTCGATGATCACCAGGCCGAGGTCCTTGAACACGACCTCCTTCGACAGCAACCGGTGGGTGCCGACGATGACGTCGACCTTGCCGGCGGCCAGGTCGTCGAGGACCTCGCGGGCCTGCTTGTCGGTCTGGAAGCGCGACAGCGCGGCGACCCGGATCGGGAAGCCGGCGTAGCGTTCGGAGAACGTGTTGTAGTGCTGGGTGACCAGCAGGGTCGTCGGCACCAGGATGGCGACCTGCTTGGAGTCCATCACCGCCTTGAACGCGGCCCGCACGGCGATCTCGGTCTTGCCGTAGCCGACGTCACCACAGATCAACCGGTCCATCGGGACGGTCTGCTCCATGTCCCGCTTGACCTCGTCGATCGCGGACAGCTGGTCGGGGGTCTCGGTGTAGTCGAAGGCGTCCTCCAGCTCCCGCTGCATCGGCGTGTCGGCGCCGAAGGCGAAGCCCTTGGAGGCCTGGCGGGCCGCGTAGAGGCGGACCAGCTCCCCGGCGATCTCCTTGACCGCCTTGCGGGCCCGGGACTTGCGCTTGGCCCAGTCCGAGCCGCCCATCCGGTCCAGCACCGGGGTCTCGCCGCCGACGTAGCGGGTGACCTGGTCGAGCTGCTCCATCGGGACGAAGACCCGGTCGCCGGGCTGGCCCCGCTTGCTGGCCGCGTACTCGATCACCATGTAGTCGCGGGTGGCGCCGGCGACGGTCCGCTGGATCATCTCCACGTAGCGGCCGACGCCGTGGTGGTCGTGCACCACCGGGTCGCCGGCCTCCAGCTCCAGGGGATCGATCGCCTTGCGGCGCCGGGCGGGCATCTTCCGCTCTGACCGGTCGGTCCGGGCACTGCCGGACAGGTCTCCGGCGGTCCAGACGGCCAGCCGTACGTCCTCGACCAGGAAGCCGTGCCGGATGCCGGTGGTGACCAGCTCGACCACGTCCTCGGTCGGTGTGTCGACGACGTCGTCGACCACCCGCGCGGCGACGTCGTGCTCGGCCAGTAGCTCGGCCAGCCGCCGCGTGGTGCCGGATCCCTCCGCCGACATCACCACCCGCCAGCCGTCCCGGACGGCCGCGGCGATCTCACCGACCGCCCGCTCGATGTCGCCGGCCCAGCTGTGGGCATCGCGGGCGTGGATCGTACGGGTCGGGGTCGCCCCGGCCGCGATGTGTGCCAGCGCCTCGGCGGCGACGTCGTGCTCCTCCTCGGGCGTCGCGGCGAACGGTGAGAGGGTCCACCAGGACTGGCCGCGTTCCAGGACCCGGGCCCGGACGTCGCCGAGCGGCTGGTAGCCGGAGGCCTTCAGGTCGATCGGCGCCTTGCCGCCGGACGCCGCGGCCGCCCAGCCCGCCCGCAGGAACTCCTCGGAGGTGGCGACCAGGTCGTCGGCACGCCCGCGGACCAGTTCGGGATCAGCGACCAGCACCAGCGCGTCCGGCGGCAGCACGTCGACCAGGAGTTCCATCCGGTCGACCAGGGCGGGGGCCAGCGACTCCATCCCCTCGGCCCCCAGCCCCTGGGCGATCTTGTCCAGCATCTCGGTCAGCTCGGGATGGTCGGCGACCAATGCCTCGGCGCGGGCCCGGACCTGCGGGGTCATCAGCAGCTCCCGGCACGGGGAGCAGACGACCTCCTCGACCTCGCGGTCGGTGGAGCGCTGGTCGGCGACCATGAAGTACCGCAGGTCCTCGATGGTGTCGCCGAAGAAGTCCACCCGGATCGGGTGCTCCTCGGTGGGCGGGAACACGTCGACGATTCCGCCACGGACGGCGAACTCGCCGCGGCGCTGCACCATGTCGGCCGGCAGGTAGGCGGCGTCGACCAGGGCCTGGGTGAGGTCCTCGATGGGGTACTCCTCGCCGCGGCGCAGCTGGACCGGAGTGATGTCGGCCAGTCCCGCGACCTGTGGCTGGAGCACGGCCCGGATCGGGGCGACCACGATCCGCGGGGCGGGCAGCACGTCCTTGCCGGCCAGTCGGCGCAGCACCTCCAGGCGTCGGCCGACGGTGTCCGAGCGCGGGCTCAGTCGCTCGTGCGGCAGGGTCTCCCAGGCCGGGTAGTACGCCGCGCGACCTGCGCCGAGGAGGGCCTGCAGGGCGGCGTGCTGCTCCTCGGCCTCGCGATAGGTCGAGGTGATAAGCAGGATCGTACGGTCGGTGCGTCGGGTGAGTTGCGCGGCCAGGAACGCACGCAGGGAGCTCGGGGCGGTGATGTCGCAGGTGTGCAGCACCCCGGCACGGGCATCCTGGACGCACTCGGCGATCGTGGGTTCCGTACCCAACAGGTCGAGGATGCCGGCCAGCTTGCCCGTCTCATGTTCGGTCACCGCACCACGGTAGCTCGGCGGACCGACAAGGGGCGGCTCGGCGAACCGCTCGCGACAACCCGGGGATGTCACCCCGATCGCCTACCCTGACCCTGTGAGTGCCCCGAACCTTCCGCCGAACCCCAGAATGCCGGCCCCGCGCGGGCAGTACCGTCCCGTTCCCGTACGGACCGCACGGCGTGCCGGTGCGCCGCTGGCCGCCGTTATCGTGGCCGCGATCGGGGTGGCCTTGGTGGCGTACCTGGCTCTGGCCGGGGCGACGAACCTGGGCACCTTCCTCACCGCGGTCCTCTTCTCGACGATCGGCGCCGTGATCGTGATCGCCGCGTACATGTGGCTGGACCGCTGGGAGCCGGAGCCACCGGCCTACCTGATCTGGGCCTTCCTGTGGGGCGGCGGTGTCGCCACCGTGGGGTCCCTGGTGCTGCAGGAGGTGGTGGCCTTCGGGCTCGGGGGCAGGAGCGACCTGCTCGCCTCGGTGGTCGGGGCGCCGCTGTTCGAGGAGGGGTTGAAGGGGATGTTCCTGCTGGTCATGCTCACCGGCCCCCGGCGCCGGGAGATGACCTCGCTGACCGACACCCTGGTGTACGCGGGCATGACCGGGATCGGTTTCGCGTTCATGGAGAACCTGCTGTACTTCGGGACCTCGGAGTCGTTGGGGCAGACGACCTTCATGTTCCTCGCCCGGATCCTGATGGGCGCCTTCGCGCACCCGTTCTTCACCACCATGACCGCGCTGGGGGTCTGGGCCTCGATGCGCCAGCGCTACACCGGCGCCAAGGCCTTCTACATCCTGCTCGGTTTCCTGGGGGCGATGGTCCTGCACGGCCTGTGGAACCTGTCGGCAACGTTCGGGGTCGGCGCCTACTTCGGCACGTACGTGGCCGTGATGGTGCCGGCCTTCATCGTGCTGGTCCGCCAGGCCGTCCGGTCACGTCGGGTGGAGGGCCAGGTCGTGCAACAGGAACTGCCCGAGATGGTCTGGACCGGGCTGGTCAGCCCGCAGGAGGCCGGCTGGCTCAGCAGCCTGCACAGCCGCGCCGCCCGCACCCGGGGCCTGCCGAAGGACGAGAAGGCCGTGATCAACCACTACATCGACGCCGTGACCGAGCTCGCGTTCGTCCGCAACCGGATCAAGCGTGGCTGGTCGACCCCGGAGCTGCAGGCCCAGCAGGCCGAACTGGCGATGGTCGTCGCGAGCCTGCACACCGATGCCGCACCGGTGATGCGTCCGATGGCCAGCCACGCACAGCACGTGCAGGCCGCTCCGCCACCCCCGCAGGCGCCGATGCCGTACAACTTCCACCAGCAGGGTGGGAACCAGCCGCAGCCACCCCCGCAGCCGCCGAGCAACCCGCACCAGCACCACGCCCAGCAGCGCGGGCACCAGCCGCCGCCTCCGTCAGGGCCTTGGCGCTGACGGCCGTACGCGCGGAAATGGCTCTACGAGCGGGCAGTGCGCCGGCTACGAGTTGTAGCGGTTCTGGGTCGCGGTCAGGCCGTCGGTGATCAGCATCTCGACGGCGTCGGCGGCCCGCGTCACCTCGACGGCGAGCGCGGCGCGCTGGCCGGAGGGGACCGGGGCCAGGACGTAGTCCGCCGGCGCCTGGCGCCCCGGAGGACGGCCGATGCCGAAGCGGACCCGGAGGAAGTCACCGGTGTGCAGGTGGGCGCGCATCGACTTCAGGCCGTTGTGCCCGTTGTCCCCGCCGCCGCACTTGACCCGGAGCTGGCCCAGGTCGAGGTCCAGCTCATCGTGGACCGCGATGATCTGCCCGGGGGCGACCCCGTAGAAGGCGGCAAGCTTGCCGACCGCGATGCCCGATTCGTTCATGTACGTCTGGGATCGCACCAGGGCGATGCGCTGCGAGTCGGGGCCGGGAATGCCCAGCCCGGTGGAACTGATCCTGGTCTCGGCGACGTCGGCGCGCATCTTCGAGACCGAGCCGAACCGGACCCGGGCCCGCCGGGCCAGTTCCTCGACCACCAGGTAGCCGACGTTGTGACGCGTATGGGCATAGGTGGGGCCCGGATTGCCGAGCCCCACCACCATCCACATGCGTGCAGTCTCTCAGATCGAGAGGTCGGGGCGGACCGAGATCACTCGGCCGCGGCCTCCTCGCCCTCCGCGGCAGCCTCGTCCTCAGGCAGCGCAGCGACCGTGGCGTGGTTGACCGAGACCATGACGTCCTCGGGCTCGCCGACGTAGGAGACGCCGGCATTGAGGCGGAGGTCCTTGGCGAGGACCTGCGAGCCGGGCTCCATGCCCTCGACGTTGATCTCGATCTCCTCGGGGATGTCGGAGACGGGGGCCTCGATCGAGATGTTGTTCTGGTCGACGACGACCGTGGTGTCCGGGGCGGACTCACCGACGACGATCACCGCAACCTCGACGATGACCTTCTCGTCGGCCCGCACGACCTGCAGGTCGACGTGGATCAGGTCGCCGCGGATCGGGTCGCGCTGGATCTGCTTGGCCAGCGCCAGGCGCGGCTTGGACTCGCCCTCGATGTTGACCTCGAGCAGGGCGTTGTCGGTGCGCAGCGCCAGCATGGTGGCGTGGCCCGGCAGGGTCAGGTGCAGCGGGTCGATGCCGTGGCCGTAGAGCACCGCGGGCACGAGGTGGTCGCGGCGCAGGCGGCGCGAAGCGCCCTTGCCGAACTCGTTGCGGATCTCGGCGGAGAGAGTGGCGTCAGCAGCCATGGTGGCCTCCTGGGGTCGGGCCATCACGCGGCGGGCGGATGACCGATGATCGGGTTTCCTGCCGCCAGGGCCGGGACATGCGTCGACCGGCAGCCACCGCCAGAGGCCGATGGCACACCACGTCGATCACGTTCGGCGTACGGTCCGTACGCCTCCCCTCGCCGAGGCAACCCGGACATGCTAGCACGAGGACGCCGGCAGAGTCCTCCCCCACCGGCGTCCCCGCACGGCGCCCGGCCCAGAAACGCTGGAGCAGTGCTACTGCACCGTCACTACTGGAGCCGTCACTACTGGAACAGCTTGGTGACCGAACCGTCCTCGAAGACCTCGTGGATGGCCTGGGCCAGCATCGGGGCGATGGACAGCACGGTCAACTTGTCGATCGGCACCTGGGTGCGGATCGGCAGCGTGTTGCAGACGATGACCTCCTCGAAGGCCGAGTCGTTCAGCCGCTGGGCGGCCGGACCGGAGAGGACCGGGTGGGTCGCCGCGGCGATGACCTTCTTGGCACCCCGCTCCTTCAGCGCCTCCGCCGCCTGGCAGATCGTGCCGGCGGTGTCGATCATGTCGTCGACCAGCAGGCAGACCCGGCCCTCGACGTCGCCGACGACCTCGTGGACGGCCACCTCGTTGGCGACGTCGGGGTCGCGACGCTTGTGGATGATCGCCAGTCGGCTGCCCAGTCGGTCGGTCCACATGTCGGCGAGGCGGACCCGGCCGGCGTCCGGCGAGACGATCGTCATCTCCTCGGTGTCGTACTTGTCCATCACGTAGTTCGCCAGCACCGGCAGGCCCCACAGGTGGTCCACCGGGCCGTCGAAGAAGCCCTGGATCTGCGCGGCGTGCAGGTCGATCGACATGACCCGGTCGGCCCCGGCAGCGCTGAACAGGTCGGCAACCAGTCGGGCCGAGATCGGCTCGCGACCGAGGTGCTTCTTGTCCTGGCGGGCGTACGGGTAGAACGGCGCAACGACGGTGATGCGCTTCGCCGACGCGCGCTTGAGCGCGTCGACCATGATCAACTGCTCCATCAGCGATTCGTTCACCGGCGCGCTGTGCGACTGGATCACGAACGCGTCCGAGCCGCGCACGGACTCCTCGTACTGCACGTAGATCTCGGAGTTGGCGTACGTCACCTGGCGGGTGGGCACCAGCTCGGTGCCCATCAGCTGCGCGATCTCCTGTGCCAGCTCGGGATACGCCCGTCCGGAGAAGAGCATCAGGTGCTTGTCGGAGGGGAGCTTGAAACCGCTCACTTACTGGTCTCCTCGGGTTGTCGGGGTGGCCGGCCCCTGGGGGTGGTTTCGCCGATCGGGGGGTCGGCTAGCCGCAACGGCGACCTGACACCAGCCTGCTCGTGGTGGTCAGGAGTCGTTGCCCGGAGCCACGCCCTCGGTGACGGTCGACCCGGCGGCGACATGAGCTCCTTCAGCGACCGAGACGGGGGCGACCAGGACACTGTGCGGACCGATGAACGCATCGGCACCGATCTTCGTGGCGTGGCGGGCTTGCCCGTCATCGTTCGCGACGATGGTACCTGCGCCGAGGGTGGCTCCTCGACCGATCTCGGCATCGCCGACATAGTTGTGGTGGGCGATGGTCACGCCCTCCCCGACCACCGTGCGCTTGATCTCCACGAACGGGCCGATCCTGACATCGGCGGCCAGCTCGCTACCGGGGCGCAGGTAGGAGTAGGGGCCCACCTGGCCGCGCGCCCCTACGGTGGCCAACAGTCCCTGGCTGCGGGTGATGGTGGCATCCTCACCGACCTCGACGTCCTTGAGCGTGGTGTCGGGGCCGATGACGGCTCCGGTGGCGATCGAGGTGGCACCGAGCAGGTGGGTGCCGGGCAGCAGGGTGACGTCGCTGGCGATGTCGACCGAGTCCTCGATCCAGGTCGTGGCCGGGTCGACGATGGTGACACCGGCCATCATCCAGCGCTCGCCGATACGGCGGTTCATCTCGGCGCCCATCCGGGCCAGCTGGACCCTGTTGTTGACGCCCTCGGTCTGCCACAGGTCGCCAGTGACGTACGCCCCGACCCGGCGGTTGACGCTGTTCGCATGGGCGATGACATCGGTCAGGTAGAGCTCACCCTGCACGTTGTCGGTGCCGAGACTGGCCAGCCCGTCATGCAGGATGTCCGCCTCGAAGACGTAGATTCCGGAGTTGATCTCGTCGATGGCGCGCTCGGCCTCGGAGGCGTCCTTGTGCTCGACGATCCGATCGATGCCGCCATCGGCGCCGCGAATGATGCGGCCATAGCCGGTCGGGTCGGGCACCCGCGCGGTGAGCACGGTGATCGCGTCGCCCGACTCCTTGTGCTCGGCCACCATCGCCCGTAGGGTCTCGCCGCTCAGCAGCGGCACGTCGCCGTACGTCACGACGACGACGCCGGCGATCTCGCCCAGGGGGGCCAGGCCGCACATCACCGCGTGGCCGGTGCCCTTCTGCTCCTCCTGGACGGCGGTGATGACGGCCGGAGCGACCTCGCGCAGGTGGGCCTCGACCTGGTCACGCTGGTGCCCGACGACCACGACGAGGTGGTCCGGCTCGACCTGCTCGGCCGCATCGACCGCCCAGGACAGCATGGAGCGTCCGGCGACCTCGTGCAGCACCTTGGAGCGGGAGGACTTCATCCGGGTACCGGCACCGGCGGCCAGCACCACGACGGCGGCCACGCCTCCGGCTGAGTCCTGGTTGGTCGTCACGTTGTCACTCGCGGTCACCGTCATCTCCTTCGAGGGGGGCTCAGGGAAGCCGCCCCGGACCGAATCGCCCTCCCGACGGGAGCGAGGATTCACCCGAGGCGCCGTCCCACCCTATCGCGCCGACAGGGCGAATCAGCTGCCACCGGCACGCGGATCAGGCCCGGCCGGCCCTTGCCTCGCGACGACCGGTCACAAAGAATGAGGTATGCCCAGCGAACCAGAGGTCAGCGAGAACGCCAGGCAACGCCTCGACCCGGCATCGGGGGCCTTCGAGGCACAGGAGCAGGAGCCACCCGGCCTGACCACGGCGATGACGCCGATGCCGGACCACGGCGAGGAGACGTACGTCGGGCACGGCAAGCTCGACGGGCAGGCAGCCCTGATCACCGGTGGCGACTCGGGGATCGGCCGCGCAGTCGCCATCGCCTACGCCCGCGAGGGTGCCGACGTGGCGATCTCCTACCTGCCCGAGGAGCAGTCCGACGCAGAGGAGACCGCCCACTGGGTGGAGCAGGCCGGCCGCACAGCGGTCCTGCTGCCCGGCGACATCGGCGAGGAACAAACGGCCCGTACGATCGTGCGCGATGCCGTCGCCAAGCTCGGCAGGCTCGACATCCTGGTCAACAATGCCGGGGTCCAGCGCGCCCGACGCGAACATGGCCTGGCGTCAGTGCGGACCGAGGAGATGGACGCGACCTTCAAGGTCAACCTGTACGCGATGTTCTGGATCACCCAAGAGGCGCTGCACCATCTCGGCGAGGGGGCCTCGATCATCAACACCACGTCGATCCAGGCCTACGAGCCGTCCGAGCCACTGGTCGACTACGCCGCGACCAAGGCAGCCATCCTGAACTTCACCATCAACATGGCCGAGCAGTTGGGCCCGCAGGGCATCCGGGTCAACGCGGTCGCCCCCGGGCCGATCTGGACCCCGCTCCAGCCGGCGACCAAGCCGGCGGAGTCGATGACGAAGTTCGGCAAGAACACCCCGCTCGGCAGGGCCGGACAGCCCGCCGAGGTCGCCCCCGCCTTCGTGTTCCTCGCCTCCCCCGCCGACGCGTCGTACGTGTCCGGGACGGTGCTCGGCGTGACCGGCGGTCGGGCTGTCGGCTGAGCCGGACAGCCACTCACGGAGGTGGCGGCAGCTCGCCGGTGGTCCAGAGCCTGCCAGCGGCCTCATAGCGTTGTCAGAACCACTTGTGGCTCCCCGGGCAGGAGTCGAACCTGCGTCGCTTGTCCTGATTCAAAGTCAGGCGGGCCCTGCCGACAGACCAACCGGGGATCGTGAACCGGCCCCACTCTACGCAATCGCGTACGCCCCCGCACCCCGGGACGCTCCGCGGGCACCGCCTCACCGGACTCTGAGAGACTGGGCGGGTGACCGACCCCAGGAACACCGACAAGCAGAACGGCTCGCCCGTACGGAAGCGGATGACCGCCGCCCAGCGCCGCGAGCAGCTCATCGAGGTCGGGCGCGTCCTGTTCGCCGAGCGCGGTGTCGAGGGCACCACGGTCGAGGAAATCGCGGCCAGCGCCCACGTCTCCAAGCCGGTGGTGTACGAGCACTTCGGGGGCAAGGAGGGCCTGTACGCGGTGATCGTCGACCGGGAGCAACGGACCCTGCTGGAGGCGATCCGTGCCGGCATCGAGCATGCCAGGGGCGCCCGGCGCAAGGTGGAGGCCGGCACCCTGGCGCTGCTGGACTACATCGAGGCATGCCCGGACGGGTTCCGGATCATCTCCCGCGATGCGCCGACCGGCACCCCCGGGACCTCGTTCGCGACGATCCTGTCCGATGTCGCCTCCCAGGTCGAGGACATTCTCGGCGACCAGTTCCGCCGCCGCGGCCTGCGGGAGGAGATGGCGCCGATGTACGCGCAGATGCTGGTCGGGATGATCGCCTACACCGGCCAGTGGTGGCTCGACGAGCGGGAGCAGGACAAGGCCACCGTCGCCTCGAACCTGCTCAACCTGGCCTGGAACGGGCTGTCCCGGATGGTCGCCGACCCCGCGCTCCTCACCGCGGTCCCCGGTACGGAGCATCCGGGGACTCAGGCCCGGTCGGTGCCCTCCGCCTCGAGCTCGGACGACAGCGTGCGCAGCAGGCCGACCAGCTGATCCGCCTCGTCGTTGGCCAGCACCGCCAGGATCGGACGCTCGGCGGCCAGGAGGTCAGTCAGGGCACCGTCCACGGTCTCCAGCCCGGCCGGGGTGAGGGTGACGACGACACCCCGTCCGTCGTGGGGATCGGGGGCCCGGCGGACGAAACCCCGCTTCGTGAGCCGGTCGATCCGATTGGTCATGGTGCCCGAAGTGACCATCGTCTCCTGGAGCAGGCGCCCGGGTGACAGCTGGTAGGGCGCGCCGGAGCGGCGCAGGGCCGCCAGCACGTCGAACTCCCACGACACGATCTCGTGCGCCGCGAAGGCCGCCGCCCGGGCGTGGTCCAGCTGCTTGGCGATCCGGGTGACGCGGCTCAGCACCTGCATCGGGGCGAGGTCCAGGTCGGGCCGTTCACGCCCCCAGTCGGCGATCAGCCGGTCAACCTCGTCCCGCATGCGGAAATCCTATCGATGCTGGAGCCTCGACGACGTGCACATCCCGGCACGGCACCAGTGCGCCGCAGGGCTCGCGGAAACCGCGCGCCAGCCGCTGGGCATGCGCGGCGTCGGCGGCGAGGAAGGCACAGGTCGGCCCCGAGCCGGACAGCAGACCGGCGACGGCCCCAAGTGCGGCCCCGGCCTCCAGGGTCGTACGCAGGTCGGGGCGCAGGTCGAGCGCAGGCTCGGCCAAGTCGTTGCGCAGCGCCCGCCCCAGCGCTGTCGGGTCGCCGGCGGCCAGGGCCTCCAGCAGGCCCTCGGGTACCCGCGGCTCGGGCACGGTCGCGGGCGGGTGGAGCTCGTCGAAGCGCCGGAACACTGCCGGGGTGGGCAGGCCGTCGGCGGAGGTGACCAGCACCCAGTGGAAGGTGTGGTCGACCGTGACCGGCTCCAGTCGCTCGCCGCGGCCGTGGCCGATCGCGGTCCCACCCAGCAGGGTGAACGGCACGTCGCTGCCGAGCCGGGCGGCCAGGGCCAGCAGCGGCTCGGCGCCAAGGTCCAGGCCCCAGAGCCGGTCGCAGGCGAGCAGTGCGGCGGCCGCATCGGCCGAGCCGCCGGCCATTCCGCCGGCGACCGGGATGCCCTTGTCGATGCGCAGGTGGGCGCCGGCCCGCGGGGCGTACGTGGCGGCGAGCAGCCGGGCGGCGCGTACGGCCAAGTTGTCCTCGGCCGGGCCGACCAGAGCGGCGCCGGCGCCATGCACCTCGACGGTGACCACACCGTCGGGTGCCGGCCGGGCGGTCAGGTCGTCGGCGAGCGAGACCGACTGGAAGACGGTCGCCAGGTCGTGGAAGCCGTCGGGGCGGCGGGGCCCCACGCACAGCGCCAGGTTGATCTTGCCGGGGACGCGGACCCGGACGGCGTCGCGCGACACCTCCCGGTCAGGCACCGGCCGCCTGCTCGGCGATGGCGGCGAAGTCGGTGATGGTAAGCGTCTCCCCGCGCGCGGTCGGAGCCACCCCAGCGGCCTCGAGGGCTGCGCTGGCGGCGGCAGAGGACCCGAACACGCCGGCCAGCGCCGACCGCAGCATCTTGCGCCGCTGGTTGAAGGCGGCATCGATGACGGCGAAGACCTGTTCCCGGGGCGAGGTAGTCTGCGGGGCTGCACGCCGGGTGAGCCGCACCAGTCCGGAGTCGACGTTCGGCACCGGCCAGAACACGGTGGGCGGCACGTTCCCGACCCGGGTCGCCTCGGCGTACCAGGCGACCTTGGCGCTCGGCACGCCGTACGTCCGCGATCCGGGGCCGGCCACCAGCCGGTCGGCGACCTCGGACTGGACCATCACCAGGCCCCGCTCGATCGAGGGGAACAGCGCCAGCAGGTGCAGGATCACCGGGACCGATACGTTGTAGGGCAGGTTGGCGACCAGCGCGGTCGGCACCGGACCGGGCAGTTCGGTCACCTCGAGGGCGTCGGAGAGCACGAGGGTGAACCGGTCGGCCTGTTCCGGGGCACGCTCGGCCACGGTGCGCGGCAGCCGGCCGGCGAGCACCTCGTCGATCTCGATCGCGGTGACGTGTCCGGCGACCTCGAGCAGCCCCAGCGTCAGCGAGCCGAGTCCCGGTCCGACCTCCAGCACCGCATCCTCGGGCGCGAGGTCGGCCAGGGCGACGATCCGGCGCACGGTGTTGGCGTCGGTGACGAAGTTCTGCCCCCGCTGTTTGGTCGGGCGCAGGTCCAGCTCAGCAGCCAAGGCCCGCACGCTGCTGGGATCCAGCAGGGCAGGCCCGGTCTGTGGCGCGCTGCTGCGCGCGTCGTTGTCGTCGTCCGATGCACCCACGGGTGCAGAGGTTATCAGCGCAGGCCGAGCTTGGAGCTGCAGGCCGGCCAGGCGCCCCAGCCCTGTCCTGCCTTGATCTTCTCGGCGACGGCGATCTGCTCGGCCTTGCTGGCCTCGTGCGGCATGCCGGTGCCGCCGTACGCACGCCAGGTCTGCAGGCTGAACTGCAGGCCACCGTAGTAGCCGTTGCCGGAGTTGATCGACCAGTTGCCGCCCGACTCGCACTGGGCGAGGGCGTCCCAGACCGACGAGTTGGAGCTGGCGGCCGCCGACTCCTTCGGTGCCGAGGAGGCCTTGGGGGTGCTCGAGGCCTTCGGCTCCGCACTGGCCTTGGTGGAGGTCGACTCCGTCTTCTTCGGCTCCGGCTTGGGCTCGGGCTCCGGCTCGGGCTCGGGCTCCGGCTCGGGGGCCCGGGTCACGGCGACCTGCAAACCGCTGCTCAGCTCGGTCTCCAGACCGGGCTCGACGGTGTCACCCTCCTCGAGGGTGACACCGTGCTCCTTGAGCAGTTCTTCGACCGTGCGGACGGTCGAGACCAGCTGCTTGGACTCGTCGTCGACGTTCAGCGTCACGTCCTTCGGCGTGGTGACACTGAAGGACAACCCCTCACGGCCGATACCGGCGGAGCGGGAGGTCGAGACGATCGTCTTCTCGTCGGTCAGCTGCAGCATCGACAGGACCTGCTCCACGCTGGTTGCGGTGGTCCAGAGCGAGCGCTCCTGCCCGTCGATGGTCACGGTCACCGGTCGGGCGTACTGCACAGAGATCTGCGTACCCTCGGTCAGCCGGGAGTCGCCGGCCGGGGCCACGACGTCGTGCTCACCGAGCGTGATGTCATTGGCGGCCAAGACTTGGTCGACCGTCCCGGCGTAGGTGCGGAGCTCGGTGGGGGTGCCATCGAGGGATACCGTCACGGTCTTGGCCAGCGCCTCGTTGAGGCCCACGGAGCCGAACCCCAGGGTGAGGACGGTGCCGGCGGCGATGGCTGCTACGGTTTTCTTCTGCACGTTTCGTGTACTCCCGGTCAGGTGCTGGGCCGAACGCCCGGCTTCTGCAAGTGAGGTCACGGAACGGTAACAACGGCCGTTTCCAGGATCCAAATCCGCCGGCGGGCAGGACGGCCTCCACCGGCTCGTCCAAGACGCTGGAGGCGGACCGGGAAGCACCCCCGAGAAGCTCGCGTCCCTCCTTGTCAGAGACGCTTTCCCGGGTCAGTCGCCGGGCGGCCTACCAGTCCCCGCCGTACACCTGGAGGGTGTTCCACTCAAGGGCACGACAAAGCTCGGCAACCTCCATCCCGCGACGCTCGGCGAGGTAACGGACCGTGTGCGGGAGCAGGTAGCTGGCATTGGGCCAGCCGCGCTGCGGGGCCGGGGTGAGGAAGGGGGCGTCCGTCTCGACCAGCAATCGGTCCAGCGGCACCAGGTCGTACGCCTCGCGCAGCGACTCGTTCGACGGGAAGGTGACAGTGCCGGGGAAGGACAGCCAGGCACCGCGGTCGAGGAAGGCCCGCGCCACCTGCGCATCGCCGGAGAAGCAGTGCATGATGAACCGGTCCGGGGCACCCTCCGCGTCCAGCACGTCCAGCACGGCCTCGTGCGCGTCCCGATCGTGGATGGAGACCGCCAGCCCCCGGCTCGCCGCGATCGCCAGGTGGGCCGCGAAGGACTCCCGCTGCGCCTCCCGGCCCGGACCCTCAGGGGTGCGGTAGAAATCGAGGCCGGTCTCCCCCACGCCGCGCACCACGGCGGAACGCTCGTCGCCGGCCAGCGCCTCGATCTCGCGCAGGGCCTCGTCCAGCGCCGCGCGGCCCTGCCGGTCGGCCAGCCGGGCGGCATCGTTCGGGTGCATCGCGACGGTCGCGACGACCGCGGGTTCGCGCGCCGCCAACTCCACCGCCCACCGCGAACTCGGCACGTCACACCCGATCTGGACCACCCGGGAGACGCCGACCTGGCCCGCCCGGCGCAACAGTTCCTCCACCGGCAGGCCGGTGAACTCCTGCGTGGTGTCCAGGTGGGTGTGCGAGTCGACCACGGGGGCCGGCAACGGATCGGGCAGCGGTGCGGGGGTGTCCTTCACGCCCGCATCGTACGACCCGACCGGATCGGGTCAGGCCTCGTCCGCCAGTGCCGCCTGGTAGAGGTCGTTGCTGCCCAGACCGGTGGCGGCGGCCACCTGCTTGGCCGCGTCCTTCAGGCGCATCCCGCCGTCGTGCAGCGCACGGACCTGGCGGACCGCGGCGGCGTGGTCGACGATCGGGGCGTCGGCGCCCTGGACCACGACGGTGATCTCGCCGCGGGCGCCCTCGACGGCCCACTCGGCGAGTTCGTCGAGCGGGCCGCGGACGACCTCCTCGTACGTCTTGGTCAGTTCGCGGCACACCGCGCCAGGGCGCTGGGCCCCCAGCACCTGGGCGGCGTCGGCGAGGAAATCGGCCAGCCGGTGCGGGGCCTCGAAGAAGACCATGGTGCGGCGCTCCTCGACCAACTCGGTGAGCCGGCGGCGACGCTCCCCCGGCTTGCGCGGCAGGAACCCCTCGAAACAGAACCGGTCGACCGGCAGTCCGGAGACCGCCAGTGCGGTGAGGACCGCCGAGGGACCCGGCACCGCGGTGACCCGGATGCCCTGGTCGATCGCCGCACCGACCAGCCGGTAGCCGGGGTCGGAGACCGACGGCATGCCCGCGTCGGTCACCACCACCACCCGTCGGCCGGCCAGCAGGTCCTCGACCAGCCCGGGCGTGCGGGCCGCCTCGTTGCCGTCGAAGAACGACACGATGCGCCCGGTGACCTCCAGGCCGATCCGGCGCAGCAGGTCGTGAAATCGGCGGGTGTCCTCGGCGGCGATCACGTCGGCCGACGACAGGGCCTTCCGCAGCGCCGGCGACACCGAGTCGACGTCCCCGATCGGGGCCCCGGCAAGGACCAGCACTCCGGCCTCGGCAGATGGTGTCCGCTCCACGATGACCCCTCCTCGAGTCCGACGTCCCTACGATGGCAGCGTGAGTCTGCCACAGGAACCGACGCTCGAGGCCGAGTCTGCCATCCCTGAAGCGGCCGCGGCCCCCCGGAAGCGTCCCCGGAGCGGCCCCGGCTGGTTCGGTCGGCTACTCCTCCGACCGCGCGACCCGCGTACGGTCATCGAGCGGCTGCGGCCGCCGATGCCCGGGCCCGCGGGGATCCTCTCGATCCTGGCGGTGACCGTCGTGGCGTTCCTGATCCGGCTGTGGCACCTGGACTTCCCGAACAAGCTGGTCTTCGACGAGACCTACTACGCCAAGGACGCCTGGTCGATCCTGCAGTACGGCTACGAGCGCAACTGGACCGAGGGCGCCAACGACCTGATCGTCGCCGGCGACATCGACCAGATGCTGGATACCGCGGAGTTCGTCGTGCACCCCCCGATGGGCAAGCTGCTGATCGGGGTCGGTGAGTGGATCTTCGGGATGAACTCGTTCGGCTGGCGGTTCATGGCGGCTGTGTTCGGCGCGCTGCTGATCACCGCCACGATGCTGCTCGTCCGCCGGCTGTCGCGCTCCGACCTGGTCGCCGGCATCGCCGGGGTGCTCCTCACCGTCGATGGGCTGGCCTTCACGATGAGCCGGCTGGCCCTGCTCGACATCTTCCAGGCGACCTTCCTGGTCGCCGCCGTCGCCGCCCTGGTCCGGGACCGGGACTGGATGCGCGGCCGGCTGGCCGACCACCTCCAGGCCCGCGGACTCGCCGACCTGGGTGGTGACCTGGGACCACGACTGTGGTGGCGGCCCTGGCGGCTGGTGGCCGGGGTGCTGTTCGGCTGCTCGATCGCCACCAAGTGGAACTCGCTGTACGCCCTGGCCGCCTTCGCCCTGCTGAGCCTGGCCTGGGACATCGGCGCCCGCCGCCTGGCCGGGGCGCAACACCCGATCCGGCGCGCCCTGTTCCCGGACGGCGTGGCGGCCTTCCTCCAGCTCGTCGTGGTGGCCGCGCTGACCTACCTCGCCTCGTGGAGCCAGTGGCTGGCCTCCGCCGGCGGCTGGAGCCGCCAGTGGGCGGCCCAACACCCCGACGCCCCGATGGCGAAGTACCTGCCGGACGGGCTCGCCTCCCTGTTCGCCTTCCACCGGGAGATCTACCAGTTCCACACCGGCGACTACATCAACGGCGCGACCCACCCGTACGAGTCCGGCCCGTGGGGCTGGCTGATCCTGCTGCGGCCACTGGGCCTGGACGCGGTGAACGACATCCAGCCGGGCACCGACGGCTGCCCGCCCGGAACCGAGACCTGCATCCGGGTCATCACCTCGCTGGGCACCCCCCTGCTGTGGTGGGGCGCGGCCCTGGCGCTGGTCGCCGGCATCCTGTTCTGGATCGGGCTACGGGACTGGCGGTTCTCGGTGCCGGTCGTGGGTGCCCTGTCGATGTGGCTGCCCTGGTACCTGTACACCGACCGACCGTTGTTCTACTTCTACGCGATCTGCATCATCCCGTTCACCGTGACCGCACTGTCCCTGTGCCTGGGCAAGATCCTCGGGCCGGCCGGAGCGGGCCGGCGCCGGGCCATCGGCGCGGTGATCGTCGGGGTGTACGTGGCGCTGGTGGTCCTCAACTTCGCGTACTTCTGGCCGATCTACACCGACCAGATCCTGCCGTGGTCGCAGTGGTGGGCGCGGATGTGGCTGGGCAACGCCTGGGTCTGACCAACGATCGAGGCGGACCCTGGTCGGCCCGCGTACGCTCAGTCCTTGCCGACCTGCTGGCGCAGCCGGATCACGCCGAGCCGCAGCAGGCTGCGGGTCTGCCGGCCGACGCTGGCACGCAGGTGGACCGGGCTCCACGGCAGCCGGGTGCTGGCCCCCGTGATGTGGTCGGCGACCTGCAGGGCGCCGGCGGTGGCCGCCGCCAATGCGTCCTCCCCGAACCCGGTCGCAACGTACACGCCGTGGTCGCGCAGGCCGACCTCGCCGACGAGCGGCAGCCCGTCGTAGCTGTGGTAGCTGTCGTACGACCACCGGTGGGTCATCTCGGTGCCGGGCAGGTGGGCCCGGATCCAGGCCTCCAGCTCGACCTCGGCCATCCGATCGCCGCTGCCGGCAGCGTGGGCCCGACCGGCGACCACGACCTGATCGGGGCGGAAACCGGGACGCAGCGCGAACGGCCGGATCGGGTCGTCGATCACCTGGTAGGCGTCCTTGATCGTGGCGCCGTGCAGGGCGGCCGCATGCACCGTCATCGGGATCAGTCGCGGGGAGACCAGGCCGAGGTCCGGCTCCGGCCGGCCGGTGGCGAGGACGACGTAGCGGGCCCGGACCACCGCGGTGGTTTCCCGGCCCGTCTCGCTGCGGCCCACGAAGCGCGCCGTGTTCGGGCGACCGGGCTCGAGCGACTCCAGCCGGCTCGCCTCGTGCACCAGGCCACTGCGGGCGACGACGGCCCGGCCGAGGGCCTCCACGTACAGCCGCGGCTGGAGCGCCAGCGCATCGTCGACGCGGATCGAGGGGCGGGTCGCGAACGGCAGCCCGGGGTCGTCGTCCGCGATCGGGTTGATCCCGGCCGGTCGCATCGCGAACCGCTCCCGGTGCAGGAAGTGGGCGGTGTGCCCGTCCTCGACGACGGCGTGGCCCGCGAGTCCCTGCGCCAGGACCGCGCCCCCGGCAACCTCGCCACGGATGAAGTCGAGGCCGCGGGTGACCTCGTGCAGATACGTGGTGACCGCCGCGGTTCCATGGGACTCCTCGATCACCTGGCACGAGGTGCCGTTCAGCACCGAGGCAACTCCGAGGGTCGAGGCACTGTTGCCTGCACCGATCCGGTCACTGTCGGCGACGATCACGCTCGCCCCGCCACGCAGCGCGGCCAGGGCGGTGGTCAGGCCCACCACGCCGGCGCCGATGACCAGGACATCACAGGTCGCATTGGTGACGGGCGGAGTGGTGCGGGCACTGGTCCCCCACACCGGCGTGTTCAACGGCAGGGACTCGTCGACGTCAGGCATGTGCTCAGATTAGCCGTCCTCCCCTGCCTCGGCACCAGAAGGGTGGATCGCACCTTCGGAGTGTCACCATGGTCCCCGACCAATCCACCGGAGGAGACCATGAGCGACCACACCCCCACCCACACCAGCCGGACCTGGCGCCACCGCGCCCTCGGTGCCGGCTTGGTCATCGCCACCGTCGTGGCCCTGACCGGTTGCTCGAACGGGCTGGACCGCAGGGAGACCATCCCGGAGGGTGCCACGCTGCCGGCCCTCTCCCCCACCGCCGAGCCGGGCGACCTGACGACCGAGCAGGTGATCGACGACTCGGTCGGCACGTACGCCGACGCGGAGGCCGTGCTCACCGTCGACGGTGACCGCGTCGCGGCGGGGACCTCGAAGTGCGCCCGGGCCATCGACGAGTCCACCGACGGTCCGGCGATCCGGCTGCTGGTGCAGGGGGTCGGTGGGCGCGACAGCGCCGAGGTCGTGGTCGCCGATTCCGATTCCCCGACGGTGATCAGCGCGGTGGTCCTGCAGGGCGATGCCAAGGCCCTGACCGGGGCCGAGGGCCTGGACGGGTCCACGCTCGAGGTGACCCGCACCAGCAGCGACTTCCACGTCACCGGGTCGGTGCAGGACCAGTCCGTGGGGACGACCCACGAACTCGAGATGCGCACCACCTGCCAGGGGCTATGACAGAACCGCCCCTCGACTGGGTAGAAGGAAACTGACACAACTCGACCAGTATCCTTCTACCCAGATCCTGAGAGCTCCCGCTGGGTCTCGGGAGCGCCGGACGCCGGCCAACCGCACCCGAAGGAGCCGCCGTCGGCCTATCCGGCCCGATCCGCCAACCGCAGACGTACGGCTCGGACCCCGATACCGACCGCGAAGACCCCGATACCGGCGACGACCGACTGCCACGGCAACGTGGCGACCAGCACCAGGCACCCGACCATGCCCAGCACCTGGAGGACCTTCGGGTAGCGCCGATCAGCCGGCCCCTGGGTGTAGGCCGACGCATTGGCGACCGTGTAGTAGAGCAACACGCCGAAGGACGAGAAGCCGATCACCCCACGCAGGTCACCGACCAGGACCAGCAGGCTGACGGCGATGGCAAAGACCAGCTCGGCGCGCCGCGGGACCCGGTGCACCGGGTCGACCTGGGCCAGTGGTCGGGGCAGGTCACCTTCCCGGGCCATGGCCAGGCTGGTGCGCCCCAGCCCGGTCAGGGCCGCCAACAGCGCCCCGAGGGCCGCGAGCGCCGCCCCGACCCTGACCACTACGGGTAGCCCCGGCCATCCGGTCGCCTCGGCGGCCGCGGCCAGGGGTGCCGGGGTCGCGGCGATGCCCTCGATCCCGAGCACCGCCACCAGGCTCACCGCGACGATCGCGTAGAGCGCCACGGTGCTGACCAGCGCGATGGTGATCGCGCGCGGGATGGTCCGGCGCGGCTCGATCACCTCCTCGCCCATCGTGGCGATGCGGGCGTACCCGGCGAAGGCGAAGAACAGCAGGCCGGCCGACTGCAGGATCCCGTACACCCCGCCGTTGGCGCCCGCCAGCTCGGTGAACCGTTGCGGGTCGCCCTGGGTGAGGTTCGCCACCACGAGGGCGGCCAGCACGACCAGGACCAGCGCCACGATCAGTCGGGTCAGCTGTGCCGTACGGGTGATGCCGCGCAGGTTGACCAGCGCCAGCCCCCACACCGCCACCAGTGCGACCGGGATCCGCCACGGATCGGGCACCAGGTAGGTCGCGACGGTGAGGGCCATCGCGGCGGCCGAGGCGGTCTTGCCGACCACGAACCCCCAGCCGGCCAGGTAACCGGGCCAGGGGCCGAGCTGCTCCCGCCCATAGACATACGTGCCGCCGGAGGTCGGGTACCGGGCGGCGAGCTGGGCCGACGAGGTCGCATTGCAGTAGGCCACGAACGCGGCGACCAGCAGGCCGATGAACAGGCCGCCACCCGCGGCGGCTGCGGCGGGCGCGAAGGCGGCGAAGATGCCGGCCCCGATCATTGATCCCAGCCCGATGGTGGTCGCATCGACCAGAGTCAGGCGTCGGGCCAACTGGCCGGTCGTTCCGGAGGAGGAAGTCATGCCCGCACCGTACGAATCGCAGGTGAACGCACAATGGCCCACGCGCTACGCGTACCACCTGCCAGGATCGGGGCGGGCAGGGCCTGACGCGGCTGCCCCGGACAAGGTAGAAGGAAGCTGGCACAACTCGACCAGCTGCCTTCTACCCAACCGCGCGGAGCGCCTCCCCGCGGCTACTCCGCCCGGTGGATGCTCAGGCCGGGCCGGCACCCCAGGCGTTCTGCCGCTCGACCCGCTGGGACTCGATCAGCTCCTGCTCCAGATCCAGGGCCGGATGGGCGTTCTTGGGGTAGCTGACCGGGCGGGCGGGAACCCCGGCCACGGTCGTGAACGCCGGCACGTCGGACAGCACCACGCTGCCCGCGCCGATCTTGGCGCCCTCGCCGACCCTGATGTTGCCGAGCACCTTCGCACCGGCGCCGATCATCACGCCACGGCCGATCTTCGGGTGCCGGTCGCCGCCGACCTTGCCGGTACCGCCGAGCGTGACCTCGTGCAGCATCGAGAAGTCGTCGCCGACCACTGCCGTCTCACCGATGACGATGCTGGTGGCGTGGTCGAAGAGGATGCCCTTCCCGATCCGGGCTCCGGGGTGGATGTCGACGGCGAACGTCTCCGAGGTCCGGCTCTGCAGGTAGAGGGCGAGGGCCTGGCGGTCGTTGACCCAGTACCAGTGCGCGATCCGGTAGGCCTGCAAGGCGTGGAAGCCCTTGAAGTAGAGCAGCGGCTGCGAATAGCCGCGGGTCGCCGGGTCCCGCGACAGCACTGCGGAGAGGTCCTCGCGGACCGCGAAGCCGATGCTCGGGTCGGCCTCCAGGGCCCGCTTGATCATCTCGAACAGGGTGAGCTCGGTGAGCGTGGTGCTGTTCAGCTTGCTGGCGAGGATGTGGGCCAGGGACGTCTCCAGGTCCGGGTGCCCCAGCACCACGGTGTGGAGGAAGCTGGCCAGGGCAGGCTCCTGGGCGGCGTCGCGTGCAACCTCTTCGCGGATGCGCTCCCAGATGTGATCACTCATCGGTTTTTCCTCCCGCCGGCCCTGCTGCCGCTGCTGAGCAACACTGAGCCTACACGTATTTATGGTTACCATTACGGAAGGTGATTATCAAGGGAGTGTTTCCTCCTGTGCACCTTGTCCCGGCGGTGCAACTGCGGAGGCTTAGGCTGTCGGCAGAGACCTGTTGGCCGGACCATACGCAAAGGACACGGCCGGCCACCCGGCGAGGAGAGAGACCATGCCCGACATGATGCGCGCTGCCACGTACGACACCTACGGAGGGCCGGAGGTGCTCACGATCACCGAGCAGCCGATCCCGAAGGTGGCACCGGGAGAGGTGCTGGTCCGGGTCCGTTCGGCCGCGGTCAACCCGGTCGACTGGAAGATCATGAGTGGCCTCCTGGCATCCCAGATGGTGACGGTCTTCCCCGTGATCCCCGGTTGGGACGTGGCCGGAGTCGTCGAGGCGGTCGGCACCGACGTACCGGAGTACGAGCCGGGCGACGAGGTGATCGGCTACGTCCGCAAGGACTTCGTCCACGGCGGCACGTACGCCGAGTACGTCACCGCGCCGGTCCGTACGCTCGGTCGCAAGCCGGCCGACCTGGACTGGAACCAGGCCGCAGGACTGCCGCTGGCGGGTCTGATGGCCTACCAGATGCTGAATCGTCTGGGCGCCGGGCCGGGGACGACCGTGCTGATCCACGGCGGTGCCGGCGGGGTCGGCCAGGCCGGCATCCAGCTGGCCCGTCATGTCGGCGCGCGCGTCATCGCGACCGCCTCGGAGTCGAACCACGACCTGCTGCGGTCGCTGGGCGCCGAGCCGCTGACGTACGGCGACGGCCTCGCCGACCGTGTCCGTGACCTGGCACCCGACGGGGTCGATGTGGTGGCCGACTGCGTGGGCGGGATGCTCGATGTCACCACCGCGGTGCTGGGTGAGTACGGCGGCCACGCCTCGATCGCCGACCGGGGCGCCCGGGAGGCCGGTGGCAGCTGGATGTGGGTGCGGCCCGACCCGCACGACCTGGACCGGCTGGCGCAGCTCGTCGACGAGGGGGTCCTGACCGTCAACGTCGCCGCCACGTACGACCTCGACCACTCGGCCGACGCCATGGCGGCCAGCATCGGGGGCCACACCGCCGGCAAGATCGCCATCGAGGTCAGCCGCTGAGTCACCCTCCGACCGCGGGGACACATCTGTGCTCATCCCGGGGCAGGGTAGGTGATGTCGAGCCCGTCCACCACGGCGAACGAGGTCAGCTTGTGCGCCGACGGTGACCCGGCATTGATG
Source organism: Propionibacteriaceae bacterium (assembly GCA_044508675.1). Classification (GTDB taxonomy): domain Bacteria; phylum Actinomycetota; class Actinomycetes; order Propionibacteriales; family Propionibacteriaceae; genus Raineyella. Next base: position 69,323 of record JBIQHF010000006.1, on the reverse strand, counting down.
ATGTCGAGCACGGTGACCCCCCGGACCAGCAGCGCGTCCCCGACCAGGGAGCGGTGGCACCGCCACGGCACGGCCTCGGCACACATGATGGCCGTGGGGCCGCGGCGAGCGATCCGGAGCAGCTCGTCGATCCCGTGTCGGAACTCATCGGTCTGCATATGGTCGGCGTAGTTGCGGAACGAGGCATTGCGCCAGCCGGCGTTGGGCGAGTCCTTGTGCGAGGACCGCAGGCCACCCAGAGCCTTCAGGTAGTGGTACTCGATGTCCTCGTGCCGCAGTGATTCGCGCAGCGCGTCCTGCTCGTACTGGGGATTGTGGCGCGACCGCGGGATCGTACGGATATCGACCAGGTGGGTGATCCCCTGCGCGGCGAGGAGCCCGATGAACTCCTCGATCGGCCTGGTCGAGTGGCCGATGGTGAAGATCCTCATGGCGGGCCGTCCCGGGTCGGTTCGCCTACGGCGCGAGGGAGTGCTCCATGCCGTCGAGGACGACGCGGAGCTTCCTGGTGAACCAATTGAGTGGGTCGGCCGTGACGGCTTCTTCGATCGCGGTATGAATGGTCCGGCACTCGTCTTCGGTGGCCGGACGGCTGGCGGGGTCGGCCCGGGCCCGGATCGGGCACGGGACCCCGTTCCGCTTGAGATCAGCGGCGATCTCGCGCAGGTCACCGGAACGCTGGTGGTGCTCAAGGTGTCGACGGTTGTCGGTGACCATGTCGAACAGGACGTCACAGGCCAGGATGGCGTCGGCCGGTTCGAATCCCTGTCGCAGCAGCACGGCACACAGGTCGTCGGTCAGGCGCAGGATGCTCAGGGGCAGGACGCCTCGGACCGCCTCGGTCGCCGCGCCGGGATGCTCGGCCCACAGGTTCCACAAGGTGATGGCGTGCTCACTGACCACCTGGCGCCACGGGCCTTCGAGAGAGGGCCACGGGGCCCTGTCGACGAGGTAGGCGAGACCGATGCGGACCAGTTCGTCGCGGTCGGCGGCGTACCGGTAGATGGTCGTCTGCCCGACCCCGAGGCGGTTCCGGACCGCAGCCACGGTGAGGTCCTCGAAACCGACGTCGATGACGGCGCGGGCGATCACCTCCTGGGTCAGCGCCGGGGGACGTCCGATCCGAGCGGGAGATTTCATGACAGGTATCCTCCTCCAAGCCCAAGCCGTCCGTCGGGGCTACCGGATCATCCCAGCCCATCATGCACCGGATCGGCCTCCTCGCACAGAGACCTGATCCAGGCAGACCTGATCCAGGCAGAGGCATTCCCGAAACCGGAAACGGACCCCGGAGGGTCCGTTTCTTCTCTGCACCACCGGCTCTGCTGCGACTGCCCGACACGCCGAGCTGCCTCGCCGGGGCTTCTTCGAGGGTGTGTTCCGATTACCGCAGCCTGCGGAAGAACGTGCGGACGTCGTCGACGAGGAGGTCGGGCGCCTCCAGCGCGGCGAAGTGGCCGCCCGTGTCGAAGTCGGTCCAGTGCACAATGTTGTGACCCCGCTCGCCGTAGCGACGGATCGAGTAGTCTTCGGCGAATGCCGCGACCCCTACCGGCACGGGCGACGGCGCCTGGCCCCAGTTCGGAGCGGCGTGCATGTTCTCGTAGTAGAGGTTCGCAGCCGACCCGGCAGTGCCGGTGAGCCAGTAGAACATCACGCTGGTGAGGATGGCGTCGCGGTCGACGGCGTCGTCGGGTAGGCCGGTAGCGGTGTGCGTCCAGGCGGCGAACTTGTCCACGATCCACGCCAGCTGCCCGGCAGGGGAGTCGGTGAGCGAGTAGGCGATCGTCTGCGGCCGGGAGGCCTGGATCTGGAAGTACGCGCTGTCGTCCTTGAAAGCCTTCAGCCGCCCGAGTCGCGCCTTCTCCAGGTCACTCAGGGTAGCGAGCTCCTCCTCTGACACCTCGACCCAGGGGATGAAGCCCACCGAGGCGGCATTGAGGTGCACCCCGACGACGTGCTCGGCATCGATCCGGCCGAGCTCGGGCGAGACGAGCGCACCGAAGTCCCCGCCCTGGGCCCCGTACTTCTCGTACCCCAGGCGGCTCATGAGCTCTGCCCATGCGGCTGCCGTGCGCGCCGCCGTCCAGCCCGCCTCCCGGACGGGGCCGGCGAACCCGAAGCCGGGCAGCGTCGGGATCACCAGGTGGAAGGCGTCCGCCGGGGCCCCACCATGCGCGGTGGGGTCGGTGAGCGGGCCGATGACGTCGAGGAACTCGGCCACCGACGAGGGCCAGCCGTGGGTGAGCACCAGCGGCAGCGCGTCGGAGTGGGGCGAGGTGACATGGAGGAAGTGGATGTCCTGACCTTCGATGGTCGTGGTGTACTGCGGGTAGGTGTTGAGCCTGGCCTCCTGGGCCCGCCAGTCGTACGCGCTGTGCCAGTACTCGGCGAGCTCGCGCAGGTACGGGACCGGCACCCCCCGGTCCCAGGCGGAGCCGGGCAGCTCCACCGGCCAGCGGGTGCGGGCGAGGCGATCCCGCAGGTCATCGAGCTGGTCCTGGGGGACCTCGATGCGGAACGGGCGGACTTCGGTGCTCACGTGTTCCAGGGTGGTCTTCTCGGTCATGACGACGCTCCTCGTCGGCTGGGTGGCGCGGACCCTCTGAATATGACAGCATGCTGTCATGACTCCAACGGTAGATGGTCGACAGGATGCTGTCAATGGTCGGGGAGGAACCGTGGGATCCGGCTCGCAACCGAGTGCAGAAACGCGGCCCGCGCGGACGCCGTCGGGTGAGGCATTCACCGCCTACGTCGTCGCTGTCGCCGGTCTCGGCGGCTCGATTACGCGGAAGGGCGAGGAGCTCGCCCGGCTCGGTGGCCTGACTCTCGCCCGTTGGGTGGTTCTCGATGCCGCGGAGGAGCAGCCGTCGACCGTCGCCCAGATCGCCCGGCGGCGCGGGATGGCCCGACAAAGCGTGCAGCGGGTCGCCGACCTCCTGGCGCAAGAAGCGTGGGCCACATACGAGGACAACCCCGAGCACCGGCGGTCGAAGCTGCTCCGACCGACCGACCGTGGGCGCGACGCGCTGCGGACGATCTCCGCAGCACAGAAGGCATGGGCCGACCAACTGGGCATGCAGCTCGGAGAGGACGACCTGCGAGCCGGGAGCCGGTTCCTCGAGCGTGTGCGGCAGGCGGTGCTGGGCCACGTTCCCTGACCGGTCACGGTAGACTCAGCCGCCCGCCGTAGCGTGGATGTCATGAACCACGACATCATCGCCCGCGAGTTCTTCGGCGCCTACACTTCTGCCTTGCTCGCCCGTGACGCGAAGGCGATCGCCGGCCAGTACGAGGGTGTCTCCACGACTGATGCCGCGGTGGAGGTCGTCGCGGCGACCGAGCACAGCATCTGGGCCGATGCGACCTGGAACCACCACGGCGGTGCGCCCGATGAGCGGAACATGTACCAGCTCGTCCGTGGCGGGGAGGGCTGGAAGATCGCCGTCCTGACCCCGCTGGATGCGTGAACCGAGCCGCCAGCAAGGACGATCCCGGTGCCCGGAGGGGTAATGGCCAGCGATTCCAACAAGATGATCAGCGACTTCACCGGAAAACCGGCGACACAGTCCTTCTTCACTGCCATCGCGGACTACACCGCATCCTTGGGGCAAGTGACCGAAGAGACGAAGTCGCAAGTGAGCTTCGCCGTGAACCGCAAGTTCCTGTGGCTCTGGGCGTACGAGAAGACAGCAGATGGCGTCTTGTATCTCAACGTGACACTGGACCGGAAGATCGATGATCCGCACGTCCACAAGATCACGCAGGTCGGCAAGAACCGGTGGAATCACCACGTCGAAGTGAAGTCCGAAGCGATTGCGAACAGCGAATGGCTGCATGACCTGATTCGCGGCGGGTATGAGTTCGCGCAGAGGTGACAGCTGTCGGTGCGCCGCGGAGAAGCGGGAACAGGGTGCGGAAGCCGAGCAACAGGTGGCGGGGCGAGGGAGCGTCCGGAGGACGCTCTCGCACCGACCAATGTTTCGCATGTCGCCGGTTCTCCCAAAGCGACCAAAGTGGAGCATAGGGGATTCGAACCCCTGACCTTCTCATTGCGAACGAGACGCGCTACCAACTGCGCCAATGCCCCAGTCAGACGGACACCGAAGCGTCCTGACAGGAAAGTGACTTTAGCACTGGATCGGCCGGATCCCAAAACCGGCGATTCACTCCCCCACGGCCCGCAGCCTCGGCCGTCGCGCGGCGCGGTCGGCCCGGCGCGCATGCGCGCCATCGCGGCCGTCTGCGGTCACCGGCAGCTCGCCCTGGGCGCGATCCATCGCGGCGTTCAGATCCGGGCTCGACAGGTCGATCGTCCGTACGGTCCGGGCCGCGAGCGGGCGCTGCACGTACGTCGGAGCGGTCACCGGGACCGGCTCCCACAGTGCCGGGGCCGCGTCCCGCGACGGGACGTCATCGAGCAGCTGCCGACGGAACGAGACGACGTCCCGGCTGGTGCGGCTGGCATCCGGGCCGGAACCTTCCTGCCCCAACTGCCCCCCGTGCTGCTCGAAGGCCTGCAGCAGGTCCGTCCGGCTGATCGCCAGGGTCCGCTCGTGGTTGCCTTCCCGCAGGGCTTCGATCCGGCGGTCCAGCTCCCGGTCCACCAGCACCACGCTCATCCGGAGGGCGACGAACCCCAGGACCAGCAGGGCGCCACCGCCGGTGCACCACCACCAGGACCACCAACCGGCCAGTGCTCCGCCGACGACGAGGAGGTTGAGGGCAAGGACGCCGAGGAGCGCGCGTCGGCGGATGCGTACGGCGGCCAGTTCGATCTGGCGCAGTCTACTGAGCTCCGCGCGCCGGGTCAGTCGGGTCGAGAGCTCGGCGACCGCGAACTGTTGGCCGTCGGCCCCCACCAGGGGCACCGAGGGGACCTGGAGGCCGCCCTGGGCGGTTGTCCCGGCCGAGGTGCCGACCTGGGGCGACCCGGAGGCCCGCAGGACGCGTACGGCCCCGCTGAGTCGAGCCGCCGGATCCTCGATCTCATCCTCGACGGTGCGGGGCACGGACAGGAACTGGGGCACACCGAAAGCAAGCCAGGCCACGGCCATGACTGCGATGATCACCCCTGTCAATCCCACACCCAGCACCGTACGGGGTGGTGCGTCACCCGGCGGGGAGCCGCCCCGGAGTGTCGGGCGAATCAGTGCCCAGGCCTCGCAGCCGGCCACTGTCGGAGAGCCGGCCGACCAGGCCTTCCGGCCCGATCTCGCTGGCGTTCAGGGCGTACGCCAGATGGTCACGCCACTGCCCGTCGATGTGCAGGTAGGCAGGGCGCAGGCCCTCGCAACGAAAGCCGAGCTTCTCGACCACCCGGCGGCTGTTGACGTTCTCGGGACGGATGACGATCTCCATCCGGTGCAGGCCCAGCGTCTGCAGGCAGTAGTCGGTGGCCAGCGCCACCGCGAGCGGGATGATGCCGCGCCCGGCCCATCGCTCGTCCACCCAGTAGCCCAGTTGGGCCCAGCGGGCCGAGCCGAGCGTGATGCCCGAAACCGTCAGCTGGCCGGCGAGCACTCCTCGACCGCGGGGATGGCCCTCGACGACCGGGTCGTACCAGACGGCCCACGGCAACGTACGCCCCTCCCGGGCCTGGTGGCGCAGGTCGCCAACCATCTGCAGGAACGTCGCCGGTGCCCCGCTCCCTGCGCCGGGCGGCTCGGTCGCCTCCCAGGGGGTCAGCCAATGGGCGTTGCGGTCGTGCACCTCGGTCCAGGCGCGCGCGTCGAGCCGGCGCAGGGGCCGTAGCGACACCCGGCCGTGGCGAAGGACCGGGACACGGCGCACAACGTCTCGATCGGTGCTCATGCGTTGCCTCCCGGGTGGTCGCCGCCACGGACCTGGTCGAGGGCATGGGCCAGGACCGGGCCGAGCACGGCGAGCCCGTCGGCGACCCCGCCCCGCGAGCCGGGCAGGTTGACCACCAGGGTGCGGCCGGCGATGCCGACCAGGCCCCGGCTCAGCACGGCGGTCGGGACCCCGTTGTCGACGCCGCGGGCGACGATCGCCGCGGCCAGGGCCGGCACCTGGCGGTCCAGCAGCGGGGCGGTCTGTTCGGGGGTCCGGTCCCCGGGCCCGAGGCCGGTCCCCCCAGTGGTCACCACCACGTCCGCGCCGGCATCGATAGCCTCGCGCAGCGCGGCCCCGACGAGCGGCCCGTCGGGCACCACCACCGGGTCGGCGCACTCCAGCCCCAGGTCGCGCAGTCCGGCCACCGCCAGCGGGCCGGACCGGTCGACGTACGTGCCGGCGGCCGCCCGGGTGGAGCAGGTGATCACCACCGCACGGCGATTCACCCCTGGCTCCAGTCTCCGCTGCGGCCGCCGGACTTGGCGACGACCCGGATGTCGGTGATGCGGGCATGCTTGTCGACCGACTTGGTCATGTCGACCAGGGTCAGGGCGCACACGGTGACGGCGGTGAGGGCCTCCATCTCCACGCCGGTGCGCGAGGTGGTCCGGACCGCCGCCTCGATCCGTACGCCCTCCTCGACGATCTCCATCTCCACCCGGACCGCACTGAGCGGCAGGGGGTGGCACAGCGGGATCAGGTCGGAGGTGCGCTTGGCCGCCTGGATGCCGGCGACCCGGGCGACTGCCAGCGCATCCCCCTTTGGCAGGGTCTCGTCGCGCAGCGCCGCGACGGCTGCGGCGGAGAGCAGGACGGTCCCGCGCGCGGTGGCGGAGCGGGTCGTCACGTCCTTGTCGGAGACGTCGACCATCCGGGCGGCGCCACGATCGTCGAGGTGGGACAGTTCACTCATCGTCGATCATCCAGATCTCGACCGGGTTGCCCGCCTCGACCACCTCGACCTCGGGCGGGATGATCACCAGCGCGTTGGCGCGGGCCAGGTCCGCCATCTTGTGCGACCCTCCCCCGCCCATCGGCGCCACGTGCCGCCGCCCATCACGGGTACTGGTGACCACGCCGCGCTGGTACTGCCGCTTGCCGCGCGGGGACCGGATGATCGTCCGGGTCAGGGCGTGCCCGGTCGGGCGGACGAGCGGCTGGACCCCCATCATCTTGCGCAGCACCGGCCGGACGAACACCTCGAAGGACACGAAGGCGCTGACCGGGTTGCCGGGCAGCATGATGACCGGGACCCGGTCCTCGCCGATCAGCGCGAACCCCTGCGGCTTGCCCGGCTGCATCGCGACCCGGCAGAAGTCGGTCGGCCCCAGCCGCGGCATCACCTGCTTGATCACGTCGTGGTCACCCTGACTGACCCCACCGGTGGTCAGGATCAGGTCGGCCCGGACGAGCTGGTCGGAGACGGTCTGGGCGACGACCTCCGGGTCGTCGCTGACGATGCCGACCCGGAAGACCTGGGCACCCTCGCTGCGGGCCATCGCTGCGATCGCGAACGAGTTGGAGTCATAGATCTGGCCCTCCTGGAGCTCCAGCCCGGGCGGGACAAGCTCGGAGCCGGTGGAGATCACCACCACGCGCGGGCGCGGGCGGACGAGCACCTGGTCGATGCCGATACCGGCGAGCATTCCGATCTGGCGCGGGCCCAACCGGTCACCGACCGAGGCGATGTGGTCGCCGACGGCGACGTCCTCACCGACCCTGCGGATGTTGTCCCCCTCCTGCGGGGAATGCAGGAAGGTGGCGGTCTCCGCCCCCCGGTCGGTGTACTCGTACGGCACCACCGCATCGGCGCCGGGCGGGACGGGGGCCCCGGTCATGATCTTGGCGACCGTACCCTCCGCCAGCTCCTCGCCCGGCCCCTGCCCGGCGGCGATCGTCCGCACCACCGGCAGGCTCTTGGGATGGGGCCGGGACGCGCCCGCCAGGTCCGCGGCCCGGACGGCGTACCCGTCCATCGCCGAGTTGTCGAAGCGGGGCAGGGCCAGATCGGCGACGATGTCCTCGTACAGGCTCAGCCCGACCGCGTCCAGAAGTGTCTGGCCGAAGGCCGGCAGCTCCTGCACCATCGACAGCAGATAGTCGCGGTGGTCCTCGACCGACCTGAGGCCGTCCACGTTCGGCGCCGGCCGCGGCGGCAGCTCCGGACCGGCCGCGACGTCGACCGGTGTCTCCTCAGCAGCCTGCTTCTTGCGACGGAACAGTCCCATGGTCCGTAGGATAGGCGAGTGACCGTTCCTCCCGCTCCTCTCCCCGGCGGGCTGTCGCCCGCCGATCTCGAAGCCCTCAGCCAGGCGAAGGACATCCTGCGCGATGCGGTGATCACCCGTCGCGGGATGCGCACCGGCGCCGAGCGGGAGCGCGACGACGCCCAGCGGTTCGCCCACCTGCGCGAACTGGTGGAGCCCTCCCTCAGCGAGGGCATGGTCGTGGCGGCCTACCTGTCGGTCGAGCCGGAGCCCTCGACGCTGGCCGCCGTCGAGTGGCTGGCCGCCCAGCACCTGCGGGTCCTGCTGCCCCTGCTCGGGCGCCACAGCGACGGGAGCCGCCGCATCGGGCCGGACTGGGCCGCGTACCGGGGCAGCGACCGATTGCGCCTGGGCGTGGCCGGTATCCCGGAGCCCGACACCCCGGCGCTCGGCGCGCAGGCGCTGGCCGAGGCGACCCTCATCCTGTGCCCGGGACTGGCCGCGACCGCACGCGGCGACCGGCTCGGCACCGGCGGCGGCTGGTACGACCGGGCACTGGTCCATGCGAGTCCGGAGGCGGTCACCTGCCTGCTGCTCAACGAGGACGAGCTGATGCCGACCCTGCCGGTCCAGCCCTGGGACCGTCCGATGGACCTGGTCATCACCCCGTCGGGACTGACCAACTGCCTCGGCGTGCGCGAGGAGACCGCTGACCCGCCCCGGGAATAGCACAACCCTCTGCTGGAGTTACGGGGGGAGGTATCCTTATCCATCGTCCCCGTCCCCTAGAGAACGAGTTGTGCGAATGCCCACGTACCAGTACCACTGCTCCTCCTGCGGCCGTGACCTCGAGATCCGCCAGAGCTTCAGCGATCCGACCATGACCGTCTGCCCCGAGTGCCAGGGCTCGCTGCGCAAGGTCTTCAATGCGGTGGGAGTGGTCTTCAAGGGATCGGGCTTCTACAAGACCGACAGCCGCTCCGGCTCCACGGCATCGGTCCCCGCGACGACCACGGCCAGCGCCCCGAAGAGCTCCGACGCGCCGGCGGCCTCCGCCCCCGCCGCGTCGACCGCAGCCCCCGTGGCCGCGGGCAGCGGCGCCGCCGGCACCGACTGAGCAGCCGCCGCTCCGGGCAGGTCCTCCCCGCTCACGGTTCGGCCGGCCGAACCAATAGTCTGGCGTCATGCAGAACATCCGGGAGTTCATCGACACCCTGCATGCACAGGGCTACACCGTCCGTGACGACCAGGGCTCCGATCCGGACCTGATCGATCCGGGGGGCTCCGCCGTCGAGACGTGGCGGGAGGACTATCCGTACGACACGCGGATGACGCGTGAGGAGTACGACGTCGAGAAGTACCTGCTGCAGATCGAGTTGCTGAAGTTCCAGTACTGGACCCAGGACAACGACCTCAAGCACATCATCGTCTTCGAGGGCCGGGACGCAGCCGGCAAGGGTGGGACGATCAAGCGCTTCCAGGAGCACCTCAACCCGCGCTATGCCCGGGTGGTGGCGCTGGCGAAGCCGTCGGACCGGGAGACCGGCCAGTGGTACTTCCAGCGGTACATCCGGCACTTCCCCACCAATGGCGAGATCGTGATGTTCGACCGCTCCTGGTACAACCGCGCCAATGTCGAGCGGGTGATGGGGTTCTGCTCCCCGGAGCAGTACGAGACCTTCATGCTCCAGGCGCCGGTGCTGGAGAAGATGCTGGTCCAGGACGGCACCTCGCTGACCAAGTTCTGGTTCTCGGTGACCCAGCACGAGCAGCGCACCCGCTTCGCGATCCGCCAGCTCGACCCGGTCCGGCAGTGGAAGCTCTCCCCGATGGACATCGCCTCGCTGGACAAGTGGGAGGACTACACCGAGGCGAAGGAGCAGACGTTCCTGCGTACGGACTCCGACTGGGCGCCGTGGATGACGGTCAAGTCCAACGACAAGAAGCGGGCGCGGATCAACGCGATGCGCTTCTTCCTCAACCAGTTCGACTACGACGGCAAGGACCGGGACGTGGTCTTCGCGCCGGACCCGAAGATCGTTCGTCGCGGGCGGGAGGCGGTCGGCGACTGATCCGGGCACCATTCGGCGTTCGATCGGGCCTGGAGCGCCGGACCGGTCGCCTGCCTGTGGACGGCGGCGGGTGGCTGCCGGCAGGTTGTGGACAACGGCCGACCTGCCCGCGGGGTGTCCCAACCTTCGCGCATGACTGGTCCTGCCCGGGGCGGCTCCGCCCCCGTGATGTCCCTGCTCCGAAAGCTCCGCCGCGCGGTGTCCTGGCACCGCCGGGCCGTGGCGGCGCTGCTCACCTTCATCGCCGTGCTCGGGGTGCTGCGGGTCGTCTCGGCCCCGGACTCGCCGGGGTCGAGCGTGGTGACGGTCAGTGCGGACACCAGTGGTGGTAGCCCGTTGGCCCGGGACCAATTGACCGTACGGTCGGTCCCGCCCGACCTGGTGCCCGGGGCCGCGCTCACCTCGCTGGACCAGGCCGAGGGACGTACGCCGACCGGTCCCCTCAGTGCCGGAACCATCCTGACCGAGCCGCTCCTGGTCGGCCCCGGCCTGACGGCCACCGGGCCCGGCCGGGTCGTGGTGCCAGCCCGGCTCGCCGACGCCGGGATCGTCGGTGTCCTGAGGGTCGGCGACGCGATCGACGTGATGGCCACCGATCCCGGCACCGGGCAGGTGACCCGGGTGGCCTCGCGCGCCAGGATCGCCACGGTCCCGACCGGCGACGACGGCGGGCCCTTCTCTGCCAGCGGCCCGCAGGACGAGGTGCTGGTGCTGTTGGAGGTCACCCAGGCCGAGTCGCTCGACCTGACCCGGGCCGCCGCCACGTCACGGTTGAGCGTCGTGCTCCCGCACGCCTGAGGGCCGGTGCTCCCGCACGCCTGAGGGCCCCTGCTCCGGTCCTTCGGCTTGCGGGACGCGGGCCCCCCGACCCCGTAGGGTGAGGGCAGCCGACCTTACCGGAGGTGCCATGAGCTTCTACGTCGCAGATGAGATCTCGTCCCAGCCCGAGTGCTGGGAGCGTGCCGTCGCCCTGTTGGACGAGGTGTCCGACCTGCTGCCGGCCGCCGGCGAGCGGGTCGCGTACGTCGGGTGCGGGACGGCCTGGCACATCGCCCAGTCGATCGCCTGGCTGCGGGAGGACAGTGGCCAGGGACGCTCCGACGCGTTCGTCGCCAGCGAGTTCCCGGCCCGCCGAGAGTTCGACCGGGTCGTGGTGCTCTCGCGTTCGGGCGACACCCTGGACGTGGTGGCACTGCTGCACCAGCTGGGCGGACGGGTCCCGACCCTGGCCTTCGCGGGGTCCGAGGAGTCGACCATCGGCGAGCTGTGCGACCGACAGATCACCCTGCCGTTCGCCGACGAGGCCGGCTACGTCCAGACCCGCTTCGCTACCAGCGTGCTGGCACTGCACCGGGCCTGGCTCGGCCAGGACATGGGCCCGATCATCGCCGAGGCCCGGGTGGCCCTGCAGGAACGGCTGCGGGACGAGCATGTGTCCGCCGAGCAGATCACCTACCTGGGCACCGGCTGGACGATCGGCCTGGCCCACGAGGCCGCACTGAAATTCCGGGAGGGCTCGGCGAGCTGGGCGGAGGCGTACCCGATGCTGGAGTACCGTCGCGGCCCGATCACGGTGGCCGAGCCGGGCCGGATCGTCTGGGTCTTCGGCGAGGCCCCGGAGGGCCTGGGCGAGCAGATCCTGGACACCGGAGCCACCCTGGTCGAGTCGAGTCTGGATCCCCAGGCCGAGTTGGTCGTCGCCCAGCGGCTGGCGCTGGGCCGGGCGATGAAGCTGGGGCTCAACCCGGACAGCCCGCGCTACCTGCGCAAGCTGCCGGCCGGCATGGTCGACGAGGTGCTGGAATCAGCGATGGCCGCGCACCGCGCCCGGACGCAGTGAGGACCGGGATGATTGACGCGACAGCATAGGATGACCTTTGTGAGCGACCTCATCGATACCACGGAGATGTACCTGCGAACCATCTTCGAGCTGGGCGAGGAGGGGATCGTCCCGATGCGTGCCAGGATCGCTGAGCGACTGCACCACAGCGGCCCGACGGTCTCCCAGACAGTGGCCAGGATGGAGCGCGACGGGCTCCTGACCATCCGCGACGACCGTCATCTTGAACTCAGCCCCGAGGGGCGCGACCGTGCCATGCGGGTGATGCGCAAGCATCGCCTCGCCGAGCGGCTGCTGTCCGATGTCATCGGCTTGGACTGGGAACTGGTCCACGACGAGGCCTGCCGCTGGGAGCACGTGATCTCGGCCGAGGTCGAGCAGAAGCTCGTCGGGATACTGCACGAGCCGGTCGCCTCACCGTACGGCAATCCGATCCCGGGTCTGGAGGAGCTGGGAGTGGCCGCGCCCCCGGCCGTCACCCCGGCGACCAGCCTGTCCGAGGCGATCGGGGACAGGGGCGCGGGTGGCGCCAGGGTCCCCGCCGTGATCGAGCGGTTCAGCGAGCAATTGCAGACCGACCCGCAGGTCCTGCAGACCCTGCACAGGGCAGGGATCGAGCCCGGCACCACGGTCATGGCCTTCACCGTGGACGGAGGCGTCGCCGTGGTCCCCGCGGAGGGGCCCGGCTGCGAGATCACCACCGAGGTGGCCGCCATGGTCTTCGTCTCCCCGTCCCCGTCGACCCACTGACGACGGCCGCGCCGTGACACTCCACCTGAGGGACACCATCATTGCCCTCGTCAGCACGCACTGGTATGACGCGTCCGCTTCGATGCTGGGGCGACGTGCGGCCTCGATGCTGCCCGGTGACGATGCCGACCAGATCGGACAGGCCGGCAGGATGGCGACCGCCGCCAAGCGGGTCCTCGACCTGGACGCCGAGGACTTCGGTCCGATCGCGGAGGGGTTCCACCAACCGTGGGCGACCGCCCTGGCCAGTGCCCGGTTCCCACTGGAGCCACGGGAGAGCAATCGGGGCGCGCTGGGATCCTTGGTGCCGCTGTACGAGCTCATGCTCGAAGTGGTCCAGCTGCGTTCGGCGCGCCACGAGTCGCTGCAGGTCGTCGTCACCGCCCACTTGATCGGCGAGTACCTCGGCCACCTGGCCTGGGAGGGCACCCTCGGCCACGCCGGGGACCCGGCCCAGATGCGGGTCTCCACCGACGGGCGCTGGGGCACCGACGACCCGGCGTGCCCCCACACCTCGGCCCAGCGCGCGACCGCGAAGCGGTCCCTCAACGCCTGCGACGGGGACGTCCCCGGCTACACCGCCTACCTGGACCGCTTCCACTCCCGGCTGGGCGACGCCCTGTCGGTGTGTGCGATGAACCATGCCACCATCGAGGCCGGCGAGCGCCCCGACGTCGGTGACACCTGCGCCGACCCGTGCGCCTTCGCCCTGCGTCCGTCGCGGGAGCACCGCCGCCACCTCGACGCCAGGGTCCGCCTGGCCCGGATCTACCAGGACTCCCCCCTCGTCGCCCTGCGCCACCACGCCCCGGTGGGCCACTTCTTCGGCGTCCCCTCGGTGGCAGAGATCTCTGATGCCTGGCTGCGCACCTGGGAGCGGCTCACCATGCAGTGGCCCGATGGCTCCAACCCCCTGCTCGCCGTGGATGCGCCCCGCGTCGTGGTGGAGGACGAGGCGCTGCCGGGTCTGGCCGCCCTGGTCTCCGCGGTCGCGGACCGCCCGATCGGCCCCGGCGACGTGATCCGCAGCATCGGCGCCGACGTGATCGAGCTGATGCGCCGGCCCCCAGCAGGTGGGCCGTCCGCCCGGGAGACGAACCGTCACCCCGATCACCGGCCACCGATGCAGTGACGTGGCACAGTGTGCTCATGGGATTGTTCTCGAGGCGCACTGGGCCGCTCGACTGGCAGGGCTACCTGACCGACTTCCATCGGGACCACGTCGGCGCCATCGAGGAGCTGCTCCAGCGGATCGAGTCCGGCGGGCGCAGCCCCTACAGCTGGTTGGCCCGGGCGGTCTCCGAGTCCTGCACCACCGTGCTCGACCTCGCCTGCGGCACCGGGGCGGTCGGCCGGGAGCTGGCCCGGCCGGACCGACAGGTCATCGGCGTGGACCTGTCGGCGCACGAACTGGCCGAGGCCCGACGCCGTTCCCCTGACGGGACCTTCCTGCGGGCCGATGCGCGGCACCTGCCACTGAAGGACGCCAGCATGCAGGCGGTGGTCAGCAGCTTCGGATTCGCCGTCGTCCGTCCGATGCCCGTACTGGCCAGGGAAGTGGAGCGCGTCCTGGCCCCGGGCGGGGTGGTCGCGATCATCTCACCGTCCTGGCAGGCGCTGCAGCTGCACGACATCCCGGCCGTCTCGAAGCTCTTCTCCGTGCTGCACTCGACCCCCCGCCTGCCCAGCCAACGCACCACGCCCAGCCTGTTCGCCGCGCACGGCATCCGCAAGGTCGAGGACGCCCGGGAGCGCTACACCTACACCGTACGCAACCGCGAGGACGCCGAGCGCCTGCTGGAGGCGCTCTACCTGCCCGGTGTGGCGGCGGTCCGGATCAGTGCCGCGGTCGATGCGCTGACCGAGCGCGCCGATCGCCGCCCGGTACACATCACGGTGCCGATGCGCCGCTTCGTCGGGATCAAGTGATCCCTCCGGCGACACCACGAGGTGTTCCGGTCGCCCCCAGGGCCTATACAGTGGAGCCCGTTCCCGCGGTGGAGGCCACGGTGCGCCACGGAAGCGCCCGATGTGGTGTGCGGGAATAACCGAACCGCGAGCCCTGTTGCACTCCTCGTACGGCCCTGCCGACGAGACAGACTTGCGCCCCGAAGCCAAAGGAAACGAGAGTAGACCCATGGCCACCAAGAATCTGACCACCGAAGACTTCATGCAGACGATCGACGACAACGAGATCGTCCTCGTCGACTTCTGGGCTGACTGGTGCGGCCCGTGTAAGCGCTTCGCGCCGGTCTACGAGAAGGCGTCCGAGGAGCACACCGACATCGTCTTCGGCAAGGTCGACACCGAGGCCGAGCAGGAGCTCGCGGCAAATTTCCAGATCACCGCGATCCCGACCCTGATGGCGTTCCGTCAGGGCATCATGCTCTTCAACCAGGCCGGAGCCATGAACGGCTCGTCCCTGAAGGGACTGATCGCCCAGATCCGGGAGCTCGACATGGAAGAGGTCAAGGCCCAGGCCAAGCCCCTGGCCTGAACCGGCCGGGCCGTCGACACCGGCCCCGAACCTGCAGCTGCGCCCCGTATCCGCGAGAAGGATACGGGGCGCTGCTGTTCCCGGGCGGCCCCGAGAGGATTCGAACCTCCGACGCACGGTTTAGGAAACCGACGCTCTATCCCCTGAGCTACGGGGCCCTGCCTCCCTACAGTAGCGGAACCGTGCCAGGCGTCCGAAGCCGCGCGACCCGTGGTCCGTAGACTGGCAGCCATGACAATCGAGGGACTCACGCTTGCCCAGGACAAGATGCGCCAAGCAGGAGTGGCCGAGAACGCCATCACCGTGTTCAGCCACTACTACGACCAGCTCGCCGAGGGTGCCACCGGCGTGGTGCCGGAATCCTCGATCCGGCCGGTCTCGGACCTGCCCCGCCAGACGGCGCTGACCAGCGACGACCGGGCCGCCGGTGTCGCGGCACTCGACCGGACCGTCATCATCAAGCTCAACGGCGGCCTGGGCAC
This sequence comes from Propionibacteriaceae bacterium, assembly GCA_044508675.1. Lineage (GTDB taxonomy): Bacteria > Actinomycetota > Actinomycetes > Propionibacteriales > Propionibacteriaceae > Raineyella. The sequence continues at coordinate 53,616 of JBIQHF010000006.1, read as the reverse complement.
CTCGATGGGCATGACGAAGGCCAAGTCCCTGCTGCCGGTCCGGGACGGGCGCAGTTTCCTCGACCTGATCGTCGCCCAGGTCATCAGCGCCCGCAGCACGCATGGCGTACGCCTGCCTCTGCTGTTGATGAACTCCTTCGCGACCAGCGCCGACACCATGGCGGAACTTGCTGCCTCCCCTGCCCTCCGCGTGGATGGGCTGCCGCTGGAGTTCCTGCAGAACCAGGAGCCGAAGCTGCGGGCCGACGACCTGAGGCCGGTCGAGTGGCCGGACAATCCTGCCCTCGAGTGGTGCCCGCCGGGCCACGGCGACCTGTACACCGCGTTGGAGGGCTCGGGTGCCCTCCAGCAGCTCCTCGATGCCGGCTACCGCTACGCCTCGGTCTCCAACGCCGACAACCTCGGCGCCTCGCCGTCGCCGGAGCTGGCCGGCTGGTTCGCCTCGACCGGCGCGCCGTTCGCCATGGAGGTGTGCGAGCGCACCGGTGCCGACCGGAAGGGCGGCCACTTGGCCGTACGCAACTCCGACGGCCGGCTGGTGCTGCGGGAGAAGGCCCAGACCGCCCCCGAGGACGAGCACTACTTCAGCGACATCGGCCGCCACCGCTACTTCAACACGAACAACCTGTGGCTCGACCTGCAGCAGCTGGCCGACACCCTGGCCACGCGGCACAGCATCCTCGGCCTGCCACTGATCCGCAATCGCAAGAACGTGGACCCCACCGACCCGACCTCCCCCGAGGTGTTCCAGGTGGAGACCGCGATGGGCGCGGCCATCGAGGTGTTCGAGGGGGCCCAGGCGATCATGGTGCCGCGGGACCGGTTCCTGCCGGTCAAGACCACCAGTGACCTGTTGCTGCTGCGGTCCGACGTCTACCGGGTGGTCGACGACGGCACACTGGTCCGGGTCGACGAGACCCCGCCGCTGGTCGACCTGGCGCCGGGCCCGTACAAATTGATCGCTGATTTCGAGGAGCGCTTCCCGTACGGGCCGCCGAGCCTGCGGGAGGCCGGATCCTTGACAGTGGAGGGCGATTGGACGTTCGGCCGGGAGGTGACCATCCTCGGCGACGTCACGCTGCCGGCCATCGACCAGCCGGGCAGGGTGCCGTCCGGGAGCGTCATCAACGGCCAGGCCGGCCTGCCGGAGGCAGCACGTGGCTGACCCGTCCGCGCCGGCCCTGCACCGCGCCCTGGCGTACGCCCTGTGCGGGGTCGACCTGCCGGGCCTGCCTGCCGGTCCCGCAGACGCAGCGGCGCTCGCCGACGGGCTCCGGGCGGCCGGCTGGGACCGGGCGGCCCTGCGCCGGCACGCCGACCTCACCCGCGACTCGGGTCAGGCCTGGCCGCACCGGGTGCCGGCGGAGCTGTTGGAGGGGCTGTCGGCCGCCCAGTTCTCCGCCGCGCAGACCGCCCTGGTGGCCGACTGGGGGCTACGGCCGCTGTCTCGCAGGGTCCGCTCGGCCGGAACCGACCGGCCCAGCAGCGCCGACGAGCGGCTGCTGCGTGACCTGCCGCCCCACTTCGGGAAGCTCTAGGGGGAGTTGGACGGGGCCGTCCTACCACCGGGCCGCCGGGCCGTGCCTGCCGGCGCCGGTGGGAGGATGGACCCGTGACCGTGCAGATCCCCGCTGAAATCAAGCCCGCCGACGGACGCTTCGGATGCGGCCCGGCCCGCATCCGTCCCGAGGCCCTCGCCTCCCTGGCCGGCCCCGGAGCCGCCGTGCTGGGCACCTCGCACCGGCAGGCGCCGGTGAAGAGCCTCGTCCACCGGATCCGCGAGGGCCTGGCCACGCTCTACCGGGCCCCGGAGGGCTACGAGGTGGCGCTCGGCAACGGCGGCTCGACGCTGTTCTGGGACGCCGCTGTGTGCTCCCTGATCGAGCAGCGCTCCGCCCACGGGACCTACGGGGAGTTCTCCTCGAAGTTCGCCAAGGCTGCTGCCGGCGCCCCCTTCCTGGACCGGCCGATCCTCGCCGAGGCGCCGGTCGGCAGCGCAGCCGTGCCCGAGCCGGTCGCCGGCGTCGACACGTACGCCTGGGCCCAGAACGAGACGTCCACCGGTGCCGCCGCCCCGGTGCGGCGGGTGGCCGGCGGCTCCGACGCCCTGACCCTGATCGACGCGACCTCGGCCGCCGGCGGCATCGACGCCGACCTCGGCGAGACCGATGCCTACTACTTCGCGCCGCAGAAGAACTTCGGTTCCGACGGGGGCCTGTGGATCGCCTTCCTGTCCCCGACCGCGATCGAACGGATCGGGCGGATCGCCGCTTCGGACCGCTGGATCCCCGAGATCCTGTCCCTGCAGGTCGCATTGGACAACTCCCGCAAGGACCAGACGCTGAACACCCCGGCGGTGGCCACGCTGTGGCTGCTCGCCGAGCAGATCGACTGGCTGAACGACCACGGCGGCATGGCCTTCGCCACCGGCCGTACGGAGGCGTCCGCAGCCCACCTCTACCAGTGGGCGGAAGCACACGAACTGGCCACCCCCTTCGTCGAGCCGCAGTACCGCTCGCCGGTGGTCGGCACGATCGACTTCGACGCCACGGTCGACGCGGCCGAGCTGGCTCGGACCCTGCGAGCCAACGGGATCATCGATGTGGAGCCCTACCGCAAGCTGGGCCGCAACCAGTTACGGATCGGCATGTTCACCAATGTCCCCACGTCCGATGTCGAGGCGCTGACCACGTGCATCGACTACGTGGTGGAGAGGATGGTCTAGGCCTGGCTTGAACCGCCGGGCCGCGCCCACGGGTTCGGCTCGGCCCAGGAGCTCGGCTCGGCCCGCTTCGGCTGCTCGGCCCGCTTCGGCGGCTCAGCACGTCGGGGTTGCTCAGCACGTCGGGGTTGCTCGGCCCGCGCTGCGGGCGATCCCCAATGGGTCGGCTCTGCCCAGGTCAGCGACTCGGCCGGCCTCGGAACCGACTGAGCCTGCCCTTGGGTCGGTCTCGGAAGCGGCTGGACAGCCGGCCTCGGGAACGGCTGGGTGGGGTGCGGGGACTCCTGGGCTCGCCTCGGTTGGGCCGGCTGCGCGAGTGGGGCCGGTTGCCGCAGCGGCGTCGGGGTTGCCTGCGCGCGGGGTGCCGGCTGCGTGAGCGGGACCGGTGCGACCTCGGACCAAAGCGGCTCTGCCGTCTTGGGGAGGTGGGGCCTCGACACCCGCCCCGACAACGTGCCTACCGGCAGGTCGGAGTAGCCGTCCGCGCTCGGTCGTGGCAGCAGGGGCTGACGGGACGGCAGGAGCGGAGGCTCGGGCGTGGCCGGAAGCTCGGAGGGTTCCGCCTCGAACGACCGCCGCGACACCTCCCGGGAGGGCCCAAGTGCGGATACCACCCCGGCGACCAGCGCCACCAAGGCGGCGATCCCCAACGCGATCCAGGTGCCGGTGCGTTCGTCACCGGCGGCCGGAGCGGCGTACGCGTACGCCCCGGCACTGGCCAGCGCCACCGCCGCGGCGACCGTGGCGACGGCCCTCTCAACGATCCGCATGGACACCCTTTCCTCGGCTGCTCAGCTTCCTGCGACCAAGGAGCCGATGATGACGATCAGGATCAGCACCACAGCGACCGCGCTGACGAGTCGATGACCGGTGCGAAGCTTCACGGACCCAGAATAGACGCTGCGCGTCGTCCCAGCGGTCTCCAGCAGCCCGCGGGACGCCCACTAGGCTGTGGGCATGTCCGGGACCCCACGCGACACCGAGCGGCCCGTCGGCAGCCGCCGGGGTGCAGAGTTGCGGCTCTATGCCTTGGGAATCGACGAGGCCCGCGAGCTGTTCGCCGTACCCGAGGGCCGCCGCGACCGGTTTCGGGACCTGGCTCGGGGCGAGCTGGGCCTGACGCCCCAGAAGGACCGCTCACGACTGTGGGCCGCGCTTTTCCGGCACGACCCGCACAGCTCCCCCGCCCGCAGCATCGACCCCGATGCCCCGACGATGGACGATGTCGAAGCGTTGCTGACCGGCCGGCACGCTGGCGTGGACCGCAACGTCGCCCGGTGGCGGGTTACCGAGACGCTGATCAGTGCTCGGGCCCATGACCGGCTCTGCCTGCAGGCCGGCCCCGAACTGGTCGACGCGGCCGACTTCTCGCTCACCATCCTCGGGGCACCCGCCGCCCTGAGCATCCGGACCCTGATCGACACGCCGGCGATGCTGCCCCTGCTGCCGCTGTCCGGCGTACGGCTCGGTTACGTACGCGGGTCGGTCGCCGAGGCGATGGCGCAGACGTACGCCACCCATGCCCCGCAGCTGAAGGAACCAGACCGCCGGGCGCTGGTCTCCGACCTCGCCGACTGGCTGGGCCACTACCCCGAGTGGGCCGCACGTGCCGCGCAGCAGGGACGGCCTGCCCCCGACCTGCTCACCTTCGCCTTCAGCTGACATCGCTGCCGGCCGATACCGCGGGCGTTGTCGGGCCAACCCGACAACGGGGACACCAGTCCGCGGGATACTCCCACGCGTCCGCCGTCGACAGAGTAGAGGTATGACCCTGATGACTGCTCCCTTTCCCGACGACACCCAGTCCCTGCCCTCGTCCCCGGGGATCGAAGGGGATACTCGCCCGACCTGGTGGCAGGGCGTGTCCCGCGACGCCCGCTACCTCCTGGTCGACTGGCCGCTCCTGCTGGTCGCCTTCGTCCTGGTCATCCCCCTCTTCTTCAGCGGAGTCGGCCTCGTCGTGGTCTGGGTCGGGTTGCCGATCCTGGTCGGGACCGCACTGCTGGCCCGCGGCTTCGCGACCGTCGAGCGATCCCTGCTGACCGGCCTGCAGGGTCGGCCAGCCCCGGCCGCGTACCAGCCGGTGCGGGGCGGCAACCGGTTCAGCCGGATGCTCAGCCCGCTGCGCGACCCGCAGTCCTGGCTCGACGGGCTCTGGGTCGTCCTCAACTTCATCGTCTCCACGATCACCTGGCCACTGACCGTGATCTGGGTGGTGAGCGCCGCCTGCGTGGTCCTGGGACCGGTGATCGCGATCTGGTTCCCGATCCTGTTCGGCGACGAGAACTACGGCGGACTGGCCGAGCTGCTCCGCCTGCCCTACCCGGCAACGGCCGAGGCGGTGCTGTACTTCGTCTACGGGATGCTGTTCGCCATCACCCTGCGCCCGATGCTGCGGGGACTGGCCTCGCTGCAGGGCGGCCTGGCCCACTGGCTGCTATGCTCCCGCGCCGAGTCCGCGGCCCGGATCACCAAGCTGCGTGACAGCCGCGATGCGGGCAGGCGCGCCGAGAGCGACGCGCTGCGCAAGCTGGAGCGCGACATCCACGACGGGCCGCAGCAACGCCTCATCCGGCTCAACATGGACCTGGCCCGGGCCTCCCGGAGCGCCGACACCGATCCGGAGAAGACGCGTACGGTGCTGGCCGGGGCGATGCAGCAGACCCAGGACACCCTGGCCGAGCTGCGCCAGCTCTCCCGCGGCATCGCGCCGCCGGTGCTGGTCGACCGTGGCCTGGCCGCGGCGATCGCCGAGGCTGCGGCACGCTCCGAGGTGCCGGTCACGATCCAGGCCGACCTCGACCGGCCGCTGCCCGACCATGTCGCGACGGCCGCCTACTTCGTGGTCTCCGAGGCGCTGGCCAACCTGAACAAGCACTCGGCCGCCACCGCCGCCGAGGTGGACGCCGGTGTCGAGGCGGACCGGCTGGTCGTCGCCGTCACCGACAACGGGATCGGCGGGGCGGGCATCGCGAAGGGACACGGGCTGGCCGGGCTGGAGCAGCGCCTGCAGGCCGTGGACGGACAGCTCGAGGTCGTCTCGCCGGCCGGTGGACCGACCGTGGTCCGGGCCAGCATTCCGCTGGGTTCGTGACCGTCGGGGCATTGCGGCCCGTCCCATCGGTGGGCCAGCGGCGATCGGGGCCTGAGAAGCTGGACCCATGCGCATCCTGATCGCCGATGACTCGGTACTGCTCCGCGAGGGCCTACGACTGATCCTCACCGACGCCGACCACGAGGTGGTCGGCCAGGTCGGCACCGGTGAGGAACTCGTGTCGCAGGCCCTCGCGCTACGCCCCGACCTGGTCATCTCGGACATCCGGATGCCGCCCTCGCACACCGACGAGGGCCTGCGGGCGAGCGTGCGCCTGCGCCGGGAATGGCCGACCGCCCCGATCGTGCTGCTCAGCCAGTACATCGTGGTCGCGTACGCCGAGGAGCTGCTCGCCTCGGGCGGCGGCTCGATCGGCTACCTGCTCAAGGACCGGGTCAGTGACCTGGACGCCTTCCTCGACGCGGTCGAGCGGGTCGCGGCCGGCGGGATGGTGCTCGACCCGGAGGTCGTCGCCCAGTGGATGGGCCGGCGGCGGGCCCAGGACCCGGTCGCCGCCCTGACCCCGCGGGAGCGCCAGGTGCTGGAACTGATGGCTCAGGGCCAGACGAACGCCGGCATCGCACGCGACCTGGTGATCACCGAGGGTGCGGTCGAGAAGCACACCCAACGGATCTTCGCCAAGCTGGGCCTGCACGCCGACCCGGACGTGCATCGCCGGGTCACTGCGGTCCTGACCCTGCTGCGGGCCTGACGCTCCCGGATCGCGGCCTCAGTCGGGGCGCACCACCAGCACCAGGTCACCGCCCTGCACCTGGTGCGGCCCGTGCACCGCGACGCGCTCGACGGTGCCGGCGATCGAGGAGGTGATCGCGGCCTCCATCTTCATCGCCTCGATCGTGGCGACCGCCTGGCCGGGCTCGACGTGGGCCCCCTGGGCGACGGTCACCGAGACCACGCCCTGGAAGGGTGCTGCCACATGCCCCGGGTTCGTCGCGTCGGCACGCTCGGCCACCTCGACATCGGTCTCGACCGAGCGATCCAGCACCCGGATCGGTCGGATCTGGCCGTTGAGCATCGTCATCACCGTACGGTAGCCGCGCTCGTCGGCGTCGGAGATCGCCTCCAGCCCGATCAGCAGGTCGACACCCTTGCCGAGCTTGACGGTGTGCTCGTCGCCGCGGCGCAGCCCGTACAGGTAGTCGGAGGTCGTCATCGACGACAGGTCGCCGTACAGGCTTCGGAAGGTCGCCAGCTCCTTGGTCGGGCCGGGGAACAGCAGCCGGTTGAGCGTCTCCTGGCGCTCCCGCCCGGACGTCTGCAACTTCGCCTCGTCCTCGGCCGGTACCGTCTCCTCCAGCGCCCGGACCGTACGACCCTGCAGCGCCTTGGTCCGGAACGGCTCGGGCCAGCCGCCGGCGGGCGTGCCGAGGTCACCGGACAGGAAGCCGATCACCGAGTCAGGGATGTCGAACGAGCCCGGGTCCTCGGCGAACTTCTGCGGGTCGGCGCCGACCGCGACCAGGTGCAGGGCCAGGTCGCCGACCACCTTGGAGGACGGGGTGACCTTGCTCGGGCGGCCGAGGATCTTGTCCGCGGCGGCGTACATGTCCTCGATCTGCTCGAACTTGTCCGCCAGGCCCAGGGCCTTGGCCTGCTGGCGCAGGTTCGACAGCTGGCCACCGGGGATCTCGTGGTCGTAGACGCGGCCGGTCGGGGAGTCCAGGCCGGACTCGAACGGCTTGTACTGGCGCCGGACCATGTCCCAGTAGGGCTCCAGGTCCATCACGTTGCGCAGGTCCAGGCGGGTCTCGCGCTCGGTGTTCGCCATCGCGGCGACCAGCGCCGACATCGACACCTGGGAGGTGGTGCCGGCCATCGGGGCGGCGGCCACGTCGACGGCATCGACACCGGCCTGGGCGGCCATCACCAGCGTCGCCAGCTGGCCGCCGGCGGTGTCGTGGGTGTGCAGCACGACCGGCAGGTCGAACCGCTCGCGCAGCGCGCTGACCAGCTTGTAGGCCGCCGGGGCGCGCAGCAGCCCGGCCATGTCCTTGATCGCCAGGATGTGGGCGCCGGACTCGACGATCTGGTCGGCCAGGTGCAGGTAGTAGTCGAGGGTGTAGATGTCCTCATTCGGGTCGAGCAGGTTGCCCGAGTAGCACATCGCGACCTCGGCGACCGACGGCGTGTCACGGATCGCCTTGATCGCCGGGGTCATCTGCGCGACGTCGTTCAGCGCGTCGAAGACCCGGAAGATGTCCACCCCGACCTCGGCGGCCTCGTGCACGAACGCGTCGGTGACGACGGTCGGGTACGGGGTGTAGCCGACGGTGTTGCGGCCGCGCAGCAGCATCTGCACCGGGATGCCCGGCAGGGCGTCGTGGAACTTCGCCAGCCGCTCCCAGGGGTCCTCGCCGAGGAAGCGCAGCGCGACGTCGTACGTGGCGCCGCCCCAGGCCTCGACCGAGAACAGGCCGGGCAGCATCCGCTGCATGTACGGCGCGAACTGCAGCATGTCGTACGTCCGCATCCGGGTGGCCAGCAGCGACTGGTGGGCGTCACGGAACGTGGTGTCGGTGACCTCGAGCTTGTCGGAGGCACGCAGGGCGGCGGCGAACTTCTCCGGCCCCTGCTCGAGCAGCTGCTGGCGGAAACCGGCCGGGGGCTCGGCGGCCAGGTCGACCTTCGGCAGCTTCTCGACCGGCTGGACGGTGATCGGCGAGGCGCCGTTCGGCTTGTTGACGGTCACATCGGCCAGCCAGCTCAGCACCTTGGTGCCACGGTCCCCGGAGACCCGCGCGTTCAGCAGGTACGGGCGCTCGTCGATGAAGGCGGTGGAGATGTCCCCGGCGCGGAAGTCAGGGTCGTCGAGGACGGCCTGCAGGAAGGTGATGTTCGTCGCGACACCGCGGATCCGGAACTCGGCCAGGGCGCGGCTGGCACGGGCGACGGCCTGGGGGAAGTCCCGGCCGCGGGTGGTGAGCTTGACCAGCAGCGAGTCGAAGTGGGGGCTGATGATCGCGCCGGTGGCCGCGGTGCCGCCGTCCAGGCGGATCCCTGCGCCGGCCGCCGAGCGGTACGCGGAGATCGTGCCGGTATCGGGACGGAAGCCATTGGCCGGGTCCTCGGTGGTGATCCGGCACTGCAGGGCCGCTCCCATGATCTGGATGCTGTCCTGGCTCAGGCCGAGGTCGGCGAGGGTCTCCCCTGCGGCGAGGCGCATCTGCGCCTGGACCAGGTCGACGCCGGTGATCTCCTCGGTGACGGTGTGCTCGACCTGGATGCGCGGGTTCATCTCGATGAACACGTGCTGGCCGGCGCGGGGCCCTTCGGTCTCCAGCAGGAACTCCACGGTCCCGGCGAGCGTGTAGTCGATCGACTTGGCGAAGGCGACGGCGTCGCGGGTCAGCGCGTCACGCAGCTCGTCCGAGATGCCCGGGGCCGGGGCCAGCTCGACGACCTTCTGGTGGCGGCGCTGGATGGAGCAGTCGCGCTCGAACAGGTGGACGGTGTCGCCGGAGCGGTCCGCCAGCACCTGCACCTCGATGTGGCGCGGACGTCCGACGGCCTGCTCGATGAAGACCGTCGCATCACCGAAGGCGGCCTCCGCCTCGCGCATCGCAGCCTCGGCCGAGTCGCGCAGGGCCGCCGGGTCGTCGACCCGGCGCATGCCTCGGCCGCCACCGCCGGCGACGGCCTTGACGAAGACGGGGAAGCCGATCCGGTCGGCCTCGGCGGCCAGGTAGTCCAGGTCGGTGGAGGGCTCGGACGACTGCAGCGTGGGGATCCCGGCGTTGCGGGCCGAGTCGATCGCGTGCTTCTTGTTGCCGGCCATCTCCAGGGTCGCCTTGGAGGGACCGATGAAGGTGATGCCGTTCTTGGCGCAGGCCTCGGCCAGGTCGGGGTTCTCCGAGAGGAAGCCGTAGCCGGGGTAGATGGCGTCGGCGCCGGACAGCTTCGCGGCCCGGATGATCTCGTCGATGTCCAGGTAGGCCCGGACCGGGTGGCCCTTCTCGCCGATCATGTAGGCCTCGTCGGCCTTGATCCGGTGCACGGCGTTGCGGTCCTCGTACGGGAACACTGCGACCGTCTTGGCACCGAGCTCGACAGCTGCGCGGAACGCGCGGACGGCGATCTCGCCTCGATTGGCGACCAGGACCTTTTTGAACATGCACACACCTTCGTACGTGGAGCAGAAGACAGCCCGCTCTAGGTTGTGAGCGGGGCCACACGGCAGTGTAGACCGGAAGTGCCCTCCCCGCGTGAGTCATGGTGGCACGTCCGAATGAGCGCCAGCACAATTGCTGGGTCCACGGTCCGCTGGTCGCTACCCCTGAGCCCCAGGGGTCGGTTTCGGAAGAGGTCCTCCGGTCAGTCCCGGGAGGCATTCAGGCGCGCGTTCTCGGCCCGTACCTCGGCCTGGGTCTTGCGCTCCTTGGCCAACCACTCCGGCATCTCCTCGAGGAGGGCACGGATCTGGTCGGCGGTGAGCGCCTCGGTGATCCCGGCGCGGGCCAGCCCGGAGTTGGACACGCCCAGTTTGCGGGCGACCTCGGCACGCGGGTAGGGGCCGTTGCGTCGCAACTCAACCAGCCAGGCCGGGGGCTCGGCGATCAGCGCGTTCAGCTCCTCACGGGTCACGACCCCCTCGCGGAACTCCTCGGGGGCGGCCGGCAGGTGGATGCCGAGCTTCTTGGCAGCCGTCACGGGCTTCATGCTCTGGGAGTTCACGGGCTTGGTCACCCGACAAGCCTAGTTCCTCCCGCCGGAGAGCGCGGTCAACGTTCGATGACGACGGACGCTAGGGTGATCCGGCAAGGCCACCGGCAGGAGGAGCACGATGACCGATGCCCAGCAGGAGGCCCCCACGGCCTTCCGGATCGCGTTCGTGGCCGGAGTCTCGCCGGACACCTGGGCACGCAAGTGGCGTGAGCGCGTACGACGGATCCCGCTGGAGCTGGTGCCGATCCCCGACGAGGAGCAGCTCAGCGTGCTGGACGAGGGGCGGGCCGACATGGCCCTGGTCCGGCTCCCGCTGGAGCGAGACGGGCTCAGCGTGATCCGGCTGTACGAGGAGGTCCCGGCTGTCGTGGTCCCGAAGGAGCATCCGGTCGCCGCGTACGACGAGGTGGACGTCACCGACCTGGCCGACGAGCACCTGCTGCAGGACCCGGACACGGTTCCTGCCTGGCGCGACATCGCGACCGAGGTCAGCGACGGGACCCGGTACCCGGTGCCGCCGATGACCGTGGCCCAGGCGGTCGCGACGGTCGGGGCAGGGACCGGCATCGTCATCGTGCCGATGTCCCTGGCCCGTCTGCACCACCGCAGGGACGTGGCGGCCCGACCCGTCACCGGGCTGGACCCCTACCCCGTCGGGCTGGCCTGGCTGACCGATGCCTCGGACGACCGCACCGACTACTTCATCGGCATCATCCGCGGGCGGACGGCCAGCAGTTCCCGTTCGACGATCCCCGGCGACCCTGCTGGAGCCGCGACGGGGAAGCCCCGCTCCGCCGGAAGGCAGCGACCGGCCGACAAGCAGCGCCGGTCACGCCGCGCCCGTCGTCGCTGACCCGCACCCGTCATCGCCGGCACAGGGCCAGCGCCCGGACCCGGTCAGGCGAACTGGCCGATCAGCCCCTGCAGGAAATAGACGACGAACAGCGCCGAGACCACCCACATCAGCGGATGGACCTCGCGGACCTTCCCCATCGCCACCTTCAGCACGACCAGCATGATGAAGCCGACGCCGATCCCGACGGTGATCGAGTAGGCGAAGGGCATGAACACGATGGTGAGGAAGGCCGGGATCGCCTCGTCCATGTGTGACCAGCGGATCTGGGTCACGCTGGACATCATCAGGGCGCCGACGATCACCAGCACCGGGCTGACCGCCTCGGCGGGGACCAGCGACACCACCGGGGCGGCGACGATCGCGACCAGGAAGCACGCCCCGGTCACCACCGAGGCGACACCGGTGCGGGCCCCCTCGGCCACACCGGAGACCGACTCCACGTACGAGGTGTTGGAGGAGGTCGATCCGAGACCGCCGACCAGCGCCGCCAGGGAGTCGATCAGCAGGATGCCGGTGAGCCTCGGCGGATTGCCGTCCTTGTCCAGCAGCCGCCCCTCCGCACCCACCGCGACGACGGTGCCCATCGTGTCGAAGAAGTCGGCGAGCAACAGCGAGAAGACCAGCAGGACGACGCCGAGGACGCTCAGGCCCTGCTGGGTGAACGCACCCAGCGGATCGACGTTGCCGAGCAGCTGGAAGTCGGGGGCGCTCCACTGGCCCAGCACCGGCGGGTTGGCGGTCCACCCGGTCGGGTTGTCGGCCGACAGCGGGGCGATCGGACGCACCGCCTGCACGATCACGGCGATGACCGTGGCGACGATGATGGAGATCAGCAGCCCGCCGCGCACCTGGCGGGCGTACAGCACCGCCCCGACGATGAGACCGATCAGGAAGATCGCGATCGGCCAGCCCATCAGCGTCCCGTTGATCCCCAGCGTCACCGGGGTGCCCTCGGAGGTCCGCACCAGGCCACCGTTGATCAGCCCCACGAAGGTGATGAACAGGCCGATGCCGACACTGATCGCCGCCCGCATGAACGGCGGCACGGCGCGGAAGACCGCGGTCCGGAACCCGGTCAGCACCAGGATCGTGATCAGCGCACCCTCGAGCACGACCAGTCCCATCGCCTGGGGCCAGGTCATGATCGGGGCCAGGGTGTAGGCGACCAGCGCATTCAACCCCAGACCGGCCGCCAGGGCCAGCGGGTAGCGCCCGACGACCCCCATCAGGACCGTCATCAGGCCGGCGATCAGTGCCGTCGCCGCCGCGACTGCGGCCTTGGCGACCGCGATGTTCGCCTCGGTGACGGGCTGGCCGGTGATCAGGTTGCCGTTGACGTCCGGCACAGTGCCGATGATCGCCGGGTTGAGCGCGATGATGTACGCCATCGCGAAGAAGGTGACGAGGCCACCGCGGGCCTCACGTCCCCAGGTCGAGCCCCGCTTGGTGAGCTCGAACCATCGGTCCAGGGTTCCGCGCGGTTCCTGACCGGTATGCCCAGCAGCCGTGGTGGGTGCAGAGGAGTCCATGGCCGAAGCCTAGGACTCCTCGCTGACGCCGGACCCCCGGGGGACCAGCGAGTTGCGCAACCGGACGGGCCGCGCCCCGATCAATCGAACAGCGAGCCCTCGGCGACGCTGATCGTGTCCCAGATCGGGGCGGATCGGTCGGCGGCATGCTCCTCGACCACGACGTCCGAATGGGCCCCGCAACCGTGGTCCACAGCCACGACGGTCCCGTCGGAAGGGGCCAGTTCGTTCGCACAGACCCCGAAGATCGTGCCCAGGCTGCCCTGCAGGCGGATGAAGTACCCGCAGGTCACGCACGGCCCGGGCGCCTGCTTGGTCATCTGGTTGTGCGGCCCCCCGTCGCCGGCGAGCCAGCGCTCGGCCGTCTCTCCCCGACCGTACGGGGACAGCACCCGCTCACGTCCGAGCCCGAGCTCGGCCACCACGGCCCGGGTCTGGGAGGCCTCGGCCGGGTCCGGGTCGGCGGCGCGGTCCCCGCCGGTGTACCCGGGTTCGAGGCGCTCGTCCTCGAGCGGGGTCGGCATCAGCATCCCCGGGATGACGTCATCCGGGGAGATGCGATCGGCCCACGGCACCCAGGCCGGGGCGAGGAGGGCGTCCTCGCCCGGCAGCAGGGCCACCTCGTCCACGGTCGGGACCTTGGCCCGCGCCGCGCGGACCAGGGTCACGTTCCAGCGCCAGCCCGGGTAGCCGGGGTGGGTGCAGTCGAACAGGTGCGTGACGACACGGTCCCCCTCGGCGATGACGCCAAGGTGCTCACCGACGGCGTGCGTCCCGGAGCTGGCCAGCGCCGCTTCGCGGGCAAGGTCCACCGCCTCGGCGGTCACCGGGTCGAGCTTGACCCGCGGTGCGCGTCGGGGGGCGGGAGTGCTGGGGGCTGCCATGGTCGTCATCCTCTCACGCAGGGCGCGGGTCACAGCTCCAGCTCGTCGGCGATGCCGCGCAGCACGTGGGCCGTACGCTCGGCCGACTTCGGGTCCGGATAGCGGCCGTGGCGGTAGCTGGCGGCGAGGTGGTCGAGCATCTTGATCAGGTCCTCGATGATGATCGCCATGTCCTCCGGCTTCTTGCGCGCGGCCTTGGAGACCGACACCGGCTTCTCCACCAGTTGCACGCTGAGCGCCTGCTCGCCCTTGCGGCCCTCGATCACGCCGAACTCGACCCGCTGTCCGGGCTTGAGCGACGTCACGCCACGGGGCAGGGCGTTCTGGCGGACGTACACGTCTCCGCCGCCGTCCTTGGTCAGGAACCCGAAGCCCTTCTCGGCGTCGTAGAACCGCACCTTGCCTGTGGGCACAGCAACCTCACTTGTTCGATGTGTCTGGTCAGATGGTCTGGTCCGTCTCGACCGTCAGTGCCCGACCGGCTCGCGGGGGCGACGCCTGAGGGACGGATGACGGGCCCGCTGGGCACTACCGGTGGGAGCGGAACTGCCGCCGGAAGCGATCCGTGGGCAGGATCCGGAGCCCCCAGCATACCTGCCGGCGCGAAGGGCGTTCAGCGGTAGCGGTCCGGGTCGGCCAGCAGGTCGTTCATCGACCCGGACCGGAAGGCCCGGAACTCGACCGGGCCGAGGCCGCAGGCCTCGACCGCTGCACGGATCCGGGCCTCGTCCCCGGCGTCGAGGCAGTCCAGCGTGGGACGGTCGAGCTCGATCCTTCCACGCCCACCCAGGTCCCGCACCCGAAGGTCCCGCAACTGCGGCAGCAGCGCCCGTACGCGCCCCTCGGCCTGTTCGACCCGGGCCAGCCGGGCCGGGGTGACCTCGATCCCGTACGCGATCCGGGAGGCCAGGCAGGCCGCCGCCGGTTTGTCCCAGGTCGGCAGGCCCCACCGGGCGGAGACGTCGCGGATCTCGGTCTTGGTCAGGCCGGCGTCGGCCAGCGGGGTGCGTGCACCGCGTTCGCGGGCCGCCCGGATGCCGGGACGGAAACCGGCCACGACATCGTCGGCATTGGTGCCGGTCGCCACCGGCCAGCCGCGCCGCTCGGCCTCCGGCGCGAACACCTCGAACATCTCGGAGCGACAGAAGTAGCACCGGTCCCCCGCGTTGGCCCGGTAGCCCTCGCGCTCGATCTCGTGGGTCTGCGGCGTCCACGTCGCAACCCCCAGCGAGGCGGCCAGGTCGGCGGCCGGTCCCCGCTCCGACTGCGGCAGGGAGTCCGAGACCGCGGTGGCGGCGAGCACCCGCTCCGCCCCCAGCGCCCGGACCGCGGCGGCGAGCAGGAAGGCGGAGTCGGCCCCGCCGGAGTAGGCCACGACAAGACCCGGGAGGGCGGCCAGGTCGGCCTGCAGGCGTTCGAGCCGCTGTTCCAGCGTCTGGGGTCGGGCGACGGTCATGGTCCCCATCGTACGTTCGGGATGCGCAGGTAGCATCGGCTGCATGGCGACCTGGCAGGACGGCCCCGAGTACGCACCCCTGGTGCCGCCCTCGGGCTATGAACCCGTCGGTCGAGTGGGCCCGGACACCGATCGGTCACCCGAGGAACCCGAGGACACCGCCCAGTCGCGGTCCGCCCGGGCCCCACTGGCCCACCCCGAGTTCACCTCTCCCCCGAGGGCCGTCCCGCTGGAATCGGTGGCGTCCGAACCGGCGGGGCAGCGAGACCCGCACCGGCCCTTCGACGTGGTGTCGCGCACCACCCGCTCCCCGTGGCAGGCCGTCCATGCCGTGAGCCCGCCGCCCACCGGTCCGCCGGCCCCGCCGTTTCCTGCACCCTCGGGGCCGTACGCCGCGCCCACCCAGCACGACCCCGGCACCCCGTACGGTGCGGTCGCCCCGCCCGCCCCGGCGCCGACTGCCGGCGGGACCGATCTGGAGGTCCGCGATCAGGGCGCTCGCTGGCTCCTGGCCCCGGCCGCCCTGTTCTTCCTCGGCGCCTGGATCGGGCCGCTGGTCATCGTCACGGTGGCGTTCGCCGCGGTACTGCTGGTCACCCGCCCCGAGGTGCGGCCGGCGGCACGGATGGTCTCCCGGATCGTGCTCGGCCTGCTCACCGGTGTGGTGCTGGTGTCCCTGCTGGCCGGCGACGGGTGGGCCGGCGCCGCGGGGGTGGTCCGGGGGGTCGGGCTCGTCTACTCCCTCCTCTGCGTCTTCTGGTTCATCCGGGAACGCTCCGAGATCGATACCGAGCGTCGTCGACGTGCCCAGCAGGCATCACAGTGGCCACCGCCGCCACCCGAACACTTTTCCTGGCCCGGCCCGGGCTCCCCACCGCCGCAGGATCGGCTGTGAGTCCTGCCGCCCCGCGTTCGCTGGCCGAGTCCCTGCGCGGCTGGAAGGCCGCTGACTTCGCCGCGCTGCTGCAGGCCCGGCCGGACCTGTGCACGCCGGCGCCGGGGACCGTGGCGGAGCTGGTCACCCGGATGTCGACCGGCGGGTCCACCCGGCACGCCCTGCAGGGCCTCAACGCCTGGCAGAACGTCGTGGCCGAGGCCCTGGCCGCACTACCCGACGGGGCGAGCCACAGGGACCTGTCCGCCCTGTTGGGGACCAGGGATGAGCTGGCGGTCCGCCGGGGCATCGGTGACCTGCGCAGTCGCGGACTGGTCTGGGGATCCGACGGCGCGGTGCACCTGGTCGCGCAGGCCCGGGCCGCCTTCGGTCCCTGGCCCGCCGGACTGGCGGACGGGTCCGTCCGGCCGATGACGGACGCCGAGGTCGCGGCGGCGCTGGACGCCGCCGGTGAGGTGGTCGTGCCCCTGCTGGACCAGCTGGTGTGGGGGCCGCCGACCGGCCGGGTGAAGAACGCCGACCGCGAGGTCACCCCGGAAACGGCGCGCACCCCGATGGAGGTCGCCCTGGCCCACGGGCTGCTGCGTCCCCTCGACCGGGACACCGTGGTGATGCCGCGGGAGGTCGCCTGGTATCTGCGCGGCCACCGGCTGGTGCGTACGCTGCCCTCGGCCACGGCCCCGGAGCTGGGCGGCGGGCATCGCCGCCGGGCCGACCTGATCGGCCGGGCCGGGGTCGGTGCGGCGATCACCGCCCTGCGCGACATCGAGCAGTTGGTGTCCTCCCTGGCCGACCTCGACGTCCGCCTCCTGCGCGACGGGGGGCTGGCCACCAAGGATCTGGGCGCGGTGGTCTCGCTGCTGCGGCTGCCCTCGGCCCACCCGGAGCGCACCCGGGCGTACGCGGTGCTGCTGGTCGAGCTGGCGTGGGCCAGCGGCCTGGTCAACCAGGTCAACGGGGAGACGCTGTTGCCGACCCCGGCGTTCGACCACTGGCTCGAGTCGCCGGCCGTGGAGCGGTGGAGCGACCTGGTGCGGGTCTGGATCGACTCGCCGCGGTGGTACGCGTGGTCGGCGGCCGCCAAGGCGCACGCGCTCGGGCCGGACGCCGCCTGGCGCGGTGCCGCGGACCTGCGGCGCGGACTGGTCGGGATCTGCGCCACGATCGAGCCGGGGACGGTCCTGGCAGCCGAGGCCATCGGCCGGGCGTACGCCTGGCACCGCCCGGCACTCGCCTCCCAGGTGGACCTGGCCGAGCTGGCCACCCAGTGGTGGGAGGAGGCCGGATCCCTCGGCCTGCAGGCCCTGGACGCGGTCACCGGCCTGCTGGCTGCCGCGCTTCCCGGTGGCACCGTGCCTGCGGAGCTGGCCGAGGAGTTCCCCGAGCCGGTCTCCGAGCTCATCCTGCAGTCCGACCTGACCGCGGTCGCCCCCGGCCCCCTGGAGCACCGGGTGGGACGGACCGTCCGGTTGCTGGCGGCGCAGGAGTCCCGCGGCGCGGGCGGCGTGTTCCGGTTCTCGGCCGCCTCGCTGCGCCGCGCCTTCGACGCCGGCTGGACCAGTGATCGGGTGCTCGGGTGGCTGGCCGAGCACTCCAGCACCGGGATCCCCCAGCCCCTGGAGTACCTGGTCGGTGACGTGGCCCGCCGGCACGGCCGGATCCGGCTGGGCACCGTCGGCTCGTGGCTCCAGACCGACGACGAAGCGGTGATCGCCCAGATCATGGGGCACCCGGGGGCCACCGGCCTGGGGTTGCGTCGGCTCGCCCCGGGCGTTCTGGTCGCCGATGCCGAGGCCGACGAGGTCGCCACCCTGCTGCGGGAGATCGGCCTGTCCCCGGCCGCGGAGGACTCTTCGGGCCGCCTGCTCACCTCACCCCCGGTGCGCCGGGCCCGTCCACGGACGACCGATCCGGTGCCCGGCCCGCCCGACCCCGAGCTGGTCGAGACGCTCGCCGCCGACCTGGCCCGTACGGCCAACTGATCGCGCCCACCCGCTCTTGCCGTCCGCCTCGCGGCTTGGCCGCGGTGCCACAATGGTCCCTATGCCATGCCTGCACCATCCCAGCCCCCAGGACCTGCGGTGAGGAGCGAGCCCGGGCCGCTGGTCGTGCAATCGGACCGTACGCTCCTGCTCGAGGTCGACCACGTGCTGGCCGACGAGTGCCGGCTGGCCATCGCCCCGTTCGCCGAGCTGGAGCGCGCCCCCGAGCACATCCACACCTACCGGCTGACACCGCTGGGCCTGTGGAACGCCCGGGCCGCCGGTCATGACGCCGAGCAGGTCGTCGACGTGCTGCTCACCTATTCGCGCTACCCGGTGCCGAGCGCACTGTTGGTGGACGTGGCCGAGACGATGGACCGGTACGGCCGGTTGCGGATCGAGAAGCACCCGGTGCACGGCTTGGTGCTGGTCTCCGGCGACCCGGCGGTGCTGACCGAGGTGGTGCGGTCCAAGCAGGTCGCCGGGCTGCTCGGCCAGGTGATCGACCCCGAGACCGTTGCGGTGCACCCCTCCGAGCGCGGTCACCTCAAGCAGGTGCTGCTCAAGCTCGGTTGGCCGGCCGAGGACCTGGCCGGCTACGTCAATGGCGAGCACCACGACATCGCCCTGGAGCAGGAGGGCTGGGCGCTGCGCCCGTACCAGCAGCAGGCGGTCGACTCGTTCTGGGAGGGCGGGTCCGGCGTGGTGGTACTGCCCTGCGGGGCCGGCAAGACGATCGTGGGGGCCGCGGCGATGGCGCGGGCCGCCGCGACGACGCTGATCCTGGTCACCAACACGGTGTCCGCCCGCCAGTGGCGCGACGAGCTGCTGCGCCGGACCAG
The DNA here is from genome assembly GCA_044508675.1 of Propionibacteriaceae bacterium. GTDB lineage: Bacteria > Actinomycetota > Actinomycetes > Propionibacteriales > Propionibacteriaceae > Raineyella. The sequence goes on along the minus strand of JBIQHF010000006.1, from coordinate 34,673 downwards.
CCTCACCCCGGACGAGATCGGCGAGTACTCGGGGGCACGCAAGGAGATCCGCCCGGTCACGATCGCGACCTACCAGGTGATCACCACCAAGCGCAACGGGGTGCACCCGCACCTGGAGCTGTTCAGTGCCCGCGACTGGGGTCTGGTGGTCTACGACGAGGTCCACCTGCTGCCGGCGCCGGTGTTCCGGATGACCGCCGACCTGCAGGCCCGTCGCCGGCTGGGGCTGACCGCCACACTGGTCCGGGAGGACGGGCACGAGGGCGATGTGTTCTCCCTGATCGGTCCGAAGCGCTTCGACGCCCCCTGGAAGGACCTGGAGCACCAGGGCTGGATCGCCCCGGCCGAATGCATCGAGGTGCGGGTCACGCTCAGGGATGACGAGCGACTGGCGTACGCGATGGCCGACCCGGACTCCAAGTACCGGCTCGCCGCGTCCGCCGAGACCAAGCAGCGCGCGATCATCGACCTGGTCGAGCGGCACCGCGGCACCCCGACCCTGGTGATCGGGCAGTACGTCGACCAGCTCGACGCGCTCGCCGAGGAGCTCGGCGCGCCCCTGATCAAGGGGTCGACGCCGAACTCCCGCCGTGAGGAGTTGTTCGCGGCGTTCCGCAGCGGCGAGACCACCTTGCTGGTGGTCTCGAAGGTCGCGAACTTCTCGGTCGACCTGCCGACCGCCGAGGTGGCGATCCAGGTCTCCGGCGCGTTCGGCTCCCGGCAGGAGGAGGCCCAGCGGCTCGGTCGCCTGTTGCGCCCCTCCGGCGACAAGACCGCGCGCTTCTACGCCGTCGTGTCGCGGGACACCTCGGACGCCGACTTCGCCCAGCACCGGCAGCGCTTCCTGGCCGAGCAGGGCTACGCCTACCGGATCATCGACTCCGAGGACATCGGCCAGCTCGACCGGCACTAGGTGACGGTCAGACGCTCACCCCGATCAGCTCGACCGCCTGGCGCGCGATGGACAGCTCCTCGTTGGTCGGCACGACCAGCACCTTCACCGGCGAGTCGGGCGTGCTGATCTGCCGGGCCCCCTCGGTCCGCAGGGCGTTGCTGGCCGGATCCAGCTCGATCCCGAGGAACCCGAGGCCCTCCAGCACCTCCTGGCGCAGCTTCACGTCGTTCTCCCCCACGCCCGCGGTGAACGTGACGCAGTCGAGTCCGCCGAGCACGGCCGCATAGCCGCCGATGTACTTGCGGATCCGGTGCGCGTAGATCTTCAGTGCCAGCTGGGCATCGGCGTCGCCGCCCTCGGCCAGCGCACGGACCTCCCGCATGTCGTTGTGGCCGGTCAGGCCCTTCAGGCCGGAGGACTCGTTGAACAGGGTGTCGATCTCGCCGACCCGCATGTCGGTGACCCGGGCCAGGTGGAACACCACGGCCGGGTCGATGTCCCCGGTACGGGTGCCCATCACCAGGCCCTCGAGCGGGGTCATCCCCATCGACGTGTCGATCGGGTGCCCGGAGTCGATGGCGGAGGCCGAGGCCCCGTTGCCCAGGTGCAGCACGATCTGCTTCAGGTCGTTGCGCCCCAGCAGTCGGGACACCTCGGCGGAGACGTACGCGTGCGAGGTGCCGTGGAACCCGTAGCGGCGGATCTTGTGGCGCCTGGCCACCTTCCGGTTGAGTGCGTACGTGTGGGACGCCTCGGGCAGCTCGCGGAAGAAGGCGGTGTCGAACACGGCCACGTGCGGAATGTCGGGGAAGACCTCGAGGGCCGTACGGATCCCGGTGACGTTGGCCGGGTTGTGCAGCGGGGCCAGCGGGATCAGCTCGGCGATGGTACGGGTGGACTCCTCATCGAGGATGATCGCCTTGTCGAACCGGCTGCCGCCCTGCACGACCCGGTGCCCCACGGCGACCACCTTCGACTCGGCCAGGACCGGCCCGTACGTGGCGCAGGCCTTGATCACCTGGCGCAGGCCCACCTCGTGGTCCTCGATCGGCACCTCGATCTCGTGCTTCTCTCCCGCGTACTTGTGGGTGACCCGGCCCATCGGTTCTCCGATCCGCTCCACCAGTCCCGAGGACAGCGATTCACCGGAGTCCGGGTTGATGAGCTGGTACTTGATCGATGATGAGCCGGAGTTGATCACGAGAACGGTGTGTGACATGTGCGGGTTCCTTCGGGTCTGGGGTGAGGCGGGACTCAGGGGCGGCTGGAGGTGAGGGACTGGGCCTGGACGGCGGTGATCGCGACGGTGTTGACGATGTCGTGCACCAGGGCGCCGCGGGAGAGGTCGTTGACGGGCTTGTTGAGGCCCTGCAGCACCGGCCCCACGGCGACGGCGCCGGCGGAGCGCTGGACGGCCTTGTAGGTGTTGTTGCCGGTGTTGAGGTCCGGGAAGATGAGCACGGTGGCTCGGCCGGCGACCTCGGAGTCGGGCAGCTTCGCCTTCGCCACGGTCGGCTCGACCGCGGCGTCGTACTGGATCGGGCCCTCCACCGCCAGCTGCGGCGCCCGCTCGCGCACCAGGGCGGTGGCCTCGCGCACCCGGTCGACCTGGTCGCCGCTGCCGGAGCTGCCGGTCGAGTAGGAGAGCATCGCCACCCGCGGCTCCACCCCGAACGCTGCGGCGGTCTCGGCGGAGGAGATCGCGATGTCGGCGAGCTCGTCGGCGGTCGGGGACGGGATCACGGCACAGTCGCCGAAGACCAGTACCTTGTCCGGCATCAGCATCAGGAACACCGAGGACACCGCGGAGGTGCCGGGCCGGGTCTTGATGATCTCGAAGGACGGCTTGATCGTGTGGGCGGTGGTGTGGCAAGCCCCGGAGACCATGCCGTCGGCGTGGCCCAGGTGGACCATCATGGTGCCGAAGTAGGAGACGTCCTGCACCTTCTCGCGGGCCTGCTCCAGGGTGATGCCCTTGTGCGCCCGGAGCCGGGCGTACTCCGCGGCGTACTCCTCGAGCCGCTCGGGGTCGTCGGTGGCCAGCACCTGCGCGCCGGAGATGTCCAGGCCGAGCTCCGCGGCCCGCCGGCTGATCGCGGCCCGGTCACCCAGGATGGTGAGGTCGGCGACGTTGCGGGCCAGCAGGGCGTCCGCGGCCCGCAGGATCCGGTCGTCGTTGCCCTCCGGCAGCACGATGCGCCGGCGGTCGGCGCCCGCACGGGCCAGCAGTTCGGACTCGAACATCAGCGGCGTCACGACCGGGGCTCCCTCGACGCTCAGCGCGGCCCGGACCTCCTGGGCCGGCACGTGCTCCCGGAACGTCCGGGACGCCACCTCGATCTTGCGTCGCGAGGCGCTGGTGAGGGCCGGGCGTACCCGGGAGGCAATCGTGGCGGTCGGGTAGCTGTCGCGCCCGGTGGTGAGCACCGGGAGCTGCTGGTCGAAGCCGCTCACCAGCCGCGAGACGACCTCGGGGGTCGGGTAGTCGCCGTACAGCACCACACCGGCCAGGGAGGGGAACGATTCGGCGGCGTGGGCGGCGACCAGCGCCACCAGCACCTCTGGCCGGTCCGAGGCCGCGATCACGAGCATGCCCTCGCGCAGTCGCTCCAGGACGTGGGGAACGTTCATGCCGGCCACCAGCAGCGACTCCGCCTCGCGGCCGAGCAGCGCCGGGTCACCGGAGGCCAGTGCGGCGCCCAGGGCCTCGCGGATCTCCCCCACCGTGGGGGAGGACAGCACCGGCACCTCGGGGATGGTCCAGATGGTCGACGCGTCGGTCTCCAGGGCGGCACCGTACGTCTCCAGCTGGTCGGGGGACACCCGGTTCACCACGATGCCGACCACCCGGCCGTGGCTGCGCCGGATGTCGGCGACGGCCAGGTCGATCGTCCGGCCCAGGTCGTCGGCGCCGCAGTGCAGGGCGCTGACGACCAGCACGATGGCCGAGCCGAGGTTGGCCGCCACCGTGGTGTTCAGGTCGAACTCGGAGGTGTCGGCCGGGCCGGTGTAGTCGGAGCCGACCACCACGATGCTGTCGGCCCGCTCGGCGAGGCGGCGGTAGCGCTCGATGATGCGTACGTGGGCACCCTCGGGGTCGGTGTGCATCTCGTCGTAGGTGACTCCGACGCAGTCCTCGTACGTGAAGCCTTCGGTCTGCTCCAGCAGCACGTCCAGGACGGAGTCCCGCTCGCCGTTGCCGACGACCGGCCGGAAGGGCGCCACGGTGCCGTCCGCGGCGAAGAGCTGTACCAGCCCGATCGCCACCGTCGACTTGCCGCTGTCCGCTTCCAGAGAAGTCACGTAGACCGATTGCACCATTGCAGGATCCCCTTTTTCTCGACCGGCTGACCCGGTGGAGGGAGGAGGCCCGTGCCCCTTCCCCCACCGCCGGTGGGAGGACCACCGTTGGTCAGTTACTCGTTGTCGCCACCAGTGGCCACGGTTGCGTCGGCCTGGTCGCCCACGACACCCGCCCAGGTCCAGTTCTGGACCTCGGGTAGGTCCTCACCGTGGGCGTACGCGTACGCCCGCGCCTCGGTGCGCTTGTCCAGCATCTCCTGTCGGAGGTTCGCATAGCGGCTGCCAAGCGCAGGAACTCGATCGATCACATCCATCACCAGGTGGTAGCGGTCGAGGTCGTTGCGCATGAGCATGTCAAAGGGCGTGGTGGTGGTGCCCTCTTCCTTGAACCCGCGGACGTGGAACTGGCTCCCGGCATCGTGTCGGTAGACGAGCCTGTGGATCAGCCACGGATAGCCATGGTAGGCGAAGAGCACCGGCTTGTCAGTAGTGAAATAATTGTCGAATTCACGCATGGACAGGCCGTGCGGGTGCTCCTTCTCGTCCTGCAGGCGCATCAGGTCGACCACGTTGACGACCCGGAGCCTCAGGTCGGGGACCCGCTCGCGCAGGATCTTGGCGGCGGCCAGGGTCTCGATGGTCGGGATGTCACCGGCGCAGCCCAGCACCACGTCGGGGTCCTGGCCCTCCTCCTCGGTGCCGGCCCACTCCCAGATGCCGATGCCGCGGGTGACGTGCTTGACCGCATCGTCCATCGACAGCCAGTTCGGGTTGGGCTGCTTGCCGGCGACCACCACGTTGACCAGTTGGCGGGAGCGCAGCACGTTGTCCCAGATCGCCAGCAGCGTGTTGGTGTCGGCGGGCAGGTAGACCCGGATCACCTCGGCCTTCTTGTTGACCACGTGGTCGATGAAGCCCGGGTCCTGGTGCGAGAAGCCGTTGTGGTCCTGGCGCCACACGTGCGAGGACAGTAGGTAGTTGAGCGAGGCGATCGGCCGGCGCCAGCTGATCTGGTTGGTGACCTTCAGCCACTTGGCGTGCTGGTTGAACATCGAGTCGACGATGTGGATGAACGCCTCGTAGGAGCTCATCATGCCGTGTCGGCCGGTGAGCAGGTAGCCCTCCAGCCAGCCCTCGCACTGGTGCTCGGACAACATTTCCATCACGCGTCCGGCGCGGGCCAGGTGGTCGTCGGTGTCGGTCTCCAGGTACTCCGCGTTCCACTGCTTGTCGGTGACCTCGTACACGTCCTGCAGCCGGTTGGAGGCGGTCTCGTCCGGGCCGAAGATGCGGAAGTTGTCCGGGTTCTTGGCGATCACGTCACGGAACCAGGTGCCGAGGCGGCGGGTGGCCTCGGTGGAGATGGCTCCCGGGGTGGTGACGTCGACGGCGTAGTCACGGAAGTCGGGCAGCTTGAGGTCCCGCAGCACCAGGCCACCGTTGGTGATCGGGTTGGCCGACATCCGCAGGTTCCCGGTAGGGGCGATCGCGGCGATCTCCGGCTTGAGGGCACCCTCCTCGGTGAACAGCTCCTCGGGCCGGTACGACTTCAGCCAGGCCTCCAGCTCGGCGAGGTGTTCCTCGGTGTCGCGGGCGTTCGCCAGCGGCACCTGGTGGGCGCGCCAGGAGTCCTCGGTGCGCTTGCCGTCGATCTCCTTGGGGCCGGTCCAGCCCTTGGGCGTACGGAAGACGATCATCGGCCAGGCCGGACGCGGGGCATCCGCCGGCAGCGCCTTGAACTCGGCGACCATGTCCAGGGCCTGGTCCAGGACCGCGGCGAAGCGCTTGTGGACCTCGATCGGGTCCTCGTCGTCGAAGCCGCCGGTGAAGAACAGCGGGGTGTGACCGTAGCCGCGCATCAGCTCGGCCAGCTCCTCCTCCGGGATCCGGGCCAGCACCGTCGGGTTGGCGATCTTGTAGCCGTTGAGGTGCAGCACCGGCAGTACCACGCCGTCGGTCTGGTGGTTCAGGAACTTGTTGGAGTGCCACGAGGTGGCCAACGGGCCGGTCTCGGCCTCGCCGTCACCGACGACGGTGAACGCGATCTGGTCGGGGTTGTCGAACACCGCGCCGTAGGCGTGCGAGAGCGCGTACCCAAGCTCGCCGCCCTCGTGGATCGAGCCGGGGGTCTCGGGGGCCACGTGCGAGGGAATGCCGCCGGGGAAGGAGAACTGCTTGAACAGCCGCTGCAGGCCCTCCTCGTCCTGGGTGACGTTCGGGTAGGTCTCGGTGTAGGTGCCCTCGAGGTAGGTGCTGGCCACCAGGCCGGGGCCGCCGTGGCCGGGGCCGGTGAGGTAGAGCGCGTTGAGGCCGCGCTGCTTGATCGCGCGGTTGAAGTGGGCGTAGAGGAAGGTCAGGCCGGGGGTGGTGCCCCAGTGCCCCAACAGGCGCGGCTTGACGTGGTCAGGGCTCAGCTCGTCGCGGAGCAGCGGATTGTCCAGCAGGTAGATCTGTCCCACCGACAGGTAGTTGGCGGCGCGCCACCACGCATCGATGAGCGCGGCCTCCTCGTCGCCGAGTGGGGTGACGGAGCCAGTCGGCCACGAATGTCCCTCGTGCATGGTGTGTCTCCTCGATCGGACGTGCACTTCTGGGCCGACCATAGCGACGGGGAAGCCCGGGAAGAACACTGTTGCCGGGCTTTGCGCGCTCCCGCTCGAGGGGCCTGGCCTAGGGGCCGAGCGCGCCGGCGTCGACCGGGACGGTGGACTCCTCGACCACCAGCCCGAGTTCGCGGGGCCAGGAGTGTGGCTCGTCGCCGAGGGCGACCAGCTCGAGCAGGTCGGACGGCCAGATCCACTCGTCGGTGCGGGCAATCTCGCCCAGCGGCCACCAGCGGGCGCCGAGCAGGGTGAGCTGCTCGTCGAGGGTGTGCCCGTCGGTCGACACCGTGAACGGGGGCGCGGCGAGCACGAAGAACCACTCCTCCTGCTCCAGCACCTGGTCGGAGTAGCCGTGCCGTACGACGCGGTGCGCGACCGGCCCGAGCAGTGCCTCGGGGTCGGCGAGGTGGCCGGTCTCCTCGCGGACCTCGCGCAGCGCCGCCTGGGCGGGGGTCTCGCCGCCGTCGATGCCGCCGCCGGGGGTCACCCACCAGCGCGCGCCGGGCAGGCCCGGATCGGAGTCCAGCATCAGCAGCACCTGCGGTTCCCGCTCCCCCGGGCTGACGATGACCACCCGGGAGGCCTGCCGCCGCCGCCAGGGCCGCTGGGCCGGGTCGACGGCGATGCCGGTCCGCTCGCGGAAGTGCGGTTGGTGTGCTGAGCTCACGGGCCCAGCCTAGACGTCCGGGACAGGCTGGCGCCGGGTCCGGACATCCCGGAGCAGGTCGGCCCGGCTCCGGGCCGCGGGCAGGCTGACCCGCTCGAGGTAGTCGGCCCCCTCCTCGTCGCCGACCGCCCGCCGTTGCGCCACCAGGGCCTCCAGGTCGGCCGGCGTCCGGTTCTGCGACATCTTGGCCTTGCCCTCCCACCCCGTGACCAGGAACTCGATCCCGACGACCGCCCGCAGCATGCGATCGACGTAGTCACCCGGCGGGTCGGTGATCGTCCAGTCCCCGGCCGGCTCGTGGCGACCGGTGAGCCGCGTGACGGCCCCGCGGCACCACTGGAGGTCGTCGTGGATCCGTACGGTCCCTCGCAGGTGGACAGTGGTGTAGTCCCAGGTCGGCACGACCCGGCCGTGCTCGGAGGTCGAGGGCAGCACCGCCGGTGACACGTAGTGGTCGGTGCCGTGCACGATGACCAGTGCCGGCCCGGTGATGGGCAGTCTGACCTGCGGGTTGTTGCGCTGGGCATGTGCGACCAGCCGACCGTACGGCGCCGATCCGTGGCCATCCTCGTAGGTGGGGTCGTACACGACCGGCAGGTAGGTGGCCTGCAGGCCCTCGGCATGGGAGGTGACCAGGTCGACGACGTCGGTGGCGGCCAAGAGCCGACGGATCTCCTGGTCCGACATCGCGAAGTGCTGCGGAACATACATGTCGACCATCATCCCCCGGCCCGGTCGCGGGTGGCCGCCTGGCGGTCCTCGTGGTCGAGGAGGGTGCGCCAGCTGTGCACCAGGTCGGCATCGACCCAGGCCTTGTACGAGCCGAGCGGTCGGGCCTGGGCATCCAGGTGGTACGCCCGGACCCCGGCCCGGTGCAGCCACGGCACGTGCCCGGGCTGCAGGCCACCGCCCGCCACCAGCTTCCCGGCCGCCCACCGGTCCCCGCGGGCCCGGTCGACCAGCTCGTCCAGGCCGTGCTCGACGCCGCGGGCCGAGCCGGCGCTCAGAACCTGGTCCAGGCCCGGCAGTCGGCGCAGCGCGATCCAGGCGTGGTCGAAGTCGAGGCAGTAGTCCAGCGCCCGGTCGAAGGTCCACGGCCACTGCGCTCCGCCGGCGATCGTCGCGCACACGTCCTGGTCGACCGCCGACCACGGGTCGAGAAACCCCATCACCATGCCCTCGGCCCCGCTGTCCAGGTAGTCCGCTGCCAGACCGCGCAGCCGGGTCACCTCGCCGCCGTCGGTGCTCCAGCCGTCGCGCAGCCGCAGGGTCACCCGCACCGGCAGACCGGTGGCGGCGCAGGTCGCGGCCACCTGGTCCGGGGTCGGGCACATCTGCCCGGTGCGCGGGTCGGCGACCAGGTGGATCCGGTCGGCGCCGCCCTCCTCGGCGCGCCGGGCATCATCGGCATGCCCGCACAGCACCTCCAGGACGCTTGCCATCGGAGGGTCCGTTCAGGCCGGGCGCATGGAGGCCGACTCGTCGGCCGGCACCCGCTCGGTGGCCTGCAGGGTGGCGGCCCGGTGCTCCACCGCGTGCAGGACCCGCGACATGTTGCGCCAGCCCACCTTCTCCAGGTCCTCCCGGCTCCAGCCGCGCGCCGCGAGTGCCTCCCACAGGCGGGGGTAGCCGGCCACGTCCTCCAGTCCCTCCGGCAGCCATGTGGTCCCGTCGAAGTCCCCGCCGACCCCGATGTGGTCGACCCCGACGACCTCGCGCAGGTGCTCGAAGTGCTCCACCACCTGGTCGATCGTCGCCGGCGGCATCTCCAGCGGGTAGGTCTCGTAGAAGGCGCCCATCTGGTCGAGGTCGTGGACGTCGATCCCCTCGTGCCGCGCCTGCTCCTCGGCCCGGGCACGCCACTCGTACGCCGGTTCGGAGACGAAGGGTGCCACGAAGGTGACCATGCATAGGCCGCCGTGGGCGGCCATGTCGGCGAGGATGTCGTCGGGCACGTTGCGCGGGTGCGGGCACACCGCGCGGGCCGAGGAGTGCGAGAAGATCACCGGCGCGGTCGACACCGCCAACGCATCGGCCATGGTGTCGACCGAGGTGTGTGACAGGTCGACCATCATGCCGAGCCGGTTCATCTCCCGGATCACCTCGGTGCCGAACGCCGTCAACCCGTGGTGGACCGGCTCGTCGGTCGCCGAGTCCGCCCAGTCGGTGTTCTCCTTGTGGGTCAGCGTCAGGTAGCGCACCCCCAGGCGGTGCAGCGTACGCAGCACGCCGAGCGAGTTCGCGATCGAGTGGCCGCCCTCGGCGCCCATCAGCGAGGCGATCGGGGCGTCGGGCCCGGCGGTGATGGCCCGGTCGAACTCGTCGGCCGAGGTGACGCGCAGGAAGTGGTCGGGGTAGCGCTCGATGAACGCGTTCACCGCATCGACCTGCTCCAGGGTCGCGGCCACCGCTAGGTCGCCGGCCAACGTGCCGGGGACGAACACCGACCAGAACTGTGCCCGCACGCCCCCGGCCCGGAGCCTGGGGATGTCGGTGTCGAACTCCGGGCGGTTCCGGTCGAGCTCGTGGTTCAGCAGGTCGTACCCGTGCTCCCGGAGGGCCCAGGCAAGGTCGTTGTGTCCATCGGCGACTGGGATCAGGTCCATGGGTCCATTGTGCCCACCCCGGTTCGCGGAACGGCAAGGAGGGCGGCCCCGATGGGACCGCCCTCCTGGTGTGCTCGTCGGATCAGCGACGGGTCATCGGCTCAGAAGCCGACGCCACCCATCTCGTCACCGGCGTGGCCGGCCGGCAGCTGCTGCGGCTCGGGCTTGTCGGCGATGACGGCCTCGGTGGTGAGGAACAGGGCCGCGATCGACGCCGCGTTCTGCAGCGCGGAGCGGGTGACCTTGGCCGGGTCGATGATCCCGGCCTCCACCATGTCGACGTACTCGCCGGTGGCCGCGTTGAGGCCCTGGCCGGCGGGCAGGGAGGCAACCTTCTCCGCCACGACGCCACCCTCGAGGCCGGCGTTCTCGGCGATCTGCTTCAGCGGGGCCTGGACGGCGCGGAAGACGATCCCGGCGCCGACCTTCTCCTCGCCGGACAGGTCCAGCTCGGTGTTCTGGGCAGCCTGGATCAGCGCCACACCGCCACCGGGGAGGATGCCCTCCTCGATCGCAGCCTTGGCGTTGCGGACGGCGTCCTCGATGCGGTGCTTGCGCTCGTTCAGCTCGACCTCGGTGGCCGCGCCGACCTTGATCACGGCGACGCCACCGGCCAGCTTGGCCAGGCGCTCCTGCAGCTTCTCGCGGTCGTAGTCGGAGTCGCTGTTCTCGATCTCGGCGCGGATCTGGTTGACCCGACCCTCGATCGCGTCGGCCTCGCCGGCCCCCTCGATGATGGTGGTCTCGTCCTTGGTGACGATGACCTGGCGGGCCTGACCCATCAGGGACAGGTCGGCCTGGTCGAGCTTGAGGCCCACCTCCTCGGAGATGACCTGGCCACCGGTGAGGATGGCGATGTCGGCCAGCATGGCCTTGCGGCGGTCACCGAAGCCCGGAGCCTTGACGGCGACGGACTGGAAGGTGCCACGGATCTTGTTGACGATCAGGCCGGCCAGCGCCTCGCCCTCGACGTCCTCGGCGATCACGACGAGCGGCTTGCCGCCCTGCATGACCTTCTCGAGCACCGGCAGGAGCTCCTTGAGGTTCGAGATCTTGGAGTTCACCAGCAGGATGTACGGGTTGTCGAGCACGGTCTCCATGCGCTCGGTGTCCGTGACGAAGTAGGGCGAGATGTAGCCCTTGTCGAAGCGCATGCCCTCGGTGAGCTCCAGCTCCAGGCCGAAGGTGTTGGACTCGTCGACGGTGATGACACCTTCCTTGCCGACCTTGTCCATGGCCTCGGCGATGATCTCGCCGACCTGCGGGTCAGCGGCCGAGATGGAGGCGGTGGCAGCGATCTGCTCCTTGGTCTCCACATCGGTGGCCATGGCCAGCAGCTGCTCGTTGATCGCCGCGACGGCCTTCTCGATGCCGCGCTTCAGGCTCATCGGGTTGGCGCCGGCGGTGACGTTCTTCAGGCCCTCGCGCACGATGGCCTGGGCGAGAACGGTCGCGGTGGTGGTGCCGTCACCCGCGACATCGTCGGTCTTCTTGGCGACCTCCTTGACGAGCTCGGCGCCGATCCGCTCGAACGGCTCCTCCAGCTCGATCTCCTTGGCGATCGAGACGCCGTCATTGGTGATGGTGGGGGCGCCCCACTTCTTCTCCAGCACGACGTTGCGGCCCTTGGGGCCGAGGGTCACCTTGACGGCGTCGGCCAGCGTGTTCATGCCACGCTCGAGGCCGCGACGCGCGTCTACATCGAATTCAATCAACTTTGCCATGTGTCCGGGAGTCCTCCCGCAAACCGGGCCGTGGGGCCCCGTTGCTGTCTGTAGTGTCTGGGTGCGCATGCGACCGATGCCCGCGACGGACGACCCCGGGAGGGGCCTCACCAGTCCCACGTACGTAGCACTCGCCCGACGGGAGTGCCAAAGCAATTGTTAGCACTCACCCCATGAGAGTGCAAACACCTCCCGCCGGCAATGGTGTGACCGCGCCCTGGCCCGAGGACCAGACTGGGGGTATGGACGTCTCCCTGCGACCCGGCGGCCACACCGCCGCGACCCGGATCCGCACCCTGGGCAACTGGGTCAACCTGTCGACACCCTTGGGGCTGGCCGTGGCGACACTGGGCGGCTGTCGCCCCCGACGTGGCCCGCGCGGTCTCTGGCTGGCCGAGGGCTACCGGCTCCGCTTCCCGATCGCCGGCGCCTTCACCGTCGGCTCGGTCCTGGTCACCCCGGGCCGGTTCGTCGACCTGGCCACCTCACGCCCCGCGCTGCTCGGGCACGAGGAACGGCACAGCTGGCAGTGGTTCGCCTGCCTGGGGCTGCCGTTCCTGCCCGCGTACGTGGCCGCGCTGGCCTGGTCCTGGCTGCGTACCGGGCACCCGGCGTACGCCAATGTCTTCGAGGTCCGCGCCGGCCTGGTCTCCGGCGGTTACCGCCCCCGGTGAGCGGGCCGAGCAGCCCCGCTCAGCGCTCCTGTAGCCGGCGGGCGGAGCGCTCACGCTGGCGGCGGTCCCGCTCGCGGCGCAGCCGCTTGACCAGCAGCGCGTCGTACGCCATCGCCGCCGGCTGGTCCAGCAGGGCGTTGATCGCCTGGTAGTACCGGGTGGTCGAGATGCCGAACTGCTCCCGGATGCCCTCCTCCTTGCTGGTGGCGTACTTCCACCAGGCGCGCTCGAAGTCGAGCAGGCGGGCGTCGTGCTCGTCCAGGCCCACGGCTCCGGCGCGATCGGGCGTGGGCGGCGTGGGCTGGGCGGATACGGTCATGGGCGCATTTTAGTCGGCCACCCTGACAGGTTCCGCCTCTCGGCAATGGATTGTGGAGGTCGCCACCGCCCCGACTAGACTCGGCCGAACCTGCACTCGTGCCACGACAGACAAGCACGCCCGGACAAGATGACAGGGGGCGGGACCCATGAGAGAGCTGACCGGGGTGGTCAAGCACTATGCATGGGGATCACGCACCGAGATCCCCCACATCCTCGGGACGTCCCCGGACGGGTCGCCGCAGGCGGAGTACTGGCTGGGGGCCCACCCACTGTCGCCCTCGCTCGCCGACGGGCAGGCCCTGGACGCATTGATCCGGCAGCAGCCCGAGTTGCTCGGTTCCGAATCGCGCGAACGATTCGGGGAGCGCCTGCCCTTCCTGATGAAGATCCTCGCCGCCCGCGAACAGCTCTCGCTGCAGGCCCACCCCTCCCGCACCGACGCCGAGGTCGGCTTCGCCCGCGAGGATGCCGCCGGGATCCCCCGCGACGCCCCGACCCGTACGTACCGCGACGACTGGCCCAAACCGGAACTGCTCTGTGCGCTGGGGCCGTTCGAGGTGCTGTACGGCTTCCGCATCCCCCGGTGCTCGGCCGACCTGTTCGCCGCGCTGCAGGTCGAGGCGCTCGATGCGCTGGTCGCCCCACTGGCCCGGGAGGTCGACCCGACCGAGGCGATCAAGCAGACCTGCCTGGGCTTCCTGCTGCGCGCCGACGGACCGCTGGTCGACGAGGTGGTGGCCGCGGCACAGGTCCGCACCGGAGCCCCGGATCAGCTGGGCCTGTTCGCCCGTACGGCGGTGGCGCTCGCCGAGAAGTACCCCGGTGACCCGGGTGTGCTGGCCGCCCTGCTGATGAACCGCAAGACCCTGCGACGGTTCGAGGCGATCAACGTGCCCGCCGGGCTGATGCACGCGTACATGTACGGGACCGGGATCGAGGTGATGGCCTCCTCCGACAACGTGCTGCGCGGCGGGTTGACGAGCAAGCACATCGACGTCGAGGGCCTGGCCAGCGTGGTCGACTTCCGGCCGTGCACGCCGACGCTGGTGGCGCCGCAGGAGGTCGCGCCGGGACTGTGGCACTACCCGACGCCGGCACCCGAGTTCGGGGTGTGGCGCACCACGTCCCCGGCCGCGCCCGTGCCGCTGCCGGCGGACGGGCGTGCCCGGATCGTGCTGGCGGCCGAGGGCACCCTGCGCCTGGCCACCGGGACCGGACGGATCGACCTGCCCCAGGGTGCAGCCCTGCTGGTGGCCGCCGACGAGTCCGCCACCCTCGAGGGCGACGGCACCGCCTTCATCGCCGCTCCCGGGGTCTGACCGATCTGGATCGGCTTTCGACATCTGCCCCTGCCCGCGGCAGAATGAGGCACTGCGCTCCCGTAGTTCAACGGCCAGAACAGCTCTCTTGTAAAGAGCAGATCAGGGTTCGATTCCCTGTGGGAGCTCCACCACCCCGCCGCACCCTCACAGCCGCGGGGCTAGCCTCGGGCACCCGAGCTCTTGCCCTCGGCGAGGTACGCCCCCGCGACGCACTCAAGGTGATGGCGCGCGAGGCCGCCACCGGCTTCACCCTCGGACTCGTGATGGGTGGGCTCGGGTTCCTCGTCGTGGGGTTCCTGTACGGCACGGACATCGGCTTGGTGATCGGCTTGACGTTGCTCGCCGTGTGCACGCTGGCCGCCATGGTCGGTGGCACCATGCCACTGCTCGCCAAGGCCCTGCACGCCGACCCCGCGGTGTTCTCCAACCCGTTCATCTCCACGTTCGTGGATGCCACGGGCCTGATCGTCTACTTCCTCATCTCCAAGGCGATCCTCGACATCTAGGCCACCGGGCGACCGCGTGGCACATCAGTAGTGGGCGTTCCCGCCGCCGGGCCACTACCGTAGAGACATGGCCCAGACAACTCCCGCCGGTACCGGAACCACCGCCGCATGGTCCGATGCCGCCTACCAGGAACTCGTCCGCCGCGGCCGCTGGTTCGCCGAGTCCGTGCTGATCCACCTCGAACGGCTGCAGCAGCTGGACAAGGACTCCGATCCCCGGGACCTCGAGGACGCCAACATCCGCCTCGAGGAGGCGCTGCTGGAGTTCCAGGACGCGCAGCTGGCGTACGCCGGCCAGGGCTTCAACTTCGTCCACGACCAGGACGCCCACGACGAGCCCGACGAGGGCAAGGAGCCGCCCGCCGGTTCCCGGCCCGGCGGCCAGCAGGCCACCGTCTCCAAGGAGTCCACCGCGGTCGCGCTCGGTGACGTGGTGTCGGTCATGTCCCGCCACGACTTCGAGCTGCTGGACCAGGGTGCCGTGGAGGACACCGCCCAGCAGTTCGCGCAGCTGGCCGGCGCCACACCGGTGCCGTCCGGCGACCTGGGCTACGCGATGGCGATCCTGAACTACATGGGCCTGGCCCAGTTGGCCAGCACGCCGGGACTGCGGCCCCTGCTGGAGATCAACGCCGTCTCCACCCGTCCCAGCTCCCCGACCCGGGATGACGTCGAGAGGGCCGACGGGGTCGACGGCTTCTTCGATCCGGGTGAGCTGCTGAACTACCAGACCAATTTCTGGGAGACCGGGCAGGCCTAGGTGTCGAACCATGCAGCGGTCACCCTGACGATGGGTGACATCACCACCCAGCGCGTCGACGCCATCGTCAACGCCGCCAACTCCAGCCTGCTCGGCGGTGGCGGGGTCGATGGCGCGATCCGCCGCGCCGGTGGCCCGGAGATCGAGGAGGCCTGCCGCCAATTGCGCGCCAGCAGCCTCCCCGACGGGCTCCCCCGGGGCAGGCCGTCGCCACGACGGCTGGTCGGCTCGCCGCCCAGTGGGTGATCCACACGGTCGGCCCGATCTGGTCGACGACCAGGGACGGCACCGACGTGCTGATGTCGGCCTACCGTGAATGCCTGCGGGTGGCCGACGAGCTGGCCGTCAGCACGATCGCCTTCCCGGCGATCTCCACCGGGGCGTACGGCTGGCCGCTTCTGGAGGCCGCACGGGTGGCCGTTACGACCATCTCGACGACCCCCACCCAGGTGGCCGAGGCGACCTTCGTGCTGCACGATCGCCGGGCGTACGCCGCGTTCACCGCCGCGCTGGACGAGCTCGGCGGGTAGCCGGCCCTCAGGCCGCCGAGGCGGCCCGGGCCTTGCGGCGGTTGTTCCAGACCATGCCGATGACCATCGCGGCCAGGATGACCAGGGACAGCCAGATGCTGTACCGCGCGTACTCCTCGACCAAGCGGACGGCCGGTTCGCCGATCCGGAAGCCGAGGTACAGGTACAGCCCCTGCAGCAGCACCGCGCCTGCGATGTCGACCACCATGAACTTCCGCCAGGACATCCCGGCCGCCCCCACCGTGGCGTAGATGATCGGGCCGGGCATCGGGATCGGCAGGTAGGTCACCAGCACGGCCGGCACCGACCACCGCAGGGCGAACCGCTCGGCGCGTTCGTTGCGCCGCCGGGCCCGCTCGGAGTCGCCGGTCATCACCTCGAGCAGTCCCCGGCCCCACAGCTTGCCGGCCCAGAAGTACACCCAGTCGAACTTGACGATGCTGATGCTGGCGATCAGCCAGCCCCACCACCACAGCTGGTCACCGGTCGCGGCCAGCGCCCCGATCATCACCACGGCCGTACGCGAACCGGAGACCGCGGCCAGCACGTACGGCGTGTACGTGAGCAGGATCGGGCGCAGCGGCAGCATCACCAGGGCGTAGATGCCGACGATGGCGATGCCGGTCCAGCAGACCATGTCGCGCTTGGTCGGCTCGTGCGCCCACGGCAGCGACGGGTCGTCCCACCAGGGCCGTTCGGCGGCGGCCTCCTCGCCGGCGGGGCCAAGGGCCTCTTCGCGGGGACCTTCGCCGTCGGGTTCCGGGGGGGTCGAGGGCATGGGTGTCCTTCCGAGAGACTGGGCAGATCATACGAGAATCGGGCGCAGGGACAAGCGTGCTAGAACAACTGACATGCGGCGCACCCTGCACACCACCCTCGCCGGTACCCTGTCCGGGCCGACCACCGTCTACGCCATCGTCGCTGCCGCAGCGCCCTACCGGCCCTCCAACGAGTCACTGCAGGTCACCGTGGGCGGTCGCCCGGCCCGGGTCACGCCGTTGGACGGCCCGCATGGCACCCGTCTGCACCGATTCGGCCAGGACACGGTGACGTCGCAGCCGGTGCCGTTCAGCATCACCTACGACGCGACCATCCACGGGATCGCCCCCGGCGCTCCGGTCGATCCCGCCGACCTGCCGGTCTACCTGCGCCCGAGCCGGTATTGCGAGAGCGACCGGGTCATCGGGCTGGCCAACGAGCGCTTCGGCCGGCTGGCCGGCAGGGCCCTGGCCGACGCGGTCTGCGACTGGGTCCGGGACACCCTGGAGTACGCCCCGGGCTCGACCGGCCCCTCGGACTCGGCCACCGACGTGCTGCGGACCCGCCGCGGGGTCTGCCGGGACTACGCGCACCTGGTGATCAGCCTGCTGCGGGCGCGCAGCATCCCGGCCCGCTTCGTGTCGGTCTGGGCGCCCGGCCTGCAGCCGATGGAGTTCCACGCGGTCGCCGAGGCGTACATCGACGGGAGCTGGGTGGCGCTGGATCCGACCGACCTGGCGCCCCGTACGGCCATGGCGCGGATCGCCACCGGACGGGACGCCGCGGACACGGCTTTCCTGTCGAGCTACGGCGCCGGCCTGCACCTGCAGCGGTACCTCGTCCGTGCCGACATCGACGAACCTGCCGTTGACGACCACCGCTCTCCCGTGATCCTGTGCTGAGAGGGGCCGCGCCAAAACATTCGACGCCAGTGGGGGCACGACGGCCCCTGCGTTGCGATACTGGGACCGCATTCCACGATGGATCGTCGGGCACGTACCTGCCCGTGGAAAGGAAAAACAGCAGATGGCATCCGTCTCTTTCCGAGAGGCCACCCGGATCTACCCCGGCTCGGACCACCCGGCCGTGTCCGAACTCTCCTTGGAGATCGCCGATGGCGAGTTCATGGTCCTGGTCGGACCCTCCGGGTCCGGCAAGTCCACCACGCTCCGGATGCTGGCCGGATTGGAGGAAGTGACCTCCGGCTCGGTGTGGATCGGCGACCAGGATGTCACCAACCTGCCGCCCAAGGACCGCGATATCGCCATGGTCTTCCAGAACTACGCGCTCTACCCGCACATGACGGTCGCGGACAACATGGGCTTCGCCCTGAAGATGCAGAACGTGCCGGCCGAGGAGCGCCAGGCCCGCGTGGTCGATGCCGCCAAGCTGCTCGGCCTGGAGGACTACCTGCAGCGCAAGCCGAAGGCCCTGTCCGGCGGCCAGCGCCAGCGCGTGGCGATGGGGCGGGCGATCGTCCGCCAGCCCGAGGTGTTCCTGATGGACGAGCCGCTGTCCAACCTGGATGCCAAGCTGCGGGTCTCGACCCGCACCCAGATCGCCTCGCTGCAGACCCGGCTCGGGATCACCACGGTCTACGTCACCCACGACCAGATCGAGGCGATGACCCTGGGGGACCGGGTCGCCGTGCTCGACGACGGCGTCCTGCAGCAGGTCGACAGTCCGATCGCCCTGTACGACACCCCCCGCAACCTCTTCGTCGCCGCCTTCATCGGATCGCCGTCGATGAACCTGCTGTCCGGCCCGATCGCCGACGGCGGCGTTCGCCTGGCCGACCGGGTCATCCCGGTCCCGCGCGAGGTACTGGACCGGGCGAACCCGCAGGCCGGCGTCACGCTGGGGGTCCGCCCCGAGTCGCTACGGCTGGCCGAGAACGACGAGGGCATCACCATGACCGTCTCGGTGGTCGAGGAACTGGGCGCCGACTCCTACCTGTACGGCACCCCCGCCGACGGCGTGCTCAGCCCCCGGCACGACTCGGGCCAACTGGTCGCCCGGATCGCTGCGCGGCGCGCCCCGCAGCGTGGCGACCAGGTGCGGCTGGTCGCCGACCCGGCCGACCTGCACGTCTTCGACAACGCGACCGGGCTGCGGATCTCCTGACACTGCGGGGACCACAGGGGCCAAGCGTGCCGCAGGGCTGAACGCTCGGTGGCCGGGAACGACGAAAAAGGGTGCAAGTGACCTGCCCGTTATGAGGCCCCTGCCAGACTGGACGACGTGCCTCGCTTCCTGTCAGCGCACCCTGATGCCAGGTTGCTCCCGCTCCCCTGGGCGACTCCGCTCGCGAACTGGCCGGCGGAGCACTTGGTCGCGCTCCCCCGAGGTATCTCCCGGCACGTCGTACGGTTCATCCGGGTCGGTGACGAGGTCTACGCGGCCAAGGAGGTCGTCGAGCACCTGGCACTGCACGAGTACCGGCTGCTGCACGACCTGATGCGGCTGAACACCCCCGCCGTCGAGCCGGTGGGCGTGGTGAGCCAGCGGGTCGATGCGGACGGCCGACCGCTGGACCCGATCCTGATCACCAAGCACCTGCAGTTCTCGCTGCCCTACCGGACGCTGTTCTCCAAGGGCGTACGGTCCGACACGGTCACCCGGCTGCTCGACGCGATGGTCGTGCTGCTGGCCCGCCTGCACCTGATCGGCTTCCTGTGGGGCGACGTGTCGCTGTCCAACACCCTGTTCCGCCGCGACGCCTCGGACTTCGCCGCCCACCTGGTCGACGCGGAGACCGGGGAGTTCCACGACCGGCTGTCGAAGGGCCAGCGGGAACACGACCTGGAGATGGCCCGGGTCAACCTCTTCGGCGAGTTCCTCGACCTTGAGGCCGGCGGCATGCTGGACTCTGCGCTCGACCCCGGACAACTGGTGGAGACCATCGTCACCCGCTACCACGAACTGTGGCACGAGCTGACCGGGGCCGAGGAGTTCGACGGCAGCCAGATGCACCGGATCGAGGGCCGGGTCCGCCGCCTGAACGCCCTCGGCTTCGACGTGGCGGAGTTGGACATCACCACCGACATCGACGGCTCGACCATCCGGATCCAGCCGAAGGTCGTCGATGCCGGCCATCATGCCCGACGCCTGATGCGACTCACCGGTCTGGACACCGAGGAGAACCAGGCCCGGCGCCTGCTCAACGACCTCGACTCCTACCGGGCCCGCACCGGCCAGCAGAACCTCGACGAGTCCGTCGTCGCCCACCAGTGGCTCACCGAGTGCTTCGAGCCGGTGCTCGCCGCCGTCCCGGCCGAGTACGCCGCCAAGCTGGAGCCGGCGCAGATCTACCACGAGATGCTCGACTACCGGTGGTACCGCTCGGAGGCCGCCGGGCACGAGATCCCACTGCTGGAGGCCACCCAGGGCTACGTCCGCGACGTGCTCAGCACCCTGCCCGACGAGCAGCTGAGCGTGGGTCGTACGCACGGGCCCGACCAGCCCCGCGACGTCGCCACGGCGATCACCGCCGAGGACCTGGACGATGACACGGTGCCGGACGACCCGTGGGAGACGGCCCACACCGGGGACGAGGACGCCCTCCCGCAGGGCTACCTGGACATGGCGGCCATCCGGGCCCGGGCCGCCCGTCGTACGCTCGCGCCATGAGCCTCGACGTCGCCGCCCTGCGGGCCCATGTCCCGGCCGTCGCCGGGCCGGGGTCCGCCGCCCACTTCGATGCCCCCGGCGGGACCCAGACCCCCGACGTCGTCGCGGAGGCGGTGGCCGCGGCACTGCTCCAGCCGATGGCCAACCGCGGGGTCCACACCGCCGCCGAGCGCAACGCCGACCGCATCGTGGTGGAGGCGCGCTCCGCCATCGCCGACCTGTTGGGCGTGCCGGCCGGCGCGGTGGTCTTCGGCCGGTCCGCGACCCAGCTGACCTTCGACCTGGCCCGTACGCTGGCCGCCGGCTGGGGCCCCGGCGACCGGATCGTCGTCACCCGGCTGGACCACGACGCCAACATCCGCCCGTGGTACGCGGCGGCCGCCCGCGTCGGGGCCCAGGTGGTGATGGTCGACTTCGACCCCACCACCGCCGAACTCCCGGTGGAGGCCTTCGACGCCGCGATCGACGAGCGTACCCGTCTGGTCGCCTGCACCGCCGCCTCGAACCTGGTCGGCACCCGTCCGGACATCGCAGCGATCGCCGCTCGGGCCCACGCGGTCGGCGCCCTGCTGCACGTCGACGGCGTGCACGCGACCGCGCACGGCCTGGTCGACCTGCCGTCCTGCGGAGCCGACCTGTACGTGTGCTCGCCCTACAAGTTCCTCGGCCCGCACCACGGGGTGCTGGCCGCCGCCGACCCGACGCTGCTGGAGGCGCTGCACCCGGACAAGCTGGCGCCCTCGTCCGACGCCGTGCCGGAACGCTTCGAGCTCGGCACCCTGCCGTACGAATTGCTGGCCGGCACCCGCGCCGCGGTGGACTTCCTCGCCTCCTGGGGCACCGAGGACCGGGCCGCCCCCGCGCCGGGCCCGACCCGCCGGGCGGCGCTGGGCCGGGCCTGGGCCCAGGTCGAGGCGCACGAACTGGCCCTGCGGACCCGGATCGAGGAGGCGCTGGCGGACCTACCCGAGGTGACGGTGTACTCTCGGGCAGCCGAGCGCACCCCCACCCTGCTGTTCTCCTCGGCCCGGATGGCCTCCGACCGGCTCTACGCCGAGCTCGCCGCCTGCGGGGTCAACGCGCCGGCCGGCTCCTTCTACGCGCTGGAGGCCTCCCGCCACCTGGGGCTCGGCGACACCGGCGCCGTACGGGTCGGCCTGGCGCCGTACAACGACGACTCCGACGTCGATCGGCTCGTGGCTGCGCTGCGGGAGCTCATCGGCTGACCGGTAGGCTGTGGCCGTGACGTTCCAGCTGTACGACTCGATGACCCACCGGACCCGGGAGTTCGTTCCCGTGGTGCCCAGGAAGGTCTCGATCTACCACTGCGGCCTGACGGTCCAGTCGGCACCCCATCTCGGCCACATCCGCAAGGAGGTCGTCTTCGACGTCCTACGCCGCTGGCTGAGCCGGTCGGGCTACGAGGTGAAGATCGTCGCCAACGTCACCGACATCGACGACAAGATCCTGCGCAAGTCCGCCGAGCAGGGCGTGGAGTGGTATGCGCTGGCCTACCACTTCGAGCTCGAGCTGCACAAGGCCTACCAGGCGCTCGGCTGCATTCCGCCGACGTACGAGCCCCGGGCCACCGGTCACATCCCCGAGATGGTCGAGCTGATCGCGACCCTGATCGAGCGCGGCCACGCCTACGCCGCCCAGGACGGCTCCGGCGACGTGTACTTCGACGTACGCTCCTGGCCCGACTACGGCAAGCTGTCCGGGCAGAAGGTCGACGAGATGGAGGCCGCCGAGGACTCCGACCCGCGCGGCAAGCGCGACCCGCGCGACTTCGCCCTCTGGAAGGGCCGCACCGACGCATCCGAGCCCGAGACCGCCTCCTGGCCGACCCCGTGGGGCCGGGGCCGCCCCGGCTGGCACCTGGAGTGCTCGGCGATGTCGGGCAAGTACCTGGGTGACGAGTTCGACATCCACGGCGGCGGCCTGGACCTGCGCTTCCCGCACCACGAGAACGAGCTGGCCCAGTCGACCGCGGCCGGCCGCCCGTTCGCGCGCTACTGGATGCACAACGCCTGGGTGACCGCGGCCGGGGAGAAGATGTCGAAGTCCCTCGGCAACGGCGCCCTGGTCTCCGAGGTCACCAGGCAGTACCCGCCACGCGCCGTCCGGTTCTACCTGCTCGCCCCGCACTACCGCTCGGCGATCGAGTACTCCGACACCTCGCTGGCCGAGGCGACCGCCTCGCTGGAGCGGATCGACTCGTTCCTGGCCCGCGCCCATGACGTGGTCGGTGACACCGATCCGGCCGAGCAGCTGCCGGAGGCGTTCGTGACCGCCATGGACGACGACCTCGGCACCCCGGCGGCTGTCGCCACGATCTACACCACTGTCAAGCAGGGCAACCAAGCACTCGAGGCTGGTGACGCCGCGGCCATCCGGGAGGCGTACGCAGCCGTCCGGGCCATGCTCGGGGTGCTGGGGCTGGACCCGGCCGACCCGGCCTGGGCCGCGTACGCCGGTGGTGACGCCGACCTCGTCCCGGTCGTCGACGGCCTGGTGAAGACCCTGCTGGACCAGCGCCAGGAAGCCCGGGCGCGCAAGGACTACGCGGCTGCCGACAGCATCCGTGACTCCCTGGGCGCCCTGGGCGTCCAGGTGGAGGACACCCCCCAGGGCCCGAAGTGGAGCGTGAAGCACTGATGCCAGGTAATTCCCAGCGACGCGGAGCCGTCCGCCACAAGGGCAAGGGCAACGCCGCCGGCTCCGGCGGCCGTCGTCGCCGTGGCCTCGAGGGCAAGGGGCCGACCCCGAAGGCCGAGGACCGCGTCTACCACCGTGCGTACAAGGCCAAGCAGGCCGCCGAGGCCCGGGACCAGTCGCGCCCGAAGCGCGCCCCCCAGCAGCGCGGTGGCGGCGCCGAATGGGTGGCCGGCCGCAACCCGGTGGTCGAGGCGCTGCGCGTCGGTATCCCGGTGGTGTCGGTCTACGTGGCCGAGGGCATCGACCGCGACGACCGGGTCCGGGAGGTCTTCAAGACCTGTGCAGACCAGTCGATCCCGATGCTGCAGACGACCAAGGGTGAGCTGGACCGGCTGACCGGCGGGGCGGTGCACCAGGGCCTGGCGATCAAGCTGCCCGAGTACGAGTACCTGCACCCGAACGACCTGATGGACACCGCCCTGCAGTCCCCGGGCACCCCCTTGGTCGTCGCTCTGGACCAGGTCACCGATCCTCGCAACCTCGGCGCGATCATCCGCTCCGCGGCCGCGTTCGGGGCGCAGGGGGTGGTGGTCCCGGAGCGTCGCTCGGCCGGGATGACCGCTTCCGCCTGGAAGTCATCGGCCGGTGCGGCAGCCCGGATCCCGGTGGCCCGGGCGACCAACCTCAATCGGGTCCTGCAGGACTATGCGAAGGCGGGGTTCATGGTGGTCGGCCTGGCGGGCGAGGGCGACACCGACATCGCCGACCTGCCCGGCGCAGAGGGCCCGGTGCTGCTCGTCGTCGGCTCCGAGGGCGAGGGGCTGCAGCGGCTGGTTCGGGAGAACTGCGATGTACTCGCCTCGATCCCGATCACCAGCGACGTCGAGTCGCTCAACGCGGGGGTGGCGACCAGCATCGCGCTGTACGAGATCAGCCGGGCCCGCGCCTCCTCCGGGGACTGACCCCGGCGGACTGGCAGCCATCGTCCATTGACCATCGCGACACCAGTTGTGACTCTGGTCACATGGACGATGGCCAGACTGGCGAGAACACGCCGCCACAGCAGCAGGAATTCACCGCCGACCTCGTCCTGGAGGGCGGCGGCGTGAAGGGCATCGCGCTGGTCGGCGCCCTCGAGGTGCTCGAGGAGCGCGGCTACACCTTCCGGAGGGTGGCAGGGTCGTCGGCAGGGGCGATTGCGGGGGCGTTGGTGGCCGCCGGGATCCCGACCCCGACAATGGTCGAGATCCTCCGCAGAACCGACTACCGCAAGTTCATGGACGGTGGCCGGTTCAGCAATCTCGTGGTCGGCAAGGCCATCGACCTGTGGGTCCATACCGGTCTCTACCACGGCGACTACCTGAAGAAGTGGCTCGACGAACAACTACGGGACCACGCCGGCCCCGGCTGGGCGGGGACCTTCGCCGACCTGCCGTACGAGGACCCGGATCCGGGGCGGGTCCTGGCGGAGTCCCGGCGCTTCCGGCTGGTGGTGACCGGATCGGACCTCACCAACGGCCGCCTGCGCTACTTCCCGTGGGACTTCGGGGACTACGGGAGGGACCCGGGCGCGCAACGGGTCGTCGACTCGGTGCGGGTGTCGATGTCGATCCCGTTTTTCTACCGGCCGGTGAAATGGCGCGAGAAGGATGGCACCGACACCTGGCTGGTCGACGGCGGCATGCTCTCGAACTACCCGATCACCGTGTTCGACGCGCCACCCGGGATGGCTCCGCGCTGGCCGACGAACGGGGTCAAGCTGTCCGGCAGGCCGCAGGCCGGGCTGGGCATCAGGAACACCATCAAGGGCCCGATCGGGCTGGCCCGCGCGATGCTGCGTACGATGATGGGCTTCTACGACCGCCAGCACATCGACGCCTCCGATGCGATCGCCCGGACGATCTTCGTCGACACCGGCGGGGTACGCACGACCCAGTTCGACCTGGATGCCGAGGACCGCGAGATGCTGTACCGGAACGGGCGGAGGGCCGCGATCGAGTTCCTCGACGGCAGTGACCGGCGGCCGGCCTGGGACTTCGATGCCTACATCGCCAAGCACCGTGAGGTGGCCGCCTCCTGAGGACGCCGCCGGGAGGGCCACTGTCTTGTTCCGTTCACCTGCCCGGGCGATGATGGGGCCATGCCGGGCATGGAGGAGCTCCAGGACGACCCGAAGAGCATGCCGAGGCCCGTAGCCGAGCGCCAGGGCATGAGTGAACTCGAGATCGAGCGGCTGATCGCACGACTGACCGACGAGTCCCCCCACCTGTCGACCGCGGTGGTCAACGCCACGGTCCGGGAGATCTACGCCGGACTCACCGGACCGGTGCTGGACTTCGTCCCCCTGCTGGTGGAGCGGCAGAGTCGCCAGAGCCTGGGCGCCGGGAACGGCACGAAGGGTTCGTTCGGCGGCCTGTTCGGCGTTCCGCGACTGGGCGCCACCGTGAGCGCTGAGGGAGTCACCTTCTGCGTCTTCTCCCGGGATGCCACCGCGATCACGCTGGCGCTCTTCGACAGTGCGGACGACGCGGAGCCGTCACGGTCGATCGAGCTGCACCCCCGCACGAACCGCGACTACCACTACTGGCACGTCTTCGTGAAGGACCTGCGCGCCGGCCAGCTGTACGGCTACTACGTCGACGGGCCGCACCGGCCCGAGGCGGGCCTGTGCTTCGATCCGGCCAAGCTGCTGATCGACCCGTACGCGAAGGCCCTGGCCGCACCGGCGGGCTACTCGCGAGCGGCCGCCCAGGCGCCCGGGGACAACACGGCGGCCGCAGCCAAGAGCGTCGTGGTCGATCCGGAGGCGTACGACTGGGAGGGCGACCGCCCGCTGGGCCGGGAGTTCGACGCCAGCTTCATCTACGAGATGCACGTGCGGGGGTTCACCGCACACCCGAACTCCGGTGTCCCGGCGGAGCAGCGCGGCACGTACGCCGGACTGATCGCGAAGATCCCCTTCCTCCAGGCCCTGGGGGTGACGACGGTCGAGTTGCTGCCGGTGCAGCAGTTCGACTGGCTGACCGGCCCGGAGGGCCTGAGCAACTACTGGGGCTACCAGCCGATGGCCCTGTTCGCCCCGCACGCCCAGTACAGCTCCCGCCGGGACCCGCTGGGCCCGGTCGAGGAGTTCAAGGACCTGGTCAAGGCCCTGCACCGGGCCGGGATCGAGGTGATCCTGGACGTGGTGTTCAACCACACCGCCGAAGGGGGCTCGGACGGACCGGTGATGTCCTGGCGTGGTCTGGACAACCTGACCTACTACATGGTGGATCCGCACTCGGGTCACTGCGAGGACTACACCGGCACCGGCAACACCATCAACACCAACGAGACGGTCGTCCGGCGGATGATCCTGGACTGCCTGCGCTACTGGGTGCAGCACATGCACGTGGACGGCTTTCGATTCGACCTGGCCTCGGTGCTGTCGCGCGGCCAGGACGGGGTGCCGTTGCGGGACCCACCGATCCTGTGGGACATCGAGACCGACCCGGTGCTCGCGAGCACCAAGATCATCGCGGAGGCGTGGGACGCCGCGGGCCTGTACGAGGTGACGACGTTCGTGGGTGACCGCTGGGCGGTGTGGAACGGCACCTACAGGGATGTCGTACGGCGCTTCATCAAGGGGGACCCCGGGGTGGCCGGCGCCTTCGCCGACTGCCTGATGGGCAGCGCCCGGCTGTTCCAGCAGCCGGATCGCGACCCCCTGCGAAGCATCAACTTCGTCACCGCGCACGACGGGTTCACCCTCAACGACCTGGTCAGCTACAACGCCAAGCACAACGAGGCCAACGGTGAGGGCAACCGCGACGGCGCCAACGACAACGAGAGCTGGAATTGTGGTGTCGAGGGGCCCAGTGACGATCCGGAGGTGGAGGCGTTGCGGAGTCGCCAGGTCCGCAACTTCCTGGTGGCGTTGTTCGTGTCGCAGGGCCGACCCATGATGCTGATGGGCGACGAGGTGCGCCGCAGCCAGCAGGGCAACAACAACGCCTACTGCCAGGACAACGAGACCAGCTGGTACGACTGGGACCAGATGACCCACGAGGCGGACCTGCTCCGCTTCGTCCGCGGCATCCTGCAGTACCGCAAGGGATCGATCCTGTTCGCCGACCGCAACTACTGGGGCGAGACCGGCAGCGCCACGGTGGCCTGGCACGGCGTCGAGCTCGACCAGCCCGACTTCGGGCCGTCCTCCCGCACCCTTGCCGTCGAACTGACCCATCCGGACAGCTCCGCACACCTGCACATCATCTTCAACGCCTACTGGGAGCCGCTGGACTTCGCCCTGCCCCCGTTGCCGGTCGACTATCGCTGGCACCGCCTGGTCGACACCGCCCTCCCGGCCCCTGGGGCCTTCTCCGACCCACCGGTCACCCTGGTCGCGGGCCAGGAGCGCTACCATGTCGCGGCCCGTTCCTCGGTCGTGCTGACCGCGAAGCCCGACACGGAGTATCGCGAGGTCGAAGGGGTCGCTTCCCACCTGATCGCGGACTTCCCCCGCCTGCCGCCCGACCTGGTCCGGGCGACGGTGCACGAGGTGCACGCCGAGATGACCGGCCCGATCAGGGCGTTCATCCCGATCCTGGTGGAGCAGCGCAGCCGCGATCGCCTGCGCAGGGGGAACCGTTCTGCAGGCCTCGGCGGCGCCGGCCCGAAACCCTGATTCGACCCCACGTACGAAAAATGTCAGTGGCCTCGCGTAGCGTCAGGGTCATGAGCGGAACACTGTTCGACGATCCCGGCCCGGGGGACGAATACCGGGCCCCGGTGGCGGAGGCCGGCCCGGTGGCGGAGGCCGAGACGACGGTCGCCGATGTCATCATGCCCCTGGCACTCGACCCCGACCGGGTCATGCCCGACTCGGTCCACGAAGCACTGGACGAGATGGACGCGCTACGGACGCTGCGGAACGCGGCCGAAGCGCGACAATTCGCACTGGTCGCGCATCTGGCCTCGATCGCCCCGCCACCGGTCCAGGAACACCTGGAGGGCGGGGAGCAACTCCTCGACCTGGGCGGGGACGGTTGCCCGGAGGTGCCGGAATTCCTGGTCCTGGAGTTGGCCGCCCTGCTCCGCAGCTCCCATCTGGCCACCCGTGGCCTGGTCGCCGATGCGTTGTCCGCCCGCTGGCGCCATCCCCGGCTGTGGCAGGCGGTGATGGCCGGACGGGTGCCGCTCTGGCAGGCCCGCAAGATCGCCCAGGCGGTGCGCTGGGCCGGCCTGGACCGGACCCAGGCCCTGCAGGTCGACCGTGCCGTCGCCGTCGGGCTCGGCGCGCTCTCCTGGCCGCGGCTCGAGGCACTGGTGGAGGGCGAGATCACCAACGCCGCCCCGGACCGGGCGGCCGAAGCCGAAGAACGGGCCCGGTCCGGCCGGTTCGCCAGGGTGGCGCGGGACGAGGTCGGCACTGCCGGCGTCCGTACCGTGTTCGCCCGGCTCGGCACGCCCGAGGCGCTCCAACTGGACGCGACGATCGCCCGGATCGCCCACCGGCTGGGCCAGACCGGCGACACCGACAGCCTGGACGTCCGCCGCGCGCGGGCCCTGGGCATCCTCGCCACGCCGGAGCGGGCCGCCGCCCTGCTTGCCGGGGACAACGCCGGCGCCGACCGGCTCAAGCCGCCGGTCCGGCTCTACCTGCACCTCAACACCGAGCGCCTCGGCCCGGAGGGCGTCGCCCGGATGGAGGGCGAGGGTGCGGTGCCCGTGACGGCCCTGCGCGCCCTGCTGGCGGACTCGACCGTACGGGTGACCGGGGTGATCGACCACCGCGAGTCCGAACCGGTCGACTCGTACGAGATCCCCGAGCGGATGCGCGAGCAGGTGGTGTTGGCCCAGCCGTACGAGGTGTTCCCGTGGGGCACACGCCGGGCCCGGCACACCGACCTCGACCACACCACCCCGTACGCGCAGGGTGGCGAGACCCGGGTAGAGAACCTGGGCCCGCTCAGCCGGTTCGCGCACCGGGCGAAGACCCACGCCGGCTGGCGATGCCGCCAGGTCCGGCCCGGTCACTGGTTGTGGCGCTCGCCGTACGGCCGTTGGTACGAGGTGGACAACTGGGGCAGCCGGGTGCCCTGCGTCTCCGCGGAACCGTCCGGCCTCGAGCTCGAGACGATCAAAATCCTAAACCGCCGACCACCCAGCCCGCAGGCCTGACGTCCACGAGCCGTGGCCCGGGTCGGACAGGAGCTGCCGCGGACGAACTGTCTGGACTTCAGTGACTGCCGAGGTCCAGTCTGATGATCCTGACCACCGGGTGTGGATCACCGTTCGCACCGCCGCTGAATGCGGCGTTGTACTGGAAGTCGATGCGCCCGGCTCCGCTTACCTCGTAGTGGTAAACGGCCGACCAACCGTCCTTGGCGAACTTGTCCGTGCCCTTGAGCTTCGTGCACTGACCGATCCGGGGTGGCTTGTTCGGCGTGTGGGCCAAGTAGTCCCAAGCACGTGAGGCGTTCTGCAGCCCCACTCGATCAGGCAACTCGGCCCAGAGGTCACGGCACTTCTGATGGATCAGCACTCGCCATTCCGGCGCATCCTCTGGGCGACCACCGGGGCGGGGCGCTGGTTCGAACGGGCTGTAGGCGCGGGGAGGCATGGCAGCTCAGGCTCCCGGAGCGGCCGCCCAGTCCTCGGGACCAACCCCACTCCAGTCCTCGACGTCCATCGGACCCTCCAGGATGCTCCGGCTAACGGGATCAGCCATCAGTGAAGCAGTGAGTCGCCACTCATCCAGGAGGTCATCGACCACGGAGATCGCCTGGCCACTGCCGGCTCGGATCAGGGCATCATTGACCTCTGCGTGGAACTCAGCCAGTTGGTCGTCGTCCAGGGACGCCACGAACGCCCAACCACCGAAGTCAGCAGCTCGACGTTGTTCACGCGGGCGCGACATGGCGTTGTCCAGCATGAGGAAGTTCAGCGCATGGTCCCGCATCCCGGCCAGATGCTCAAGGTCGGCCGCCGGGAGCATCACCAGCGACTCCCCTTCGGGTGTCCGCAGCGTGGTCGGGCCGCGCTGTGCCGCCTCGATGAACTCCTTGCGGCCACGTCCTGACAAGTCCGATGTCTGATAGATCCGTCCACGACGAGTCAGAGACATGCCTACACTCACTTCCGCCATGAAATGTGCACATATCGTACCAGCTTCATGGTGGAAGCTACTGCTTGACGAGTAGGCGCCTGCCCCGCGCCGAACGCTCGCCCACGGCGATACCGGGACGAGCACTCGGCGCGGCAGTCAGAACCGGACGACTACAGGCGGATGCTCACCCAGCCACGACGGAACGTTTCCTGATAGTTGTTGCCCAACTCGTGCTCCACGCGTGAGACAAGATCTGCCGGAATACAGCTCGAGCCGCCCAACGCGACACCGCCCCCGACATCGAGCGAACATCGCAGGTTGGGGTGGACCTCCCGCCGCACCCGCACGCACAGCTCGTGCATGTGGCCGCTGGGACAGGTGATCTTGACGCTGACCCCGTGGTCGGGACCGCGCCCGCGCTTCGAGCTCTGCACGGCGATCACTTCCCCTTGCCATACGGCGATTGGTTGGTCGGCGCCAAACTGATGCCCTGCTCGGCCGCATGCGACCGCACGGCCGCTTCTGTACGCTCCAGCTTCAAGCCGATCACCCTGGTAGGCGTGTTCTGACCGGCCAGCTGTGACAGGCGCCGGTCATCCGACGCCGACCACGGCTTCCCGTGATTCTGTGGCTTCTTGGCCATGCTTTGCCCCCTCCTGAGGGCTCCGGCACCCAGACAACGGCCAACCCACCCGTGTTCCGCAGGGTCCACCTTCATAGGCTTCCCACCGCCAAGTGGAGTACGGTGTCCGAACAACCCGCCAAAGTTGTATGGACTCCGACCGTTGGCCGACCCCGACGATCGGGGTCTTGCTGTTGCCGCTCACCCAGGGCTGAACATCTACCCGTGGACGACACATTCATTGTGTGAAATCAGTCCGACATTTCCGCTGGCTGCCTCTGGTACCCCGGCGCCAGCACCTCCATCTGCTCGATCACCAGCCGCACCGCCTCCTCCGACTTGTCCGGCGGATACTTCCGCGACCGCAGCAATCGCTTGATCTTTGCCCGCAACGCCGCCCGGACGTCGTCGCGTACGGTCCAGTCGGTCCGGGTGTCCTTGCGCATGATCCGGACCAGCTCGCGGGCGATGTCGGCGAGCACGTCCTGGCCCAGCACGTCCATGGCCGACTGGTTGTCGGCGACCGCGTCGTAGAGGGACAGTTCGCTGGCGCCGAGCGGTGGGTGGAACTGCTCGCCGCGCCGGCTCTCGGCGGCGATGTCCTTGCTCATCTCGTACAGCTCCTGCAGCACTTCGGCCGCGGTGAGCTGGGAGTTGGTGTAGCGGGTCATCAGGGAGGCGAGGCGGTCGCTGAAGTTCCGCTGGCGTACAAGGTTGTGCCCCGTGACCCGCTCCGCCTCGGCCAGGATCGAGTTGCGCAGCGCCTCGATCGCCAGCTGCGACCGAGACGAGGACCTGGCCTGTGCCAGCAGCTCCGGGGAGAGGTGGTCGAAGTTCGGCCGACTGATCTGGGCGGCCTGGTAGATGTCGACGACCTCACCGCCGACGGTCGACTCGTCGACGATCTGGCGCAGCAGGCGGGCAACCTCCTCCGGCACCGGTCGGCCACTGGCGGCGCGCTCAGCGGCGTCGAACTTCGCCATCCAGATCCGGACTTCTTCGTAGAACTGGACGTCGACCTTGATGTCCGCCAGCGTCTCCGAGCCCGACGCCAGCGCCCAGGCACGGCTGAGCTGCCCGGCGAGCGTACGGTAGCGCTCGGCCACCGTGGGCTGGGCCTTCTCACCCTGCGTGACCTGCTGGACCTGGTTGCCCGGGGTCTGCGGTGAGCGCAGCCACGCGGTCAGGCCGGTCGCCGCGACGATCCAGCCCTTCGGCCCAGTCATCGCGGCGCGCCAGTTGTACCCCGTGGTCAGCAGGTCCAGCTGACCGACCAGGGCCCGGGCCAGGTCGACCGCCTCGGACACGTCGCGGCCGACCGGCTTCGTCTTCTGGTCGTCGAGCGTGTACTCGGCCAGCGCAGCGGCGAGGTTGTCGGCCAGCGGGGCGTACGCCACCAGCAGCCCGTCCTCCTTGCCACGGAAGGTGCGGTTGATCCGGGCCAGGGTCTGCATCAGCAGCGCGCCCTTGAGCGGCCGGTCCAGGTAGAGGGTGTGCAGCGGCGGGGAGTCGTAGCCGGTCAGCATCATGTCCTTGACAATCACCAGCTCGAGC
Source organism: Propionibacteriaceae bacterium (assembly GCA_044508675.1). GTDB lineage: Bacteria > Actinomycetota > Actinomycetes > Propionibacteriales > Propionibacteriaceae > Raineyella. Next base: position 2,449 of record JBIQHF010000006.1, on the reverse strand, counting down.
TCGTCGTCGGGATCGCGGAGCCGGGCCTTGATCACCTTGTTCTGCGATTCGCGGCGGACGTGGTCGCTGACCGGCGGCTGGTCGGAGGCGTCGCCGGAGTAGACGACCTTGATTCGGCCCTTGTCGACCGCATCGTCGTGCCAGTCGGGTCGCAGCGCAACGATCTGGGCGTACAGGTCGGCGCAGATCTGCCGGGTGCTGCCGACGATCATCGCCTTGCCGGGTCCGTCGATGAACGGACGCATCCGGGCGCTGCGGGTCTCCCAGTGCTCGACGATGTCGGCGGCCAGCCGGGCGAGCCGGTCCGGGGCGCCGTAAACCGCGTTGATCACCGCGACGGACTGCTCGATCCGTTCGCGCTCCACGTCGTCCAGGCCCGCGGTGGCCTCGTCGGCGGCCGCGTCGACCTCCTCCTGGGTCACTCCGGCGGCCAGGCCGACCTTGACCAGGCGCGGCTCGAAGTAGACCGGGACGATCGCGCCGTCGGCGACGGCCCGGGTCAGGTCATAGATGTCGATGTAGTCGCCGAAGACCTCGCGGGTGTCGTGGTCGACCTTGCTGACCGGCGTGCCGGTGAACGCGATGAAGGTCGCGTTCGGCACCGCGTCGTGCAGGTGGCGGGCGTAGCCGTCCAGGTCGTCGTAGTGGCTGCGGTGCGCCTCGTCGACAATGATGATGATGTTGCGACGGTCAGACAGCAGCGGATGGTCCGCGCCGGACTGCCGCTCCTGCGCCGAACGGCCGAACTTCTGCAGCGTGGTGAAGTAGATGCCGCCACTCGTACGACCCGACAGCTCGGTGCGCAGCTCGGAGCGCCTGCGCACCTGCACCGGCTTCTCCGGCAGCAGCGTGCTCGCGGCGAACCCGTCGTAGAGCTGCCCGTCGAGCTCGGTCCGGTCGGTGATCACCACGATCGTCGGGTTGAGCAGCTGCGGGTGACGGGCGACCTGGTTGGCGTACAGCTCCATCTCCAGCGACTTGCCCGACCCCTGGGTGTGCCAGACGACGCCGGCCTTGCCGTTGGTGCGCACCGCCTGGATCGTGGTGCCGATGGCCTTGGCGACCGCGAAGTACTGGTGTGGCTTGGCGATCCGCTTGCTCAGCCCGTGCTCCCCCTCGGCGAACGCGGTGTAGAGCCGCATCAGCTGGGTGAACCGTTCGAGGTTGAACAGGCCGTCGAGCGCGATCTCCAGCGCGGTGGCGTGCTCGGTGTCGGGCACGGCCTCCCCCAGCGGGACCGGGTGGCCCTCGTCGTCGACGTTCCACGGCGAGTAGTGGTTCAGCGGGGTGAACGGGGTGCCGTACGAGGCGGAGATCCCGTCGCTGATCACCGTCATCACGCAGCCCCGGAACGCCATCGGGAACTCGGTGACGTACGTCCCTAGTTGGGCATGCGCCATCGGGAGGTCAGCGCCCGGCGAGCCGGCGTTCTTGAGTTCCATGATCGCGACCGGCAGGCCGTTGCAGTAGAGCACCACGTCCAGGCGACGCGTACGGTCCCGGTTGCGCAGGGTGACCTGGTTGACGGCCAGCCACTCGTTGCGCTCGGGCTTGGGGTCGATCAGCCGGATCGTCGGGTTGTGGTCGACGCCTTCGTGGTCGGTCCAGGTGACGCCGCGGTAGCCGTTGACCATGTACTCGTGCAGGCGCTTGTTCTCCGCGATCGCGTCCTGGGAGCGCGGGGTGAGGATCTCGGTGACCGCCTGCTTGAGGTACGTCTGCGGCACCTGCGGGTTGAGCTGTTGGGCGGCCGCGACGACACGACTGGGGATGACGGGGTCCTCCCAGGTCGTCCGCTCCCCCTTCCCCGGCGCGATGTCCGCGCCGGCCAGGGGCTGCCAACCGTGCTCGCCGAGGGTTTCGAGAGCCACCAGCTCCCAGTCGGCCTCGCTGAAGCCGGGCATCAGACGACCTCGGACACGGCGGCTTCGGCGTCGCGTACGGAGAGTCGGCCGGACACGAGCGCGGGTAGGAGGGTGTCACGGAGGGCGGCGAGGGTACGGGACTCTCGATCTGCGGCCATAAGGCGGTTCTCAAGAGCATCAATCACTGGTGTCAGGCGAACGAGCTCATCTGAATCTGGCCAAGGGACTTCGATCATCTCAAGATCCTTCCGCCCGATTGACCCGAAGACGGTTCCCGTTGACTCGTACGGCTCCCATTGACGTGAAGCTTGCTGAAGAACATGCAACAGGACGGCGTTCCCTCCGTGAGGAACAGTGATGGATGCCAAACCTCGGCCAATACAGCACTCCTCCTGAGCTCTGTTGATACTTCCGACAGGAGCTCTGACACTAAGCAAGACGTCTCCGAAATTGGCCATCCGTGTGGGTGCTGTCGTGAATACCCGACAATTTGGAGTTCGTACACCGAAGTCGCGGGTGCCCTGAAAGAGGCTGTTCAGAGTTGAGTGTGGTGGGTCGTTGACGCAAGGGCTCGTGGCCTTGCG
>JBIQHF010000028.1:37632-37785 GCA_044508675.1 Propionibacteriaceae bacterium | reverse complement strand
GGCGGCTCACTCGGGGCCGGCGCAGGCGGCTCACTCGGGGCCGGCGCAGGCGGCTCACTCGGCGGTGTCGTCGTGGGATCCGTGGTCGGGGTGGTGCTGGGCGTCGACGCCGGGGGTGTCGTCGTGGGATCGGTGGCCGGAGTGGTGCTGGGC
>JBIQHF010000028.1:0-37532 GCA_044508675.1 Propionibacteriaceae bacterium | reverse complement strand
GTCGACGCCGGGGGTACCGTTGCGGGATCGGTCGTCGGGGTGGTACTGGGCGTCGACGCCGGGGGTACCGTTGCGGGATCGGTCGTCGGGGTGGTACTGGGCGTCGTCGCCGGCGTTGTCGTGGGCTCCGGAGGGACCAGGGTGCCGACCGGATCGGGCTGCTGCGGGTCCACGGCCGCGATCAGCTCCCCCTCGGGCAGGGGTGCCACCGGTGGGAGTTGCTCGGGCGGCAGGGTCGGTACGGAGGTCGGCCCGGTCGGCGGCCCCATCGTCACCGGCAGCTCCGGTCCGACGGCGAGGTTCGCGCCACCGCTCTCGAAGGCCGCCTTCCAGGAGAGCACGTTGGCCAGGTACTCCTGGGAGTAGTTGTACGACAGGATCGCCGACCGCAGCCCGGCATCCGTCGCAAGGTCACGGCCGCCGGCGCACAGATAGCGGGCGGCCGAGGCGGTGGCGTCGTACACGTTCTGCGGATCGGCCCTGCCGTCGCCGTCACCATCGACGCCGTACGAACGCCAAGTGCTCGGAATGAACTGCATTGGGCCCACCGCGCGGTCCCAGACCGTGTCTCCGTCCAGGGCACCACCGTCGGTGTCGGGGATCGACGCGAACCCGTTCCCGTTCAGGGCCGGCCCGAAGACCCCCGGCTCCACCCGGTGGTCCGGAGTGATGCTGCGACCACGGATGGACGAGGACTCGACCTCCCCGATGGCTGCCAGGAGCGAGACCGGCATGCGACAGGAGGCCGGGGCCGACCGTGCCGCCGCGAGGTACGCGTCAGCCAGGGTGGACGCGACACCGGGGGCAGTGCGCCCGCCGACACCTGCCGCTGTCGTCCCAGCCGTCTGCCCCTGTGCCTCACCGCTACCCAGAAGGGTCCCCAGCGATCCGGGGAGCGGGGCGGTCCCGGTGACCGTCTCCACAGGTGCCGGGGTCGCGGCAGCCAGGAACGGCCGCTCGATCGGCTCCGCCGACGTCGGGTCCTGCTGGCCCACCATGACAAGTTCGGTCGCGGCCTGCGGCGCGGGCCTGGCTTCGAGCGGGGCGGACGGACGATCGGTGAGAACCACGAGGGGCACCACCCCGACCACCGTCAGCACCGCTGCCAAGCCGGCCCTGGCCACGGATTCTCGTCTCATGGCGCGGCGGTTCGCGCGGTCTCGTCTCCGTGAGGATCTCATCGGAACACACCCGTTCGCTGTGCGGTCGACGGCCAGTTCTGTGGTCACCGATCGGAGACGTCGTCATTCCCCCCGAACGATGTAGGTCTGGTACCGGCATCACCCCGAGGACAGCGGCTTGAGCATTCCGCGTCACCGGAACCGGCCACCGGACCTGTGAACAACGCTAGGCGACGCCCGACCGCTTGTCAGTCCCCCACGAGGGGTGTTTTCGACCCCCTGGACGGGATGTGCCGATGGGATCGACCGAGCAGACCCAGCATGACCCGAGATGGTCGATTCATCCGGTCCGGGCGAGTCCTCCCGCCAGCGGACCGCCCTCGTCCCTAGCATGAGCCCATGTCGGACGACAGGACCGCAGGCCGACCGCCCGTCGGAGCGCTGCCCATCGGAACCGTGCTCGGGTCGGGTGACCCCGCCCTGCTCCGGGCTCCGAGATTCAACCGCCACACCTTCTGGTGCGGCCAGAGCGGCTCGGGCAAGACGTACGCGCTCGGCGTACTTCTCGAGCAACTGCTCCTGCACACAAGACTGCCGATCGTCGTGCTCGACCCGAACTCCGACTTCGTACGTCTCGACACTGTGCGCGGCGACGCACCGGCGGACGAGGCGACCCAGCTGCGCGAGCGCGACATCCGCGTGCTGCGTCCGGTGCCCGGGCACAAGGACCGCCTGCGCGTGAGGTTCCTCGACATGGACATCCGCTCGCGCGCCGCGATCCTGCAGCTCGATCCGATCCGCGACGCCGAAGAGTTCAACGTGATGCTTCGCGCGGGTGCCCAGAATCTCACCTCCCTCGACCGGCCACTCACCGACTGGTTGCGAGACCAAGGAGATCCCCAGTTCGCGCGGATCGCGACCCGGATCGAGAACCTGGGCATCCTCGACTGGGACATGTGGGCCTGGGGTCAGCCCGACGTCACCGACGTCGTGAACGAGCGCGCCGACACCACCGTGATCGACCTCGGCAACTTCGGATCCGCGGCCCAGACGCAAACGACCGCCCTCGCCGTGCTCGACCAGCTCTGGGCGCAGCGCCACGAGCGCATCGGCCGCCTCGTCGTAATCGACGAGGCCCACAACCTCTGCTCCCCCGACGCCGCCACGCCGCTCGAACGGCTACTCACCGAGCGCATCATCCAGATCGCTGCGGAGGGTCGTAAGTACGGCATGTGGCTGCTGCTGTCGACCCAGCGCCCTTCCAAGCTGCACCCCAACGTGATCTCGCAGTGCGACAACCTGGCCCTCATGAAGATGAGTTCGGCCCGGGACCTCGCTGAACTCGGTCAGGTCTTCGGTTTCGCCCCACAGCACCTTCTCGACCGATCGCCCGGATTCGCCCAGGGGCAGGCGCTCTTCGCGGGCGGCTTCGCCACCGACCCGCAGCTCGTACAGATGGGGGCGCGCCTCACCGAAGAGGGCGGATCCGACGTCCCCATCGATCTGCGCTGAACAGTGATGCGCGGCTACGGCAACACGCTGTCGAACGAAAAACACGGTCGGCGAACCGGGATCCGCCACCAACGGAAATGGGGCAGACGCCTACGACGTCTGCCCCATTTCCGACTGTGGAGCATAGGGGATTCGAACCCCTGACCTCTTCCATGCCATGGAAGCGCGCTACCAACTGCGCCAATGCCCCGGATGCCGACTTCACGGCCACTTCATCGTCCGAGTGCTGCCGGGCTGGAGCCCTACCACACACCGAACCAACAAGTGGTGGAGCATAGGGGATTCGAACCCCTGACCTCTTCCATGCCATGGAAGCGCGCTACCAACTGCGCCAATGCCCCTTGCGGGAGCCGGTTCCTGTCCGGACCGACCAGAGAACTCTAGCGCGATCCCCCGCCGGGAGCCAAATCGAGGCTCATCGTGGACGGTCAGAACGCGTGCACGTTGTACTGCCGGATGCGCCAGGCGTCGTGGCGATCCGGTGCCATGACGACCCAGGCACAGTTCTGGATGACTCCCAACATCCGTGAGTCCTCGAAGTCGCCACCGGCGAGGAACACCGCCCCGTAGAGGGCGGCCAGCCCGTGCGTCACGACCACGACGGATTCACCGTCCTCGGCCTCCTCGACGATGTCCCGCAGCGCAGCGGCCACCCGCAGGCCCAGTTCGGTGGCGTTCTCCCCCGACTGCGATCGCCGTACGTCGTCGCCGCGACGCATGGCCTCGCACAGGCGCGGGTCGGTGGCGATGATGTCGTCGTACGTGAGTCCCACCCACTCCCCGACGTTGATCTCCCGCAGCCGCTTGTCGGTGGCGACGGGCAGGTCGGTCAGGTCGGCCAGCATCCGGGCGGTGGTCTGGGCCCTGGTCAGGTCGGAGGAGACGATCCTGGTCGCCGGGTGCTGCTCGGCCAGCACCGCGGCGGCGGCACGGGCCTGCCGCTCGCCGGTGGCGTTCATCGGGATGTCCAGGTGTCCCTGCATGCGACCGGCGGCATTCCAATCGGTCTCGCCGTGGCGCCACAGGACCAGCCGGGAGGCAGTCACCGCTTCTCCTCGACGCCCAACTCGATCCGGGGACAGTCGCCCCACAGGCGCTCCAGCGAGTAGAGGCTGCGCTCCTCCGGCTGCATCACGTGCACGACCAGGTCGAGGAAGTCGAGCAGCACCCAGCGCTGCTCCCGGTCCCCCTCGATCCGCGTACGCTTCACGCCCTCCCGGTGCAGCGCCTCCTCGACGGCATCGACGACGGCGCCGACCTGGCGGTCGTTGGCCGCCGTGGCGACGAGGAAGATGTCGGTGATCGCCAACTGCTGCGAGACATCGAAGGCGACCAGGTCGGTGGCCATCTTGTCTGCGGCCGCGGCGGCCGCGACATGGGTGAGGTGGACGGCGTGCTCGGTAGCTGTCACGTAGGTCATATCTCCTGATAGAGGCCGCGCTTGTTGATGTAGTTGACGATGCCGTCAGGCACCAGGTACCAGATCGGTAGCCCGTCCCGGACCCGACGGCGGCAGTCGGTGGACGAGATCGCCAGGGCCGGCACGTCGAGAAGGGTGATCCGATCTGCCGGCAGGTGTTCCACGGACGGTGCCTCGAGCCTCGTCCCGGGACGGGTGACCCCGACGAAGTGTGCCAGGTCGAACAGCTCCTCGGCGCCGCGCCAGGTGAGGATGTGGGCGAGCGCGTCGGCACCGGTGATGAAGAACAGGTCCACGTCGTCGCCACGCTCCTTGCGCAGGTCCTTCAACGTGTCCACTGTGTATGTGTCGCCCGGACGCTCGATGTCGACGCGGCTGACCGTGAATCGAGGGTTCGACGAGGTCGCGATCGCGGCCATGATGTAGCGGTCCTCGCCGGAGGAGACGCGGCGGTCCTTCTTCTGCCACGGCGTCCCGGTCGGCACGAACACGACCTCGTCGAGGGCGAATCGTGCCAGGACCTCGCTGGCCGCGACGAGGTGGCCGTGGTGGATGGGATCGAACGTCCCGCCCATCACTCCCAGCCGGTAACGCCGCCCGTGCAATGCACCCGGGCGGCGCGCCAGGCCGGTCTGAGTGCTGGCCACCTGCGTGATCAGCTGTGCGGGCGGGTCCGGCCGATCAGGTGGACGACGGCCAGAGCGCCCAGCAGGATCACGAACGGGATCAGGAAGAAGAAGATGTCAGGGAAGGGCAAGGGGTTCACGACGGTGTGACCCGCCTGCAGCAGCACCAGAGCATTGTCCATGCCGGTCATGCTAGCGGTTCGCGCGGCCCCGGACAGCGAATGGTTCGAGGGCGGAACGATCAGGCACGGATCTGGCCGGTGCCCTCGACCACGTACTTCGTCGACGTCATCTCGGGCAGCGCCATCGGCCCCCGGGCATGCAGCTTCTGGGTCGAGATCCCGATCTCGGCGCCGAAGCCGAACTCGCCGCCGTCGACGAACCGGCTGCTCGCATTGACCAGCACGGCCGCCGCATCGATCGCTGCCACGAAGCGCTCGGAGGCGCGGCGCGAGTCGGTCACGATGGTCTCGGAGTGGCCGGAGGTGTACGTACGGATGTGGCTGATCGCCACGTCGATCGAGTCGACCACCCGGGCCGACAGGTCGAGGGACAGCCACTCCGCCTCGAAGTCGCCCTCCTGGGCCGGAACAACGGCATCGCTGTACCCGGCGGTCCGGGCATCGCCGTGCACAGTGACGCCGGCCTCCCCGAGCGCCCGCAGCGCGCGGGGCAGGAAGTCATCGGCGACGTCCTTGTGCACCAGCAGGGTCTCCAAGGCGTTGCACACGCTGGGCCGCTGGGTCTTGGCGTTCAGCATGATCTCCAGCGCCGTGTCCTGGTCGGCGTCGGCGTCGACGTACAGGTGGCAGTTCCCGGTGCCGGTCTCGATCACCGGCACGGTCGAGTGCTGCACGACGTGGTTGATCAGTCCGGCCCCGCCGCGGGGGATCAGCAGGTCGACCAGCCCGCGGGCCGTCATCATCTCGTCGGTGACCTCGCGCGGGCCGGTCACCAACTGGATCGACTCCTCGGGCAGCCCGACGCTGCGCAGGCCTCGGTGCAGCGCCTCGACCACGGCGACGTTGGACCGGATGGTGGAGGACGAGCCGCGCAGCAGCGACGCGTTGCCCGACTTCAGGCAGATGCCGCCGGCGTCGGCCGTGACGTTGGGCCGGGCCTCGTAGATGATGCCGATCACTCCGAAGGGCACCCGGACCTGGCGGATCCGCAGCCCGTTGTCGGTGGTCCACCCCCTCACCACGTCACCCACCGGGTCGGCCAGGTCCGCCACCTGGCGCAACCCGTCGGCCATCGCGGTGATCCGTGCGTCGGTCAGGCGCAGGCGGTCGATCAACGCCGCGGAGGTGTCGTTCGCCTCGGCGACGCGTACGTCCTCGGCGTTGGACGCCAGCAGGTGGTCGCAGCTCTCCAGCAGGGCATCGGCCATCGCGTGCAGCGCCGCGTTCTTCAGCCCGGTGGGTGCCTCGGCGAGCACTCGGGAGGCTTCGCGGGCAGCAAGGGCTTGGTCACGGAACTCCATGCCGCACAGGATAGCCGCTAGCCGGAGAGGCGGACCGCGGCCCACACCTCGGCACCGTACGGAAGGGCCGGATAGACCCGGACCCGACTGCCCAACGCGACCTGTGCGGCCGGCTGGGCCAGCGGCACCACCACCGGGTCGGACAGCAACTCCTGCTGTGCCGCCGTGACCGCCCCGTCCCGGCCCCCGCCGGCCGGCGCCTCCTGCACGGCGGACAGCGTCGCGGTCGATTCCAGCCCGAACTCCTGCTCGCTGCCGGACAACAACTGGGTCAGCAGGGCCGACCGCTCGGGCGTGGCTGCGGACACGCCCATCAGGTGGAGGTCCGGGTGGTCGGCGTCGCTGCCCAGCATCTGTAGGTAGGCCGGCCACGACATCGCCACCGGCTCCGCGGTGATCCCGACCTCCGCCAACTGGTCGGCCACGGCCACGTAGAGGTCCTCGGGCGAGGGCAGGTAGCTCTGCTGGACCCCACTGGGGTAGCCGACCCGGACCCTCAGGTCCGTGACGCCCGCCTCGCCGAGTAGGCGCCGGGCCTCCGCGGGGTCGTACGGGTAGGTGCGCTCCACTGCCTCGCCGGGGACCAGGCCGTTGGCGACCACCGAGCCCGGAGGCATCGTCGTCGCGACGATCCGTTCGGGATCGATCGCCAGCGCGACGGCGCGGCGCACCACGGGATCGGCCAGGGCAGTGCTGCGCCGGTCCATACCGAGATAGGTGAGGTCCCCCGCGGGCCGCGACTCCACCCGGATGCCGGCTTCCTCGGAGTCGGCGAGCAGCTCGGCATCGAGAGCGGTGACCTGGTCGTACGCGTCGACCTGGCCCTTGCTGAGCTGCTCGGCACGCGCCTTGGGGTCGTTGATGGTCCGGACCAGCACGCGCTCGACCGTCGGCTTCTCGCCCCAGTAGTCCGGGTTGCGCAGCAGCACGACCTGCACGCCGGGCTCCCAGGCGCCGAAGCGGAACGGGCCGGTGCCGGTCGGGTGGGCGGTCGCGTACGACGTGGCCCGCGGGTCGCCACCGGTGTCGTACGCCCCGTGGTCGGCCATCGCGGTCGGGCTCTGGATGCCGAACTGCGGCCGGGTGAGCTCGGTGAGCAGCCCGGGCATCGGCGTGGCCAGGTCGATCCGGACCTGCGTCGGTCCCATCACGGTGCAGCCCCGGTAGCGGGAGGACTGGTCGATGAAACCGCCGAACACCTCCTGGTAGACCGCGGAGACGTCCGGGGCGGCGGCCCGCCCGGTGAGCGTGAACCAGCGGTCGAAGTTCGCGCACACCGCGGAGGGCCCGAACGGTGAGCCGTCCTGGAACGTGACGTCCTGGCGCAGCGTGAAGCTGTATGTACGCCCCTCGTCGGACGCGGTCCACTCGGTGGCCAGGCCCGGCTCGACCGTGTCCTCCACGGCCGTGGGCGCGGCGGTCGCCGTCGCCTCGGCGGAGGGGGTCGGGCCGGGGGCCACGGTGGCGGGGGCAGGCCCCTCGGGAAGTGTCACCAGGGTCTCGAAGATCTGCCGGGTGATCCGCAGGCTGTCCGGGTCGGTGACGAGGGTCGGGTCGAGGGCCAGCGGGTCGACCGCCGCGGCGACGATGAAGGTGCCCTGCCCGGTATCGGTGGGGGCCGGCGAGGGTTCGTCGCCCTGCGGGCCGGTGCCGGTGCACCCGACGAGCAGCACCGAGGCCAGCGCGCCGACGACCAGCGCGCGCACCCGTGGGGACCGCATCAGCGCAACACCACCAGCGAATCCCGATGGACCGCGGCACGCTGGAAGCGTTCCCCGTGGCTGGCAGCGAGTTCCCAGGTGTGGTGGCCGAGCATGCTCTTCATGTCGACGGAGGCGTAGTTGGTCAGGCCGCGGGCCACGACGGTGCCGTCGGGACCGACCAGGTCGACCGGATCACCCACGTCGAAGGTGCCCCGCACGGCCGTGATCCCGGCCGGCAGCAGGGAGGCCTTGCGGGTGGTGACCGCGCGGACGGCTCCCTCGTCGAGGACCAGTGCCCCGTCCGGGTCGCTGATGTGGGCCAGCCAGAGCAGGCGTGCCGGGCGGCGCTTGCCGGTCGGCACGAAGAACGTTCCGACGTCCCGGCCGGTGAGCAGGTCGGTGAGATGGTGCAGGTCGGTGAGCCCGACCGCGACACCGGCCCCGGTGGCGATCTTGGCGGCCTCCAGCTTGGTGACCATGCCGCCGGTCCCGACCGCACTGCCACGGCGCGAGATGTCGATGCCGGCGACGTCGTCCGCGGATCGTACGATGTCGATCCGCCGCGCCCCCGGGGTGTCGGGGTGGGCGGTGTAGAGCCCGTCCACGTCGGTGATCAGCAGCACGGCATCGGCATGCAGCAGGTGCGCGGTGAGCGCGGCGAGGCGGTCGTTGTCCCCGAAGCGCAGCTCCTGGGTGGCGACGGTGTCGTTCTCGTTGACGATCGGGACGACCCCGAGCTCGAGCAGGCGGGTCATCGTCGCCCGGGCGTTGTGGTAGCGCTCCTGGTACTCCAGGTCGGCGGTGGTCAGCAACACCTGGGCGACCGATATCCCGAAGCGACGCAGCATCGCCGAGTAGAGCTCCAGCAGCTGGCCCTGCCCGACGGCCGCGGCGGCCTGCTGGGTCGGCAGGTCGTACGGGCGGTGGCCCAGGCCCAGGGGCCGCAGCCCGGCGGCGATGGCCCCCGACGAGACGATCGCCACCTCCTGGCCCCGGTTGCGCGCGGCGACGACCACGTCGATGAGCGTGGCGATGTTCACCAGGTCGAGCTGGCCGTCGGACCGGGTCAGGGAGGACGAACCGACCTTGATGACGAGACGATGGCTCGTGGCCAGCGTGGCCCGGTCCACGGTGGACACCGAGCCGTCACTCATCCGCTGACTCCTCGTCGTCGACCGCGGTGGGCCCGACCTTCCGGCGCGCGCCGAAGATGTACTCCTCGTCCTCCTGGGCCGCGTGGTAGGCAGCGTCCTTCTCGCGTCGCCGGTCCACCGCGGCCCGGTGTCCCTCGAGTCGCTCGTCCCGGCCGCGGCGGGCAAGGATCTCGGCACCGGCCTCGATCTGCGGAGCGAAGTCGAAGATGACCGCGTCATCCCCGCCGATCGCGACCGCGTCCCCGGTGATCGCACCCATGTCGAGCAGCTTGTCCTCAACCCCGAGCCGGTTGAGACGGTCAGAGAGGTAGCCGACGGCCTCGGGGTTCTTGAAGTCGGTCTGGCGCACCCAGCGCTCCGGCTTGGTACCGCGGACCCGGAACATGGTGCCGCCCTGGCCGTCACCGATCTTCTTGATGGTGAACTCCGGGCCGGTCTCACCGACCGAGCGGGGGCGCAGCACGATACGGGCCGGGGGTGGGGGCGGCTGGTTCGCCCGGCGCTCCTCGACGATCTGCGCCATGGCGAACTGCAGGGCGGTGAGACCCTCGCCGGTCTTGGTGGAGATCGGGAAGACCCGCAGTCCGCGGGCCTCGATATCGGCCTGGACCATGTCGACCAGGTCACGCGCGTCGGGGACGTCGATCTTGTTCAGTGCCACCAGCCGGGGCCGGTCCTCGAGCCCGCCATGGGCGTCCAGCTCGCCCTCGATGATAGTGAGGTCGGTGAGCGGATCACGGCCCGGCTCGAAGGTGGCGCAGTCGATGACGTGGACGATCGCGGCGCACCGCTCGATGTGGCGCAGGAAGTCCAGCCCGAGGCCGCGACCCTCGGAGGCGCCCTCGATCAGGCCGGGCACGTCGGCGACGGTGAAGGTCGTTTCGCCCGCGACGACGACCCCGAGGTGCGGCACCAAGGTGGTGAAGGGGTAGTCGGCGATCTTCGGTCGTGCGGCGGAGATCGCGGCGATGAGCGAGGACTTGCCGGCGCTGGGGAATCCGACCAGGCCGATGTCGGCGATGACCTTCAGCTCCAGCACGATCCGGCGGCTCTCCCCCTCCTCGCCGAGCAGGGCGAAGCCGGGGGCCTTGCGGGCTGACGAGGCGAGCGCGTGGTTGCCCAGGCCACCCCGACCGCCCTGGGCGACGACGACCTCGCTGTCGGGCGCGGACAGATCCGCCAGCATCTCGCCGCTGTCTGCCTCGGTGATGACCGTGCCCTGCGGGACCGACAGCACGATGTCCTCGCCGCGGGCACCGTCCTCGTAGTTGCCGCGACCGGGCTCGCCGTTGGAGGCATGACGCTTGTGCTGACGGTGGAACTCGATCAGCGTCGTCAGACCGGGATCGACGCGCAGGATGACCGAGCCGCCATCACCACCGTTCCCACCGTCGGGCCCGCCGAGCGGCTTGAACTTCTCGCGGTGGATCGACACACAACCGTGGCCACCGTTCCCGCCGGCCACCTCGAGGGTGACGCGATCGACGAAGGAGGGAATGGCCATGGGATTTCCTGACTGGGAGGGGATGGACCGCCAGCCTACCAAGCGGTGCTCGGCGATCGACTGACGTACGGGTGGGACAGCAGGAAGGGCCGCCCCGCCGGGACGGCCCTTCCAGTGATACTCCGGTGGTGCTGACTACCGCTCACTCAGCGGCGACAGCGACCTCGACCGGCTTGATGTTGATCACCCGACGACCCCGACGGGTGCCGAACTCGACCTTGCCGGGGACCAAGGCGAACAGGGTGTCGTCCCTGCCGCGGCCGACGCCGTCACCGGGGTGGAAGTGGGTGCCGCGCTGGCGCAGGATGATCTCGCCCGCGTTGACAGCCTCGCCACCGAAGCGCTTCACACCGAGTCGCTGCGCATTGGAGTCGCGCCCGTTACGCGTCGAGGACGCGCCCTTCTTGTGTGCCATTTCGGTTCCTCCCTCAGGCCTTGATGTCGGTGACCTTGACCTGGGTGTACCGCTGGCGGTGCCCCTGGCGCTTGGTGTAGCCGGTCTTGTTCTTGTACTTCTGGATCCAGATCTTCCGGCCCTTGGTCTCGGCGAGCACCTCGGCGGTGATCTCGACCTTGCCGAGGGCGTCCGAATCCGCGGTCACGGATTCACCGTCGACCAGCAGCACGGGCTGAAGCTGAACGGTGGAACCGACCTCGTCGGTGATCTTGTCGATCTCGACAACGTCACCCACGGCAACCTTGTGCTGGCGGCCGCCACTACGCACGATCGCGTACACGCCTATCCTTCTCTCTTCGTCGAATCTGGCTCACCCGGACCGTGTCCCGCCGTACCCACATCACCTGCGGGGGCCCGGAGACTACGCCATGACGCGCCGTACGGCCCGCCTGCATCAATCCGTCGTGCGATGCCCGGACTTCCCACAGAACAGCATCTGGGGTCCACGGTGCACCGAGGATCGATGCTACGCACTCCGGTGCCCCGGGTCAAACCGTGGGCTCTTCCGAGGGTTCTCCGTCCTGCATCGGGAGCACCGTGGCCTCACCGGAGGCAAAGGAATCCGTGGCCTCGACCCGCTCGAACGGCGCCACCTGGCTGCCCAGGGCGTCGGTGTCCACGTCGAGCGGCGCCTGGTCCAACGGTTCGGCACCCGCGGCGGCCCCTGCCGGGCTGCTCGTCTGCTTGGTCGTCGCCTTCCTCGTCGTCTTCCTGGCCGTGCCGGACGTCGTCGCCTTCTTCGCGGTCGTCTTCTTGGCCGCGGACGTCGTGGTCGCCTTCTTCGCGGCCGTCTTCTTCGCCGCGGACGTCGCCTTCTTCGCGGGCGCCTTCCTGGCTGTCGCCTTCTTGGCCGGCGCCTTCTTGGCCGGCCCCGCCCCGGTGTCCGTGACGGCCTCGGCAACCGCACCCTCCTCGGCCGGGACAGCCGCGGTGGCGGGCTCAGCAGTGGTCCCGGCAGCCTCGCCGGCCGGTTCGGGCTCGGTCGTCGTGGCCTCGGTGGCCCCAGCGACAGGGCTCGTCTCCGCCCCTGCCTCCGGAGCCTCGGACCGGTCCTCACTGGTGGAGTCCTCCTGGAGCGCTGCGACGACGGCATCGAGCAGATCCGACTCGTCCTGCCCCTCGCGCGGCTTGTGCCCCGCGTGGGCCATCGCGTTGATCGCCGCCTGGGCCGCCGCCTTGGCCTCATCCGAGATGCGTTCCTTCTCGGCGTCCTCCTTGGCCCGCTGCTGGTCGGAGCCACCGGTCGTCGTCGGCACGCCCGCTCCCGCCTGCCCGCCGTTCCTCCCACCGCGGCTGCGTCGGCGACTGTTCCGGCCCTGCCGGTCCCCGCCGTCGGCAGGGGCCTGGGTGGCGACCGGCATGTCATGGACGATGTAGCCGCGCCCGTTGCAGTGCTCGCAGGGCTCGGTGAACGCCTCGGCGAGGCCTGTGCCCATCTTCTTGCGGGTCAGCTGGACCAGCCCGAGGCTGGTCACCTCGGAGACCTGGTGGCGCGTACGGTCCCGCCCCAGGCACTCCACCAGTCGGCGCAGCAGCAGTTCGCGGTTGCTCGGCAGGACCATGTCGATGAAGTCGATCACGATGATGCCGCCGATGTCCCGCAGGCGGAGCTGGCGGACGATCTCCTCGGCCGCTTCCAGGTTGTTCGCGGTGACCGTCGCCTCCAGGTTGCCGCCGTGGCCGGTGAACTTGCCGGTGTTGACATCGATCACGGTCATCGCCTCGGTGCGGTCGATGATCAGCGAACCGCCCGAGGGCAGGTGCACCTTGCGCTCCAGCGCCTTCGCGATCTGCTCGTCGAGACGGTAGTGGGAGAACACGTCCCCCTTGGCCTGGCGATCCCAGTGCACGAGACGGTCCCTCAGGTGCGGGGCAACACGCTCCAGGTACTCGCTGAGGGCCTCGTAGGCGTCGCCATCACCGCCCCGACCGTCCACGACGAGCTCGGCGAAGTCCTCGGTGAACAGGTCGCGAACCGTACGGATGGTCAGGTCGGGTTCGCTGTAGAGCTGCTGCGGCGCCCCACCCTGCTTGGCCTTCTTCTCGATCCCCTCCCACTGCGCCTTGAGCCGGCTGACGTCGTGGACCAGCTGCTCCTGGGTGGCGCCCTCGGCCGCGGTGCGCACGATGACGCTCGCACCCTCCTCGATCAGCTCGGCGAGGATGTGCTTGAGGCGCTTGCGCTCGACGTCGGGCAGCTTGCGCGAGATGCCGGACAGGTGACCGCCCGGCGCGTACACCACGTAGCGGCCGGGGATGGAGACGTGGTTGGTCAGTCGGGCACCCTTGGCTCCGACCGGGTCCTTCGTCACCTGGACCAGGATCTGCTGGCCGGACCTGAGCGCCAGTTCGATCTTGCGCTCCGAGTGCGGGGCGCCGTGGGCATCCCAGTCGACCTCACCGGCGTACAGGACGGCATTGCGACCCCGGCCGATGTCGATGAAGGCCGCCTCCATGGACGGCAGCACGTTCTGTACCCGTCCGAGGTAGATGTTGCCGATCAGGGATGAGGAGGACTCGCGGTCGACGTAGTGCTCGACCAGCACACCGTCCTCGAGGACGGCGATCTGGGAGTACTCGTCGCTCTGGCGCAGCACCATCTGGCGCTTCACCGACTCACGCCGAGCCAGGAACTCCGACTCCGACACGATGGGGGCGCGACGACGTCCGGCGGCACGCCCCTCCCGGCGACGCTGACGCTTGGCCTCCAGCCGCGTCGATCCCTCGACGCCGTGGATCTTGTCGTCGGAGGTGGGGGTCTCACGGACCTTGACGACGACCTCGCTCGGATCATCGTCGGCGCCACTTCCGGTGTCCTCCCCGCGACGGCGACGACGACGGCGCCGCCGGCGCGACGATCCGGACGACGTGCTGCCCTCGGCCCCGGCGGACTCCTCCTCGTCGGTGCCGGACTCCTCGGTCGACACATCCTCGGTCGCAGCCTGCTCGCCGGCCCCTTCTGCGGCCCCCGTACCCGGCGCGCGGTCCCCGTCCTCCCCGCTCTCCTCACCCTCGGCCTCGGCGTGACGCGACTCCTCGGACTGGCCATCCCCGGAGGTGTGACGCCGACGGCCACCACGGCGGCGACGACGCCGCTTCGGGGACGCCTCGGACGCCTCGGCCTCCGCCGCGCCCTCGGACAGCTCGGCCTCCTCGGACGTCTCGACCTCGTCATCAGGCTGCTCAGCAGCGGCTGCGGAGGCGAGAGCGGCCGCCTCGTCGATGTCGGTCAGCTCCTCGGCCGGCCGGCCGGACTCGGGCTCCTCGGCCATCGATTCCTCGGGCCCAACGACCTCGGGCTCAACAACCTCGGGCTCGGGCTCCTCGGGGGCTTGCACCTCGACGGGGGCCGGCTTCGGTGGCTCCACCACTTCGACCGGCGGTCCTGCCGGGCGGCGCCGTGAGCGGCGACCCGCCGGAGGCTGCGGAAGGGACGGATCGATGGTGTTGTCAGTGGGCTGCTCGTGGTCGAGCATGGCACTCCTTCACCCGGCGCACTGTGGTCGCCGGTGACAGGTGTCGAACCCTTCGGGTCCCCGGCACCCCGGGCTGTTGCACCAGGAGCTCGACAGGAAGAAGAAGGACGACACAAAACTTGTGGTCTCCGGGAGACGGCGGCCCGCCGACCCCGCCGCGGTCGATCCGTACGTGCCGACCCTGCTGGTGCAGCCAGATCCACCTGGCCCCACCGGGTGGGTCGACGCCTACTGTTCGTCGCGGTCCCAGGGAGCGGGCCCGTCCTGTCACGACGGGCACTGCCTCACCGGTCAGGGGCACCGGGCGGCGCCCCAACCTGGGCGCAATTATTCCACAGGTGGCCCCGAAAGCCATATCGGCGCACCGAAAGCAGGAGACAGGACGTCGTACGGGGCGCCCCGACGGAGCGCCCCGTACGACAGGGAGGTCGGAAGAATCAGGGAATCAGCGGGTCCACGGCCATCGCCAGGAAGACCAGGGCGAGGTACGAGTTGGACCAGTGGAAGAGCCGCATCGGCTTGAGGGCTGCGTCGGTCAGACCGGCGTGGGCACGGCGCCACAGTCCCACCGACTCCCAGAGGAAGACCACCCCGGCGACACCGGCGACGACCGGGTACAGCCAGCCGGTACCGGCGACCGGCCACAGCAGCAGGCTGGTGGCCACGGTCAGCGTCGAGTAGACCATGATCTGGTTGGTGACCTGGGCGGCCGGCTTCACCACCGGCAGCATCGGCACGTCGACGGCCGCGTAGTCCTCCCGGTACCGGAAGGCCAGCGCCCAGGTGTGCGGCGGGGTCCAGAAGAACACGATCAGGAACATCACCAGCGGCGCCCAGGCCAACTGGCCGGTCACGACCGTCCAGGCGATCAGCGGCGGGAAGCACCCGGCGATACCACCCCACACGATGTTCTGCGCCGTACGGCGCTTCAGCAGCATCGTATAGATGAAGACGTAGAACAGGATGGCGGCCAGCCCGAGCACGCCGGACAGCGGGTTCCCACCGAGACCAAGGACCGCCAGCGCGAGGATCCCGAGCACCGTGCCGAACACCAGCGCAGCCCTGCTGCTCATCTCGTGCCGCGGCATCGGACGCCGGCGCGTACGCCGCATCTGCTCGTCGATGTCGCGGTCATAGACATTGTTGAAGACGTTGGCTGACCCCGCGGCGGCATACCCTCCGACGAGGACCACGATGACATCCTGCCATCGCGGCAGGCCCTGTGCAGCCAGGAACATCGCCGGGACCGCGGTGATGAGCAGCAACTCGATGACGCGGGGCTTGGTCAGCCGCACGTAGGCCCCGATCACCTCGACGATCGTGGCCCTCCCGGGGACGGCGACGGAGTCCCCCTCCCGGGTATCCGACGTCGACTCGGCATCCACTACTGACACGTTTCCCTCCGCCCGCTCGGCACGTCGAGCCTTCCGCCAAACCCTACTCGCCACTTCCGTTCCTCCCCAGCGCCGTCCCACCCCGGAACCGCTGTCCGGCGTGACAGGGGACACTTTGGGCATCGCAGAATGACGGACAGGAAACACGTGGCAACCCAACGAAGCTGCGCTACGAACCCTGCGTAGGCTTCGGAGTGAAGTCGGGGTCACCCGCCTGGTTGCCGGAAAGGACGATACCAATGACCGCTACGCCCGCCGCTGCTCTTGATTGGAGCGATCTGGACACCAAGGCGGTGAACACCACCCGCCTGCTGGCCGCGGACGCCGTGCAGAAGGTCGGCAACGGCCACCCCGGGACCGCGATGAGCCTGGCCCCGGTCGGCTACATGCTCTACCAGAAGGTGATGACCCACGATCCCAGTGACACCCACTGGGCGGGTCGGGACCGTTTCGTCCTGAGCGCCGGCCACTCCTCCCTCACCCAGTACATCCAGCTGTACCTGGGTGGCTTCGGCGTCGAGCTGGAGGACCTGGAGGCGCTGCGCACCTGGGGCTCGCGGACCCCCGGCCACCCGGAGTACCGCCACACACCGGGCGTCGAGACGACCACCGGCCCGCTCGGCCAGGGCGTCGGCAACGCGGTCGGCATGGCCATGGCCGCCCGCCGCGAGCGCGGCCTGTTCGATCCGGACGCCGCCCCGGGCGAGTCGCCGTTCGACCACCGCGTCTACGTGATCTGCTCCGAGGGGGACATGCAGGAGGGCGTCTCCGGGGAGGCCTCCTCACTGGCCGGCACCCAGCAGCTCGGCAACCTGGTGGTGATCTACGACGAGAACGAGATCTCGATCGAGGACGACACCGTGATCGCCTTCAGCGAGGACGTGGCCAGGCGCTACGAGGCGTACGGCTGGCACGTCCAGACCGTCGACTGGCGCCAGCAGGACGGCTACCACGAGGACCTCCAGGCCCTCTCCGACGCGATCGCCTCGGCCGAGGCGGAGACCGACCGGCCGTCGTTCATCCGGCTGCGTACGATCATCGGCTGGCCGGCCCCGACCAAGCAGGGCACCGGCGGCATCCACGGCTCGGCCATGGGCGAGGACGAGGTCCGTGCGACCAAGGAACTGCTCGGCTTCGACCCCGACCAGCACTTCTTCGTCGAGGACGACGTGCTCGCCCACACCCGTGCGCTGGTCGATCGGGGCCGGGCCGCCCACGAGGCCTGGCAGCAGCGCTTCGACGCCTGGGCAGCGGCCAACCCGGAGCGCAAGGCGCTGTACGACCGGCTGCTCGCCCGGGACCTGCCCGAGGGCTGGGAGGAGGCACTACCGACCTTCGGGGCCGACCCCAAGGGGATCGCGACCCGCGCAGCCTCGGGCAAGACGCTGTCCGCCCTGGCCCCGCTGCTGCCCGAGCTGTGGGGCGGCTCGGCCGACCTGGCCGGCTCCAACAACACCACCCCTGCCGGCCAGCCGAGCTTCCTGCCGGAGAACCGCCAGTCCGAGATGTTCCCGGGCAACCCCTACGGCCGGGTGCTGCACTTCGGTATCCGCGAGCACGGCATGGGCGCGGTCATGAACGGCATCGCAACCCATGGCAACACCCGGGTGTACGGCGGGACGTTCTTCGTGTTCTCCGACTACATGCGGGCGGCGGTGCGCCTGGCCGCCCTGATGAGGGTCCCGGTCACGTACGTGTGGACCCACGACTCGGTCGGTGTCGGCGAGGACGGCCCGACGCACCAGCCGATCGAGACCCTGGCCGCGGTCCGGGCCATCATCGGCCTCGACGTCGTCCGCCCCGCCGATGCGAACGAGACCGCCCAGGCCTGGGCACAGATCCTTCGCCACACCGATCGTCCGGCCGCCCTGGTGCTGTCGCGCCAGAACCTGCCGATCACGCCACGCGGCACCGACGGGTACGCCGAGGCCACCGAGGTCGCCCGCGGCGGCTACGTGCTGAAGGACTGCGAGGGCACTCCGGAGGTGATCCTGATCGGCACCGGCTCCGAGGTCCAGTACTGCCTCGCCGCCCAGGAGCAGTTGGCCGGCGAGGGCGTACGGGCCCGCGTGGTCTCCATGCCGTGCCGGGAGTGGTTCGACGAGCAGGACGACGCCTACCGTGACGGCGTGCTGCCGACCGACGTCCGCGCCCGGGTCTCGATCGAAGCCGGCATCGCCCAGGGCTGGAGGGAGATGGTCGGGGACGCGGGCCGCATCGTCGCGCTGGACCACTACGGGGCCTCCGCCGCCGGTGGCCTGCTGTTCGAGAAGTTCGGCTTCACCCCCGAGGCCGTCGTCGCCGCCGCCAAGGACTCGATCGCCGCTGCCGCGGGCGGCCCCGCACTGACCAATGTCCGGGCGGCCTCCGGCCCGGCCACCCTCGGCGCCTGAGACCACCGGCCCGCGGCGTGACCCGTCGCGGGCCGGTCGTACGACCAGTTATCCGCCCTGTCACCGACGAAGGAAGAACGAACGACCATGAACGAACGTCTGAAGGCCCTGGCCGACGCCGGGGTGTCCATCTGGCTCGACGACCTCTCCCGTGGCCTGCTGACCTCCGGCCGCCTGCAGGAACTCATCGACCACAACTCGGTCACCGGGGTCACCACCAACCCGACGATCTTCGCCGCGGCCCTCGCCAAGGGCGACGAGTACGCCGACCGGGTCAAGGAGCTCAAGGCCGAGGGCGCCGACGCACTGAAGGTGATCCGAACCATCCTCCCCGACGACGTCCGCGACGCCTGCGACGTGTTCGCCCCCACCTTCGAGGCCACCAATGGCTTCGACGGCCGGGTCTCGATCGAGGTCGACCCCCGCCTGGCCAACGACACCGACGAGACCCTGGCCCGCGCCAAGCTGCTCCACGAACTGGTCGACCGGCCAAACGTCCTGGTCAAGATCCCGGCCACCGTGGAGGGGCTGCCGGCCATCGCCGCCGCCACCGCCGACGGCATCAGCATCAACGTCACGCTGATCTTCTCGGTCGCCCGCTACGGCGAGGTCCTGGATGCCTACATGACGGGCCTGGAGCAGGCCGCCGAGGCCGGCAAGGACCTGTCCGCCATCCACTCGGTCGCCTCGTTCTTCGTCTCCCGCGTGGACACCGAGGTCGACAAGCGCCTCGACGCGCTGGAGTCCCCCTCCGCGCAGGCCCTGAAGGGTCGGGCCGCGGTCGCCAACGCCCGCCTCGCCTACAAGCTGTTCGAGGAGACCATCGCCTCCGACCGCTGGCAGGCGCTGGCCGCCAAGGGGGCGAACCCGCAGCGTCCGCTGTGGGCCTCGACCGGGGTGAAGAACCCGGCGTACGACGACACCATGTACGTCGCACAGCTGGTCGTGGACGGCGTCGTCAACACGATGCCGGAGAAGACGATGGAGGCGTACGCCGACCACGGCGTGACCGAGGCCGACACCATCACCGGAAACTACGAGGACGCCCAGCGGGTGCTCGACGCCGTCAGGGCCGACGGCATCGACCTGGACGACGTCTACCACCAGCTCGAGGTCGAGGGCGTGGAGAAGTTCATCGCCTCCTGGAAGGCGATGAACGAGATCGTCCAGAAGGCGCTCGACGAGGCCTGATCCCTTCCGGGAACGATCGGGGGCTGGCACGATGGTGCCGGCCCCCGAATGTTCCTGCCTCGCTCCCTCTCCCCAGCCCTCCCCCGGCCGCCATGTCCAGGCGCCGCCCCGACACCCCTGGCCTCCATTGAATCTTGAACAAGATGTACCGTGGACCCAACGACTCCGACCGCAAGGAGAGCAAGTGACCCAGGACAGCGCAGCAGTCGCCGCTCCGCACGCCGGCACGAAGTACGTCAATCCCCTGCGCGACCCTCGCGACCGGCGTCTCCCCCGCATCGCCGGCCCGTCCGTGCTGGTGATGTTCGGCGTGACCGGCGACCTCGCCCGCAAGAAGCTGATGCCTGCGGTCTACGACCTCGCCAATCGTGGCCTGCTGCCGCCCGGGTTCGCGTTCGTCGGTTTCGCCCGACGCGACTGGGAGGACCAGGACTTCGTGCAGGTCGTCGGGGATGCCGTCCGTGAGCATGCCCGTACGCCCTTCCGCGAGGAGGTCTGGCAGCAGCTGCTCACCGGCATCCGCTTCGTCCAGGGCGAGTTCTCCGACGGGGAGGCCTTCGCCCGGCTGAAGGCGACCCTCGACGACCTCGACCGCACCCAGGGCACCGGGGGCAACCACGCCTTCTACCTGTCGGTCCCGCCCAAGTTCTTCGACGTGGTCGTGGAGCAGCTCCACCACCACGGGATGGCCAACCAGCAGCACGGCTGGAAGCGCGTCATCATCGAGAAGCCGTTCGGGCACGACCTGGCCAGCGCCAAGGACCTGGAGAAGGTCGTCTCGGCGGCCTTCAGCGAGGACCAGGTCTTCCGCATCGACCACTACCTCGGCAAGGAGACGGTGCAGAACGTGCTGGCGATGCGCTTCGCGAACACGATGTTCGAGCCGTTGTGGAACAACAACTTCATCTCCCACGTCCAGATCACCATGGCCGAGGACATCGGGATCGGCGGTCGCGCCGGGTACTACGACGGTGTCGGCGCCGCCCGCGACGTGATCCAGAACCACCTGCTCCAGCTCTTCGCCCTCACCGCCATGGAGGAGCCCACCGGTGTCGGGACCGGCGCGCTGCGTGCCGAGAAGGAGAAGGTGCTGCAGGCCTCCTCCGCCACCCGCCGGTACGACCGGCACACCGCGCGCGGCCTCTACGGAGGCGGCTGGTCCGGCGGCGAACTGGTCAAGGGCTACCTGGAGGAGGACGGGATCCCCGAGACCTCCACCACCGAGACGTACGCCGCCATCCGGCTCGACGTGCACAACCGCCGGTGGGCGGGCGTCCCGTTCTACCTGCGGACCGGCAAGCGGATGCCGACCCGGGTCACCGAGGTCGCGCTCCAGTTCAAGCCCCTGCCCTTCGTGCCGTTCAACGCCCATGACACCTCCACCCTGGGTGCCAACTCGCTGGTGCTGCGGATCCAGCCGGACGAGGGCGTGACGCTCCGCTTCGGCGCCAAGGTGCCCGGCACCCAGATGCAGGTCCGTGAGGTCAACATGGACTTCAACTACGGCTCCTCCTTCACCGAGTCCAGCCCGGAGGCCTACGAGCGGCTGATCCTGGACGTGCTGCTGGGCGACCCGCCGCTGTTCCCGCGCAACACCGAGGTCGAGGAGTCCTGGCGCATCCTCGACCCGGTCCTGGACTATTGGGAGGGCACCGGCACCCAGCCCGAGACGTACCGGCCGGGAACCTGGGGGCCCAAGGCGGCGCGTGACATGCTCGCCCGCGACGGCTTCACGTGGCGTCGTCCCTGACCATCCGCTGCTGACGAGGAATCCACCATGACCATCGAGTTGAAGAACACCACCGCCGCCAAGGTGACCCGGGCCCTCCTGGAGTGGCAGCACGAACTCGGCCACACCGGCAGCGGTATGGTCCACACCTTCATCGTCGCCACCGACCGGGACGACGTCGACGCCGCCTACCACGCGGCCCTGGCCGCCAACCGGGAGCACCCCTCACGGATCCTGATCGTGATCCGTGACCCCGAGGCCGAGGACGGGCTGGACGCCGAGATCCACACCGAGTCCGAGGCCCGCGGCGACCTGATCGTGCTGGCGATGCGGGGGCGTACGGTCGAGCACCCCGGTTCGGTGCTCCGGCCGCTGCTGGTCCCCGACCTCCCGGTCGTCGTCTGGTGGCCGAACGAGGCGCCCGAGGACCTGCTCACCGACCGGATCGGCAAGCTCGCCGACCGCCGGATCACCGACGCCCTCGGCGCCGAGGACCCGGTCCAGGCCATCATCGACCGGGCGTACTACCACTCTCCCGGAGACAGCGACCTGGCCTGGACCCGGACGACCCGGTGGCGGGCCCTGCTGGCCGCGGCCCTGGACCAGGTGCAGCAACCGGTGACCGGCGCGACGGTCGAGGCCGCGACCGACAACGCGCCGGCCAGCCTGCTGGCCGCCTGGCTGGAGCTGAAGCTCGGCGTGGCGGTCAACGTGATCAGGACCCAAGGGCCGGGCATCACCGCGGTGCGGATGGAAACGCCGGTCGGGACGATCGAGATCAACCGGCTCGCCGATGACTTCACCGTCTACCGGGTCCCCGGCCAGCCCGACCGCAAGGTGGCGCTCAGCCGCCGACAGGTCCCCGAACTGCTCACCGAGGACCTGCGCCGGATGGACACCGACCTCGTCCTTGCCGACGTGCTCGCCGAGATGGTCCGCCAGAACGGCCAGTGTGCCCTGGACCTCTCGGACCACCCAGGCACCCTCCAGCATCCGATCCCGACCGCAGCCAACAAGTGACGAGTCCTGGCAGGTGAGGGTGGCCAAGGACTGACGATCCGATCCGTGACGGTCCGGCCCGCCCTCGGTGGGCCGGACCAGTTCCCGGTCAGTCACCCAATAACATTCCATAGCGCTTCCCTATGGAAGACAGCCGTTGAAGAACCTGCACCCGACGCGACAGCCCGACGGTGGTCCGGGCACGGCCTGAACGTATCCGCCGCGCTTTCATCCGGACGCTACCGCTGTACGGGTAGCGGATCCCTGGAAGCGCGGCGGATCCGGCGAGATCCTGAGGGCGACGGTCGGCGGTCGGCTTTCCATAGGAGAAAACTATGGAAGTTGGGAGACAACTACCCCGGGATGCCGATGAAGCCGAGCAGGCCCCGATATAGCCGGGACAGATCCCGGCAAACAGGACCAAGTCCTGCAGAAATCAGTAGATGACCTCGCCGGCGGCACGTCGGTCGCGCAGGGACTGCAGGGCCTCAGCCAGGATCTGCTGGGCCTCGTCGTCGGAGCGACGCTCCTTCACGTACGCCAGGTGCGTCTTGTACACGGCGGTACGGGGCCGGTCCGGCGGGTTGGCAACGTCAGTGCTGGCCGGGAGGCCGCAGCGCGGGCAGTCCCATTCGGTCGGGATCTCGGCCTCGAGCGCAAAGGCCGGGCGGGTCTCGTGGCCGTTCGCGCAGAAGTACGAGACGTACGTCCGGGCCGCCACGTCACCGCGGTCCGATTCACCCATGGGCCCCGCCCCGACGCGGCTGCCCCGGATCGCGCTACCACCGATCACTTCGTGTCCCCCTCAGTCCTCATGGTCATACGTCAAGGCCTTCAGGCGGCCGGTTGAATGCGGTACAGCACGAGCAGTGCAACGATGCAGGCGAGCCAGATCAGTCCGATGACCAGAGTCACCCGGTCAAGGTTGCGCTCAGCCATGGAGGACCCACCCATCGACGAGGACATGCCTCCGCCGAAGAGATCCGACAACCCACCACCGCGGTTCTTGTGAAGCAGAATGAACCCCGTCAGGATCACGCTCAGGAGCACCAGCAGGATAGAGAGCGTCAGGATGGGCCACCACATGACGCAAAGCCTAACCCAGCGGTCTGTCACAAGAGAAAGCGCGCCGTCCGCCGGACAGCACGCGCAATGTCGCCGGACGGCCCGTACGAACCTGCCGGACAGGAACGTACGTGGCCGGGACGACACCGAGGGCGGTCACCGGAACGAACCGGTGACCGCCCTCGAGCATCCTGGCCGGGCCGGGGCCGGGCGACGACCAGTCCTCGCCAGGACCAGTCGTGTCGATCAGTCGTGTCGATCAGTCGTGTCGATCAGTCGTAGAAGGTGACGATCGGGGCGAACGTCTCGGCCTTGAGGCTCGCGCCGCCGACCAGGGCACCGTCGACATCGGCCTGCGCCATGATCTCCTTGATGTTGGAGGCCTTCACCGATCCGCCGTACAGCACCCGGACGGCCTCGGCGACGTCAGCACCGAACGACGAGGCGAGGCTGGCCCGGATGGCGGCGCAGACCTCCTGGGCGTCCGCGGGGGTGGCGACCTCGCCGGTACCGATGGCCCAGACGGGCTCGTACGCCACGACGACTCCGGCGA
Organism: Propionibacteriaceae bacterium; assembly: GCA_044508675.1. GTDB lineage: Bacteria > Actinomycetota > Actinomycetes > Propionibacteriales > Propionibacteriaceae > Raineyella. The sequence continues at coordinate 13,752 of JBIQHF010000028.1, read as the reverse complement.
CCTCCTCGGCCGCCCAGCCGGCGAACGCGCCCTCGACCTGGGCGACGGTGTGCTCGACCTGGCGACCGTCCTTGCGTACGTCGAGGCCCTCCCCGACACAGACGATCGGGGTCATGTCGGCCTCGATCACCTTGCGGGCCTTGGTGTTGACGACCTCATCGGTCTCGGCGTGGTACTGGCGGCGCTCCGAGTGGCCGACCACCACGTAGCCACAGTTGAGCTTCTGCAGCATGGTGGCCGAGACCTCACCGGTGTACGCGCCGGAGTCGTGGGCGGAGACGTCCTGGGCGCCGAAGCCCAGTGGCAGCTTGTCCGATTCGATCAGCGTCTGCACCGAGCGGATGTCGGTGAAGGGGGGCAGCACCACGCACTCGGCCCGATCGGGGTCATAGTTGGCGTCGGCCAGGGCCCAGGCGAGCTTCTGGACCAGGTCGGTGGCCTCGAAGTGGTTGAGGTTCATCTTCCAGTTGCCGGCCATCAGGGGCATGCGGGTCATGGTTCGGTCGTCCTTTCAGCCGAGTACGTCGAGACCCGGGAGCGTCTTGCCCTCCAGGTACTCCAGGGAGGCTCCACCACCAGTGGAGATGTGGCCGAAGGCCTCGTCCGCGAAACCGAGCTCCCGCACGGCCGCGGCGGAGTCACCACCGCCGACGACGGACAGCCCGTCGACCTCGGTGAGTGCCTGGGCCACGACCCTGGTGCCCTCGGCGAAGTCCGGGATCTCGAACACACCCATCGGGCCGTTCCAGAAGACGGTCCTGGCGCCCTTGATCGCCTCGGCGAAGAGGGCGGCAGACCTGGGGCCGATATCGAGGCCCATCTGGCCGGCCGGCATCTTGTCGACGTCGAGGGTGGTGGACTCGAAGGGGCCCTCACCCGAGGGGAAGGACGGGGACACGAGGGTGTCGACCGGCAGCAGCAGCTGCTTGCCGGCGGCCTCGGCCTGCTCGAGGTACTGCCTGCAGTCCTCCACCTTCTCCTCGTCCAGCAGCGAGCTGCCGACCTCGTAGCCCTTCGCCTTCAGGAAGGTGTAGGCCATGCCACCGCCGATCACGAGCGTGTCGGCGGTCTTCAGCAGGTTGTCGATCACGGCGAGCTTGTCCGCGACCTTGGCCCCACCGAGCACGACGACGTACGGACGGGCCGGCTCCTCGGTCAGCTGCCTGAGGACCTCGATCTCGGCCTGCACCAGCTTGCCGGTGGCATTCGGCAGCTGCTTGGCCAGGTCGTAGACCGAGGCCTGCTTGCGGTGCACGACGCCGAAGCCGTCGGAGACGAAGACATCGCCGAAGGCCGCGTACTTGGCGGCCAGCGCCTCGCGCTCGGCCTGGTCCTTGGACTCCTCGCCCGGCTCGTAGCGGACGTTCTGCAGCATCACGACGTCGCCGTCCGCCATGCCGGCGACCAGCGCCTCGGCCGAGGGGCCGACGACGTCCTCGGCCAGCTTGACCTCGACGCCGAGCAGCTCGGACATCCGCTTCGCGACCGGTGCCAGGGAGAACGCAGGGTTCACCTTGCCCTTGGGACGACCGAGGTGAGCGAGGACCACAACCTTCGCACCGGCGTCGCGCAGCGTGTTGAGGGTGGGCAGGGACGCACGGATACGGCCGTCGTCGGTGATGGTGTCGCCGTCCAGCGGGACGTTCAGGTCACAGCGGATGACGACACGCTTGCCCTGGAGATCTCCCAGGTCTTCGATTGACTTCACTTCGAACCTTCCTCAGGTCAGGGTGGAGAGGTGTTGCCGGTCTCTTGCGCCGGCCCCATGGGGTGACCGGCGCCCAGCGGTCCGACCGACGCCGGCTGCGGTCGGAGTGCACAACGGGGCCGGCGCATGGCCGACCCCGTCACACGGTGAACTGCTCGAGCAACCGGCAGGTCAGGCGAGCTTGGCCGCGACGACCTTGGTCAGGTCGACGAGGCGGTTGGAGTAGCCCCACTCGTTGTCGTACCAAGAGACGATCTTCACCATGTCGCCGATGACCTTGGTCTGCAGCGCATCGAAGATGGTCGATCGCGGGTCGGTCTCGATGTCGGAGGAGACGATCGGGTCCTCGGTGTAGCCGATGACCTCAGGCTGCTTCTCCGAGGCGGCCTTGATCGCGGCGTTGACGGCCTCGATCGTGACCTCCTTCTCGGCCTGGAAGGTCAGGTCGACGACGGAGCCGGTCGGGACCGGGACACGGAACGCGAAGCCGTCGAACTTGCCCTTCAGCTCCGGGATCACCAGGGCGACGGCCTGGGCGGCACCGGTCTTGGTCGGGATGATGTTCATGGCGGCGGCGCGGGCGCGACGCAGGTCCTTGTGCGGGCCGTCCTGCAGGTTCTGGTCGGCGGTGTACGCGTGGACGGTGGTCATCAGGCCCTTGACGATGCCGAACTCGTCGTTCAGCACCTTGGCGATCGGGGCCAGGCAGTTGGTGGTGCAGGAGGCGTTGGAGATGATGTTGTGCTTCGCCGGGTCGTAGTCACCCTCGTTCACGCCGATCACGAAGGTGGCGTCCTCGTTCTTCGCCGGGGCGGAGATGATGACCTTCTTGGCGCCCGCCTTGATGTGCGCGTCAGCCTTGGTCGCGTCGGTGAAGCGACCGGTCGACTCGATGACGATGTCGACGCCCAGCTCGCCCCACGGCAGATTCGCCGGGTCGCGCTCCTCGAGCGCCTTGATCTTGTGCCCGTTGACGGTGAGCGACTCCTCGTCGTAGCTGATCTCGCCGTTGAAGCGGCCCAGGATGGAGTCGTACTTGAGGAGGTGGGCCAGGGCGCTGTTGTCGGTGAGGTCGTTCACCGCGACGACCTCGATGTCGGCGCCCTGCGCCAAGAGCGCGCGGAAGTAGTTGCGGCCGATGCGGCCGAAGCCGTTGATGCCAACCTTGACGGTCATGTGCTGTGTCTCCTTGAAAGTCGACTGGTGGCACGGGATCCACCGTTCCACCCTTTACGGACACCGTAAGCCTATAAACAACCCGGGGCGGGGGCGCACCCGGGTAGGGCAAATGCGGCACGATACGCTGAGCCGCGGGACGTCGTTTCCGTATTCGTCCCCCGACCACACCCCCGCCCGTGCGCGCTGCGAGAGGACCGATGATGCTGCGTACCAACCGAGTCGATGATGCGATCAAGGCAGGGCGTACGGCGGTGAACGCCTGGGTGACGATGGAGTCCACCTACATTGCCGAGATCCTCTCGCACGCTGGCTTCGACTCGGTGACGATCGACGCCCAGCACGGCATGTTCGGCAGGGACGCGATCATGTCGATGCTGCAGGCCGTGTCGGCCGGCAATGCGTCGCCCTTCGTACGCTCCCCCAGCCAGGACCCGCGGGAGATCGGCTGGCTGCTGGACGCCGGGGCGTACGGGATGATCATCCCCGACGTCGCCACGGCGGAGCAGGCGGAGATCGTCTCCAAGGCCTGCTTCTACCCGCCGGCCGGCACCCGCTCGCTCGGTCCCACCCGCGGCACCCTGTACGCGGGGCCGAGCTACTTCCAGGACGCCGACACCGTGCTCCAGGTCTGGCCCCAGATCGAGTCGAAGGAAGGCTTTGACAACATGGAGGCGATCATGGCGACCCGGGGACTCTACGGGGTCTTCGTGGGCCCGAACGACCTGGCCCTGAGCATGGGGCTGAAGGGCGGCGGCCCGATGCCGCAGCAGATCATCGACATGGTGCACACCATCCTCGAACGGGCTCACGCCCACGGGCTGAAGATGGCGATCTACTGCGCCGACGCCGACGAGGCGAAGTACTGGGGCGACGAGGGCGCCGACATGGTCAATCCCAGCAGCGACTCGGGACTGCTGCTGACCGCCGGCCGCGAGCAGGTCGCCCACATCCTCGGTGACAAGGCCCCGGACCTGACCGGCCAGCCGAAGGCCTACTGAGCCCCGCCGGCGGGGCCTACTGAGCCTGAACGGCGGGCCTGCAGCTTTCCGGCCGGCCCGCCCTCGTCACTGTCTGGACCGCTCGCCGTTCTCCGGGAACACGCTCGCCTCGGTGTCGGGGATGCCCAGTTCGGCGGCCCGCTTGTCCGCAGTCCCGAGCAGGCGCCGGATCCGACCGGCGATCGCGTCCTTGGTCAGCGGCGGTTCGTGCAGTCGGCCGAGCTCCTCGAGGCTGGCCTGCTTGTGCTCCATCCGCAGTTCGCCGGCCCGCCGCAGGTGGTCGGGGACGTCGTCCCCAAGGATCTCCAGGGCCCGGGCCACCCGGGCGCTGGCCGCGACCGCGGCCTGGGCCGAGCGGCGCAGGTTGGCGTCGTCGAAGTTCGCCAGCCGGTTCGCGGAGGCGCGGACCTCCCGGCGCACCCGTCGTTCCTCCCACGCCATCACGGACTCGTGGGCCCCCAGCCGGGTCAGCATCGCAGCGATCGAATCGCCGTCGCGGATCGCGACCCGGTCGATGTCACGCACCACCCGGGCCTTGGCGCCGATCCCGAGCCGTCGTGCCGAGCCGACCAGGGCGAGCGCGGCCTCCGGGCCGGGACAGGTCACCTCCAGAGCCATCGAGCGGCCCGGCTCGGTCAGCGAACCGTGCGCCAGGAACGCCCCACGCCAGGCCGACACCGCCGCATCCAGGTCACCACCCACGATCTGCACCGGCAGCCCGCGCACCGGGCGCCCGTGCTGGTCGATCAGCCCCGTCCGCCGGGCCAGGTCCTCACCGTTGGAGGTCATCCGCACGACATAGCGGGTGGCGCGGCGCAATCCGGTGCCGTTCACCACGACGAGTTCGGAGGGGTAGCCGAAGACCTCACCGATGGAGGTACGCAGCCGCCGGGCGGCGGCGCCGGTGTCGAGCTCGGCCTCGATGACGATGCGGCCACCGGCCAGGTGCAGACCTCCTGCGAAGCGGAGGGTGGCGGCCATCTCGGCGACCCGTGCCGGGGTCTTCTTCACCGATACCGTCGCCAGTTCTGCCTTCACCTGTGGGGTCATCGCCATTGCTCCATGATTCCACACCCCGCGCACCGGTCCGGGATCAGAGGGCCTCCGGACCGCAGGACGGACCGTACGAAGCCCCGCCAGATCCGTCGGTCCCGGCCTACAGGCCCATGATCTCGGAGTAGGCGGCGGCGAGCCGTAGCGGGTCGTGCCGGGCGGTGCCGTCACGCATCGCGACCTCGGTGATGACGAGTTCAGCCCCGAGGGAGGCGGCGAACCCCTCCAGGTGGCTGCGGTCGTCGGCGACGAAGCGTGGGTCGGCCAGGACCACGTCCAGGCGCAGCGTCGGGGCGTGCTCGGCCAGCGCCTCCACGTGCCGCGACGGGGTGAAACCGGAGGTCTCCCCCGCCGGACGCAGGTTCATGGTCAGGATCCGACGGGCCTTGGTGTTCACCAGCGCGTCCGCCAGATCCGGCACCAGCAGGTGCGGGATGACCGAGGTGAACCACGAGCCGGGGCCGAGGATGACCCAGTCGGAGTCGCGGATCGCCTGCAGCGTCTCCACCGGCACCGGCGGGTCCTCCGGGATCAGCCGGATGCCCGCCACGTCCGCCTTCGTCGTCGCCACCCGGTACTGGCCGTGCAGCACCGTGGTGTCATCGGGCCGTGCCGGGTCGTTTCCGATCACATCGGCCTCGATCTCCAGCGGCACCGCCGACATCGGCAGCACCCTCCCCCGACATCCGAGCAGGGACGCCACCATGTCCAGCCCGGTCACCGCGTCGACCTTCTGCCACAGGCCGGCGATCAGCAGGTTGCCGATCGCGTGACCGCCGAGCGGCCCGTCACCGGCGAAACGGGACTGCAGGACATCGGCCCAGAGCCGACCCTGCGAGTCGTCCCCACACAGTGCGGCCAGCGCCATCCGCAGGTCACCCGGCGGGAGCATGTCGAACTCCTGCCGCAACCGGCCCGAGGACCCGCCGTCGTCGGCCACGGTGACCACGGCCGTCAGGCGGTCGGTGATCCGGCGCAGCGCCGACAGGTTCGCGTAGAGCCCGTGGCCACCACCGAGGGCCGTCACGTTGGGCCGACGTGCGAAGCTCAGGTCAGCCATCAACATGTCACATCAACTCCGCGTCGCGGTGGACGGTGGAGGTCGGGATGTCGTGCGCCGTCAGGCGGCGGGCCAGGTCGATCGACATCGAGGTGGAGCGGTGTCGGCCACCGGTGCAGCCGATCGCAATGGTCATCAGCCACTTGCCCTCGTGGACGTACCCGGGGATCACGATGTCCATCAGTAGCGCCTCGATGCGGTCCAGGTACTCCATCGCACCGTCCTGGCCGAGGACGTAGTCCCGCACCGGCTGGTCCAGGCCGGTCATGGGCCGCAGCTGCGGCACCCAGTGCGGGTTGGGGAGGAAGCGTACGTCCAGCACCAGGTCGGCATCCACCGGGACCCCGTGCTTGAAGCCGAACGAGACGATCGTGACCCGGAACTTGCGCTCGGCGCCGCCGTAGGCGTGTCCGACCCGGTCCCGCAGCTGGTGGACGTTCAGGTTCGAGGTGTCGATGACCAGGTCGGCGACCGACCGCAGGGCACTCATCTGGGAACGCTCGGCGCGGACCCCGTCGAGCAGCCGCCCTCCACCCTGCAGTGGGTGCGGGCGCCGGGCCGATTCCTGGCGTCGGACGATGATCTCGTCACTGGCCTCCAGGAACAGCACCTCGGGGTCGATGTCGATCCCCTCGGTCCGCAGGTCCGCCAAGGCGGGCAGCAGGTCGGAGAACAGGGCCCGGCTGCGGACGTCGAGGACGACGGCGAGGTTGGGGATGCCGGCCGAGCCGACGAGACGGGCCAGGTCGGGCAGCAGCCTCGGCGGCAGGTTGTCCACCACGTACCAGTCCGCGTCCTCGAGAGCATCGGCGGCCGTCGAGCGCCCGGCTCCACTGAGTCCGGTGATGACGAGTACCCGTTGCTCCTGATCGGTCACGCCCCCATTATGGGCCACGCCCGACCCACCCTGCCGCTCACGCCTCCGTCACCTCGCCGGTAGCGGTATTGAGCACCTCACGGGTGGGAGCGGCAGCGATCGCCTGCACCACGGCCCGGGCCGTCGCGGGTCCGAAACCGGGCAGCGCCCGCACCTCTTCCTCCGTGGCGGCACGCAACTTCTTCACCGACCCGAACTCCTTCATCAAGGTGGCCCGCCGGGCAGGACCCAGCCCCGCAATGCCATCCAGCATCGACTCCAGCATCGAGTGGCTCCGACGGGTGCGGTGGTGGGTGATGGCGAACCGGTGCGCCTCGTCGCGCACCCGCTGCATCAGGTAGAGCCCCTCCGACGTCCGCGGGAGGATCACCGGGTAGTCCTCCTCGGGCAGCCACACCTCCTCCAGGCGCTTGGCCAACCCGCACAACCCGATCCCGGTGATGCCCAGGTCGGCCATCGCGCGGCGGGCCGCCTCCACCTGGGGCGGCCCGCCGTCGACGACGACCAGGGAGGGGGTGTACGCGAACTTCAGCGCCTTGCCGGTCGCCGGGTCCACCAGCGAGGGCGCGCCGGCCTCCGCGGAGCCGGCGCCCTTGAGCACCTCCTGTTCGGCGAGCATCCGGCTGAAGCGGCGGGTGATCACCTCGTACATGGATGCCACGTCGTCCTGGCCGTCCACGCTCCTGATGGTGAAGTGCCGGTACTCGGACTTGCGCGCCAGGCCGTCCTCGAACACGACCATCGAGGCGACAACGTTGGTGCCCTGCAGGTTGGAGACGTCGTAGCACTCGATCCGCAGCGGCGGGGTCGGCAGCCCGAGCGCCTCCTGGAGGTCCTCCAGCGCCGTGGTGCGCGCGGTCAGGTCCCCCGACCGCTTCGTCTTGTGCCGGGCCAGCGCCTCCTCGGCGTTGCGGGTCACGGTGTCCATCAGGGTCCGCTTGTCGCCGCGCTGGGGCACCCGCAGGTCCACCTGGGAACCACGGCGCTCGCACAGCCACTCGCGGACGATGTCGGCCTCCTCGGGCAGGACCGGGACCAGCACCTCCTTGGGGATCGGCCGGCGCTCCCCGTTCACCTCGCCGTCGGTGACCTCGAGCTCGCCGGCGGCGCCGTACAGCTGGGTGAGGAAGGTGCCGACGAGCTCACTGGGGGGTTGTTCGGCAGTGCGGTCGGCCACCCAGCCGCGACGGCCGCGGATCCGCCCACCACGGACATGGAAGACCATCACCGACACCTCGAGCGGCTCGGCGGCCATGGCGATCACGTCCGCGTCGGTCCCGTCCCCCAGCACGACCGCATTCTTCTCCAATGCCAGCTCCAGTGCGGCGATGTCATCGCGGAGCACCCCGGCACGCTCGAACTCCAGATTCTCGGCCGCCTCGGTCATCTCCCGCTGCAGCCGGCGCACCAGCCCGGTGGACCGACCCGCCATGAATTGGCAGAAGTCATCGGCGATCTGGCGGTGCTCCTCCGGGGTGACCCGACCCACGCACGGCGCCGAGCACTTGCCGATGTAGCCGAGCAGGCACGGCCGGCCGGCGGCCCGAGCATTGCGGAAGGTGCCGGCCGAGCACGAACGCATCGGGAAGACCCGCAGCAGGGTGTCGACGGTCTCGCGGATCGCCCAGGCGTGCCCGTACGGTCCGAAGTAGCGCCAGCCACGACGCTTCTTGCCCCGGCCGACGAACACCCGGGGGATCTCCTCCGACCAGGTCACCGCCAGCCACGGGTAGGACTTGTCGTCCCGGTACATGACGTTGAACCGTGGCTCGAACTGCTTGATCCAGGTGTACTCCAGGCCGAGGGCCTCGACCTCGTTGCGCACCACCGTCCAGTCGACCCGGGCCGCGGTCCGGACCATCGTCTGGGTCCGCGGATGCAGCCCGGCCAGGTCGGCGAAGTAGGAGTTCAGGCGCTGCCGCAGGGACTTGGCCTTGCCGACGTAGATGACGCGCCCGTTCTCGTCGCTGAACCGGTAGACGCCGGGGTCCACGGGGATCGACCCGGGCTCGGGGCGATAGGTGGACGGGTCAGCCATGCCGACCAGCATAGGCCGCCGTCCCCAGCACCGACGCCAGACGACGTACGGCCCCCGGTGAGGAGGGCCGTACGTCGTGGTGTGGGTCGTGGTGTGGGACTACGGGGAGCCGGTCAGGCGCCGAACCACTTCGACACGTAGCCCTCGATCGCCCGCTCGAAGCTGTCGTCGCTGTGCCGGTTCCGGATCCAGGCGTCCAGGTCCCCGGACGTGGCGGCGATCTGCCGCTTGCACCCCTCCGGATCGGTGACCACCCGGTGGAGCATCTCCTCGGCCTGCTCCTCGGAGTCGTAGAGGAACGGATAGCCCTCCGGCAGCAGGGCCCTGGCCCACGGCAGGTTGGGGAAGACACCGATCGCCCCGGCCGCCAGGGCCTCCAGCGGCTGCAGGCCGTACGACTCGTCGGCGGAGGTGGCCAGGAACGCCGTGGTGTGGGCCAACTGCTTCCAGTACGACTCGCGGGTGCCCAGCGGACCGACCCAGGTCCACTTCTCCCGGGAGATCTTCATCGCCTTCTCGGTGACCAGGTCCTTCTCCAGCAGCCGCATCTCCACGGTGATCGGCGTACGGGCCGCGACGGCGGAGACGACCCGCATGAAGACGTCCGGGCGCTTGCGGCGGGCCAGGGTGACCGCCGGGTAGAGCACGACCGGGATCTTCGGCGTCGTCCGCGGGCGGACCCGCGGCAGGTGGATGCCGAGGTTCTCCCAGCCGATGATCGCCTTGTCGGCCAGGGTCGGGACGGTCCAGGTGCCGAGGAGCTCCCGGACCTCCTCGGCGGTCCGCTCCGAGTTGGCGAAGGTCGGGAACAGGCCGAACGCCAGGCCCAGGGAGGCCTGGGCGACCGTGCCGGGGTACTCGGAGAGGTTGCGCCAGATGAAGTTCATCACCCGGGGCTCGGTCGCGTTCTGCTTGAGCAGCGTCCAGACCAGCGGCGAGTCGATCACGTCCATGTTGATCACGATCGTCGAGTCGCCGTCGATGAACTCCAGCGGCTGCTGGTCGAAGCCGTTGCAGCGGCGCTGCAACGGTCCGACGAGGATCGGCCGCGGGAACAATCGCAGCAGGCGACCGACCAGCACCGGGCCGGCCCCCCGCCCGGCGAGGTTGCCTTCGGCATCGACCAGCGGTTCGTGGCTGAGGGTCCCGAACTTGACCGCGATGCGTTTGTTCAGGTGGGCGGGGGCCTTCGGTGGGATGGGCATCTGGGTCATCCTTCCTGGGGCACGGTGCCCTGGGCCCGCTGGGTGACCAGCGCGTGGCGCGGCTCGGCGACCCCGGCAACGGCCTGGTCCGGGTGTCCCGTAGCGATCTGCCCATGCTCTGCGGGGCCGACCAGCTCACCGGGGACCTCCTCGTCGTCACCGATGTCATCGAGCCGGGAGTTGATCCGCATGGTGTAGAAGGACCGGTAGACGAAGACCAGGGAAGCCAGGAAGAACACCCCGGCCAGGACGGCGACCAGGGTCCCCAGACCCCGGGCGCTCAGCGAGACCGCCAGTTCGACCGCGAGCAGGCCGAACAGCGTGGTGAACTTGATCACCGGATTGAGCGCGACCGACGAGGTGTCCTTGTACGGGTCACCGACGGTGTCACCGACGATCGTGGCCTCGTGCAGGGCGGTGCCCTTGGCGTGCAGGTCGGTTTCGACGATCTTCTTGGCGTTGTCCCAGGCCCCGCCGGCATTGGCCATGAAGATGGCCTGGTAGAGCCCGAAGATCGCGATCGAGACCAGGTAGCCGATGAAGAAGTACGGCTCCACGAAGGCGAAGGCCAAGGTGGCGAAGAAGATGCCCAGGAACAGGTTCAGCATGCCCTTCTGGGCGTACTGGGTGCAGATCTCGACGACCTTCTTGGAGTCCTCCTCGCTGGCCCGGGTCACGGAGTCGTCGAGGCGGATGTTGTCCTTGATGAACTCCACCGCCCGGTACGAGCCGGCCGTGACCGCCTGGATGGCGCCGCCGGTGAACCAGTAGATCACCGCGCCGCCGGTGATCAGGCCGAGTAGGAAGGGCGCGTGCAGCAGGGAGAGGTTCGCCAGCAGGTCGGGCCGTAGTCCGTCGGTGAGGCCGATGATGATCGAGAAGATCATCGTCGTGGCGCCGACCACTGCGGTCCCGATCAGGACCGGCTTGGCGGTCGCCTTGAAGGTGTTGCCCGCACCGTCGTTCTCCTCCAGCATCAGCTTGGCGCTGTCCCACTCGGGCCGGAACCCGAAGTCCCGCTCGATCTCGGTGTCGATCCCGTCGATGTCCTCGATCGTCGACAGCTCGTACACCGACTGGGCGTTGTCGGTGACCGGACCGTACGAGTCGACGGCGATCGTCACCGGGCCCATGCCGAGGAAACCGAAGGCGACCAGGCCGAAGGCGAACACGGCCGGGGCCAGCATCAACTGGTCCAGACCGGTGGTGGAGATCCCGTACGCCACAGCCATCAGTCCGACGATCGCGATGCCCAGCCAGTAGCCGGAGAAGTTGCCGGCGACCAGGCCCGAGAGGATGTTCAGCGAGGCCCCGCCCTGGCGGGAGGACTTGACGACCTCCTGCACGTGCCGGCTCTTGGTGGAGGTGAAGACCTTGACCAGTTCGGGGATCAGCGCGCCGGCCAGGGTGCCACAGGACACGATCGTGGCGAGCTTCCACCACAGTCCCGCCCCCATGTCCTGGATCAGCGCATAGCTGGTCAGGTAGGTCAGCAGGATGCACATGATCGAGGTGATCCACACCAGGTTGGACAGCGGCGCCTCGAAGTCCATCCGGTCGGCGCTCCCCCAGCGCGCCTTGGTCACCGCCGCGTTGATGAAGTACGACAGGGCCGAGGCGATCACGAGCACCGCGCGGATCACGAAGATCCAGACCAGCAGGGTGACCTGGGTGGAAACGTCGCCGACGGCGAGCAGGATGAAGGTGACGAGCGCGACGCCGGTGACGCCGTACGTCTCGAAGCCGTCCGCCGAGGGGCCGACCGAGTCGCCGGCGTTGTCACCGGTGCAGTCCGCGATGACCCCGGGGTTGCGGGCGTCGTCCTCCTTGATCCGGAACACGATCTTCATCAGGTCGGAGCCGATGTCGGCGATCTTGGTGAAGATGCCACCGGCGATCCGCAGCACCGAGGCGCCGAGCGACTCACCGATCGCGAAGCCGATGAAGCAGGCCCCGGCGATCTCGCCCGGCAGGGCGATCAGGATGAGCAGCATCATGGACAGCTCGACCGAGATCAGCACCATGCCGACCGACATACCCGAGCGCATCGGGATGGAGTGCACCGGGTGGGCCTTGCCCCGCAGGGCGGCGAAGGCGGTCCGTGAGTTGGCGAAGGTGTTGACCCGGATGCCGTACCATGCGACCCCGTACGAGCCGGCCATGCCGATCAGGCTGAACAACAGCACGACACCCACCCGGCCCCAGCCGAAGCCGACCAGGAACTTGTAGTAGGCGAGGATGACCGTCGCGATGATGGCCCAGAGGATCAGCAGGAACCGGCCTTGGGTCTGTAGGTAGGTGCGACAGGTGGAGTAGATCAGTTCGGAGATCTCCCGCATCGACCGGTGCACCGGCAGCACGCGGAGCTGGGCGTACGTGACGACGCCGAACAGCAGCCCGAGCGCACAGACGATCAGTCCGATCGCCAGCAGCGCGCCGCCGTTGATGCCGCCCAGGAACTCGACCTGGGACAGGTCGGGCAGGGCGAGGTTCGCCTCGCCACCGATCTTCGGTTCCCCCTCGGCGCCACCGGCACCACTGGCACCGCTGGCGCCGGCACTGCTGGCGCCGGCACTGCAGCCAGCCAGCAGGGTGGCCGGTGCGGCCAGTGCTGCGAGGAGCCCGGCCCTGGCCCTTCTGGGGGCGGGGCGACGTGGGGGACGGGCACTGGCCCGTGGATTGTGACCGCAACTGGAGTCCGTCATCGCGACATCCTGGCTTCCTTGGAGCTTGGTCAATGGGTCACCAGAAGTCTATTACGTCTCGTAGTAGGAACCCTGTCGGGGTGGTGTGAACTTTCTCTCGGTGACCTCTCCCACAGCGATGCCGCGGTGCGGTCACCTGGCCGGGGGTCGTTGCCCGGCGGCTAGCCTTGGGAGGTCACCGCCCATGGACGCCGAGGATGAGCCGAGCGTCGTGGGCCCTGCCCTCAGGAGGACCCGGATGCAAGCTCAGCGCCGCACCGTCATCAAGCTTGCCGCAGCGGGGGCCGTTGCGGCGACCGCCACCGGCGGACTCACCGCGTGCGGTACGGACATGTACGGCGGCGGGGCGCGTCCCCGCACCACCAGCAACCGACAGCTGCGGATCAAGAGGAGCGAGATCCCGGTGGGCTCGGCAGTGATCTACCCCGACCAGGGGTACGTGGTGACCCAGCCGGAGGCGGGCCGGTTCGAGGCCTACCTCGACGTTTGTCCCCACCAGGGCTGCCCGGTGCGCCAGGTCACCGACGACAACCGGATCCACTGCCTGTGCCACAACTCGTACTTCGCCGTCGAGGACGGCTCGGTGCTCGAGGGGCCCTCGGCAACCGGCCTGACCCGTGCCCGGGTCGAGGAGGACGGCGACGAACTGCTGGTGAAGGCACTCGACTCCTGATCCTCCTCCCGCGGCCGGGCCGCGGCCATCTCCCGGTGCCTAGCCCCCCGCAGCCTCGCTGCCCGACAGGACGGCCTCGCTGCCCGACAGGACGGCCTCGCTGACCGACGGGACGGCCTCGCTGACCGGCAGGACGGACTTCAGGTACCGCCCGGTCCACGACTCCGCACAGTCCGCGACCTCCTCTGGGGTCCCCTCGGTCACCACGGCGCCGCCCCGACGCCCGCCTTCGGGCCCCATGTCGACCACCCAGTCG
>JBIQHF010000005.1:0-168483 GCA_044508675.1 Propionibacteriaceae bacterium | reverse complement strand
CCGCGGCTCCACCACCGCCAACCACTACGACCACGTCCACGTCAGCATCAACTAGACGCCCCGTACGAGCGGGCACCCTCCCGGCTCCGCTCGTACGGGGCCCCTTCGACCGTGGTGGCGCATCGGGTCGTACGGGTCCGTCCCATCGCGGTTCCGTGGCGTCGAGAGGGACGACCGTGGGCTATGCTGGACGACGGCTCGACGACCCTCCCGGTCGCCGGCCGTGGTGGGAGACCACCGGGTCCCCTTCGTCTAGTGGCCTAGGACACCGCCCTTTCAAGGCGGCAGCGCGGGTTCGAATCCCGTAGGGGATGCTCAGCCAGGGCGGATGAACTCGCGCCCATCGGTCTCTTCGTTCACCCGAGATCGAGGTCGGCGTAGATGGCAGCATGGTCGGACGCGGCGTGCACGGCGGCGGTGATGGTCTCATAGTGCGGGAACAGGGTGCCATGCTTGCCACCCCAGACGCCCTTACGGTAGATCGCGCCGCCGACGACTCGGTCGAACAATGCCGGCGACAACATCACGTAGTCGATCTTCTGGCTCGCGGTCCCGTTGGCGTACGTGCCGGGTCGGCCGTCGCTGACGAACCCGGGATGAGCAGTGATGTCCCTCAGGTCGGTGTCGACCAGCAGCGGCTTCAGTGGGGCGCTGTTCGGCGTGTCGTTCAGGTCCCCCAAGACGACCACGTTGTCCTGACCCGCCCCTCGCAGGTCTCGATAAATGTCGGCGACGCGAGTCGCCTGCTGCCGGCGGCGCCTGTCGTTGTCGGACTGCCTGCCGTAGCCCTTCGACTTGAAGTGGTTGACCAGTAATGTGATCCGGGTGCCACTGTCCAGCTCGACGGTGTACTCGGGGCAGTCACGGCCGAAGATCCGCCGTCCTTCGTCGTCGACGTCGTCGACGTGGGAGACGATGTTCACGATCCGGTGCTCGGCCCTAGTCATCACTCCGACGTCGATGCCCCGGTCGTCGTTCCCGTCGATGACCATCGCCCGGGGGTACAACGGCGCTCCGTCGCCGGCAACCACACCGGCGTCAATGAAGTGCTTCAGAGCGATCCGCGACTCGGCCTCGACCACGGCCATCACGTCCGCCCCCACGTCATCGATCACCCGCGCGGTGTGGGTCATCGCCAGTTCGTTGACCCTCTCCTTGGTCAGGTCGACCCACCCGATCCAGTCGGGCCGCCCACCCGCGACGACCTCGACCGGCTTTGGTGCGGCCGGCCGCTTCACCAGCCTCCCTCGGACCTGACGCAACACGGCGAGCTCCGCGTTGTCGGAGCGTTCCAGACCGAGCGTTGCCAAGTGCTGCAGGATCTCCGCCTTGATCTGGTCGGTGTAAATCTCTTCACCTACAAGCGCGTTCAGCCGGGCGTGCGCGGCCAGTATCGGATTGCCCTGGGTACTCATCGGCTGACTCATCGCCTTGGGACGATCGAACAAGTTCTCCACGTTCAGTGCTGCAACCCTGATCCTCGACATGGTTCCCCCAATAGGATCCCGGCGTTGCCCGGAACACCGCCGATGCGATCAGGGTAGGTCCGGTGGTGCCCGCAGGGACAGGGGTGCGGGAGCAGCCTCATGCGACGTTCACCGAACGGCCACGCCCGCCGTCTGTTCAGGGCCCAGCCGACGCTGTTACCCGACCCGTGGCGTCGCGCGCGCAAAGAGGTGGCGGCGGGCCGGCCGGTCGGGTGTGGCAGCGCGCCAGACCTCGGTCGCGACGGCGCCGTCGGGGCCGGCCGTGTGGGCCACCTGTGGGGAGGACGGCAGCAGGATCGGCGCCTCGAAGCTGACCTGCCATGTCAGCGGCCCGGCCAGGGAGATCCCGGACGAGGTGAGGGCGCGCGACGCGGAGTACATGCCCTGCACGATGGCTCGGGGGAAGCCGAAGGCCCGGGCGAGCGCGGCGGCGAGGTGGATCGGGTTCCAGTCCCCGCTGACCTTCGCGTAGCGGCGCCCCGTGTGCGCCCCCAGATGCCACTGCTCGGTGGCCTCCGGGGGTGCGTACTCGGGCCGTGGCGGACGCGTGCCTGCACCGTCGGATGCTTGGTCCGTACCCTGGCCGTCGACCGGTCCTGGGCTGCGCGACAGGTACGTCGACACGTCGGTCAGGACGACCTCGCCGGCGACCCGGACCGTCGCGGTCACGTCGATGACGGTCCCGCGCCGGTGCGGGCGCGGCTCCGAGACCGTGGCCTCGACGTCCAACCGCTCGTTCGCCCGGACAGGTCGGTGCTGGACGATGCGGTTGGCGAGGTGCACCGCCCCGAGCAGGCTCATCGGGACCTCGTCCCGGGCCATCAGCGCCACGGCGACCGGGAAGGCCAGGACGTGCACGTACCCGGGGTGCACCCGGGCCGTCACGGGAGCTCCGATGAGCCCGGCGAACGCGGTGGCGCGGGCAGGATCGACCCGGATGCCCTCGACCGCCATCACCAGGTCTGTCGGGGCCACCTCGACTCCGTCCGGTCGCGTGGCCCGGAAGCGGTCGGCGAGGGGATCGGGCACGAGGCGGTTCATGGCCCTGCCGGCACTGTCGCGCAGCGCCGAGGCGGCGATCCGACCGTACGTCACGACGATGCGCGGCGGGCGGGCGAGAGTCTGGCGGGTGCCGGGGCCGGAGTGCGTCATGGAGGCTCCTCGGGAGGTGTCCGGGTCGACGTGTCCCGTCGTTGCGCCTCAGGCTACCGAGGTCCCTGCTCCGCCGACAGGGCCCGCGCGGGTCGCACGAACCGACGATGGTCCGCTTGCTGCCCGGGCCCTCACCACGTGCGTCAGGCGCTGATGATCCCGAAGCCCAGCAGCAGGTACAGCAGCACGCCCAGACCGATGCGGTAGATGACGAACGGCTTGTACGAGTGGGTGGAGATGAAGCGCATCAGCCAGGCGATCACGGCGTAGCCGACGGCAAAGGCCACCACGGTGGCTGCGGCGGTCTCGCCCATGCCGTACGGGCCCTGGACTCCGGTCTCCGTCAGGGTGGAGAACAGCTTGTACAGGCCGGAGGCGAAGACCGCCGGGACGGCCAGCAGGAACGCGTAGCGGGTGGCCGCCGGGCGGGTGTAGCCCAGCGCCAGGCCCATGGTGATGGTGCCGCCCGAGCGGGAGACACCGGGGATCAGGGCCATCGCCTGGGCCAGCCCGTAGAGGAGGCCGTCGCGCAGGGTCAGCTGCTCCAGCGGCTTGGTCTGCCGGCCGAACCTGTCAGCGAACGCCAGCAGGACGCCGAACACGATCAGCATCGTGGCCACGATCCACAGGGATCGGAAGGTGGTGTCGATCTGGTCCTCGAACAGCAGGCCCAGCACGCCGATCGGGAGGGAGCCGATGATGATCAGCCAGCCCATGCGTACGTCGGGATCGCTCTGCGGCACCTTGCCGGCCAGGGCGCGGAACCAGCGCCCGATGATCCTGGTGATGTCGTTCCAGAAGTACATCAGCACCGCCAGTTCGGTGCCGAGCTGGGTGATGGCCGTGAAGGCCGCGCCGGGGTCCGCCGCCCCGGGCAGGAACTCCCCCACGATGCGCAGGTGCGCCGACGAGGAGATGGGAAGGAACTCTGTCAGGCCTTGGACCAGACCCAGGATGATCGACTCTAACCAGCTCACGTCGGGGAACCTTACGGCACGGGGAGGGCGGTCCCGCACCGCGCGCCTCCCACGGAACGGCACCGATCCGACGACCGGAGCACCCGCCCCGCCGATCGGGCACCCGGGTGCCTAGGCTGGAGGGGTGCCGACCGAACGACCGCCCGACCTCCGCCTCCGACGCCAACCCGGCGACGGCTGGGTCACCTGTGCCTGCGGGCAGAAACACTGGGGCCTGTACGGCGCGGCCGGCCTGCTCGTCTGGCGCGCGGTCGAGGGCCGGCACCAGGTGGTCCTCCAGCACCGGGCCCAGTGGACGCACCACGGCGGCACCTGGGGCGTGCCCGGCGGGGCGCTCACCGATACCGAGTCAGCTGTCGACGGTGCCGTACGCGAAGCGGTCGAGGAGGCCGGTCTGATCGCCTCGGCCGTCCGGGTACGGGCCGACCGGGTGCTGGAGCATCCGGACTGGTCCTACACCACCGTTGTCGCCGAAGCGGTGGGCCCGTGGGAACCGACGGTCACCGACCCGGAGAGCCACGAGGTGCGGTGGATCGACCTGGCGGCCCTGGACGATGACCACCCCCTGCTGCCGGCCTTTCGCGATGCGCTGCCGGAGCTGCGTACGATGCTGCGCCGGCTGGTGGTGGTGGTCGATGCCGCCAACGTCGTCGGTTCCCGGCCCGACGGGTGGTGGCGCGACCGCCACGGCGCGACGGTCCGGCTCCGCGACCACCTGTCCGCGCTGGCCCGGCAGGGGTTGCCCGCTGCGGCTCTCGGCCTGCCCGGCCGGGCCTGGTACCCGGAGTTCGTCCTGGTCACCGAGGGCGTGGCCCGGGAGGTCGATCCGGTCGATCGGGTGACGGTGGTCGGCGCCGAGGGGTCCGGCGATGATGCGATCGTGTCCGCGGCCGCCGCCCGGTGCGGGGCCGCGGACACCATCCTTCGGGTGGCCACGGCGGACCGCGAGCTCAGTTCGCGGGTCGCCGAGCTGGGGGTCGGGACGGTCTCGCCGCGACTGGTGCGGCACTGAGCCGCCTCACTCCCGATCAGGCAGCACCGTCTGCAGGAAGGCGGCCACGTCGGCCAGCTCCTCGGCAGAGATGGAATGCCCCAGGCCCTGGTACAGCCTGATGGTGGCGGTGGTGTGGTCGCGGGCCCAGCCCTCGGTCCGTACGAACGCCTCCGGGGGGATCAGGGACTCGTCCCGGTCACCCCGCCCGAAGAACAGGGGCGGCCGGCGCTCGGCAAGGACCGCGTCGCCGGGTAGGTGGTCCGGGGCGACGAACCCCGACAGCACCACGCCGGCGGGGAAGGCGTCCGGGCGATGGCGCAGCAGCTCGGTCACCATCATCCCGCCCTGGGAGAACCCGAGCGGCACCACCGGCTGGCCGTCCGTCACCTCGTCCAGCCAGGCCAGGATGCCGGCGACAGCGGCATCGACCGGCGCCCGCTCGGGCCGGCCGGGCACGCTGATCGGGAACCATGCCGCCCCGCCACCGGGGGTGTCGAACGGGCCGCGCAGCGACACCCAGTCCCAGGCCTGCCCCAGGTGCGGGACGATGCCGGGAAGGTCCTGCTCGTTGGAGCCGACGCCGTGCAGCAGGACGAGCAGCGGTCGGCCGTCCGGGCCGCCGGCGCGCGGGCCGACAGCGGTACGGATCGGGACAAGGTCGGGCCAGTCAACGGTCATGGTGACCATCGTCCCCTGCGCGGGCCGATCACTCCACCCCGGATCCTCGGGCCGCGCTCCTGAGTCGCACGATCCACGAGCGGACCATGGCCACGAAGGCGATCAGCCAGGCCGTGAGCGCCACCCAGATCCAGGCCGTCCCGATCCACTCCACCACCGGCAGTGCGTCGGCACGGCCCAGGTACATCCCGGCCACCGCGTACATCCCCAGCGGGAAGACGATGCTCCACCAGGTGGGGTCGTAGTGCAGCGGCACCCGGTGCAGTCCGTGGCGCCAGACCCCCACCGCGGCCAGCGCGGGGATCAGCCAGGTGGCGAAGCACCACATCAGCACGGCCAGACCGGCCACCAGTCCCCGTACGGCATTGACCATCGGAGCGCTGTCCATCTCGACGATCCGGGCACCGGCGACCACCGTGATCGCCACCGCCCCCATCGACACCCAGTACGGCGGGTCGAGCTCGCGCGGGTCCAGCTCGTACATCATCAGCCGCAACGCCACGAAGACGCCGGACGCGGCATACAGCACCAACCCGACCGACCAGGCCAGCACCGCAACGATCGCCAGCCACTGCCGGAACTCCGGGTAGTGGGGTTCCAGTGTTGCCGCCGCCACGGCGACCGACTGGCTCGCCACGACCCACACGAACCACGAGCCGTTCGCGGTGATGACGACCGGCCGCTCGGCCCTCCCCAGGACCGCCGACCACGGGATCGCGTACCCGAGGACGATCCAGACCAGTCCCGCCACGGCGAGCAGGACCATGCCGGGGAACACGCTGCCGTGCCCGGCGATACCGACCGCCAGCACGTTCGTGGCGGCCACGAATGTGAAGAACAGGAACGCCTTGCGGGAGTTGTGGCTGTCGGCGGCCATCGCCCGCGGGTAACGGACCGCTCGCCACAGCGTCAGGAGCACCAGGAGTGCATAGCCCACGACGGCCAGGCCGAGCAGGGCCAGCGAGACCTGCGTCCAGCCGCGCTGGTCGGTCCCCACCGATACGATGCCGGTCGCCATCACGAAGGCGAAGTACCCGGGGGACAGGTGCTGTGGCGTGAACGTCGCCCGGAGTGCCTGGCGGTCGATGACCACGCTTTCCCCCACTCTCCGGCCGGCAACAGAACGGTGGTCTCATTCTGGTGCACCGCAGCGGGTCCGGGAAAGCTTCCCGGACCCGGCGAACCCCGTCGGCGCTGCCCCTGTCCGCGGCAGTGCCGCGCCGGTAGCGTCGGCTCTGCAGGCCCTCCGGGCCGGCGTCCCCGAAAGGAAACGACCGTGCAGCACATCCAGGCCACGCAGTACATGCTGAGCGTCCACCACGGCGAACAGAACGCCGTCCCCCACGACACCCCGATCGAGCAGGTCTTCGCCGACGTCGATGCCTTCAACCAGGACCTGGCGGTCAAGGGCCAGTTGGTCTTCGCCGGTGGTCTCCAGCCTGCTTCCACCGCCACCGTGGTCGACGCCACCGGGGCGAAGAAGGCCATGCACCATGGCCCCTACCTGCCCGGCCCCGAGTACCTCGGCGGCTACTGGGTCATTCGCGCCCAGGACTTCGCCGAAGCACTGGAGGTCGCCGAGCGCGCGTCGGCGGCCTGCCGCCAGGTCATCGAGGTCCGGCCGTTCGAGGACGACGAGCAGTGAGCCGCCTGCGGTCCTGAGCCGTTAGCTCGACCGGCTGCTCGACCAGCCGCCCTCTCGGGTCAGGCCGCGTGCAGCACAACGCCCCCGTTCTGCCGCTCGTCCGTCTCCAGGTCCTCGTCCGTCTCCAGGTCCTCGTCCGTCTCCAACTCCTCGGCCGCCTCCAGCTCCTCGGCGGCCTCCCGCAGCAGGTCGGCCAGGACGCGGGCCTGCCGAACGTCCAACTGCTCGACCCCCTCCGCCACGGGCCCCTCGAGAGCGATCCGTGGCGAGGACAACGAGGTCTGTCCGGTCGGCGTGCGGTACTCGTCGGCGATCATTCGCGCGGTGAGCTGTCCGTCGGCACCCAGGTCGCGGGCGGCGATGATCTCGGACTCGTGATAGCGCGACTGCAGCCCACTGGGCCGCTCGGTCAGGTAGGGGTGTCCGGGCGCCATCCGGCACCAGGAGGGGCAGGGGCTGGCAGGAAGTCGGAGGGCGGGTACGGGCTGGTGGTCGGTTTGGTCGCGAAGGTGCTCCTCGACGATCCGATCGACCTCGCTGAAAGTTGTCATGCTTTTCCCCTCTCGGAAGGCGTCTCCAGCCTCTCCGAGGTGTCTGACATTTTTCGAACTTGGGTTCGTTACCTCAGATTTCGAGGGTGACCAGTTCGACCGGTTCGATGCCGGACCCCTTCAGGGTAGTACTGTATGGCTCGGTGGCATACGCGAATCCGTGGCCACCGGACTCGACCGCTCGACCGACACCGAGATGGGCGCCACCCAGGTCGAGGGTCAATCGGCCCTGAGCACGCGAGAGTCGACCCTGCCCGTCCGGGCCGGGGATGCGTCCGGGGTCGCGTGGCTCCAGCCCGCCGAGGGCCAGGATTCCGTCGGAGCACTCCCCTGCCCGCAGCGCCTCGGCGAAGGAGATCCCCCG
Organism: Propionibacteriaceae bacterium; assembly: GCA_044508675.1. Classification (GTDB taxonomy): domain Bacteria; phylum Actinomycetota; class Actinomycetes; order Propionibacteriales; family Propionibacteriaceae; genus Raineyella. The sequence goes on along the minus strand of JBIQHF010000005.1, from coordinate 160,635 downwards.
CTCCGAGGACTCGTACGCCAGCACCCACTGGCCACTGCCCCGGGCAGCATCGACCAGGTCGACCACCAGGACGTCCACCACCACGTCGTCGGCGGCATCCGCACGGGAGCGATACCCGGCCACCGCCCCGTCGGCCCAGGCCCGGCCGGTGGCAGGATCGTTCTCCACCAACGGCATCACCGCGGCCCGGATCATCGCGATCCACCGGGGTGACAGGCCCTGCACCAGCGCGGGGGCCGGGACCACCGTCCAATCATCGGCGGCCTGCAGCACCAGTCCGAAGTCCTCGCGGGCCACCACCAGGGCCTGGCCGGTCCCCTCGAGTGCCCGCCGCGCGACCAGCTCCTGGCAGAACGTCTCGAACCATGAATCCATGGGCCCATCCTGCCGTGCCGGGCACACCCGGGTAGCGTCCGGTCCATCAAACGTCATCGCGGGCAACGCACCCCGCCACGCTGAGGAGCACCATGCGCCTGTACCTGTCCTCCTTCGGACTGGGCAACCACACCAAGGAACTGCTCGCCCTGTGCGGGTCGGGCCGCCGCGCCGCCGTCCTGGCCCATGCCGCGGACGCGCTGCCGGCCGCCGAGCGGGAGGCCTTCGTCGCCCGGGAGATCGCCGAACTGGCCGAGGCAGGATTCGAACCGTACGAGCTCGACCTGCGCGACGACGGCGCGGTCGCCCGGCTGTGCGAGGCGGACCTGCTCTGGGTCCCCGGCGGCAATGTCTTCGTGCTGCGGGCGGCCTTGGCCCGGACCGGGGCCGACCGGGCGATCCTCGGGCTGCTCGAGGATGATGCGATCGTCTACGCCGGGTACAGTGCCGGGGCCTGCGTGCTCGCCCCCACCCTGGAGGGTCTGGAGGCGATCGACGATCCCACCGCCGTGGATGACCCGATCACGTCCGGATTGGGTGTGCTGGATCGGCCACTGGTGCCGCACCTGATGACTCCCGGCCACCCGGAATCGACCGTCTGCGACCGGGTCGCGGCAACGTATGCCGGGCAGGGCCGACGGATCTGGCCCCTGCGCGACGGGGACGCCCTGGTGGTGCGCGGCCTGGACGAGCGTCTCCTGCAGTGACCGGTGCCCGACCGGGCTGCCCGGCACCGGGGAGTGGGCCGAGCGGAGACCTCGGAGTAGCCTGAGGAAAGATCGAGCGACGTTCTTAGCACTTCCGTGAGGAGGGGTCGCCATCAGGGACATCATCGATGCCACCTCCTCGGTGGCGCCCTACGAACAGCTGTGGCGGCACATCGCCGCGCAGATCGACAGTGGCGAGCTCGCCGTCGATGCCCGGCTGCCGACCGTCAGGGATCTGGCCCGCCGGACCGGGCTGGCCAACAACACCGCAGCCCGGGCCTACCGGGAGCTGGAGGCCGCCGGCTACATCCGCACCGAGGGACGCCGGGGCACCTTCGTCGCCGAACGCCCCGATCCGGTTGCCGCCGACCACCCGGCCGTGAGTGACCAGGACCCGGCCACGACCTGCATGGCCACCGAGATGGCGCTGTTGCGTCCGGAGGCGTTCATCGACGAGCAGGCGGTGGAGGACCGGTTCGACCCAGGCTTCACGATGGTCGACCGGGACGGTCAGCTGCTCGGACGTCAGACGGCGCTGGAGCAGCTGCGCCTCGATGCGACCGCCCCGTCCACGGTGGACGACCTGCTCTCCGAACAGCTGGCACCCGGCCTCGTGCTGGTCACGTACGTCACGCACCGGCAGGCCCGGTCCTGTCGGCACTCCTCGCTGTGGGTCGGGCAGGTCACCGGGTGGCGATGTCGGTTCCGGCAGAGCACGCCGGTCTACTGAGGACCCGACCCAGGCAGTGTTCCCCGCGACGCGGGCCTCAGTCCGGCAGCGCCTGTTCATGGCCGCCCTCGACGACAGTCGGCCCCGCGTGCGCCGCAGCCCGGACCGTCCGGGGCAGCCCGACGACCTTCACCGGCACCCGGGACTCGACCTCGACGCTGACCACGTAGCGGTACGCGTCACCGGTCGCCTGGCACTCCGAGACCGTGACCGGCCGGTTCTCCCCGCCCGCCTGGTTCCGTACGGCTGGGCAGGCACGATCCCCCTTGGCGTACGCGACCGCCCCGGCCAGGGCGGCCCGGTCGGCGACCGCCCGGGCCCGGTGCAGCGTCACCGCGTACGATCCGCCGACCGCCCCGATCCACAGGACGACGCCCAACGTGACCACGGTGGCGCTCAGCAGTGCGCTTCCCGACCCGCGCTCGTCGCGCCGCTGGCTCATCGCGGCTCTCCCGGCTCGACCAGGACCCGGGCCTCGGCGTCGAGGACCATCACGCCCGGATGTCCCGGTGGTCCGCTGGGCAGTTCGGCCCGGACGACGATCGCGCCCTGCTCCTCGCGGAGCTCGATCCGGGTGCCGGGCGGGGCATCCGCCCGGGCCTCCGCCACCGCGGTGCGGTCGCCGCGGGCCGCCTGGCGGGCCACTTCGGCGACGGTGTCCTCCAGCAGCAGTTGGCGGGTGACCAGGTGGAGGGCCCACACCAGCAGGACGGTGATCATCACCACGGCCACCGTGCCGAGCGCCAGTTCTGCGGTGACCATGCCGCGCTGTCCTCGTCTCGTCCGAGCGGACACGTGTCTCTCCTCCTTGGTGTTTCCGCTGATGGGTGGGGGACGGGGTGGTGCCGGCCGGATCCCGGCCGGCACCACGCGTGTCCCGGGCGCGGTGGTACTTCTTCGGTGCGGCCCGCGCAGGCGCTCGGTTCGCCGAGGCTCAGACGCCGAAGCCCTTGACTGCCATGAAGGTCTCGAAGATGGCCTTGACCACATTGAGGAGCATCTCGAAGAACGATCCGTCGCGGAACACCTTGATCAGCACGGTCACGAGGGCGACCGCGGCAATGGTGCCGACGGCGTACTCGGCGGTGGCCATGCCGCGCTCGTTGCGGGCGGCCGGGCGGAAGCGCCGCGCCAGCCGGGCGAGGCGTCCGGTGCGGATCGCGGGTCGGGGGCTGAGTTCGATGGACATGTGGGACTCCCTTCGTGGGGCGGCACCGGGGTGGCGCCGACTCGCAGGGAGTGTGGGACGAGTGGGTCTCCCAGCGGCCGGATCCGGGGCCCCTGTGGACAGGGCTCCGGGACGGGTCCGGGGCTGTGGACGGCCACGGTCCGGGTATCACCGGATGCTGGGACCGTCGAACATCGGAGGGGAACCGCGAGTCGCGGTCCCCCTCCGATCTGCCTGCCACGTGATCGTGGCGCCCGGTGGTGTCAGGCACGACCGGCCTGGGCGCGCCGGCGCCGGGTGGTCGAGTCGATGATGACGGCCAGGAGGGTGACCAGTCCGGTGATGATGAACCGGATGCTGGCGTCGAGGTTGAGCAGGTCCAGGCCGTTGCTGATCGACTGGATCACCAGGATCCCGACCAGTGCCGAGTATGCCGAGCCACGGCCACCGAAGAGGCTCGTCCCGCCGATCACGGCCGCGGCAATCGCGTTCAGGTTGACGTCACCGGTCCCGGTGCTCTGGTTGGCGGCCGCCAGCCGGGCGGCGAGCAGGACGCCACCGAGCGCCGCAAAGGTCGAGGTGGTGATGAACACCGAGAGGAAGACCCCGCGGACGTTGATGCCGGCCCGGCGGGCGGCCTCGACGCTGCCGCCGACGGCCATGATGTTGCGCCCCCATCGGGTGCGCTTGATCAGGAAGTCCATGATCGCGATGACCACGACGAAGAGCACGAACATCAACGGCACTCCGCGGTCGCGCTCGAGCACGAACACCACGACCGCCAGGACCAGCGCGAACAGGACTGCCTTGGCGACCACGATGGTGAGCGGGACAGTGGAGAGTCCGGCCGCCGCACGGCGCCGATTGACGTTGATCCCCGACAGCAGCATGACCGCCGCCATGGCGACGACCAGCACGTAGCTCAGGACCGGGGGCAGGAAGGTCCCGTTGGCGAACTGGACCAGCGGCGAGTTGAACGGGATGTTGACGGTTCCCTGGTTTCCCAGGATCAGGAGCTGGACCCCGAGGAAGGCCAGCAGGCCGGCGAGGGTGATGATGAAGCTCGGCACACCGAACCGGGTGAACACCAGCCCGTAGGTGAAGCCGATCAGAGCCCCGGACAGCAGTGCTATCAGGATGCACACGACCAGCGGCAGCCCCATGTTCACGAAGGTGACGGCCACCACTGCTGCGGCCACGCCGGCGACCGATCCTGCCGACAGGTCGATCTGGCCCAGCAACAGGACGAAGACGATCCCCAACGCCAGGATCCCGATCGGCACCATCTGGATGGCCAGGTTCACGAGGTTCTGTGGGGAGACGAACGCCGGGTTGAGAAAGGCGAAGATGACCCAGATCAGGATCAGGCCGAGGATCACCGGGAGTGATCCGATGTCGCCGGTGCGCAGCCGGAGGCTCTCGGAGCGCAGCCAGCCCTTCAGGCCCTGCTGGGCGATCAGTCGTTCGTCCAGCAGGTCCGCCGGTGGACCCGCCGGAGGCAGGGCGCCGGGGGCGGCCGGGGGCTTTCCCTGGGTGCTCATGGCTGACTCGATTCCGCCGGAGGGGTCTCGGGGTTGGGGCTGACGACGGCGCCGGTGATCGCTGCGACGACCTCTTCCACGCTGGTGTCGGCGACCCGGTACTCACCGTTGTTGCGTCCCAGCCGCAGCACCACGACCCGATCGGCGACCGCCATCACGTTCGCCATGTTGTGGCTGATCAGCACGACGGCCAGCTTGCGCTCGCGCAGCCGCCGGATGAGGTTGAGGACCTCCTCGGTCTGGGCGACGCCGAGGGCTGCGGTCGGCTCGTCGAGCATCACCACTTGCGGTTCGCCCAGCAGGGCGCGGGCGATCGCAACGGTCTGGCGCTGGCCGCCGGACAGGCTGGCCACGGCGATCCGGACCGACGGGATCTTGGCACTCAGCTCGCGGAGCAGTTTCCAGGACTCCTGCTCCATCGTCACCTCGTCCAGCACTGATCCGCGATCGATCTCACTGCCGAGAAAGAGGTTCGCGACGACGTCGAGGTTGTCGCACAGCGCGAGGTCCTGGTAGACGGTGGCGATGCCGAGCTTCTGGGCCTGGGACGGGGAGTTGATGCGTACCTCCTCGCCGCTGACGTAGATGTGGCCGGAGTCGGGCGGGTACACGCCGGCGATGGCCTTGATCAGGGTCGACTTGCCGGCACCGTTGTCGCCGACCAGGGCCACCACCTCCCCGGCCCCGGCTTGGAAGTCGACGTCGCTGAGCGCCTGGACCGCGCCGAACCGCTTCGAGATGCCCGTCATCGACAGCACTGGTGAAGGGGAGGTGGTGGCCATGATCATGCCTCCTGGGCGTCGCTCGTCTACTGCAGGCCGGCTGCCTTGCAGGCCTCGGCGAACTGGGGAGTACAGATCTGCTCGATCGTGTAGAAGCCGTCCGCGACGACCGTGTCCTTGATGTTGTCCTTCGTCACGGCCACCGGGGTGAGCAGGGTGGACGGGACGCCTTCCTTGTCGGTCGCCGATTCGGGTGCCTGTCCGTTCGCGAGGCGTACGGCGTTCTTCGCCGCGTCGGTCGCCTCGGGACGGATCGCCTTGTAGACGTCCATCGCCTGGTCCCCGGCGACGATGCGCTGGATGCCGGTGATCTCCGCGTCCTGCCCGGTGACCGGGACCAGCGGATCCACCCCACCGGCCTTGAGCGCGGTGATGGCGCCACCGGCGGTCCCGTCATTGGCGGCATAGACACCGACCAGGGAGCTCCGCACCGAGGTCAGCTCGCCCTCCATCCAGGCCTGGGCCCGGTCGGGGCTCCAGTCCGGGGTGTCGAACTCCGCGGCGATGTTGAAGCCGGAGGTGTCGAGGACGCTGTGGGCACCCGACTTGAAGTCGGCGGCATTCGCGTCGGTCGGCGAGCCGTTGATCATCACGAGGTCACCGCTGGTGGTTCCGGCGTCGTGGAGGATCTTGACGAGCGTCTCGCCCTGGAGCTCTCCGACCCTGACGTTGTCGAAGGACACGTAGTAGTCGGCTCCCGCCACGAATCGGTCGTAGGCGACAACCTTGACGTTCTTGGACTTGGCCTGGTTGACGATGGTCTCCGCGGACTTGCCGTCGACGGCGTCGAGGACCAGGACAGTGGCCCCTTGCGTCATGGCGGATTCGGCCTGTTGCTGTTGCTTGGCGGCGTCCTGGTTGGCGTTGTTATAGATCAGCTTGCAGTCGGCGCATTCGGTCTTCAGCGCCTCCTCGAAATACGGCTTGTCGAATGTCTCGTACCTGGTTGTCTTCGTCTCGGGGAGCAGCAGCGCAATGGTGGCAGAAGAAGCAGCACCGCCCGGCGTGGCGGCCGGTGAGCCGCTGGTACCGCCCCCACCTCCACAGCCCGCCAGGAGCACGAGGGACGCGCCCACGGCGGCCCCCAGGGCCGCCAGTCGGGTGAACCGAGTGTTCATGAGAACTCCTCATTCAGGGATCGACGGCCCCATTCGGTGGCTCCGGAAGGGCCTCCACTTGATAATGCGCCCTTTGGCCACCTTTTGGAAGAACTTTTGTCTCCTCGTGTAACTGAACCCACCCGGACAAAACTCGCCACGGTCGGCCGCTATACTTCCGCGGCTAACCGAGCATCCGAGGCAATGTCCCGGCGATGATCGGCACGATGCCCACCAGCATGAAGGCCGGCAGGTAGCACGTCATCAACGGCAGGACGCTCCGTACGCCGACGGTCCGGGCCGCCGAGATGACCGCGGCCTGGTGTTCCCGACGGGCCCGATCGGCATGGGTCTGCAGCAGTTCGACCAGGGCTGTCCCGCTCTCCACCGAGCGGGCCAGGTCCCGGGCGACCAGGCCCCACGCCGAATCGTCGGCCAACCGCAGCCAGGCACGGGACTCGGCGTCGCCGATCGCGATCTGGGCCAGGACCCCGTCGATGTCGTCCACGATGGGGCCGCTGTGGGCGGCCGCCACCGCCGCTGCTGCGCCGCGGACGGGCAGCCCGGCCCGGAGGCAGGAGGCCATCAGCTCGAGCGTGCCGGGCAGGTCGGCGAGCCGGCGGGCCCGTCGGTGGCGCTCGGCCGGCGCGACGACCCGACCACTGGCCACGTACGCCACGCCCGCGACGGCGGCGGTGAGTACCGCTGCCAGCCCGATGGTCCCGGTCGTGAGGGTGATCACCGCCACCACTGCCCCGGAGGTGATCGCGACCTGGGCCCGGGTGTCGGCCGACGGGGCTCCGGACACTGGGAGCAACAGCCTGCGCCAGGCCCTTTCGGGGCCCTCGCCCCGGGCCTGCTCGGCGAGCCGGCGCGGCGTAGTGGGCGGGCTGGGCAGCAGCAGGCCGACGACCAGCGCGAGCGCCGCGGCAGGAAGCCATCCATCCATGTCATTCCTTCCTTCCGGGGGTCCGGGACAATGCCTCGGTCCACAGGGCCCCGGCACAGGCGAGCAGGGTCGCGAGCAGGGTGCAGGCCAGACCGAGCCGGGTGGTGACCAGGAAGTCGATCGGCTGGCCACCGATCCCGTACCCGAGCCCGATCCCGACCAACGGCAGTGCCGCCATCAGGCGCCCGGTCGCCTGGGCGGACGCCAGCTCGCCGCGGACCGTCCGCGCCACCTCGGCCTCCCGCTCCAGGGCCTGGGCGACCTGGTCCAGGGACGGGCCCATCGGAGCACCGCACCCCCGGGACACTTCCCAGGCCCTAGCCAGGTCGGCCAGGCCACCCTGACCGGGCCGGGCCCCCTGTTCGCGCCAGGCGCGGACCGGATCGTCGCCCACCAGCAGGGCCGCTGCCGCGGGCTCGAAGATCGGGCAGTCCCGGGAGACCACCTCGACGGCGGACTCCGGCGGACGCCCGGCCCGCACCTCGGCGGCCAGCAACGCACAGGCCCGGGCCGCGTCCATCTCGGCCCGGCCACGCTGCTTCTCGCGACGTCGGCCCCTGGCCAGGGTCCCGACGGTCCCGACGATCGATCCCGCCACCAGGACCAGCACACCGCCGGCGAGTCCTCCGACCAGGAACCCGAGGACGACCAGCGCGACCACAACCCCGGCACCGGCAGGAAGTCGTCGGCGCCCGGCCCGGACCTGTGGGCCTGCGGTCGGCTGGAGCCTATGGACCGCGGGTCGGGCCATGGGCAGCACCATCAGGGCGACCGCCGCAGCCGCCGACAGCGCGCCCAGCATCCCCGCTGTCATCGCCCGATCCTCGCCATCAGTTCCTCGGCCGCCGGACCATGCCGGATCGTCCCGTCGGGCCGCAGGGTGACGGCCTCGCGGACGCACATCTCATCGGAACCGTCTCGGGCGAACATGCCGATCTGGTCGACCCGACGCCGGCCATCGGTGTCACGACGCAGGTGGACCACGGCGTCGAGGGCCGACAGGGTCTGCGCCCGCGTCGCCTCCCGCCCCATCCCGCCGAGGGCGGCCAGGGCCTCGAGCCGGGCGGGAACGTCCGCGGCCGAGTTGGCGTGGACCGTGCCGCAGCCGCCCTCATGGCCGGTGTTGAGCGCGGTCAGCAGATCACACAGTTCAGCACCGCGCACCTCGCCGACCACGACCCGATCGGGGCGCATCCGCAGCGCCTGGCGCACGAGGGTGGACAGGCCGAGGGCGCCACTGCCCTCGGCGTTGGCCGGACGCCCCTCCAGCCGGACGACGTGCGGGTGCGGCGGGTCGAGTTCCCGGGAGTCCTCGACCACGACGAGTCGCTGGTCCAGCGGCACCAGGCCGAGCAGGGTGGCGAGCACGGTGGTCTTGCCGGTGCCCGTGCCACCCGAGACCAGGAACGCGAGCCGGTGCGCGACCAGCCCCTCCAGCAGCGGCACCCCGGCCGCCGGGAGGGCACCCCGGTCGACCAGGTCGCCCAAGGTGAACCGTCGCCGGGACGGCACCCGCAACGAGATGCAGGTTCCCGGGTCGGCGACCGAGCCGAGCACTGCGTGCACCCGGGTCCCGTCGGGCAGGCGAGCGTCGACGTACGGGAACGAGTCGTCGAGGCGGCGCCCGACCCGGGCGGCGAGCCGTCGCGCCAGCCGACGCACCTCCTCCTCCGACTCGAAGGCCAGGTCAACCGCTTCGAGGCCGTGACCACGATCGATCCAGACCTGTTCGGGACCGTTGACCAGCACGTCGGTCACTTCGGGCAGCCGCAGCAGCGGCTCGAGGACACCCGCTCCGGAGGCCTCCCGCTGCAGCCGTTCGACGGCGTCGTAGAGCAGGGCGTCGGTGACCACGAGGCCCTCGGCCCGCATCGCCGCGGCCACGTCGGCAGTACCCGGCAGGTGGCCGAGTCCCGCCAGTCTGGGCCGGAGCCTGTCCAGGTCCACCAGGCCCGTCATCGGACCCGACCCCCGATAGGTGCCCACGCCTCCAGCGACTCCAGCACCTGGCGACAGGCGTTCCGCCACGGTCGACGGGCCACCCGCCAGGGCACGTCCCCGCGCTCGGCGGCCGCGGCCAGGCGGCCCTCGTACGGCACGACGCCGGCGGTGGGCAGACCCAGGGCATCGCTGACCAGTTCGCCGGTCACCGCTGCCGACCCGCCGGCCGCGGCCCGGGCCACCAGTCGCAGCTCCAACCCTGCCGAGGAGCACTCCTCCACGGCCTGTCGGGCGGCCGAGATCTGGCGGATCCCGGGCCCGACCACGACCAGCGCGGCACCGGCCCGGGCCAGGTGCTCGTCCCATGGTGGCCGTGCGGAAACGTCCAGGACGACCAGGTCGTACGAGGCGCGAGCGGCGGCCAGCACGCAGTCGACCGCCGCCTCGTCCGGGAGCCGGTAGGGCGCGCCGTGGCCCATCGCCACCAGGTCGACTCCTTCGCTGCCTGGCAGGCGTCCGGTCAGGGAGCCCAGGCTGCCGCGGGCCCGGGCCAGGTCCCCCCACCGCCATCCCGGCCGCCCCTCGACGCCGAGCAGGAGGTCCAGTCCGCCACCCCAGGGATCGAGGTCGACCAGCACGGCGCTGCGACCGTCCCGGACCGCGGCTCCCGCCAGACCGGCCGCGGTGGTCGACGCACCGGCTCCCCCACCGCCGGACACCACTGCCACGACCCGGGCCGCCTCCGGGGCCGAACCACCCTGCATCACCCGGGCCAGCACCGTCGAGTCCCGCGGCAGGACGACCAGACTGGCCCCCAGCGCCGCCGACCAGCGCCCGAGGTCTGCGAGGTCGGACTCGACCCCGAGCAGGTGCACACCGGGCCGCACCGGCAGCCCGAGGTCGACGACCTCGGGCGCAGCGTCGACCCCGACCAGCACCGTCTCAGCGGTCCCCCAGCGGGCCGGGAGGTGGGCGGCGATCAACTGCTGTGGGGCCGGCGTCGACAGGGTCGCGGTGACCGACTCCACGGCCCGGACCAGGTCCGCCCTCTCCCCCACCAGGACCTTCTTCGAGGGCGGGGTGATACGCGACGTCCCGGACGGTCGAGGGGGTGGCAGTCGCAGGGACGGCCTCGGCAGGCGCCGCTCGCCCCGGGGATCGGGGGCGGAATCGGGGCCCGGGGCGCGGGCAGGGCGGGACACAACACTCATGTCTGGAGCATGGGACCGGGACACTGCGGATCGGCCCCCTGAGCGACATCTGTGGACAACGTCCGTGGGCCCGGCCGAGCTGTGGAGAACCGGCACGTCCGAGCCCGGGAGACCCCGGGAACCGGCCCCTGTGCCCTGAATCACAGGTAAACCCTTCTCGAACCAGTACCCATGCTGGTATGAATTGATCAAGGTAAACCCCCGCACAGCACCCAGGCACCCACGCAACGATCAACCGTCATCGAGGGCGTAGCAACCGGCACAGCCGGCTGGCACGACACGGCACAATGCGCCTGATCACCTGGGCTGAGGTGCCCTACGAGACTCGCCCCAGGCGGGTCTCGTAGCATGTTCGGCTGAGGTCCCCCGGCTCGCCCTAGAGTTGGGGCCATGCCTTCCCCGCGTACGGTTCACCCGGCCCCTGCCATCGCCTGGCTGTTGCCGTCGGAGGGGTCACTGGTCCTGGACCTCTGCGGCGGCAACGGGTCCTTCACCAGAGACCTGGTCGCCTCCGGGCACCGGGTCTTCGGCGTCACCTCGGACACCGCCACCGCCGGCAGGATCAACTCCCGTGCGGCCGGCGCAACGATCCTGCAGGCCAGCACCCGGCAGCTGCCGTTCCGCCCCCGGTGGTTCGACGTGGTGACGGCATCCTTCCAGCAGGTCGGCCCGGCGGACATGTTCTCCGAGACCGTCCGTGTCCTGCGGCCCGGCGGACATCTCGGACTGTTGCGGACCGGCCGGGACGACACGGTGCCGTGGGTGCGGCGGCTGGCCGGCCTGGTCCAGGCCCACGACCCGACCGCCATGCAGACGCCGACGGGTGGCCCATCGGAGGCGGAGCTGCTCGACAGCGGCTGGTTCGTGGCAGTCGATGCCAGGTCGTTCCGTCGCTGGGTGCCGGTGGACCGACCGGCGCTGGTGTCCATGGTGGGACGTCGCCAGCGCGTGCGGCAGCTCGCGGAGCGCGACCGGAGCAACCTGTTGGCCGACGTCGGCATGTTGTTCGACGACATCGCCCGGGGACACGAAGTGATGCTCCCCTACCGTGTCGACTGCTTGAAGGCCTGGCCCGATCCGGACCTGCAGGCCGTCGAACCGTCGATCACGATGGGCATCCACATGCGGTGGTGACGGCACGTACTCCTATTGCGGCCCGGTGGCGAGTCGGCGGGCCAGCCGCCGCTCGCGGCGTTCCAGGCGCCGTTCCCCCAGTCGCTCCACCAGGGTGTACAGCACCGGCACCAGGATCAGGGTCAGTAGGGTCGAGGAGACCAGGCCGCCGATCACGACGATCGCCAGCGGCTGGGAGATGAACATGCCGCCCCCGCTGATGCCCAGCGCCATCGGCGCCATCGCCAGGATGGTCGCCAGCGCGGTCATCACGATGGGCCGCAATCGGTGCCGGGCGCCCTCACGGACGGCCTCCTCGATCGAGCGGCCCTGGTCACGGTACTGGTTGATCAGGTCGATCAGCACGATGGCGTTGGTCACCACGATGCCGACCAGCATCAGCGAGCCGATCAGCGAGGGCACGCCGAGCGGTGTACCGGTCACCAGCAGCGCTGCGATCGCCCCGATGGCGGCGAACGGGATCGAGACCAGCAGGATCAGCGGCTGGACCAGGGACTTGAACGTGGCCACCATCACCACGTAGACGATCGCCACCGCCACCAGCAGGGCCAGGCCGAGCTGGCTGAACGCCTCCTGCTGGTCCGCGCTGACACCGCCCACGGTCGTGGTCACCCCGGAGGGGAGCGGGATCGAATCCATCCGCGCGTTCACGTCCCGGGTCACCGCGCCGAGATCGGTCCCGGCCGGAGTGATGTGCACCGTCGCGCTACGCCGCCCGTCGGCACGCGCGATGGAGGTCGCGACGTTCTCCTCACGGACATCGGCGATGTCACCGAGGCGTACGGTGGCCGCAGCCCTCACGGCCGTCGATCCCGCCGTCGCGGGCCCTGCGGCACCGGCCGGGAGCGGACCAGCACCGCCCGGCCCGGCAGCCCCGGCGGCAGCTGCTGCGGAAGGTGCCGAGGCGGAGGGAATCTCCAGGTCGCGCAGCTCGTCGAGTCCGACCGGAGCGTCACCGACCCGGATCATCACGTCCTTGGTGACACCGTCGGTCTCCACCTGGCCGATCTGCTGGGGCGCCAGGGCGGACCTCACCGTGGCGGCGACGGTGCTCTCGGACACGCCCTGCTCGGCCGCCGCGGTCCGGTCCAGGTCGACCACCAGGGTGGGCCGGTCGGCGACCAGGGTGTCGGTGACCTGGGCCGCCCCCTGCACCCGGCTGAGCTCCTCATGCAGGGTGGTGGTGGCCTCCCGGAGCCGTTCGGTGTCGGGGGCGGTGATGACGACGTCGATGGTGGTCGTCCCGTACCCGGCCTGGGCGGTGACGTTGACGTCGCCGACGTCGTTGAGGCCCTCGACAGCGTCCCGGACCTGCTGCTGGAGGACGGCCTGGTCGGCCTCCGGGTCGGTGGTCAGCGAGAAGGTCGCCCGGTCGGCCCCGGCACCGGTGAACATCGCGTTGGCCCCGCCACCGCCGATCGTCGACTGGACGGTGTCGACCCCGGGCACGGCGCGGATCGCCTCCTCCACGGTCCGCGCCTGCCGGTCCTGCTCGGCCAGGGTCAGTGCCGGGGTGAAGTCCTGGGTGACGGTCAGGGTGTTCTGGCCGGTGTCGCCCAGGAAGTTGGTCTCCAGTCGGGGCACCATCGCCCCTGACAGGCCCAGCAGCCCGACGGCCAAGGTGATCGTCACGACCGGATGGCGTACGGCGGCCGCCAGGGACGGCAGGTAGAGCCGCTGCAGCGGCGTACGTCGCGGTCTGCCCTCGGTGTCCTCCAGGGCGGTTGCCCGGCTCCGGGAGACCTCCGGCAGGAACCAGTACGCCAGCACCGGCACGATCGTCAGCGCGACCAGCAGCGAGGCCAGCAGCGCCAGCGAACTGGTGATGGCGAACGGTCGGAACAACTCGCCGACCTGGCCGCCGACCAGCGCCAGCGGCAGGAACACCGCCACCGTGGTCAGGGTCGAGGCGGTGATGGCCGTGGCGACCTCCCGTACGCCACTCAGCACGGCTTCGCGCTTGTGCTCCCCCTCGGCCAGGTGGCGCTGGATGTTCTCGATCACCACGATCGAGTCGTCGACGACACGCCCGATCGCCATGGTGAGCGCACCCAGGGTGAGCATGTTGAGCGAGTAGCCGGCCATCCGCATGCCGATCAGCGCCATCAGCACCGACATCGGGATGGAGACGGCGGTGACCAGGGTCGGCCGGATCGAGGCGAGGAACAGCAGGATGACCAGCACGGCCATCAACAGGCCGAGTCCACCCTCGACCAGCAGGTTGTGGATCGAATCGGTGATGAACGGGGCCTGGTCGAACACCACCGTGGTCCGGGCCCCGTGGCCCAGCGCCGCGTCGAGTTCGGGGAGCCGGTCACGCACCTGTTCGGAGATCTCGACGGTGTTGCCGTCGGGGGTCTTGGTGATGGACAGGGACAGGCTCTCGCGTCCGTTCGTACGGGCCAGCGAGGTCGCCGGGCCCTCCTGATCGGCGACGGTCGCGACCTGGTCGACCCGTACGGCGTCGCCGGTGGGTCCGGTGATGCTGACCGCCGCGACGTCTGCCGCCGTGCCGTAGCGCTGGCCGACCGTCACGGTCAGTTGGTGGTCGCCCTCGACGATCGATCCGCCGGCCGCGGGGGTGCCGGAGGTGCGGATCGCCTGTTCCACAGCAGCGGTGGTGATCCCCTCGTCCTCCAGCCGGTCGGTGTCGATGTCGACCAGCACCTGCGGCACGGGGGCACCGGCGATGCTGACCGCGCGGACGCCGTTGATCTTCTCCACCTCGGGCACGACCAGCGTATTGACCCGTTCGGCGAGCTCGCCGGCGGAGGTGTCGTCGGCGACCGCGAGCTGGATCACCGGCAGATCATCGATGCTGCCCGTGAAGACCTGTGTGTCCACCCCGTCGGGCAGCAGGCCCTCCACCCGGGAGATCGCGGCCTTCGCATCCTGCTGGACCGACGACATGTTCGAGCCGTAGTCCATCTGCAGGGTGACCGTCGAGGAGCCGGCGGCCGACTCCGAGGTCGTCGTGTCGAGGCCCTGCAGGGAGGAGACGGCCTGTTCGATCGGGATCGTGACGCGCTGCTCGACCACAGCGGGCGAGGCACCCGGGTATGTGGTGTGGACCACAGCGACCGGGACCGAGATCCGCGGGATCAGCTCCTGGCGCAGCTGGCCGGTGCTGATCAGGCCGAACACCAGGACGAAGACGGTGATCAGGGCGATCAGCGCCCGATTGCGCATGCTCAGCTCGGCCAGGCGGCCCATGGAGTCCTCCTCGGATCGGCCCCAGTCTCCCAGTCGGGCGAACGACCGGTCGTCCTGTCCGCCGTCCCGAGGGGTGACCCGAACGCTGCCGCAGGCTCGCAACGGCTCGAATCCGGGCCCGGTGTGGGCGGCGGGGGCATGACAGGCACTAGGCTCAGGGCAGGGGCACCCGGCGCGGGGCCCGGACCATCCAGACTTTCGCAGCAGCTGCAGGAGATACCGCCATGGCCGAACCGATCAGTGACCTCCTGAAGAACATCACCGACGATGTGAAGACCATCGTCCGGGGCGAGATCGAGCTCGCCAAGGCAGAGATGGTGCCGAAGGCCAAGGGCCTCGGCATCGGTGGCGGGCTGCTCGTGGCCGCCGCCGTGTTCGGGGTGTTCGCCCTGACCCACCTGATGACCGCTGCCGGTTTCGGCCTGGCCGTGGCCTACTCGCGCGGAGACTTCTCGGCCGGCCCGGCCCTGGGCTTCCTGACCATCGGCGGCGCGTTCCTGCTGCTCGCGGTCCTGCTCGGCGCGATCGGCTTCGGCCGGCTGCGGAAGGCCACCAGCAGCGGGATGCTGCCGTCCCAGGCGATGGCCGAGGCCGGCGCCACCGTCGAGGCCGCCACTGCGGCGGTCACCCGCGGCAAGGAGGAGGCCGACGTCGAGAACCGTCAGCGCAAGGCCGTCGCCTCCGGCGAGGTCTGGGTCGGCGCCGACCGGCTCTGAGCGAACTCCGCCGAACGAACGGCCCCGGTCGAACGGATCAGTGACCGGGGTTGTGGTCGCGACCGAAGCGTCGCGGCACGTCCAGGACCCGGTCGGGATCCCACGGCATCGTCCACCCGGCCAGGTCGATGATCGCCTCGACCAGGTGGGCCGTCAGTCCCCAGATGAACAAGTCATCGACCAGGAACGCCGGTCCACGTCGCCCGCCCGGGTAGGCGACGCTGGCGCGGTTACGCGGGTCGATGAGCCGACGCACCTCCACCTGGTGGAGAGCGGCGATCTCGCCGGGATCGTTGACCCGGATCGGATGCGGGGTATGCCACCAGGCCACCACCGTGGTCACGTCGTAGCCGCTGACCGCAACGTGCGCCACCGGGAGGGCTCCGAGCACCCGGAAGGAGTCGGGGCGTACGCCGGCCTCCTCGCCGGCCTCGCGCTGGGCGGTGCCGACCGGCCCCTCGTCCCCCTCAGAGCGCGTGCCGCCGGGGAAGGCGATCTGTCCGGCGTGCCGGCGCAGGTGCGGCGACTTCTCCACGAACAGCAGCCGGCTGTCCGGCGGACGGGTGTCGAACAACGCCAGGACCGCGGCACGACGCCCGCCCTGCCCAACCCGGTCGATCAGGATCCGGTTCAGGGAGTCGGGCCTGCTCAGCTGCTGCTCCAGGTGGCGCAACGAGGACGGTAGCGGCTGGCGGGCGGCCGGACGCTCGTCCAGCTCGCTGTCGCGCTCGCCCAGGTCGCGCGGATAACCGGTGAGCGGAAGCGGGCGCTCGGGGCTGTCTGTGGTGTCGTCGAGGAAGTCGGGCCCCTCGACATCGTGGGGAGGGCGGGGCACGGGGTCACTCTACGCGAGCCGCCGCCCAGGGGCCGGGAGGCTAGTCCACCCCGAGGTGCTGGCGCACCAGGCCACGCAACTGGTCGGCGGAGGTCAGGGCACCCGCATGGCGGTACACGACCCGGCCCTCGGCGTCCACGAACAGCGTCTGGGGCAGTCCGGCAACCCCGAGCGCCGAGGCGAACGTACGGTCCGGGTCAGCGACGTGCGGGTAGGTCCAGCCCTCGCGGCCGGCGAACTCCAGCGCCGCGCCCGGGTCCGGGTCGGCGACGTCCACCCCGAGGAAGCGTAGGTCCCCCTCCAGCCCTGCGGAGACCTCGGCCAGATAGGGGGCCTCCTGACGACAGGGACCACACCAGGTCGCCCACATGTTCAGGACCATCGGGGTGCCGCGCAGGGTCGACAGGTCGACCTCCCCGGAGCCGTCCAGGCAGGCGACCGGGACCGACGGCAGTCCCTCCGGGACCGGCTCGGCGGTCGCGGACGCCGGACAGCTGGCGATCCCGAGCTCACCGCGGCGGGCGGTCAGGTCCGTGACCGGTGCCTCGCCGGTTGGGCCCGGGTCGGTGGCGGAGGGCCCGGCGGTGTCGGTGGCGACCGACGGGTCGGCCGGAACGACCGGCTGGGTGCCGGCGCAGGCGGTCAGTGACAACACCGCCACGACCACGGCAGCGATGGCGGCCCGGACGGCAAGGGGGCGCCTCATCCGCGCGGTTCCCGGACCAGGGCCGCGGCCTTCACCGGATCGGTCTCCCCCTCGCCGTACGCGGGGCACAGCGAGGCCACCGGGCAGGCGCCGCAGGCCGGGTTGCGGGCATGGCAGCGACGCCGCCCGTGCCAGATGACGTGATGGCACAGCATCACCCAGTCCCGGGGCGGGAACAGGGCCCCGACCTCGGCCTCGACCTTGTCCGGGTCGGTCTCCGCGGTCCAGCCGAAGCGCCGGGCCAACCGGCCGAAGTGCGTGTCGACGGTGATCCCGGGCACGCCGTACGCGTTGCCGAGCACCACGTTGGCGGTCTTGCGGCCGACGCCGGGCAGGGTGACCAGCTCGGCGAGGGTTCGCGGCACCTCGCCGCCGAAGTCGGCCAGCACGCGGGCGCCCAGCTGGAGCAGGGTGTTCGCCTTGGCGCGGTAGAAGCCGAGCGGACGCAGCAGCTCCTCCAGCTCTGCACGATCGGCCTCGGCGAGGGCTGCCGGGTCGGGCCAGCGCGCGAAGAGGGCCGGCGTGACCTGGTTGACCCGCTTGTCGGTGGTCTGGGCGGAGAGGATCGTGGCGACGAGCAGCTGCCAGGGCGAGGCGAAGTCCAGTTCGGCACGGGCGTCCGGATAGGTCCGGGCCAGGATGCGGTTGATTCGGCGGGCGCGGCGCACCAGGGCGGTATGGGTCTCCCGACCTTCCCGGGCGTCGCGTACGGTCATGGCCGGTAGCGTACCTGCGACGCCACGGATCGGCGGCTGGAGTCCCGCAGGTGGAGGAACCGTCCCGGGTCGAGGCCAGGAACGTGACGGATGGGCACTCCGGTGCGACACGGGACACAATGAACCGCTAGGCTAACTGCGTATCACAGGAATCCTCAGGAGGAAAGAACAGTGGACCCGGACGTGCTGAAGCAGGCTCCTCTCTTTCGAGGGCTCGACCGGGACGCGACCAACGCGCTCGCACACACCATGTCGAGCATCCGGCTGAGCCGCGGCGCAGTGCTGTTTCACGAGGGTGACACCGGCGACCAGCTGTACGTCGTGGTGTCCGGCAAGATCAAGCTCGGCCGCACCGGCTCGACCGGTCGGGAGAACCTGCTCGAGGTGATGGGTCCCGGGCAGATGTTCGGTGAGCTGTCGGTCTTCGATCCGGGCCCGCGCTCGACCACCGCGACCGCCGTCACCGCCTCGGAGCTGCGGTGCCTGGAACACGACGACCTCGTCACCTGGCTGAAGGAGTACCCGCAGGTGGCGCAGGGCATCATGGCCCAGCTCGCCCGCCGGCTCCGCCATGCCAACGACTCCGTGAGCGACCTGGTGTTCTCCGACGTGCCCGGCCGCGTGGCCAAGGCCCTGGTCGACCTGTCCCGCCGGTTCGGCGAGGAGCGTCCCGAGGGCCTGCTGGTCCACCACGACCTGACCCAGGAGGAGCTCGCCCAGCTGGTCGGGGCCTCGCGCGAGACGGTCAACAAGGCACTCGCCGACTTCGCGGCCCGCGGGTGGATCCGGCTCGAGCCGCGCTCGGTCACCATCCTCGACCTGGACCGGGTGGAGCGCCGGGCCCGCTGACCGTTCCGGCTGCGGGGCGGCACCGCTAGGGTGACGACATGACCAAGTGGGAGTACGTGACCGTGCCCGTCCTGACGCATGCGACCAAGCAGATTCTCGACACCTGGGGATCGGACGGGTGGGAGCTCGTCCAGGTCGTCCCCGGCCCCAATCCGGAGAATCTCGTCGCGTACATGAAGCGCCCGATCGAGGCGGCCAAATGACGGCCACGACCCGGCTGGCCGAGCTCGGCCTCACGCTCCCGGCGGTGGCGACCCCCGTCGGGGCCTACGTCCCGGCCCTGCGCCTGGGGGACCAGGTCACCACGTCCGGCCAACTGCCGGTGGTGGGCGGGACGTTGCCGGTGACCGGCAAGGTCGGGGCCGAGGTGAGTGTCGAGCAGGCGTACGAGCTGGCCCGTACGGCCGCACTCAATGCCCTCGCGGCCGCGGCATCGGTGGCCGGCAACCTGGATGCGATCACCGCCGTCGTACGGGTGTGCGTGTTCGTGGCCAGCGATCCCGGGTTCACCGCGCAGGCGCAGGTGGCCAACGGCGCCAGCGACCTGTTGGGTGAGCTCTTCGGGGCGGCGGGCAAGCACGTGCGCAGCGCTGTCGGCGTCGCGGTCCTCCCCCTCGATGCTCCGGTCGAGGTCGAGCTGACCGTCGCCGTCGCCTGACGTGACCGAGCCGCTCCGCCTGCTGGCCCCCAATCCGGATGCCCTCACCCTGGACGGCACCAACACCTGGGTGCTGCCGGGTGCCGGGGGTGCCTCGGCCCTGGTGATCGATCCGGGGCCGGACGACTTCGCGCACCTCGATCGGGTCCGCCGGGCCTGCCCGGAGGGGATCGAGCAGATCTGGATCACCCACGGCCACCCGGACCACGTGGGCGGGGCACCCCGGCTCGCCGAATGGGCCGGTTGTCCGATCCGGGCCCGGTCCCCCCAGGTCTCGACCACCGACCCGCTCCGCGACGGGGAGACCAGCACGGTGGCCGGAAGGTCACTGCTGTGCGTGACCCTGCCCGGCCACACCAGCGACTCGGTCGGATTCCTCGTGTCCACGCCCGCCGGGACCGCACTGGCCTGCGGCGACACGATCCTGGGACGCGGCAGCACCCAGATCACCTGGCCGGACGGCAACCTGGCACAGTACCTGGCCACGCTCGACAAGATGGCCGACCTGGTCGACAGACACGCGATCACTCGGCTGTTACCCGGGCACGGTCCGGTCGTCCGGGACCCGGACGACCGGATCCGGTACTACCGGGATCACCGGTTGAAGCGCCTGGAACAGGTCCGTCGGGCGTACGATGAGGGCAAGACGTCCGTCGCACTCATCCTCGAGCGCGTCTACGGCGATATCGTGGGCGATGTCCGGCGCGCAGCCGAGCTGACCATCCGGGCACAATTGGAATACCTCGGGCTGCCGGTCAGCAGCCCGAAGGGTATTCGCTTCTGAGTCGGAGAGTTCCGGGCCCGAGGGCTCGGGCCGGGCCGGGCCGAGGAGGGTCAGACCGCAGCGGCGTCGAGTTCGGCCGGACGGTTGCAGCGCGGAACCTTGCCGTCATGGGCACGCAGGATGTCGCCCCATTCGGTGACATCCGGGTTCTCGCGGAGGACCTTGCGGCGTTCCCGCTCGGTCAGGCCACCCCACATCCCCCAGTTGATCCGGTTGTCCAGTGCCTCTGCCAGGCATTCCACCCGGACCGGACATCCCATGCAAATACCCCGAGCCTTGCGCTGGGCTGCGCCCTCTGCGAAGAGTTCGTCGAAACGACCCCCGCAGTTGGCACGGACTGCCCAGTCTTCACCGACAAGTGCGGTCACGATGACCCCGCCTTTCGATTCGTCGTTGGAGCGGTGCGGCTTTTGCTCACCGAGGAGGTCCTGACCCTCCCTCACGCGACACCGCTCGTGGCGGACCCCCAGTCATCGCGACGGCGCCTAGTTGCCGCAACGGTCCTGTGCAGAGGAGACCAGTCCCACGAGTGGTGCTACTACAACTATCGTAACGTGTCTGCGTCCAGGACTGAATTCCGCTCACCAACCGTCGGGCTCCGCGACACGTGGCAGGATCGTCCAGGCTCGCGGCGGGCCGTGGTGGGCGAGGTCATACCAGTGCGTCGTACGTCGGAGACCCAGGATCGTACGTCGGAGACCCAGGAAGATACATCGGTCCCGCGCGCGCCGATTGGGCAGCAACACCCTCTCACGTAGTCTGGCGGTGTGTCGGAGAACCCACGTCCCGGAAGTCGCGCGCAGGCCCTGCTGTCGCTTCTGGTGGTGAGCATCCTGATCGGGGTGCTCACCACCGGTCTCATCATGCCCGGGGTCGGCGTCGCCACCACGACCGCCCGCGGCATCGCCGACGGCCTCGGCGACCTGCCCGCCGAGCTGGAGACGCCACCACAGGCGGAGCGTTCCACCCTACTGATGGCCGACGGGTCACGGTTGGCCACGTTCTACGAGGAGAACCGCATCTACGTGCCGCTGTCGGAGATCGCTCCGGTGATGCAGCAGGCACAGATGGCGATCGAGGACCACCGCTTCTACGAGCACGGACCGATCGACGTGGTCGGCACGATCCGTGCGTTCCTGCGCAACAGCGCCGGCGGCACCACCCAGGGTGGCTCGTCGATCACGCAGCAGTACGTGAAGATGGTGCAGATCGAGAACGCGCTGGCCCGAGGTGACGAGGAGGGCGTGACCCAGGCGCAGGAGAAGTCGTACGCCCGCAAGGTCCAGGAGATGCGCTACGCGATCGCGCTGGAGCAGCGGCTGTCGAAGGACGAGATCCTCGAGCGCTACCTCAACATCGCCTACTACGGCGACGGCGCGTACGGGGTCGAGGCGGCTGCCCGGCACTACTTCGACAAGTCCGCCAAGGACCTGGACCTGGCCGAGGCCGCAATGCTTGCCGGCGTGGTGCAGAGCCCGGACACGTTCAACCCGCGACTGCGCACCGACGCCGCCACCGAGCGCCGCAATGTGGTCCTGGACCGGATCGCCGACCTGCACCCGGACATGGCCGAGCAGGCACGGGAGGCCAAGCAGGTCGAGTTCGACGTCGACAAGGTTTCGGCGACACGCAACGGCTGCGCGGCCAGCGAGTACCCCTTCGTGTGCGAGTACGCCCGGCACGAACTCCTGGCCTCACCCGCCCTCGGGGAGACCGTCGAGGACCGCCGGGCTATGCTGGACCGCGGCGGCCTGACCATTCGTACGTCGGTCGATCCAAGCGTGCAGAGCGCGACGCAGGATTCGGTGAACACCGTCATTGCCCCCGAGGACCCCGCCCTCGGCACGATGGTGATGGTCCAGCCCGGGACCGGCCAGATCCAAGCGATGGCGCAGAGCCGCTACGCGATGGGCAGCAATGACGGCGAGACCTTCTACAACTACAACGCCTCGGGCGCCATGGGCGGCGCCGAGGGCTACCAGGCCGGTTCGACGTTCAAGATCTTCACGCTCGCCGCAGCGATGGAGAAGGGCATCCCGATGAACAAGTCGTACCCGGCGAACTCCCCGATGTCCTTCCAGGGCACGAGGTTCCAGAACTGCGACGGGTCGTTCGTCCTGCGCGAGCCGTGGACGGTGTCGAACTCCACCCGTTCGGCCCCCTCGATGGACCTGCAGACGGCCACCAACTGGTCGGTCAACACCTACTTCGTCCAACTGATCCGCGATGCCGGCATCTGCAACGCCACGACGATGGCGCAGAAGACCGGAGTCGAGATGGCCACCGGCCAGGACATCGTCGAGCAGATGAGCGGCACTCCGTCGTTCGTGCTCGGCGTCGCCGAGGTCACGCCGGTGTCGATGGCCGAGGCGATGGCGACCTTCGCCGCGGGCGGCATCCATTGCGATGCCCACGTGGTCAGCGCGATCACCACGGCCGACGGCAAGCCCCTCGCCACTCCCGACGGCAACTGCCAGCGAACGGTCGATGAACTCACCGCCGCCAAGACCAACCAGATCCTGATGGGCGTCTCCACCGATGGCACCGGCCGCCCGGCCCGCGTGGACGGATACACCGCACAGACGGGCAAGACCGGAACCACCGACAGCAACCAGGCCGTCTGGTTCGTCGGGTACACCCCGGAGCTCGCCGGCGTCTCGATGATCGCGATCGACAAGACCAACCCCTACTGGAACACCCGCCGCAAGTCACTGAAGGGCATCCGGTTGCCGGCCTCCGGAACGTCCCTGACCGGTTCGGGCTCGGGTGATGCCGGCCGGATCTACAAGGCCGCGATGGCCGCCGGTCTGGAGGGCAAGCCGGATACCCAGTTCGGCGACCCGAAGCCGGAATTCCAGGCCGGCGAGATGCAGGCGCTCCCGGAGGGCCTGGAAACGATGACCGCCGAGGAGGCCCGGGCCGCCCTGGAAGCGGCAGGCTTCTCGGTCGAGGAGAACTACAAGTACTCCGAGGAGGAGTACGGCACCTACCTCGGCACCACGCCGCGGGGCGAGGCACCCCGGGGCTCCAAGGTCAGCCTGATCTTCTCCGCCGGATCGGCGCAACTGGCACCTGAGCCCGACCAGCCGGCCGACGGAGAGAAACAGCCGGATCCTGCGGCGACCGAGCCCGCCCCCGAGGGCAACTGAGGTGGGCACCCCTGGTGCTGCCCCGGCGCGTGCCGGCTGGGAGCGCGGGGTCGTCCGTACGGTCCTCGGTGGTGCCGCGTTCGGCGCCGCGTGCCTGGCGTACGCCCACTTCATCGAGTTGACCGATTTCCGGCTGCGCCGGTTCACCTGGCCGCTGCTGCCGGCCCGCACGGCGCCGCTGCGGATCCTGCACCTGTCGGACATCCACCTGCTGCCCTCGCACCGCAAGAAGCAGCAGTGGATCTCCCGGCTGGCCGGGCTGGAGCCCGACCTGGTCGTCAGCACCGGCGACAGCCTGTCCTCCGACGTCGCCCTCGACGTGCTCGAGACCACGTTGGGGCGGCTGCTGGACAAGCCCGGGGTGTTCGTCTTCGGCTCGAACGACTACGTCCGCCCGGTGATGAAGAACCCGGCCGACTACGTGGTCAAGGGCCCCAGCGCCTACCGGGTCGAGGACCGGGCGAGGCTGGCGACCGAGGCGTTGCGCGCCCGGTTCGTCGGGCGTGGCTGGGTCGACCTGAACAACCACGCCACCCACCTGGACCTGGTCGGCCACCGGGTCGAGCTGCGCGGCACCGACGACCCGCACATCGGACGCGACGACTATGCGGCCGTGGCCGGGCCGGCTGACCCGGCGGCGGACCTGCACATCGGCGTCACCCACGCCCCGTACGCACGGGTGCTGGACCGGATGACCGCCGACGGGATGGACCTGCTGCTGGCCGGCCACACCCACGGCGGCCAGGTGTGCCTGCCGATCAAGGGCGCCCTGGTCACCAATTGCGACCTGCCCGCCAGCCAGGCCAAGGGCCTGTCGACCCACACCGCCGAGGGGCGTGCGGCGGCGCTGCACGTCTCCGCCGGCCTCGGCACCTCACCGTTCGCGCCGTACCGGTTCTTCTGCCGGCCCGAGGCGACACTGCTGACCCTGCTGCCTCGCGAGTTCTGAAACCGATTTCGCGGGTGGCGCGGTTTGCGCTAGTCTTCTCTAGTGCCCGCGAGGGCAACGGGGTGTGGCGCAGCTTGGTAGCGCGCTTCGTTCGGGACGAAGAGGCCGCAGGTTCAAATCCTGTCACCCCGACCCGCAGAAAAGACGGCTCTGACCAGTGGAAACACAGTCAGGGCCGTTCTGCTTCCCCTTCCGGGCACCGAACGGGCACGACGGTGATGGCCCGACCGCCATGTGTGGACCGGACGGACCCGCACCCCCCGATCGGATCAGCTGTGATACCCGAGCATCCCAGGTATTTGACGTATGTCGAAATGGTGGCATGATGTGGGGCATGCCCACACCACTGCCCCTGCTGGCAGACACCTCCCCGATCTGCTGCGCCCCCCTGGATGCGGGTCGGCCGCTATCCGCCGAGGACGCGGTGGAGCTGGCCGTACGCCTCAAGGCCCTGGCGGAGCCGACCCGCCTGCGCCTGGTCAGCTACCTGCTCGGCCAGCCGGGCCAGGCGGCCTCCACCGGTGAACTCGCCCGGCAGGTGGGGCTGTCGGATCCCACCGTCAGCCACCACCTCAAGACCCTCGAGGCCGCGGGACTGGTGACCAGGGAGCGACACGGCATGAGCGTCCACCACCACGTCGTCCCCGAGGCGATCCACGCGATCGCCCGGGTCCTCCATATCAACGCCTGCTGCTGAGGAGCGCCATGAGCCAGACCACCAACGAGCAGGTCCGCGCGGCCGTCCGCGACACCTACAGCCAGATCGCGCTCAGTGAACCCGCTGGCTGCTGCGGGCCCGCAGCATCCTCCTGCTGCACCCCCTCAGCGCCCGTCACGATCGGCTCCGGCCAGCTCGGCTACTCCCCCCAGGACCTGGTGTCGGTGCCCGAGGGGGCCGACCTCGGGCTCGGCTGCGGGAACCCAGGCGCCATCGCCTCCCTGCAGCCCGGTGAGACGGTGCTCGACCTCGGTAGCGGCGCCGGCTTCGACGCCTTCCTCGCCGCGGCCGCGGTCCAGGCACACGGTCGGGTCTTCGGGGTCGACATGACCCCGGCAATGGTCAGCAAGGCGCGCGCCAATGCCGAGACCGGCGGCTACCGCAACGTGGAGTTCCGCCTCGGCGAGATCGAGAACCTCCCCGTTGCCGACTCCATCGTTGACGTGATCATCTCGAACTGCGTCATCAACCTGTCGCCCGACAAGCCCGCCGTCTTCCGCGAGGCGTTCCGGGTGCTGCGCCCGGGCGGCCGTCTCGCCGTCTCCGACGTCGTCGCCTTCGCCGGCCTGCCCGACGAGATCCGGGGCGACCTCAGCCTCTACAGCGGTTGCGTGGCGGGAGCCTCCCCCATCTCCGAACTGGGGTCGATCATGGCCGAGGCCGGTTTCGAGGACATCCGCATCGCCCCCAAGGACGAGAGCAAGACCTTCATCGAGCAGTGGGCACCCGGCCGCAACGTCACCGACTACGTGGTGTCCGCGACCATCGAGGCCGTCAAGCCGATCGCCTCCGGACAGTAGCCGCCGCCAGGTGGGGCCGGTCAGCGGTGCCGGAAGGCGGGCTGGCGCTTCTCGACGAACGCAGCCATCCCTTCCTTCTGGTCCTCGCCGGCGAACAGGCCGTGGAAGAGGCGTCGCTCGTGGCGTACGCCTTGCTCCAGGGTCGTCTCGAAGGCCGCGTTGACGGCCTCCT
This sequence comes from Propionibacteriaceae bacterium, assembly GCA_044508675.1. Lineage (GTDB taxonomy): Bacteria > Actinomycetota > Actinomycetes > Propionibacteriales > Propionibacteriaceae > Raineyella. The sequence goes on along the minus strand of JBIQHF010000005.1, from coordinate 134,735 downwards.
TGGCGGCCATGGTCGCGACCAGGGAGCGGGAGGCGATCTGGGTGGCGATCTCCAGGGTCCGGTCGAGCAGGTCGTCGGCGGGGACGACGCGCGAGACCAGCCCGCAGCGTTCGGCCTCCTCGGCATCGATCATCCGGCCGGTCAGGATCAGGTCCATCGCCTTGGCCTTGCCGATCGCCCGGGTGAGGCGCTGCGAACCGCCCATCCCCGGAATGACGCCCAGGTTGATCTCCGGCTGGCCGAAGTTCGCGGTGTCGGCGGCGATGATCATGTCGCACGTCATGGCCAGCTCGCACCCACCACCGAGGGCGTAGCCCGACACTGCGGCGACCAGTGGCGTCCGGACCCGGGTCAGCGCCTCCCAGCCGGCGAACCAGTCGGCGACGAACATGTCGACCGCGGACTTCTCGGCCATCTCCTTGATGTCAGCCCCGGCGGCGAAGGCCTTCGCCGAGCCGGTCAGTACGATGGCGCCGATCGCCGGGTCGTGGTCGAACTCCCCGGCGGCGGCGACGACCTCGCGCATCGTGGCGTCATTGAGGGCATTGAGCGCCTTCGGACGGTTCAGCGTGATCAGGCCGACTCGGCCCCGGGTCTCCACCAGGATGGTCTCGTACGTGGACATGGTGCTCACTTCCGACGGGAATGATGACGCTGCCGATGATGCCCCAGCAGGCCGGACCGCCACCAGCGCCGTGGCGGACCCGTCGGACCGCCGTCCTGCCGGATGGCACGCCACCCAGCCCCCGACTTCACAAAGACTTATCAACCACATAAGCTCACCATCATTGCAGAGTAATCCTGCCTACTAGGTGGGAGATTGCTACGCTGCAACGGTGCGCAGCCCCTCCGGGCTCCACGCGCTCCTGCCGAGCTACCGCCGCCCCCAGGGAGAGACCTCAATGAGAAAACTCGTCATGCTGGCCCTCGTCGGGTTCGCCGCGCAACTGATCGACGGTTCCCTGGGCATGGCCTACGGCGTCACCTCGAGCACACTGCTGCTGATGGTGGGCCTGACACCGGCCGCGGCCTCCGCTTCGGTGCACCTGGCCGAGATCGGCACCACGCTGGCCTCCGGTGCCTCGCACTGGAAGCTCGGCAACACCGACTGGCGGTTGGTGGCCCGGATCGGCATCCCGGGCGCCATCGGCGCCTTCCTCGGCGCCACCGTGCTGTCGCAGCTGTCGACCGAGCTCGCGAAGCCGGTGATGGCCGTGATCCTCGGCGGCCTGGGCGTCTACATCCTGCTCCGCTTCGCGATCCGCCCGCCGCAGGTGGCGGCGGCGCGCCGCTCCCCGCACCGCAAGCGCTTCCTGGCCCCGCTCGGCCTGGTCGGCGGCTTCGTCGATGCCACCGGTGGTGGCGGCTGGGGTCCGGTCACCACGACCTCGCTGCTCAGTGCCGCCAAGACCTCCCCGCGGACCGTGATCGGCTCGGTGGACACCTCCGAGTTCCTGGTGTCGCTCGCCGCCAGCATCGGCTTCCTCATCGGGCTCGGCACCGCCGGGATCGACTTCGGGATCGTCATCGCCCTGCTGGTCGGCGGCCTGTTCGCCGCCCCCCTGGCCGCCTGGCTGGTCAGCCGGGTCCCCGCCCAGGTACTGGGGGTGCTGGTCGGTGGCATCATCATCCTGACCAACACCCGCACCCTGCTGCGTGCCTTCGACGCCCCGCCCACGGCCACCCTTCCGGCCTACCTCGTGATCCTGCTGGCCTGGGCCGCCACCGTCGCCTGGTCGATCCACCGCTTCCGCAAGGACCCGACCGCTGCCGGCGCCGAGCCGGACACGTCCGACAAGCCGTTCGAAGAAGCCACCGTCTCCTGAAGCGGCACCGGGTCACACGACCTCCACAGTCTCAGACCAGGCCGGCGACGAACTCTGTCAGCCACACCGCGGTGGCGGCGGCGATCGCCACCACCATCAGGGAACGGCCCCGCACCGCCAGTACGATGGCGACCAGCAGCCCCACCAGCCCCGACAGCCACATGCTGGTGGCGAACAGGATCGCCGGGATGGTCATCGCGGTCAGCACCGCGTACGGCACGTAGTGCAGGAACGACAGTACCCACGGCTGGGTGATCCGGCGCCGCACCAGCACCAGCGGCACCACCCGCAGCGCGTAGGTCACCAGGGCCATCACCAGGATCGAAGCGGCCAGGTAGGTCATCGGCCCTCCGCTCCGGCCGCAGGTGCCGGCGGGGCCCCCAGTCCGGGCACCGGGAACAGGGTGGCGCCCAGCCCCGCCGCGGCCAAGGTCGCGATGATGATCCGCCAGCCGACCTGCAGGTCGCGTACGCCCGGCACGACGAACAGCAGGGTGCTGACCACCGCGGCGACCAGCACCACGACGCGGATGGCACGCGAGGACTTGGCGGGCGGCACCACGATCGCCACGAACATCGCGTACAGCAGCACCCCCATCGCGCTGTGCAGGGAGGCCGGCAGTACCGAGCCGACGAACGCACCGAACAGGGTCCCGGAGGTCCAGCCGACCACCGGCAGCACCATCAGGCCGGTGAAGTAGCCGAAGCCGACCACCGGCTGGGCCATCGCCAGGGCATAGATCTCGTCGGTCACCCCGTACGCCATCACCATCCGTTGCAACACGCCGATGCCCGGGGGCAGGCGCTGGGACAGCGAGAACGACATCAGGAGGTAGCGCAGGTTCACCAGCGCGACGGTGATCCCCAGCTGCACCAGGGCGCCGCCGGCCAGGATGACATTGAGGCCGGCGAACTGGCCCGACGACGACAGGTTGGTCAGCGCCATCATCCCGGCGACCCAGGGGCTGATGCCGCCCTGGGCGCAGTAGAGCCCGAAGGCGATGGAGATGGTGAAGTAGCCCAGGGCGATCGGTGTGCTGTCCTTCAGGCCCCGCTGGAACCCGGGGCCCGCCACCGCGTCCGCGTCGGTCACCGTCCTGACCTCCTCGTCCTGGTCGTGGCCTGATCGCTGTCGTCCGCCGCACCCTACCGCGTGCCGGGCGCCGATCCGGCCCCGCCCGGAGAGACCCGGCGGGGTCGTACGCTGGGGGTGTCCCCTGTTGCCTCCCACCCGAGGTTGCTGCCGTGTCCAGTCGCCTGCCCGTGCCCCTGCTGGCCGGGGTGTCGAGCGCCCTCGCCCTGGGCTCGCTCGCCTTCGCCTACGTCACGAACCCGTTCACCCGGTTCACGATCGTCCGCGGCACATACTCGGCACGCTTCGGCCGGGACGGACTCGAGACCAGCGACGCCAACACCGACCTGGGCCTGCGCCAGCACCCGGTCTTCCGCCTGCTGGCGTACTACTCGTGCGCGGTCAACGTCCTCGGCGCCCGCTACCTGAGCAGCCCCCGGTCCCGGTCCGGCACCATCAACGGCATCATCGCCGACATCCATGCCCTGCGCTTCGATCCCGAACGGCTGCTGCTGATCTCCGGGGACCAGTTCACCGCCCTGTACGTCCGCAACCTCGGCGTGTTCTACTACCCGATGCTGGATCGGGCGATCCCCGGCTCCAGCACCGACTGGCAGGACCGGGAGCTCGTCTACCTGCAGACCCTCGGCTACGCGCTCGGCGTCTTCGCCCAGCAGCCCGAGCTGACCACCACCATCGTGGCGACCGGGCGGCGCTCCGCCACCTGCGTCAACATCTACGCCTACCCCTCCGACACGCTCTACGGCATGCTGTACGCCCTCGCCGCACTGGCCGGGCTCGAGCCGGGCCGGCCGGCGTCGTACGCCCCGGACGTCCATCCGCTCGACACCGTCGCCGCAGCCGAGGAGTTGCTGGAGACGTACGGGCCCTTGCTGGAACGCCACTACCGACGCTACCTGGAGGTGGTGCTCGATCCGGTCACCGGGCTGGTGCGCACCGACCTGGTGTTGTCGGGGGCCAAGGACATCACCCAGCGCTCCTCGGCGTTCTACGACAACGTCATCGTGTGGAAGACCGTCCAGCTGGCCGAGCGCCTGGGCCTGGCCGGCCCCGACCCCGAGGCCCTCGCCGTGCTCAAGGAGCGGATCCTGTCCCGGTTCTGGCTGCCGGAGCAAGGCCACTTCCTGGAGGACCTGTCGACCGAGGCCGTGGCGGGCAACTACTACTCCTCGGACTGGCTGATCGTGCTCGCCACCGGGTTCCTGGATCCGGCCGACCCGGCCGAGCGGGAGTACTTCGAGCGGTCGGTGGCGCACATCCGGGCCACCGGGGTCGCCGAGCCGCTCGCGATCAAGTACCAGTCGGACACCCGCGCGCACCGGCAGTTCCCACTGGTTCGCCTGGCGGTGGCCTCGTACGGCGGGGACTCGATCTGGAGCTTCTGGGGCATGGAGTACATCAAGACGCTGGTCCTGCTGCACCGGCACACCGGCCGGCAGGACTACCTCGACGAGGCGGGCCGACACCTGGCCGGCTACGCGGCCCGGATGCTGCGCGACCAGGGCTTCCCGGAGGTGTACGACGCCGAGGGCCAGATGCTGACCACCCCCTTCTACCGCAGCATCCGCCAGACCGGCTGGGTGATCGGGTACGAGCAGGCCCGGGAGATGTACCGGGCGGCGATGGCCGGAGCGGCCCCGGATGGCAAGGAGCCGGCCGCCACCGCGACCGGCTCCCCGTAGTGCCCGGGTCCAGCGAGCGTACGGCTCAGCGGCCGGTGCCCGCGTACACCACCGCCTCGCCCTCGGCGTCGAGCCCGAATGCCTTGTGCGCGGCGCGGACGGCCTGGTTGACGTCGTCCTGGTCAACGACCACCGAGATCCGGATCTCGGAGGTGGAGATCATGCTGATGTTGACCCCGGCGTCGGCGAGGGCCTGGAAGAATTTGGCGGTGACGCCCGGATGGGAGCGCATGCCGACGCCGATCACGGAGACCTTGCCGATCTGGTCGTCGTAGAGCAGCTCCTGGAAGCCGACCTCGTCCTGGATGGCCTTCAGGGTCTGGATCGCCGTACGGGACTGCCCGGTGGCCAGGGTGAAGGAGATGTCGGTGCGGGAGGTGTCGACCCGCGAGACGTTCTGCACGATCACGTCGATGTTGACGTCCGCCTCACCGAGGGCGGTGAAGATGGCTGCCGCGCGACCGACCTGGTCGGGCACACCGACCACGGTGATCTTCGCCTCGCCGCGCTCGTGGGCGATGCCGGTGATCAGTGCTGCCTCCATGCCAGGTCCTTTCTTGACTTCCTTGAGGGGCTTGACCCAGGTGCCGGGGTTATCGGTGAACGAGGACCGTACGTGGACCGGCATCATCTCGCGCCGGGCGTACTCCACGCACCGCAGGTGCAGGATCTTCGCGCCGTTGGCGGCCATCTCGAGCATCTCCTCATACGAGATCTCGGGGATCCTGCGGGCGGCCGGAACGATCCGCGGGTCGGCGGTGAAGACGCCGTCCACGTCGGAGTAGATCTCGCAGTAGTCGGCCTCCAAGGCGGCGGCGAGGGCGACCGCCGTGGTGTCGGAGGCGCCGCGGCCGAGCGTGGTGACGTCCTTGGTGTCCTGGGAGACGCCCTGGAAGCCGGCGACGATGACCACGTTGCCCTCGCCCAGCGCGTCCGCGATCCGACCGGGGGTGATGTCGATGATCCGGGCGTCGCCGTGCCGGGCGGTGGTGATCACGCCGGCCTGCGAACCGGTGTAGGAGCGGGCCTCGGCGCCCAGGTCGGACAGCGCCATCGCCAGCAGTGCCGCGGACTGCCGCTCACCGGTGGTCAGCAGCATGTCGAGCTCGCGCGCCTTCGGCATCGGCGAGACCTGCAGCGCCAGGTCCATCAGTTCATCGGTCGTGTCCCCCATCGCGGAGATCACCACGACGACCTCGTTGCCCGCCTGTTTGGCTGCCAGCACACGGCGCGCCACGCGCTTGATCGCGTCGGCGTCCTCCACCGACGATCCGCCGTACTTCTGGACGATGCGGGGCATGCGGCCTCCTTCTTCCACTCGGATGGCCCAACTCTAGTGCCTGGCGGCACCTCGGCTCACCCGCGGATCATGGTCATGCCCACCCGCCCCGCCCCTCGCGTACGCCCCGGGGTCAGGGGCATCGGGAGGGGTCAGCATCGGCGCCCTGGGCGATCTTCCATCCCTGCTCCGATCGCTCGACCAGGAGGGTGACCGCCCCGAGCCGGCCGGGGACCGACATCGGGCCGTCCACGACGTAGACCCCGCGCGCGTCCTCGCAGGCGGTCAGCTTGACCTGGTCGCCGTGGTAGGAGAGCGGCTCCAGCAGCGTGACCTCGATCGGTCCGGACGTCCGGCGGCCGGCCTCGTGAGCCGAGGCGAGGAACGTGCCCATGCTGTCCAGGTACTCCCCGGAGGCCAACCGCTCCATCTCCGGGGTGGGGGAAGGCGTGCCGCCCTCCATCATCAGCCGGTTGCGTTCGGCCATGAACTCCCGGTAGGCCAGCATGGCCGCGTCGTACGCCTCGTTCGCCTCGGCCTCCTCGGCCTGGGCCAGGGCCTTCTCGGCCGTGCAGGGCTCATCGGTGCCGTCGGGCAGGCAGCTCCAGGTCGGTGTCGGTCCCGCGGCACCCTGGCCGGGGGTGCAGCCGGCGAGCAGCACCGCGGCGATCCCTGCCACCACAGCGGTCGTCATGCTGCGCCGGTCGGCCGGCCTCTTCAGGCTGGTCGTCCACTTCAGACTGGTCAAGGTCCCGCTCCCTCCGTCGTTGCGCCCAGTCTGGCCGACGGGCGCGAGGAGGGGTAGCCCCATGAGGCCCGCCTCCATTAGCTAGCAGGATCCTTTCCGAGTTCGGTCAGAGACCTTCTACCCATTTCCAGGTGGTCCGGTGGGTCGCCGGCCCGACGCCGGCAGGTCCAGGGACGATCGTACGCTCGATCCCATGACCCCGGTCAGTCCAGCAGGCCCTCGTCCCGGGCGATCCGGGCCAACTCGGCGCGGGTGCGGATCTCCAGCTTGCGCTGGATGCTGGCGCGGTGGCTCTCGACCGTACGGGGCGAGACCGTCAGCTCTTCGGCGATCTCGGTGTTCGTCAGGCCTGAAGCGATCAGCTTCATCACCTCGAGCTCCCTGGAGGACAGGGCATCGATGTTCGCGTGCCTCGAGGTGCCGGCGGCGGCGTCCTCCGCGCCGCCCGGCCGGGAGGACACGAAGCCCTCGTCCCTCATCACTGCCTGCAGGACCGAGATGAGCTCGTCGTCGAGGCATTCCTTGGTGACGTAGCCGCGGGCGCCCCGGGCCTTGGCCTTCTCGATGTAGCCTCGGGCACCGAACATGCTCAGCATCACCACGCGGGTGGCCGGGGACACCGCCAGGACCTGTTCCAACAGGTCCAATCCGTTGGCGTCGTTCAGCCGGATGTCGAGCACCAACAGGTCCGGCTGCAGCTCGGCCAGGATCGGCAGCAACTGCTGTCCGGACGAGGCGGTGGCCACGACGTCGAACTCGCTCGTCTCCTCCAGGATCCGCTGGATCCCGGACCGGAAGAGCCCATGGTCATCACACACGACGATCCTGGTCATGGCGTGAGCGGCACCTCCACCATGATCGTCGTGCCGAGTCCGGCATGGGACTCGACCGACAGCCTCCCGCCGACCAGCCGGGCACGCTCGCGCATGCCGACCAGCCCGAGCGAGGTGCCCTGCGCGGCCCGTTCGACGTCGAACCCCATCCCATTGTCCTCGATCACCGCCCGAACGCTCTCGGGGCTGGAGACGACGATGACGCTCGCCTCGCTCGCCCCACTGTGCCGGCCGACGTTGGTCAGCGCCTCCTGCACGATCCGGAAGACCGCGATCGCGGCCGACTCCGACACCTCCGGGACCGGCCCGGTCGCCGTGAACTCGATCCGGATCGGGTACAGGTGGCGGCAATCATCCACGTACTGCTCGACGCAGCCGATGAACCCCAGGTCCTCCAGGCCCGAAGGACGCAGCGACCAGGCGACGGCCCGTGCCGCCTGGACGCCCTGGCGGATGATCGCCCGTAGGTCCGCGGCCGCGGACTGGCGGGTGGCCGGGTCGGTCGCATGCTCGAGTGTGCGCAGACCGTCCATCATGCTGGCCGACAGGAAGCCGAACTCGTCGTGCAGGTCCCGGGCGATCCGGCCGCGCTCGGCCTCCTGGACCGCAACGATGGCACCCATCGACTCCCGACGCAGCTTCTCGTGCCTGATCGAGGCGCCGGCCAGGGCGGCCAGCACCTCGACCGTCGGTGAGTGGTGGTCCCGCTCCCCGGTGGGGAACGCCGCGATGACCATGGCGTCGTCATCGGCGTCGGCGTCCTCACCGGCGACGATGGGATGCCGGCTCCGCTCGGTGAGCTTCATCTCGGGCGGCCCACCGGACCCGTGGCTCTCAGGGGCCGCCGACGCCGATTCGGCCACCTCGATGTCCGGTCCACGGACGATCTCGACGCGCCGCGCGGTGGTCGTGCTGAAGACGGCATCGCGCAACCGGTCGAGCACCTCCGCCACCTCATCGGCCCCGACGATGCCAGCGACGGCATCCAGCAGTGCCTGGTGTCGTGACGGGTCCCGGTGGGTGAAGGCTCCCGTCCCGCCGGCCTCGACGATCCCGCGATCGACCCGGATCCCCCACTGCCGACACGCCTGCGTCACCGTCGGCAGTGAGCCGAGCGGGCCCCGCCGGGGCGCCAGGCCCACTCGGTTGGCGACGAGTGCGCAGGCGGTCAGCTCTCCGGCCATGCCGTGGCGAGCGGCGCTGCCGGCCGCCCTTCCCAGCAGGCGACGGCCTCGCCACCGGTGCCCGAGCGCGAAGTGCATGAGTGCCTGCTCCCGCAGGACCTCCGGCCGTTCGGTCCGGAACACCAGGATCGACCAGCGGCTGCTCGCCAGCATCCGCCGGGCGTTCCTGACCTGGAGCCGGCCCTCGGCCGTCCAGACCGGGAGTCCGGTCTCGCGGGCCAGCCGGAGCACCTGCAGGTGGCGGGTCCGGATCGGCGCCACGAAGTGGTTCTGGACCCCGGAGCTGCGGAGCAGTTCCTCGGCCTGCTCGAAGGCGTCCAGGGCCGGCGCGTACTGCTCCGCGTGGACCAGTCGCCAGCCGCGGGCCGCCTGCAGCATCGCCATGGTGTGGTGGTCGTCCGGATCGGTCTGGCGCAACTCCCTGGTGATGGTGTCCATGTCGACGTCCCTGGGTGAACATCGGACCCAGATCCCGAGCGCGGTCCCGGTCCCGATCCGGTCACCGCGGCGCTTGCTCTCCCAGAAGGTGTCCCGGGCCAGCACCCCCGCCTCGTGCAGCCGCCCGAGGGCGGCCAGGCACAGCGACTTCTGCCACATCGCCGCCACCTGTTCCCAGCGGTCGCCGACGATGTCGAAGGAGGCGATCGCCGTGTCGAACGCCGCAATCGCCTCCTCATAGCGACGTGCGGCGTGCAGCACGAAGCCCCGGAAGTGGTGCGACTGGGCGATCCCCCAGCCCTCGTCGGCCCGCTGGCGCAGCCGCAGGGAGCGGTCGGCCAGCCGCAGGGCGAGCGGGGCGACCACCGGTGCCACCCCGGAGATCAGCGCGGCGCTGGAGTACGCCTGGGCGCGTTCCCGGATGCTACCGGAGGCCTCGGCGAAGCGCAGGCCCCGGACGATGGCCAGGAGCACCCAGATCGGGGACCGGACGAACCACCACTCGTAGACCAGACGGTTGTGGATCCTGGCGGCAAGCCGGTTCCGCTCGGCCCGGGCGGTCTCCGTACGGGGCCGACGGACGCGGCGCTGCAACCAGCCCAGACCCAGGCGGACCGTCTCCACGAGCACGCCGGCCGCTGCCAGCGCCGAGCTTCGGGGGACGCGGATACCCAGGTCCGCCATGGCGCGATGCATCCACGGGGTGGCCTCGTTGAAGCGCCCGGTCTTGAAGGCCAGCTCACCCAGGAGTGTGGCGAGCCGGGCCGACTCGGGGGCGACGCGCGTACCGGTCAGTTCGTACGCCAGGCTCAGTTCACGCGCCGCGGGATCGTAATTGCCAAGCAGCATGTGCACAGTGCCCAGGCCCTCGTGGACCCGGAACCTCGCAGTGTCGTCGGGCTCGCCCGCCGCGAGCCCGGCGGCGGCGATCCGGAAGTTGTCCTCCGCGACGTCGAGGGCGTTGCGTCGCAGGCCGGCCTCACCCGCGCGCAGGGCGTACGGCATGGCGGGGACGACATGGCCGGCACGGTCGTAGTGGTAGGCGATGTCGTAGTCGGCCGCGCCGGGGTCGGACTGCAGGGCCCGGGCCGCGCGGAGGTGGAGCTCGCGGCGCGCGTCACAGGAGAGCGTGCTGAGGACACCGTCGCGGAACCGGTCGTGGGTGAACTCGTACTCGTCGGCATCCACCACCTTGCGGACGAAACCTCGCCCGTACCCCTCGGCGAGGAGTGGGGCGACCTTTGCGGGGGAGGCGCCGAGTGCCCGGCACAGCAGGCCGGGCGCGAACCGGCGCCCCAGCACCGCCCCCTGGCGCAGTGCCTGCTGGGCCGCCGGCGACAGCATCTGGAGCCGGAAGGCGACGAAGGCGCCGCCGGGGACGTGTTCCGGTTCGACGGCGGCGGTGCGCTGCTGGCCCGCTGGTGCGGCCATTTCGGCCAGGGCGGCATCATCGACGACCCAGCCGTCCGGGCGGTGGGTCAGCGCCGAGGAGTCGAGCAGCGCCTGGAAGGCCAGCAGGGTCTCGAGTGGATTGCCCCGCGAGGAGTGCAGCACGTACGGGAGCACCTGGTCGGGGATCGCTTCGCCGAAGGACCGGATCAGCGTCTCGGTGTCGGCGGCCGACAGCGGCTGGAGGTCGACGCACGCCAGGTCCTCGATCCCCCACGCCTCCACGTTGGTCGCTGCCTGCGGGTGGTAGGAGCAGATCAGCGACACGTGGGCGGCGGAGCTCGAGATGGCCGCGGCCAGCTTGGCGATCACCCGCCAGCTGAGGTCGTCGGCCCATTGGCAGTCATCGACGATGACCAGCCCGGGCCGGTCCCCGCCGAAGGCGGCGAGCAGGAGGCGTGCCACCGCGGTGGGGGCGGCGGAGATCGGACTGGGGCCACGGTTCGTCGCCGGCTGCTGGGCGACCGACATCTCCCCGAGCACCTCGGCCAGCTCCGGCAGCTGCTGCAGGACGGCGGGCAGCTGGTCCCCCAACTGTTCCCGCACCCGCGCCGCCTCGGACGGGTGGTCGGCGAGGTGGGCGAGAAGGGTCTGGATCGGCCCGGCGAACAGGCCCAGCGGGCGGGCCGGCGCGTGGTCGAAGGCCCCGGCCCGCACCACGGCCATCCCGTTCTCGACCGCATGGGCGGCGACGGCGTCGAGCAGGCGGCTCTTGCCCAGGCCGGAGGCCCCGCTGAGGCAGGCGACGGTCCCGGACGAGCGGCGGGCCCCGTCCGTGCAGGCGATCAGCGTGGCCAGCTCGTCCTGCCTGCCGACCAGGGGAGGTTCCGCGTACGAGACCGTGGGTGCAGTGGTGTCATCGGTGGTCTCGGTCCCACCCTCACCGGTCGCCAGGACTGCTTCGAGCGCGGCCAGCACCTCTTCGGCGCTGTCGTGGCGGGGCCCCGATCCGGGGTTCAGCAGGGCGAGGAAGATCGGGCGCAGGGGGCAGGGCACGCCGACGATATCGAGCAGCGTGGCGAGCTCGGTGACCGTACGGACCGGACGACTACTCCGGCGCAGCGCGCTGGAGGTGTGGTTCGCCTCCGCGATGCCCTCCAGGAGCACCCAGCCCGCGGCATGCAGGTCGGTGGTGAAACCTGCCCTGGAGTGGGCCGGTCCCGCAGGCTCCGGGAGCAGGTAGCGGGCCTCCGGCCCCTCGAACGGATGGGCTCCGGCCAGCTGGGTCCGTGTCACTCCGGCGTCGAGGAGGACCAGGTGGTCGGTCCCGTCCTCGATAATGATGTTCGACGGGTGGATCCCCCCGTGGGCGATGCCCAAGCGGTGCAGCTGGGCCAGGACGTCGAACAGCGTGCACATCACCTGCAACTGCCCGGCCGGCGCGGGCCGTGGCACCCGCGCGAACCATTCGCGGATGTCCTGACCGACGATGTACCGGCGGGTGAGGCTGGCCCGGTCCGCGCCCCACTCGACGATCTCGGTGGTCTCTACGTGGGACAGCCGGGCCCGGCGGATGGCCTCGAGCTCGTCCTCGAGCCACTGCCGGCTCCAGTTCCAGGTCCGGGAGGGATCCAGGCGTCGTACGACCACCCGCTCCCCGGTATCGGACAGCGCCAGGGTGGTCGTGATCCCCGCGCTCTCGCGGAGTACGCCCATCGTGTCGACCACCATCTCGTCCCCTGCACCCTCGCCGTTGATTCTGCTGCTGCGGCTCACCCGAAGTCGAAGGATGGGCTGTTGCTCGACGTGTCCCTGAGCAACAGCCCATCCTGCTGACAACCCTACGGGGCTGCACCAGCGGGTGAGTCCATCCGTGCTGCGCCTCAGGCGGTGACGGACTCCTTCGCGAAGTGTGCGTCCAGGCGTCCACCGAGGTTCGGGTCGGTGAACCCGCGCACGCCGATGCCGCCGTCGTAGTTGAGCACGCTGCCGGTCAGTGGCACGTTGTCGGCCCGGGTGGCGAAGAACACGTACGCCCCGGCGTACTCCTCGGCGGTGGCCATCCGGCCGGTCGGGAGGATGCCGGCCAGCATGTCGCCCAGCGGGATCGTCGAGATGCTCTTGTCCTGCAGGTCCAGGGACGCGAGGCCGCGCAGATCGCTGCCGCCGATACCGCCCGGGGCGATGCCGTTGACGCGAATGTGCGGGCCGAGCTCGTAGCCGAGCTGCTTGATCATGCCCACCACGGCGTGCTTGGCGCTGGTGTAGAGGGGGCCACCGCCGGAGGTGTAGAAGCCGGCGTTGGAGACCGTGAAGGTCATGCTGCCCTTGCTCCGGTAGAGCGCCTCCAGCGCCGCCTTCGCGCCGAGCAGGTAGCCCTTGGCGTTGATGGCGAACATCTCGTCGAAGGCGTCCTCGAGTCGGTCGTCGGGGATGTCGACCAGCGGGGTGGAGTAGTCCCAGACGCCGGCGTTGCCGATCAGCGCGTCCAGCTTGCCGAACGCCTCGACGGTCCTGGCGACGGCTTCCTTGTGGCTGTCGAGGAAGCGGACGTCGCCCTCGATCCCGACGATCGCGTCGCCGTACTGCTCGCGCAGCGACGCCAGCCCGGCGGCCGAACGATCCAGGACCGCGACCTTGGCGCCCTCGTTGATGAAGCGATCCACGATCGCGCGTCCCAGCCCGGCGGCACCGCCGGTGATGAGGGCTACTTCGCCTTGGATTCCCATGGTGTGTTCCTTCTGGTTGGGTGAAGTCTGGTTGTGTGGAGTGTTGGTGTGGTGGTGCAGTGGCCGGATCACCGGGCGGGGATGGTTTCGCGGGCCGCCCGCTTGACCAGGTCCTTCAATGCCACCTCGGGATCGCCGAGTTCGTCCCGACCGACCTCGACGCCCCGCTCGACCAGGCGTACGGCCTGGGCGAACTCGCGGCGGGACTCGACCGACACTGCTGCCGCCACCCGGCCGCCGGCCAGCCCGAGGAGCAGGGCCGAACCGTCGTCGAGCGAGCCACGCACGACGAGTTCGTCGCTGGCATCGATGTCGCCGATCATCTGCAGGTAGTGGCCGGCGACCTCGGTCCAGGACAGCGGGACCTGTGGGGCCGGGGCGGCTTGCCCCAGCATCGCGGCCGCTGCGGCGACCGCCTGCTTCTGGCTGTTGAGGTAGGTCTCCAGGCAGCGTCGACCGCCCGTACGCAGCGGCCAGGAGGCCACGTCGCCGGCGGCGAAGATCCCCTCTGCCGAGGCGCGGCCGGTGGCGTCCACGATGATGCCGCGGTCGCAGGCCAGCCCCGCCTGCTCGGCCAGTGCCGTGTCCGGGTCCGCGCCGATGCAGATGATGGCGTGGTCGGCCCGGATGCGCTGCCCGTCGGTGCTGCGCACCGCGCTGATCCGGTCCCCCCCGGAGAACCCGGTCACGCCGGTGCGCAGCCGGACCTCGACCCCCAGACCCTGGAGGCGTTCCCGGGCCCAGGCTCCGATATGGCGGCCGACGACCCGCTGGAGCAGCTCGTCGGAGGCCTCGATGATGGTGACCTCGAGCCCGAGCTTGCGGGCGGTGGTCGCCACTTCGCAGCCGATCAGCCCACCGCCGACGACGACGAGGTGCTGGCCTGCCTGCCAGGTCCGACGGATCCACCGGGCCTCGTCCGATGTCCGCAGGGTGGTGACGCCGGCCAGCCCGGCGCCGGGGACCTGCGGGACCCGCGGACGGGCCCCGGTGGCCAGCAGGATCCGGTCGGCCGACAACCGGACCCCGCCCTCGAGCACCACGACCTTGTCCCGGGCATCCAGGTCGACGGCGGCCCGGTCGAGCACCGTCATCATCCGGAGCTCGTCGTACCGGGGGCCGGGCATCAGCAGCGGTGGATCAGAGATGTCACCCACCAGCATCGCCTTCGACAGCGCGGTGCGGTCGTACGGGTACTCGCGCTCCTTACTGACGAGGGTGAGCCGGCCGTCGTACCCGCGCCCACGCAGTTCCTGGGCGGCGGTGACCGCAGCGACGCCGCCGCCGACCAGGACGATCGAGGAAGGCATCAGACCGCCGCCTTGGCCCTGAGGTCCACCAGCACGTCATCGCCGTCGATGGTGACGTCGAACGTGCGCAGCGGCAGGCAGGCCGGCAGGGCCTTCACCTCGCCGGTGCGGACCGAGAACTTGGCCCAGTGGAGGGTGCACTCGACGACATCGCCCTCCAGGTCACCGTCGGACAGCAGCCACTTGTCATGCGAGCAGGTGTCCTGCACCGCATAGAACTCCCCGTCGACGTTGGCGACCAGGATCGGCTCGTCCGGCCCCTCGAAGCTGGCCATCTCCCCGGAGGGGACATCGCTGACACTGCAGACTCTGGTGAGTGACATCTCTGTCTCCTAGAAGAAGAAGCTGAGGTTGTTGGACAGGATGGTGCTCTGGTCGAGCAGGATCGTGCGCTCCACGATCTCGAAGCCGGCCTCGCTGTCGGTGCGACGCAGCGTGTCCTTGCGCTCCCCGCCGAAGATGTCGAGCTGGCGCTCCAGGCGGTTGCGGTAGACGATGAAGGCGTTCGAGACGTGGTACTCGTCCGGATCGAGGCCGGGCACGACTATCACGTTCGAGATCAGATGCCGGGTGCGCGAGGCCGGGTTCTCCGACCAGCTCACGTCCGACATCAGCTTGCGCAGGCGGCCCTTCATCATCTCCGCGTTGTCGTCGAAGTGGGCGTACTCCCCGATCCGGGAGTACTCCAGGTCGGCGTCCTTGGTGATGTGCGTACGGCGCAGCGGCATGAAGTAGTGGATCTCGGGCGCCAACAGCGCGAACCACTCCTCGAAGCGGCGGTCGTTCAACAGCTTCGCTTCCCAGTAGTAGAACTGCTCGATCTCCTGCTGGAGGACGGGCTCCACCGGGGCGGGCTTGGTCTCGAAGAGGTTGGTCGGGGTCCTGAGGTCAATCATTGGTCTGTTCCTCCGTGGTCCGGGTCGGGCTCAGTGCGGTGACCGACGGCTCAGACGGCCGCATGGTCGGCGAGTGCCGGACGGGTCTGGTTCAGGTCGGCCCAGGTCGGGGAGGACATCATCCGGCCCCACTGGGTGTACAGCCCGCGGGCCGCTTCTTCGCTGTAGACGTAGCTGATCTTGCCGGGGTAGAGCGGGTCGTCGGTGGTGGTCTGGCCCAGCCCCATCTCCGCGTTGAAGGACTGACTACGAGCCTTGTGCCCACGCAGCACGTGCTGGATCTCGACCCAGTTCTCCCCGTCGTCCTGCTCGAAGACGCCACCGGCCGAGAAGGTGCGCAGCGTCTGCAGGCGGTACTCCTCCTTGATCTCCTCCGGCGCATCCGCATCCACCACGGTGAACGACCAGACCTCGATCTCGTGCGGGCCGCGGGGATGCCAGGCCCGAACGGTGTTGATGCCGGGCAGGAACGAGCAGGTCGGGAAGACCGTCATGTGCTCGACCATCAGCTCGGTACCACGCTCGATGCTGCCCAGCCGCTCGGCGGCCTTCTCTGCGGCCGGGCCCTTGGTCCAGTACTCGGCGACCTTCGGGCCCATGATGGCGATCAGCAGGTTGGGGTCACCGATGAAGAAGCCGGAGCCGTGGCCGCCCCAGGGGGCGCTGAACTGCTTGCCCTCGGTGGGCGGCGCGAGGTCCTCCAGGTTCATGCCCTCGGGCAGGCCGGCAATGATGCCGGACAGGTGCGAGACGGTTCCCGCGTGGTACATGTCGCTGCAGAACTGCTCGGCGGCGAACTTCCAGTTGCAGGGGATGACCCACTTCTGGATGCCGGGGATCGCGACGGTGCCCGCCTCGGTCCGGTCGAGCATGTGGTCCATGTAGAACTTCGCGTCGCCCAGGTAGGTGTCGAGGTCCGGGGCGTCGGCATCCCAGTTGGCGAAGATCAGGCCCTTGTAGGTCTCCACCCGCGCCTGCAGGGGACCCCACTGCTCCATGTCGAGATCGGGGAAGGCTCGGTCCTTGAAGGGGACGCTGACCAGGTCGCCGCCCGTGTTGTACGCCCACCCGTGGTAGCTGCAGGTGAACGACTTGGCGTTCCCGCTGTCGGCGCGGCAGATGCGCATGCCACGGTGGCGGCACTGGTTCAGGAAGACGCGGATGCTGCCGTCCTTCTGGCGGGCGACGACCACCGGGTCCTCACCCATGTAGTTCGTCAGGTAGTCGCCCGGCTTCGCGATCTGCGACTCGTGGCCCAGGAGCAGCCACGAGCGGGCGAAGATCCGCTCCAGCTCCTGCTCGTAGAGGGCCTGGTCGGTGTAGATCCGCGGGTCGAGGCGGCCGTTGCCCGTGTCGACGAGCGCGGCGATATCGCTGTCGGCCCACCTCGTCCTGTTCTCCGCAGTGACGACGTTGTCACAGGGGACATCACACATGCGTGTACTCCATTCCTGGTCTCATCACGCGGCTCGGTCGGTGCTGATCGGGGGCCGTGGTCCGGCCCCGTGCCGCGTGCTTCGGTGACACCAATAGTGATTCAGGTCTCACCTGCCGGGCATCCGGGGAAACTACGGAAGCGTTCCCGCCCGGCCGGACGCGTGGGTGGCAGGAACCGGCACCCGGGTCCTCGGCATAATGGCCAGCATGAGTGACCCCGGCGACCCGAACGACCAGCCCTCGTTCCAGCCACGCATCGGCGACGCCGAGCGGCAGGCCGCGGTCGACAGGCTCTCGGACCACTACGTGGCCGGCCGGCTCGACGAGACCGAGTTCAACGAGCGGATGGACAAGGCGCTCCGGGCGAAGACGGCCGAGGACCTCGCTCCCCTGTTCGCCGACCTGCCGGGCGACTCCGGTTTCGGGTCCCGGCAGGTGCAGCCGTACGCCGCGCCCACCGGCCCGGCGGTCCCGGAGCACTACGGGCAGGTGCCCGACACGGCGTCCTCCGGCGGCGGCCTGAGCCCGTCCGCGCGCGCGACGCTGCAGACGATCCAAGGACTGATCTGGCCGATCGCGATCCTGTCGGCGATCTTCCTCGGCATGAGCTGGTTCGCCGCGATCGGCGGCGCCCTCATCACCACCCTGGTCCTGGACGCCGTGCTCAAGAACGACAAGACGAAGCACGAGCCCAACTCGGGAGACGACGAGCCACCCAAGCCCGAACTGCCGGGCGGCCCCCACCACCCCCACGGCTAGCACGGAACGCACGGAACGCACGAGGGGCGTACGCGACCATCGCGTACGCCCCTCGTCGTCTCCCGGTCCGGAATCAGTCCTGTCGGACCACCGTGAACGACAGCCCCAGCTCCTCGACGGTGAACACGTCGCCGGCCGACTCGCCCTCGGTCATCACCGTGGCCAGCACCTCCTCGGCGATCAGGTCGCGGTGGGTCCGCACGGCCTCGGCGGTACGGACGCCGGCCTCGGAGTCGGCGGCGCGCCAGGTGAGCGTGATCCGATCGGACACCTCGAACCCGGAGTTCTTCCGGGCCTCCTGCACCTCGCGGATCACGTCCCGGGCCACGCCGGCCGCGACCAGTTCGGGGGTGAGCTCCAGGTCGAGCGCGACGGTCTCGCCCTGCTCGTTGAGCACCGACCAGCCCTCGCGGGGGCGCTCGGAGATGATCACCTCATCGGGCCCGATCGCGGTGCCCCCCTCGAAGTCGACCGTCGCCTTGCCGTCCCGGGCCAGCGCCGCGTGCAGTTCCGCCGCGTCGGCGGCCGCGATCGCCTCGGCGACCTTCGGGGTCTGCTTGCCGAACCGCTTGCCGAGCGCGCGGAAGTTGCCCTTGGCCGAGTAGTCGACCAGGTCACCGGCCGAGCCGAAGGTCTCCACCGCCTGCACGTTCAGCTCGTCGGCGATCTCGCCGCGCAGGGCCTCGTCGAGCCTGGCGTACGAGTCGCCGGAGACCAGCAGGCGCGACAGCGGCTGGCGGATCTTGGCCTTCGCCTCGGCACGGGCCCCGCGGCCCAGCTCGACCACGCGACGGGTCAGGGCCATCGCCGCGGCCAGGTGCTCGTCGATCGCAGACTCGTCCACGACCGGCCAGTCGGCCAGGTGCACCGACGCGGCGGCGTCGCGGTCGACGGGCACGACGAGCTGCTGCCACACGTGCTCGGTCAGGAACGGCACCATCGGCGCCAGCAGCCGGGTCAGCACGTCCATCGTGTCGTGCAGGGTGAGCAGCGCGGAGTCCTCGCCGCGCCAGAAGCGGCGGCGTGACCGGCGCACGTACCAGTTGGACAGGTTGTCGACGAACTCACCGAGCAGCTGGCCGGCCCGCTGGGAGTCGAAGACCTCCAGCGCCTCGGTCACCCGGCGCACCAGCAGGTTGGTCTCCGAGACTAGCCAGCGGTCCAGCACGGGCCGGTCGGCCAGCGGCACGTCCGTGCGGGTGCCGTCAGCGGCCTCGGGGGACCAGTCGTTGGCCTGGGCATACAGGGCCAGGAACGAGGCGGAGTTCCAGTAGGTCAGCAGCACCTTGCGGACGATCTCCTGGATCGCCGTGTCACCGACGCGCCGCGCCGCCCAGGGCGAGCCGGAAGCGGCCATGAACCAGCGCACCGCATCCGCACCGTGCTTGTCCATCAGCGGGATCGGCTCGAGGATGTTGCCCAGGTGCTTGGACATCTTCTTGCCGTCCTCGGCCAGGATGTGCCCCAGGCAGAGCACGTTCTTGTACGAGGACTGGTCGAACACGGCGGTGCCGACCGCCATCAGCGAGTAGAACCAGCCCCGGGTCTGGTCGGTCGCCTCACAGATGAAGTCGGCCGGGTACGCCTGCTCGAACGCCTCCTTCGAGCCCTCCACGTACGGGTAGCCCCACTGCGCGAACGGCATCGAGCCGGAGTCGTACCAGGCGTCGATCACCTCGGGGACGCGACGGTAGGTCCCCTCCTCACCGGGCCTGGTGAAGGTGACGTCGTCGATGAACGGGCGGTGCGGGTCCAGGTCGGACAGGTCACGGCCGGCCAGCTCGCCGAGCTCGGCGCGCGACCCGACGCACACCCGCTCGCCGGTGACGTCGTTGACCCAGATCGGCAGCGGAGTGCCCCAGTAGCGGGTACGGGACAGTGCCCAGTCGACGTTGTTGTTCAGCCAGTCGCCGTAGCGGCCCCACTTGATCGTCTCCGGGTACCAGGTGGTGCCCTCGTTCTCGCGCAGCAGCTCGTCCTTGATCTGCGTCGTCCGCACGTACCAGGACGGCTGCGCGTAGTACATCAGCGGGGTGTGGCAGCGCCAGCAGTGTGGGTAGGGGTGCTCGTGGTCGAGCGTACGGAACAGCAGCCCGCGCTCGGCCAGGTCGGCCAGCGCGGTCGCGTCCGCGTCCTTGAAGAACTGGCCGCCGACCAGCTCGTACTCCTCGTGGAAGTGCCCGTCGGGACCGATCGGGTTGACGAACTCGATGCCATGGCGCTTGGAGGAGCGGTAGTCGTCCTCGCCGAACGGCATCGCCTGGTGGACCAGGCCGGTGCCCTCGCCGGTCGCCACGTAGTCCTCCAGCACCACGAAGAACGCGGTACCGGGCTGCTCGACCACCTCGAACGGCCGCCGGTAGGTCCAGCCCTCCATCTCCGTGCCGGTGAACCGGTCCTGGACGGTCCAGCCCTCGCCGAGCGCGGTGCCGACGTTGTCCTCGGCGACGATGACGGTGCTGTCCCCGTCGGTCGCGGTCACGTACGTGATGTCGGCGCCGACGGCGACGGTGGTGTTGGAGAACAGCGTCCACGGCGTGGTGGTCCAGACCACCAGGTCGGCGCGACCGGCGTACGGTCCGGAGGTCAGCCGGAAGCGGACGAACGCGGTGGTGTCGACGACGTCCTCGTAGCCCTGGGCCAGCTCGTGGTCCGACAGCGTGGTCCCGCAGCGGGGGCAGTACGGCGCGACGCGCTGGTCCTGGGAGAGCATGCCCTTGTCGAACAGCTGCTTCAGCGACCACCAGACCGACTCGACGTACGAGGTGTCCATCGTCCAGTAGGCGTCGTCCAGGTGCACCCAGTAGCCCATCCGGTCGGTGAGCTCGCCGAAGGCGCCGACGTGGCGGGTGACGGACTCGCGGCACTTGGCGTTGAACGCCTCGATGCCGTACTCCTCGATCTGCGGCTTGCCGTTGATGCCGAGTTCCTTCTCCACGGCCAGCTCGACCGGCAGGCCGTGGCAGTCCCAGCCGGCCTTGCGCTCGACGTAGTAGCCCTGCATCGTACGGAACCGCGGGAAGACGTCCTTGAACACCCGCGCCTCGATGTGGTGGGTGCCGGGCATCCCGTTGGCGGTCGGCGGGCCCTCGTAGAAGGTCCACCGCGGCCCCTCGGAGGTGCGCTGCTCGGACCGGGCGAAGACGTCGTTGGCGGCCCAGAAGTCCAGGATCCGGTGCTCCATCGCCGGCAGGTCGATCTGCGCCGGCACTGCGTGGTAGGCGCCCTCGTAGTGGCCCTGCTCGGCGGCCACCGCCGCGACGCGATCAGGCTGCCCGACCTGTGCGTCCGTCTGAATCTCCTGCGTCATGTCCGTCCCTCGTCGATCGATCCTGACCGGCCGGGCCGGAGGCCGAGCCGGAGGAAGGGACGAGCGGACCCGCGGTACCACCCTTCTTGGCGGGTCCGTCGGGACGGGACCCACCCGCTTCGTTCTCGCCGCGGCCGGTTCTAGTGGGGCGCGCCGTCCTGCGACGGTGCCTGTTCTTCCGGCGGCTCCGGGGTGATGGCCCCATCCTCGCCTTGCGGACGGGCCCATCCTAGACGGCCGCCGGTGCGCAGCCCAACTCTGCCGGGCGCAGGTCCACCGGGTCGCCGAGAAAGAAAGTCGATCAGATTTGGGTATGGCGCAGATCACACGCAAGCGGTTAGGGTGGCACAACCGAACGTTCAGTTGGTAAAACTGGCGTCCGGCCGGTTGTCCCTCTCACCCCACCAGGAGGACCACGTGTCCGTTGCCACGACCACCGAAGCTCGTGACATCCGTCCCACCGCCCCGCTGTCCGCAGACGAACGCCGCGTCATGCTGGCGACCATGGTCGGCACCACCATCGAGTGGTACGACTTCTTCATCTACGCCCAAGCCGCCGGCGTCATCCTGGCGCCGCTCTTCCTCGCCCCGCTGGCCCAGACCAACCCTGGCCTCGCCCAGGTGCTGTCCTTCGCGACGGTGGGCATCTCGTTCCTGTTCCGCCCGCTCGGCGCCATCGTCGCCGGCCACCTGGGCGACCGCTTCGGCCGCAAGAAGGTCCTCGTCGCCACCCTGATCATGATGGGCGCCGCCACCTCGCTGATCGGGGTGCTGCCGACGTACGCCCAGGTCGGCGTCATCGCCCCGCTCCTGCTGATCACCCTGCGCATCCTGCAGGGCTTCTCCGCCGGCGGGGAATGGGGCGGCGCCGCCCTGCTCGCCGTGGAGCACGCCCCCACGAACCGTCGTGGCCTGTTCGGCGCCTACCCCCAGATCGGCGTGCCGGCCGGCATGATCCTGGCCACCATCACGATGTGGTTCCTGACCCAGGTCATGGGCGAGCAGTTCAACGTCTGGGGCTGGCGCATCCCGTTCCTGCTCTCCATCGTGATGATCGTCGTCGGCCACCTGATCCGCCGCTCCGTCGAGGAGTCCCCGGTCTTCCTCGAGATCGCGACGCGGGCCAAGGAGTCCTCCGCCCCGCTCGGCGCCCTGTTCGCGAAGAACGGCGGGACCGTCCTGCGCGCCGCGCTGATCTTCATCGCCAACAACGCCGCCGGCTACCTCGTCATCGCGTTCTTCTCCACGTACGCGATCAAGTCGCTGGGCATGGACCGTCCCACCGTCCTGCTCGGCACCACGATCGCCTCCGGCGGCTGGCTCGCCTTCACCCTGGTCGGCGGCTGGCTGTCGGACCGGATCGGCCGGATCCGTACGTTCCAGCTCGGCTACCTGATCGTGCTGGCGTGGTCGGTCCCGATGTGGTTCCTGATCGACACCGGCAACATCGGGTGGTACGTGGCGGCGCTGTTCGTCCTGACCGTCGGCCTGGGCCTGTCGTACGGCCCGCAGTCGGCCCTGTACGCCGAGATGTTCCCGGCCCGCGTCCGGTTCTCCGGGGTCTCCATCGGCTACGCACTGGGAGCCATCCTCGGTGGCGCCTTCGCCCCGATGATCGCCCAGATGCTGCTGAACCGCTTCTCGGTCGGCTGGACCGTCGGCGTCTACATCGCCGTGGCCACCCTCATCTCGCTGATCGCGGTCTCGACCACCCGAGAGACCCGCGGGGTCGCGCTGCACGTCGACGAGGGGAACCGGGAGGGCGAGGAGAACCAGGAGTTCGCCGCCAGCCGGCCCCCGTCCCACTGACCGCTCGGCCCGTGCGCCTGCTATACCCCGGCCCGTACGCCGCTTCCCCGGAGGCGGCGTACGGGTGCGTGCCGCCGGGACCGGGGAGCCCCCGTTTCCGGGGGTTCCGCACAGCGCTGACTTCTCCTAGGTTGAGATCTGGCAGGACCCGAACCGGGGGGCGAAGGTTCTGCCGCGTCGCGGATGCTGGATAGCAGGTCCGGGGGACCTGCCCAGCAATCCGCGACGGAGCCGACCTCACCGGCGCTGCCGGTTTCAGTTCACGAGGTCCCCGGGCCCAGTACCGAGCATCCGCTCCAGATCGGCCGGCGAGGCGTCCTGCAGGTAGTCCGACATCTTGTTCGACACGGCCTGCAGGTGCTCGCGCGCCACCCGCTCGGTGATGAACAGGCGTTTCGCGATCGCGGCCCATCGCTCGCCGCGGGCCCGCGCACTGAGCACCTGACGCTGCCGCTCGGTCAGTTCCGGTAGTGCGCCACGGCGCTCCAGGAGTTCGGCGATCCCCAGCAGTGAGGGTGGCAACACGGACTCACCTGTGGCGGCCCGGACGAAGTCGGCCTCGGCCCGTTCCCGCGGGGCGCTCTTGCGCACCAGTGCCTGCGCGCCCGCCTGGAGACACTGCGCGAGGACCAGTGGGCGGCCCTCGTCGCTGTAGAGGCAGATCCGGTAGCCGGCGGCCCTCACCGCCCGGATGGCCCGTGTCCCCTGGGGGGTGTCGGGCCGGTCCTCGACCGCCAGGTGCAGGTCGAGCACGACCAGATCGGCGATCGGCCGCTGGTCCAGCAGCGGCTCGATCGTGGGCCAGGCGCCGACAACCTCCAGGCCCCGGTGGACGAAGCCGAACGCCTCACGGGCCAGCGTGCTGTCGTCGATGACCACCACGCAGGGCCGCCGCGGCCCCCGGTCGCCCGGGTCCTGGTCAGTGGGTTCCATCACCGTTCCGCCTTTCCGGGGCCGCCACCGGGCCCGACATGGTGACCGCGCAGCCGTCGCCGGGACTCGAGTCGATGTCGATGGCGATGCCCCGTGCCGACAGGGCACCCAGTACCTGCTCGCGCAGCCCGAAGCCGTACGTCGCCGGGTCGGCGGTGAAGCCCACCCCGTCGTCGCGGACCACGACCTCCCAGCGACCGTCCACCGCATCGGCATGCACCCAGACCGTCGAGGCCTGGGCGTGGCGCCGTACGTTGTGCAGCAGCGTCACCACGGCCCGCTGGAGGGCGACCGCATCGGCCTCCGCCAGGACCGCATCGGCGGCCAGCACGGTCGATATCTCCAGGGGCAGGTCCGTGAAGCCCTGGGTGGCCTCCGCAAGGACGTCCCCGAGGCAGATCCGCCCCGGGCCGGCCTCGCCCGCTTGGTCGGTGCCGGCCGGGGGTGCGGCGAGGTACTGGCGCAGCCGGTTCGCCTCGCCCAGGGCCTGCTCGCGCAGGGCGGGCAGCACCTCAGGCGGGGTGGCCTCGTCACCGAGCATGCGCAGGATGCCGCTGGTGTCGTGCACGACCAGCCGGTAGCGGTCGAGTTCCATCTGCCGGGTCGCCCGGAGCGTGGCCTGGTGGGCGTCGTACGAGCGTTGGGCGAGGATCCGCCAGTACTGCGAGACCAGCGAGACGGCCAGACCGAAGATCGGGTAGTTGAGCGCGTTCACCATGACCGACACTTCGCTGTAGGGACCATCGGCGTTGAGCAGCAGCCAGCTGTAGCTGGCAGCCATCGCCACGGCGAGCACGAACGTACGACGCACCGAGCGCAGCCAGGCCCCCGCCACGACGACGCTGTACTGGCTGAAGGCGAAGACCGAGGCCGTCCAGGAGCCGAGCAGTTCGGACTCCGGCAGGATGGCGGTCATCACGGGCGCCGAGCCGACGGTGAGCCCGATCATCGCCCATCCCCACGGCACGCCAGAGGGGGTCCCGCGCCGGAACGTCGCGATGCAGAAGCCGACCACCGTCGTGCTCATCGCGAGGGTCAGCCCCACGTAGACGGCCGGTTCACTGGACAATCGTGCTCCGGCGGGCATGGCGAGCAGCGCCTGGATGACCGCCCCGAACCCCATCACGAAGAACACGATCCCCAGGGCGAGTTCGGCGTCGTCGCGCGGGTCACCGGTGTCGGTGCCCAGGGTGAGGATGCGGCGCAACAGCGGGGGGAGCCTATCGTTGCCGGCTGCTGTCATGGGGCCGTCACACCTCGAGGGATTCCGCGACCAGGCGGGTGAGGACGGACGCGAAACCGTCCTCGTCGCAGCCGGGAGCAACCTCGTCGGCCGCGGCGAGCAGCTCCGGCTCGGCGTTCGCCACGGCGATGCCGCGACCGGCCCAGGCAAGCATGTCCACATCGTTCAGCCCGTCCCCGAGGGCGACGACCTCGGCCGCGGCCACCCCGAGGTGTCCGGCCAGCCGCTGCAGCCCGTACGCCTTGTCGATGCCGGCGGCGGAGAACTCCAGGAACGGTGCGCCCGAGGAGGTGGCCTGTACGCCGGGCAGGTCCAGGTCTCGGACGGTGTCCAGCAGGGTACGGGCGGTCAGCTCGGGGTGGCGGGCGACCATCTTGAGGTTCGGGGCATCGGTCAGCCCGGCCCGGTCGACCACCTGCATCCGCCGCGGGTCCCGATTGTGGTCGGCCCAGGCGCTGAGCTCGGCATAACCGGCCTCGACCAGGAATCCGTCACCCCCGTCCCGGACCGCGCAGAAGCGTACGTCGTCGACCGCCTCGCTGAGCCGATCGACGAGGCTGCGTTGGGACTCCACGCTCATCGTGGCCTCGAACAACCGCTCGCCGGTGGTCAGGTCCAGGCCCAGGGCGCCGTTGGAGCAGACCGCCCAGCCCCCGAACGCCTCGGCGAGCTCGACGAACTGCGGTGCGACCGCCAGCACGCCGACCCGCTGGCGTGCGGTGACCGGCACGACGACCAGACCGGCCGCCGCGGCGGCCCGCAGGGCGGCGTCGGTGCGGGGACTGACCGACTTGTCCGTACGCAGCAGGGTGTTGTCCAGGTCGGTCGCGACCAGGCGCACCGCCGCGAACCGGTCGGTGTCAGGCACGGGATCAGCTGAGAGCACGGCGACCCTCGAAGGCGCGGCCGAGGGTGACCTCGTCGGCGTACTCCAGGTCGCCGCCGACCGGCAGCCCGCTGGCCAGCCGGGAGACCGTCAGCCCCATCGGCAGCAGCAGCCGGCTCAGGTACGTTGCGGTCGCCTCGCCCTCGATCGTCGGGTTGGTGGCGATGATGACCTCCTGCACCGATCCGTCGGCGAGCCGCCCGACCAACTCGCGAATGTGCAGCTGGTCGGGGCCCATGCCGTTGACCGGGCTGATGCACCCACCGAGCACGTGGTAGCGGCCACGGAACTCGCGGGTCCGCTCGATCGCCACCACGTCCTTGGCGTCCTCGACCACGCAGATCAGCGCACGGTCGCGCCGCTGGTCACGGCAGATCGAGCAGGTGTCGCCCTCGGAGACGTTGAAACAGGAGGTGCAGAAGTGGATCCGGTCCTTGACCTGCACCAGCGCGTCGGCCAGCCGCATCACGTCCTCCTTGTCGGTGGACATGATGTGGAAGGCGATCCGCTGGGCGGACTTCGGCCCGATCCCGGGAAGCTGACCGAGCTCGGTGATCAGGTCCTGGATCGGGCCGTCGTAGATGGCTGCCACTCAGAGTCCGAGACCGGCCCCGCCTGCCAGCGGGCCGAGCTTGGCCTGGGCGAGTGCGGTCGCCTGGTTGTTGGCATCGCGCAGGGCAGCAACGATCAGGTCACCGAGGGACTCGGTGTCCTCCGGGTCGACCGCTTCCGGCTTGATCTCCACCGAGGTGACCTCGCCGGCCCCGGTCATGACGACCTTGACCAGGCCGCCACCGGCGGTGCCGGAGATGTTCGTGACGGCCAGCTCGGCCTGGGCCTGCTGCATTTGCGCCTGCATGGCCGTGGCCTGCTGCATGAGTGCGTTCATGTCGAAGCCCTGGGGCATTCCCTCGGTCATCTGGGGGTTCCTTTCACGGTGGTCAGCTGCCCCAAGAGTATGCGACCCCACTGACGTCCCGATCCGGGCGGCCATCGCCCGGGACAAGGATCAGTGGCCGACCGGCCCGGAGCGTGATGGACTGGTCCCCACCGCAGCCGCCACCGCGGAGGAAGCGAGATCACCATGCGCGCATGGCAGGTTCGTACGCCCGGCCCGCTGACCAGCGGGCCCCTGGAACTGGTCGAGAAGGAGTTGCCGACGCCGGGCCCCGGTGAGGTCCTGGTCCGGGTGCTGACCTGCGGGGTCTGCCGGACCGACCTCCACGTCACCGAGGGTGACCTGCCGGTGCACCGGCCGCAGGTCACCCCGGGCCACGAGATCGTCGGCCAGGTGGTCGACTCCGGGCCGGGCACCCGCCGGTTCCGCCCGGGCGAGCGGGTGGGTGTGCCATGGCTGCGCAGTACCTGCGGGGTGTGCCGGGCCTGCCGCACCGGCCACGAGAACCTGTGCACCGCCTCGCAGTACACCGGCTGGGACGCCGACGGCGGCTACGCCGAGTACACCACCGTGCCCGAGGGCTTCGCGTACCGGTTGCCGGAGGGCTTCGACGACGCGACCGCCGCACCGCTGCTGTGCGCGGGAATCATCGGCTACCGGGCGCTGCGTCGGGCAGCCGTACCGCCCGGCGGGACCCTGGGACTGTACGGGTTCGGCGGCAGCGCGCACCTGACCGCGCAGGTGGCCCTCGCCCAGGGCATCGAGGTGCACGTGCTGACCCGCGGCGAGAACGCCCGCCGGTTCGCCCGGCAGCTCGGCTGCGCCTCCGCCGGCGAGGCCCGCGACCTGCCCCCGGTGCCACTGGACTCCGCGATCATCTTCGCGCCTGCCGGCGACATCGTGCCGTACGCGCTGGAGGCGCTCGGCCCGGGCGGCACGGTGGCCTGTGCCGGCATCCACATGTCCGATGTTCCGCCGCTGGACTACCAGCGCCACCTGTTCCACGAGAAGTCGCTCACCAGCGTCGAGTCGAACACCCGCCGCGACGGCGAGGAGTTCCTCACCCTCGCCGCGCGCCTCGGACTGCGTCCGACGACCCACGAGTACCCCTTCGAGGAGGCCGACCGGGCACTCGAGTACCTGGCGCGAGGCGACATCGAAGGTGCCGGAGTGCTCCGCATCGCCGACCCGGTCTGAGCCGGTCCACCGTCCATCTCCCCCTCCGGGTGGCCTGTCGCCCCTTCCCCTGGGCAGGCCGTTCACCTAGGTTCGGGTCATGAGCAGCTTTCCGATCCTGCGCACCCCGATCATCGCGGCACCGATGGCCGGCGGGCCCTCGACCCCCGCCCTGGTCACCGCGGTGGGCGAGGCCGGAGGGCTGGGGTTCCTGTCTGCCGGCTACCTGTCCGTCACCGCGCTGGCCGAGCAGATCAGTGCCGTACGGGTGGCCGGCGCCGACCTGTTCGGAGTCAATCTGTTCGTCCCCGACACCGACCCGATCGACCCGGACCCGCTGGCGGCCTACCGCCAGGCGCTGCTGCCGGTCGCCACCCAGCTCGGCCTCGACACGCTCCCCCTCCCGCACCCGGACGATGATGCCTGGCCGGCGAAGGTCGACCTGCTCGTCGACCAGCCGGTCCCGGTGGTCTCGTTCACGTTCGGCCTGCCGGATCCCGGCACGGTGCGGCGACTGCACGCGGTGGACTCCTCACTGGTCGCCACCGTGACATCGGCGGCCGATGCCCGCGCCGCGGTGGCCGCGGGGATGGATGCCCTGGTTGTCCAGGGGCCTGAGGCCGGCGGCCACCAAGGCACGTGGCGGACGTCGGACCCGGCTCCCACCATGCCGTTGGGCGAACTCCTGGTCGAGGTGCGGTCGGCGGTGTCGGTGCCGTTGTTGGCCGCGGGTGGGCTGGCCACGGCCGAGGACGTACGTGAGGTCCTGACGGCCGGCGCCTCCGCCGCCCAACTGGGGACCGCGTTCCTGCTCACCCCGGAGGCCGGCACGCACCCGACCTGTCGGGCGGCGCTCCAGCACCCCGTCTTCACCCGGACCACGCTGACCCGCTGCTTCTCCGGCCGGTGGGCCCGGAGCCTGCACAACGCCTTCATCGACGCGTTCGACGCGCTGGCTCCCGCCTCCTACCCGGCCGTGAACCAACTGGTCGGCCCGATCCGCCGCGCCGCCGCGGACATCGGGGACATGCAGCACACCAACCTGTGGGCCGGCACCGGCTGGGAACAGCTCCGGGAGGCACCGGCCGCCGAGATCGTGGCACGCCTGAGCCCCACCGCCGGGGCCCCCGACTGAGGCTTCAGGCGCTGGCCTGCTCGGCCTTCAGGCGTGCGAGCTCGGCGCTCAGTTCCGGGTCCTCGCGGACCAACCAGACCAGGCCACAGTCCTGGGGACCGGACGCACCCGGGTAGCACAGGGAGCAGTTGTCCCCCGGGCGCACCGGGCACTTCGGATCAGGAGATCGCGCCATGCCGGGCCCCCTTGTTGATACCAGTTGATACCAACAGCGTACGCCGGCATTTCCAGCCCCTGGTCCACCAGCGCCGGGCCCCTGCCCCTGCGTTCCGGGTCGGTCCACCTAGGCAGTGAGCCCGGTGTCCTTCTGTTCCTCCAGGAGCAGTTCGGCGCCGAGGACGTTGGTCAGGAGCTCGGCGGCGCTCTCGTAGCCCTCCCCCACCGTGTCGTCCTCGTCGCTGTACGCGGCAGCCTCCTCCTCGGGGGTCAGGTCCTTCGGCGGTGGCGGGGCCGCCGTCACCTGCGAGTACCGGCTCGGCCGCGACGGAGGTGCCGGCGAGGCCATCGGGACCGCCGGCGGTCCAGCGGGCTGCTGCACCTGGCGGGGGACGTACGGATCCTCCTCGGGCGGCGGCTCGTCCCACGGGTCCGCCGGCGGCTCCGGAGGCGGCGGCACGTCGTCGCGCGCAGGGGGCGGCACGGGCTCCCCGCGGCGGGTGCCTCGTCGGCGAGGCGGCTCCGGGCTCTGGTCCCTCGGCGCGGCGGCCGGCGGGGCAGCCGGCGGGGTCGCAACAACGGGGGTGGGTGCAGCGGCCTGGGGAGCGACGCGGGATGCGGGCGGGGCGACCGGCCCCCTGGCGGAGCCAGCCTGCGGGCCGGCACCTGCCGGGGGCTGCTGCGGTGCACCTGCGGAACGGGACGGCGGTGCGTCTGCCGGATGTTGTGGCCCGCCGGGACCGGACGGACCCGAGCCCCGGCCGCCCCGGCCGTGACGCCCCGCATCGGGGTCGACGATGGTGTCCACCTGCAGCACCACACCGAACACCTCGGTCAGTGCCTCCATGAACCCGCCGCGCTCGCGCGGGCGTTCGAAGCTTGCCCGGGCGCCCGGAGAGTTGAAGGCGAGGGTGAGCACGCCGCCGACCAGGGAGACGACGGCCGCGTTGCCCTCCAGCAGCACCTTGGTGAACATGCGACGGCGCCCGACCGCGGCCATGAGCTCGTCCCACCGGTCAAGAGCGATCTGGGTGGTGAGCGCGCCGACATCGGGACGCTCGGGGCGAGGTGCCCGCTGACCCGCTCGGGGCTCGGCCGGCGCCTGGGGTGCCGGAGGTGCCTGGGGTGCCGGAGGTGCCTGGGGTGCCGGAGGTGCCTGGGGTGCCGGAGGTGCCTGCGGTCCCGGCTGTGTCTGGGGTGCCGGCTGTGCCGTGGGCGCGGGGCGCGGACGATCAGGACGCGGTGGGCGCACCGGGCGCCCTTGGGCCGGCGCGGAGCCGGGCGACGTACCGCGGGGACGCTGGCCTTGGGCAGCGGGGAGGTCGGGGCCGGCAGCGGGGCCGACGGGGACCTCGGCGACCGGCACCCCGGTATCGAGTCCACCCAGGTTCAGGCGGCGTTCGATCCGGTCGAGCCGGGCGTGCGTGCCGCGCTCGGCCACGTCGGCGCCCGGGAGCAGGACCCGGGCGCACATCAGTTCCAGGTGGAGCCGCGGAGAGGTGGTGCCACGCATCTGGGTCAGGCCCTCGGCGATCACGTCCGCCGCCCGAGTCAACTCACCCAGGCCCATCTCGGTGGCCTGGGTGGCGTACGCCTCCGCCTGCCCGGGCGTGACCTCCACCAGGCCGGTGCTGAGCGCGTCGGGAACGGCGGCGACGACCACCAGGTCCCGCAACCGCTGCAGCAGGTCCTCGGCGAAGCGTCGCGGGTCCTTGCCGGCCTCGATCACCTTCTCCACGACCGAGAAGACGCCCGCACCGTCACCGGCCGCGAACGCGCTCATCATGTCGTCCAGCAGGTGTTCGGGCGTGTAGCCCAGCAGACCGGTGGCATGCTCGTACGTCACGCCCTGCTCGGAGGCGCCGCCGAGCAGTTGGTCCAGCACGGACAGGGAGTCACGCACCGAGCCGCCGCCGGCCCGGACGACCAGCGGCAGGACCCCTGCCTCGGTGACGATCCCCTCCTCCGCACAGATGGTGGCCAGGTACTGGCCCAGCACCTTGGGCGGCACCAGTCGGAACGGGTAGTGGTGCGTACGCGACCGGATGGTGCCGATCACCTTGTCCGGCTCGGTGGTCGCGAAAATGAACTTGACGTGCGGCGGCGGCTCCTCGACCAGCTTCAGCAGGGCGTTGAAGCCCTGCGTCGTGACCATGTGGGCCTCGTCGATGATGTAGATCTTGTAGCGGCTGTTCACCGGGGCGAAGTAGGCCTTCTCCCGCAGGTCCCGGGCGTCGTCGACGCCACCGTGGGAAGCCGCGTCGATCTCGATCACGTCGATCGAGCCCGGCCCGCCCGTCGCCAGCTCCCGGCAGGACGTGCAGTGGCCACAGGGCTCGGCCGCCGGACCGTTCTCGCAGTTCAGTGCCCGGGCGAGGATCCGTGCCGACGTGGTCTTGCCACAGCCACGGGGGCCGGAGAACAGGTAGGCGTGGTTGGCCCGGTTGTGCTGCAGGGCTCGCTGCAACGGTCCGGTGACATGTTCCTGGCCGATGACCCCGGCGAAGGTGTCGGGACGGTACCGGCGGTAGAGCGCCAACGGGGCGGGTGGCACCTCAGCCACCGCGACGGATCGCTCCCCCGGTCCCTCGCTGCTCCGGGGGGCCGCCTCGGGGGCGGGGGCGTCCATTTCGGGGTCGTCCTCGATCACGAGGTCGCCGGCCCCACCATCGTCGGGGAGGTCAGCACCGTCGTCCTCCCACGGCTCGAGCTCGTCATCGTCGTCCACGTGGCCACCCTATGTGGTGCCGCTGACGTTTCACCGGCCTCTTGACTCCCGAAAGCCGGTCGGCCCGCGAGAAATAGCAAGCCGGGTCGCGCGCGACCCGGCTTGAAAGAAAGGGGCCCCCCGCGCACCCGACAGAGCTCACTTACCCTTGCTGCCTTCCGACCCTGGGGGAGTTGGGCGAGGTAACGCCACACGGGGGACCTTGTCTCAGTGTAGATGATTGCGGCCGAGGACCCCAACTCCGGAGCTCGACGCGGACGTCCACCGGGCCGCCTGCCGTCGACGCTTCCGGGTGGATACTCGAGAAATTTCCATAGGTTGCTCCTATGAAACGTTGGTGGCCGACCACCGGCCCCGGAGCCTCACCGGATCCGCCGCGTTTCCAGGGATCCGCTACCCGTACAGCGGCGGCGTCTGTACGAAAGCGCGGCGGATCTACTCTGGCCTTGGTCAGGCCCGGGCCCCCGGAGGCCACCCCGAGATGTGGAAGTTGCCCGGCACCAAACTTCCATAGGGGGAACCTATGGAAGTTTGGGAGACAACCACCTGGTCGAGGGCGCGAGTGGTGACCACGCGACCGATGGACCGTACGCCAGTTGACCGCGCGACCAGCCGACCGCCTGTTCGGGAGCATCGCCGCCCACCCCGCATCGGCACCGAATTTGCCCAACCGCCCAGTTCGTGTAAAGTCTACCGACGGAGGATTCGCCTAGAGGCCTATGGCGCTCGCTTGGAAAGCGGGTTGGGTTCACGCCCTCACGAGTTCGAATCTCGTATCCTCCGCCATCGCGGATCCCGCTCCCTCACCAGGGAGCGGGATCCGTCGTTTCAGGGCCGGCTCTGCGGTCGCTCGAACCGGGCTCAAACTCGGACCCGGCTCAATCGGACTGGCGGTTCACGAAGTCGGCCATCGTCGGCACGGTGAACGCGACGCCGGCGTGCTCGGGCGCGTAGATCAGCCCCTTGTTGATCAACTGGGTCCGCACCGAGCCCAAGGCGGTGGCCGTACGGCCCAGGCGGGCCGCCACGGTGGCCGACAGGCTGCCGGCCTCACCGTCGACCGCCATGGCGCGCAGGTAGTCACGCTCTACCGCGGTCGTCCGGTCCCAGCGGGCGCGGAAGAAGCCGAGGTCGAGCGCGAGCCTGCCCTCCCGGATCCCGGTCTCGGCGGCCCCGATCGTGATCGGGCTTCCGGCGGCCGCATTCCAGGTGTCCTGCCCGTACTGCTGCAGGAAGTACGGGTAGCCGTCGGCCGCGTCGACCAGCCGCGACAGCGCCCCGTCGGTGAACGCCACCCCTTCGACCCGGGCCGGGTCGACCAGGGCGGCCTCCGCATGACCGCGCTCCAGTGGCCCGATCGAGCTGTACCAGAAGAGCCGCTCGGCGTACGACTTGGCGACGCTGAGCCTGCGGGGCAGGTTGGGCAGCCCGGCCATGGCGACCAGGAGACGATCGGAGCGTTGGTTGGCCGCGTGCACGATCGAGCAGAGCGCGACCATCTCGTCAGAGATCAGGTCCTGGGCCTCGTCGACCACCAGGAGCACGCCCCGCCCCTGTTCCTCGGCCGCGCCGGCCAGGTCACGGAGCAGCTTGGCGAGGTCGGCCTCGAACTCCCCCGTGTCGGCACCACCGCCGGGCTGGTCCCCCAGGTCGAGCCCGAAGCTCCAGGTCCCGGAGGTATCGTACGAGGCCTTGAAGCTCAGGATGGTCTTCAGTGCTTTGAGGATCCGCTTCGGGGCGCTGGGCCGGGCCAGGTCGACCAGTTCGTCGTGGAAGGCGTCGCCGATCAGTTCGCGCATCGACCGGCCGGAGTTGCCCTCGATCTGCGCGACCAGCCAGCCGTCGTCCCGGGCCAGCCCCGCGAACCGGGACAGCAGCACGGTCTTGCCGACCCCCCGCAGCCCATACAGCACCAGTGACTGGGCGGATCGGCCCGAGGCGACCCGTCGGCGGGCGACCTCGAATGCCCGGAGCTGTTCCTCGCGCCCCACCAGGGCCATCGGGGGGCGTCCGGCGCCCGGGACATAGGGATTCCTGACCGGGTCCATGCCCTACCTTCTCAAGTCCTGGGGGCCGCTGGCAGGCGCGGCGCGCCCGAGTACTGGACCCGGAGGTCAGCTGCCGCTGATGACGCCGGCGCCGTTGACGGTCTTGGTCACCGTGGCACCGCCGGAGTGGGAGATGCTCCCGGCACCGGAGATCCTGGCGTCGAGGGTGTTGGTGGCGTTCACGTTGATGTTGCCCGAGCCCCGGATGGTGGCGGTCGCGTCGGAGGAGACCAGCTCGGTGCCATCGATGTCCCCGGAACCGTCGATCTCCAGGCTCAGACGATCCGCGGTCCCGACGAGCTCGACGTCACCGGATCCGGAGACCTTGACCGTGAGGTTGCCGGCCTGCACCCCTTCGATCCGGATGTGGCCGGAGCCATCGATCGTCACCTCGAGGGTGTCGGCAGGGTCGACGGTCGCATCGATGTCGCCCGAGCCCTGGACGCGGAGGCTGTTCACGGTCGGCAGTTGGGCGTCGTAGGTGATCTCGCCGGTCCGCCCGAACCACACCCGGCGGCCCTCGTGCTCCAGGTGCAGGACGCCGTCGCGGCTCTCGGTCCTGATCCGCTCGAGCTGGTCGGGGCTTGCCGTGACGGACAGGGACGCCGTGGCGCCGGGGGAGAGAGTGAGCCGGCCGGCATCGCTGAGGACGATGCCGGTGACGTCGGCCGCGACCTCACGGTCCTCGGTGGTGACCGAATCGGCCGACAGCGGACCGCAGCCGGCCAGGGCCAGGGAGGAGACGGCGACCCCGATCAGGGCCAGAGAGTATGGACGACGACGCATGATGGACCTTCTTGTCGAGTGCTGTCCCCGCTCCTCGGCGGGCTGTGTCCCACCATGTCAGCGCACCACGGACGGTGCCCAGAGGGTTGTCCCCCGGAGCACCCTGAGCCCCTCCCAGAAGCGGTCACGGCGTGCCGTGGTGCTCCAGCAGCGGCTGGCCCCAGTCGTCCTGCTGCTGCACCGACGGCGGTTCGCCGTCCTCGGTGATCGCAATGACGGCCATCATGCCCGCGTCCTCGTGGGCAAGGATGTGGCAGTGGAAGACGTACTTGCCGACGAAGTCGAGGAAGCGCATCCGGATCACCACCTCCCCGTCGACAGGTAGCGGCACGGTGTCCTGCAACGACAGCGCATTGTACGGCTCGCCGTTGATCGACATGATCTGGAAGTCGTTGACGTGGATGTGGAACGGATGCTCCTCCTGCGTGACGTTCTTGATCGTCCATTCCTCGGTCGTGCCGAGCTTCGCGGTGACCAGGGGGGAGCCGTCGCTGAACGCCTCACCGTTGATGAAGAACTGCCCCGAGTCCGAGTCCTCGCTGAACACCATGATGCGGTCGACCGCGATCGTGTCATCGTCCATGACCGGCGCCTGGTCCGAGGGCAGCTCCCCCATCGTCGTCGGCATCGGGATCGGTGGTTGTGCCGCCTCCCCGACCACGTTGAACGTTGCGAGCACCCGTTCGGGGTAGCTGTCGCCCGCCGGACCGGTGCCGTACGCCAGGGTCTTCAGCTGGTGGCTGCCGGCCTCGTCCCAGCGGACCAGCACGTCGAACCGCTTGGCGGGCGGGAGCAGGAGGGTGTCGCTGGCCTCGACGCGGGTCACCACGTTGGCGTCCTCGGCGAGGACGTAGAACTGCGCCCCGTCGAGCTGCAGGTTGTACCAGATGTCCGCACTGAAGTTGCCCAGGCGCAGCAGCTGGGTGCAGCCGGGCTGGGCGGTGATGACCGGGTTGACCTGGGCGTTCACCAGCCGTGTGGTCGGCGCGTTGGAGTCAATGTTGGTGCTCACAATGGCGTTGTCCTGCAGCTGCACGTCCTTGAGGGCGAGTAGGTGGTCGGGGACCTGGGTGAGCTCGGCCGGGAGTCGGTCGTTGAGGCCCGAGATGACGATCGCGCCGGACAGGCCACCCATCACCTGTGGCTCGGTCAGGCCGTGCAGGTGGGCGTGGTACCAGTACGTGCCCGGGGCGACCTGATCCGGGATCTGGATGATGACCTGGTTGTCGGTGCCGCCCTCCATCACCCGCAGCACGTTGTCCGAGGTCGAGATCGGCGAGGTGTGCATCCCGTGGGCGTGGAAGTTCGTGGCGTCATCCAGCGAGTTCTGTAGTGTGATCTCGATCGCATCCCCGGGGTCCACCAGCAGGGTGGGGCCCATGAATTGCCCCTGGTAGGTCAGCCCGGAGATCTCCCGGCCGGCGACCGGGTAGGAGGCGGTGGAGGCGTTGAAGGTCGTGCTCAGCTTCCCGTCCTCGCTGGAGATCGTGGGAACGTCGACGAACGGTAGGCCCTGGGCGGTCGGGAACGAGGTCTCGACGACCGCACCACCCTCCGCGGTCGTGGTGGAGTCGGTGAGCCGGTCGACCGCCGCCGGCAGTTCGGTGGACACCTCGGGGTTGGTGCAGACGGTCGCGGGGATGTCTCCGCCGGTGGGCGTGGTTGGACCGCCCGAGCAGGCAGTCAGTGCGGCCCCGAACGTCATACTCGCGGCGATAGTGACAAGAGCCCGACCAATGTTCACTGGTCCTCCAAGGACGTGAGGCAGGCAAACACTTTCAGCGTAGGGCGACGACCCCGGCTTGACGAGACCTGGGCCACACCACTTGGCTCGACTACATCCAGCCGACAGCACTCAGCACCAGCATCCACCCCGTCAGGGTGAGGAACGACAGCACCGTCGACAGCATCATCGAGGCGGTGGCGACGTCGGTCTCGCCGTACGGGTCGGCCAGGGCGGGCAGGATGGAGTAGGTCGGCAGCGCACAGGTGAGCACGGCGGCCGCACGGAACTGCGGCGACAGGTCGGGCAGGCCGAGGGTGACCAGACCGACCACCAGCCCGATCGCCACCGCGGGCATGACCAGCAGCTTGCCGACCACGGTCACCGCGATGTCGCTGACCATCCCCTTCGGGCGCAGGCCGACGAGCATGCCGCCGACCGTGAACAGCGCCACCCCGGAGGATGTCTGAGCCAGCAGGGTGAGCGTACGGTCGAGGACATCGGGGACCGTGATCCCGGCCGTGTTGAGCACCATGGCCGCCACGATCGCCACCACCATCGGGTGCAGCAGCACGCCGCGGGCGGTCGACACGATCCGGACCCGCAGGCTGCCCGTGCCGGCCGCCTGTTCGGCCAGGAACAGGGTGAGCGGGATGATCAGGAAGTTGTCGACCAGCATGTCCATGCCGATCGCGGCGCCGGCGATCTCGGCGAACAGGATGAGGAAGACCGGGAAGCCGATGAACCCGTTGTTGGTGCCGGCCATCCCCATCGCCATGAAGGTGGCCCGGTGCGCGCTCCGCCCGAAGATCCTCGCGTACCCGAAGGCCAGGGCGAACATCACCATGGCGGCACCGGCGTAGGTGAGCAGGTACGTGGGGTTGAGGATCTCGTCGACCCTGCGCCCGGACACGTTCACGAAGACCAGCAGGGGCAGGGCCACCTTGACGACGTACTTCGACAGCACCGTCATGTCGGCACGCTTGAACATGCCGCGTCGGGTCAGCACGTAGCCGATGGCGACGATGAGGAAGATCGGGACGGTCGCGGACAGGATTTGGAGCACGGCGGACCTTTCTGCCGCGACGGAACGGTCGCCGGCCCTCGTAGGCTAAGCCCATCCGCTCCCCCTTCCAGAACGTCGGGCCCGTCGTCCTTCCCGGCTGCGGTGTCGCCGACGAGAGCGGCTCAGTCGGTCACCGTGGTGGCGTGTCGATGGGCCACCCGCCACTCCCCGTCCTCCCGGCGGTAGACCTGGGTCGCCCGCAGGATGAAGCTGCGTGGTTGGCCGTCGACCGATGCGGAGATGTGCTCGAGGCCGGCGGTGTAGGCCATGTCCCCCACCACGTCGTACGCCGCCAGCTCGAACTCGTAGGACGTGCACTCGGAGAGGGTCTTCTCCAGGAACCGGAACACCTGCTCCACCTCGTCGGGTCCCCAGGCGTCGCGCCAGGCCCCGAAGATGCCGACCGGCTCGTTCCGCGACCAGATCGTCCGCCGTGGCGACGCGTCACCGTCGTGCAGAGCTCGCTCCGCCTGGTACAGCGTGGTCCTGACCCAGGTCAGGAAGTCCTCTCGGTCGCTCATGCCCTTAGCATGCGCCCGCTCCCACCCCCTACGAAAGGGAGGAGGAGCGGGCGGTTCCCCCGCCTGCCGGAGTAGCGCTCAGGCCCGTTGGGCCCGGTACGCCTCGATCGTGGCGATGATCGCCGGCCGCAGCTCGGCGGTACTGATCACCCGGTCCACCGACCCCACCCGGACCGCGCGGTGGATGTCGTGGACGCCGTCGAACTCGGCCGCGACCTCGCTGATCTTCTCGGCGCGGACGGCCGCGCGGACGTCGGCCAGCTCGAGCTGCAGCTCGGCCCGCTCAGCCGGTGCAGCACACCGCAGCCGCTCCTCCAGGGCGGCGACCCGCGGGTCGGAGGCCGTGCGCTTGTCCACGTCCCGGGAGAACACCACGGCCGCGGCGGGCGCGCCACCGATCACCGAGGCGTACGAACCCTCCAGGGCCAGCACCGTCATGTTCTCGTTCAGCCGCTTGCTGAACACCACGAACGCGCCGCCGTGGTAGCGCGAGATCACGACGAAGACGATCGGCCCGTCGAAGTTGACGATCGCCCGGCCGATCTCGGCGCCGTACTCCAGCTGCAGGTTGCGCATCGACTCCGGCGAGCCGTCGAAGCCGGACAGGTTGGCCAGAACGACCAACGGCCGGTTGCCGGAGGCCGCGTTGATCGCCCGGGCCGCCTTCTTGCTGGAGCGCGGGAACAGCGTGCCGGCGGTGTAGGTGTCCGGCCCATCGGTGGGCGGGAAGCCGTGGCGCGGCACCGGCTTGGACTCGATCCCCAGCACGCTCACCGCGTGTCCACCCAGGCGGGCGTCCATGACGACCGCGGTGTCGGCATCCGCCATCCCGGCCCAGCGCTCCACCCGCGGGTGGTCCTGGTCGCAGACGGCGGCGATCACCGTGCGGATGTCGAACCCCTTCTTGCGGTCGGGGTTGCGCTCGGCGCTGAAGATCTCGCCCACCGTTGCGAAGTCGGTGCCGTACGTGTGCGGGTAGTCCGACACGTCACGGTCCGCCGGATCGGTGGTGGCCACCACCCGCGGGCCGGACTCGCCCGGCGCCACGTACGTGGTGTCGTAGTGCCCCAGCACGATGCCGATCGCGGCACCCAGGTCCGGCGCCCAGTACTGGGCCTGCCCGTTGGGGCCCATCACCCGGTCGTAGCCGCCGATGCCGAAGTTGTCCTCGGCCGACACCCCACCGGAGAAGTCGAGCGACTGCTTGCCGGTCAGCACCATCGCCGAGTCCGGGGTCATCACCAGGATGCCCTTGGTGTGCATCAGCATGGTGGCCTCGGCGTTCCAGTACGGCTGGGCGCCGACGTTGATGCCGGCCACCACGACGTTGACGACGCCGCCGGCCTGGGTGTACTCGACGATCCGGCGCAGGGCCGCACCGACCCAGTCCATGTTCTCGGTGCCGGAGTCCATCGAGATGCGGGCGCCCGAGCTGAGCGTGTACCACTCCACGGGCAGGCCCTCCGCCTCGGCCAGGTCGAGCGCCGCGATGATCCGGCGGCACTCGGGCTCGGCCACGGCACCCAGCCCGCGGGTCGGGTCGCCACACAGCAGGATCCGGGTGACGCCTTCGGGGTGCAGGCGGGTGGGGGTGGTCACCCGGGCGCAGATGATGCCCGCCCGGTTCTGGCCGTACGGCCGGTCGACCGGGACCAGCCGGGTGCCCGACTCGTCCAGATCGAGCTCGACCAGCGCACCGTTCCCACCGGCGATCGTGCCGGCCAGCTCGTACGGGTAGACCAGGCCACGGCGCCGCGCGCGCAGCACCTTGGTGGCGTAGTCGTCCATCGGCTTGAGCGGCTCGCTGGCCGGCGGCTCGACGGTCGCGGTCACCCCCGAACCGGGCTTGGCGTGGAACCGGATCGACAGCGGCACCGTGCCGCCATCGGGCTGGACGAAGTCGCCCTTCGCGACGACCTCCTCGATCCCGGTCCCGTCGCTGAGCGGGGTGATCTTGTGCCGCAGCGCCATCACGTCGCGCAGGTCGAGGTCGACCGGGGGCCAGACCCGCACCCAGACGTGGTTCATGTCCAGTCGGCCACCGGCCGCGCCCATCGCGGTGCGGGTGCGGCGGATCGCCTCCAGGCAATTCTCCACCGCCCGCTCGGCGTGCGGCAGGCCGATCAGGCGCCCCTCGTCGTCCCGGACGGTGGCAACCTGGCGGACCTGCGCCAACGCCACCAGCCGGCGGTCGGCCGGGTTGGACCGGGCCACGCAGTCGAACAGCAGCACGCCGCGCGGGGCGGGCAGCCGGGTGGTGTCGAACCCCTCCAGGCGCCACAGGTCGAGACTGCGGAAGACCATCGGGTGCAGGCCCCGCACCCGCGCGTCCTCGACCACGCCGGGGGCGCCGTCCGCGGCCGGGCGGAAGGTGAGGTAGTCGACCATGCCCTCGGCGGTGCACAGGCCGATCACGATCCGGCGCAGGCTGCCGGACCAGTTCCAGGCGGACAGCACCGGGGCGAGCTCTGCGCTGGCCTCGTCCAGGTCGATGGCCCGTGGCCAGAGCACGTAGACGCCGACTGCGGCGTCCTCGTCGGGTCGGCGCCGGGCCAGCAGGTCCGTGACCACCGCGGCGACCGGGCCGTCCGGGGCGAGCTCGTCGGCGCGGCCCAGGGTCGAGACCAGGCGGGTCGGCTGACCGTCCAGCTCGCACCGGGCGGTCACCACCGCCCGGTCGTCGACCGTGAGCCCGGTGACCTCGGCCAGGTCGTGGCCGCTGTAGCGCCGGCGGATCAGCACCTCCAGCATCGGTTCGTGGGCCGGCACCTCGCGGGCCAGCCGTTCGGCCAGGAACGTCACGACCCGCTCGGGTACCGCCGCCAGGGCGATGATCCGCTCGGTGTAGTGGTCGGCCTGCGGGTCGGCCGCCAGGGCGGCGACCTCCTCGCGGGCGTGGGCCAGCACGACGTCGCGCTCAGCGTCCACCTGCGGCTGGTCGAACCAGCGGAACCGTACGGAACGGGCCAGATCACCGACCGCCGGGAACCTCCGCTGGGTGGCACGGACCACCCGCTCCAGCTCGGCACGGGCGGTCGTCGCGATCCCGTTGGTCGGCGCCGGCTCGCCGATCCAGCGCTCGAGCACGGCGATCACCACGTCGACCTCACGGGCCAGGCGCTGCTGCGCAGTGAAGATGCGGGCGACCGCCGACTCGAGCGCGGGGGTCCGGTCCAGCGAGTCGATGCCGTAGTGGCCGAGCACCGTGACCAGCCGCTCGGTGAACCGCTCCGGCAGGCCGGCGCGGGCGGGGTCCAGGGTCCTCAGGTACTGGTGGAACTGCTCGCGCTCGGAGTGGATCCGCAGTTCGGTGCCTCCCTCCTCATCGAAGGGCCGGTTCCGGCCCAGCACCGCCAGGTCGGCGAAGAGGGCGACCAGCTCGATCTCGCCGGTGTGGACGTCGGCGCCGGCGACCCGGGCCGCCTCCCTGGCCTCGAGGTACCGCGGCAGGATCCGGGCGTCGGGGTCGACGTCGAAGCCGAGCAGCGCCGCCGACAGCTCCGCCCGCAGCGCGTCGGCGACCACGGTGGGATCGGACTCGGCCGGGGCGGTCGGCAGGTCGACGGCGCCGTCCTCGGTTGCGGTGCCTGCCTCGTCGTTCCCCTCCCCCACCGGCTCGAGCCGGACCAGCGGCGCCATGCTCTCGACCTGGCTGCCGGTCATCACGTGCAGCTCCTTGACCCGCGCGGTGAACGGCGCGGGCAGGGCGTTCTCCATCTTCATCGATTCCAGCACGACCACCGGAGCGCCGGCCTCGACCACGTCGCCGACCGCGACCGGGGTCGCGACGACCAGCGCGGGCGCCGGCGAGCGGACCACGCCGCCCTCGTCGCGGCTCACCCGGTGGGTGACACCGTTGACCTCGACCAGGTGCACCGGACCGTGGGTGGCGGTGACGAGGCGGAACTTCTCGCCGTTGACGATGATCCGGCCGTGGACGTCGTCGAGCCGCTCCAGCCGGGCGTCGGCGACCCGGTCGCCCGCCCGGACCCGGTAGCGGTCCCGGGCCGTCCGCCAGACGGTGACGGTATGCACGACGCCGCGCAGCTTGAGCTCGACCGAACGTCCCTGCGAGGGCTGCAGCTGCGGGCGGCCACCGTGGGCGGTCTCGAGCAGCCGGGCGACGTCGACGGCCTCCTCCTCGTCGTACGCCTCGATCCCGGCGGCCACCAGCGCGATGCCGGAGTACCGATCGGCCAGCAGGCCACCTGCGGCGCGGGTGCGGTCGATCCAGCCGGTGTCGGCCCAGGTGGCACCGGGTGCGCCGATCACCTCGGGGCGGTCCAGCAGCTCGAGGATGAAACTCTTGTTGGTGGCGCCGCCGTCGATCACCACGGTGGTCTCGGCCAGCGCCCGGCGCAGGCGCCCCAGCGCCTCGTCGCGGGTGTGCCCGTACGCGATGATCTTGGCGATCATCGAGTCGAAGTCGGCGGGGATGGTGTCGCCCTCGGCCACGCCGGTGTCGACCCGGATGCCGGGACCTGCCGGCAGGTCGAGGCGGGCGATGCGGCCCGGGGCGGGGGCGAAGTCCCGGTCCGGGTCCTCCGCGTTCAGCCGGGCCTCGACGGCATGGCCGGACTCGGTCGGGCGATCGGTCAGGCATTCCCCGGCAGCGATGTGGATCTGGGCCTTGACCAAGTCGAACCCGTTGGTCACCTCGGTGATCGGGTGCTCGACCTGCAGCCGGGTGTTGACCTCGAGGAACGCGAACTGCCGCTCGTCCGGCTGGTACAGGAACTCCACTGTGCCGGCGCCCTTGTAGTCGACCGCGAGGGCGAGCCGCTCGGCGGCCGCCTTCAGCTCGTCGGTCTGGTCGGCGGCCAGCAGGGGGGAGGCCGACTCCTCGATCACCTTCTGGTTGCGCCGCTGCACCGAGCAGTCGCGGACGCCGATCGCCCAGGCGGTTCCCCACCCGTCGGCGATCACCTGGACCTCGACGTGACGGGCGCCGCTGACCAGCTTCTCCAGGAACACCACGCCCGAACCGAACGCGCGCTCAGCCTCGTCGCGGGTGCGCTGGTAGGCCTCCACCAGGTCCTCGGCGGTCTCGACCTTGCGGATACCGCGACCGCCGCCGCCCGCCGTCGCCTTGAGCATCAGCGGGTAGCCGATCCGTTCGGCCGACGCCAGCGCCTCGTCGAGCGTGTCGACGCCGCCACGGGACCACGGCGCGACCGGGACGCCGACCTCCTCGGCGATCAGCTTGCTTCCGATCTTGTCCCCGAGCCGGCGCATCGCTTGCCCACTCGGCCCGATGAAGGTCACGCCCAGGCTCTCGACCAGATCCGCGAAAGCGGCGTCCTCGGCCACGAAGCCCCAGCCCACCCAGACGGCGTCGGCACGGACCTCGCGCAGCGCCTGTGCCAGCAGCTCGTGGTTCAGGTACGGCCGTGCGGCGGCCGGGCCCAACGGGTA
Organism: Propionibacteriaceae bacterium; assembly: GCA_044508675.1. Lineage (GTDB taxonomy): Bacteria > Actinomycetota > Actinomycetes > Propionibacteriales > Propionibacteriaceae > Raineyella. Next base: position 91,300 of record JBIQHF010000005.1, on the reverse strand, counting down.
CGCTTCGTCCGCCTCGCGGGCGAACATCGCCGTACGCTCGGCGTCCGTGTACAGCGCAATGGTGACGATCGGCGCCGTATCGGGTCGCTCGGCATTCAGGTCGCGGACGGCGTGGATGAGCCGCATGGCTGCCTCGCCCCGATTGACGATCGCGATGCGTTGGAACACGAATACCTCCTCGGGTGCGGCGGGCGGCCCGCCGCGGTCTCCGACAGAGACTTCCACCCCGACGTTACGTGCCGCCAACCGCACGGCATCGAATGGCCGAAGTTTTCAAGGTTTCCCAAATCGACCGTGGATCCTTTAGCGGATTCCCACACCGGCCGGTCCTCCCCCGACGATCGGCCGAGGACACAAAAAAGGCCGGGGCCCATGGGGCACCAGCCGGGGAGGGCGGTCCGCGGACGACTCTGGCCGTGGACTCTCAGGAGCGGATCAGAACTCGATGCCGTACTCCTGCGCCTTCGCCTGGTCCTCAGCGGTCTGGCGGAAGCCGTCGCGCCAGATCTGGGCCAGGTTCTTCTTCTCGTTCGACTGACGATCCATCATGGTGATCTCCTTCGTTCGTTGTCTTCTTCTGGTGTCGGGGGCTCCCGGGTTCTCCGTTCCTCCCTGACATCACCCACATTATGTCTTCGATGCAACTAACACAAGGGTGGCGATCCGTGCTCCGGAACGCTTGGGCCGAGACACCAGCGGGTCGTACTGTCAACCCCGAACCGCCCGTCCATCGAGAGGTCATCGTGTCCAACGCCCGCCGTCGCCGGAATCCGCTCGTCCAACTGGTCGTCGCCCTGGTCGCCCTCGCCCTGGTGGTGGCAGTCCTTGCCACCGTGGCCTTCGTCGCCGACACCGTCGCCCGCAAACGGGTCGAGACCACAGTCGAACAGAAGGTCACCCAGTACTGGGCCGGCTCCGGAGTGCAGGTCACGCTCCCCCGCTGGGGGTTCCTGTGGCAGATGCGCAATGACCGACTGGATACCGGTCGACTGACCGCCGACGAGGTCACCATCAAGCTCGACGGCAAGAAGGTCACGCTGCGCAATGTCAACCTGGAGGGCCGCGACCTGACCGGCGTACGCACCCGGGAGGACCTCATGGCGGCCGAGGTCACCGGGGCGGCCGATGTCTCCTGGGACGCCGTCCGGGAGCTGAGCGGCGTCGACCTGGCGTACGTGGCCGACGATCGGATGGGGGTGTCGCGGACGTTCAGCATGTTCGGGCAGGACCTGTCGGTGAGCGTCGAGGGCACCCCGCAGGTCGACCCGGCCACCGGGGTGCTGAGCCTCGACCAGGCCACGGCGAGCGTGGGCGGCGCTGCGGTCCCCCAGCAGTTGCTCGACCCGGTCATGGGCCAGGTCGAGGCCGGGTACCCCCTGCCCCAGCTGGGCGCCATGCAGTACCAGTCGGTCGAGGTCAGCCCCGAGGCCGTACGGATCAACCTGGCCGGCACCGATATCGGCCCCGAGCAACTCGTGGGCTGAGTCGAGTGGTCACATCTTCCTAACGTGTCGGGTCCACCACGGGGCCGATGCCACATCGGTCCGGAGGTGCACGTACCGTAGGGGTGTGATTTTCAAGCGTGTGGGCGACGGACGGCCCTACCCGGACCACGGGTACGTCCAGAAGCAGTGGGCAGCCATTCCGCCGCACCAGGTGCGCCTTGACCAGTTGGTGACGACCAAGCGGACCCTGGACCTCGAAGCACTCCTGGAGGAGGACTCCACGTTCTACGGCGACCTGTTCGCCCACGTGGTGTCCTGGAACGGCGAGCTCTACCTCGAGGACGGACTGCACCGCGCATTGCGGGCAGCCCTGCAGCAACGCCAGACGATGCACGCGCGGGTGTTGGAGATCAAGTAGAGACCCACCGACCGTTAGACTCTGCTTCCTGCCGATTCCGTCGTCCCCTGGAGGAGCCGCCATGAGTGCCCAGAAGGTATGGCGGGTGATCAGGACGCCGCTGGTGCTGCTCGTGCTGGTCGGCCTGGTGGTGGTCGGATCCATCTGGGCATGGCGTGAGATCCTCAAACCGCCGCCGGCCGCCCTGCCCGACCCGTGCATCATGCAGCCGATCGAGGACGGGACGCTGCACTCCAGCCAGGTGACGGTCGAGGTGGAGAACTCCGGCTCCACTCGCGGGCTGGCCGGTCAGGTCGCCACCGCCCTCGAGAACCAGCAGTTCATCGTCACCTCCGTCGGCAACGCCAACGAGGTGGTGACCGATTCCGTGGTCGTCATCGGCGCCGCCGTCGATGCCCCCGAGGTCAAGCTGGTCGCCGCCCAGTTCCCCGATGCCGAACTGCGCGATGAGCCGGAGAAGCTGTCCGACCACCGGGTGCTGGTGATCGTCGGCGACCAGTTCGCCGGGATGCAGGAGGACGCCGCCGCGACGATCGAGGTCCAGGAGTCGGAGATCTGCCTGCCGGCACTGCCGTCGGCGTAGCCGGGGTCGGGCCTGCCGATCCGGACGGCGTACGGGGCCGGGACCATCGGCCTCGTAGGGTGGTGCTGATCTTTTCCCTCCACAGCAAGGACACACCATGGCAGCCCCCGTCGCCATCGTCACCGGAGGCTCCTCCGGCATCGGCATGCTCACCGCCCGCACCCTGCGCGACAAGGGCTACCAGGTCTATGCCGCCGCCCGACGGACGGACCGGATGGCCGGGCTCGCCGAGGACGGGGTGCACGTCGGCGAGGTCGACCTGACCTCCGATGCCTCGATGCGCGACCTGGTCGACCGGGTCAACACCGAGCAGGGCCGGATCGACCTGCTGGTCAACAACGCCGGATTCGGCGCCTTCGGGGCACTGGAGACGGTGCCGATGGAGGATGCCCGAGCCCAGTTCGAGGTGAATGTCTTCGGCCTGGCCCGGATGACGCAGCTGGTGCTGCCGCACATGCGCACCGCCGGCAGGGGCCGGATCATCAACGTCTCCTCGATCGCCGGCTACGTCGCCGAGCCGTACGGCGGCTGGTACCACGCCTCCAAGCACGCCGTCGAGGGCCTCTCCGACTGCCTGCGCCTGGAGCTCAGGCCGTTCGGCATCGACGTGGTGCTGGTCGAGCCGGGGCCGGTGCGCACCGAGTGGAACGCCATCGCGGCGAAGTCCCTGGCCAACGCCTCCAAGGGAACCCCGTACGCCAAGCAGGCCAAGGCGACCCGCCGGGCCCTGGGCGCGATGAACTCCAGCCTCGTCGCCGTCCCGGCCTCGCGGGTGTCCGAGGTGATCGTGGAGGCCGCCCAGGACGACAATCCGCGCCCCCGCTACCCGGTGGGCCGGCGGGCCGCCGCGATCATCGCCGCGGCCAAGTACCTGCCGACCCGGGCCGTCGACGCGATCACCGGGCTGCTCTACCACTCCCGCTGACCTCGCCGGCGGGCTACCGCCGGCACCCGGTAGTCCCTAGACTCCGGCCATGACTGACGAACGGTTGCGGGTGTCCCGGCCGCACGAGGCCGCCGCCGGGCTCACCGGCGTGGCCGTGGCCCTGGGGTTCGCCGCCCGGGCGGACGGGCTCCGGTCGCTCCCACTGGTCAACCAGGTCAAGGGGTTCGACTGCTCCGGCTGCGCCTGGCCCGACCCCCACCCTGCGGATCGCAGCGTCGTCGAGTTCTGCGAGAACGGGGTCAAGGCCGTCGCCGAGGAGACGACCCCGGAGACGGTCACCCCTGGGTTCTTCGCCGAGCACGACGTCACCGACCTGCACCGGCGTACGGACCACTGGCTCGGCAGGCAGGGCCGTCTGGTCGCCCCGGTCTACAAGGACGCCGAGGACGACCACTACCGGCCGATCGGCTGGCACGAGGCCTTCGACCTGGTCGCCGAGCACCTGGCGGGGATCGACCCGGACGAGGCGGTCTTCTACACCTCGGGACGTACGTCCAACGAGGCGGCGTTCCTCTACCAGCTGCTCGCCCGCCGACTCGGCACCAACAACCTTCCGGACTGCTCGAACCTGTGCCACGAGTCCTCCGGTGTCGCGCTGCAGGAGACGATCGGGATCGGCAAGGGGACCGTCACCCTGGAGGACCTCGAGACCACCGACCTGGTCATCATCGCGGGGCAGAACCCGGGCACCAACCACCCGCGGATGCTGTCCTCCCTGGAGCGCGCGAAGGCGAACGGGGCCCGGATCATCGCGATCAACCCGCTGCCCGAGGCCGGGCTGATCGCCTTCCGCAACCCGCAGGGGCGCAGCGTCCTGGCCGGCACCGAACTGGCCGACCGGCACCTGCCGATCCGGCTGGGCGGGGACCTGTGGTTGTTCCGCGCACTGAACGCGCTGCTCCTGGAGCGGGAGGCGATCGACCCCGACTTCATCGCCGAGCACACCACCGGCTTCGCCGACCTGCGGCGATCACTGCAGGACCTCGACCAGGACGAGGTGCTCCGGGCCACCGGACTGGACCGCGAGGCGATCGAGGACGTCGCCGACGAGGTGCAGCAGGCCCGCTCCGTGGTCGTCTGCTGGGCGATGGGCCTGACCCAGCACCACGCCTCGGTGCCCACGATCCGCGAGATCGTCAACTTCCTGCTGCTGCGCGGCAACATCGGCCGTCCGGGCGCCGGCGTCTGCCCGGTCCGCGGCCACTCCAACGTCCAGGGCGACCGCACGGTGGGGATCAACGAGCGGCCCCCGGCGGCGTTCCTGGAGGCGCTGGGCGCCGAGTTCGGCTTCGCTCCCCCGCGGGAGGACGGCCACGACGTGGTGGCGGCGATCGAGGCGATGCGGGCCGGACGGGTGCGGTTCTTCATGGGGATGGGCGGCAACTTCGTCCGGGCCACCCCCGACACCGCGGCGACCGAGGCGGGGATGCGTACAGTCGACCTCACGGTGCACGTCTCGACCAAGCTGAACGGTTCGCACGCCGTGCCGGGCCGGCGCTCGCTGATCCTGCCGACCCTGGGCCGTACGGACGTCGACCTGCAGGAGAGCGGCGAGCAGGTCGTCACCGTGGAGGACTCGATGGGCCTGGTCCACGCCTCGCGGGGGCACCGGCACACCCACCACGGGCTGCCGTCCGAGGTGGCGATCGTCGCCGAGATCGGCTCCCGGGTGGCCGACGACATCCCCTGGCACACCCTGCGCTCGGACTATGGGTTGATCCGCGACCGGATCGAGGCGGTGGTGCCCGGCTTCGGGGACTACAACCGGCGGATCACCCACCCCGGTGGCTTCGCGCTGCCGAACGGGCCCCGGGAGCGACAGTGGACCACCCCGGACCGGCGGGCCCACTTCACCGTCAACACCGCGCCGGTGATCGACTGCCCGCCCGGCCACCTGATCCTGCAGACCGTACGGTCCCACGACCAGTACAACACCACCGTGTACGGCCTCGACGACCGCTACCGCGGCATCCGCCGGGGGCGCCGGGTGGTCTTCGTGCATCCAGAGGACCTGGCCGAGCGGGGCTTCGCCGACGGTGACCTGGTCGACCTGGTCAGTGTCTGGCACGACGGGGAGCGGCGAGCCGAACGCTTCCGGGCCGTGGCCTACCCCACGGCCCGGGACTGTGCCGCGGCATACTTCCCGGAGACGAACGTCCTGGTGCCGCTGGACTCGACGGCCCTGGGGTCGAACACCCCGACCTCGAAGTCGGTGCTCATCCGGCTCGAGCGCCACGAGCCGGGGTCGGACGCATGACTGAGCTGAGGCAGGGACCATGGGCCGAGTGACACAACGCCGCCGGATCACCACGATCGAGATCGGCGGGGACGTACGGAACCGGATCGATTCGCTGGTGGTGGAGGAACCGCTGGAGATCCGGCTCAACGGCGAGCCGTGGGCCGTCACGATGCGCACCCCCGGCCACGACATCGAACTGGTGCACGGCTTCCTGTTGTCCGAGGGCGTCATCACCTCGGCCGAGGACATCCGGACGGCGCGCTACTGCGAGGGTTCGGTGCTGTCCGACGAGACCGGCACCGACGTGAACACGTACAACGTGCTCAGCCTCGCCCTGCGGCCTGGCGTCGCGCTGCCCAAGCCGCGGCGCTCCACGGTGGCCACCTCCTCGTGCGGGGTCTGCGGCCAGGCCTCCATCGAGACGATCCGCACCCGGTCGCCCTGGCCGCTCCCGGCGGGGCGTACGCCGGTCGACCCGGCCGTCCTGGCCGGCCTGCCCGACCGGCTGCACCAGGCCCAGCAGCACTTCGCCAGCACCGGTGGCCTGCACGCCGCCGGGATCTTCAGCACCGCCGGGGACCTGCTGGTCGCCCGCGAGGACGTCGGGCGCCACAATGCCGCCGACAAGGCGATCGGCTGGGCGATGCTGCGGGACCGGCTGCCGCTGCACGACACCGTGCTGGTGCTGTCGGGCCGTACGTCCTTCGAACTGATCCAGAAGGCGCTGGTCGCCGGGATCCCGACGGTGGTGGCGATCTCGGCGCCGTCGTCGCTGGCAGTGGACCTGGCCGAGGATGCCGGCATGATGCTGACCGGGTTCGTCCGCGAGGGCCGGATGAACGTCTACACCGGGGCCGAGCACCTGGTCGGGGCGGCCACCTCCGCCTGACGGTTGACCTTTTGCGCCGGGGCTGGTACACAGGCGCCATGGGTATCCAGGCAATGATGATCCGGTGCCGTCCCGCCTGACGGCGCGACGGTACTTCACGATCACCAGCGCGCCGTCTCCGAGTTGGCCCTTGCGCCTCGGAACGGCACATCGTTGACCCACGACTTCCGCCGGCGAGGCGCTCCCATCATCATCCTTGGAGCGCACCCATGTCCCGTTCAATCCACGGCGGCCGACACGAACTCGGCCAGAATTTTCTCCACCACCAACCAACGATCCACCGGATCACCGACCTGGTAGCGAGCACGAAGGGCTCGATCCTCGAGATCGGCGCCGGCGACGGCGCCCTGACCAGACCTCTCGCCGGGTTGGGTCGCGACCTGGTCGCGATCGACGTCGACGAGCATCGGGTGGTGTCCTTGCGTCGATCACTGCCCGGAGTCACCGTCCAGCGAGCCGACGTCCTGAAGCACCCGCTGACCGCCACCGTCGTCGTCGGGAACATCCCCTTCCACCTCACCACCCCGATCCTCCGCAGGCTCCTCGTCGCGGGCACGTGGCGACAGGCGTACCTCCTCACCCAATGGGAGGTCGCGCGCAAGCGTGCCGGAGTCGGAGGAAACACGATGATGACCGCACAGGCCGCCCCGTGGTTCTCGTTCGGGCTGGTCGGCCGGGTCCCCTCGTCGGGCTTCCGGCCCAGACCCAGTGTCGACGGTGGTCTCCTCGCGATCGAGCGCCGCCGCACCGCACTCGTCCCACCGGCGCAGCGCAAGGCGTACGAGCGGTTCGTCGGCGACATGTTCACCGGGGCGGGGAGGAGCTTCGGGCAGATCCTGCAACGTGCCACCGGCGTCACCCGACCTGTTGCCGACCGGGCGCTGGCCGCCGCGGACCTCGGTCCACGCAGTCTTCCCCGCGACGTGGGTCCGGAGCAGTGGGCGGTCCTGTGGCGAGAGCTGGGACGATGACCGGGCACTTCCTTGATGACCCATCCCGGTGGGCAGCGGTCCCCGGCGGCGTGCTCCGGATGCGGGATGCACGGACCGGCACGTCACGACAGGTGCAGCTGGCCCCGTTCCGGCTGTCGGTCACGCCGGTGACCCGGCAGCAGTACCGCGCGGTCGCTGCTGCCGGCCGGCCGACGAACGAAGCTGACGACGTCCCGGTGCACGGCATCACCTGGCTCGCTGCCGTCGCGTGGTGCAACGCCGCGTCGAAGGCTGCGAACCTGACCCCGGCCTACCGGCGCGACGGGGATGCCGTCACCTGGGACGTCGCCGCCGACGGCTACCGCCTGCCCACCGAGGCCGAGTGGGAGTGGGCGTGCCGCGCCCACACCACGGGACCGACGTACGGCGCCCTCCCGGACATCGGCTGGACCGCAGCCGACCAGGTGAGCGGCCCACAGCCGGTGGCCGGGAAGCAGCCAAACGGCTTCGGCCTGTTCGACATGATCGGCAACGTGTGGGAGTGGTGCTGGGACTACGCCGACACCGCCCGCTACCTCGACTACCGCACGCTGCGCGGTGGCGGCTGGGCCGACCCTGACTGGAGCTGCCGCGCGTCCGTACGTCGGGGCAGCGCGCCGAACGCGCTGCTCGAGGACGTCGGCTTCCGCGTGGCCCGCGGGCCGGTGGGCCGGCCCGGCGACACCGCCGCCCAAGGGTGGTCCGCAGAGTCGGACCGGCGACGCACGGACATCCGCGGACCACTGCCGACCGGCTGGACACCCCTGCGGTCCCTCCTGGCACCGAAGGGCGACACCACCTGATCGCCCCGCCGAGGCCGATCGTGGGTGCCGCCCTCCAGCCACACCTTCAGAGCGTGAACAGACCCCACCAGGCCGCCCACGGTACGAAGACGACCGCGCCGATGAGAACAGCGCCCAGGCGGATCCGGGTGGCCGTTGTCGTCTGGCCGCGGTGGCGCCACCAGGTGATCGCCGTTCCGACGGCGGCACCGACGATGACCAGGGCCAGCACCTGGAGCAGCAACCAGACCGTTGGGCGTCCGAGGAGGAGTGGTCCGCCCCCGGGACCACACAGACCGGTGCAGGGGCGGAACCGCCGAGCAACTGCGCGAACAGCTCCGCACTCGTGACGAGTGACGCCGACCGGTCGAACTCGGCGAGCAGCACCAGCGCCGGGATCCGAAGCGCCTCCAGTGCCGGTCGCGGATCGTACCCGGCTTCCGGGAACATTCCGGCGGCGACCATCAGCCGGGTCGGATTGTCTGCGACCGGTCCGCAGAGCCGTGGGGGAAGCCGGTTCCCCACACACGAGCGTGATCCAGGGGCGGGAAGTACGACAACGAGAACCGCTGAGCATTCTGTCTGTCTGTCTGTCTGTCTGTCAGGACAGGATGAGGGCATGGACACCTTCGACGCCACGTTCGATGAGGCGCTGCTCCGGGAGGCGCTGCTGAAGCACCGCGTACACCCCGACGACACGGGTACGCTGCTGCGCTACGCGCCCGCCGCACTCACACACCTGTGCTGGCGCAACACGGTGCTGGAGAGATGGCACGGTGGCCCGGATTCCCGGATCAGCGACGCCGAGATGATGCGCGCGAACGTCGAGACCACCCGCATCTTCCACCAATACCTGGCGAACACGCTGGGCGAGACCTGGGCCGAGTACGGGCCGTATGACAGCGAAATCGTCCATCCGGACGACCTCCAGGAAGCCTTCGCCGATGCCTTCTACGCCGCCTTCGACCTCGAGCGACGCCTGCCACATGGCGTCACCCTGGGCGAGCTCGGCGGCGACGAAGCACAGGAGCTGGTGGACCACGCGCAGCTCCAGCTCGATGCCCTCGTCGGCATGGCGGACAAGCATGGCGCGAACGTGGCGCTCATGTGGCTCGGTGTGCGCGGGCTCATTGCCGTGCCGCTGTGGTGGAGCACCCCCCGGTGGCCGTTCGTCGTCGATGAGCTGTTCCGGCGCCTCGAGGACCCGAGCCACCCGCACTGGCGGGTCGGGGGCCCTCCGGGACCACCGCCGGCTCCTGCCGACGACCTCAGATGGTTCCGGGCGATGCTGCTGGAAGCGCCGGATCGGCTGCCCACCGAGGTCGTCGACTATTGCATCCACGACGCCGCAATTGGCTTCATCCTGCTGGACACGTAGGACGAGCTGCGACATCTGGGGACGCCGTGCCACGCCCCAATTGGCACGAATGCTGCGCGGCACCGCCGGCATTCACGACGGGCGCCCGAGCCCCGAAAGGACCCGACGAAGACCCAATCGCGGATCAGAAACGGGCACCAAAGCTGCACCACGAGCGCCCCTCCCGGACACGAAGAAGCCCTCCGATCCGCGTATTCCGTGGATCGGAGGGCTCTCCTCCTGGCGGTGACGGTGGGATTTGAACCCACGGTAGGTCTCCCTACACTCGCTTTCGAGGCGAGCTCCTTCGGCCGCTCAGACACGTCACCGTCGAAAACATTACAACGAGGTGGCCGTGAGGTGCCAATCGGGCGAAGCGTGAGACACCATGTGGCGGCACACGACCGCCTACTCCCGGCGACCACCGAAGAAGTCCAGCAGCGGCGCGGCGCACTCGTCGGCCAGGAATCCGCCGGTCACCTCCGGCCGGTGGTTGAGCCGGGGGTCACGTACGACATCCCAGAGGGACGCCACGGCACCGGCCTTGGGGTCGTACGCCCCGAACACCAGTCGGGCGATCCGGGCGGTGACGATCGCGCCGGCGCACATCGAGCAGGGCTCCAGGGTGACCACCAGCGTGCAGCCCTCCAGGCGCCACTCCCCCCGGGCCCGGGCGGCCCGACGGATCGCGACGACCTCGGCGTGGGCGGTGGGGTCGCCGTGCAGCTCGCGCTCGTTGTGGCCGACGGCCAGCACCGACCCGTGGGCGTCGAGGACGACCGCCCCGATCGGGACGTCACCGTGGGTAGGCGCCAGGAGCGCCTCGTCGAGGGCGCGCAGCATCGGTCCCCGCCATCCACCGACGGGGACCGGAGGCGTGACTGAGCCGACGGTCAGTCCTCGAACTCCTCGCGGACCGTGGCCCGCACCTGCGGACCCATCCCGATCCGGTCGGCGAGCTGCAGCAGGGCCTCGTCGCTGGTCGTCTCGAAGTCCTCGGCGAGCTGCTCCAGGTCGAAGTCACCGACGCCCAGGTCGCGCAGGATCTCGGAGTCCCCGACCGGCTCGACATCGTCCTCGTCCTCGCCCTCGGGCGGGTCGTCGATGCCCAGGTAGTCGAGGATGTCGCGGGCGATCGGCCAGTCGTACGCCGCCGCCCCGTCGGACAGGAACACCTGCACGATCGCGCCGCGGACCCGGACGATCACGAAGATCTCCTCGACCAGCGAGAGCATCCCGATCGCGCCGGCCTCGCCGGGGAGCCGACGCAGCTGGTTGATCATCTCGTCGAGGTCGTTGGCCATCTCCAGGTCGAGTGCCACCACGACCGGGCTGCCCTCCTCGCGGTAGGCGGCCACGACGAAATCGACGTCGTCGTCCGTGGCGTCCTCGAGCTCGCCGAAGTCGTCATCGTCCTCGTCGTCGTACAGATCGTCATCCTCGTCGCCCTCGTCCTCGGAGTCGAGGTCGAGGACGTCGAGCTCCTCGTCGTCGTAGTCAGACACCGCGCCAACCTCCTGATCGCCCATGCGAAGCCTATGTTCTCAGACAACACCCGCGCAGGACAGTCGGGGGTTCGCGGTCCATCCGCAAGGAGTCGCACCCCCGTGTGACACCCTGAGGGCGTGGAACTACACGTGGTCGAACATCCGTTGGTGGCACACAAGCTGACCCTGCTGCGCGACCGGTCGACGAAGTCGCCGCTGTTCCGGGAGCTGACCGACGAGCTGGTCACGCTGCTGGCGTACGAGGCGACCCGGTCCGTACGCGTGGAGCCGGTCACCGTACCCACCCCGGTCCGGGAGGCGCGGGGCGTGCACCTGTCCGACCCTCGCCCACTGGTCGTCCCGATCCTCCGTGCCGGGCTGGGCATGCTCGGCGGCATGACCCGGCTGATGCCGACCGCCGAGGTCGGCTTCGTCGGCATGGCGCGCAACGAGGAGACCCTGCAGCCGGTGACGTACGCCGAGCGGCTGCCCAGCGACCTGTCGGGCCGGCAGTGCTTCGTCCTCGACCCGATGCTCGCCACCGGCGGGTCGCTCGCGGGCACCCTCCGCTTCCTGGTGAATCGGGGGGCGGACCACCTCACGGCGATCTGCATCCTGGCCGCGCCGGAGGGCATCGATCACGTACGCGACATGGTCGAGGACCTCGGCGTGCCCTGCCACCTGGTCGTCGCGGCGGTGGACGAACGCCTGAACGAGCACGGCTACATCGTCCCCGGGCTCGGTGACGCCGGCGATCGCCTGTACGGGCTCACCGACTGAGAGGGAGTTAAATTCCGGCCCCACGGACTACTTGCCCCCCTTCCTTAGGTGTGACTAACATCACATTAGGAGTCGTGGCCGGGGGCTGCGACGCGGCCTCCTTGGAGTGGGCATGCACACCATCTACAAGTACCTCGCCTATCTGATCGCCCTGCTCGTCGTCGTGCAATCCGCAGTCATCGTGTGGGGCGTCGCAGCCGACATCCGGTTCGGCATCGACAACCCGACGACAACAGTCACCGAGTCACCGTTCCCGCTCGGTGCACAGATCCACAGCATCGTCGGCATGTACGTCATCCCGATCACCGCGCTCGTCCTGGTGGCGCTGAGCCTGATCATGAAGGCCGGTCGCATGTGGGCGGGGCTGGTCCTGCTCGCCGCCGTCGTCCAGGTGGCGCTGGGTCTCGGAGGGATCCTCGTCACCCCGTTCCTCGGCCTACTGCACGGCATCAACGCCTTCGTGATCGTCCTGTTCGCCCTGCTCGGCGCTCGCGAGGTCTCCAGGCAGACCCACGCACCCGTCCACGGGGACCAGGCGGCGGCATCGCTGCGCCGACCGGCCCACCACTGAGCACGCATCCCTGCCGAACCAGAACGCCGCCCTCCCGGACACGGTCCGGGAGGGCGGCGCTGCTTCGTCCCAAGGTGGGTCGGTCCGCTCAGGCAGCGGTCCCCTGACGGGTCGCCAACTTGCCGGCCATCGGCACCAGGCCGACGGCACCGAGCAGGATCAGGATGCCCAGGATGATGTGCGGGATCACCAGGCCCCCCATCTCGGCCAAGCCGATCTGGACCAGCATCAGGACCGGCAGCGAGACGGCATGGAAGAACGCCCCCATGGACCCGGCCTTCTTGGCCGCCTGCCAGGCGAAGACCGCCGCCACGATGCCGGACAGCGTGGCGAGGTATCCGACGCCGGCGTGAGCCGGGCGGACGCCACCGTTGCCGGTGGCGATCATGATGCCCAACCCCAGCTGGATCAGCAGGAGCACGGCGGTGACGATTGCGACGATCCGCAGTCGCTGGACGGACGGGGAGACAACAACGGGGCTATCGGCCATGACTCGACCCTACCGAGGCTCGCCCGGCAGGCAATTCCGGCGACCAGCTGTGCCACGGATCGGGCAGCCCGGCCGGGTAGAAGGTTTCTGGCCAGCTGGGAAGAAGGTAACTGACCGAACTCGGAAAGACGCCTTCTACCCAACTGGACCGAGGCATTCCGCCTAGAAGTAGTAGGGGAACCTCGACCAGTCAGGATCCCGCTTCTCCAGGAACGCGTCCCGACCCTCGACCGCCTCGTCCGTCATGTACGCCAACCGCGTCGTCTCGCCGGCGAAGACCTGCTGGCCGACCAGTCCGTCGTCGATCGCATTGAACGCGAACTTCAGCATCCGCTGCGCCGTCGGCGACTTGCCACAGATCTTCTTGGCCCACTCCAGCCCCTCGACCTCCAGCCGGTCATGGGGCACGACCTTGTTGACCATGCCCATCCGGTAGGCGTCCTGCGCGTCGTACGTGTCGCCGAGGAAGAAGATCTCGCGAGCGAACTTCTGGCCGACCTGGCGGGCCAGGTACGCCGACCCGAACCCTCCGTCGAAGGACCCGACATCGGCATCGGTCTGCTTGAACCGGGCGTGCTCGGCCGAGGCCAGGGTCAGGTCGGCGACCACGTGCAGTGAGTGGCCGCCCCCGGCCGCCCAGCCGTTCACCAGCGCGATGACGACCTTCGGCATGAAGCGGATCAGCCGCTGCACCTCGAGGATGTGCAGCCGGCCCAACTGCGCCGGGTCGACGGTCTCGGCGGTCTGGCCCTCGGCGTATTGGTAGCCGGCCTTGCCGCGGATCCGCTGGTCACCACCGGAGCAGAACGCCCAGCCGCCGTCCTTGGGCGAGGGCCCGTTGCCGGTCAGCAGCACAGCCCCGATGTCGGAGCTCATCCGGGCATGGTCCAGCGCCCGGTAGAGCTCGTCGACGGTGCGCGGACGGAAGGCATTGCGCACCTCCGGCCGGTCGAAGGCGACCCGTACGGCGGGTACGTCCTTGGCACGGTGGTAGGTGATGTCGGTGAAGTCCTCGAAGCCGGCCACCGGCTCCCACAGTGCGGGGTCCCACGATTGCGTCATGGCCCCCAACCTAGTGCCGCCTGCCCCGGTGCGGATCAGAGACCGGCGAACGCCTCCTCGACCGGCACGTCACCATCGGCGAACCGGATGAACCTGCCGATCGTCGCCGGCTGCGCCAACGCCGCCCGGATGGCCAGCGCCACATTGCCCCGGGACGTACGCTCGCCGCGCGGCGCGGACTGCATGGTGATCCGCCCGGTCGGGTCGTCCAGGGTCAGCACCCCCGGAGCGAGGATCGTCCAGTCCAGATCGGTGCCGCGCAGGTGCTCGTCAGCGGCCAGCTTGGCGTCGGCGTACGGGTAGAAGGAGCTGTCCGGGCTGACGCCGTGGTCGGGGGTGGAGCCGGACCAGGACACCATCACGTAGCGCGGGACGCCCGCCGCCACCGCTGCCTGCATCGACCGGATCGCCGCATCCCGATCCACGGCGTACGTACGGGCCGGGTTCCCACCACCCGCACCTGCGGACCACACGACGGCATCGACGCCGGCGAACGCCATGGTCATCGCGGCCACGTCCATCGTCTCGACATCGGCCAGCACGGGTTCGGCGCCTGCGGCCCGGACGTCATCGAACTGGTCCCGGTGCCGCACCCACGAGAGCACCCGGTCGCCGTTCTCGGCGAGCAGCGGGGCCAGCCGCAGCGCCACCTTGCCATGTCCGCCAATGATCAGGATCGTCGCCATGGGCCCCACGCTACCCGTCACGGTCCCGCAGACTCCCACCAGTCGCCACTCCGCTGCCGGGTGCCACCGGACCCAGCCCGTTCGGTAGAAGAAGTCTGGTCGAGTTATGTCAGTTTCCTTCTACCCAGACGAGGGGAGCGGCACCCCGCGGAATATTGTTGAGGAATCAACTGTTACCGTGGATGTACTGCCCCAGTATCCAGACAGCGCCCGCCCCAGGAGGAACCATGCCCGCCGTGACCGCCGATACCCTGACCCTGCCCCGCATCACCCCGGCGGCCCCGGAGGAGACCGAGCGGACCGCCGTGACGGTGACCACTGCCCCCAGCTCGTACGAGGGTGACGGCTTCCCGGTGCGCCGCGCCTTCGCCGGTGTCACCTTCCAGCAGCTCGACCCCTTCGTCCACATGGACCAGATGGGTGAGGTCGAGTACGCCCCGGGCGAGGCCCGTGGCACCGACTGGCACCCGCACCGCGGGTTCGAGACCGTCACGTACATCATGGACGGCCGGTTCCAGCACCAGGACTCCCACGGGGGCGGCGGCATGATCACCGACGGCGCCACCCAGTGGATGACCGCCGGACAGGGCGTGCTGCACATCGAGACCCCGCCGCGCGAACTGGTCGACTCCGGCGGCCTGTTCCACGGCATCCAGCTGTGGGTGAACCTGCCGGCCAAGGACAAGATGATCGCCCCGCGCTACCAGAACCTGGAGGGCGGCCAGGTCACCCTGCTGGCCTCCTCGGACGCCGGCGCCCTGGTCCGGGTGATCGCCGGGGAGCTCGACGGGCATCGCGGCCCGGGCTCCACCTTCACCCCGATCACGATGGCCCATGCGACGGTGAACCCGGGCGAGCGGCTGTCGCTGCCGTGGCGCAAGGACTTCAACTCGCTGGTGTACGTGCTCGCCGGGCGGGGAACCGTCGGCGGTGACGCCCGCCCGGTCCACACCGGCCAGCTGGCCGTGATGGGGGCCGGCGACCGGCTGACCATCGCTGCGGACGAGCACCAGTCGAGCAAGGAGCCGAAGCTGGAGGTGCTGTTGCTCGGCGGGCAGCCGATCGGTGACCCGGTCGTCCAGTACGGCCCGTTCGTGATGAACAGCCGCCAGGAGATCGTCCAGGCGTTCGAGGACTTCCAGCACGGGCGCCTGGGCCAGGTCCCGGCCGACGGGCTTCGGCCCTACCACGGCCGGCAGGGCTGACCCCTCCAGACCACCTGCCCCCTCCAGACCACCTGACCCCCGCCGGCGCGTACGCCGACGGGGGTCAGGTGTCGTCCGACAACGTCAGACCAGGTTCTTCTCCTTCAACCAGTCCCCGGCGACCTTGGCCGGGGAGGCCTTCTCCTCGCCCTGGTTGCGGGCGTTCATCGCCAGCAGGTCGGCGGTGGTCAGCTGGGCGGAGACCTTGTCGAGGGTCGCCTTGACCTGGTCGGTGGCCGCGGCGTTGCTGATCATCGGCACCACGTTCTGCGGCATGATCATGTTCTTCGGGTCCTCGAGCGTGACGAACCCGTTGTCCACGATCGCCGGGGTGGTGCTGAAGATGTCGGCCACCTCGACCTCCCCGTCGGTCAGCGCCTTCACGGTCAGCGGACCACCCGAATCAGAGATCGGGACGAACTGGATCCGCTCGGCCGGGACCCCGTAGACCTCGGTCAAGCCCTTGGGGCCGTACGGCCGCTCGGCCAGTTCGGGGTTGCCACCGACCCGCAGCTGCCCCTCGTACGAGGCGAGGTCCGCCAGCGAGGTGATGTTGTTGGTCTGGGAGAACTCCTGCGTGACGTTGTAGGAGTCCTTGTCCTCGGCGGGGGCCGGGGTGAGCGTGGTGAAGCCCTCCGGGCTCGCCGAGGCCAGGGCCGCGTCCACCTCCTCGGGGGTCGTGGCGGTGGTGGCGGGGTCGAGGTACTGCAGCAGGTTGCCGGTATACTCCGGCACCAGGTCGACCGACCCGTCCCGGAGCGCGGCGATGTAGATGTCACGGGCGCCGATCTGCATGCGCCGCTCGACGCTGATGCCGTCGGCCTCGAGCGCCTGGGCGTACGCCTCGGCGATGATCTCGGATTCGGGGAAGTTGGCCGACCCCACCTTCACGGTGGGGGCCGAGCCTGCGGGGGTCGAGGCACCGGTGGGGTCCTGGCCGGCACAACCGGCCAGGGCCAGCAGTAGGGCAGCTCCGGCTGCCAGGAGTCGTACGGGGCGGATCATGGCTTCCTCCAGAAGTGTGTTGCGGTGGTGTCGTGATGGATGGCGGATAGGAGTGGTTGTCCTCGGGTCAGGCCTCGACGCCGGTCGCGACCCGGATCCCGGGGGTGAGCAGGGCACGTTGCAGCACGATCAGCAGGCCCTCGACGACCAGCGCCAGGACGGTCACCAGCACCGCACCGGCCAGCATCTGCGGATAGTCCCGGACCGGCAGCCCGTCGAGGATGAACCGGCCGAGGCCGCCCAACCCGAGGTAGGCCGCGATCGTTGCGGTGGCGATCACCTGCAGGGTCGCGGAGCGGATCCCGCCCAGCACCATCGGTACCGCCAGCGGCAGCTCGACGCCAGTGATGATCTGGCGCTCGCTCAGGCCGGTGGCCCGGGCGCCGTCCACCACATCGGGGGCGATCCCCTCCACCCCGGCGTACGCTCCGGCGAGGATGGGCGGGACGGCGAGCAGGGCCAGGACGATGGTGGAGGGCAGCAGGGCGCCGCTGATGCCGACGCCGAGCGCGACGGCGAGGAAGGTGAGCAGACCCAGCGACGGCAGTGCCCGCAGCGCCCCCGAGGTCCCGATGACGAGGGCACGTCCGCGGCCGGTGTGGCCGATCCACAGTCCCAGCGGCAGCGCGACCACGACGGCGAGCGCCACGGCGAGCAGGGAGTAGAACAGGTGCTCGCCCAGCCGGGCGGAGATGCCGCCGGAGCCACCCCAGTGCGCGGGGTCGGCGATCCACGCCAGGGCCGCCAGGAAGAAGCTCATGCCGCCCCCTTGCGGGTGTCGGTGGCTCGCACCCACGGCAGCAGGAGGCGTCCCGCCGCGACCAGCAGCGCGTCGAAGACGACCGCGAGCACCACCGTGCCGATGATCCCGACCATGATCTCGGTCAGGAAGCTGCGGGTGTAGCCGTCGGTGAAGAAGTAGCCCAGCGACGGCACTCCGATCAGCGCCCCGACCGAGACCAGCGACAGCGTGGAGGCGCTGACCACGCGCAGTCCGGCCAGCATCGGCGGGCCGGCCAGCGGCAGCTCGACCCGCCAGAACCGCTGGGCGGGACTGTGGCCGACGGCGAAGGCGCTGTCTCGTACGCCGGGGTCGACCGCGTCGAACGCCTCGGTGCAGCTGCGCACCATCAGCGCGATGCCGTAGAGCGTCAGCGCCACGACCACGTTGATCGGGTCGAGGATCCGGGTGCCGATCAGCACCGGCAGGATGACGAACAGCGGCAGTGAGGGCAAGGCGTACAGGATGCCGCTGCCGGTCAGCAGCACCCGGCGCGCTCCGCGGTGACGGTGCGCCCACCAGCCCAGCGGGACCGACAGCACCAGGGACAGGATGATCGGCGGCACGGCGATCAGCACGTGGTTGAGGGTCAGGGAAAGGATCTGCTCCCCATTCGCGATGGCCCACCGCATCAGCCGTCCCCCTCGTCGACGAAGCCGGTCAGTCGCCCCTCGGCATCGATGACCGTGGCCACCCCGTCGCGGTCCTCGACGTGCAGCCGGCGTCGGGCTCCCCCGATGAACTCCGCGACGAACGGGTCGGCCGGATGGGTGAGGATATCGACCGGCGCACCCTCCTGGGCAATCACCGCCCCGGTGCGGAGCACCAGCACGTTCGAGCCGAGCAGGAACGCCTCGTCGACGTCGTGGGTGACGAAGAGGATGGTCTTGCCGAGGTCCGCCTGCAGCCGCATCAGCTCCCGCTGCAGGTCATGCCGGACCACCGGGTCGACGGCGCCGAAAGGCTCGTCCATCAGCAGGATGTTCGGGTCGGAGGCGAGGGCCCGGGCCACACCGACGCGCTGCCGCTGCCCCCCGGACAGCTGCGAGGGGTAGCGGTCGGCGACCGTCGCGTCCAGGCCGACCAGCTCCAGCAGCCCCATCGCACTATGGCGGGCCGCACGTCGGGGGGTCCCCTGCAGCAGCGGCACCGTGGCGACATTGTCGGCGACCGTACGATGCGGCAACAGGCCAGCGCTCTGCATCACGTAGCCGATCCGCCGTCGCAGGGCCACCGGGTCGAGGTCGGCGACGTTGTCGTCATCGATCCACACCGACCCACTGGTGGGGTCGACCATCCGGTTGACCATCCGCATCAGGGTCGTCTTGCCGCAGCCGGAGGAGCCGAGCAGGACCGCGACCCGATGCGACGGCACGACCAGCGAGAAGTCCTCGACGGCGACGGTGCCGTCGGGGAATCGCTTGTGCACGTGGTCGAACCGGATCATGCCGCCCAAACTATGGGGTCCCACGGACAAGCGAAAGAGTTTACCCCAGAAGGTGCTGCCCCCCGACCGGGTCGCACAGAACTATCACCACCGTCCGGGGCGACACCTCGATGGCAGAATTGGGCCATGACTCTGCTTGCCTGGCACCGCCATGGGACCACGCCCGCCGACGGAGCCGTTGACGAACTCCCGTTGGTCCTGCTCCACGCCTTTCCGTTCGATGCAACGATGTGGCACGAGGTGGTCGCCGAACTGGACGACATTCCGGTCCTGACCGTCGATGCGCCCGGGTTCGGCGACTCCGGCATGCTGGAGGGGGAGCCCTCGCTCGGAACGCTCGCCGAGGCGATCATCGCGGACCTGGAGGAGCGCGGCATCCGGCGCGCCGTGGTCGCGGGGCTGTCGATGGGTGGCTACACCCTGCTCGAGATCGCCGGCCGGCGCCCCGAGCTCCTGGCCGGACTGGCGCTGCTCGACACCAAGGCGACCGCGGACGACGATGAGGTCCGGGCCGCCCGTCTGGCTGCCGCCGACGAGGCCGAGGGGGAGCGCGGCAATGAGGTCGTCGCCGGTCTGCTGGCCAAGGGTCTCAGCCCGGTCACCCTGACCAACCGTCCGGAGGTCGTCGAGCGGGTCCGCGAGGCCCTCGCCAAGGCCCCGGCGGCAGGCATCGCCCGAGCCCAGCGCGCCATGGCCGCCCGGACGGACCACCTGGCCACCCTCGGGATGATCAGCGCCCCGGCTGTCGTGCTGCGCGGCGAGCACGACAGCCTCAGCTCCGCGGCCGACTCCAGCCAGATGGCCGGCCGGCTGGCCGACGTCGACCTACTGGAGGTCCCCGAGGCCGGGCACTTCACCCATATCGAGGCCCCCTCGGCGGTCGCCCAGGCGCTGCACGCCCTCTACCTGCGGGCCGTCCGCGACTGACCCTCTGATCACCGGTCCTCGGGCACCGGATCCTCCCACACAGATGTCGATCAGACCGTGCCCACCCCCAGCAGTGCGCCGACGCCGTACGTGATCGCCATCCCGATCCCGCCGCCGATCAGCAGGCGGAGGACCGCCCTCCCCCGTGGGGCACCGCCGAGCTTGGCACTGACCAGGCCGGTGAGGGCCAGTGCCACCAGCACCACCGCGAAGGTGACCGGGATCCGCCATGCCGGCGACGGCACCAGCAGCATGGCGAGCACCGGGAGGACCGCCCCCAGCGTGAAGGCGATGGCAGAGGCGCCCGCGGCCTGCCACGGGTTGACCAGTTCGTCCTGGTCGATCCCGAGCTCGATCTGCAGGTGGCTGCCCAGCGCATCGTGGGCGGTCAATTCCTCGGCCACCAGGGTCGCGGTCGACTTGGACAGCCCCTGGTGGCGATACAGGCCGACGAGCTCGGCGAACTCCTGGTCCGGGTAGTTCTCCAGTTCGTGGCTCTCCTTCTCGATCAGAGCCTTCTCGGTGTCGCGCTGGGCCGAGACCGACACGTACTCGCCCAGGGCCATCGAGACCGCGCCGGAGACGATCCCGGCCACGCCGGCCACCAGGATCGTCGTCGTGGCGGCGGGGTTCACCGCGGCGACGCCGATCACCAGGCCAGCGGTGGAGATGATGCCGTCGTTGGCGCCGAGCACGGCTGCGCGTAGCCAGTTCAGCCGGCCGGTCACGTCCTGGGTGTGCGGTTCGGGGTAGCGGCTGGAGTGGGACTTCATGGAGCCATTCCAGCCGGTCGGTCCCGGGACGTCCAGTGAGCCCGCCCTGTCGTGCCTTCGTCCGTCCGGGCGTCCAGGTCCTACAGTTGTGCAGTCGGCAACTCCAGGAGAAACGATGAATTTCGAGAAGATCGTCTTCGGGTTCTTCATCACCCTTGCGGCGACACTGAACTTCGGCTTCACCATCGGCAACATCGCCGACCCCCACCTGCACAACGTCTGGGAGCTGGCCGCGGCCCTGGTGGTCAGCCTGATCGCCACCGTGCTGAAGTTCGGTGACCGCACCCAGCTCGGGGCCGTGCACCTGGCCACCAGCCTCGTCGCGGACCTGCAGCTGATCTCGGCAGCGCTGGTCTGGACGATCTACGCCCAGGTCCTGAACGCCGACCCGATGAGTGCCCACCAGATGTCGACGGTGGTCTCGCTCTCGGCCGGCGCCCTGCTGGCCAACAGCATCTCGGTGGTCCTGATGATCAGCGAGTCCGTCATGATGCGACGCTGACTCGACTGCCGAAAGGCCGCCCCATGAGCAACGTCTTCTTCCTGATCCTGCGGCGCATGCGTGCCCCGCTGATTCTGGTCATCAGCGCCTTCTCCGTCTGCGTGTTCGGCCTGGCGCTGGTCCCGGGCGTCGATGCCGAGGGCAACCCTGCGCCCCCTCTGTCACTGTTCCACGCCTTCTACGTGATGACGTACACGGCGGCGACCGTCGGGTTCGGGGAGTTCCCGCCCGCGTTCTCTGATGCCCAGCGGCTGTGGATCTCCATCTCGATCTTCATCGCGGTGACCAGTTGGTCGTACGCGCTGGTCCAGCTGGTGGCGCTGCTCGGTGACCCGGCGTTCCGCGGCGCACTGCGGAACGCCCGACTGGATCGCAGGATCAGCAACCTGAACGAGCCGTTCTACATCGTCTGTGGCTGTGGCGAGACCGGCACCCTGGTCTCCCGCGGCCTGGACAGCCTGGGCTACCGGGTGGTGGTGATCGAGACGAACGAGACCCGCCTGCAGGAACTGGTGCTGGAGGACTTCCGCACCGACCCGGTCGTCTCGGTCGGGGATGCCAGCATCCCGGCGGTGCTGGGGCGGGCGGGTCTGGGCTCCTCCTACTGCCGCGGCGTGATCGCCCTGACCGAGGACGACGACACCAACCTCGCGATCACCGTCGCGGTCCGCCTGCTGTCCCCGCGGCTGCCGGTGCTGGCGCGCGTACGGTCGATGCACGTCTCCGAGATCAACCTGACCGCCTTCGGCGCCGACCTGGTGATCAACCCGTTCGAGCGGTTCGCCTGGCTGCTGGCAGCGGCGGTCGCGACGCCGGAGCACTACCACCTGAGGGAGTTGCTCACCGGGCTGTCGGGATCGGACGCCCCCGAGCGCTTCCGTCCGCGGCACGGCCACTGGATCGTCTGTGGCTACGGTCGATTCGGGCACGCCGTGACCACCCAGTTGCGCCGCAACGGGATGACCGTGACGATCATCGACCAGAAGCACTACGACGAGGGTACGGTGACCGTCCAGGGCACCGGCACCGAGCCGGAAGAGCTGCGCGAGGCCGGAATCATGCACTCGGTCGGGATCGTCGCGGGGAACAACCGCGACGTCAAGAACCTCGCGATCGCCGTCACCGCCCGGGCCCTGAAGCCCGACATCTTCGTGGTCACCCGCCAGAACAAGGAGTACAACGGGCCGCTGTTCGACGCTTTCACCGACGACCTGGCGATGGTGCCCAGCCGCATCGTGGCTTCCGAGTTCATGTCGGTGATCACCACCCCGCTGCTGGCCGCGTTCCTGCGGGAGATCCCGAAGCGGGACGAGGCGTGGTGCGCCGAAGTGGTCGCCGCCCTGGAGACCGCCAGCCCCGGCCGGGTGCCGCACACCTGGACCCTCAAGGTGAACGACCGCTGGGCCGAGGCGATCCGCCGTGAGCTGTCCAGCGGGAACACCGTCACCCTGCGACACCTGCTCACCGACCCGGTCGACCGCACCAAGAAGCTGCCGGGGGTCGTCCTGCTGATCAGCCGGATGGGCAAGTCGATCTATCGCCCCGCCCCGGAGACGGTGCTGCGGGTCGACGACGAGATCCTCTTCGCCGGCCCGGAGTCGTCCGGCTTCCGGATCCGGCTGACCGCGACGAACGACAATGCCCTCGACTACGTCCGCACCGGTCGTGAGGGCAACGGTGGCATGCTGTGGCGCTCCGCCCGACGCCGACGGATCCGCCGCCTGCGCGAACGGCGGATCCGCTCCTGAGTCCCCGGCGTACGGGTCTCAGACGTACTGCTCGTAGGCGGCCAGGTCGAGCACCCCGTTGCCGGACAGGCCGATCACGACCACTTCGCCGTCCTGGGCGGACGTCCGCAGGTGCTCCATCGCCCCGGCCACCGCATGGCAGGACTCCGGGGCCGGGATGATCCCCTCGGCACGGGCGAACTCGATCCCCGCCCGGAAGGACGTCTCCTGGTCGATGGCGATCGCCGAGATGTGGCCCAGGTTGACCGCGTGCGAGACGATCGGCGACATGCCGTGGTATCGCAGGCCGCCCGCATGGATGCTCGGCGGGACGAAGTCGCGGCCGAGCGTGTACATCTTCAGCAACGGCGTCAGCCCGGCGACGTCCCCGCTGTCGTAGCGGTACTCGCCCTGGGTGAGGCTGGGGCAGGCCTCCGGCTCGCACGCCACGATCTTCGTCGTGGAGCCCTCGCGGATGTTCTGCCCGATGAAGGGGAACGTCAGCCCGGCCAGGTTCGACCCACCTCCGGCGCAGCCGAAGATGATGTCGGCCTGCTTCTCGCCGGCCTCGCCGAGCTGGACCAGCGCCTCCTGGCCGATCACCGTCTGGTGCAGCATCACGTGGTTGAGCACCGAGCCGAGCGCGTAGTGCGCCGCCGGGTCCTTCACCGCCGACTCGACCGCCTCGGAGATCGCCATGCCGAGCGACCCGGAGGTGTCGGGGAAGCGCTCGAGCAGATCGCGGCCCGCCTCGGTCAGGTCCGAGGGCGAGGGGTGGCAGGTCGCCCCGTAGGTCTGCATCTGCATCCGGCGGTACGGCTTGGAGTCGTACGAGGCCCGGACCTGCCAGACCTCGCACTCCAGCCCCAGCAGGGCGCAGGCCATCGCCAGCGAGGCGCCCCACTGGCCGGCACCGGTCTCGGTGGTGAGCCGGGTGGTCCCCTCGATCGCATTGAAGTAGGCCTGGGCGACCGACGAGTTGGGCTTGTGCGAACCGGCCGGCGACACGCCCTCGTACTTGTAGTAGACGTGCGCCTTGGTGCCGAGGGCACGCTCGAGGCGGTGGGCCCGCACCAGCGGGGAGGGCCGCCAGCCGGCGTAGATCTCCCGCACGGTCTGGGGGATCTCGATCCAGCGCTCGGTGCTGACCTCCTGCTCGATCAGGCTCATCGGGAACAGCGGGGCCAGGTCCTCCGGGGTGAGGGGCTCCCGGGTGGCGGGATGCAGGTGCGGCGGCACCGGTTCGGACAGGTCGGCCACCAGGTTGTACCAGTGCGTCGGCACGGTGGAGGGCACGGCCGAGCCGAGCGGCTCGAGGGAACGGCGGACAGCGGACTCGGTCACCAGGGGATCCTTCCGTGGGTCGGTGGCCTGACTCTAGCCCCTCCGTCCCTCGCGGAACACGCGTCTCTACCGAACGGGGACGACCGGGGGGAAGTCACGGCGGGCGGCGGCCGCGATCCGCCGCAACTGCCAGCTGTCGAAGGCCGCACCGACCAGGCCACCGAGGACCGGCACCGCGCGCCCGAACGTGAGCGTCGACCTCTCGGCGGCCTTGCGCAGCAGTCGGAAGCCCAGGCCCTTGTTGACCAGCATCATCGCGCCCTTGGGCAGTTTGCCGGCCAGCACCTCGGTGACCGCGCTGGTGACCGGATCCAGACCGGCCTGCGCCACGATCTCCCGGGAGTCCTCCCCCACCAGCGTCAGCATCACCGCGGCCCGTACGTTGTCGTCGTTCAGGTCGTAGCCGCGCAGCCGGGCGATGGCCCCGACCGTACGTGTCGCCTGCAGGTAGAACTCGACGACGTTCAGTGGCAGGGCCACCGGAAGGGTGAGGAAGCCACCCAGTCCGGTGACGAAACCGCCGATGCCGACGCCGCGCAGGTGCCGTCGGACGACCCGGTTGATGGCGTGCTCCGGGTTGCCCCGCGGGCCCTTGGCGCGAGCCGCGACCCGGCCGGCCGAGGCGAAGGTGAACTTGCCGTCCAAGCCGATGTCCCGGAGGGTCTCCATGGTCCGGGTGACCGGGTCGGGGTTGCCCCGGACGGTGCCCCGGCGCGCCTGCTGCAGCGCATCCCGGGTCATGGCGACGGTCGGTTCGTCACGGCGGATCAGGTTCCAGACACCCATGGATGCTCCTCGGTCGACTCGGTCAGCGGAGCGGACGAAACGTCCCTCTCCATCCTGCCACGGACGACGTCGTCAGCCCGGCCTCAGCCCAGCTCGCCGGCCTTCCACTGGTCGACGAAGTCCGGGTTCTGCTCCAGTCACTGGGCCACGGCCGCGTCGTGGTCCGTGCCACTGAACCCGTCATCGCACATCTGTACGATCCGACCCCGGCGCATGATCGCGATCCGGTCGCCCAGCCGCATCGCCTCGTTGAGGTCGTGGGTGATGAAGACGATGGTCTTGCCGAGATCGGCCTGCAGTTCCATCAGCTGGGCCTGCAGGTCGGTGCGGATCAGGGGTCGAGGGCGGAGAACGCCTCGTCCATCAGCAGGATCGGGGTCTCGGCGGCGAGGGCCCGGGCCAGGCCGACGCGCTGCTGCATGCCCCCGGAGAGTTGGTGGGGAAGCTTGTCGCCCCACCCCTCCAGCCCAACGGTCTGCAGCCAGTGGTCGGCCCGCTCGAGCCTGTCGGCCTTGCCCAGGCCCCGCATCTCGAGGCCGTAGGCGGCGTTGGCACGTACGGAACGGTGCGGGAAGAGGGCGAAGTGCTGGAAGACCATCGAGATCTTGTCCCGCCGGAGCTGACGCAACTCGGCCTCATTGGCGGCGGTGATGTCGACTCCCTCGATCTCCACCGTCCCGTAGGTGGCCGGATTCAGGCCGTTGAGCGTACGGAGCAACGTCGACTTGCCGGACCCGGACAGCCCCATGACGACGAAGGTCTCGCCGGTGGCGACCTCGAAGTCGGCATCAACGACCGCGGCGGTCCCCTCGATCGTGTCGAAGTCGACCTGCTCACCCGCTTCGAGGCGTTCGACGATGGGCCGAACGTTCTTGGCGAAGATCTTGTGGACGTGGTGCGTGGCGATCGCCGGCGGGCTGGACGCCAGACGCCCCGCCGCCGACTCATTGCTCGGGCCTGGCTAGGTGTTTCACCTTCAGGAAGATCGTTATCGATACGTAACACAAAGGTCGACCGGGCGGGGACACAAAGAACCCCCGACCAGGATGGCCGGGGGTATTGCTGGCTGGGCCGAGGCCCAGCCATGAAGAGAGTGTGTCAGTTGATGACGGAGATGTTCGCGGCCTGCATGCCCTTCGGGCCCTCGACGGTCTCGAACTCGACGCGGTCGCCCTCGTTGAGCGAGCGGTAGCCGCTGGACTGGATGGCGGAGAAGTGGGCGAAGACGTCAGGAGAGCCGTCCTCGGGAGCGATGAAGCCGAAGCCCTTCTCAGCGTTGAACCACTTGACGGTGCCGGTGTTCATTGAATCTATGTCCTTCTTTGGGAGGTACAACATGCCACGACTGCGTGACATCGGGTGATGATGATGCTGGTGAAACGCCTTCCCAGAAAGACCGGCCCACCCTGGCTGGGTGCCCTGCTTGTCCAGATCTTGCGAACCGCAACAACTGTGACCAACCATACAGCCTAAGGGGCCAAGCACCTAATTGCCCGACACTCTTGAAATTTCCGACGAGAAGCGCCTGCTGTCCGCCTCGGACCCGGTCGGTCGCTGACAGCATGGGAGTTCCCGCGGCGGTCAGAGCCTGGTGATCGTCGCGCCGGTCGGCCTCCCGTCCGTGTACGGGATGACGGCGTGGAACGGCCGTGGGTCCGTGTCGAACAGCAGCGGGAGAAAGTAGCGGTCCCCCTCCCACATGTCCAGCTCCATCAATTCTCCGAGCGGGACCCAGGCCAGGTCGCCCTCGACATTGCGCTGCGGCGGCTCGCCGTCGAAAGCGGTGACCAAGAACACCAGCCCGAACACGTGGCCGTCCGGACCGGAGAACCCTGGCCAGTTCAGCGTGCCGCGCAGCGTCATGGCCGTCGGCGTGATGCCCGCCTCCTCCCGCAGCTCCCGGATGATCCCGGCCGCGGCATCCTCGCCCTGCTCGAGCTTGCCGCCCAGCCCGTTCCACTTGCCATACTGCTCATCGGAGTCACGGGCGATCCGATGGCACATCAGCACGCGCCCGTCCCGGACGACGTACGCAAGGGTGGTGAGGACAGGGGCATACGGCACGGCCGCGAGCCTACCGCCGGCACTATTCAGCAGCGTTGGCAGATCTTGCCAATGCCCACCAGTGTGACATTCACCATAGATCGGTCCGTACGTGCAGACCCCCTCCTCCGCCGAGGGGGACCCGAACCCGTCACGGGATTCGCGGGATGACGCCACTCATCGGAGGGGTGGCCCGGATCGGTCCCGCACCCGACCCTCTCGTGTGCGAGGCCTATCCGACCATCGGCGGCATTAGACCCCGATTCGCCGGGAGTACAACAGGAAGCATGACACCACCTACTGGACTGGCGGCCGACGAGCGCGACCGGAAGTCGCCCGTTCCCACCGAAAAGACGTTCATGGGGCAACCGCGCCCCCTGTTCAACCTCTTCAACGTGGAACTGTGGGAGCGCTTCTCCTTCTACGGCATGCAGGGGATCCTGCTGCTGTACATGTTCTACGCCTCCGACCAGGGTGGCCTGGGTATCGACAAGGCCGTGGCAGCCGGCATCGTCGGCGCATACGGCGGCTCGGTCTACCTGTTCACCCTGCTGGGCGGCTGGGTCGCCGACCGCCTGATCGGCTCGGAACGTACGATGCTCGCCTCGGCCGTCCTGATCATGCTGGGCCACATCTCCCTGGCCCTGGTACCCGGCGTCCCCGGCCTGACGCTCGGTCTGGTCCTGGTCGCGGTCGGCTCGGGCGGCCTGAAGGCGAACGTCACCAACCTGGTCGGCTCGCTCTACTCGCGGGACGACCCGCGACGCGACGCCGGGTTCTCCATCTTCTACATGGGCGTCAACATCGGCGGACTCCTCGGCCCACTGCTGACCGGCATCACCCAGCAGGAGATCGGCTTTCATGTCGGCTTCGGGCTGGCCGCCGTCGGCATGGCCATCGGCCTGACCCAGTACCTGGTCACTCGCAGCGGCCTGCCGGCCAGCGTGCATCACGTCCCCGACCCGCTGCCTCGCAAGCAGTACCTGCCCTCGGCAGGCGTGGCCGTGGCGGTGCTCGCGGTCATCGTCGCCCTGGTCGCCACCGGTGTGGTGAACGCGGCCAACCTGGCCGATGTCATCGTCGGTATCATCGTCGTCGCGGCGATCGCGATCTTCGCCATGATGATCTCCTCACCGAAGATCGACTCCGACGAGCGCGCCCGGGTGGTCAGCTTCATCCCGCTGTTCATCGGCTCGGCCGCCTTCTTCGCGTTGTTCCAGCAGCAATTCACCGTCGTGACACTCTACTCGCAGTCCCGACTGGACCGCGTCGTGGGCTCCTGGGAGATCCCGGTGTCCTGGGTCCAGTCGTTCAATCCGCTGTACATCATCCTGCTGGCCCCGGTTTTCGCAGCGCTGTGGACCCGTCTCGGCAAGCGCCAGCCCAGCACTCCGGTGAAGTTCGGCGTCGGCATCGCCCTGATGGGTTCGGCCTTTCTGCTGTTCCTGCCGATGGTGGGCCGTCCGGCCGTGCCGGTGCTGTGGGTCGGCCTGATCCTGCTGGTCGCCACCTTGGGCGAACTGATGGTCTCACCAGTGGGCCTGTCGCTGTCGACCAAGCTCGCCCCCCGCCAATTCCCGGTCCTGATGGTCGCGCTCTACAACCTGTCCGTGGCGCTGGGAACCGCCCTGTCCGGATCGCTGGCCGGCTTCTACTCCGAGCGGACCGAGGGTGCGTACTTCGGCACTCTCGGCGCCATCACCATCGGTATCGGCCTGGTGATGCTGCTGATCGCCAAGCCCCTGCAGCGCGGGATGCGTGGCGTACGCTGACGGCCGGCCCGGACGCGCAAAGCAAACGGCTCGACGGGCGTTTCCGCCCATCGAGCCGTTCTTTACTGTCTCAACACAGTGCGCACCCGGAGGGATTCGAACCCCCAACCTTCTGATCCGTAGTCAGATGCTCTATCCGTTAAGCTACGGGTGCCTGTCGCGGCTGTTCCCGCAACGTCTAGAAACAATAGACCCTCACGACCGAGATGCCAAATCGGTGCCCCAGGAGGCCGTCGGGGCCACGACACTGCACGGGTTCGGACCAGACCAGCACGGCACAGGGCGCCACCCTGTCGGGGCGGACGCGCTACCAAATGGCACAGAGGAACGCCCACACCCCCTTGCCACAGCACCAAATGACGCGCATCGCGACGCTTGTGATCGGTTTCACATACAAAAGTTTATGCTCGCCATTGTAATACCAGTGGGCCAAGTGGCATAGGATCGAACCCAGAAAACCTTGGCATGTAATGTCGACCCCTACTGATCTCAACGAGGAGCGCACCGTGTCCGTTGACACCAACCAGGCACCCACCACCCACAAGGCATTGCTCGAATGGGTCTCCGAGGTTGCGGCCCTGACCGAGCCCGACTCGATCTATTGGTGTGACGGTTCCCAGGAGGAGTTCGACCGTCTCGGGGCTGAACTCGTCGCTGCCGGCACCGCGTACAAGCTGGACGACTCGAAGAAGAAGGACTCCTACTACTTCGCCTCTGACCCTGACGACGTCGCCCGGGTCGAGGACCGTACGTTCATCTGCTCGAAGGAAGAGATCGATGCGGGCCCGACCAACAACTGGGCCGACCCTGCCGAGATGAAGGCCACCCTGACCGAGCGCTACCGGGGCTCGATGCACGGCCGCACGATGTACGTGATCCCGTTCTGCATGGGGCCGATCGACGCCGAGGACCCGAAGTTCGGCGTGGAGATCTCCGACTCGGCCTACGTCGCGATGTCGATGCGCATCATGACCCGGATGGGTACCGAGCCGCTGAAGGCCATGACCGAGGGCGGCGACCGTGAGTTCGTGCCCTGCCTGCACTCCGTCGGCTACCCGCTCGAGGAGGGCCAGCAGGACGTCGCGTGGCCGTGCAACCCGGACAAGTACATCGTCCACTTCCCCGAGGAGCGCGCCATCTGGTCGTACGGCTCCGGCTACGGCGGCAACGCGCTGCTGGGCAAGAAGTGCTACTCGCTGCGCATCGCCTCGGTGATGGCCCGCGACGAGGGCTGGATGGCCGAGCACATGCTGATCCTCAAGCTGACCTCGCCGCAGGGCAAGTCGTACCACATCGCCGGTGCCTTCCCGTCGGCCTGCGGCAAGACCAACCTGGCGATGATCGACCCGACCCTCGAGGGCTGGACCGCAGAGACCCTCGGTGACGACATCAACTGGATGCGCTTCGACAAGGAGGGCTACCTGCGCGGCGTCAACCCGGAGAACGGCTTCTTCGGCGTCGCCCCGGGCACCGGCTACTCCACCAACCCCAACGCGATGCGCACCATCGAGGCGGGCAACTCGATCTTCACCAACGTGGCCCGCACGACCGATGGCGACGTCTGGTGGGAGGGCATGACCGACGAGAAGCCGGCCGAGCTGATCGACTGGAAGGGCCAGCCCTGGACCCCCGAGTCCGGTGTCAAGGCCGCCCACCCGAACAGCCGCTTCACCACCCCGATCGCCCAGTGCCCGATCCTGGCCCCGGAGTGGGACGACCCGCAGGGTGTCCGGATCGACGCGATCCTCTTCGGCGGCCGCCGCGCCACCACCGTGCCGCTGGTGTACGAGACCCGCTCGTGGGCCCACGGCGTGTTCGCGGGTGCCACGTGCTCCTCGGAGACGACCGCCGCCGCCAAGGGTGCCGTCGGTGTGGTCCGCCGCGACCCGATGGCCATGCTGCCGTTCATCGGTTACAACGCCGGCGACTACATCCAGCACTGGCTGGACATGGAGACCGGCCACCAGAACGCCCACATGCCGAAGATCTTCTACGTCAACTGGTTCCGCAAGTCGGACGACGGCAAGTTCCTCTGGCCGGGCTTCGGTGAGAACAGCCGCGTGCTGGCCTGGATCGTCGGCCGGATCGAGGGCACCGCCGACGCCCAGGAGACCCCGATCGGCTACGTCCCGACGCTGGACGCGATCGACCGCACCGGTATCGACGTCGACGACGCGACCATGGCCGCTGTGCTCAAGGTCGACGTCGACGAGTGGAAGGCCGAGGTCCCGCTGATCGAGGAGTGGTTCACCAAGCTGGGTGAGCGCCTCCCGAAGCAGCTCTGGGCCGACCTGGACGTGCTGAAGAAGGCCCTCGACGCCTGATCCGGTCACACCCGACCGTCCGACCTGAACGCAGCCGCGGACGCCAACCCTCCTGCTGGGGTTGGCGTCCGCGGCTGCGTTGGGCGGGCCGTTATGAGGCCGTCAGGCCTCGGTGTCCATCGTGGACAGGTCGCCAAGATCCTCGCCCAGGGCCTGCGCGCGCAGCACCCGCCGCATGATCTTGCCGGAGCGGGTCTTGGGCAGCGACTCGACGAACTCGAGCCCGTCCGGCTTGGCGATCGGGCTGAGGTGGTGGGCAACATGGCGACGCAGCTCCTCGACCAGTTCCTGGGAGCCCTCCTGCCCGGGCCGCAGCACCACGTACGCGAAGATCGACTGGCCCTTCACGTCGTGCGGCAGCCCGACCACCGCGGCCTCGACGACGTCCGGGTGCGAGTCGAGGGCGGACTCCACCTCGGCGCTACCGAGTCGGTGGCCGGAGACCTTGATCACGTCGTCCGCCCGGCCGACGACCCACACGTAGCCGTCCTCGTCGATCCTGGCCGAGTCACCGGTCAGGTAGTAGCCGGGGTACTTCGACCAGTAGGTATCGAGGTAGCGCTGCTCCTCCTGGTACAGGGTGCGCAGCATCCCCGGCCACGGATGCTTGAGCACCAGCAGGCCCTCGGTGCCGGCGGGCACCTCCTGGCCCTTCTCGTCCAGCACTGCCACCTCCTGGCCGTAGAACGCCTTGCCGGCTGATCCGGGCTTGAGCGCCATCGCCGGCTGCGGGGTGATCTGGAACATTCCGGTCTCGGTCTGCCACCAGGTGTCCATGATCGGGCATCGCTCGGCGCCGATCACCTCGTGGAACCACTGCCAGGCCTCGGGGTTGATCGGCTCCCCCACCGACCCGAGCAGTCGCAGCGAGGACAGGTCGTGCCGGTTCGCCCACGCCTTGCCGAAGCGCATCAGGGACCGCACCGCCGTCGGCGCGGTGTAGAAGATCGAGATCCCGAAAAATTCGATGAGGGACCACCACCGGTCGGGGTAGGGGAAGGTCGGCCCGCCCTCGTACATGAAGGACGTCGTGCCGTTGAGCAGCGGCCCGTAGAGCCCGTACGAGTGGCCGGTCACCCAACCGGGGTCGGCGGTGCACCAGTAGCGGTCCTCGTCCCGGACGTCGAAGACGTACTTCATCGACGAGTACACGCCGACCTGGAAGCCGCCATGGACGTGCAGGATGGCCTTCGGCCGCCCCGTCGACCCCGAGGTGTACAGCAGGAACAGGGGGTCGTCGGCAGCCATCGGCTCGGTCGGGCAGGGCCCCTTGGCGATCGGGAGGGCCATCAGGTCGGCCAGCCAGTGGTCCCGGAGCGGGTCCATGGTGACCGGCGACTCGGTCCGGCGGACCACGACGACGTTCTCCACCGTCGGGGAGAACCGGACCGCCTCGTCGACGATGTCCTTCATCGGGAAGACCGAGCCGTTGATCCACGAACCGTCCGCCGTGATCACGAGCTTGGACTCCGAGGAGTCGATCCGGTCCCGCAGCGCATCGGCGGAGTAGCCGCCGAACACCACCGAGTGGATGGCGCCGATCTTGGCGCAGGCAAGCATCGCGAACCAGATCTCCGGGATGCGCGGCAGGTAGATGGTGACGACATCCCCCTTGCCCACGCCCATCGCCTTCAGCACGTTGGCCATCTTGGTGACCTCGCGGTTGAGTGCGTGGAAGGAGAACGTACGGGTCACGTTCCCGTCCTCGGAGACCCAGATCAGGGCCAGCTTGTTCTTCCGCGGCCCGACCAGGTGCCGGTCGACCGCATTCGCGACGATGTTCGTACGCCCCCCGGGAAACCAGCGGAAGAACGGGGCGTCCGAATCGTCCAGTACCCCGTCCCAGGGGGTCGACCATTCGAGCTCGGCCGCCTCCGCGGCCCAGAATGCCTGCGGGTCCTGCAGGGCCTTCTCGGCCAGGGCGGCCGGATCCTGCACTGAGGCCTGCGACAGCACAGCGGGCGGCGGCGGGACGAGATCGAGCTGTTCGCGAACCATGGCTTCGCTCCTGCGGGTCGGGATCCACTCTCTGTTGAGGACTCTAAACCTGTACTGATGGCTTGGATACCCTGGACAGGAGTGGTCAGGGGATCCATTCCCTCGTACCGCTCGCCTTGGCGACCAGGCGCCGGATGCCGTGAACGCCCCGGGCAACGACCACAACAAAGCCCCTCGGATCGTGGAGATCCGAGGGGCTGATGCTGCGGAGGCGGCGGGATTTGAACCCGCGATGGGATATAAGTCCCAAACCCGCTTAGCAGGCGGGCGCCATAGACCGGACTAGGCGACGCCTCCATGGGACGGGGCCGTGGATACGGCCCCGTGTACCGAGGGTAAATGCTACCGATTCTCCTCCAACCGGTCCAACCGGGTCCGACAGGCGGAGCGCGGCCGGCGCAGATCGCCACCGGATCATCCGCGCTGGCACATCCTCAGGCACGGAACTCCTCGCCGGGGTGAACGTCGCGTTACATTGGACCGACCACATCTCGACGCTTCGGAGCACGCTACATGGACCCCAAGCACATCAAGCTGCGCACTGACTCCTTCGCCGCTGCCAGCGGTTGGACGGTCATCGCGGCACTGCTCCCGGGAGTGGGACTGCTCCGCAGCGGGCGGCGCAAGCGGGGGAACCTGGTCATCGGCCTGGCGATCGGCGCCCTGGTCGCCCTGGTGGTGACCGCTGTGGTGCGCCGCGAATGGGTGCTGGCGATGGTGGTCGATCCGGCGTTCCTGCGCTTCGCCGGGGCCGCTGTCGCCGTGGTCGGCCTGTTGTGGGTGGTTGTGGTCGTCAGCACCCACCGGAGCCTGCGCCCGCTCCGCGTCCGGTTCTGGCAACGCCCCCTCAGCTTCCTGCTCGTCACCACGCTCACCTTCATGATCGCCGCGCCGATGGCCGTCGCCGCGCGCTACGCCTGGTCCCAGGCCGACCTGGTCGCCTCGGTCTTCGGTGGCAACACCTCGCTGCAGGCCGGCGCGGTCCCGCAGAAGTGGAAGACCCAGGGGCGCCTCAACGTGCTGCTGCTGGGCGGCGATGCCGGTGCCAACCGCACCGGTCTACGCACGGACACCGTGATGGTCGCCTCGATCGACACCCGCACCGGCGACACCGTCTTGTTCGGGTTGCCGCGCAACACCGCCCGGATGCCGTTCCCCGAGGGCAGCGCCCTGGACCAGGCCTACCCGTACGGCTGGTACAACGGCGTCAACGGCGACGACCCGGAGTACTTCCTCAACGCGATGTACGACTACATCCCGGCCGCCCATCCGGAGCTGTTCCCGGACCCGGAGCACGCCGGTGGCGAGGTGATGAAGATCTCCGTCGGTGAGGCGCTCGGCCTCTCGATCGACTACTACGCGGTGGTCGACCTGGCCGGGTTCGAGGGGCTGATCAACGCCCTCGGTGGCGTGACGGTCAACATCAACAGCTACATCGCGAAGGGGGGCAGCACCGACGCCGGCCGCCTGCCCGAGCAGTGGCTCTCCCCCGGCCCGGAGCAGCACCTCGACGGCAACAACGCGCTCTGGTACGCACGGGGGCGCTTCGGATCCGACGACTTCGAACGGATGGCCCGCCAGCGCTGCCTGATGACCGCCCTGACCGACCAGGTGAACGTCCCCACCCTGCTGGGCCGCTACGAGGCGATCGCCCGAGAATTCCAGAACGTGGTGGTCACCGACGTTCCCGAGGCCGACCTGGCGTCGGTGCTGGACCTGGCCCTGCTGGTCCGCGAGGGGAACATGCGATCGATCGTCTTCACCAACGGCGAACATGGCTTCATCTCGGCCCACCCGGACTTCGATGAGATGCGCAACCAGGTGCAGCAGGCCATCAACGAGTCGCACGAGCCGCCGTCGGCCCCGGTGGAGGAGCCCCCGGCTGCTGACCCGACGGCGGACCCGGCAACCGACGCGCCCGCCGTCGCCAAGGCGCCGGAACCGGCCGCAGTCACGGACCCGGCCCCCGAGGAGGTGGCCCCGGTCGAGGCGCCGGCCAGTGAGGACGTCCGCAACGTCTGCGCGTACGACCCGGTCGCGGCAGAGAAGGCGATCGCGGATCCCCCCTACTGGGTCAGGTGATCCGCAGCATTGGGTCAGGTGATCCGCCGCATCAGTCGAGACGCCCGTACGCCCGCCGCATCCGCTCGGTGACGTCCTCGGCCAGGCGGTCCAGTTCGCCGTACTTGGCCGGGTCGAGCAGCGGCACCCGGTCCGGGTGGTCCTCGTCGTCGCGCAGGTAGAGGCGCAACTCCTTCTCGGTCATCGTGGCCCGGGTGACGTCGGTCCAGTCATGGGCGCTCGCATGCCCGCGGGCGGTCAACTCGTACCCGTTGTCGTCCACGGCGATCCGGGCCCGCCCGCGGACCGTGACGAAGACCGCCAGGCCCAGCAGCACCACGCCGAGCACGATCATGACCACCCCGAGGACGGTCACCAGGACGTGCCACTGGAGCCCGGTGGCCAGGGCCACCAGGATCCCTCCCACGACAAGGAGCACGGCGGCGTTGCCGAAGGCCCGAACGGGCAGGGGCGCGTCGAGGCGGTAGGTATTCACGCGGCGAGGGTGGGATTCGAACCCACGGAGCGGTCGCCCGCTCGGCCGCTTTCAAGGCGGCTGCACTAGTCCACTATGCGACCTCGCCAATGAGGTTCTTCCCCGATCCTAGCGAAGGGTGTGCGAGGCTAGGAGGCATGCGCACCATTCAAGCCCCCGTGCCCGGTGGACCAGAGGCCCTGCAGATCGTCGAGGCCGAGCGGCCGGTGCCCGGCCCGGGCGAGGTCCTGGTCCGCATCGTCGCCTCCGGCGTCAACCGTGGCGACGTCCTGCAGCGCCGGGGGCACTATCCGCCGCCACCCGGCTTCTCCGACATCCTCGGGCTCGAGGCCTCCGGGGTGGTCGAGGCGCTCGGCGAGGGGACGACCGGCTGGGAGCCCGGCCAGGAGTGCCTGGTCCTGCTGGCCGCCGGGGGCTACGCCGAGTACGTCACCGCTCCGGCGGGCCAATTGGTCCCGCCGCCGCCCGGCATGGACCTGGTCGACGCCGGCGCCTTCCTCGAGGTCGCCGCGACCGTGGTCGCCAACATGGATGGGGTGCGCCTCTGCGCGGGCGAGAACTTCCTGGTCCACGGTGGAGCCGGGGGCATCGGCTCGTTCGCGATCCAGTACGCCAAGGCGCTGGGCTGTACGGTCTACACCACATCCGGGTCGGCAGAGAAGCTGGACTATTGCCGTTCCCTCGGCGCCGACCACCCACTCGACTACCACCAGGATTGGGTGGCCGCGACCAAGGAGCTCACCGGCGGCCACGGGATCGACGTCACTCTGGACATCATCGGCGCGAAGTACCTGACCCAGAACGTCACGGCCCTGGCCAGGGACGGCCGCCTGTCGATCATCGGTCTGCAAGGTGGCCGCAAGGGCGAGTTGGACCTGGGCATGCTGCTGAACAAGCGCTGCAGCATCCACGCCGCGACGCTGCGCGGCCGTCCGGCCGAGCAGAAGGCCGCCATCTGCGCCCGGACCGTCGAGGCGGCCTGGCCGATGGTCGCCGACGGATCGATCAAGCCCCTGCACACCACCCGGGTCCCGTTCAGCGACGTGCGTCGGGCCCACGAGCTGATCGACTCGCCGGGGCACCGGGGGAAGATCGTGCTGGTGATGGACTCCTAGACTCGGCCCATGACCGACGACCAGCCGCAGAAGCAGGACGCCCAGGACACCAGCCAGAAGGACAGGACCGAGGAGTCGGATGACTCGGTGACCGGTCAGGTCCAGCAGCCCGCGAAGGTGATGCGGCTCGCGACGATGATCCAACGGCTGCTCGAGGAGGAGCGTGCCGCACCGCTCGACGAGCAGAGCCGGCGACGCCTGGCCGACGTGCACGCGACCTCGGTGACCGAGCTGAAGGATGGCCTCAGCCCCGAGCTCGCCGACGAACTGCAGCGACTGACTCGCCCCTTCTCTGCGGAGCACACGCCCTCGAACGACGAGCTGCGGATCGCCCAGGCCCAATTGGTCGGCTGGCTCGAGGGGCTCTTCCAGGGGATCCAGACCGCGCTGGTCGCCCAGCAGATGGCTTCACGCGCCCAGGTGGAACGCGGCCGCCATGAACTTCCGCAGCGCCCCGACGCTCTTCCGGGCCGCCCGATACAGGGCCCGCAGCAGCCCGGACAAGGTGGAATGTACCTCTGATTCACCTGCTATTCACTCAAAGGCCCCCAAGTTTTCTCTTCTCCACGGAACCATCCCCACGTACCTGATCGTCCTAGCTATGAACCTGCACACCTGAATACGTCACACGAGTAGGGGATGACCGTGAGCGTTTCTGTTTCCGAGGTCGGCTGCGCCGACCATCCTGACCTTTACCAGCACCCGCTGCTGGAGGAGGATCCCGGCCGCGCGGCGTCGGCGGAGCAGCGCCGCCTTCGGACCATCATGACCCGGCGCGCGATGGCGATCTGCGGCGGCTGCAACCACATGCAGGACTGCCTCTACCGTGCCGTTGTCGAGCAGGACGTCGCCGGTTTCGTGGCCGGGACCACCGAGCACCAGCGCAAGCGGATGCGGTCGCTGCTGTCCCTCACCGTCCGTCCCGACGACCTGGATGCCCTCACCGGCACCCCGTCCGCCGGACACCAGGTCAACCACGCCGAGATCGTCCGGCTGCGCGCGCAGAACCCGCACATGTCGCTGGACACCATCGCCCAGCGGTTGGGGTGCTCCCTGTCGACGGTCAAGCGCCACCTGCGCCGGGCCCGTGCCGAGGCCGAGGCCGGCGGCGAGCAGGTCACGCGCCGTACGGACCCCGCCCCGTCTCCCACTGACGTGTTGCTGGTCCGCGAGATGGTGCTGCCCGGTGGTCGCCGAGACTCCGACGAACTCGCCCCGGTCGAGGCTCGGCAGGGCGCCACCGCGGAGCCCGCGGCCGACGATGCGGTGACCGTGGCCGCCTGAGGTCAGGGCAGGTCGAACCAGCGCCGCAGTTCGGCCAGGGTGCCGCCCTCGCCGAACCTGCCGGTGACATCATCGGCGGCCCTCCGAACCTCCGCCGGTGCGTCACCGATGGCCACGCCGCGACCGGCCCAGGCCAGCATCTCGATGTCGTTGCGCCCGTCCCCCAGGGCGAGCACGTCCTCAGCGGCGATGCCGCGTCGGGCACAGACATCGGCCAGGGCCATCGCCTTGTGGACCCCCTCCGGGGCGATGTCGAGCCAGGCACTCCAGCCGATGAAGTAGGACACGCCGTGCAGACCGAGTCGCTCGGCGAGCTCGATGAACTCCTCCGGTGAGCTGTTGGGATCGCGGACGATGACACGGGTGACGGGCCGGGAGGCGAGGTCCTCCAGGTCCACGACCTCCATGGTGCCGGTCAGGTCCCCGGGCGGGAACGGGGCGCTGAGCCGGTAGCCCTTCCCGACCTCCTCCACGGCGATCAGGGCGTGCGGGGCCATCCGGTGCACCCGCTCGATCACGTCGGCCGGGTCGAAGGTCACCATCCGGACCACGTCGGTCGGTGGGTAGCGTACGATGACGGCCCCATTGGAGCACACGCAGGGCCCCGGTGGCAGTTCCAGGTGGTCGACGATCTGCTGGGTGTCGTGCCAGGACCGTCCGGTCGACAGCACCACCCGGGTGCCCTGGGCAACGATCGACCGGATCGCGGCACGCAGGTCCGCCGGCATCACCGAATCGTGGTCGACGATGGTGCCGTCAATATCGAGGGCCACCAGCCGTGGTCGCCATTGCCCGGTCACGTGCAGCCTCAGTTCTGCGGCACCAGGTGGTCACGGCCGAGATACGGGCGCAACGCGGTGGGGACCCGCACCGACCCGTCCGCCTGCTGGTGGTTCTCCAGCAGCATCACGATGATGCGGGTGACGGCGCAGAGCGTGCCGTTGAGCGTGGCAAGTGGCGCCGTACCATCCTCGAATCGGCCCCGGATGTTGAGCCGGCGGGCCTGGAAGTCGGTGCAGTTGGAGGTGGAGGTGACCTCCCGGTAGGCCTCCTGGGTCGGCAGCCATGCCTCGCAGTCGAACTTACGGGCCGCCGACAGGCCGAGGTCACCGGAGGCCACGTCGATCACCCGGAACGGGATCTCGAGCGCCTCCAGGAACTCCCGCTCGAACCCGAGCAGGCGGTGGTGCTCGGTCTCGGCCTCCCTCGGGTCGCAGTAGACGAACATCTCGACCTTGTCGAACCAGTGCACCCGGAAGATCCCGCGGGTGTCCTTGCCGTACGACCCGGCCTCGCGCCGGTACGACGGGCTGTAGCCGGCGTAGTGCAGCGGCAGCGTGGGGAGAATCTCGTCCATGTGGTAGGCCGCGAGCGGCACCTCGGCGGTGCCGACCAGGTACATGTCGTCGCGCTCGAGCCGGTACACGTCCTCCGCCGCCTGGCCGAGGAAACCGGTGCCCTCCATCGCCGCCGGCTTCACCAGCGCCGGCGGGATGATCGGGGTGAAGCCCCACTCCCGCGCCTTGTGCATCGCGAAGTTGACCAGCGCCATCTCCAGCTCCGCGCCCTGGCCGACCAAGTAGTAGAACCGCGAACCGGACACCTTGGCGCCGCGCTCCATGTCGATCGCCTTGAGCATCTCGCCCAGCTCGACGTGGTCGCGGGGGGTGAAGCCCTCGGCCTCGAAGTCGCGCGGCGAACCGACGGCCTCGATCACGGTGAAGTCGTCCTCGCCACCCACCGGCACCTGGGGTGCGACGATGTTGCCGACCGTACGCAGCTTGTCGGTGAAGGCCGCATCGGCCTCCTTGCTCTCCGCCTCGTGCTGCTTCACCTGCGCCGCGAGCGTCTTCGTGCGCTCCAGCAGCTGCTGCTTCTCGTCGCCCCGGGCCTTGCCGACAAGCTTGCCGAGCTCCTTCTGCTCGGCCCGCAGGGACTCGAACGAGGCGATCGAGGACCGCCGCTTCGCATCGAGGGCGAGAAGTTCATCGACGACCGCCTCGGACTCCCCGCGCGCCCGCTGGGAGGCACGCACGGTATCGGGGTCCTGACGGAGCAGCTTCGGATCAATCACATGGCCAGCCTAGCGGCCCGGGTTCCGTCGCGGTGCCTACGATCTAAGCATGCCCACAGCGCCTCCCCTGCACCCCCGCCGATTGCTGCCGCTGGCCACCGGCGTGGCGTACGTCGTCTGGACGCTCCTCGCCGTCACCGGTGTCCTCGGCCCGCTGGACCGGGCCCTGTTGGCCCCCGCAGCGGATCCGGACGGCGGGTGGTTCCAAGCAGTCGCCTCGGTGGGAGTGGTGTTCGCCCCGGTGGTGCAGTATGCCGGGCTGTTGGTCCTGGCCTGGTGGGCAGGGCGCCGGAGGCTGCGCGAGCTGGCGCTGGCCATCGTGGTCGCCGTCGCGCTGGCCTGGGCCGGCACCACCGCAGCCAAGCTCCTGCTCCAGCTACCCCGCCCGCCGTTCTCCCCCGACATCCTCGGCGTGAGCGGCTGGGGCTACCCGTCCGGGCACATGGCGGCGGTGGTCACGCTCGCGGTGATGGTCACCGCCACGATGGTCACCACCCGCCAATCACACCGGACCACCCGGGGCTGGCGGGTCGGCGCGGTGGTCATCGTGCTGGCCATGGCGGTCGACAGGTGGGCCCTGGGCGCGCAC
Organism: Propionibacteriaceae bacterium; assembly: GCA_044508675.1. Taxonomy (GTDB): domain Bacteria; phylum Actinomycetota; class Actinomycetes; order Propionibacteriales; family Propionibacteriaceae; genus Raineyella. Next base: position 50,341 of record JBIQHF010000005.1, on the reverse strand, counting down.
TGGTTCTCCGATATCGTCGGCGGTGTCCTGTGGGGCCTGACCGCCGCGCTGCTGGCGCTGCTGATCTGCCGGGTTGACCTGTACCCCGAGCCCGCCTCCGCCGAGCAGCGCGCCCCCGAGCCGACTCCGGGCGCGGGGGTCGACGAGCCGGAGCCGCCGCGGGCGGCGGTGATCTACAATCCGACGAAGGTCACCGACGTACCCACCTTCATGCGACACGTGGAGTACGAGCTGGAGCGGCGGGGCTGGCGCCGGGCGATCTGGCTGGAGACCACCGCGGAGGACCCCGGCTACGAGATGGCCGCGATCGCGAAGCGCAAGCAGGTCGACCTGGTGATCGGCGCGGGGGGTGACGGGACGGTGCGGGTGATCGCTGCCGGTCTGGCCGGCACCGGCATCCCGTTCGGGCTCGTCGCGGCCGGCACCGGGAACCTGCTCGCCCGCAACATGGGGATCCCGTTGGACGAGGTGCGGGCCCTGGAGGTCGCCTTCGACGGTGCCGACCGGCCGATCGACCTGATCCGGGTGCAGGTCGACGGCCAGGAGCAGGAGTATGCCTGCGCGTTCGCCGGCATCGGGATCGACGCGGAGATCGTCACGGCCGACGAGGGCCTCAAGAAGGCCATCGGCTCCAGCGCGTACGTGGTCACCGCGGCCCAGCACACCGATCACGTCCCGATCAACGCCCGGATCAGCGTCGATGACGGGCCCCGGGTACAGACCCGCGCGCACATGGTGCTGGTCGGCAACGTCGGTGTCCTGCAGGGTGGTCTCCAGCTGATCCCGGAGGCCAGCCCCGACGACGGCGTGCTCGACCTGCTGGTCGCCTCGCCGCGCACGATCAGCGACTGGATCACCGTGATCGCCCGGCTGGTGCTCCGCCGGGACCGTGAGGACCGGAGCCTGGCCCGCGGCACCGGCCGCAAGGTGGACGTCACGCTGGACCGTCCCGAGCGCTTCGAGCTGGACGGCGATCCGCAGGGCACCTGCACCCGGCTCACCGCCGAGGTGGACCCGGGAGCGCTGCTGCTCCGCGTCCCGCGTTAGCCGGCGGCGCCCTCCCGCAGCCGTGACACCCAGTCCCGGGCGGCCTGGTAGGCCTCGTTGGTCTGGCCCTCCTCGAGGTTCGGGGCCTGCCGGTCCGCGCGCGGGTAGGAGCCGAGGAAGGTGACCTTCGCGCAGACCCGGTGCAGACCGGTCAGCGTCTCCTGCATCCGCAGGTCGTCGATGTGCCCCTCTGCGTCAATGGAGAAGCAGTAGCTGCCAAGCGCCTGCTTGGTGGGCCGCGACTCGATCCGGGTCATGTTCACCCCGTGGCCGGCGATCTGCTCCAGGATGCCGAGCAGCGAACCGGACCGGTCCACCTTCATGTACGCCACCAGCGTGGTCTTGTCCGCGCCGGTCGCCGGCGGCGCGGGCGCCGGGCCGGTGACGACGACGAAGCGGGTCACCGCGTCCGCGTTGTCCGCGATGCCGTCGGCGAGCACGTCCAGGCCGTTCATCTCCCCAGCGGTCCGGGAGCAGATCGCGGCGTCGTGGGGCGACTGCGGGTCGGCGACCTCGACCGCCGCACCGGCGGTGGACGGCCCGGTGGCGACAACGGCCTGGGGCAGGTGCCGCGCGACCCACAGCCGGGTCTGGGCCGCGGCATGGGGGTGGGTGACGACGGAGCGGATGTCGGCGCGGGTGGTGCCCGGGCGTACGCAGAGCGCGAACTGGACCGGCAGCAGCACCTCGCGGCGGATCATCAGCGGGTCCGAGTCGTCGGACAGGTAGTCCAGGGTCGCGCTGACCCCGCCCTCCAGCGAGTTCTCGATCGGCACGAACGCCGCATCGATCTCCTTGGCGCGGACCGCGTCGAGAGCGGCGACGACGGTCCGGAAGGGCACCAGCGCGTCGCCCTCCTCGGCGATCAGTAGGAGGGCCTCGTGGGTGAACGTTCCGGCAGGACCGAAGTATCCGTAGGTCTGGGGCACCCGACCACCCTATCGGTGGCCTACAGTCGGCGTGTGGTGATGGAACATGACTGGGCCAATCTCGACCTGGATCGCGCCGCCCGCACCGGGGACCCCGAGGTCGTCTACGGCGCCGGGAAGTCCCCCGACCAGGTCGTCGCCCTGTTGCGCGACCTGCGGAGCGCCCACCCCGAGCGCGCGGTGCTGGCCACCCGCCTGGCGCCGGAGGCGCTGCAGGCGATCGGCACCGCGCTGCCGGGGGCCGACCTCGACCCGGTCGGCCGGACCGCCACGTACGGTCCGCTGCCGCAGCCGCACGGCAAGGTCGCGGTGATCGCCGCCGGCACCTCCGACCTACCGGTCGCCGCCGAGGCCACGGTGACGGTCCGGGCGTTCGGCGCGTCGGTCGAGCGGATCGTCGACGTCGGGGTCGCCGGCCTGCACCGGATCCTGGATGCGCGGGGGCGGTTCGACGACGCCGACGCCCTGGTCGTGGTCGCGGGCATGGAGGGGGCCCTGCCCTCGGTCGTGGGCGGGCTGACCGGCATCCCCCTGGTCGCAGTGCCGACATCGGTCGGCTACGGAGCCAGCTTCAACGGACTCGCGGCGCTGCTGGGCATGCTCAACTCCTGCGCCCCCGGGGTCGTCGTGACCAACATCGACAACGGATTCGGGGCCGGGGTGCATGCCGCCCGGATCGCCCGGACGATCGGGAAGGCGACCGGACGGTGACCGAGGCGAGCACGACCGACCGGACGATCCTGTGGATCGACGCCACCGCCGGGATCGCCGGCGACATGTTGCTCGGCGCACTGCTCGACGCCGGGGCGGACCTGGGGTTCGTCCGCCGCTGCGTCGGCGCCGTCCACCCCGACGTGGACGTGACCGTCGAGCCCACCACCCGGCACCGCCTCGCCGCGACGAAGGCCACCGTGGTCGACCGCTCCACCGGGCACGCCGCCGACGCCTCGCCCGAGCACCACGGGCACGGGCACCATGAACACCACCATCCACACCGGCCCTGGCGGGGGGTGCGCGACCTGCTCATGGCCGCCGACCTGCCGGGCGCCGTGCGGGAGCGGGCCCTGCGGACGTTCGAGGTGCTGGCGCGCGCGGAGGGTCGGGTGCACGGCGTCGCGCCCGACGAGGTGGAGTTCCACGAGGTGGGCTCGTTGGACGCGATCGGGGACGTGGTCGGGTGCTGCGCCGCGATCGTTGACCTGGCCCCTGCCCGGGTGGTCTGTTCGCCGGTCACGGTCGGGCACGGCGAGCAGGTGCGCGGGGCGCACGGCCGGATCCCGATCCCCGGGCCGGCCGTCACCCACATCGCCACCGAGGCGTCGATCCCGGTCACCGGCGGCCCGGTGCCGATGGAGACGGCGACGCCCACGGGGATGGCGCTGGTCGCCTCGCTGGCCGAGGCGTACGGTCCGCTGCCGACGATGGTGATCGCCGCCTCGGGCCTGGGGGCCGGGAGCCGGGACCCCGAGCGGGTGGCCAACGTGGTACGGGCGGTGCTCGGCCGGGGCCTGGCCGGCCAGGCTGCCGACCAGGTGGTGCTGGAGACGAACATCGACGACCTGGACCCGCGGTTGTGGCCCGGGGTGCTGGCGAGCCTGCTGGAGGCGGGGGCCGCGGACGCCTGGCTGAGCCCGAACCTGATGAAGAAGGGCCGCCCCGGGCAGACCCTCTCGGTGCTCTGCGACGCGGCGGACCGGCAGGCGGTGGTCGGGATCATCGCCGCCTCGACCCCGGCGATCGGGCTGCGGGAGACCGCGGTGACCAAGCACCTGGTCGACCGTGAGCTCGTCACCGTCACCGTCGAGGGGCACCGGGTCGCGGTGAAGGTCGCGCGCCGGGACGGCCGGGTGGTGAACGTGCAGCCCGAGTTCCGCGACGTCGAGGCGTACGCGGCCGCCGTGGGCCTGCCGGTGAAGCGGGCGCTGGCCCGGGCGATCGCCGCCGCCGACCACCTGTGGGTCAGTTCCTGACCCGGATCCGGGCCAGTGCCTGGTAGGCCCGCTGGCGCAGCGTCGGGGCCGGTCCGTCGCGTTCGGCGGCCCGGCGCAGGTGGTCCTGGTGCCACCACCAGACGATGGCACCGAGGACGTAGAGCTGCACGGCCGGGGAGAACGTGTCGCGGATCCGCGAGGCGAAGGCATTCAGGCTGTCGCCGTAGTCGAGCCCACGGCCGGGGATGTAGGACAGCGACAGGAACACCCCGCGCCAGGTGAACAACCAGTCCAGCCGGGTGGCGCCGAGCAGGGCCAGCGGCGCCCAGGCGATCAGGTCGTACCAGGACAGCGTGTAGAGCGAGGTGGTCAGCCAACCGACGCCCAGCAGCACCGCGGTCCGCAGGGCGATGGTGATCGGGTCCTCGGTCGGCGGAACGCCCTTGGGGGTCCCGGCGATCGGGTGCCAGGGCAGGACGCGCGACAGCATCGCGGCGACCAGGATCGTGCCGGCCAGGGAGAACACGTTGAGCACGCCGGTCGCCACCGGGACCGACATGTAGTAGGTCAGCAGCGTGTAGAACGGCTGGGCCCAGGAGCCCACCGACACGTACGAGGTGTTGCGCAGGGCCGCGAACAGCGCGTCGGGGGCGAACAGCCCGTAGAGCAGGCCCAGCGAGGTCGCGGTGCCCAGCAGCAGCCCGACCAGTTTCCTCGGCCGGCGCCGGTAGCCCCAGAGCATCGCCAGGCCGTACAGGCCGATGCTGAGCTTGCACGCGCCGGCCAGCCCGATCATCACCCCGGCACCGAACGATGTACGCCGCATCAGCATGATGCCGAGCATCGCGAACATCACCGACCAGCCCTCGTTGTGCGCCCCGGCGGTGATCGCCCAGATCAACAGCGGGTTGGCGATGGTCAGCAGCACCGCCCGGCCCTTCAGCAGCTCGTCGCCGTGGGCCAGCCACACCACCACGGCGCTAGTGACCAGGAAAGGCAGGAAGGCTGACAGCTGCAGCCAGAACACCACGTCGTGCATGTTCTCGCCGCCCAGGTTGTTCGCCTGCAACTGCACCCAGGTCATGATCGGGCCGTACACGCTGGGGGTGTCCTGCCAGGGCCGCTCGGTCCACCGCAGCACCGGGTCGAACTGGCTGCGGAACACGGTCGCCGGGGTGATGTCGTACGGGTCGATGCCGAGCTTCTGGAGCCGGCCGTACGCCGCGTACATCAGCACGTCCGCCGAGGTCATCGGGGGGACCATCAGGGTCGCGACGTTCAGCCCCAGGCCGAGGGCGAACAGCTTGCCCACCCTCGGATGCCAGCCGTCGCGCAGCGCCCGCATGCTGATGATCAGTCCGACGCCGCCGATCACCACTGCCGCGTACAGCACCGCGGAGACCACCCATTCGCCCGGGACCCGGATCGTCCCGGCCGGCAGGTAGTACGGCGGCAGCAGTGACTCGCGGGGCCCCAGCGTGAGGGTCACCGCGGACGGGCCGAGGGCGCCGGTCGCCACGGTGAGCACCGTCGCCAGCACGATCAGTCCCAGCCCCACCCGCGGGCTGTTCCGCCAGGTCAGTCCGGCGGGGGGTAGCCAGGTCCTCACCCGAGGACCGGCCCGATCGGGAGCCGCGACGATCGCGGGGCGGTAGGCGCTGCGGGCACGCAGGACGTACGCCAGTCGGCCGGGATCTGCCAGGGCGGCTGCGGCAGGGCGAGGGCGCGTCGCAGCCGGCGCAGGTAGCCGTCCCGGGGGATCTCCTCGACGCCGAGGGTCGCCAGGTGGTCGGTCCGCCACTGCACGTCGAGCAGGCGCCGGTCCGGCTGGCCGCCGGCCCGGAGCATCGCGACCAGCCCCATCAGGGCGACCTTGGAGGCGTCCCTGCCGACCTGCGGGTCGTGGAACATCGACTCACCGGCGAACAGGCCGCCGAACGCGACCCCGTACAGTCCTCCGGCCAGCCGACCGTCGCGGGTCCAGGCCTCCACCGAGTGGGCCCGGCCGGCGCCGTGCAATTGGGTGTAGACGGTGATGATCGACTCGTCGATCCAGCCGTCGTGGCGGTCCGGGTCCCCGCAGGCCCGGATCACGTCCTCGAAGGCCCGATCGACGGTGACCTCGAAGTGCCTGGCGCTCTTGCGCAGGGACCGGGACACCTTCAGCCCGTCCAGCGGCAGCACGCCGCGCCAGACCGGGGAGAACCAGCCGATCCACTCGCCGGGCTCGAGCCCCTCGGTCATCTCCGGATCCAGGGGCATCGGGAACATGCCGTTGGCGTACGCCCGGAGCACCAGTGGGGCGTCGTAGCCGGTAGTCAGGCCGACCAGGTCCTGGTTCGCCCATTGCGCCGGACCGGGCAGGGGAAACGGGTCCAGGTAGGAGCGAGCCATGAGGCCATTATGGGTGACATCCCCGACGGTCCGGGGTGGTGCCCAGCGTACGCTGGCCGCATGGCAGATGAGCAGCGCGAAACCTCCGACCAGGTCACCCGTTCCTCGGCTCGGATGGCTGCGGGCACGACCCTGCGGACGATCCTCGACCTGGCGATCGACGGGGCCCCGAACTGGCCGGGCGCCAAGCTGGCGGCCTCCAGGCAACTGGCCAAGCACCCGCGCACCGACGACGCGATCGATGCGGTGGTCAACAGCCACATCGCCCTGGCCTCGACCTCCGGCTTCCTGACCAATGTCGGCGGGCTGGTGGTCACCACGATCACGATGCCGGTCAACCTGGTCGGGCTGGCGCTGCTGCAGGGCCGGATGGTGGCGGCGATCGCGCATCTGCGTGGCTACGACATCGAGGACGTGCGGGTGCGCACCGCGATCATGATGTGCATGCTGGGCGGTGAGGAGATCTCCCGGCTCAGCGCCAAGGGCAAGCTGCCCGCCTCCCCGCTGCTGGTCGCCACCGCACCGATCGTCGACCCCCAGCTGAACGAGACCGTCTCGGAGCGCGTGGTCGGGAACCTGTTCACCACCCACGGCGGCAAGACCCTGGGGGTGATCGCGACCAAGCGGATCCCGGTCCTCGGCGGGGGCATCGGCGCGGTCTTCGACGGGATCGCCACCCGGCAGATCGGCAAGTTCGCCAAGGACGAGCTGGTGCAGCGCCGCGCGATCCACTGAGCTGCGACCTCAGCGCTCCAGCACGGCCCACCCGTGCGCCTCGACCTCCAGCAGGTCCTCACCGCTCTGGGCGATCACCACGCCCGCCGGCATCGGCCGGCCGGTGTCGTCGACGCTGAGCGCCACTGCGATCTCGTGGTGCTGCCCGCCGACCTCGCTGGCGCACGTGACCAGGATCGTCTCGTTGGTCACGGCGGTGGCCTCTACGGTCGCCCGGGCCAGCCAGGGATGGCAGCGGCGCACGGCGACCAGCCGCTGGTGCAGCTCGAGCACCGGCCGGCCCAGCAGGGACAGGTTCTCCGGCAGCGGCGGTAGCTGCGGACGGATCTCGTCGTCGCCGCCCTCGCGCTCCTCCTTGGTGCCGGTGTAGCCCTGCTCGTCGCCGTAGTAGATCGACGGGACGCCGGGCAGCACCGCCAGCAGCGCGACCGCATGCCCGAGGTGGCGGTCGTCGGTGAGCCGGCTGCGGATCCGGGTCACGTCGTGGTTGCCGATGAAGGTCTGCGGGCTGAAGGTCCGGCAGAAGACTGCGTGACGCCCCAGGGCATGCGCCAGCTCCCAGAAGTTCGCGTCGTTGAGCGAGGACCAGACGGCCTTCCACAGCTCGTACTGGGTCACGCTGTGCACCCCGGACGCCTCGACGAAGGCCGGCAGGTCCCCGTGGATCACCTCCCCGAACAGCCAGGCCTCCGGGTAGTCGGCCCGCACCCGGGCGGTGATCGGCGCCCAGGCCGCGGCACCGGGGGCGTACGCCGCGTCCAGTCGCCAGCCGTCGATCCCGAAGCGCAGCCAGTGCTCCATCACCGCGACGACGTGGTCCTGAACGGTCGGTCGGGACAGGTCGAGCTCGGGCAGGTTCAGGTTGCCCTCGAAGCAGCGCACGTGCCCGTCGGCCCAGCGCAACCAGTCACCGTCGGCGGTGCCCGGTCCGGCCGCCTCGGCACGCCGGACGATCGGGTTGCTGCGCCCGACGTGGTTGAACACGCCGTCCAGCACCACCCGGATGCCCCGCTCGTGCGCCGCGTCGACCAGCCGACGCAGGTCCTGCTCGTCGCCCAGGCGCGGATCGACCCGGAAGTGGTCGACGGTGTCGTAGCCGTGCGTCTCCGAGGCGAAGACCGGGCCCAGCAGCAGCCCGTTGCAGCCGATGGAGACCAGGTAGTCCAGCCAGTCGATGAGATGGTCGAGCCGGTGGTGGACCTCCCCCACCGCCGTACGCTCCGCCCCGACGAAGCCGAGCGGATAGCAGTGCCACCAAATGGAGTAGTCCACCCATGCGGGCTGGCTGACGGTCATGAACCCACACTAGCCATATCCTCTTGGCGAGGACTCCACGCCAACGGACACAATGTGGAACATTTGGGCGTGTTGCAAATCTGGCAACGGCAAGATGAGCACGTATCGAAATCACCGAGCGCAAGGAACGCGAGCGTGTCGGTGAGCATCCATGTGACGCCCCTCCTGCCGAATGGGCAGACCCTTGCTAGGGTCTCAGGGGGCATCACTGACAACAAGGGAGTAATGGATGACCACGCCACTTCTCAAGACGGGTGACGGCCAAGAGGTCGAGCTTCCGTACGTCCAAGCCGTGAACGGTGACAACGGCTACGACATCAGCAAGCTCCGCCCCCAGACCGGCAACGTGACGCTGGACGAGGGCTTCGGAAACACGGCTTCCTGCAAGTCCGAGATCACCTTCATCGACGGCGAGAAGGGCATCCTCCGCTACCGCGGCTACCCGATCGAGCAGCTGGCCGAGCAATGCAGCTTCCTGGAGGTCGCCTACCTGGTGATCAACGGCGAGCTGCCGAACAAGGAGCAGCTCGAGGAACTGGAGTACGGCATCGTCCGGGAGATGTTCCTGGACGAGCGGATGCGCGACCTGTTCCGCTGCTTCCCCCGCAGGTCGCACCCGATGCCCGTGCTGTCCGCCGGCATCTGCGCCCTCTCCACCTTCAACCGCGACCACGTGGGCCTCGGCGAAGATGACGTGGCGATCGCCACCCGCAGGATGATGGCCCAGGTGCCGACGCTGGCCGCGTACGCGTACAAGAACTCCAAGGGCCAGCCGTTCCTGTACCCGAAGTACGACCTGTCGTACATCGAGAACTTCATCCGGATGTCGTTCGGCACCCCGGCCGAGGACTACAAGTTCGACGAGGCCGTCACCAAGGGCCTGGACGCCCTGCTGGTGCTGCACGCCGACCACGAGCAGAACTGCTCCACCTCGACCGTCCGCATGGTCGGCTCCGCCCAGGCGAACATGTACGTCTCGATCGCCTCCGGCGTGAACGCCCTGTCCGGCCCGCTGCACGGTGGCGCCAACCAGGCCGTCCTCGAGATGCTCGAGGCGATCCGCTCCCAGGGCATTGACCCGAAGGACTACCTGCAGCAGGTCAAGGACAAGAAGACCGGCATCAAGCTGATGGGCTTCGGCCACCGGGTCTACAAGAACTTCGACCCGCGCGCCGCCATCATCAAGAAGTACGCCGACGAGATCATGGCCACCTCCGCCAACGGTGACCGCGAGCTGCTCGACATCGCCACGCAGCTCGAGGAGATCGCCCTCGCCGACGACTACTTCGTGGAGCGCAAGCTCTACCCGAACGTCGACTTCTACTCCGGCCTGATCTACGAGGCCATGGGCTTCCCGGTCGAGATGTTCACCGTGCTGTTCGCGGTCGGCCGCCTGCCCGGCTGGATCGCCCAGTGGCGCGAGCACAACTCCGACCCGAAGGCCCGGATCTCGCGTCCGCGCCAGATCTACGTCGGCCACGACAAGCGCGACGTGGTCCCGATGGACCAGCGCTGAGCCCGGGCACCAGCCCCCTCAGCGAAGCCAGTCCCCAGCACAGGTCGAAGCCCCGGATCGCAGTCGGTCCGGGGCTTCGCTCTCGGAACCACAGCCCCCCAGCAGCGGTTACGTCTCGATCCTCCCGCCGCCAGGCGGCTGACGTGCCCAACTTTGCAGATCCGTACGATCCCGTACCCCTCGTAGGGACGTACGGGCCGGCTCAGGCCACGCCGTCGGGCCGGTTCGCGCGGATCGCCTCCATCCACCGGACCACCGCCACCGCGCCGGGATCGGGGTAGCCCACACCGCGCTCGCCCAGGTAGCTGGCCCGACCCCGCCGGGCGACGCCCTCGACCGTCGCCTTGGCCCCTGCCCGGGCCGCGGCCACCACGGCGTCGGGCCCCTCGGCCCAGGCCTCCAGGGCCGGCACCAGGGCGTCGAGCATGGTGCCATCCCCGGCCGCTGCGGATCCCAGCTCGACGATGCCCTCGACCGCCGCCGCCAAGGCGTCACCCCAGTCACCACCACGGGCCAGGGCCTCCGAGGCGTGCAGCAGCCCCATCGCGTACAGCGCCCCGGACGTGCCGCCGACCTCGCGACGGACCACCTCGGACAGGTGGCGCAGCAGGTAGGGGGCGTCGCCCCGAACCGGATCGGCGAACCATCCGTACGCCCCGCGGGCCATGGCCTGGCCCAGGTCACCGTCGCCCACCTGCTGGTCCAGCCGGGTCAGCTCGGTCTCGCTGTCGAGCACGGCCTGGCAGGCCACGTCGATCGCGCTCCGGACCCGGGCGTCGGGCTCGCCGGGATGATTCTCGTCCGCCGCCAAGGGCGGCACCGCGACCGTACGCAGCTCGGGCGGTGCGGTGACCCCGTGACCGGGCCACGCGGCGACGCTCGTGGGCGCGTCGAGGGCGGCCACCTCGTCGTCGCCGTCCAGGGGCAGCAGGGTCACCGCGATGCCGGCCATGTCGAGGCTGGTCATCACCTCCCCCGCGTACAGGCGGACCACCTCGATCCGTCGCAGGGACAGTTCCTTGGCGACCGCCCGGGCCGCGATCGCCAGTTCCATCCGGGGGGTCGCCCCGGCGCCACCGACCAGGGCGACGACCCGGGCACCGGCCCGGATCTCCCGCTCGGCGGCGATCCGGGAGACGAGGATGTGCACCAACTTGTCGGCCGAGGCCTTGCGCATCTGCCGTACGCCCGGCTCGCCGTGGATTCCCATCCCGAGCTCGACCTGGTCCTCACCGAGGTCGAAGCTCGGCCGGGTGGCCCCGGGCACGGTGCCCGGGGACAGTCCGAGGTTGACGGTGCCGATCCGGCTGATCACCGACGCGGCGGCGTCCCGGACCTCGTCCAGGGTCCGGCCCTCCTCGGCGAGGGCACCGGCGATCTTCTCGACCAGGACGGTGCCGGCCAGGCCACGCCGGCCGGCATGCTCCCCGGTGGCGGCCAGCGACACGTCGTCGTCGACCAACACGGTCTCGACCCGGTAGCCGGAGGCGATCGCCAGTTCCGCGCCGAGCCGGAAGTTGAGCCGGTCGCCGGTGTAGTTCTTCACCACCAGCAGGCAGCCCGCCTCCCCGGTGACCGCCCGGATCGCCTCGTGCACGGCATCGGGGCTCGGGGAGGAGAACACCCCTCCGGTCACCGCGGCGGTGAGCATGCCGGCCCCGACGAAACCGCCGTCGGACGGCTCGTGGCCGGCTCCGCCACCAGAGATCACCGCGACCCTCGGGGCCGGGTCGTGCGGGCCCTCGGCCAGCCGGTCCGCGCGCACCACGGTCGTACGGTCCTCGAGGAGCCGCAGCCCGGGCCGCAGCAGCACGAGACCCTCCAGCGATTCCTGCACGACATCGTACGGATCGTTGACCAGCTTGCTAACCATAGGTGACAGTCAAACACAAATCACGGTGGAACGATCAGTCATTCTCCGCGGACGCGGCGACATGGGGTGCCGGTCCTGCCGGGGCCGATGCCGCCGGGATTCAGCGGGCGACGCGGTAGCGGACGAAGGCCGGCACCAGCAGCGCGGCCAGCATCGTCCCGACCACGACCAGCACCCCGCCGCCACTGGTCGCCACCACTGTGCCGACCACGGCGGCGGCCGCGCCGTGCAGGGTGTCGGCGATCCGGGGGCCCCCGGCCACGACGACGATGAAGATACCCTGCAGTCGCCCGCGGACCTCGTCGTCCGCGGCCTCCTGCAGGATCGTCTGCCGGAAGGCTGCCGAGGCCATGTCCGCCGCACCGCCCAGGGCCAGCATCCCCAGCGCGGGCAGCAGGAGGCCCTGCCAGACGAACAGCCCGAAGGCGATCATCGCGACGCCCCAGACCAGGATGCAGAGCACCACCGCCCGGCCCTGGCGGGAGACCCGTGAGATCCAACCGGAGAAGATGCCGCCAAGCAGCGCGCCGGCCGGGATCGCGGCGAACAGCAGCGCGAACGCCAGGCCCCCCTCGGTCGGGCCACCGAACGACTCGTGGGCCATCTGCGGGAACAGTGCCCGCGGCATCCCGAACACCATGGCGATCAGGTCGACCAGGAACGACATCATCAGCACCGGCTGGTGGCGCAGGTAGGCAAAGCCCTCGACCACCGACCGAAGCCCGGGCACCTTCTGCGCCCGGTCCCCCGCGCTCGGCGGCAGCGCCGGCAGTCGCACCGCCGCCCACAGGGTCGCCAGCAGCAGGATCGTGTCCGCCAGGTACAGGGAGGAGAAGCCCAGCACCGGGATCAGCGCCCCGCCCACCAGCGGGCCGGCGATCGCGCCGAACTGCATGACGGTCATGTTGAGCGAGTTGGCCGCCGGCAGCTCGTTGCGCGGCAGTAGGCGGGGCAGGATGGCCGTACGGGTCGGCTGGTTGACCGCGAAGAAGGCCTGTTGCAGGGCGAAGATCACCAGGATCAGCCACACGTTGCCGATGTCGAGGCTGGCCTGCAGCCAGAACAGCGCCGCGGTGACGATCAGCCCGAGCGTCGAGGCCACCATCAGCTTGCGCCGGTCCATCGAGTCGGCCAGCGCCCCGCCCCACAGGCCGAACACGACCAGCGGCACCAGGCCGAACAGGCCGGTGAGCCCGACGTACGCCGAGCTGCCGGTGAGGACGTAGATCTGGGCCGGGACCGCGACGACGGTCAGTTGGGCACCGATCACCGTGACAATGTTGGCGATCCACAACCGACGGAAGTCCGGGTTCTGCAGCGGTCGAGTGTCCGCGAGCATCCCGCGTACGCCCACCGGACCCCCGATCCCGTCCACGCTCGACTGGAGCGGGCGCAAGGACTCGAACCTCGTTCTCCACGCAGGAAGCGTGGCGCCTCACCCATAGGCCTCACCCGCAGCGCATTCCCGAGGAATGCCCGACCCAACGTACCCACTGGGTGCCGGGACGGCCACTCCTGTCCACGCATCGGCCACGCCGGGTGTGGCCGCTAGGGCCGGACCGCCGGCTCCGGCTCACGGCGGTCGGCCGAGCGTCGTACGGCCCAGATGCCGGCGACGACGGCGGGGACCAGCAGCAGGCCGGCGCCGATGTTCAGGCCGCCGTAGCCGACGAACGCCATCACCGGGCCGCCGAGGATCGCCGCGCCGGCACCGACGTAGTTCATCAGGGCATCGTTGGCGCCCTGCAACGGCACCCGCACCTCACCGGAGTCGACGCCGGCGAGCAGCGCCGAGGCGGAGAGGATGGACGCGGACCAGCCCAGGCCGAGCAGCACCAGGGCGACGGTGGTCGCCGCGACGACACCGTTCGCGGCGACCAGGCCGAGCACCACCGCCGCCACCAGGACGCCGATCCCGAGGCCGGCCACCCGGATCGCCCCGACCCGGTCGATGAGCCACCCGAAGACCGGGCTGAGCGCGTACATGCCGAGGATGTGCAGGCTGATCACCAGGCCGACGATCTGCAGGCCGTGGCCGTGCCCGGTGAGGTGGAGCGGTGTGAGCGACATCACGCCGACCATCACCCCGTGGGCGACCGCGGTGAGGACCACCGCGAAGCGCGCCACCGGGTGGCGCATCGCCCAGCCCAGCGCCGCGACCGGCTTGATCGTCGACTTCGGCTCGGCGGTCGGCTGCGGCTCCGGGGTGCCGGCTCCGGCCGGGCCCGCCCGGCCCTCGGTCTGCCGGCGCGGGAGGAACAGGGCAACGGTCGCGGCGAGCAGGAACGCGACCAGGCTGAACAGGTAGGACCCGGACAGCGCCGGCAGGCGCAGCGACTGCCCGAACCTGTCCCCGACCGTGGTGAGGTTCGGCCCGAGCACCGACCCGAGGGTGGTCGCCCAGAAGACCAGCGACATCAGCGTCGCCCGACGCGGGCCCTCGGCGTACTCCGCGCCCGCGTACCGGGTCTGCAGGTTGGTCGCCTGCGCGGCGCCGAAGGCCAGCAGGGCCAGGAAGAGCACGGGCGGAGAGCCGAGGACCACGCCGAGCACCACACCGATGGCACCGGCGGCGGCGACGAGGTACCCGGTCGTCAGGGCCCTGGCCCGGCCCCGCCGGGCGGCCAGCTGGGCCAGCGGCACCGCCGCGATCCCGGCACCGAGCACGGCGAGGGCCTGGCCGAACCCGGACCAGGCCGTTCCCGCGACATGCTGCACCAGGAGGGCGCCGACCGCAATCCCGGAGGCTGTCCCGACGCCACCGAGCATGTTGGTGACCATCAGCTGGGCAATAGGACGTTGCTTCACGACGTGCCATGCTGCCACACCCATCGATACCCCCAGGGGGATGCGTGCCGGAGTCGGCCTAGGCTGCCGGCATGCCCCCTCGCTCCCCGCTCCCCCGCCGGCACGGACTGGAGGCCGCCTGGGTGCGTACGCCCGACGCCGACAAGCCCGCCCCCTGGCCGACGCTCGGCGATTTCCTGCGCTCCCGCCTCTCGACGCAGGCACCGGTGGACCAGATGCTCGCCGCGGGTCGCTTCGTGCTGGCCGACGCGAGCCCGATCAGCGGCGCCGAACCGTACGCCCCGCACACCTTCCTCTGGTTCCACCGGGATCTGCGCGACGAGCCGGAGGTGCCGTTCGAGGTCCGGGTGCTGCACCGGGACGAGCGGATCGTGGTGGTGGACAAGCCACACTTCCTGTCGACGATCCCACGCGGGCGCCACATCACCCAGAGCGTGGTGGTCCGGATGCGCGCCGCCCTGGACCTGCCCGAGCTGGCCCCGGCCCATCGGCTCGACCGGCTGACCTCCGGGGTGCTGCTGCTGACCACCGAGCGCCGCTGGCGGGCGCCGTACCAGCAGGTCTTCGAGCACCGGCTGGCCACCAAGACATACACCGCGATCGCGCCGGTCCGCCCCGATCTGGCGCTGCCGGTCGAGGTCCGCAACCATCTCCACAAACGTCGCGGCGTGCTGCAGGCCGACGTGCACCCGGACCGGGAGCCGAACACCCACACGCGGGTGGAGCTCGTCACGATCCGTGGGGCGTACGGCCTGTACCGGCTCTCCCCGACGACCGGCAGGACCCACCAACTGCGGGTGCACCTGGCCGGGCTCGGCATCCCGATCCTCGGCGACCCGCTCTACCCCGAGGTCCTCGACGTCGACATCGACGACTTCAGCACGCCACTGGAGCTGGTCGCGCGCACCCTGGCGTTCCCGGACCCGATCAGCGGCCGGCCGCGCACGTTCACCAGCCGGATCGAGCACCACTGGCCGGAGCCGGCAGCTTGGGCGTGAGACACTTGCGGCCATGTCCTGCCCGGTCCGCATCCTCTTCCACTCCCCCCGCATCCCCCACAACACCGGGGCGACCATCCGGTTGGCGGCGATCACCGGGGCACCGCTGCACCTGGCCGGACCGCTGGGCTTCTCGCTCGACGACACGCACCTGAAACGGGCCGGCCTGGACTACCACGACATGGCCAATGTCGTGGTGCACGAGGATCTCGAGGCGGCGTACGCGGCACTGCTCCCGGCGCGGGTCTTCGCGTTCAGCTCGCACGCCACGACCTACCACACCGAGGTGGCGTACGAGGCCGGCGACGTGCTGCTCTTCGGCCCCGAACCGACCGGGCTGGATCCGCAGGTGCTGGCCGATCCACGGGTCACCGAGCAACTGCGGATCCCGATGCGCCCGGGCAACCGCTCGCTCAACCTGTCCAACGCCGCCGCGATCGCCACCTACGAGGCGTGGCGGCAGGTCGGGTTCCCCGGGGCGGTCTGAGTCTGCGCGGCCGTTGCGCCATCCCATCGGCCCGCTGCACCGGCCTGTCCCGCCGCCCGCCCCACGCCGATCCGCCGCACCGGCCAGCCCGCGGCCTGTAGCGGACGTTATGCGCTGCCGCGGACGTTGTGGAACTGCAGCGGATGCGCAGCTCCGGTGCGGACCGCGTATCTGCAGCGGCTGTGTACAGCGTCCGCGGCAGAACCGGCCGGGGCCAGCAAGGTCCGCGGCTGGCTACAACGTCCGCGGCAGCAAGGTCCGCGGCTGTGTACAGCGTCCGCGGCGGACCCGGCTCGGCCGCGACCCTGACCACCACCGGCCTGCCCCGTCGGCCGGCTTGCCCGCGGATACCCTCCGGGGTACTTTCGAGGGGTGAATCTCTCCACCTGCTCCCTCTCGATCCCGCTGATGCTCGGGCTCGTCGTCGGCGTGGTCGTCCATCCCGTGGCCGGCATCGTGCTCGGACTGGCCGTGCTCGGCTGGAACGTGGTGCAGGCCATCCGCGGGAAGAGCGGCACCACCTGCACCATCCCGCGGTCCTAGGCTCCCGTTCTGGGCTTGGGGCCTAGAATCCGGTCATGGCGCACGACCATGACCACCATCACGGCCATGACCACACCGCCGGTGTGGGACGGGGCCGGTTGGTGGTTGCCCTGGCCATCACCGCCACGATCCTGATCGCCGAGGTCATTGGCGCGATCCTCACCCGAAGCCTCGCGCTGCTCACCGACGCGGCGCACATGCTCACCGATGTCGGCGGGCTGGCGATGGCGCTGCTGGCGGCACATCTGGCCTCCCGGCCGGCCGACGAGCGGCGCACCTGGGGATTCCGTCGGACCGAGGTCATCTCGGCCCAGTGGCAGGCCGCGATCCTGCTGGTGGTCGGTGTCTACGCCCTGTTCGAGGGCGTACGACGCCTGTTCGCCCCGACCGAGGTCGAGTCCGGCCTGCTGATGGTCTTCGGCGTGATCGGCCTGCTGGGCAACCTCGCCTCGATGGCGGCCCTGATGTCCCAGCGGTCGGCCAACCTGAACCTCCGGGCCGCGTTCCTGGAGGTGGTCAACGACGCGCTGGGGTCGGTCGCCGTGATCGTCTCCGCCGGGTTGATCGCCGCCTTCGGCTGGTACCGCGCCGACGCCATCGCCGGCATGGTGATCGCCGCACTGATCATTCCCCGCACCCTGGTGCTGCTACGGCAGTCGACGCACGTGCTGCTGGAGTCCGCCCCCAAGGGCCTGGACCTGGCCGACGTACGGCGCCACATCGTGGAACTGGACCACGTCGTGGACGTGCACGACCTGCATGCCAGCACGATCGCCACCGGCCTGCCGGTGCTGAGCGCGCACGTGGTGATCGAGGAGGAGTGCTTCCAGTCCGGGCATGCGCTGGAGATCCTCGACGACCTGCAGGAGTGCGTGGCGACGCATTTCCCGGTGTCGGTGGAGCACTCGACGTTCCAACTGGAGCCGGCCAGGCACCGCGAGCACGAGAAATTCCCCGGCGTGTAGCCTGACGGCGACCATCACGCGGTACCGAGGAAGCCGGTGGGAATCCGGCACGGTCGCGCCACTGTGAGTTCTCCAAGTCAGGAACTCGGGCCGCGTGCACGACAACGGGACGCGTCATCCCCGAGAGGAACACCATGAGCACCGCTCCGACGAAGGCCGCTGCGTCGACCACCCCCGCGGCCGTCACCCCCGTCGCCCCGCCCTCCCCCGAGGTGTACGCCGCAGCCCGCCGGCATGCCGATTCGCTGGCCATGCCGCCCGGTGCGCTCGACGGCCTGGTCGACCTGGGGTGCTGGATCTGCGCCGCCCAGGGCCAGGTCCCGCCCGCCCCGCTGGACAATATCCGGCTGGTGGTGTTCGCCGGGGACCACGGCGTCGCCGCCGACGGGGTCTCGGCCTTCCCGGCCTCGATCACCGTCGGGATGCTGCACGGGATCCTCGCCGGTGGCGCCGGGGTCAGCGTGATCGCCCGCCAGCACGGGGTCCACGTCCGGGCCCTGGACATCGGTGTCGACGCCGACCCGCAAGTGCCCGCCGAGGTGGGCGCCCACAAGGTGCGCCGCGGCTGCGGGAACATCCGCGTCGAGGACGCGCTGACCCGCCAGGAGGCCGAGCGTGCGCTCGCCGAGGGCGAGGCGATCGCCGCCGAGGAGATCGCCGCCGGCGCCCAACTGCTGATCGCCGGTGACCTGGGCATCGGCAACACCACCCCGTCCGCGGCCCTGATCGCCGCGACGTACGGGGCGCCCGCCCTCGAGGTGACCGGCACCGGCACCGGACTCGACGAGGCCGGGCGGCGACGCAAGGCCGCGGTCATCGACGAGGCGATCGCCCGCTGCGGCGACCGACTGGCCGACCCGGTGGAGCGGCTGGCCGCCCTGGGCTCGGCCGACATCGCCGCCGCGACCGGCTTCATGGTCGCCGCCGCCCGCGCCGGGGTCCCGGTCCTGGTCGACGGGGTGATCGCCGCCGCCGAGGCGACGATGGCCGAGGCGATCGCGCCGGGGGCGAAGGCCTGGATGCGCGCCGGGCACCGCTCCCCCGAGCCCGGCCTGACGTACGCGCTGGACAAGCTGGGCCTGGAGCCGATCCTCGATCTGGGGCTGCGCCTCGGTGAGGGGTCCGGCGCCGCCGCCGCGGTGCCGCTGGTGCGCAGCGGCATCGCCCTGATGGCTGAGATGACCACGCTGGCCGATGTCAGCTGACGGCTGGCGACTGGCGCTGGGCACCCTGACCCGCATCCCGGCCGGACCGATCGCGCAGGTCACTCCTCCGATCGCCCGGACCGCGATGCTGGCTGCGCCGTACGTGATGCTGCCGGTCGCTGCCGTCGCCGCGGCGGTCGGCCGGGCCGCGGTCTGCCTGGGTGCCCCCCAGCTCGTCGGCGGGCTGCTCGTCGTCGGGGTCCTGGGCCAGTTGACCCGCGCGATGCACTGGGACGGGCTCGCCGACACCGCCGACGGGCTGGGCGCCTCCTGGGACCGGGCCCGCGCTCTGGAGGTGATGCGGACCGGCGACGTCGGCCCGATGGGGGCCGGCACCCTGGTCGTGGTGCTGGGACTGCAGGCCGCGGCGTACGGGGGGCTGCTGGCGCTGCCGTGGGGCGGGCTGCTGGTAACGGCATTGGTGTGCGCGTCCCGGGCGTCCCTGTCGGTGGCGTGCCTGCGCCCGGTGCCGTCTGCCCGGCCCGAGGGGCTGGGACAGGCGGTCGGCGGCTCAGTGCCGGTGCCCGGCGCCGTCCTCACCTGGCTGGGATGGGCCGCGATCCTCGCGGCGCTGGCCCTCCTCACCGGCGTCGCGCCGTGGGCGGGGCCCGTGGTCGCGGCCGGCGGGCTGGCCTCCGGGGCGGCCCTGTTGTGGTGGTGCGTACGCCGGTTGGGCGGGATCACCGGCGACGTACTCGGCGCGGTGATCGAGGCGACTGCGACCGGGCTGGCCGTCGTGGCGGTGGTCCTGTGGTGACCCCCTCCCGCGGACCGGCCCGCGCCCTGGGGCTCGTGCTCGGTTTCGGCCTGGACCGGCTGCTCGGCGATCCGCGCCGCGGGCACCCGGTCGCCCTGTTCGGCTCGGCCGCCGCAGCCCTGGAACGGCGGACGTACGCCGATCGGGTCGGCGCGGGCGGGGCCTACGTGGCGGTGCTGGTGGGCGGGACGACCCTGGCCGTCTGCCTGGTGCAGCGCCTGGCCTCGCGCCACCCGGTGGCCGATGTCGCGTGGACCGCAGCGGTGACCTGGGTGGTGCTTGGTGGGCGTTCCCTGGAGCGCGAGGTGCAGGCGGTCGCCGACCACCTGGGCCGCGGCGACCTGGCCGCCGCGCGGGAGCAGGTCGGCCACCTGGTCAGCCGCGACCCGCAGTCGCTGGACGCCGAGGGGGTGACCCGGGCGGCACTGGAGTCACTGGCCGAGAACACCTCCGACGCCGTCGTCGCCCCGCTGGTGTGGGGCGCGCTGGCCGGGGCGCCGGGGCTGGTCGCGCATCGTGCGATCAACACCCTCGACGCGATGATCGGCTACCGCAACGACCGGTACGAGCGGTTCGGCAAGGTCGCGGCCCGGCTCGACGACGTGGTCAACTGGGTTCCGGCCCGGCTGGGGGCGGCGCTGGCCGCGGCCGGTTCACCGGCGGCCCGGCGCGCGGTCCGCGAGGACTCCGGGGCCCATCCGAGCCCGAACGGCGGCCGGATCGAGGCGGCCTTCGCCGGGGCGCTGGGCGTACGCCTCGGCGGCACGAACACCTATGGCAGCCGGGTCGAGGACCGGGGCGTGCTCGGGGACGGCGATCCGCCGGCCCCCGAGGACCTGGCCCGAGCGGTGCGCCTGGCCCGCCGGGTGCAGGCCGGGGCGCTGGCCGTCGCGACCGTCGCGACCGTCGGGGGCGCGCTGGTAGCGACTTTCGGTGAGGCTGTCGCGGTCCACCGCTCGACTACCCTGTAAACATGTCTTCCCCCTGGACTTCCCCCGGGCGCGGCTGATGGGCACACTGGTCACCCTGCTGCTCGCCGTGCCGTTCACCGCGTGGCTGCTGGCGGTCGTGATCGGCACCCAACGCCGGGAGCGCCTGCGCCTGCACGCGCTCGAGTCCGGCGCCGCGGCCCGCGGCTGGACCTACACCACAGACTCCGCCGAGATCCGGCCGCGTCCGCCGCACCTGCGCCAGTGGCAGCGCCCGATCCGGTTCAAGGAGGGCATCAGCGGCCGGGATGAGGACGGCCAGGACTTCGGGGTCGCGCACATCGTGCACGAGTCCGTCGACGCCGACCCCTCGAGCCGGCGTCGGCACGCGATGATCTGTTGGATGGCGCTGCCGTTCCCGCTGAACGAGGTGCGGATCGTCCCCGTGGAGCGGATCGAGGCGATCCAGGCGCTGGTCGGCGGCGAGCAGTACCGGACCGGCGAGGCCGAGTTCGACGACCGGTACCGGATCCTCACCAACGACGAGCTGCTCGGCCGGATGGTCGCCGGCCCTACCGTGCGCACCCTGCTGATCTCCAACCAACTGCCCTTGGTGGTCACCGTGCAGGGCGCCACGATCGTCGTCGAACGAGCCGACCGGGTGCCACGCAATGTGGAGGACGCCCTGAACGGCGTCGCGATCGTGACGGCCGTCGTCCAGGGGCTCACCGGACGCGCCCCCCGGATCTAGCGGCGCCGGGGCTAGAGGTCCTCCGGGAGCGTGTCGCGCACCTGCTTGCGCAGGATCTTGCCGAGCATCGACCGAGGCAGTTCCCCGCCGGTGGTGATCACCCGGCGGGGAACCTTGTAGGAGGCCAGTCCGCGACGACAGTGCTCCCGGACGGCCTCCTCGTCGATGACGGCACCGGGCTGGGCCTCCACCACCGCGACGATCCGCTCGGACCCGTCCGGGCGCCGCTGGCCGACCACCGCGACGTCCTTGACCCCCTCGAACAGCCGGATCACGGCCTCGACCTCGGACGGGGCGACGTTGAAGCCGCCGGTGATGATGATCTCCTTGGCCCGGTCCACGATCGTGGTGTAGCCGTCCTCGTCGACCTCGACGATGTCTCCGCTGCGCAGCCAGCCATCGGGCAGCAGGGCCGCCGCGGTCTCCTCCGGGTTGTTCCAGTAGCCCTGGAAGACCTGCGGGCCCTTGATCAGCAGCTCGCCACGCTCCCCCTGGGCGACCTCCCGGGTCACGTCGTCGGGATCGACGACCTTCATCAGGGTGGAGGGGAACGGCACCCCGATGGTGCCGGTGCGCCGGGTCGGCCAGAACGGGTTGCCGAGCGCGACCGGGGACGACTCGGTCATCCCGTAGCCCTCGACGAGCAGCCCGCCGGAGACCGACTCCCACAGGTCGACGATCCGATCGTTGAGGGCCATCGCCCCGGAGATGCAGAACTTCGCCGACCGCAGCGAGATGCCGCGCTCCTTGGCCGCGATCGCGGTCTTCTCGTAGATCGGCGGGACGGCGCAGAAGACGGTCGGCGAGTGCTTCTTGACCGCCTTCAGCACCAGGTCGACGTCGAACTTGGGGAACAGCACCAGGTTGGCCTGCTTCAGGATCCCGAACGTCAGGTACAGCGTCATGCCGAACGCGTGGAACATCGGCAGGACGGCGTAGAAGACCTCCTTGCGGTACTCCGCGTCCTTCATCCACGCCGCGCCCTGCAGGGCATTCGCGTACAGGTTGAGGTGGGTCAGCATCGCACCCTTGGGGCGCCCGGTCGTGCCGGAGGTGTACTGCACGACGGCCAGGTCGTCGACGCTCGGCCGGGGCACGGCCGGGTCGACCGCCTCGGCAGTGAGCAGCTTCTTCCAGGCGATGGTGCCGCTGGTCGGAGCGGTGAGCGTGGCGCGGGTGTCCCGCAGCTTCTTCACCGGCAGCCGCAGCGCCAGCTGCATGAGGACCGGGAACTCCTCCAGCATGTTCACGGCGATGATCGTGGCGGGGCGTACGTCGGTCGGGAACTCCTGGATCCGCGGCACGACCACGTCCCAGGCGATCACCACTCGGGCCCCGTGGTCGACGAACAGCTCCTCCAGCTCGCGGCTGGTGTAGAGCGGGTTGTGCTCCACCACGACCGCTCCCAGCCGTAGCGCGGCGTAGAACGCGACCACGTGTTGGGGGCAGTTCGGCAGCACGATCCCGACCCGGTCGCCGGCCCGTACGCCGAGGGCGCGCAGCGCACCTGCCATCCGGACCACTTGGTCCCCGAGCTCGGCGTACGTGCTGGTCCGCCCGAAGAAGGTCATCGCGACGGCGGACCCGCCCTCGGCGACCGAGCGTTCGAACATCTCGACGAGCGACTCGGTCGGCAGCTCGATCTCGGCCGGAACGCCCGGCTGGTAGGCGGAGACCCAGGGAGGCACGGGCGTCGTTGTCATGGCGCCAAGGGTACGCGGTGGCCCCGTTCCTGGGAACGACCTGAGGTCAGCGCATCCGGCGCTTGCGGCGGCTCCAGGGCCGCCCGGTCCAGGCGAGGTAGCCGCCGGTCACGCCCATGACCGCCCACAGGCCGCCGAGCACCGGCCCGGCGAACCGGCCCAGCCGGTCGGTGTTCGCGACCAGGATGTTGGATCCGCCACCGATCATGGCTGACACGACCAGCCCGAGCACGAGCCGGTCGACCATCCCCTCGGCCCGGCCCACCAGGGGCCCGAACTCCTCCGGCTTGACGTTGACGTCGATGCCGTCCTTGTCCAGCCGGTCCAGCAGCCGTCGGGCGTACGACGGTAGTTCGGTGCTGAACAGCACCGCGTCCAGGGTGGCCTCGCGTGCCCGACCGGCCCAGCTGCGCGGGTCGAGCTGTTGCAGCAGCAGCCGCTCCGCGTAGGGGTTGAGCACGTCGGTGAGCTGGAAGGT
Source organism: Propionibacteriaceae bacterium (assembly GCA_044508675.1). GTDB lineage: Bacteria > Actinomycetota > Actinomycetes > Propionibacteriales > Propionibacteriaceae > Raineyella. Next base: position 26,996 of record JBIQHF010000005.1, on the reverse strand, counting down.
CGGGTCGAGCTGGCGTCCCAGCCCGTCGACGATGGTGAGCATCCGGACCAGCAGGACGATGTCGGAGGGCAGCCCGAGACGGTGGTGACGGACGATCTGCAGCAGCCGGCCGGCGACGTCGACCACGCTCACGTCGGCGAGGTTGCCCTGCATGGCGGTCAACAGGCCGGCGACCTCCCGGCGCAGCGCGGCCCGGTCCAGCACACCGTGGGGCGGGGCGAGGGTGACCAGGGCCTCGGCCACCACGTTGGGGTCGTTGCGGTACATCCCGACGATGATGGTGGAGAACTGCCGCGCCATCGTGGGCGTCATCGTGCCGATCATCCCGAAGTCGATCACGCCGATGGTGCCGTCCGGCTCGACGAAGAGGTTGCCCGAGTGCGGGTCGGCATGGAAGCGCCCCATCTCGAACACCATCCGCAGCAGCATCTCGCAGCTGCGGATGGCCAGCGAGTGCCGGTCGATCCCGGCGCGGTCCAGCGCGGCGACGTCGTTGATCCGGATACCGGTCATCAGCTCCATCGTCAGCACCCGGGTGGAGCTGGTGTCCCAGTGGATCCTGGGGATGTGGATCCGCGGGTCCCCGTGGAAGAACTCGCCGAACTCCTCGCAGGCGCGCGCCTCGATCCCGTAGTCCATCTCGGCCCGCAGCGACCGGCTGAACTCCTCGACCAGGCCGCCGGCACCGACGTCGGCGAAGAACCGGGAGTTCCGCTCCAGGTGGCGGACGATGTTCGCCAGGATCTCCAGGTCCTGGTTGACCCGATCGACCACCCCGGGCTTGCGGATCTTGACCACCATCTCCTGGCCGTCATGCAACCGGGCGGCATGAACCTGCCCGATCGAGGCGGTCGCCATCGGCACCTCGTCGAAGTACGCGAACAGTTCGTTCACGTCGGCGCCCAGATCGGCCCGCACCACCGCACGCAACTCGGCCACCGGGATCGGCGGCTCGCTGTCGGTGAGGGTGCCGAGGGCGTCGCAGTACGCGTCGGGCAGCAGGTCCCGCCGCATCGACAGGGCCTGGCCGAGCTTGACGAAGGTCGTGCCGAGCTCGCGGATGGTCTGGACCAGGATCTCCGGCCGGATGTCGTCACCCTCGCGAGGATTGACGTACCCGTGGCCGAGGGTGGGCAGCCACCGGCCCAGGCCTGACTGGTAGGCGGTGGCATAGAGGCCGTTGCGGGAGAGCACCTGCGCGATCTCCCTGTACCTCTGCAGGTGACCAGGCATGTGCCCAAACTACATGGCACCATGCCGTCATGCGGATGAACCGTCGGGTGGCACTCGGTCTGGGTGGGGGGATCGTCGTCGCCGGCGCCCTCGGTGCGGCGGGGGTGACCCTCCGCGGCCCGTACGCCCCGGCCCCGCACCTGCCGTTGGGGACCTGGGATCCCGGCCCGGCCGCCGGGTCGTACGCCTTCGGGTCCCACCGGCTCGACCTGGGCCCGACCTTCCGGGTGCTGCACGGCGACCGCCCGCTCTGGTGGACCTCCACCGGCCCGCTGGCGGCCGGGCGCGGACGAGTGGACTGGACCGAGGCCCACGGCCACTTCGACGACCGTCGCACGCTGCGGGCACTGTGGGCCGAGGCACGGTGCGAGCGGGTCGACGCCCCCGCACCGGGGTCGCTGGAGCTGACCGGCCGGCTCGGTGTCCGCGGGGAGACGCCGGCCTGGACCGTACGCCTGACCTCCCGCGACGCGGTGCTCGAGGTCGAGGTGCAGGTGCCCGGCGCCGACCTGGTGATGCTGCGTTCGCAACTGGACCCCGACGAGGGGGTGCACGGGCTCGGGGAGCAGTTCGCCCCGTTCGACCTGCGCGGCCGGGTCGTGGTGCTGGCCACCCGGGAGCAGGGCGTGGGGCGCGGCAAGCAGCCGCTGACCGTGCTGTCGGAGCAGACCAAGGGTGCCGGCGGGTCGCCGACCACCACGTACGCCCCGATGCCGACGCTGGTCACCGACGCCCTGCGGTCACTGGCCTGGGAGCAGGACGAGGTCGCCGAGGTCGACCTGCGCGACCACCGGCTGGACGTAGGCGTCTGGTCCGATCGCATCAGCGGCCACTTCCGGACCGCCGCCGCACCGGCCGACCTGACCCGTTTCCCCCACGACCCGCCGCCGGCCTGGACCGGTACCGGGGCCATCATCGGGCTGCAGGGCGGCACCGACGAGGTCCGTCGCAAGCTGGCGGCCCTCGACGGCGCCCGGATCGCCGGGGTGTGGCTGCAGGACTGGGTCGGGCAGCGGAGCACGGACTTCGGCAGCCGGTTGTGGTGGAGCTGGGAGCTGGACCGGCAGCGCTATCCCGACTGGGAGCAACTGGTCGGCGACCTGAGCGCCCGCGGGATCCGGGTCCTGACGTACATCAACCCCTACCTGGTCCCGGACGTACGGCCCGGCGGCCTGGACCGTGACCTGTACCGGGAGGCGCTGGAGCGTGACTTCTTGGTCCGCCACCCCGACGGAGGCCCGTACCTGCAGGACCAGGACGGCTTCCTGGCCGCCCTGGTCGACCTGACCAACCCGCAGGCCGCAGCGTGGTTCGGCGAGGTGATCGCCGCGATGCCCGGCACCGGCGGGTGGATGGCCGACTTCGGGGAATCCCTGCCGTTCGACGCGGTGCTGCACGACGGCGACCCGCGCGAACTGCACAACCGCTGGCCGGTGCTGTGGGAGCGGCTGAACGCCTCGGTCCGCGGGCCCGAGGACCTGGTCTTCCACCGCTCGGCGTGGCGCGGCTCGCGGGCGGTGCACTGGGCCGGGGACCAACTGATGTCCTGGGACCGGCACGACGGGATGGCCTCGGCGCTGCTGGGCATCCTGGCGGGTGGGGTCAGCGGGCTGCCGGTCAACCACAGCGATGTCGGCGGCTACACCTCGCTGCCCCAGCAGATCGTCCGGACCCGGCGGGACCCGGAGCTGCTGCTGCGCTGGAGCGAATGGTCCGTCTGGTCCCCGATCCTGCGCACCCATGAGGGGAACCGTCCGGCCGAGAACGCCCAGGTGTACGACCCGGAGGTGGCGGCGGCGTTCATCCAGCAGACCCGCGCCTTCGCCGAGCTGGCCGACTACCGGGCCGAGGTGGTGGCCGACGACCTGCCGGCCCTGCGGCACTGCTGGCTGGAGGTGCCGGGCACCGAGGCGGCCCGCCGCGACGACCAGTACTTCTTCGGGCCGAGCTTCCTGGTCGCCCCGGTGATGGAGCCCGGGGCGACCGGGCGGCGGGTGGCCCTGCCGCCCGGCCGCTGGGCGCTGGTCTGGACCGGCGAGGAGTACGCCGGGGACCGGGAGGTCCGGGTACGGTCACTGGTCGGTCAGCCGCCGGTCCTCCACCGCGTCGACGATGCCCCGGCGGCGGCCATCGCGGCCCGGCTCCGCCGCCTGTGACGTACGCGACCCGGACGTACGGGGCGCGCGCCAGGCGTACCAGAGCGCGGCCAGCGCGAAGACGATCCCGAAGGCGATCCGCCCGGCCGGGGGCAGGAAGAACTGCGGCAGCACCAGCGCCATCATGATGCCCAGCGGCAGCGCGGCCCGCTGCCGGATTCCCAGCAGCACCCCGCCGACGGCCACCAGCAGCAGCCCGGCCACGAACATGGCCAGCGCGACCGGGTGGTACCGGGCCAGGTCGGGATTGGCGCCGGCGGCCAGCCCGAAGGTCTCGGCACCGTAGTAGGGCAGGACGAGCGCGACCCCGAGCGCGACGAGCGGGCGGACCCGTCCACCGACGCGGTCGGCCAGCACGGCCAGCGCCACGAAGGCCAGCATACCGCTGGTGTGGGAGACGATCCACCATGGGGAGGTGAAGTCGTCGGGGTAGGGACGCAGGGCCAGGTAGGCCGCCATGGCAAGGCCGGCGACGAGGGCGGGGGCACGCATCGTGGATCCTTTCGGCGAAGAACGAAGGATTGAACCGAGACAGAATCGAGAGCACCGCTCTCGTTCATCACCTTGACAGATGGCGCCGACAATTTCAAGAGCACTGCTCTCGCAATTGTCGACCTAGACTGGTGGCATGACTTCTCAGGACAGCGCACGACGCACCCGCTGGGTGGCAGCAGCCGCCACTGTGGCGCTCCTCGGCGGCGGAGCAGTCGTCGCCACGTCCGCCCAGGCCGCCCCCAGCCTGGAGCCCCGCACCGCCGAGCAGCTGCTGGTCGACGTCCAGTCCCCGACCACCCAGACCCTCAGCGGCACCGTGCAGACCTCGGCCGACCTGGGGCTGCCCGCCCTCCCGACCGACTCGGGCGGCTCCAGCAGTGACCCCACCGGCCTGCTGGCCGGCGACCACACCGTCCGCGTCTGGCTGGACGGCCAGGAACGCAGCCGGGTCTCGGTGGTCGGCTCCAACGAGGAGACGTCGGTGATCCACAACGGCTCCGACGTCTGGGTGTACTCCAGCGCCGACCGCACTGCCAAGCACGCCACCGTCGACCCGTCCGCCCGGGACCGGACGGCGACCGACAAGGCCGTGCCCGAGGGCGCCCCGACCACGCCGCAGGAGGCCGCCCAGCAGGTGCTCGCCGCGGTCGACCCGACCACCGAGGTCACCACCTCCGGCACCGCCCGGGTGGCCGGACGCCCGGCGTACGAACTGGTCCTCACCCCCGCCGCGAGCGAGGACACCCTGGTCCGCTCGGCCACGATCGCGATCGACGCCGAGACCCACGTGGTCCTCGACGTGACCGTGCTGGCGACCAACTCCGACCAGCCCGCCCTGCAGGTCGGGTACTCGAAGATCGACTACGCCACCCCGAACGCCGACCTGTTCACGTTCACCGCACCTCCCGGCACCACGACCGAGGAGATGACCGCCCCCGAGCACTCGCCGCAGGCCACCCCCGACACCGCCACGCCCGCCCCGGAAGCCGACAAGACCGTCGTCGGGGACGGCTGGGACGCCGTCGTGGTGACCAGTGCGGGATCCGCTCCGACCGACCTGCCGTCCTCCGACGACCCTCAGGCCCAGCAGTTCCAGCAGCTGGTCGAGTCCCTGCCCCAGGTCAGCGGTGACTGGGGCAGCGGTCGCCTGCTCAGCGGCACCGTGTTCTCCGCCGTCCTCACCGACGACGGTCGGGTCGCGGTCGGCGCCGTTCCCGCCGAGCGCCTCTACGACGCCCTGCGCTGACCCGTGGCGACCACGGACTCGGCGATCCGTACGGCTGGGCTGACGAAGGAGTTCGGCAGCAAGCGGGTCGTCGACGCGATCGACCTCGACGTGCCGCGCGGTTCGGTCTACGGCTTCCTCGGGCCGAACGGCTCGGGTAAGACCACCACGATCCGGATGCTGCTCGGCCTGGCCCGGCCGACCGCCGGCGAGATCTCCGTGCTGGGCACCCCCGTCCCGGCCCAGGTCACCGCCGTGCTGCCCCGGGTCGGCTCACTGGTCGAAGGGCCGGCCTTCCACCCGCAGCTGAGCGGCCGCAAGAACCTGGCCCGCCTGGATGCCGCCGACGCCCGCAGCGACCCCCGGACCTCGGCGGCCAGGATCGAGTCGGCGCTGGAGCGGGTCGGCCTGCAGCACGCCCGGGACAAGCGCTACCGGGTCTACTCGCTCGGCATGAAGCAGCGCCTCGGCATCGCCGCCGGCCTGCTGGTCCCGCGTGACCTGATGGTGCTGGACGAGCCGACCAACGGCCTGGACCCGCAGGGCACCCGCGAGGTGCGGCACCTGGTCGGGTCACTGGCCGAGGACGGCACCACCGTGCTGGTCTCCAGCCACCTGCTGTCGGAGATCGAGCAGGTCTGTAGCCACCTTGGCGTGATGCGGGACGGCCGGCTCGTCGCCCAGGGGCCGATCGAGGCGTTGCGTTCGGAGGGTCGTCCGGTGCTGCGGCTGCGGACCGGGCAGCCGGAGGGCGCCGTACGGGTGCTCACGGAGCTGGGTGCCACCGGGACGAGCCGGGCCGACAGCACCGGGTCGAGCCGGGCCGATGACACCGTCCTGGCCGAGGGCGTCGACAAGGAACCCGAGGACGTGGTGGCCGCACTGGTCGGCGCCGGCATCGGGGTGCGCGAGTTCAGCATCCGTACGCCATCGCTGGAGGACGTGTTCATCGGACTGACCGGGGAGGGCTTCGATGTCAGCGGCTGAGGCGATCGGCGGCTGGTTCCGGCTGCTCGGCTCCGAGCTGCGCCTGGTGCTCGGCCGGCGCCGCAACCAGGCCGGCCTGCTGGTGCTGGCAGCGATCCCGGTGCTGATCGCGGTGACGCTGCGCCTGTCGGGGACCCGGGAGGCACACGGGCCGGACTTCTTCAGCTCCATCACGTCCAACGGCTTCTTCGTGGCGCTGTCGGCCCTGTCGGTCGAGCTGACCCTGTTCCTGCCGCTGGCCGTCGCGGTCCTGGCCGGCGACGCGATCGCCGGGGAGGCGAGCCAGGGCACCCTGCGCTACCTGCTCACCGTGCCGGTGTCCCGGGCCCGGCTGCTGGCGGTGAAGTACACGTCCCTGGTGATCGGGGCGCTGGGGGGTGTGTTCGTGGTCGCGCTGGCCGGGGTGGTCGCGGGAGGGCTGGCGTTCGGGCTGGGGCCGATGACGACCCTGTCCGGCACCCAGCTGGGGATGGGCCCGGCGGTGCTGCGGCTGCTGGTCGCCGTGCTGTACATCTCGGCCGGGCTGGCGGCACTGGCCGCGATCGGCCTGTTCATCTCGACCCTGACCGAGCAGCCGATCGTCGCCATGGTCGCCACCACCGCGGTCGCCACACTGATGTGGATCATGGACGCGATCCCGCAACTGGACTTCCTGCACCCGTGGCTGCTGGTGCACAACTGGACGGCCTTCGGGGACCTGTTCCGCGACCCGGTCTTCGGTGACCAGATGGTCACCGGGCTGTGGCTGGCCCTCGGCTACACGGTGGTGTTCCTCGGCGCCGCGTACGCCAGTTTCCTGCGCCGCGACATCACCAGCTGAACCGACCCGCTAGGGGGTCACCAGCACGACCTCGCCGCTGGCGCTCTCGCACCGTACGACCTCGCCACGAACGCAGGAGAACGCCAGGTCCGAGCCGGTCAGCGGATTGAACGCCTGCACCTCGAAGGACTGGGCACCGGACGGTGCCTCGGCAACCCTGTCCCGGGTGGCGACGGCCAACTGGCAGCTGGCCCCGCCCGCCACGCCCAGGCCCGGCTCGCACATCCGGCCGGCGCCGGGCAGACGGTCACTGTAGGAGCGGGTGAGGATCCCGACCATCAGGGCCAGGAAGACCACGACGGCCAGCAGGAAGGGCCACATGCGTTTCACCCCACGAGGATAGCTGTGGCGTCCTCCCGGGCCTGCACCGAACCCTTGGCGTCCACCGCTGCCTCGCCGGCCCGACGGCACTGGTCGGCGGTGACGGCGGCCAGCTGCGCACCGACGGCCGGGAGCGCGGGAGCCGCGGCGGACAGCGAGGTCACCCCGAGCCCGACCAGCACGCAGGCCAGCAGCGGGTCGGCCGCGGCCTCGCCACAGACGCCGACCGGCTTGCCCGCCCGTTGGCCGGCCTCGGCGGTCAGCTGGACCAACCGCAGCACGGCCGGCTGCCAGGGGTCGGTGAGCGTGGACAGGTACGGCGACATCCGGTCGGCGGCCATCGTGTACTGCGACAGGTCGTTGGTGCCGATCGAGAAGAACTCCACGTGTTCCAGCACCCGGTCGGCGCGCAGCGCGATCGCCGGGACCTCCACCATGACACCGGGGAACAGTCCGCGCTCCCGGCAGAGCCCGGCGAACCACTCGGCCTCGCTGACCGTGGCGACCATCGGCGCCATCACCCAGGCCTCGACGTCGGACTGGGCCGCGGCACGCGCGATCGCGTCCAGCTGGTTGGTCATGATCCCGGTCCGCTCCAGCGCGATCCGCATCCCGCGGACGCCGAGTGCCGGGTTCTCCTCGTGCGGCATGTTCGCGAAGGCCAGCGGCTTGTCCGACCCGGCATCAAGGGTACGCACCACGACCTTGTGCCCCCGGAAGGCATCGAACACCCCCTTGTAGACCTCGGCCTGCTCGTCGACCGACGGCTCGGTCTGCGCGGTCAGGAACGCCAGTTCGGTGCGGAACAGGCCGACCCCCTCGGCGATGCCCGGTTGGGCCGCCTTGCGCGCCCCCGCACCGTCCTGCACGTTGGCCAGCAGCTGGATGCGCTGCCCGTCGGCGGTTTGTGCCGGGCCCCGCCACGCCCGGATCCGGGCCGCCTTCTCGGCTGCCGCCGCGACCTGGCGCAGCGCGTACTCCTCGTCCGGATCGGGCACCAGGAGGCCGGTGTCGCCGTCCACCAGCAGCTTGGTGCCGTCGGCGACCCCGGACAGTCGTTGGCCGACCGCCACGACGCAGGGGATGCCGAGCTGGCGGGCGATGATCGCGGTGTGGCTGGTCTTGCCGCCGAGCTGGGTGACCAGTGCCGCGATCACCTCGGGCCGCAGCCCGGCCGTGTCGGCGGGGGCGAGGTCCTCGGCGAGCAGCACGACCGGCTCGGCCGGATCCGGCACCCCCGGCTCGGGCTCCCCGCGCAGTTGCGCCACCACCCGGTCGCGTACGTCCTTCAGGTCGGTGGTCCGCTCGGCCATCAGGCCGCCGACCTTCTCGAACCTGGCGACGAAGGTGTCGGTGGCCTGGACGGCCGCCCACTCGGCCGGGTCACCGGCGTCGATGTGCTTGTTGGCGGCCCGCTGCCAGCCCCGGTCGGTGGCCATCGCCGCGGTCGCGGCCAGCACCTCGGAGGCGTGCCCGGTCACCGTCGAGGCCCGCTCGGAGAGGCGGGCGGCGACTGCGGCCGCGGCGGCGGCGAACCGCTCCTTCTCCCGCGGACGGTCGGCCTCGGGGAGCACCTGCCCGGAAGTCGGGAGCTCGGGACGCGACCGGACCCATTGCACCGGCGCATAGCCGACGCCGCCGACCACACCGAGGCCGGACAGTTCAGGGGTGGGGCCGGGAAGCGTGGCCCGGAAACGCGCAGCAGTCATGAGGGTTCTCTTCTCGTCACGACGATGGACTGAGCTCAACCGTAACCGAAAACCATTGACATTCCAACATGATCGGGCATACTCGTAACAGTCGATCGAGATAACCAGGCACAAACGGACATCACCAGTCGCTGTCGGTCGAGGATTCGTTGTCAGTCGAGGAGGGGCCATGTATGCCGAGGAACGTCGCGCCGCAATAGTCGACGAGGTGCGCACCACTGGTCGGGTCCGCGTGGTCGACCTCGCGCAACGGTTCGCCGTGGCCCCCGAGACGATCCGCCGGGACCTCGACCTGCTCGAGGCCGATTTCCTGCTGCAACGGGTGCACGGCGGAGCCATTCGCGCCGACCGGTTCGAGGAACACGAGTCCTCCCTCACCGTGCGCGAGGTCGAGAACGCGGAGGCGAAGCGGGCGATCGCCGCGGCCGCGATGGCCTTCGTCCCGGAGAACGGCGGCTCGATGATCCTGGACGCGGGCTCCACCACCGGAGCCCTGGCCACCCGGCTGGTCCAGCAGCCGGGACCGACCAGCGGGCTGTCGGTCGTGACCAACTCGGTTCCGGCCGCCCTGACACTGTCCACGGTCGAGCAGCACTCGGTGCTGATGGTCGGTGGGTCCATCCGCCCCATCACCGCCTCGGTGGTCGGCCCGACCGCCGTGGAACTGCTCGCCCGGATCCGGGCCGATGTCGCCTTCCTCGGCACCAATGGCATCTCCAGCACGTACGGCCTCACCACGCCCGACCCCCTGGAGGCCGCCGCGAAGCGGGGCATGGTGGCCGCCGCCCGACGCCGGATCGTCCTGGCGGACAGCAGCAAGTTCGGGCGCGACTACTTCGTCACCTTCGCCGCACTGAAGGACATCGACGCGCTCATCACCGACAGGGCCCCGACCGGCCCCCTCGCCGAGGCCTTGTCCGCCCACGAGATCCAGGTCGTCGTCGCGTGATCGTCACCTTCACCGCCAATCCGAGTATCGACCGGACCGCCGAGCTCAGCGCCCCGCTGGAACGCGGCGGCGTGAACCGCATCCGCGCCCTCCACGACGGCCCCGGCGGCAAGGGGATCAACGTCTCCCGGGCGCTGCGACTGGCGGAGGTCCCCACGCTGGCCGTCCTGCCGGCCCCGACCTCGCACCCGTTGGTCGACGCGTTGGTCGCCACCGAGGTCGCCCACCGCGCGGTGCCGGTCACCCGCCTGGTGCGAACGAACATCACCCTCACCGAGGACGACGGCACCACCACCAAGGTCAACGAGCCCGGCACCCGGCTGGATCCGGAGGCCCGGGCCACGCTGCGGGACGCACTGGTCGACAGCGCCCGCGGGGCCCACTGGGTCGCGCTGTGCGGGTCGCTGCCGCCCGGGCCCGACGCGGACTGGTACGCCGACCTGGTCGAGGCGGTGCGCCCCACCGGCGCCCGGATCGCCGTCGATACCTCCGACCGGCCACTCACCGCGCTCGCCGCCCGAATGCCCGGGGCCGCCCCCGACCTGCTCAAGCCGAATGCGTACGAGTTGGCCCAGCTGACCGGCGCCGACCCGGGGCTGCTGGAGACCTCGGCCGCGGCCGGGGACTTCGGTCCCACCGTCGAGGCCGCCGGGCGCCTGGTTGGGCAGGGCGTCGCGTACGTCCTGGCCACGCTGGGCGCTGCCGGTGCGGTACTGGCCACCCGCGAGGGTGCCTGGGCCGCTACCGCACCCCCCATCGTGCCGCTGAGCACGGTCGGCGCCGGGGATTCCTCCCTGGCCGGCTTCCTGCTCGCCGCCGTCCGTGGTGATTCCCCCGCCGACTGCCTGCGCACCGCGGTGGCGTACGGCTCGGGGGCCACCGCCCTTCCCGGCACCGAGGTACCTCGGCCGGACCAGATCCACCCCGACCGTGCCACGGTCACCGAACACACCCCCTGAGGAACACCACAATGTCCGAACTCATCACCCCACGGCTGGTGGCGCTCGATGCCGACCTCGGCGCCACCAAGGCCGACGTCATCCGCTCACTGAGCGCGATGCTCGCCGATGCCGGTCGTGCGACCTCCGCCGATGGCCTGGCCACCGACGTCCTGGAGCGCGAGGCCAAGGCCGCCACCGGGCTGCCCGGCGGCATCGCCATCCCCCACACCCGCTCCCCCCATGTCTCCACCGGCTCACTGGCCTTCGCCCGGTTGCGTCCGGCGGTCGACTTCGGCGACAAGGAGGGCCCGGCCGACCTCGTCTTCCTGATCGCCGCGGCCGAGGGCGAGGGCCAGGCCCACCTGAAGCTGCTGTCCCGGCTCGCCCGCGCCCTGGTCCGCAAGGACTTCGTGGCCTCGCTACGCGCCGCCGGCACCGGACAGGACGTCGTCGACCTGGTCCTCGGCGTGGTCAGCCCGCCGGCCAAGGCCGCGGAGGCGGCACCCGCCCCGGAGCCGGTCCGGGCGACGGCACCGGAGCCGGCTGCCGGCCCACGTCGCCTGGTCGCGGTGACCGGCTGCCCCACCGGCATCGCCCACACCTACATGGCCGCCGACTCCCTCACCCAGGCAGCCAGGGAGATGGGCCTGGAACTGGAGGTCGAGACCCAGGGCTCCTCCAGCTTCACCCCGCTGCCCCAGGAGTCCATCGACCGGGCGGACGCGGTCATCTTCGCCACCGATGTCGGCGTACGCGACCGCGAGCGCTTCGCCGGCAAGCCCGGCACCGAGTCCGGCGTGAAGGCCGGCATCTCCGACCCGCAACGCCTGATCGGCCAGGCCCTGGCCGCGGCGGACGACCCCAGCGGCCATCGGATCGCCGGTGGCGGCGGGGAGAAGACCACCGAGGCCACCGGCAACCTGAACTGGGGCAAGCGGATCCAGCAGGCGCTGATGACCGGCGTCTCGTACATGATCCCGTTCGTGGCGGCCGGCGGTCTGCTGATCGCCCTCGGCTTCCTGCTGGGCGGCTACGAGATCGCCAACACAGCCCCGGACATCCTGGCGAACAACTCGCTGGTCAACCTGCCCGCGGGCGGCGCCCTGACCTACTTCGGCGCCCTGTTGTTCACCCTCGGTGGCGCGGCGATGTCCTTCCTCGTCCCGGCCCTGTCGGGCTACATCGCGTACGCCCTGGCCGGACGGCCCGGCATCGCCCCCGGTTTCGTCGGTGGCGCCGTGTCGGTGGTGATCGGCGCCGGCTTCATCGGCGGTCTGGTCACCGGTCTGGTCGCCGGCCTGGTCGCGATGTGGCTCGCCTCGCTCAAGGTGCCGCGCTGGCTGGCCGGCCTGATGCCGGTGGTGATCATCCCCCTGCTCACCACGCTGGTGGTCGGCCTGCTGATGTACCTGCTGCTGGGCCAGCCGCTGGCCATGCTGATGACCTCCCTGCAGAACTGGCTGACCGGCATGTCGGAGGGCGGCGCGATCATCCTCGGGATCATCCTCGGCCTGATGATGTGCTTCGACCTGGGCGGGCCGATCAACAAGTCCGCCTACCTGTTCGCCACCGCCGGCCTGTCCGCCGGCACCGAGGCCTCGATGATGATCATGGCCGCCGTGATGGCCGCCGGCATGGTCCCGCCGCTGGCCATGGCGCTGGCGACCACGGTCCGACCCAAGCAGTTCACCGAGGTGGAGAAGGAGAACGGCCGGGCCGCCTGGCTGCTGGGCGCCTCGTTCATCTCCGAGGGCGCCATCCCGTTCGCCGCTGCCGACCCGTTCCGGGTGATCCCCTCGATGATGGTCGGCGGTGCTCTCACCGGCGCCCTGATCATGGCCCTCGGAGTGACGCTGCGCGCCCCGCACGGCGGCATCTTCGTCTTCTTCGCGATCAACCCGCTCTGGGGATTCCTGGTCGCGCTCGCCGCCGGCACCGTCCTGGGGACCGCGGTGGTCCTTGCCCTGAAGTCCGCCGCCCACCGCACGCCGGCAGTGGCCTGACCTCTACGCTGGACCAACCCGCAGTCCCGCACCAACCCGCAGTCATAAGGAGAACGAAATGCCGTCCACCAAGGTCATCGTCGGATCCGCCATCGGCCTTCACGCCCGTCCCGCCTCGATCATCGCCGAGGCCGCCTCGGCGTACGACGACGAGATCCTGATCTCCTTGGCGGACGACCCGGACGAGGAACCGGCCGACGCCTCCTCCTCCCTGCTGATCATGGCGCTCGGCGCCGAGATGGGTCGCGAGGTGATCGTCGAGTCGGAGAACGCCGAGGCGATGCAGAAGATCGCCGACCTGGTCGTCCGGGACCTCGACGCCGACTAGCAGCCGGTATCGGCCGGCACCGACGTATCAGGCATCACCTGCATCAGGACGTCGGTGTCGGCCGGGCCAGCGCCGTCAGGGCCGGGGGCACTCCAGCCACCCGACCCCAGGGCAGCTCCGGTCGGGTCGCGGAACAGCGCCGTGGGCCCGTCGAAGGGCGTATTCTCCAGGGCCACGTCCGCGGGGGCGCCCGAGGTGACGCGTACGCCGCCGGCGACCGGGGTGGCCGAGGCCAGGGCGGGCGCCAGTCCGGAGCCGGTGACCAGCAGGCCACGGGTCTCCTCGGTCGGCGCCGCACCCAGCCCCGACATCAGGCCGGGGGCGTCGCTGGGCAGTGACAGTCTCACCAGTGTGCCGTTCTGGTCGCGCCAGCCCTCGGTCTGCTGCGGGTCGATCCGCTGGCCGGTCCGCGTGGCGACCACGGCGGGCCGGCAGCCACCGGGCCTCTCGGCCAAGGTGTCGGCGGTCACGGCCGTACGGACATCGGTCTGCAGGCCGAGATGGTAGGTCGACTCATCGCCGGGGGCCGAGATGATCAGGGTCACGATGCCGTCCCGCCACGCCCCGGCCGGCCACTGCCGGACCTGCCCGGGGATGTCGGCAGGCTGCTCGTCCCCGTACAGGCGGACCGGCGTGGAGCCGGCGACGGCGACCCGGTAGCTCGTCCGTCCGGTGTCGGACGGGCCGGTATCGGTGCTGGTGCGGTAGGCGTGGGAGACCACGAGCTGGCCGCCGGCCTGCTCGACGTCGACCGGCCCGTACCCCGCCGCGACGATGCCCAGGTCGACCGGCTGGGACCCGTCGTACCCGAGCAGGTGCCAGCCGGTGGCGGTGGCGGAACCGATGGAGCACTGCAGGCGGACGAGCAGGTAGTCGGTGGCCGGCGTACCCAGCCGCACCCGGCGGGTCTGGACGACCTGGGCGAGTGATCCCACCTCGCCGACCCGCGGGGCCGCGCTGGTCTGGCGCCCTCGGCCCATCACGGTGTCCACGGCCGGCTTCTCCCAGCCACAGCCACCGCTATAGGTGAACGTACGGTAGTCGATGTCCCCCGGACCGGGGCCGGCGTCGGGGGCGGGGGAGCAACCGACGGCCAGGCCGCAGGCCACCAGTGCCACCACGACTGTCCACCCCTTGTGCCACGCCATGGCGAAAGAGTACCCAGTCGGCCGGCAGCTCCCCCGACCGAGACATCGGGCTGCTACCTTGAGGGTCGTGCTCACGACCATTACGCGTGCCCGTGTCTGCGCGCAGGCTTCCACCAGCCTCACCGCCATGGGCCTGAACGGAAACTTCCCCGGGGCCGCCCGAGTGCACGACATCACCGTCGAGATCTGCGACCATGCGCCCACCGTCATCGTCGCAGCGGAGGAACGGCCCCGCCGCAATCTGTTGCGCCTGTTGGCCGGCACGTGCAGCCTCACCTCGGGGCGCCTGGTCTATCGCGGCGAGGACTGCGAGATCGACCTCGCCGAGACCTCTGCCCGCGAGCTGGCCGCCGTCCGTACCCATGAGATCGCCTGCAGCACCACGATGCCCTCCTCGCACCCGACGCTCACCTGCGCCCAGGCGGTCGCCGCCCTGGCCCACTGCACCCCCGAACAGGCCCGGGCCGAGCTGACGGCCCTCGGCCACGGGCATGCCGTCGATCAGAAGGTCGGCGACGTCCGCGGGGCCGACCGCGGCGTGCTGCCGATCGCGGCGACCCTGCTGCACCCGGCACGGATCCTGATGCTCGACCTGACCAACCACGCCCGGCCCGAGGTGCGCCAGCGGGTGGCGGCACGCCACCGACGCGGGGCAGCCATCCTGCTGGTCACCGACGAGGTCTTCGACGGGCTGCCGGACAACGTGCGGACCCACCTGCTGACCGCCGACGGCCAGCTGCTCTGATGGCGGCGCAGGCGCTTGGACGACGCGGGCTGCTCGGTCTCAGCGCCCTCGTCCTGTCCCTGACCGGCTGCGGCCCCACCCAGGACATCCTGATGGCCACCCCGAAACCCGAGAGCAGGACCCCGGCCACCATGGTGCACATCACCGATATCCGGCCCGGGATGTGCCTGGACTCCGACCACCTTCCCAGCGGCGATCGGATCGGCTACCTGGAGGTGATGGGCTGCCAGTTGGAGCACACCGCAGAGGTCGTGGCCGTGGTGCAGGACACCGGCGAGGCGCCGGTCTCCCTCGCCGATGGGGGGCGCTGTTGGGACGGCCACCAGGCGTACATCGGTTCCACCCCCGCGCACTCGGGCTACGAGGTCCGGGCGCTCACCGCCGCCGACTCGCCGTACGCCGAACAGCCGGCGACGCTGGTGTGCCTGGCGGTCTCCCCGGCCCCGTTGACCGGGTCCCTGCGCAGCACCGGCACCTGACCCGGCACGGGGAACCGGCTCACTGCGGGAGCCGGAGCAGGTTCATCGCGTTGACGCCGGTGATCATCTCCTGCATCGGGCCGAACTGGCACGCCTCGACCACGCCGATCGGGTCGGCATCCCCGGTCCGGGCCGGGAAGTCGCTGCCCATCAGCACGTGCGCCGGGCCGACGAACTCCACCAACTGCTTGAGCAGCAGCGTGTCGAACGTCGTGGTGTCGAAGTAGAGCCGGCGGACCTGCTCCATCGGTGAAATCGTCAGGCCGGACCACTCGTCGAGCGCGTCCGCGCCGCGCTGCATCATCCCTCGCAGCCCGGGCAGGGCCCCACCGCCGTACACCACGCACAACGGGAAGTCGTGGCGCTCCAGCACCCCGGCGTGGATCAGCCCGGAGGTCGCGAGCGCCAGGTCGACGCCCGCCGCCACCGAACCGGGCCAGGGCACGCCCTTCTCGCCGTAGCCGCCGGGCCCGGCGACCGGGTGGAGCAGGGTGAACGTACGGTGCTCGGCCAGCAGTTCCCACAGCGGCTCGTGCCGTGGGTCGGCGAGCTCACGTCCACCGCTGTGGGTGCCCAGCGCCACACCGGCCATTCCGAGGTCGACCAGGCACCGGCGTACCTCGTCGACGCACCCATCCATGCCGGCGTTGGCTGTGGCCAGGGCCACCAGTCGGTCGGGGGCCTGCGCCACGAAGCGCGCCAGTTCCTCGTTGCTGCGGACGGTCACCTCGTGCACGAGGTCCCAGTCCTCACTGACCGCTGCGCGCAGTGTGGACGCCAGCGCCACCACCTGCACCTCGACCCCGGACCCATCCATGTACGCCAGCCGGGTCTCCACGTCGTACGCCGAGGGCGGGCACTCGATCGGGGTGTCGGCCTCCAGCCCGGTGATCTCGGGGGCGGCGAGCACGTAACCATCGTCCAGGTGGGACAGGTCGGCCAGCCCCTGCCCCTCCAGCCACTCGAGGAACGGCAGCGGCATGGCGTGCGTGTGGACATCGATCTGACGCAACGCCGGGTAGTTGCTCATGGGTACACGTTAGGCGCCCAGCCGGTCCTACGCACGAGATTGGGTGCACCGACAATTTGACTTTGTTTTATCGAAGACATAATGTTGGAGGTGACGGGGAGGCACCCCGGCAAGGAAACGAAGGAGAACCGCATGATCGACATCAATGAGACCACCAAGAAGATCGCCCAGGTGTGGCTGGACGGCTTCCGTGAGGTGTCGGCCGACCAAGCCAAGGCCCAGGAGTACGGCATCCGCTTCTGACCGAAGCCAAGCCCGCGGACAGTGTCGTCCGTGGCCCGACCACCCGGCTGGAGACCACCTCAGGTCCCCGGCCCTTTTTGTGTCTCAGGGCCTCAGGAGCACCTTGATGGCCCGCCGCTCCGCCATCGCCTCGTACGCCTCGGCCACGCGGTCCAACGGAAGCTCGAGGTCGAACACCCGTCCCGGGTCGATCGTGCCGTCCAGCACCAGCGGCAGGAGCTGGGGCAGGTAGTTGCGCACCGGGGCCATCCCCCCGCGCAGCCCCACGTTGCGGGAGAACATCGTCGCAATGCTCGGATCGGAGTCATGCGGGACACCGACGAACCCCACCACGGCACCCGGCCGGGCATACGCCAGGGAGTCCCGGATCGAGTCCGCCGTGCCGACGCACTCCAGGACGGCGTCGGCGCCGATGCCGCTCGTCAGCCCCATCACCTGTTCCACCCCGGCCTCGCCGCGCCCGGGCACGATGTCCGTGGCACCGAAGTCACGAGCCAGGGCCTGGCGTGGCGCGTGCCGGGAGATCACGATGATCCGTCCGGCCCCCTTGGCCTTCGCCGCAATCACCCCGCAGAGCCCGACAGCCCCGTCGCCGACCACCACCACGGTCATGCCGGCCCGGACCCCGGCCATCTCCGCCGCATGCCAACCGGTGGCCATCACATCGGACAGGGTCAGGAGCGAGGGGACCAGTTCCTCGGCGGGCTGCTCCACTGCAACCAGGGTCCCGTCCGCCAGGGGGACCCGGATCGCCTCGGCCTGGCAGCCGTCGTACCAGTCGAGATGCTCGCAGACCGACGAGAACCCGGCCTCGCAGTGCGGGCAGGTGCTGTCGCAGGAGTAGAACGGGCCGACGACGAACTGCCCGGGCCGTACGGCGGTGACCGCATCACCGACAGCCTCGACGACCCCCACGTACTCGTGGCCGATCCTGGCCGGCCGCCGCACCGGGGCGATCCCGCGGTAGCGCCAGAGATCCGACCCGCACACGCACGAGGCGACCGTACGGACGACCGCATCGGTCGGCAGCTCGATGACCGGGTCAGGAACCTCCTCGAGTCGAACGTCATGGGCGCCATGGATCACTGTTGCTCGCATGCAACAGATTCTGCCTGCCCTGGGGTCTGGACCAGCACGCGAAACCACACGCTGACCATAAGAAGGGTTGCGCATGGTTCGAAGCTGACCTAATGTCGTTTCCGCAAGCAGCTCGAGACAGGAGTCCCATGTACGCCAGCATCCGCACCCAGCGCCCCGTCGCCGCCTCCGCGGCGATGATGTGTAGCGCCTGTCGGTGCGACCGAATGCTGTCGCGCTGAGCCCTCGGGCGTACCCGCCCGGCTCGGCGCCGCGTACGGCCCCTCCCCCTGTTTGCCTTTGACCATTCCCAGGAGTACCCCCATGACTTCGCACGCCTCCGTGCACATCCCCACGCCTGCCCACTCCCTTCGCACCCTGCCCGTCCTCGACCTGGGCGGCACCCATCCCGCCACCCTGCGTCGGGTCGCCCGGGACATCGGCGCGTTCTACCTGACCGGCCACGGGATCCGTCCCGAGGTCCCCGGCGAGGTCCTCGACCTCGCCCGGCTGTTCTTCGCCCTTCCCACCGGCGACAAGGCGGCGATCGACTCGACCCGGTCGGACCAGTTCCGCGGCTGGACCGCGTTCGGCACCGGCATCAGCCTCGGTTGGCGGGAGCAGTTCGACTTCGGGGCCGAGCTGCCGGCCGTCCCGCCCGAGCGGCGCTCCCGCCCCAGCGATGCCCTGGTCGGCCCGAACCAGTGGCCGGCCCGCCTGCCTGACCTGCGCGACCGCGCCCTCTGGTTCCAGGACCGCGCCACCGAGGTGGCCCGCGCCGTGCTGCGCCAGCTGGCCGTGGGGATCGGCCACCCGGCCGACGTATTCGACCGCTCGCTCGCCGGCGACCCGGCGACCTGGACCACGATCTCCCGCGACGGCGGCGAGGCCGGGATCGGCTTCCCGATCGGCGCGCACGTCGACTCCGGGCTTCTCACCCTCCGCTGGATCGAGACCACCAACACCGGCCTTCAGGTGTATGCCGAGCGCCACTGGGAGGATGCCGACCAGCAGCCGGGATACTTCCTGGTCACCATCGGCGAGGCCCTGGAGGAGGCGACGGACGGCTACCTGCGGGCCGCGGCGCACCGCCAGCTACCGGCCGTGGGCGAACGGGTGGCCCTGGCGTACACGTACGACGCCCCGTACGGCGCAGCGGTCCCCCACCTCGAGGTTCCGGCCGACCTGGACCCCGGGGAGTGGCCGCCGGCAGCCTGATCCGTCACACGACCGATCCGGCGATGGTCACCGACCTGCTGCGGGAGTTCCTCTCGACCTGACCCTGCCGCTTCGCGGCCCCAGCGACTAGGCTCGGCGCCACCCGACGAAGGAGCCGGCATGGCCGATGCACTACCTCGCCGCGTGGCGATCGTCGGTGCCGGGCCAGCAGGACTGTTCGCCGCCCAGCACCTGGTCGCCCAGCCCGAGCAGCCAGTCCTGGTCGACATCTACGACCGGCTACCGACGCCGTTCGGTCTGCTGCGGTACGGCGTCGCCCCGGACCACACCAGCATCAAGTCGGTCGCGGTCGCGCTGGCCCGGACGTTCGACTCCGACCGGGTCCGCTTCCTCGGGCACGTCGAGCTGGGCCGCGACCTCACCCGCGAACAGCTCCTGGGAGCGTACGACGCGGTCATCTATGCGTTCGGCGCGGCCGGTGACCTGATGCTCAAGGTGCCCGGTGAGGACCTGCCGGGCAGCGGGTCGGCCCGCCAGTTCGTCGCCTGGTACAGCGGCCACCCGGACGCCAATCCGCAGTCCCTGCGCGGGGTGCGCTCGGTCGCCTGCGTGGGGGTCGGCAACGTCGCCATCGATGTCGCCCGGATCCTGGCCAAGGATCCGGCGCTGCTGCGCAGCACCGACATGCCGCATGCGGTGATCGACGAGCTGGCCGGCTCCGAGGTCAGCGACATCTGGATCATCGGCCGGCGCGGCCCCCGGTTCGCCAGCTACACCACCAAGGAACTGCGCGAACTGCTCGCCACCCCCGGCCTGGACGTCGTGGTCGAACGCGTGGAGGGGCTCGAGGAGTTCCAGGCCTCCGATCCCGGCCACGAACAGCTGGACCGCCGGCAGAGGGCCAACATCGAGGCGCTGCGCGAGGCCGCCGAGCGCGATCCGGACCCGTCGGCACCGGGGCCCCGGCGTACGCTGCACTTCCTGTTCTGGCACCGGCCGGTCGCCCTCCGCGGCGAGGACCACGTCGAGGAACTGGTCCTGGAGCGCACGATCCTGGATCCGGACGGGCACGTGGCCGGGACCGGTGAGCAGTGGTCGATCCCCGCCGACCTGGTGTTGCGCGCGATCGGGTACCGCGGCACGCCGCTGCCCGGAGTGCCGTTCGACCGGGACCGCGGCGTGGTGCCGAACACCGGCGGACGCGTACTCGGACCGGACGACCGGCCGCTGCCCGGGGAGTACGTGACCGGCTGGATCAAGCGCGGCCCGATCGGGGTGATCGGCACCAACAAGTCCGATGCCGCCGAGACGGTCGCCAACGTGCTGGCGGACCTGCCGCAGCTCCCCCGCCACGACGCCGATCCGCTGCCCGGTCTGCACCTGGCCGGCGTACGCCCGACGACGTTCGAGGACTGGCTGGCGATCGACGCCGCCGAGATCGACCGCGGCACCGAGAGCGGCCGCCCGCGGGTGAAGATCGAGGCCTGGTCGGAGCTGCTGCGCCTGGCCGAGGCCGAGCGGCACCACGGCCACCACGGCTGATCCGGGCGCGTCCAACACGAAACGGGCCCGGGATCACACCGTGGTGGTGCGCTCCCGGGCCCGTCGCCCGCTCGTCAGCGGATCAGACTGACCGGATGGGTCACTTCGCCGGGTACTTGGCCCGGTAGGCGCGGACGATCTGGTCGGCCGCGTCATCCAGCGACGTCTCACTGGTGTTGATCACCAGGTCGTAGTGCTTCGGATCGGTCTGGTCGTACGCGGACAGGCGCCGCGACATCTCGACACGCACCCGATCCTCGCGCTCCAGTCGCTCGGCGGCCACCTCGGGGCTGATGCCGAGGGTGGTGACGGCGCGCTGGATCCGGTCCTGCTGCGGGGCGACGAGGCGCACGTGCAGCGCACCCTGCATGTCCTTCAGGATCACCGTCGCGTCATGGCCCAGGATCACGCCGCCGGAGGACTGGGCGGTTTCCACCACGAAGGCGATGTTGTCCTTGACCTGCCGGGAGTCCGCCTCGGCGTTCGCCGCCACACCGCTGTCGCTGTCGACGCCGGTCTTGCCGAAGGTGGACAGCCAGCGCGTCGTGGCGCTGTCCTGGTCGGCGCGGACCTGGGCCGCGGCCTCGGCCTCTTCGAGCTGGGTGGAGCTGAAGGCCAGGCCCGTGAAGGGGATGCCCAGGGCCTCGGCGACCTTCTTTCCGACGTACTCCTCGCCGGCGCCGTACTCCTCGTTCAGGGTGACGACCGGTGCACCGGCGACCAGCTTGACCGCGCCGCGCAGGGCCCGGCGTTCGGTCAGGTCGGCGACGATCGTGGCGTGCTTGTCGGCGGACAGTGGGTAGAAGAAGATGATGATGGCAGCGATCAGCAGCAGGGCGGCAGGGATCCAGCCGGCGGCGACCTTGATGCCCTGCAGGGTCTCCGCGGACTGCTGGGCCAGCTGGCCGTCATAGCCGAAGGCCGCGATCACGCCACCGCCGACGAAGCCGCCGATGCCCTGTCCCATCTTGCGGGAGAAGGAGAGGATCGAGTAGCTGCCGCCCTCGGACCGGACGCCGGTCTTCCACTCGCCGTAGTCGACGGTGTCGGCCTGCATCGAGAAGGTCATGGCGTTGGTGCCGCCGCTGCCGAGACCATAGATGAAGAACGCCACGAGCGCGATGACCAGGGCACCCGCGCTCTGGTCGATGGGGGTCAGGCCGATGATAACGTAGGCGACGACGCCGAGCAGGGCGGCCAGCACGTAGGCGTTCTTCTTGCCGAGCTTCTGCGTCAGGGCCGGGGCGAAGCCGGCGATGAGGATCGTGCCGATGGTCGAGGCGATCATGAAGAAGGTGAAGTAGCTCGCGTTGCCGACGACGTTGCGGGCGTAGTACATCTGGGTCGCCTGCAGCGTGAACATCGCGGTCAGCGTGAAGATGGCCGTGATGCACAGGACCAGCAGCGGCGGGTTCTGCCCCACCATCTTGAAGGTGGATCGGAGCGTCACCTTCTCCGCGCCGGCCGGGATGACCTCCTTGGTGCCGCGGAACATTAGGAAGTAGAGCAGGATGGCGACCACGCCGAGGATGATCGTGGTGAGGGTGAACTGTCCCTGGATGGAGGCGAGCATGTCGGGCGTCGCGCCCTTGATCTGGAACTGCGGGGACAGCACGCTGGCCAGGATGACGCCGGTGACGGCGCTGCCGATCGCACGACCACCGGAGAGGCGGGACCGGTCGACCGGGTCCTGGGTCATCGCGGCGGACAGCGAGCCGTACGGGATGTTGACCATCGAGTAGCATAGCTGGAAGGCCGCATCGAACAGGAAGATCCAGGCAACGGCCGAGGCCCCCGTGAGGCCCAGCGGCTTGCTGAACAGGAGGACCAGGGAGGCGATCAGCGGGAAACTGCCGAACATGACCCACGGACGCAGACGCCCCCACCGGGTCTCCTTGCGGCCCACCACCTGTCCGGCGAACAGGTCGGTGAACCCCGCCCAGATCTTGGTGACGCCGTAGATGACACCAGCGATACCCGCTGAAAGGCCGGCGATGTCGGTCATGTAGACCATCAGGAACATCGACGTCATCATGAACGCAACGTTGTTGGCAACGTCGCCGAGGGCATACGAGACGACCTCTCTGTTCGTCAGCTTGCCTGTCTTGGTCTTTTGAAGTGCCGGTGCACTCATCTCTAGCGGTCCTTCCCCTCCCCGCTACGGCGCGGGCAGGCCAGGTGGATATGGACATCGGCCCATATCTCCTGGGGAGAGAGGCCGTTGCGACATCACCAGTCTCATGGCCAGCCGGTCGTGGAGGCCCGGCCTTGCCGCAAGTTTCCACGGCAGGTCCGGGAGGTCTACTCGGGGTGTGCGCGGGCCCACTCCTCGTATCCCTCGACCGCGGTCGGCAGCGTGGGGAAGATGAAGTCCTCCCCGACCACGTCGATGAATCCGGCCGCTTCGAGCTCGTCCCTGGTGTCCTGTTTCACCCGGGCCAGCGCCAGGTGGATTCCGCGGGCCTTCAGCTCCAGGTCGAGGGTCCGCAGAACGTCGACCGCGGTGATGTCGACCTCGACGTTGGCCTCGGCGTTGATCAGCAGCCACCGGGCCGGTGGATCGGAGCTGTCGACCGCATCGAGGGCGCGGCGGATGAAGTTCTCGGCATTGGCGAAGAACAGTGGCGCATCGTAGCGGTACACCACCAGCCCCTCGATCTGCTCGGCCTGCGGGTAGTCGTCGATGTTGTGCATGCCGGCCAGCCCCGGGACCCGCCCAAGGATCCCATCGTGGGGGCGGGCGAGCCGGCGCAGCAGCTCCAGGACCGACAGCGCGATCGCGATGGCGATACCCTGCAGGACCCCGAACGCGATCACCCCGGCGGTGGTCAGCAGCGCCAGCACCAGTTCACTGCGGCGGAACCGGGCGATCCGTCGCCATTCCGCCAGGTCGACCAGACCGACCGCCGCGTAGATCACCACCGCCCCCAGCGCGGCGCGCGGGAACAGCGCGAGCACCGGGCCGAACACGTAGACCGTGACGATGATGAAGCCCACGGCGACCAGGGAGTGCAGCTGGGTGCGCGTCCCCATCGAGTCGCCCAGGGCCGTACGGCTCCCGCTGCAACTGACCGGGAAACCGGCGCTGAGGCCGGAGCTGAGGTTGGCCACGCCGAGGGCCAGCAGCTCCTGGTTGCTGTCGATCCGCTCCCCGCGCCGGGCGGCGAAGGCCCGGCCGGTCAGGACCACGTCGGAGTAGCCGACCAGCGTGATCCCGACCGCCGCGCCCAGCAACGGCAGCAGCGGGATCCCGGAGAAGTCGGGCAGGCCCACCTCCGGCAGGCCCCGTGGGATCGGCCCGACCAGCCGTACGCCGTGGCTACCGAGCTGCAGCAGCCACGAGGCGAGCGCGGCGAGGAGCACGAAGATCAGCGGGCCGGGCAGCCGCGGCGCGAACCGCTGCAGCACGAACAGCATCACCAGTCCGGTGAGACTGATCGCCACAGTCGGGGGGTGCGCCGTGCCGAGGCCGGCCAGGGTCTCGGACACCTCCCCGAACGGCGTATTGGCCACCACCTCGATCCGCGTGACGGCACTGAGCTGGCTGGTGATCATCAGGATGGCGATGCCCGTCATGTAGCCGACCAGCATGGGCCGGGACAGCAGGTCTGCCAGGAACCCGAGCCTCGCCAGCCAGCCGGCCGCGCAGATCGCCGCCACTGCGAGTGCCAGGGCGGCCGCGACGTCCGCGTAGCGCCCGGCCCCGACCACGCCGATCAGGCTCGCCACGCCCGCCGCGGTCATCAGCGCCGTGGTGGACTCCGGCCCGATCGACAGCTGCCGGGAGGAGCCGAGCACCGCGTACGTCAGCAAGGGTCCCAGGATCGCCCACAGTCCCACGACCGGGGGCAGACCGGCGACCACGGCGTACGCCATCACCTGGGGCACCAGGTAGGCGGCGACGGTCACCCCACCGAGGACGTCGCCGCGCAGCCAGGATCGGTCGTAGTGGCGCAGGACGTGGATACCGGGCACCAGTCGCTGCCGCCACGTGGGGGTTGCCGTGCCGCGCGGTGACGGCGCCGTTCCGTCCATGCGATCCACCGTAGCGGGCTACTTCTCGCCGGACTCCTCGGCCTCCTGGAGGGCGGTCCGGGCATTCTCACGGTCGGCGGTCGCGTCGCGGAGCTCGCGAAGCAGGCGCTCGACCATCCTGTGGTCGTCGACGATCAACTCCACGACATCGCCGGAAACGGGACGGGGGATCTCGTACGTGGTCATGATCCAGTATCACGACGAGAACCGCGCCCCGTACAGGAGGAGGCGGCCCCCAATCCGCGAGGGCAGCGGGGACCGTGCGAGCAGGTCAGTGCCCGAGGATCGCCACCACGAAGTCGTCCCGCACCTGGTCGAACGGGTGCAGCTCCCAGGTCGAGTGCAGCGAGTGCACCGTCAACCCGGCCGCCTCGACGTCCTCCAGGAACGTGTCGTACGCATACCCCCGGCCCAGCCCGAACCCGATGATGGCCCGCCCCCGCGGCGCCAGCAGCCGGGAGAAGTTGGCGAGCGCCTCGCGCTGGGTGCCCTCCGCCATGAAGGTCACGACGTTGCCGGCACACAGGATCACGTCGAACGGCTCCACCCCGGCAAACGCCGGCAGGTCCGGATCGCTGACATCACCCACCGCCCAGGTGGCATTGGGCAGCTCGGCGTACGTACGGGTCGCCTCCTCGATCAGCACCGGATCGACGTCGACACCGAGCACCTCGTGCCCGCGGCGGGCGAGCTCCCCGGCGAGGCGGCCCGGCCCACAACCGGCGTCGAGGATGCGGCCGCCCCGCGGGGCCATCGCATCCACGGTCCGGGCCTCGCCGAACAAGTCATGGCCGGCCGCAGCCATCTGCTTGAACCGCTCGATGTACCACTGCGAGTGCTCGGGACGGGATTCGGTGATTAGCTGCCATTGGCTCTTCGGACGCATGGGGCAAGTATTGCGCGCTCCCTGTTCTTCGTGCTTCGCGACCAGCCGAAGCGCCTCGTCCGGCCGGTAGGCCCGCTCGATTCTTCCCAGCAGAGGGATCATCCCCGCTCTCGCGGGGAGCACCCACCGTGGGCGGGGCCGGCCCTCCGGGTAGGGATCATCCCCGCTCTCGCGGGGAACACATGCTGAACGAGCTCACCTACTGTCCTCGCCTGGGATCATCCCCTCTCTCGCGGGGAGCACTTCCTGAATCCACGGAAGAATACCAATTCCGCGGGATCATGCCCGCTCTCGCGGGGAGCACCTCCTCGGGTAGATCCAGCGGTCTGGCGCCTTGGGATCATCCCCGCTCTCGCGGGGAACACTTGGTAGCTGCGTACAGCGCACGACGTAGCGTTGGATCATCCCCGCTCTCGCGGGGAGCACGAGCCGAGGCCGAGCAGCACGGCGGCGGTGGGGGGATCATCCCCGCTCTCGCGGGGAGCACACCCATTCGGCGAGCTGGGCGCGGACCTGCTCGAGGGATCATCCCCGCTCTCGCGGGGAGCACCGCGACCGGGCACAGGCCGCATCCGACCGCGCCGGATCATCCCCGCTCTCGCGGGGAGCACGATCGTGTCTGCCGGCAGCGGCACGCCGAGGTCGGATCATCCCCGCTCTCGCGGGGAGCACCTCCCCAAGGAGGGGGCAATGACAGGATTCGACGGATCATCCCCGCTCTCGCGGGGAGCACCAACGGTGTCCTCCACCGGCTCTCCTTCTTCGGGGATCATCCCCGCTCTCGCGGGGAGCACGTTCAGGATGGTGTGGTTGGATCGGCCGGTGGCGGATCATCCCCGCTCTCGCGGGGAGCACGCCATGCCGCGCATCCGCACGATCAAGCCGGAGGGATCATCCCCGCTCTCGCGGGGAGCACATGGTTGGTGGGTCAGGCGGCCATGTCGGCCGCGGATCATCCCCGCTCTCGCGGGGAGCACCAGTAGGCGGTCGCGTTGTTGTAGGCGATGCTGGGATCATCCCCGCTCTCGCGGGGAGCACTCAATCTCGGCGCCGCAGAGGATGCACGGCTTGGGATCATCCCCGCTCTCGCGGGGAGCACCCCCCACGGTGGAGGGCGTGATGCTCACCCAGGGGATCATCCCCGCTCTCGCGGGGAGCACGTCCTGGGTGGAGACGCCGGCCTTGGCGAGCTCGGATCATCCCCGCTCTCGCGGGGAGCACCGGCGGCCGCCCTCGTCGTCGTACGCGTACACGGGATCATCCCCGCTCTCGCGGGGAGCACGTTCAGGATGGTGCGGTTGGATCGGCCGGTGACGGATCATCCCCGCTCTCGCGGGGAGCACGGCGTCGGCGTCTCCACCGTGATCCGGCTCGTCGGATCATCCCCGCTCTCGCGGGGAGCACACGGGTCCCGAGTTCACCCAATGGGTTTAGTGACCACTGATGGCGTCGAGGATGGTTTGTG
>JBIQHF010000027.1:0-40941 GCA_044508675.1 Propionibacteriaceae bacterium | reverse complement strand
CACCTAGCCAGACCAGCATTCACCAACGCATCCTCATGAAGTGGGTGAACTCGGGCCAGGCGCCGGGCACGGTCGGGGCCGCGTTGGCTGCCGCGCTCCCGCCACCGTGCAGGAGGCCGGTGCGTGAAGCGCCGGTGCTGGCCCGCACGAGGCCACGATCCCGAGGTGTCTGACGCGATCGCGACGGCCTCCGACGTCCCCGCGACCGCCCGGGCGTTCCGGGCGGTGATCGACGCCGGACGGGCCGGGTACCTGGCCGGCCCCGGGCGGGTGCTCGACCGCGGCGGTGAGGCGTCCAGCCCGCTGACGGGCTTCCTCGATGAGGCGGTGTCGGACGAGGTGCACGCATGAGGCATACCGACCACATGGGGTTCTACCCACGACAGGAGGATCTCGGGTCGGGCCTGATGGAGCAGGTGCTCGCCGCGGTGGCGGCGACCGACTTCTCCGCCTTCACCGGCCGCGACGTCCGGGCGGCGCTCGGCCACCGGACCCGCACGGTCGAGGACTTCGCCGCCCTCCTGTCCCCGCTATCGCCGAGACCGGGCTCGAGGAGATCCTCATCCTTACCGGTGAGAGCCCGAAGTTCTCGGACACCACCTACATCGCCGACGCGGTCCGGCAGGCGTCGCGGCTGTTCCGGACCGTTGGGTTGGAGATCCAGCCGGTCAACGTCGACGATTACCGCACGCTCCACGAGGCAGGCGCCGATGCCGTCTCGGTCTACCAGGAGACGTACAACCCGGAGGCGTACGACCTGCTGCACCCGGGTGGACGCAAGCGCAGCTTCCCCTATCGCTTCCAGTCACAGGAGCGGGCGTTGCGCGGCGGCATGCGCAGTGTCGGCTTCGGGGCCCTGCTGGGCCTGGACGACTGGCACGCCGATGCCCTGGCGACCGGCCTGCACGCGTCCCTGGCGCAGAAGGCCTACCCGACTGCGGAGACCAGTGTTGTCGTCCTCGGGATGTAATCGGGATATAGCGGGACGCGCACCTCAGGCCCAGGACCTCGACCTCTCGGTCAGACACAAGCCAACCCTCCATAGAGGGCACCACAGTAGAGTGGTCGCATGACCTCCGGCAGGATCACCGCGGACCCCGGCATCATGGCAGGGGCACCGACGATTCGTGGCACTCGCATCACTGTGTCAGCGATTCTGGGGCAGCTCGCCACCGGCTCCACCGTCGAGGAGCTGTTGGCGGACTATCCGTCGCTGACGCGCGAGGACGTTTACGCATCGCTTGCCTTCGCTGCGGAGTCGATGCCGCAGGAACGGCCCCTCACGGCCGCATGAAGCTCCTGGTCGACGAGAACTTGTCGCCCCGCGTTGCTGCTCTGCTCCGCGAAAACGGGATCGACGCGATCCATGTCCTCGAACGTGGACTCGGGGGCGCGCCCGATACCGCGGTGAGCGCACTCGCAGTATCCGAGGATCGGGCGGTCGTCTCGGCGGACAGCGACTTTGCGACCTTGCTCGCGCTGAGCCAGGGCACGGCCCCCTCGCTGGTGCTGCTCCGATCTGGCGACGGACTCAAGCCTGCGGCCCAGACGGCGTTGCTGCTCGCGAATCTGGGCACGCTCGAATCCGACCTGCTTCTGGGGGTCGTCGTGTCGCTCAGCACGACTCATGTGCGGGTAAGACGACTACCTCTCGGCCGAGGAACCTAGCAAGGGGCTGGCCGACCCTGCTGGCAGGACGTCGGCCCTTCAGTCCCTGCCAGGTATCAGGTTCCGCACCGAATACCCCGCCGGCAGTCCCCCGCACACCCACGCCCACAGCACCTGCGCCGCCTCCAGAGCCGAGGCGAACAACTCGTCCCCGAAGTACTGCACGCCCCGCATCGGCACGTCGGGGCAGGCGCGCTGCAGGTCGGTGAGCGACTCACCGTCCCGCTGGACCCGCTTGGCGAAGTTGTCGGGCCCGGTCCCGCCGTCGACCTCGACGACCCAGCCGGTCTCGACCCGCATCGCCTGCGCCCACGGCCGGCCACTGGCCAACGCCACCGCACCCCAGTCCCCCGGCCTCGCAAGAGCTTGCAGCAGCCCCGACAGGTGCACCGCACTGCTCACGGTGACCTTTTCGCCGTCCTCCGGTGTCCAGATCACGGGTTCCTTCGGCTGCGTCTGGGTCTGCAGCCAGGTCTCCACCTCGTCGGTCAGTCCGGCCGACGCCAGGCACACCGGCACATCGGCCGCTCCATGCTGTGAAACCATCATTCCCCCTTGTTGCACCGTCCTCGGCGGACGTCCTACTCGCGTACGAACAACCTCGCCGGCTTGCCCACCACACCGGCCTGCGTCTCGCCCGTGGCACGCAGCCTCGGCTCCATCCCGCGGCGGAAGGAGTCCTTGGGCAGCTCGTGGCCGACCACCGCCTCGTGCAGCCGCTGCAGGTCCAGCAGCGTGAACGGCTCCTCGAGAAGTCCGCGCGGATCCGGCGTCTCCTGGTACTCGGCGCGCAGCCGCTCGACGGCCAGCGCCACGATCCGGTCGTGGTCGAACGCCAGCCCCCGCACCTCCGCGATCGGCGCCAGCCGGACCTCGGTGGTGTCCACTCGTTCGAGCCGTCGCCACGCCACCACATCGAGGTGGGCCACCGAGAGCACCCAGCCGCGGTCGTCGCGGTGCGGGTCGTCGAGCACGTGCAGCTGCACCGGTTCCAAGCCCTCGATCCCTACCTTCTCCCGCAACGCGCGATGGCAGGCGTCGGCCAGGATCTCCCCCGGGTGCAAGAACGTGCCGGGCAGCTGCCACGCATCGTGCTGGTGCTTCCCCGCCCGTCGTACGAGCAGGACGAACAGCTCCTGCTCCGGCGAATGCTGCTCCGGCGGGACGGTCAGCACCGCCACGTCGACCGCGACCGAGGGTCGTGGGTAGTCCGTCAGGGCCTTGCCCGCAGAGTCCTGGTATCCCACCTGACTATTGTCGCAAATTCGCTCTAATCTGGCAGCAGGGTTGCGCCAACAAGGGAGTCGAGATGGAGCTGACACCACAACAACAGGACCGGGCGGCCGGCGTCCTGCTCGGCCAGGCGATCGGCGACGCCCTGGGCGTACCGTACGAGTTCGCCGCGCCGATCACAGCCGGGGAGGCGCGCATGATCGGCGGCGGGCTGGGGCCGTACGCCCCCGGGGAATGGTCCGATGACACCCAGATGGCCATCTGCATCGCCCGGGTCAGCGCCACCGGCGCCGACCTGCGTACGGAGGCCGCGCTGGACGCCGTCGCCCAGGGGTTCCTGGACTGGCAGGCCGAGGGCGCAACCGACATCGGCGCCCAGACCTCGCGTGTCCTGTGGACCGCTCGCCAAGGCACCGGACCGCTCGGCCGGCGGATGACGGACGCTGCCCTGGACGAGGCCCGTGCGGGCCGGGCCGGCAACGGCGCCCTGATGCGGACCGGCATCGTCGGGCTCGTGGCGCTGGACGACCCAACGGCCACCGCGGAGGCGGCCCGACGGGTCGCCTCCCTCACCCATGCCGACGACCGATGCATGGACTCCTGCGTCCTCTGGTCGGAGGCGGTCCGGCTGGCAGTCGTCGAGGGACAGCTGGACGTCCGCGCCGGACTCCCCCTGCTCCCCGAGGAACGCCGTGACGAGTGGGCGCGGCTGATCGACGAGGCGGAGAGCCAGGAGCCCGCGGCCTTCGATCGCAACGGCTACACGGTGACGGCTTTCCAGGCGGCCTGGGCAGCGATCCACGCCACTCGCGAGGCCGACGGTCCCGACCACGTCGAGGCGGCACTCCAGACAGCCATCTCCATCGGAAACGACACCGACACCGTCGCCGCGATCGCCGGCGCCCTGCTCGGCGCCCGGTACGGAGTCTCAGGACTGCCGAGTGACCTCGCCGACCGGGTCCACGGCTGGCCCGGGATGCGGGCCGGAGACCTTGTCCAGCTGGCCACCGCCACTGCCACTGCCACCGGGCGGGCCTGACGACCGAGGAGAGACGGGTACGTTGACGATCCAGGCCTCGACGATCAGCGGGTCAGTTGCTGCTCCCCGGGCAATCATTCGCTTTCGTCATCGAGATCCAATCCGAAGTGCTGCGCGATCCGATCGAGAGTGAACTGCTGCCGTAGCTTGCAAGCACTGAGCCGGTTGGCGAACAGACCTCTGTCCGAGTAGGCCTCCTCGAGCGGCACCGCCGCCAGCCAGCGCACCGGAACGATGTACTCCGCGAGGTCGTCCGGGTCCCGCTCCTCGTTGCTGCGCTTGTAGTTGCCCAGCAGCTCCAGCTCGGCCAGCTTCACCCACTTGTCGCCCACGAGAACGGATGATTCATCGAACCGCCGTGCCTCGGCCAAGGTCATCCCCACGGCCACGTAGCCCCTGCCCGGCAGGTAGACGTTCACCCGTGCCCCGACAGGAATGTTGCGAAATGTCTGGGAATACCACCGGCCCCCGCCAGCGGCAACGAACCCGTACTTCTTGCCGTCCTCCCAGCGTCGCCCGTTCTCGTCGTGGCCGAAGTTGACGTACCAGTCGACGCCGTTCCAGTCCGCCCGCTTGCCCTGCCCCGAGCCCTTCGTCGGCTGGGAGCGGGAGTCCTCCTGACTGACGAGCCAGGAACGAGTCAGGTAATGGCGCCCCTCGTCCTCCAGATGCGCGAAGAACACCACGTTCACTGGGACCCCGAACGTCCGCAGGAATCGCACGATTCGTTCTGAGCTGTCGTCAAGGTCTGTGGCGACGATCGTCATCCGTGTCTCGGTGTTCAACTCATCCGGCGGAGCATCGCCGAATCGTTCTTCGAAGGCCGCCTCGAATGGAATGTCCAGGTGCTTGTTCGCGATGTCGATCACGGCATCACGTGTCAATGCAGTCGCCCAGGACCCGTAGTCGAGGACCTGAGCCACGACCTCGCGAGGGGTCCTGTCGCGCTTGAGCTCGAGGACGATCAGGTTTCCCTCGCCGTCCATCGCCAGCAGATCGATCAGCTTGCCGTACGAGGTACGGACCTGACGACCGATCACCAGCAGCTTCGTCCCCAACAGCGTGGAGTCCTCCGCGAGGTAGTCCTCCAGCGTCGCCTCCGACGGCAGCACGCTGGCTCCCAACCGCCTCGGTTGATCCCCGTCGATCCGCCACATCCCCATTTCAACCGGCATGGAGCCAACCTAGCCTGCCGGGTTCACGCAGACCCTTGAAGTGGTGCTCGAGTGTCTCGAGCCGACGGACCGCCGGCTGCACGACGAGATCGTTCACCTACTGAGCGCCAGCGCATAGGTGCTCACCGGCCATTTCGGGGATCTGCCTGCCCACCGAGCGAGCAGAGCGCCGGTGGCGTACGCACTCCGCGTACCCCACCGGCGCTCCAGCCTCACCAGAACCTGGCGATTACCGTCCCGGCACTCGTCCAGCTCGGTCAGTAGTCACGTCAGACATCGACGGTCTGGAGGTCCTGCTCCTCAACCCCCTCGACCAGCGCTGCCCGGACGAAGTCCCCGGCAGCCAGCCGCTGCTCGACGCACCGGAACACTGCCCCCGACAGCAGGAACGCGTCGTGGGTCATCCCGTCGAAGCGCTGCACGCTGGTCGGCACCCCAGCAGCCAGCAGCTGCTCGGCGAACTGCTCGGCCTCGTCGCGCAGCGTGTCGTACTCGCTGGTCAGGATCAGGGTCGGCGGCAGACCGGTCAGGTCGTTGGCGTCCAGTGCCAGTCGCGGATCGGCCAGGTCCTGCGGACCGTTGACGTACTGGGCGCCGAACCACTGCAGGTCCGCCAGCTCGATCACGTAGCCCTCGGCGTACTTCTGCCGCGACGCGGTCTCGGCCACCGGGTTGACCAGCGGGTTGACCAGCAGCATCGCCGACAGGTCCGGGCCCTCCAGCCGGGCGCGGATCGCGGTCGCCGCCGCAAGCAGCGCACCGGCCGAGTCGCCGCCGACCCCGAGCCGGGACGGATCACCCCCGTACGAGGCGATGTTGTCGGCGACCCAGGCCAGCGCGGCGTACGTGTCGTCGTGCGCGGCCGGGAAGGTGTGCTCCGGTGCGCGACGGTAGGTCGGCGCGATCACCATCGCCCCGGATCGCTTCACCAGGTCGCGGGCCGGCTCGTCGACCACCTCGATACTGCCGGTGACGAATCCGCCACCGTGCACATACACCAGCACCGGGAACGGTCCCTCACCCTCCGGCACGAAGATCCGCAACTGCTGCTCGGGGTCGGCCCCGTACGCCTGGTCGATCACGGCGCCGATCTCCTGGCGGGGCGCCTGCAGGTCGACGAAGCCCTCCACCGCGGCCCGCGCGCCCTCGACGCCAGCGCCCGGGAATCCGGGGAAGCCCTGGGCGCGCAGCGCCTCGACGATGAACATCAGGCAGGGGTCGAGCGCCGGGGACGCGTTGGCCGGGTCCAGCTCGGCGGTCCGGGCGGAGAACGCGAAGCCGCGGTAGTCGTTGCGCTGCACGTTGTCGCAGATCGCCCGGTAGCGCGGCGCGCCACCGAGGTAGACCAGCACCCGGCGCGGCTTGCCGGGAACGTTGGCGCCCATGTACCACGAGGAGGCCGACTCGGGCAGCAGCGTCATGTCACACAGCGCGTTGGTCTCGTGGACCCACTGCTCCTGCGCCTGCTCGGTCGCCTCCATCACGGTGTGGCCGTGCTGCTGCATGTAGCTGATCGCATCGGCGATGAAGTCGACGTGGTCCTCGATCGCCAACGGCATGTTGTAGAGCACCGAGGGGCTCTGCGGGCCGGTGATGGCGAACAGGTTCGGGAAGCCGGCCATGGTCAGGCCCAGGTAGGTCTGCGGGCCGTCGGCCCACTCGTCGGCGAGCCTGCGGCCGTCGCGGCCGGTGATGTTCATCGCCAGCAGCGGGCCGGTGCAGGCGTCGAAGCCGGTGGCCAGGATCAGAACGTCAAACTGGTACTCGGTGCCGTCGGCCAGCCGCAGGCCATCGGGGGTGATCGTGTCGATCGGGTTGGACTTCACGTCGACCAAGCGGGTGCCGGGGCGGTTGTAGGCATCGTAGTAGTCGGTCTCCAACGGGGGCCGCTTGGTGCCGTACGGGTAGTCGCCCGGGCAGAGCAGCTCGGCGGTGGCGGGGTCGTTCACGCGGGCACGGATGTGCTCCCGGACGTACTCGGCAGCGGTGTCGTTGGCGGCCTTGTCGGTCAGCAGGTCACCGAAGCTGTCGATGAAGAAGCGGAAGCCGCCGCGCTCGAAGCGGTCGGCGAACACCGCGCGCCGCTCCTCCGGGGTCACGGCCAGCGCGGAGGGCTGGACGTCGGAGTACGGCACGCCGAGGAAGTGGTTGCGGGAGGCCTCCCGGATCTCGGCGTAGCGGGCCTTGTCGGCGGCCTCCTGCTGCGGGTCGGTCGGGTGGTTGCCGATCGGGGTGGCGTAGTTGGGGGTGCGCTGGAACACGTACAGGGCCTCGGCGACCTTGCTGAGCTCGCTGATCGCCTGGATGCCGGAGGATCCGGTGCCGATGATGCCGACGCGCTTGCCGGTCAGGTCGTGGTCCTCGCGCCAGTCGCCGGTCAGCAGCACCTGGCCGGCGAAGTCGTCGATGCCGGGCCACTCGGGCTTCTTGGCGACCGAGAGGGTGCCGGCGCCGGACACGTAGTAGCGGGCGGTGTGGACCTCACCGGTGTCGGTGGTGACGCGCCAGTGGTCGGCCTGCTCGTCCCAGGTCGCCTCGACCACGCGGGTGTTGAACCGGACGCTGCGGCGGATGTCGTAGCGGTCGGCGCAGTGGTTGAGGTAGCGCAGGATCTCCGGCTGGGCGGCGAACTTCTCGGTCCAGCGCCACTCCTGCTGCAGTTGGGGGTCGAAGGAGAACGAGTAGTGGATGCTCTCGATGTCGACGCGCGCGCCGGGGTAGCGGTTCCAGTACCAGGTGCCGCCGACGTCGCCGGCAGCGTCGAATCCGAGGACGTCGAGTCCCATCTGGTCGCGGAACTTGTGGATCCCGTAGATGCCGGCGAAGCCTGCACCGATGATGATGACGTCGTGCTCCGTGGCAGCGGGGGTGGTACGGCCGGAGGCCTGGGAGGTGGTCATTGGCTGGTCCCTTTCTTCCATCGACTGCTCTGTCGATGTGACCAGCCTCACTTCCCGACGTGACCCGGCACACGCGCAGAACTACGCGTCACCACGCCCCGCACTACGTATCCGTGCCCGGGTCGGCTACGTGGTCCCGGTGCCAGGCCGGGACCTCGGCGCGCGAGGACAGGCCGAGCTTGGTGATGATGCGCTGCACGTGGCCCTCCGCCGTCCGCGGGGAGATGACCAGCTCCTCGGCGATCGCCTTGTTGCTGGCGCCCTCCAGCAACCGCCGGTAGACCTCGTTCTCCCGCGGGGAGAGTCCCTCGACCTCGATCGGCGCGGCCTCGGCCGGCTGCTGGTCGGACAGGATCTGCAGGCCGCGCCGGACCGCGCCGAGCTTGGTGGCCGGTGGCGGCTCGTCCACCGCCCCGCCCACCGGCGTCCAACGGCCGGCTTCCTCGCCGAAATGCGAGCCGAAGGCTGCCGTGCTCGTGCCGATCAGCTTCCAGACCTGGTCGGCGGCCTGCGCGGCACGGATGGCGTCGTGCCGGCGGCCCTGCTTGGTGCGGATCCAGGAGACCAGCAACAGGACCAGCGCGATGCAGATGCCGTCCTCGAAGGACTCCTGGATCCGCAGCGCGTTCGTCGCCGCGGCCTCGGCCCGGTGCAGGCGGCCCAGGTGCCACTCGGCCACGCCGGTGACCCACTCGGCGTACGCCCGGTCCCACAGCTCGCCGCGCGGGTCGCCGATCGCCATCTCGCGGGCGCAGGTCGCCAGTGCCTCCTCGTGCCGGCCGAGGTAGGTCTGGGCCATGCCCAGCTGGAACAGCGCGGTCTGCGCCGCGGCCTGTTCCCCGGCGTCGAGGAAGACCGGGATGCAGCGCTGGTAGCCGGCGACGGCCTGTTCCAGTTCGCCGGCGAACAGGTCCAGCAGGGCTCCGTACGAGTCGAGGTAGGCGGCCAGCACCGGGGTGCTCGCGGGGTCGACCCGTCCGCGGGCCTCCTGCAGGTGCGCGGTCGCCGCGTCCCGGTCGCCCTGGATCAGGCACACCCAGGAGGCGACGGCCAGCACGTGGCTGCGGCGTTCGGCCGACAGGCCCGGCAGGGCGAGGATCCGGTCGGCCCAGCGGCGCCCGTCGCTGAGTTGGCCGCCGGCGATCCAGTGGTAGCGCAGCACCGCGAACAGCTCGGCGGCTGCATCGACCCGGTCCGGGCGGGCCAGTGCCCAGCCGAAGGCCGCGAGCATCGTGGTGTGCTCGAGGCGCCAGATGGCCAGCGACTCGGCCTGGTCGGGGCCGCACCAGGCCTCGACCATCGCCCGGCTGCGGGTCATGACGAAGTCCAGCAGGCGCGCCATGGTCGCGTCGGTCTCCTCGCGGCGCTCCAGGAGCGCGGCGCCGTAGTCGCGGAGGGTGGCGAGCTGGCGGTAGCGGACCTTGTCCCCGATCCGCTCGACCACGACGATGGACCGCTCGATCAGGCCGGCGAGCAGGTCGAGCGCCCGGTCGGGGGCCAGGTCGCCGTACCCGCACACGGCCTCGGCGCTCTCCAGCCGGAACGACCCGGGGAAGACCGACAGCCGGGCCCAGACCGTACGCTCCTCCTGCGAGCAGAGCTCGTAGCTCCAGTCGACCAGGGCGCGCAGGGTCTGGTGGCGTTCGGGTTCGTGGGTGCTGCCGCCGGTGAGGACGGCGAACCGGTCGTCGAGCCGCCGATTGAGCTCGGCGACCGAGAGCATGCGCAGCCGCAGCGCGGCCAGTTCGATCGCGAGCGGGATGCCGTCCAGGCGTTGGCAGAGCTGGCGGACGTCGTCGACGTTCGTGGCGGTGACCTCGAAGTCGGGCACCAGTCGCCGGGACCGTTCCAGCAGCAGGCGAACCGAGTCGACCTGCGGTAGCTGGTCCAGCGATGTGCTCTCATCGGGGACCGCCAGGGGTGCCAGGTCGTACAGGCACTCCCCCGGCACCTCGAGCCGGACCGTGCTGGTGGCCAGGACGGTGACGTGGGGGCAGGCGTGCAGCACCGCGATGACGATGTCGCGCACCGCGTCGCGGACGTGCTCGCAGTTGTCGAAGTAGAGCACCTGGGAGCGATCACCGAGGTGGCTGATCACCTGGTCCTGCGCCGACCGGGCGGACTGGTCGGCCACCCGCAGGGCGCGGGCCACCAGGGCCGCCACCTCGCAGCCCTCGGCGATCGTGGCGAGGTCGATCGGGGTCACCGGACGCGACTCCCCTGCCACGACCTCGCGGGCCAGGCTGGTCTTGCCCAGGCCGCCGGGGCCGGTGATGGTGACGATCCGGTGGTGGGTGAGGAGGTCGCTGACCGCGTGCACGTCCGTCTCACGCCCGACGAAGCTCGTCAGGCGCGGGGCAAGAAGCTCGGTCACGGGGCGGCGGACTCCCTCGTCGGGCGCCAGGGATCACAACGGCGCGAAGAACACCCAGTCTGGAGCAATGGCCGGCTGTGCGCCAGAGGTGGGTCACCTCGGCAGCAGGATGTCGATGACCCCCGGCGCAGCGAAGCGACGGTTGTACTCCTGGGATCCCCACGGGGCGAGCACGCCGAGCTCCACCAGCGAGTCGATGAGCCCGTTCGTCCGACCGTAGGACAGTCCCAAGGTCTCGGAGGCTTCACGAACGGTGAAGATGGGTCGGCCGACGGCCAGGTCGACGAGTTGCCGTGCCGAGGCCGCACGGAGACGGGAGTCGGCGATCCGCTGCTTGAGATCGGCCTGGACCTGCGTGAGTTGTTGCATCCGCGTACGTGTCTGGTCGGCCGAGGCGCGCAGCCCCGCGGCGAAGAAGCCCACCCAACCATCCCAATCACCCTCGGTCGAGACCGCCATCAGGTGTCCGAAGTAGTCGGCCCGCCGGGCCTCGAACCAGGGCGAGACCGACAGCGTCGGCTCCGAGAGCACTCCCGCGCCGTGCAGCTGGAGGACGACGAGCAGCCGGCCCAGACGGCTATTGCCGTCGTGGAACGGGTGCAGTGCTTCGAACATGTAGTGGCCCATGGCGCAGGCGACCACCGGGTCGATGTCGTCACCGTGATCGGCGGACATCCACCCCAGCAGGTCCCGGACCCGTGCCTCGAGATCGGCACCAGGCGGCGCTGGCACGAACTGCGCAGCCTTGATCGGCAACTCGTCCGGTGCCGCTTCGGGCCTCCGCCCGATGACGACCTGGATCTCGCGGAGGTGCCCGGTCTGGGTGCCTGCCTGACGGGTGCCCTCCATCAAGCGCTGCTGGAGCTGGCTGAGCATCGAGATCGACAGCGGCCGACGGTCCTCCGACCACCCGAAGGCCATCTCCGCGACCGCAAGGTAGTTCAGGACTTCCCGGAGCGAGGGATCCGAGGTGATGTCCTCCGCGCCCAGCACGCGGGCCAACGGCTCATATGTCCCCTCCAGTGCCGCGGTTGACTGGGCCTCGACGCGCAAGGTGGCCTGCCGGAACAGCGTGGGGTTGGGCAAGGCCCGCGCCGTGCTGTCCAGTGCCGCCACGGCGGCGCGTGCGTTGGCGACCGCGCGATAGGTGGCCCCTGCCAACTCGGGTGACCCTGTCGCCAAGGGGTGGGGAACGAACGCGACCGTCAATGGCAATTGCATCAGTGACTTGTGCCATGAAGCCTGACTTCCCGACAGATCTGCGAGTACCGGACTTCAGTCGGCCCTCGGTCCCGGGACGCGCGGCGCTCAACGCCTATCCGACGGGCGTACGTGCCAAGATGCGTGCTGCCCTCATCGCTGTGGGCCAAGGCACCACCGAACCGCTTTGCCGGCGGTGGCTACTGGGAAAGAGATGAGGGGTGACATGACCTGGCTCACCCTCGCCGAGCTCGTCGACCTCGGCCCGCGCACGGATGCCGGCGAGACCCTGCCCGGCTTCGCCGAGCCGATCACCGCACGTCGGGCCACCTGGCGAGGGCAGGCACTGGCCACCCCACCGCAGTACCTGCCCGAGAGTCGCGTCATGCAGGCGTAGGAGCGATTCCTGCCCGCCCGCGAGCAGGACGAAGGACCGGTGCTCAAGGGCACCACCGGCTCGGGTGGCCGCGTCACCGGTCACGCCCACGTAGTGAAGGGGCCGGCCGACTTCGCATCCTTCGTGCCCGGTGAGATCCTCGTGGCCGCGATCACCACACCCGCCTACACCCCGCTCTTCGCGCAGGCCGCAGGGGTGGTGACCGACATCGGCGGGGTGCTGAGCCACGGATCGATCGTCGCGCGGGAGTTCGGCATCCCGGCCGTCCTCGGCAGCGGGTCGGCCACCCGGCGCATCACGACCGGCGACCTGATCACCGTCGACGGGATCACCGGCCAGGTGCTGCTGGAGGGCGCCTCACCGGCACGACCGGAGAGGGGCCTGTCACGCAAGCCGATGATCGCCGGTGCAGCGGTGGCGGGGTCGATCGCGGTGGCGCTGGCCGTCAGGTCCCGGCAACGGCATCGCCGCGGGTGAGCCGCTCGCCCGTCGCCTTGGCCGACTCAAGCGCCCGCGTCAGGGTCGGTCATGCCTGCGGGCGACGAGCGTGGCACTGCTGGGGAGCAACCGGGGTGCGCCCCATGCTCAGCTCTTCGACCAGATCGCCCGCAGGGGACGCAGTCCTTCGTCGACGTACTCGGCGATGGGACGGCTGCATCCGTCCTGGAACCACAGCTCGAGCGCGGCGAAGTACCCGAACGCGACCGCGCTACCGGCCACCCGTGCTTGCGAGGAGCTCAGACCGCCCTCCACCGCCAGCATCGGCGCGACCCGCTGGGCCGCCCGGTCGAGCGCTGCGAGGACGGCCATCCGCACCGATGGCTCGGTGAAGAAGTAGCGGACGCGGCGCCAGGGCCCCCCACCGCTGGACCCGTCACCGGTGGAGGTGCCCGACCTGCCCGCCTCCTCGTACCGCTCGACGGCTCGAACCAGGCTGTCCACGGGGTCTGCCGGGTCCAGGATCTTGGCCAGGGCGTCGGAGCCCATGAGGTCGAACTCGTCGAAGACGACGAGACCCTCCTTCGTCCCGAAGTACCGGTAGACCGACGAGGGTGAGACCCCGGCCGCGGCCGCGACCTGCTCGATGGTGACGGCACTGAAGCCGCGTTCGTCGAAGAGGTCCAGGGCGCGGTCCTGGATGGTCCGCATCGCGCTGCGCCGCCACTGCTCCCTGAGGCTCGTCATGGGAGGACAGTACGCCAGAAAGTGACTGTCCGCATGATCTTGACTCTCTCTTCCTGAAGAGTCTAGAGTTTCTTTCAAGCTGACAGTGACTCTCCGTTCCTTCCGACAGGACCTACCATGAACGTCACCCTCGCCCGCACTGCCTCCTCCGCCTACGGACGCGCCCGTGCGCTGCTCCTGACCGGGCTCCTCCTCACGGTCGCCGTCACGGTCCACGCGCTCCTCGACCCCTCGACCACCCGGCTTCTGACCAGCCACGTACGGGCCGGCTACCCGTCCTACGCTCCGCAGCAGATCGATGCCGCCGTGATGGCCTATGTCGCGATCCTGACCGTGGCCGGCGGCCTCGGCGTGGTCAGTTGGCTCGTCAGCCTGTGGGCCACCGCATCCGGCAGGAGCTGGGCACGGTGGTTCTCCCTCGGGGCGCTGCTCTCGGCCACCACCCTCGCACTGACCGGCCTCACCGTCAGAGACACGTCGGGGGACGTGGGCCTCGCACCCGTGATGGGCTGGCTCCAGATCCTGCCGATACTGGCCGGCATGACAGCGGTGGCGATGCTGTGGTCGCGGCCCTCCCTCCACGCCACCGCCGGGGGCGTGCGATGAGCAGCACGGCTACCCCCGACACCGCCGACCTCGCGGCCATCCATGCCCTGGTCCGGGATGCCCAGACAGCACAGTTCGACCCCGAGGCGTTCCTCGACCTGCACACCCCCGAGGTCGTCGTCGTGAACATCGCCGGGCGGCGGGTACTCGGCCGCGAGGCACTCGGCGAGGCCATGCGTGCCGCACTCGACTCACCACTGAAGGACGTGGTGACGTCGTCGACGATCGAGGACGTCCGGTTCCTGGCCCCCGATGTCGCACTGGTCTCATGCACCAAGGAGGTGCGGGACAGCCGATCCGACCGGTCGCTCGCCCTGCCCACTATCGGCACCCTGACGTACGTCATCGTCCGCTCGGGGGACCGCTGGCGGATCGCGGTGGCCCAGACGACTCCGGCGCACGCGCCCGGGGATGCCCGGACGCCGCAGCCATGAACACCCCACCTCGCCCATCACAGACGACGGCCGACGAGATCGTCGTCCTCGGAGCCGGCTACGCCGGCATCATGGCTGCGAACGGCTTGGCCGGCCGCCTCGGCGACGGCGTGTCCGTCACCCTCCTCGACCCCCGCGGCGTTTTCGTCGACCGCATCCGCTTGCACGAGTTCGCGGCCGGTTCCGCTGAGCAGGACGTCGTGGTGCCACTGGCTCGTCTGCTCAGTCCGAAGGTCCGGGTGCGGTTGGGGACAGCCGCGCGCATCCGGGCCGAGGAACACATGGTGGAGCTCTCCGACGGGGAGCCTGCGATCCGTTACGAGCGACTGGTCTATGCCGTCGGCAGTGGCGAGACCGTCGACTCCGTGCCGGGAGCCACGGAATTCGCCGTCCACCCCGCGGGGATCAACGGTGCTCGAGCCCTGCGTGCCGCCGTGGCGGTGGCACCGCCGGAGGCACCCGTACTCATCGTGGGCGGCGGTCCGACCGCCGTGGAGGTCGCAGCAGAACTGGCGAGCCGGCACCCGTTGCGGGTGATCATGGCGGTGGGCGGCGACCTGCTCCAGACGGTCTCCCCCGCTGGCCAGGATGCCACCCGCCAGCGGCTGCGGCGCCTCGGCGTGCGGGTGTCCGAGCAGTGCCCGATCGCATCGATCGACGCCGCGGGGGCGGTGACCATGGACGGGCACAGGATCGACGCACACATCGTCGTCTGGTGCGGGTCCTTCGCGGTCCCGTCCCTGGCACGGACCAGCGGACTCGAGGTGGACGCACGCGGCCGCCTCGTCGTCGATGGGTCGTTACGGAGCGTGAGTCACCCTGACATCCTCGGGGCCGGGGATGCCTGCGTCCTCCCGGAGCAGCCGCATCTGCGGATGGCCTGCGCGACCGCCATGCCCCAGGGGGCGCATGCGGCCCAGGTCATCGTGGACTCGCTCGCCGGCCGCCCACCCGCGGACTTCTCCCTCGGCTATCTCGGGCTCAACGTGAGTCTGGGCCGTCGGGACGGCTTGATCCAGCTCGTGCATCGCGATGACAGTCCGCGGGGACTTCCGCTCACCGGACGACTCGCTG
Organism: Propionibacteriaceae bacterium; assembly: GCA_044508675.1. Taxonomy (GTDB): domain Bacteria; phylum Actinomycetota; class Actinomycetes; order Propionibacteriales; family Propionibacteriaceae; genus Raineyella. The sequence continues at coordinate 25,656 of JBIQHF010000027.1, read as the reverse complement.
CCGTGGTGAAGGAGGCCGTATACCGGTACGCGCGCAGCGGCCTGCGGCTCGACGGACTCAGGCCAGGCACCTTCCGTTGGCCTGCATCGGGACGGCGCACAGGGGGACCGCCGAGCAAGCCCTCGACCGACACGCTGCCGGACCGGACGGCGAACCTTCCTGGCGAGCAGTTCCCAGGGCCTCCACATGCCTCTCTCGACCTGCCCGGTGAGCACGCCCGATGATCGAGTCACCTGCCCTGATGCGGCCAGCTCGAGCAGGAGCCTCGCCGGGACCGCACCCCGGCAGGCTCCGGTGGGTCAGTCGGACAGTCCGGCTGCCTCGTGTCGCCGGTGCGGACCGGACCGGCCGGTCCGTAGCGCAGCACCGCCCCGTTCTCGGAGGTGATCGCCGGATCCGTCCTAGCGCCCGGTGTCTGGCATGTCCGACCGCGACAGCGGCTCCGGAGTGCCGAGGTGACCATTGCGGGTCGGCACGGCCGCGTGCAACCATGTCCATGATCGTGATCCATCAGCAGGAGGTGAGACCCATGTGCGCAGTATCCGTAACGGGTGCTCCCCTGCAGGGCACGATCGCGCGACAGAGGTAGTCGCCACGGGAGCGCCAGAGGCAATCCGCGAAAGGCGACTCCCATGACCACCACACCTTCGTCCGCTCCGCGTGTCCCCTCCACGACCATTCCTGATGGCACCCACGCACCGGGGACAGCGGGGCACGACAATCGGCACATGCCCGCTCAGCAGGTCGACACCCCGCCCCGGGCCGACATCCCGCAGAGGCGCGCCCTCGTCCTCGGCGGTGGCGGAGCCGCCGGCAACGCCTGGGAGATCGGCCTGATCGCCGGCCTGTCCGACGCCGGCGTCGACGTGACCCGGGCCGATCTCATCGTCGGCACCTCCGCCGGAGCGACGGCCGCGGCCCAGCTCACCAGCGGGACAAGCCCTGCCGACCTGTACGCCGCCATCCTCGCCGAGGCCCCCCAGCCACCGGTAGGCACCACGGGACAGGCCCCGCAGCCCGCTGCCCGTGCCTCGGCGACCAACTTCCTGGAGTGGTCGGGCGCCCTCATCGGTTCCGCCGATGACGCGGCCGACATGCGCCGCAGGGTGGGTGCCGCGACCCTCGAACTGCATGCTCCGCACGAGTCGGGCCGGAGCCGCTGGCGCGAGATCGTCGCGGCCCGCCTTCCCAGCGACCGGTGGCCGCAGCAGCGGGTACTCATCACGGCCGTCGATGCGCAGACCGGTGAGCCGGTCGTGTTCGACCGGCACAGCGGAGTCGACCTGGTGGACGCCGTCGCCGCCAGCACCACCCTCGGCTACGGCCCTTTCCCTCCGTACCTGATCGGGGAGCACCGCTACCTCGACGGCGGCTTCCGACGCAACGAGAACGCCGACCTGGCGGCCGGCCACAGCGTGGTGCTGGTGCTGTCGCCGTTCAGTGGAAGGTCACGGATGCCCCGGGAATGGGGCATGGACCTCGCCACACAGGTCGACGAACTGCGCGCCGGGGGCAGCACCGTCGAGACGGTCTTCCCGGACGGCGGCGCCGGTGACGTCTTCAACGCCAAGGCGGTGGATCCGTCGACCCGTAGCCAGGCGGCGCGAGCCGGCTACGACCAGGGCCGAGCCCTTGCCCAGAGACTGGCGGAGATCTGGAGGTGAGACCCGCACCCCGCCGGGGGATCGCCGGATGGGTGGGCATCCTGGCCCCAGCCGCTTCGTTACTGTCCAACCGCTTCGCGGCGACGGGAAGCGGCCCGCCACAAGCGCAGCATCCGGCCTCGCCGTGCCGTAGCTTGGGCCCATGGCCGTCGAGCTGCCCGAACTCCTCGTCCCGGACGCCCGCGCCTGGCGGGCCTGGCTGGAGACCCACCACGCCGACAGCACCGGCGTGTGGCTGGTGATGGGCAAGAAGGGCGGCGACGTCACCGCCCTGTCGTACGAGCCGGCGGTCGAGGAGGCGTTGTGCTTCGGCTGGATCGACGGCCAGCTGCGGGCCCGGGACGCCGGCAGCTCGCTGATCCGCTTCACCCCGCGTACGAGGACGAGCCGCTGGTCGCAGTCGAATGTGGACCGGGTCGCCCGGCTCGAGGCCGAGGGTCGGATGACGGCGGCCGGGCGTGCCGTGGTCGCGGCGGCAAAGGCGGACGGCCGCTGGGAGATGGCATACGCCGGGGCCGCCACCGCCGAGGTGCCACCGGACCTGGCCGCGGCCATCGCCGCCGTTCCGGAGGCGCAGGCGATGTTCGACGTGCTGACCTCGACGAACCGGTACGCGTTGATCTACCGGGTCCAGTCGGTCAAGCGCGCCGAGACGAGGGCACGCAAGATCGCCGGGTACGTCGCCATGCTCAGCCGGCACGAGACCATCTATCCGCAGAAGAAGCGCCCCTAGCGGACGTGCCGCGCCATGGCCTGTTCCGTACGTCCCGGCGCTCGTAGCCATGGACCAGACCCCTCACGGGCAGGAGGCCGGGATGCGAGCGCCATGCGTTGACGCGGTCACCTGCCCGCGGGCAAGCCAAGGCGAGGCACGCTACTTGATGACCACCACCAACCTGTGCGCAGCCCTTCCTCGATCTGTGAGCTGGCGATCGCTTCGGAGCGAAGCAGGAACCTCGACACGGCGGCGAGCGCATCGCCTCCGGCACCGTTGAGTGCCCTGATGCCGCGCTCGGCATCCGCCGCCTGCTGGGCGAGAGTCGGCTCCACCAGCAGGGGAAGACCAGCAAACCGATCCGGTACGTACCGCCGGTACGGGCCGCTGGCCCGATCCCTGCGCAGCAGCCCCTCGGAAACATCAGCCTCCCAGTACGCCTGCTCCCAGCCGGCCATCGTTTCCTTTCATCGTCATGCAGTTGATGAAACTTTTTGCGGTCAGAGTTTATCGGAGGGGTTGTTGGTGCAAGGATTTGCTGACTTCCAGCACGAGGCAAGCGACGCGGGACTCCTCGCCCCTTGTGACACCACTCCCCCGACGAGGCCGGGCCATCGCATTCACCCGTCCGCATTCACCCGTCGTTCTTGTGCGGTTCCCCCGCGGTTCTGCGTCGGTTCGGCAGCGGCCCCTACCGTGCCGCCATGTCCTCCTCACTCCCCCGCCGCGCCGCGGCCGCTGCAATCCTCTCCGCCGCCCTGTCGCTGACCTTGGTCTCCCCTGCGCTCGCTGCGCCCGGCGCGGTGGACAAGGACGTACGGTTCGCCACCTTCAACGCCTCCCTGAATCGCGGCGCCGAAGGCGACCTCGTCCGTGACCTGTCGACGGGCGACAATGCGCAGGCCGCCGCCGTGGCGGAGATCATCCAGCGCTCCAACCCGGATGTGCTGCTGGTCAACGAGTTCGACTACGTCGAGGGCGGCAAGGCCGCCCGGCTGTTCCACGACAACTACCTTGCGGTCCCCCACAACGGCTCGACCCCTGTCGACTACCCGTACTTCTACGTCGCCCCGGTCAACACCGGCGTCCCGTCCGGCCACGACCTGGACAACAACGGGGCCGTGGGCGGGCCGGGCGACGCGTACGGTTTCGGGGTCTTCCCCGGCCAGTACGGCATGGTGGTCTACTCCAAGTACCCGATCGCCACCGGGGAGGTCCGCACCTTCCAGAACTTCCTCTGGAAGGACATGCCGGGCGCCCTCCTCCCCGACGATCCGGCCACCCCCGAGCCTGCCGACTTCTACTCCTCCGAGGAGCTGGACGCCTTCCGCCTGTCGTCGAAGTCGCACTGGGATGTCCCGATCACGATCGGCACCGGCAACTCCGCCAAGACCGTGCACGTCCTGGTCTCGCACCCGACCCCGCCGGTCTTCGACGGCCCCGAGAAGCGCAACGCCACCCGCAACCACGACGAGATCCGGCTGTGGGCCGACTACGTCACCGGTGGCCGGACCGCCTCGTACCTGTACGACGTCAACGGCGTGTCCGGCGGCCTGGCCCCCGGCGAGCGGTTCGTCATCGCGGGCGACCAGAACGCCGACCCGTACGACGGTGACTCCTGGGCCCAGGCCATCGACCAGCTCCTCGACCACCCGCGCGTGAACACGACGGTCACCCCGGCCTCCGAGGGTGGCGTGGTCGCGGCCGAGCAGGGTGGCGCCAACACCTCGCACGTCGGCCCGCACGCCGAGGACACCGCCGACTTCAACGATGCCCCGGGCACCTCGGGCAACCTGCGCGCCGACTACGTGCTGCCCTCGCGCCAGCTGCCGATCCGGGACGCCGGCATCTTCTGGCCGACCCCGGACGAGAAGTACGCCTACCTGACCGACACCACCGGCGCCGGCTGGCCCGCGATCTCCAGCGACCACCGGCTGGTGTGGGTGGACGTCCACCTGAACCACCAGCGCTGACCACCCAGTACACGAGCCAACGGCTTGTAGGTCCCCTCCCCCGACCCGACACCCGCCAGGCGCCGGCTGACCGGCCTGGCACTCGCCGTCGCCGGGACGACGGCCCTGCTGCTCCTCACCCGCACGATCGGGCAGCAACAGGCCCAGGACCTGGGCCGGTACTTCCTCTACCAGGGCGCCGGGCTCGGCGTGGCCGCCCTGGTCACCGGCGGGGTGGTGCTGCTCCTCGGGCCCCGACCGGAGTTCCTGCGGTGGGGACGGCTGGGCGCTCGCGCTCACCCTGGCCGTCCCGCTGTCCCTGACCAACGCCCTGACCGAGGAACTCGTCACCCGCTGGGCCATCGTCGAATCGATGAGCGGTTCCTGGCAGCCGTCAGGCAGGACGTTCGGGGGCAGTGCGGGACGGAGCCGCCAGGCGTGCATCGAAACGCGTGCTGGCAAGCCGCCGCCGCACCCCTGCCTAGGCGGTAAGATCGTGCCGGACAGTCGTTCTTCCACGGTCTGAACGCCAGATTCCCGAGTTTTAGGCATGATCGTGCCGGGTTGAGGAGGATGCTGTGAGTCTGGCTCACGACGTACGGCAACGCCGCAAGGAACTCGGCCTCACCCAGGTCGACGCAGCAGAGCTCGCTGGCGTGTCGGAGCGGTTCGTCCGCCTGGTCGAGAGCGGCAAGGTGTCGGTCCGCCTCGACAAGCTCGAGGCCCTGCTCGGCGCCCTCGGACTCGAACTTCACGCAGAGCTGAGGCGAACATGACGGCCGACATGCGCGCCGTCCACCGGGCCGAGGTCTACAAGGCCGGCCGCCCGGCCGCCACCCTCACCCGCGGCGACGGGGCCGTACGGTTCGAGTACCTGCCCGAGTACAGCGGACCTCCGGTCGCCCACACGTTGCCCCTCGCCCGACCCGTCACGACGTACGGTGGCGCACTTCCCCCGTTCTTCGCCGGCCTGCTGCCCGAGGGCCGGCGGCTCAACGCGGTTCGCCGTGCAGCCAAGACCTCCGCCGACGACGACCTGACGCTCCTCCTCATGGTCGGGTCCGACATGATCGGCGACGTCACGGTGTTCCCAGAGGGAGCCGATCCCGAGCCGGCGAGGCCGGCCGTGGCTGCGGCCGATCTGGCCACGCTGCGCTTCAGCGAGCTGATGACCGACGCCGGCTTCGTCGACCGTCGCGGTCTCCCGGGGGTACAGGAGAAGCTCTCGACCGGAATGATCACGCCCCCCTTGCACATGGACGGAGTCGAGGCGATCATCAAGCTCGACCCACCCGACTATCCGGATGCGGTCGTCAATGAGGCCTACTTCCTGGCAGTGGCGCGACGACTGCGCCAGCCCGTCGTCGAAGCCGAGGTCATCCATGACAAAGACGGTCGTCCGGGTCTTCTCGTGCACCGATTCGACCGGCCTGGCCCGGGGGAGGGGGCCAAGCTGGCGGTCGAGGACGCCACCCAGCTCCTCGGCCGCTATCCGGCAGACAAGTACGCGCTGACCAGCGAAGAAGCCGGCAATGCGATCGCCGACGTCTGCGCTGCCCGCCCGGTTGCGGCACGGGCCGTGTTCCAGCAGTTCGTGCTCGCCTGGCTGACCGGGAACGGCGACCTCCACGGCAAGAACCTCTCCGTGGTGCAACAGCCCTCCGGCGAGTGGCGGGTAGCCCCGATCTACGACGTGCCCTCGACATTGCCGTACGGCGACCGATCGATGGCCCTGCCTCTGCAGGGCGCCACCGAAGGACTGACGCGGCGTCGATTCCTGGGACTTGGCTCCGCCCTGGGACTACCGGAACGGGCAACCGCATCGGCACTCCAGGAGGTCCTCGACGTGGCAGAGTCCGTCCCGGACGAACTGGACGGCGGAGCCCTCCCCTGGAACGCCAACCTCCGACGGACCGTGGCCCGGCAGCTGCGCCGACGTCGGCGCGACCTGATGCCAGGATGAGGGAGCAAGCACACCGCTGCAGTTCCATAGGACTCCCCTATACAACGTGGCAACTATAGGACGTGGCAATGGGGAGTTCGAGGCCGAGACGAGCCCTCACCGCTCCCCGCGCCGCACCAGCCCCGTCTCGTACGCCTGGATCACGATGTGCACCCGGTCCCGTAGCCCCAGTTTGGCCAGGATCCGCCCGACGTACGTCTTGACCGTCGGTTCGGCCAGGTAGAGCCGCCCGGCGATCTCGGCATTCGTCGCACCGTGGGCGATCTCGACCATCACGTCCCGTTCGCGTTCGGTCAGCACCCCCAGCGCATCGTCCCGTCCGGGCTCGGGCAGATCCGCGGCGATGTGGTCCAGCAGCCTCCGGGTGGTGGAGGGGGCGATCACCGCATCGCCGGCGACGATCGTACGGATCGCGGCCAGCACCTCCACGGCCGGGGCGTCCTTCAGCAGGAACCCGCTCGCACCGGCCCGCAGCGCCGCGAAGGCATGCTCGTCCAGGTCGAAGGTGGTCAGCACCAGCACCTTCGGCCCGTCCGGGTGCCGCGCGAGGAGCTCCCGGGTCGCCGCGACCCCGTCCAGCCGCGGCATCCGTACGTCCATCAGCACGATGTCGCACGCCGTGGCGGCGGCCTGCTGCAGCGCCTCGTGGCCATCGCCGGCCTGGGCCACCACCCGCATGTCGGGCTGGGAGTCGATGATCATCGCCAGCCCGGTCCGCACCAGCGCCTGGTCGTCCACCAGCAGTACCCGGATCTGCTCATCCACCGCTCAATCCTGCCCCATCGTCCGGCTGGCCGGCAGGTCCGCCTGCACCTGCCAGCCACCGTCCGGCAGCGGCCCGGCGCGCAGGGCGCCGCCGGCGAGCTGGACCCGTTCACGCATGCCACGCAGCCCACCTCCCCCGGCCTGCGGCTCCTCGCCGCCGTCGTGCTCGGGGCGCGTACCCCCGGTGTCGGTCACCCGCAGCCGCAGTCCGCGGCGGCTCCACGTCAACGCCACCTCGGCCTCCGCGCCCGGCCCGGCATGCTTGACCACGTTGGTGAGCGCTTCCTGCACCAGGCGGTAGCCGGCCAGGTGCGCGGCGCGGTCCAGCGGCCGGGGTCGTCCCTCGACCACGAGCCGGACCGGTTGGCCGGAGGCGCGGAGCCGTTCGACCAGCCCGGGCAGGTCGTCCAGGGTGGGTTGGGGCGCAGGCGTCTCGGCCGGGGCAGTGTCGCCCTCGCGCAGCACCCCGAGCAGGGCGCGCATGTCGGTCAGCGCCTCGCGCCCGGTGTCGGCGATGGTGGCGAGCACCTGGGCGGCGGCCTGGGGGTCGGTGGCGACCACGTACCGGCCGGCATCGGCCTGGCGGACCACCACCGACAGCGAGTGCGCGACCACGTCATGCATCTCCCGGGCGATCCGGGCGCGCTCGTCGGCGGCGGCCCGGCGGTCGCGCTGCTCGCGGTCCGCCTCGGCCCGGCGGGCCCGTTCGGCCAGCGCCGCGACCTGGTCGGCGCGCAGCCGGCGGTACTGGCCCAACGCCCAGGCTGCCAGCACCGAGGCCAGGAACAACGCCAGCACGGTCAGCAGCCCGCCGGGCACGGTCCCGGTCAACGACTCGCCGGCCAGCCCCAGCCGCACTATCGCGATCACCGAACCGACCGCCCCGACCACCAGCGACACCGCGGGCCAGGGCCGGGCCGCCGTCGCACTGACCGTGTAGGCGCCGAGCAGGTAGGCCAGGCTGGTCGGCAGCAGCACGGCCGGGTAGGAGCCGGCCTGCAGGTCGCTGAGCGGCGGGGCGATGGCCGGCACCAGTTCGGCCGCCGCGAGCACCCCGAACGTCACGACCGGGAATCGGCTGCGGAAGGCCACCGCCACGTGCAACACCACGATCGCCCCGAGCAGCGCCGGGACCCATCCGGGACCGACGCCCGATGCGAGCACGCCCCGGACCGAGGCCGGCCCGACCAGCACCGCGAGCACGGCCGCGGCCAGCGGACCGGTCAGCCACCAGCTGCGGCGCAGCCAGGCCTCGACCCGGTCCAGCGCCCGCTGGCCGGTGGTGTCCGGGGCCAACCGACCGGCAGTGTCCATGGCCAACACTGTAGGCAGCACGGGGGCGAACGGCATCCGACCACGGTCGCGTCGCGGCCCCTCCCGGGGGATACCGGGGTCGTACGAGCACGACCCCGCGGGCCGATTCGCTGACGGCCTGATCGGCGGATCGTGGAGGCCATGAACACTCTTCGTGCACTGTCCCTCCCCGCTGCGCTGTGGTCGGCACTCGTGGCCGGGCTGGCGCTGTGGTGGTTCCTCGACCCGAGCGCCTACCCGCTCGCCGGCACCGGCTCCGGCGTGAACAGCCTGACCGCCCTGGTGCCGGCCGGCACCGCCACGATCATCCTCGGCACGCTCGGCCTGGCCGGCATCGCCGTGGCGCTGCTGCTCGGACGGCTCCGTCCGGCCACGCCGGGCCGTGGCCTCGCCCTGGCCGCGGGCGCGCTGTATGCCGTGGTCTTCGGCCTGCTGCTGCCCGACCTGCAGGTGCTCAGCCCGCTGGGCTACATCCTGGCCCTGACCGGGCCGGTCGTGCTCGTGGTGCTGCTGGTCCTCGGGGCCCGCCGGAACCCACGCAACCTGCTTTACCTGGCCCCGGTCGTCCTGCTGGCCGTCCTCGGTGTCGCCTTCGCCGGGCTGGGCGGTTCGGTCCTCGACCTGCTCCGCGAAGTCGAGGCCGGCTTCGGCCGCATCGGCCCCCGCCCGCTCTACCTGGCGCTGATGCTGGCCGGCGGGGTGCTGTTCGCCCTGCTGACCTGGGCCGTGGCCCGGGCCGGCGCCGCGACCCGTACGGTCCAGGAGCAGCGCGAGCGCCGGGAACGGCTGCAGCGCTGGGGAACGGTCGCCACCTGGGTCGCCGTTGCCGGACCGGCCCCGTACATCCTGATCCGGGCCACCTGGCTGACGCCGTGGCCCCAGGGCCTGCCGGTGCCCGCCGACCAGCTGGCGCTGTCGATCCGGATCATGGGGCTGCTGCTGGGGGCGGCCGCGCTCGGCGGCGCGCTACTGACCATGGGCCTGGTCTCCCGGTGGGGCGAGGTGTTCCCCGCCTGGCTGCCGGTGATCGGTGGCCGTACGGTCCCGGTGCTGGCCGCGGTCATCCCGGGCGGACTGGTCGCGGCGGTCCTGACCGCCTCCGCGGTCAGCATGGTGATGCTGGCGGCCGAGAGCACCTGGCTCCTGCTGCTGATGATCCCCACGCCGATCTGGGGCCCGGCGCTCGCCCTGGCCGTGTACGCGTACTACGTACGCCGCACCGGCACGGAGGTCCAGAGGACGGCCGAGGCCACGGCGGTTGTCTGAGCCGATCATTCGTCCACCGACGTGACGAAGGGGTTGACCGCCCACTGGCGACCAACCCCTTCGTCTGACGACCTAGTGGGTCGGGAAGCCCAGGTCGATCTGGGACTCGCTGGGCTCGGGCCAACGGGACGTCACGACCTTGCGGCGGGTGTAGAAGTTGAATGACTCGGGGCCGTACATGTGGGTGTCCCCGAACAACGAGTCTTTCCAACCGCCGAACGAGAAGGCGCCGATCGGCACCGGAATCGGCACGTTGACGCCGACCATGCCCACCTCGATGTCGAACTCGAACTGCCGCGCGGTCTTCCCGTCCCTGGTGAACACGGCGGTCCCGTTGGCGAAACGGTTGGAGTTGATCAGCTCGACCGCCTCGTCGTACGTGTCGACGCGAACCACCGCCAACACCGGTCCGAAGATCTCCTCATCGTAGACGTCCATGCCGGGGCGCACGTGGTCGATCAGGGTCGGGCCGATGAAATAGCCGTCCCCGTCGAATCCCATCTCCCGGCCGTCGACCAGGACCTGCGCGCCTTGGCCTGCCGCTCCCTCGATGAACCCGCGGACTCGGTCCAGGGACTGCCGCGTGATCAGCGGCCCCATCTCCGAGGCCGGGTCACTCGCCGGCCCGACCCTGAGGCCCGCCATTCGCTCGGTGATCCGCTCGACCAGCGGGTCTGCGGTTCCGCCGACGGCCACCAGCACGGAGACGGCCATGCACCGCTCCCCCGCTGAGCCGTACGCCCCGGACACGGCCGCGTCGGCAGCGGCGTCTAGGTCGGCGTCCGGCATGACGACCATGTGGTTCTTTGCCCCGCCGAGCGCCTGGACACGCTTGCCCTCGCGGGCTGCGCTTTCGTAGATGTACTTGGCGATCGGCGTCGAGCCCACGAACGACACGGCCTTGACGAGCGGCTCGGTCAGCAGCGCGTCTACGGCCTCCTTGTCGCCGTTGACCACGTTGAGCACGCCTGCCGGCAGTCCTGCCTCACGGAAGGCCTCTGCCAGCCACAGCGCGGCGGAAGGGTCCCGTTCGGAGGGCTTGAGGATCACCGCGTTCCCGGCGGCGATCGCCGTCGTCACCATCCACAGGGGCACCATCGCCGGGAAGTTGAACGGGGTGATGCACGCGACCACGCCCAGCGGCTGACGGGTCTGGTGCACGTCGATGCCGGTGGCGACCTGCTCCGCGTACTCACCCTTCATGTGGTGCATCAGGCCGGCGCAGAACTCCACGTTCTCCAGTCCGCGGACGATCTCGCCCTGCGCGTCGGAGACCACCTTGCCGTGCTCGGAGGAGATGATGCGGGCCAGTTCCTCGCCCCGCTCGTTGATCAGGTGCTGCAGCCGGAACATCACCGCCTGCCGCTTGGCCAGGCCGATCCGACGCCAGGCCTGCTGGGCCTGCTGGGCGTCCCGGGCCGCTTCGGCCACCTCTTCGGCCGATGCGAGAAGCACCTCGCCGGTCTGCTGGCCGGTCGCCGGGTCGAAGACTGCACCGCTGCGATGCGAGCCGTACGTACGCTCCCCGTGGATGTAGTGCGGGATGGTCGTGATGGCCCTGTCCTCGGCCGGGAGGTCTCGGGTCTGTTCGATGGTGGTCATGTCGTGTCCCTTGCTGGTGAGTTCGTGATGGAGTCGGTGGGGGCGTGCTCGACGATCAGACCGCGGCCGGCTGCCAGCCGGGGATGACGCCGTCGGGAGTGCAGTACTTGGTGATCAAGGAGCAGTCCTTGTCGCCCAGGCCCTCGTCGACCAGGCGCTGCAGGCGTTCGGTGACGAGCGTCGCGGCGGGCAGGTCGATGTCAGCCTCGTCGGCGGCCATCAGTGCCAGCCCGGCATCCTTGAGGGCCAGCGTGGCCTTGAAGGTGGAGTCGAAGCCGTTGTTGGCTGCTGAGGTGGGCACGATGCCGGGGACCGGGTACCAGGTGCGCAGGGCCCACGAGTCGCCGGAGGAGACCCGGGCGATTTCCCAGAAGGTCTTGGCGTCCAGGCCGAGGCGTTCGGCGAGGACCGAGCCCTCGGCGGCCGCCTGCAGGGTGATGAAGAGCATCATGTTGTTGCAGATCTTCGCGGCCTGGCCGGCGCCCGCACCGCCTGCGGCGATGATATTGCCGGCCATCGGCTTGATGACTGCCCTAGCTGCCTCTATGTTCTCGGGGCTGCCGCCGAGCATGAAGGCGAGGGTGCCAGCGTCGGCGCCGCTGATCCCGCCGGAGACCGGGGCGTCGACCATCCGGAAGCCCTCCTCTGCCGCAGCGGTGTGGAGCTGGCGAGCGGTCGCCATGTCGATCGTCGAGGAGTCGATCAGTAGGGTGCCCGGAGGGGCCTGCGCGAGCACGCCGTCGTTGCCGAAGTAGACCGACCGTACGTGGTTGCCCTTGGGGAGCATCGTGAAAACCACGTCGGCCCCCCGGACCGCCTCGGCGATCGAACTGGTGGGCACCAGTCCGTTCCGGGCTGCCGCCTCGACGGCCTGCGGGTTGACGTCGAAGCCGCGGACAGTGTTGCCGGGGGCTGCGGCCAGGTTGCGGGACATCGGCTGGCCCATCTGGCCCAGTCCGATCCAGGTGATGGTGGTCATGCTGCGTACTCCTTCTTGGTGGTGCCGCGCTCTGCGGCGAGGACAGTGCGGTACCGGTCGTCGAGGTCGCGCAGGTCGATGCCGCGGGTCTCCTTCATGGAGAAGACTGCGACCAGGGTGATCAGGCACGCGATGGTGAGGTAGATGGCGATCGGGACCCAGCTGCCGAACATGCCGAGCAGTGCGGTCGCGATGATCGGTGCCAGTGAGCCGGCGACGATCGAGGTGACCTGGTAGCCGAGTGAGACGCCCGAGTAGCGCATCCGGGTCGGGAACATCTCGGCCATGATCGCTGGCTGTCCGGCGTACATAAGTCCCTGAACGAACAGCCCCAGGATGATCGCAACGAGGATGACCCCGTCGTTGCGGGTGTTGAACATCGGGAAGGCGACGAATGCCCAGATGATGCCTGCGATGGCGCCGGCCGCGTAGACGGGCTTGCGGCCGATCCTGTCGGTGAGTCGACCGATGAGGGGAATCATCACTGCGTGGGCGGCGTGCGCGCCCAGCATCAGTAGCAGGACGGTGCTGGTGTCCATCTGGAGCTGAATCTTCATGTAGGTGATCGAGAAGGTCACCACGACGTAGTAGAAGATGTTCTCCGCGAAGCGCAGGCCCATGGCGGTGAAGACGCCACGGGGATAACGGGTGAAGACCTCCTTGATGCCGAAGCCACCGTCATGCTCCTCGATGACCTCCGCTGCCGCGTCCATGAAGATCGGCGAATCGGTGATCTTGGTCCGAATGTAGTAGCCGACCAGCACGATCAGGGCCGACAGCCAGAAGCCCACGCGCCAGCCCCAGCTCTGGAACGCCGCCTCCGACAGTGTGAAGGAGAGGGTGAGCAGGACGATGGTGGCGAGGAGGTTGCCCAGCGGGACCGCAGCCTGGGGCCAGGAGGCCCAGAATCCGCGCTGGTGGTTCGGCGCATGCTCGGCCACCAGCAGGACGGCGCCGCCCCACTCGCCGCCGACTGCGAAGCCCTGCAGGAATCGCAGGACAGTCAGCAGCACTGGGGCCAGGTAGCCGACCTGATGGAAGGTGGGCAGACAGCCCATCAGAAAGGTGGACACGCCGACCAGAACGATGGCGACCTGCAGCAGGTGCTTGCGCCCGTACTTGTCGCCGAAGTGGCCGAAGACCATGCCGCCCAGCGGCCGAGCGATGAAGCCGACGGCGTAGATCATGAAGGCTTTGATGATCCCGTCGAGCGGATTGCCGCTGTCGACGAAGAAGGTCTTGCCGAAGACGAGGGTGGAGGCGGTCGCGAACAGGAAGAACTCGTACCACTCGACGACGGTGCCGGCCATCGAGGCCGCCACCACCCGCCGCATGCCGCCGGTGGTCTGGGAGTCGCCTGACCGTGTCCTGGTGGTTGGAGGAGCTGGATCGATCATTGCCGGTTCCTTGGTGCCGGGACTCCGTCGCCGTTGGCGGAGTCGATGAAACGAGTGTGCTTTGCGCGTCGCGGCTCGCCAATGACCAAAGACCCACCACAACTGTGCAGAAATGCACAACCTGATCCACTGTCGGACCGAGAATGTCACGGCAAAATGTCACCAGGAGGGACAATGATGCGCACCCATGCAGATGATGTCTTGCTGTTCCTCGAGGTTGTCCGGCAGGGGTCCTACTCCGCCGCAGCGGACGCCCTCGAGATCAACCACACGACGGTCGCGCGCCGGATCACGGCGCTCGAGACCGCAGTCGGCGGTGCCCTGTTGTCGCGCGCCAGCGGACGGTGGGAGCCGACCCAGCTCGGTGATGCGTACGTGCAGGCGGCCGAGGCGATCGAGCGTGCGCTGACCGATGTCGCGTCGACAGGCCACTCGGAGCATCGACTGAGCGGACTGGTACGCGCCCTGGTCCCGGACGCCTTCGGCGCCACGGTGATGAGCGCGGCCGCCGCTGACCTCTCCCGCCGTGCACCTGGCATCGAACTGGAACTGGTGCTGCTCACCCGGCCGATCCGGCCGTCTGCCTCCGGAGAGGACTTCCGAGTGGTCGTGGGCAAGCCCTCAGTCCCACGACAGGAGTCCATCCCGATCGCCGAGTACGCCCTCGGTTTATACGCCTCGCAGGCCTACCTCGCCAAGCACTGGATCAACGAGCCCGGCCAGCTCGGCGAGCACCCGCTGATCTACTACGTCGACTCGCTGCAGGACGTCAGCGCGTTGGACTTCACTGCGGTGGGGTCCCCGCTGATGCGCCGCTCGGTCAGCGCGACCAGCTCCCTCATCCATGTCCAGGCGACCCTGCGCGGTGCCGGCGTCGGCCTGCTGCCGTGCTTCGTGGCCGACCAGGAGGAGGGGCTCGTCAGGCTGTTTCCCGAGCAGTATGACCTGTCCGCCGAGTACTGGGTCCTGGCCCGCAGGGAAGCCCTCCGTCGACCAGTGGTCGCGGCAGTCCTGCGCAGCATGTTCGATGCCGTGGAGTCGACGATCCCCGGCCTCACACCGCTCCAACGCCGACCTACACCGAACGCCCCAGCCGCGACGAGCAGTCCTACCCGACCGACCTCAAGAAGGGCAACCAGACCATGAGAATCCACGGAGCCGTCCTCACCAGGACCGCCGCACCCCGCCCGTACGCCGAGTCCCGACCGATCCAGATCCGGGAGCTCGAGCTCGATCCACCTGGACTGGGGGAGGTCCTCGTTCGGATCGAGGCCGCCAGCTTGTGTCACTCGGACCTGTCCGTAGTGAACGGCAACCGGACCCGGCCCACCCCAATGCTGCTCGGTCACGAGGCCGCCGGACGCGTGGCGGCCATCGGCGACGGGGTCCTCGACCTCGAGGTCGGCGAGCGCGTGGTGATGGCCTTTCTGCCCCGCTGTGGTGAGTGCTCCAACTGCCGCACCGAAGGACGGCTCCCCTGTAGTCCGGGCACGGCGGCCAACAACGCCGGGACCCTGCTCGGTGGCGGCACCCGGCTACACGGCACCGACGGCGGCGAAGTCCACCACCACCTCGGAGTGTCGGGGTTCGCCACCTTTGCCGTCCTCAATAGGCGCTCGCTCACGCCGGTGGGGGACGACATCCCGCCCCAGGTGGCAGCGCTGCTCGGCTGCGCCGTGCTGACAGGCGGAGGCGCGGTGGTCAACGCCGGCCGACCGGTACCCGGCGATGACGTGATCGTGGTGGGACTCGGAGGCGTTGGCATGGCCGCACTCATCACCGCGGTATCGCTGGCCACCGGCCGGGTGATCGGCGTGGATACAGTGCCAGGCAAGCTGGCCCGCGCCCGCGGGCTGGGTGCCGCCGAGGTCTGGACGCCGACCGAAGCGCTCGAACGTGACATCAGGGCAGCCGTCGTGGTCGAAGCAGCCGGCAGCGCCCGTGCTTTCGAGACCGCAGTAAGGCTGACCGCACCGGGCGGCACCACCGTGACGGTCGGCCTGCCGTCCCCCTCTGCGGAGGCGACCATCAGTCCGCTCGGGCTCACAGCCGAGGCGCGGACGATCATCGGCTCCTACCTGGGCTCGGCCGTTCCTGCACGCGACATTCCGACCTACGCCCAGCTATGGCGGGATGGGAAGCTTCCGGTCGAGGCGCTGGTCTCGTCGACCATTACGCTCGACGGGATCAACGAAGCAATGGACCACTTGGCCGAAGGGTCTGTACTCCGTCAGGTCATCGTGTTCGATTGACGTCAGCCCCACGCAGCGCCACCATCCTCGCGACCGCCAGCACCACCGCAGTGATGCTCATCACGCCGAGCCATGCCACAAGTTCCGGGGTAGCGAGTGTGAGCAATCGGTACGTGAAGACCCGGCCCGAGGACCAGGCCACCAGCGTGGGTAGCGCGGCCAGCACCAGCACCGGGAGCGCCAACCGAATGATCCCGGCGTACGTACGGGCCCGGGCGGCCGGTGACGGTGCCGCCAAGGTTCGCTGCTCGGCCCACAGGCGGCTGCGGCGCAGCTGGACGGTGCGCACGATGATGTCGGCGGCGATCAGCGCCACGAAGATCCAGACGATGCGTTCGTGGGTCATCAGGGGTGTCGGCGGGGCGTGGCCGCCCAGTTCGGCGACCAGGGCGTCGGCTATCCGGGGGACGTCGGTGAAGGCGTGGTTGGAGTTGGACAGCAGGGCGATCCCGTAGCCGCCGTCCGGCACGAAGACTTGGAACGCGTAGCTGGTCGCCAGCACGCCGTCGTGCTGGACGACCGGGATCCCCTCGACGTCGGCGCGGTACCAACCCATCGCGTAGGTGGAATCGATCCCGCCAGGCGGGTCATGCGACTGGGCCAGCAGCTCGGGCGTCAGCACGGGAGTCTGGCCGACCTCCGGATGGCCGGTGTGGAACTTCAGCCAGCGCGCCATGTCCGCGGCGGTGGTGACCACCCCGCCGGAGCCGGCCACGTACCCCTCCGCTTCGTACGCGACGGGCTGGGCGAAGACGGACAGATGTCCCTGGGCGAGGGCGGGTCGTACGATCTGCGCATCCTCGGCCCGCACCACGCTGGTGGTGTTCTGCAGGGCCAACGGGGCCAGCACCTCGTCCTGCAGGAACTGGTCGAAACCCTGCCCGGAAACCGTCTCGACAAGATCGGCGAGGACCTCGTAGTTCGGGTTGAAGTAGTGATACTCGGTCCCGGGCGCGGCCGTCGGCCGCGCCGACGACAACGCCCGGGTCCGCTCCGCGGGCGTGTCCTGGCTCAGGTCCCAGAGGCCGGGGAAGCCACGGTCGGTGAGCCCGCTGGTGTGGTTGAGCAGGTGGCGGACCGTGACCTGCGATGCCTGCTGGGGATCGGCGGTGGTGAACGCGATGTAGTCCTGGACCGGTGCATCCAGGTTGACCAGGCCCTGTTCGACCAGTTCAAGCACGGCGACTGCGGTGAAGGACTTGCTCACCGAGCCCACCATCATCGGAGTCTCGGCCGTCATCGGCACCCCGGGGGCGGCCTCGCCGTAGCCACCCAGGTGGATGGTCCGGTCGTCCTGTGTCACGGCGACCGCGAGCCCGGGAAGCGGGCTGCGCGCCATCTCCTGCTCCAGTACCCGGACGATGTCGGCCTCAACGGGTGCCGCCGTCGCGGGTCGCCCGAACAGGACGGGGAAACACAAGACGGCCAGACACAAGTGGACGAGGGGGATGCTGCCGATCGTGATCCGTCCGGCCATGGCCGGCTCCTCTCCGGATGCTGGCCGCACCGGTAGGAACTCGCTGCCGCCAGGCCAAGGAGACTTTCCCACAACCGTGCGCCGAGGCATCAGGACTGTCAACAGAACGGACGAGGAATCTGTCGAAGAATGGAGGCGCGCCGCAGTTCTATTCGACGAATGTCCACGTGCAACCGTCGGACTGGAAGGCCATGTCCGTCAGCTCAATAGTTACCATGGTCGACTCGAGCGTGAAGTCACTGGCGATCTTGGAGCTGTAATTCCCGCTCAGGTCCCTCAGCCGCGACCAGGAGCAGGATCCGTAATCGCCTGTGGCGACGTGACGGTAGGTCCCCGGTCGGATCTCCTCGCCGACGAGCCAGACGCCGTCCTTGATGTTGGTCGTCGCCGTCGAAGACACCACCTTCTCCTCGACTGGGGGCGCGATCTCTGAACCGCGTGACGGGGCAACACTCACGGTGACTGTTGGCGCAGGAGTGGCCGAGGGAGTGGCGGTCACTGTCGAGACGACCGTGGCCGTGACCGTTGTCGTGGGCCCCGGCGTGGCGAGGGGCTGTGCCGCGTTACGGTTCTGGGCCCCAGCCGTGCCGACCGTGACGCCGATCCCCAGAGCCAGAAGGCCGATCACGGAGACCACCAATCGCGAAGCGCCGTTCCTCTGCGGAGGTTTGGACTGGTACTCGTACGAGATGTTCATGACCCACTCCTCTTCCAAAAGGGGGATTCCGGCCTCGAGTTCCCGATCCAATTTGCGGTTGGCGACGTGCGTGTCGAATATGCAGAGGCGGCTGGGCTTTCTGCCCTCGCGTTACCGCCGCGATTTGCGGCCATCTCCGCGCGCTCGAGTGCCAAGTCCAACTGGGTGGCCCCCTCTGTGGCCAGACCGACCTGCGCGCCGTGGAGCGCAGAGAGGGCACTGTCCATGCGGTCCCTCAGGGTGCTGTCGAGACCGAGGGCATCCCCTGCAACGACCTCAGCAGCAAGGGTCGCCGTGTCACGCTTCATGCCCCGCAGGAACTCGATCTCCTCGCGGATCGCGGCATCGAGCCGATACTTCGACTCGTTGACCACCTGAACATCGCCGTCGCCGAGGGCATCAAGACTCTGCCGGGCGTCGCACAAGCTGTAGAACTGGGTCAGCAGAGCCGTGGGATTGGCGTCCCGCACCACATCAGTGCCCAGGACCACCGTCATCGGGTGGAGGTTCTCGTGGATCTCCTTCACCAGGCGGCTTGCCTCGTCGGCCAGGGGTACGCCAGGCACAGCCATCGGAGTCACGACCTTGGCGACCGAGTCCATGACGTTCCACATCCGACCGTGATCCGATGCAAGGCCATTGTCGATCAGACAGCTCAGCGGCCATACGACGAGCAGGCTCAGAAAGACGTACGAAACCCACGAGAACGACGGATTACCCACGCGCAGAATGGTCCCGGCCACAGCAGCGACGACCAGGGGCCCAATGATGGCTACGCTGCTGGTCGTCCGCGGCCAGAAGTAGGCGCCTGCGCTCAGCAGCGTCGACCATTTCACGTTGGGATTGACCGAGCCGCGAGGGTCAGTTCTCGGATTGTCGTCGTACGTGACGAATCTGTAGCCGTCGCGCAGGCGTTGGTTGACCGCCTGCCACTGTGCGGGCGTGAATCCCTGACGGAAGAGCCGATCAGTGGTCTGTTCCTTCGTCTGGTCCCAGACCAATGGCGCCGGACCGGGCTGCCGGACGAAAAGCGCGTCCACGACATCGGGCACGGCCATGGCCCCTCCTTGGGCTCGACTCCACCCAACAGCCTAACCGCACCGTCGCCGCAGGACTCACGAACCGAGTCGACCGGCTCGGGTCAACCGATGCCGATACTTTCTGGTGGTTCAAGTGCGGACGTACGGGTCGCCGCCTTCGGCGGCTCTCGGACCGGTACCCATGGCCGGTAAGCTACCCATGGCCAGGAGGGCCGAGTCCGCGCCGGGCTAGCGTGGCGCCCATGGCCCGTACGCTCGTCCTCATCCGGCACGCGAAGACCACCAAGCACCATCCCGACGGCGACCACGCCCGCGAACTCGCCGAGCGCGGCATCGTCGATGGCCGGGAACTGGGCCGCTGGCTCGAGCAGGAGGGGCTGCTCGCCGACCTCGTCCTCGTCTCGACCGCCACGCGCACCCGCCAGACCACCGAGCAGCTGCTCGCCGGCGCGGGGGCAGGCGAGGTGGAAGTCCGGCCCGAACAGGCGCTGTACGACCGTGGTTCGGCGGGCGTTCTCGAGGCCGTACGAGAAGCACCCCAGGACGCGCGGACGGTGTGGGTCGTGGGCCACGAGCCTTCGTTGAGCACTCTCGCGCTGATGCTCGCCGACGAGGTGCAGTCCTCGGCCGAAGCACTGGACAGCGTCCGCGAGCACTTCGCGACGGCAGCCGCTGCGGTGCTCAGCGTCGAGGTCCCCTGGTCTGAGCTGGACCGAGGGATGGCGCGGCTCGAGGCGGTGCACACCGCCCGGGGCTGAGGCTCATTCGCCGAGGTATGTGCCGATCGACCAGAGGTTCCCGTCCCGGTCGCGGAAGTCGAACTCATGCGACCCGTAGTCGGTGTCTGTCAGCTTCCGGAGCACTTCTAGGCTGTCCTCAGCGGTGACCCGCTGGTACACGGCATCGACCGTGGCGGCTTCGGCAGCAGCGATGTAGACGCCCTGGGGGCCCAACTGGCCCCATTCGTTCGGCTTGCCGCGTGAGCCGAACATGATGCCGCCGCCGTCGGGCCAGCGGGCCTCGGCGTGCTGGACGACACCGTCGTCGTCGCGGTACATGGCGGTGATGACGAAGCCGAGCACCTCGGTGAGCAGGTGTGTCGCAGCGTCGATGTCAGTGAATCCCACACTGGGCCACACGGTGGGGGTCAGCGGGGGAAGGGACGTACGGGCCGGGCTGGGGTTCTCGGTGGTCATGGCGGGTTCCTTCCGGAGTCCTTACCGGTGAAATGAGTGATCGTCGTCACATCAACCGTACGGGGAGGACGGGGGTCCGGCCACCCACCCGCAGAGTCCTGAACCACCCGTGGTCAGTCGTCCATCGCCTCGATCCCGAGCTCGGCCAGCTCGCCCGCCGCATCGCGCAGCTTCTGGACCAGCTGGGGGTCGGGCGGCTGCCAGTCGAGGATCTCCTCGACGACCCGCACCGGCTCGGTGGTGCGGTAGGACCGGGTGGGGTTGCCGGGGAAGCGCTTGTCGGTGACGTTCGGATCGTCCTCGATGGTGCCGAGCGGCTCGACCCGGTAGACCCGGCCCGGGCCTTCGCCATGGGCCAGGGCGGCGGCCAGCGGTGCGCCCTCGCGAGACGCCGTCAGGTAGATGTGGTTGGCCGTCCGCCTGGAGCCGTAGTTCGATGTCCAGCCCGGTGTCAGCAGGTCCCCCGGATGGAGATCGGCCTTCGTGCCGTGGAAGAACGGGCCCGGATCGTCCACCACGCGCGGCGCGGGTGCCGGATCACGCAGCATCCCGTCGAGCTGCTGCATCAGCGCGGCGACCCGGCTCCGCCCGCCGGGCGCCCGCGGATACCGGCTCAGCACATCGTGCACGACCTGGTCGGCTCGCTTGGCCGCTGCGGTGATCACGTACTCGGCGACCACCGGGTCGTCGCCCCGGGCCAGCTCGGCCGCCCGGGCGGCATGCGCGGCGGCGCCCAGGATGTGGCGCACCTGTGTCGCCTTCGCCAAGGGATGCAGGTACGCGGCCCCAGCCGCATCTCCAGCGGCGTACGCGGCGTGTCGCGCGGCCTCGGTCGGTGCCTCCTTCCCCGCACGGTGGGCCTCGACCGCGGCCGTCCGCTGGAGGACGGAACGCGCGGCACCGTCACCGAACACTCGGGCGGCGTCCAGTGCCGCAGCGGGGCGCGGATCGTCGGGACTGGCCTTCGCGAACACGACCAGTGCTGGCTCGGCGCACGCCACTGCATACCGGACAACGGCCCGCAACTCGTCCATCGTCAGTTCGACCTCACCCGACGCAGCCTGCATGCCACCGAGTCTGGCAGCACGTGGCCACGAGGAGAAGGGGGATGTCGGTCGCCGTCCCCGGGCTGTGTGCCCCGGAGGTGTTGTCCCGGGGCACACAGTGTCCGTGGTCAGTCCCGCAGCAGGGTACGTAGGGCCACGGTGTGGTCGGCGGCGGCGACCGGGTCGATGGTCTGGCCCTTGGTGATCGCCCGCCGGGCCGCGAGGAAGTCCTGCGGTGCGTTCACCGCTTCCACGGCGGCCAGGCGCCCGTCGCGGAAGTGCAGGACGGCGAAGTGGTCGGTCGAGGGATCGCCCCGGACCAGCCGGGTATCGGCCCCACCGGTCCAGCCGGCCATCTGTAGCTTCAGGTCGCCCTGGTCGGACCAGAAGAACGGGACCTCGTCGTAGCGCGCCGGGGCGCCGAGCAGGGTCGCCGCCGCCACCTTGGCCTGGTCGGTGGCGTTCTGCACCGACTCGAAGCGGCCCGCCGGTCCGGCCAGGTGGTGGCCGCCGACGGTGCAGTCACCGGCGGCGACGACGCCGGGGTGGCTGGTCCGGGCCGCCTGGTCCACCACGATGCCGCCCCGGCAGGCCAGCCCGATCGCTTCGGCCAGTTCGGTGCGGGACTCGGCGCCGACCCCCACCACGACCAGGTCCGCGGGCAGCACGGTCCCGTCGCCCAGGACGACGTCGGTGACCCGGCCGGCCTCGCCCCGCAGCTCCGCTGCTGCGGCGCCGAGATGGATGGCCACTCCGCGGGCGCAGTGCGCCCGGTACAGGAAGTCGGCCACCTCGGCGCTGAGGCTGCGGCCCAGCAGCCGATCGGCCGCCTCGACCACGGTGACCTCCTTGCCCAGCGACCGCGCCACCGCGGCGGCCTCCAGCCCGATGAAGCCCCCGCCGATCACCACCACCTGCTGGGCCGCGGCGAGGCCGGCCCGGATCGCGTCCGCGTCGGCGAGGGTCCGCAGGGTGTGCACGCCGGCCAGCTCCGCTCCGGGCACCGACAGCTTCCGCGGTCGGGCCCCGGTGGCCAGCGCCAACCGGGCGTACGCCAACTCCCGGCCGTTCCCGAGGACGGCGGTCCAGCCGCAGTCCGGGGCCGGCCGGAGTGCGCTGACCGTGGTGCCGAGCAGGAGGGTGATCTCCCGGTCCCGGTAGAACTGCGCGGTCCGCAGGTGCAGGGAGTCCTCGTGGAGGTCCCCCAGAAGGTATCCCTTGGACAGCGGTGGGCGCTGGTAGGGCGGGGTGGACTCGGCCCCGGCCACGTGGATCGGTTCCCGGTCGCCGAGCTCCCGGAGGGAGACCGCGATCTGGATGCCTGCCTGCCCGGCCCCCACGACCAGTGTTCCGACCGGGGTCATTGCTGGGCCTCCGGGATCCTCACGTGCAGCTCGTCCAGGGTCCCGGACAGGACGAGCTGGCAGGACAGCCGGCTGTTCGGCAGTCGCGGGGCCACCGCATCCTCCAGCATCTCGTCCTCCCAGTCCCCGGCCTCGCCGACCCGTTCCAGGTCGACGGGGGCCACGTAGACGTGGCAGGTGGCGCAGGCGCAGGCGCCGCCACACTCGGCGACGATCCCGGCCACCCCGTTCTGCACCGCGACCTCCATCACCGACATGCCGTCGTGCCCGGTCAGGGCGATGTCGGTGCCGTCGAGGCGGGTGAAATGGACAGTGGGCATGATCAGCTCCTCAGACCTCTGGGCGGGCTCAGAACAACTCGAAGTACTCGCGGTGCTCCCAGTCGGTCACACCGTTGACGTACTCGTCGGAGTTCGGGTGCTGTTCGAGCCAGGCGTCGTAGCGACTCAGTTCGGACCGCTTGACCGCCACCATGTAGTCGATGAAGGCGTCCCCGAAGGCCGTACGGTAGAACTGGTCCGCGGCCAGCGTGTCGACCGCTTCGGCCAGGGACTGCGGCAGGCGCTGGACGTCCTCGGCGTACGGGTCCTCGCTGGGTGGGCCAGGATCGCGCCGGCAACGGATGCCGTCCAGCCCGGCCGCGGCCTGGGCGGCCAGGTAGAGATACGGGTTGGCTGCGGGCTCACCGACCCGGTTCTCCACGTGCGAGACCGGATCACCGGGGTAGCTGATCACCCGCACCATCGCGGCCCGGTTGTCCAGGCCCCAGCTCAGTCGATCCGGCGCCAGCGAGTAGGGCCGGCGACGGCGGTAGCCGTTGACCGTCGGCGTGGTGAACACCGAGGCGGCCGCACCGTGCGCCAGGGTGCCACCGACGTAGTGCCGGCCGAGCTCGGACAGCGCCTCGCCCTCACCGGGGATCATCACGTTGTTGCCGTGCAGGTCCTGCAGGGAGGTGTGCAGGTGCCAACCACTGCCGTAGAACCCTGCTACTGCCGGGGTGCACATGAAGCTGGCGTGGTAGCCGTTGCGGCGGGCCACCTGCTTGACCGCCATCCGGAACAGGGTCGCCGCATCCGCTGCAGCCATGCCCTCGAGGACATCGAAGGTGGTCTCGATCTGGCTGGGGGCCCACTCGTCGTCGAAGGAGCGCAGCGGCAGGCCCAATTGCTGGATCGAACGGCGGATCGGGCGCAGGGCCTCATCGATCTGGTCGAGATGGTTCTCCAGCAAGTAGTTGTAGCCGCGGGCCACCGGAGCCACGGTCGGCGGATCCCCGGGCATGCCGGGCGCCCCCAGCGAGCCGTTCGACAGGTTCTCGTCAATGACCTTGGTGAGGTACCACTCCACCTCCAGGCCTGCGATCAGCCGCAGCCCCTCCTGGGACAACTCCTCCAGCTGTCGGCGCAGAATCGCCCGCGGGGAGAACGGGAAGGGCTGTCCGTCCCGCATGTAGGTGTCGCACAGCACCCAGGCGGTCTCGGGAGCCCACGGCAGGACCCGGAACGTCGACGGGTCCGGCACCATGATCACGTTCGGGCTGCCCTGGAGCCCGGGGAGGTCGAAGCCACCGTCCGGGCTGAACGGATTGAACACGATCGCGTTGGCGGTGTCGAAGAAGAACGGCGCCATGGTGATCTCGACCCCATTGGCCAAGGCGCTGGCGTACCCGTCGCGTGACATGCTCTTGCCCCGCAGCAGGCCGTGCTGGTCGGGCCAGGCCAGGCGGATCACCTCGATGTCGAGCTCGCCGATGCGGGCCAGGCTTTCGGCCGCCTGGGCCTTGGCCTCGGGGGTGTAGAGGTGGTGCCGCTCGATGAACGGGGCATGGGTGGTGGTGATCATGGGCGTGCTCCGATGCGTGGAAAGGTGTGGGGGGCAGAGGGCGCGGTCCAGCCAGCCGCCGATGATCCGGTCGGCGCTGGTCCGGCTCTGCGGGGACCGGCGGGTCGCCTCGGCGACCCAGCCGCCGGCGTCGACCCCGTGGGTGGCGAGCTTGGGGCCTTCGACGTCGACGAGGGCCTGGATGCCGGTCGGGGACAGCTCGGGATGGAATTGCAGGCTGAGCGCCGAGCCCTGGCTCCAGGCCTGGACGTAGCGTTCGGTGCGGGCGAGGATCTGGGCTCCCGGCGGCAGGACGTAGCTGTCGGAGTGGAAGGAGAAGTGGGTCCCCGCCAGCGTGTGCGCCAGCGGGTGGCTGGCACCGGGTACGCCGACCACGTCGATGTAGCCGTGTTCCAGCCCGGTGTCGCCGCGCTGCACCGCGCCGCCCAGGGCGACGGACAGCAACTGGGAGCCCAGGCAGATGCCCAGGACCGGTAGGCCGGTGTCCACGGCGGTCCGCAGCCAAGTCCGCTCCGTGGCGAGGGCGGGGTACTCGTCATCGTCGTCGGCGCTCATCTCCCCGCCCAGCACGATGGCGGCAGCCACCGCGTCGTGGGCGGGCAGTCCGTCTCCGGCGATCGGCGAGACGATCTGCAGCGTCCCGGCTCGCGTCCGCGCCAACTCGTCGATCCAGGAGACGTCGGCGAGTTCGTTGTGGGTGATGACCAGGATCGTGCCGGGCCGGTCGGCCGGTGGCGTCCGTGGCGTCATCACAGCACCAGGGTGAGGTTCTCGTGCCCGGCGTCGGAGTCCAGCAGGTTGACCTGCTTGAGCCGGATCCGCCCGTCCGCACCGGTGTCAGTCAGCACGTGCCCGGTCCAGGCGGCGTACGTCTTGCGCACCCCGGGACGGTACTCGTGCACGGTCAGGTTCGCCCGGACCAGGCACTCGCCGGTCTCTGGGCGCACCAGGGCCTCGACATTGCCCACCGTACGCCGGGTTCGCGATGGCGGGGTCTGGCAGTACGCCAGGCCGGTGTTCAGCCAGTAGACCCGATCGGTGAGCCGGCGCCGTTCGTCGAACGCATGGGACACCTCCCGGCGGGGATCCCCTCCCCCCGGCCGTACCGGTACCCAGTACAGC
>JBIQHF010000041.1:0-5349 GCA_044508675.1 Propionibacteriaceae bacterium | reverse complement strand
GCCGATCCCCGCCGCCTTGCCGAGGCGCTGCGGACCGTCGATTTCACCGTCGACGCCGTCGCTGAGCGACTGGGGCAGCAAGCCGGGGCGGCGCTGGGGCGCAACACCACCCTCGCCGCGCTCCGGGCGCTCGGGGGAGCGGACGACCCCCAGGCGACCTTGCTGCGCTTGTTCGTCCTACAACGCACGGTCGGCCGCGAGGCCGCCGATCGAGCGCTTCCGGGCCTGGTCGACCCGCTCCGGGAGGACGGGCTGCTCGAGGAGGTGGCCGGCCGGGTCCGGGCGAGCGTGGACGTGCGACCGTACGGCGCCGACGAGGCCTCGGGTGCCCCGGTCGACGGCTGGGTCGTTGCCGACCACGTGCCGGGCCTGGACGGACAGGTGAACCGGACCAGGCCGGACTTCGTCCTGAGTGCCAGCCCGGCCTCGGCCACCTTGACCCAGATGACGATCCGCCGACCGGTCGGCCGTGCTCTCGACCTGGGGACCGGGTGTGGGGTCCAGTCGCTGCACCTGGTCGGGCACGCTGACCGCGTGGTCGCCACCGACCTCAATCCGAGGGCGCTGCGACTGGCCGACCTGACCCTGCGCCTGAACGGGGTCGAGGACCGGGTCGAGCTCCGCGAGGGCAGCCTCTACGAACCGGTGGAGGACGACGCGTTCGACCTGATCGTCTCGAACCCGCCGTACGTGATGTCCCCGCCGCAGGCCCTCGGGGAGCGACTGGTCTACCGCGAGGCCGGGTTCACCGCCGACGAACTGGTCGCCCGGGTCGTGGCCGGAGCAACCGACCATCTCGCCGAGGGCGGCACTCTCCAGGTCCTGGGGAACTGGGCTCACGTGCGGGGCCAGGACTGGACCGAGCGGCTGCGTGGCTGGATCGAGCCGACCGGCTGCGATGCGCTGGTGCTGCAGCGCGAAGTGCTCGATCCGTACGAGTACATCGAGCTGTGGCTCAACGACGCCGGGCTGGTCGGCTCGGACGCGTACGTGGGGCGCTACTCGCAGTGGCTGGACTACTTCGACCAGACCGGCATCGAGGCGGTCGGGCTCGGCTGGATGAGCCTGCACAAGGCCGGCCATGCGGACTCCCACCTCCAGATCGAGGACTGGCCGCACAGCGTCGTCCAGCCGCTCGGGCAGGCGTTCGCCGCCCACCAGCGAGGCGTGGAGCTGTCGCGGCGTACGGACCAGGAGGTGCTCGCCACCGCCTGGCGGCTGGTCGACACGACCCAGGAGACGTACGGGCGGCCGGGCGCCGCGGACCCCGAGCACGTGGTCCTGCGCCAGCAGAAGGGTTTCGCGCGGGCCGTGCAGGCCGACACGGCGCTGGCCGGCGTGCTGGGTGCCTGCGATGGCGACTTGGTGCTGGGGGTCATCGTACGGGCGGTGGCCCAGCTGCTCGACGTCGATCCCGAGGCGTTGGTCGATGAGGTGCTGGGACGCGTCCGCCAGCTGGTGGTCGACGGATACCTGGTGGCCTGAGGATCAGTACGCGCCGGCGGACGCCGCGACGGCGCGGGCCGTCCTGAGCAGGATGAGGGTGTCCTGCATCATGCTCCAGTTGTCCACGTAGTAGAGGTCGAGGCGCACGGTCTCCTCCCAGGACAGGTCGGAGCGTCCGGAGACCTGCCACAGGCCGGTGATGCCGGGGCGGACGTCCAGGCGGCGACGTACGTGGGCCTCGTACTGCTCGACCTCGGACGGGAGCGCGGGGCGGGGCCCGACCAGGCTCATCTCGCCACGGAACACGTTGAAGAACTGTGGCAGCTCGTCCAGGGAGAAGCGCCGGATGAAGTGGCCGACCCGGGTGATCCGCGGGTCCTTCGCCATCTTGAACAGGATGCCGTCGGACTCGTTGCGGCTGCGCAGCTGGGCCAGCAGCTTCTCCGCGTCGACCACCATCGAACGGAACTTGAAGCAGCGGAAGTGCTTGCCATCCCTGCCGACCCGCACCTGGCGGAAGAACACCGGGCCGCCGTCATTGAGCTTCACCGCGAGCGCCACGGCGAGCATGATCGGCGAGGTGAGCAGGATCAGCAGCGCCGAACCGAACAGGTCGAACAGGCGCTTGCCCCAGCGCGAAGCCGCCTCGGAGCGGGGGTGCTCGACGTGGACCAGCGGCAGGCCGGCGATCGGTCGGACCTGCAGGCGCTCGGCGGACACGTCGGTCATGGTCGGGACCACGATCATCTGGGTCTGTTCGTTCTCCAGGTCCCAGGCGAGACGACGGAAGTCCCGGCTGCGGGAGAAGGTCCCCTCGGTGCAGATCACCGCCTCGACGTCGGTGCTCTTCACCGCGGCGCCCAGTTGGTCGGTGTGACCGATCACCGGGATTCCGCTGGGGGTGGCCCGGCGGGTGTCGTCCCGGGGCGTCACGGCGCCGACGATGCGGTAGCCGAGCCAGGGCTCGCGGGTGATCACCGCGGCGATCTCCTCGATGTGCGGGATGTCGCCGGACAGGACGATGCGGTTGAGTAGCAGCCCGTGGGTGCGCGCGACCTGGACCGTACGCCGTACGGCCAGCCGGCCGAGGAGGAGCAGGACCAGACCGCCAGTGAACTCGAGGACGAAGAAGCCGCGCGACAGTTCGCTCTTGGTGAGGTAGAGGATGGCCGCGGCGATGCCGGCGGTGATGGCGGTGGCGGTGACGATCGACTGGTACTCCAGGGAACCGGCGCCCATGTTCTTGCCGCGGTAGAGTCCCCACGCGGCGAACACCAGCATCCACATCGGCACCAGCCATGCCACGGCACCGGTCACCACCGAGGTGACGTCGTCGGCGGCGGGGAAGATCGGCAGGGAGTTGCGGCCGGCGACGGCGATCACGGTCGCCAGGATGATCAGCAGCAGGTCGGCCACGCAGACGGCCGCGCCGATCGTCCGGGCAGTCCCACCGCGGCTTCGGTCCTGGGTGAGAAAGGAATCCGGAACCGTCGTGGTTATCGATTGAACTGCGCTGTTCACGTGACTGCTCACGCTGCTGCCCCCTGAGCCCCTGCCCGCCGGCTGCTGCGCCGTCTGGGTCTCCGGTCCAGAAGTCGCACCCCTACGCCGTGTCGTAGGCCAGGCGGTGCCCCCCATCCAACACCGACGGTTCGGCGGGCTCCACTTGCGTGCCGTGGTATGGACTCGACTCGGTGCTCTCTCCCGGATC
Organism: Propionibacteriaceae bacterium; assembly: GCA_044508675.1. Lineage (GTDB taxonomy): Bacteria > Actinomycetota > Actinomycetes > Propionibacteriales > Propionibacteriaceae > Raineyella. The sequence goes on along the minus strand of JBIQHF010000041.1, from coordinate 2,192 downwards.
GCCGCGGGTCCGCGGCTAGGGCGAGGTGAGATCGGTCACTTCGCGCCGGATGCGGGCGATGAAACTCGCCTCCGAGAACTGTTCGGCATGCGCGCGGATCGCTGCCGCGTCCCATGTGTGGTCCCGCCCGGCCGCGACGGCGTCGGCGATGGCCTCGGGGGCCGGGGCCTCGAAGAACAGCCCGTTGATGCCGGGGGCGATGGTGTCGAGGTAGCCGCCGGCATGCAGTGCCAGGGTCGGCTTGCCGAAGCTGGCGGCTTCCAGCGGGGTGAGCCCGAAGTCCTCCAGGGACGGTGCGACCAGGGCCGTGGCGTGGGCGTACGTCCACCGCAGTTGCGCGTCCGTGAGCCCGGACAGCATCCGGACGTTCGAGGGGGCGAGGGCCCGGAGCTGCTCGGCCAGGGGGCCGGCCCCGACGACGACGAGTCGCTCACCGCGCAGGGAGCGGAAGGCCTCCATCGCCTTGTCGACGTTCTTGTAGGGCAGCAGTCGCGACACGACCAGGTGGTAGCCGGACTGCCAGTCCAACAGACCCTCGACCGCCTCCTTGGGTCCGTCGGCATCGATGCTGTGTGGCGGAGGGACGAAGTCCGCCTCGATACCGTACGTCCGGGCGATCCGCTGGACGACGACGCGGGAATTGCCCAAGTACTTGTCAGCGGTCGAGGCCGCCCGTCGGTCCCAACGTCGCAGCGGAGTCCGCAACAGGTTGAGGGCGACGCGTTTGGGCGAGAGTCGGCTGGTCTCCCCGAAGTACTCGTCGGTCTGGTAGAGCCAGCGTGCGGGGTTGTGGCAGTAGACCAGGGTACGGCCGGAGGTCGAGAAGCCGTGGGCCCAGCCGCTGGACGAGGCGACGACCACGTCCGCGTCGATGTTCATGGTGTTCGCCGCCGGGGCCAGCAGTGGCAGTGCCCGACGGGGGTCCTTCCGCAGGAACGGTACGCGGTTGAGCGCCGAGGTGACGATCTTGGCGTCCCGCAGCTCCGGGTAGGTGGTCTTCGGGTTGAAGATCGTCGTGTGCACCGTGGCCCCCGGAAACGCGCGGATCAGCGAGAGCACCACGCGTTCGGCGCCGCCGCGCTGGGTGAGGTAGTCGTGCGCAATCGCAATCCGCGGCCCAGTCGTTGACGTGCTCATCCCTGTGACTCCTCTGCGCTGCCCCAGCGCTGCGACAGGTCGCGAACAGGCCCATCGGTCGACGGTGTTGGCCGAAAGGTATCGCCGGGCCCGGTGGAGCGCCAAATCAGCGGCCCATTCTGTACGTCGTCGGTAGTGCCGGGGTGTGCCGCAGTGTTCCGTGGCGTTCTTGTCCGGCCGGCGGTTGTGGACTGTCGGCCCTCGATCAGTACTTGTCCACAGGTTTGTCGAGGTGGCCCCGCGCTTGCCCGACGTCGTGTAGGACAGGTGGTGGCTGACCGAGGGGATGAGGGATGGGCCTGAAGACGATGCTGTCCGGTGTGGCGAGCGCGGGGATTGCGGTGGGGTTGTTGGGAGGGTGTGGTACTGCGTCGCGGTCGGGTCCGGATCCGGTGCCGACCTGGTCGTGTACTGCGGATGGTTCGGGGGAGCCGTGTACCGAGGCGAAGGCAGCGGCTCAGGCCGAGGAGGCGGAGGCGTACGCGGAGGCGATGCACGCGTACCGGGAGTTCACCAAGGAGCGGAACCGTGTCTTGGCGGCTGGGGGCTTGGAATCTCCGCCCAGCGAGACCATGGAGCGGTATGCGGCTGGCGATTACCTGTCGTTCTATTCAGAGAGGTTTCTGCTGATCTGGGAGATCGGCGCGACTGGGGAACCGGGAATCGAGATCGAAGCCCTTCAGGCCGTGTCAATGACGGGAGATTCTCTCAGCCTTCGCTCCTGTGAAGACGGGAGTGCGAACGTCATGACTGGGGCCAATGGAGAGGAGATCGGCGGCGGTGGTCGCGGTTCTGTGGATTTGTTCTTCGAGCGTCTCGATGACCGTTGGGTGATCGTCGACTCTGCGATTAGCGAGGTCGAGATATGCGCGGGGTGAGGGCAGGTTCGGTGGCGTTGGCGATCGGCATCATCTCGGTTTGGTTGGGTTCCTCGGTGGCGCACGCAGTGGAAGAACAACCTGATTGGACATGGCTGGTGGGCCAGTCGGGTCAGGATTCGGCCAAGGGCGTGCTCCGGAGCACCGGCACGAAGCCTGGCACAGTAGCCGGGGCGG
>JBIQHF010000040.1:0-5349 GCA_044508675.1 Propionibacteriaceae bacterium | reverse complement strand
CAGGCCCGCGCCGAGCGGACCGATCAGGGCGAGGGTGGCGGCGCCGATGCCGAGGACGATCAGGGCGGCGCCGAACAGGGTGCGATTCGGGGTGCGATGGACAGGAGCATGGTCAGGCATGATGGTTTCCCTCCTGCCGACAACCCTAGGCTCAGCCATGAGCTCGAGCAGGGCGCGGCCCACCCCTCATCCCAGCAACACGACACCGGTGCTGGCGAGGAAGAGCAGTTGGATCAGCGTGCGCGGAACGAGCGGGGTGGTGGGGGCGTGCTCGTGCCACTGGCCGCTCGCAGCGCGCACATTGGCCGGGAACATCGCCAGGAACAGCAGCGCCAGCCCGATGGCGGCGAACGGCCGGGTGGCAGGGACCAGCAGGCCGACGGCGCCCAGCGCCTCGAGGACTCCGGTGACGGTGACCAGCAGGTCGGGTCGGGGAAGCCTCGGCGGGACGATGGCGATGAGACCGTCGCGCCGCGGCTGGGTGAAATGTGCGCTACTGGTCAGTGCCAGCATGATGGCCAGGCCCACCGAGACAGCCGAGGCCCAGGAGTCGAGGTAAGGGACGCCGAGAAAGCCGATGAGCCGCGCGGTGAGGCTTGTGGTCAGGAGAACGATGAGTGGGATCATGCCTGAAGCCTTAATCTAGACGGTGGCTAGTTCAACGGTAGCATGGGATCTAGTCAGTGAAAAGATTGTCTTCTAGGATGGGGTCATGGCCGACAGCTACCACCACGGCAACCTGCGTCGGGTCGTCCTCGACAGTGCGGCCGAGATCATCGCCCAGCAGGGGCCGGCCTCGCTGTCGCTGCGTGAGGTGGCTCGGCGGGCGGGCGTTTCTCACGGTGCTCCGGCCCACCACTTCCACGACCGCCGAGGGATGTTCACGGCACTCGCCGGCGAGGGGTTCGAGCGGCTGGCCGCGGCGATGGAGGCTCCCACCTCCGCCGGTGACTTCGCTGCCGTGGCGCAGGCGTACGTGGCGTTCGCTCTCAGCAACCCGGGACACTACGCGGTGATGTTCCGGCGGGACCTGGTCGACAACGCCGACCCCGACCTCGTGGCTGCGCGCCGGAGGACCGGGGAGCTTCTGGCTGAGGGCCTGGCCGGGATGGAGGCCGGCCTGGTGACGGCCGAGCCTCGCGTCGCCCGGCTGGCGGCATGGTCCTTGGTGCACGGCTTCGCCTCGCTCTGGCTGAGCAACGCGATCGAGGATCGCGACGGCCTGGACCCGCTGCAGCTCACCCGGGAGATGGGTGAGCAGCTGTTCGGTGACATCCCATCCGCACAGTGACGTGAGTGCTCCTCACTGCGAGCCGTCGATCGACGTGTCCTCGGTGTGGGAGAGACGAAGCTTGCGGCCTGCCTCCTCCAGTCGATCCCGGGACTGCTTCACCTTCCCCGCCCCTGCGGTGCTCCAGGGGGGCAGCTGGATGTGTTCCTCGGCTTCAATCCCGGCCTGCAGCTCGCGGGCGCGCTCTACCTCTGCGTCCACCTCGGCGCCCAGCAGCAGCACGGTGTTGATCAACCAGAGCGCGAACAGCAGTCCGATCGCTGCGCCGAGGGCTCCGTACAGGCTGTAGCGGGCGAACCGGGTCAGGTAGGTCCACAGCAGCATGCCGGTGACCGCCGTGCCCACGATGGCCACGACGGAGCCGGGGCTGACCCAGGTGAACCTCGGCCGGCGGACGTTGGGGGTGAAGTGGTAGAGCACTGCCACGAGCGTGGTCATCAGCGCGAGGACGACCAGCCACTTCGCCCAGTCCCAGACGGGGAGGAAGGTCGTCAGCAGGAAGTCCAGCAGCGTCCCCAGACCGAGCGGCTCCGCGACCGGACCCAGCAGGCCGGAGACGATGGATCGGTTCAGGGCCAGCGAGACGAGGACGAGTACGACGCCGGTCAGCAAGGCCAGCGAGACCAGCAGCATGGTGGCGGTGTGCCTGAACAGGCCACGCCCCTCCTCGCGGCCGTACATGGTGTTCATGCACCGGGAGAACGCCGTGACGTAGCCGAATGAGGACCACAGCCCGGTGGCGACGGCGATGATCAAGGCGATCGTGCTGCCGGTCGCCGACCCCGTGATCATGATGACGAGGTCCTCGACGGGTCGCTGGTAGTCGACCGGCACGTACCGCGTCGTCAGGTCCGCCACCAGCGAGGTCACGGTGTCGGCGTTGCTGGTCAGGATCAGGGAGACGACGGAGAAGATCGCCAGTAGGACGGGGGCCAGGGAGAGCACGGTGAAGTGCGTCAGCATGGCCGCCAGGTCGCTACCTCTGGTCGCCGAGAATTCCTTGCCCGCACGCTTCAGCGCGTACGTCCAACCGGAGCGCTCAAGCCTGGGCGGGCGGCCGGGCCTGGCGTCACCATCCGGCGGGATCGCCCCGGAGGGTTCCGGGGTCGGGGTGTCGGAGGCCTCCGACATCGGGTCGTTGCGCTCATGGGATGACACGTCGTGTCCTCTCGTCCGTCAGCTCTCGCCCGTGGCTTGCTCGACAAACGGAGCAGCTGTGCTGCCCGCAGGATCAATTCTGGCTCGAAACTGCAGGGGGCGCCGCCGGGATGTGGGGGTGCGGTCCGTCCGGAGAGGCGGGTGGTGGCCAGATCCAGGGCGCCCCGGAACAGGTGGATGGGGGGGATCAGTGACGTGGTCAGTCCGCGGGCAATCAGATGGAGCGTCGAGTTCCACCAGTGCTTCAGCAGCGGGGTCGGGCAACGGACACCTTGCAGATGACCTGCAGCCACAGGATGAACGTGTCCCGGGTGGGCTGCCAGTGGGGTGAGAGGCAGCTCCGGCCAAGGGATTGTCGACGATCCAGCCACGGTCACTCCTAGGAGGCGGACGGTGCCGGCACTGTCTCGAAGTACAGCTGGTCGGGATAGCACCATGCCCAGTCCTCACCCGGCTCGAACGACCGAATGATCGGGTGCTGCGTCTCGTGCCAATGGGCGGTGGCGTGCTTGTTGGGCGAATTGTCGCAGCAACCGATGTGGCCACAGGTCAGGCACTCCCGCAGGTGCACCCAACTAGCGCCGATCCGCAGGCAGTCCTCGCACCCCTCGGCGGACGGGGTAACCGCATGGACCTGGGCAACGTGCTGACAAGTATCCGTCATGAGGTTCCTTCCCGGGCGACCGGCGAAACCTCGACGTCGGTACGCGCTCGAGCTGCTGGTGGGATCCAGTCTGCCCGGGGATCTGGAGCGACGGAAGGGCGGGGATCCGGCGCCTGCGCATGCCCGTCACCACTCGGCACGTTGACCCCTGACGCTCAGGCAGAGTGAACGGTGGAAGCTCGACCGCATTCCGGAAGTTGCGGTCCGGCGGTGATGCTCCTATTGGTGTCAAACGGCGACGGGGTGGGTGTTGAGCCAGTCTCGGTAGCGTTTGGCGAGCAGGTCGTTGCGTCGTAAACCTCGCGGGAGATGGCCCGTTTGAGGCAGCGCAGGGCTTCTCGGGTGGTTTTGCCCTCGGCCTTGCGGCGGGCGACGTAGGCGCGGGTGCGGGGGTCGGACGACATCCGGACCAGCGCGATCTGGTGCAGGGCGGCGTTGGCCTGTCGATCACCACCGCGGTTGAGCCGGTAACGGGTCGTCTTGCGCTGGAGGCCGGGATCGGGCTGGCTCCGACCAGAGCGGCGAACTTGGCCGGGCTGGTGATCCGTTCGGGATTGTCGCCGGCCGTGATGAGGAGCTGGGCTGCGGTGACCGGGCCGATGCCGTAGGCGGCCCGCAGCGCCGGGTTGGCCGCGGTCACGAGGCGGTCGAGGTCGGTCTCCAGGTCGGCGGCCTCGGTGGTAAGGGCCTGGTAGCGGGCCGCGAGCCGGCCCAGGGCGGACTGGCAGGCGCTCGTCAGGTCCAGTGCCTGAGAGGCGGGCTGGGTGGCCAGGGCGGTGATGAGTTTGTCGTCGGACAGGTGCCGGAACCGTTCGCGCAGGTCGATCGGGCGGTGACGAGGATGGACTTGATCTGGCGGATCGCGTCACCGCGGGCCTTGATCGCGGAGCGGCGGGCGATCAGCAGGGGGCGGATGGCGTCCACGATCCCGCCCGGGGTCTTCGGGACTGGCAGGAACTCACCGTCCAGGGTCGCGGCCGCGGCAGCGAAGTCGTCGATCGGGTCGGACTTGCCCCGGCGACGCTGCGCGCGTTGTGGGCGGATGACTTCCACGACGTCCAGACCGGCGCTTAGGAGGGAGGAGGTCAGCCCGGCCCCGTAGGAACTGGTGCCCTCGACCCCGACCCGGTCGAGGGGTCCGTGGGCGGTGATGAACTCGCGCAGCCGGTCGTAGCCGGCCGGGTCCGCAGGGAACTGTCGATCAGCCAGGTGCTGGCCGGTCTGAGTGATCAGGGCTGCGTGGTGAGTGTCGGCATGGGTGTCGACTCCGGCGATGAGGCCGGGCCTGGTTCTTGTCATGATGGATGTGCCCCTCCTCCTTGAAGGTGTGGTGGGGGCGGGTCCGGCTGGCAGACAAGACGTTTTCGGGACCTTGGCCAAGCTCCTATGAAGTCATGCCGGCCGGGCCCGCCACCGGGGCCCACCCAGTTGGACAGATCACGGCCAAGGCAGCCCTCGGGCGCCAGTCATAGCGAGGGTCACAACTGGGCAGGCTCTTGCACCCTAAAACGTCATAGCGTCGAAGCAACACTGCTGGTGAGGGAAGGGTTGGTCGATGGGGCGCAGGATGTTGACGGTCTCGGACCGGGTGGAGATCTCGACGGGGTTGAAGGCTGGCTGGTCGATCCGGCGGATCGCTCGCCACATCGACCGGGATGCCTCGGTCGTGTCCCGGGAGATCGCCCGCAATACGACCAAGACGCGCGGTTACCGGCTGGTCACCGCGGACGCGAAGGCTGCCCGGCGCAGGTCCCGGCCCCAGGTGCACAAGGTCGGCGCGGATCCGGTCCCGGCCGCCCGGGTGCTGGCGGAACTGAAGCGTTCCCGCACCCCGTGCCAGATCGCTGGCCGGTTGACGGCCGAGGCCCGGGACGCGAGCGAGGGCCCGGTGAAGGGATCACCATCGGCCGAGGGGGCAGTGTCATAGCGTCGTAGCAACACTGCTGGTGAGCGAGGGGTTGGTCGATGGGGCGCAGGATGTTGACGGTCGCTGATCGGGTGGAGATCTCGACAGGGCTGAAGGCGGGCTGGTCGATCCGCCGGATCGCGGCCCACATCGATCGGGCGCCCTCGGTCGTGTCCCGTGAGATCGCCCGGAACACGACCAGGACCCGCGGCTACCGCCTCGTGACCGTCGATGTGAGGGCAAAGAAGCGCCGGGCACGGCCCCAGGCGTTCAAGGGCTCATCGCGATCGAGAGTGTAGTTGGGGTCTGAAGCCGCCGGTCTCGAGGAGG
>JBIQHF010000026.1:0-43814 GCA_044508675.1 Propionibacteriaceae bacterium | reverse complement strand
GAGCGCGGGGCGCCGAGCGCGGGGCGCCGAGCGCGGGGCGCCGAGCGCGGGGCGCGACCAGCAACGGATAGTCAGCAGTGTGCCATACCAACCCCGGCAGCCCGTCCCAGCTCGATACATACCCGTACGGGGTATCAGTTCAATAACAGTTCGGAGTGCAGCAGCAATCCCTCAACGGAACAGGAGTGGAAACTCCTACCCTTCCTGTGATAGGCGCAACGTCTTCAAGGAGAACTTCCATGGCAACCGCTACTGCTCCTACCAGTCCTATGCGAGGCAAGGCCTTCACCGTCCAGGAGGAGGTCGTCACGTCGCCAGCGGCCCGCATCACGCTGGCCATCTTCCGGATCGTCGTCGGCTGGGTGTTCCTCTGGGCCTTCATCGACAAGGTCTTCGGCCTCGGCTACTCCACTGCTCCGGAGCGAGCATGGATCCGCGGGGGAACGCCGGCCCAGGGCTTCATGAACAACACCGAGGGCCCATTCGCCGGGTTCTTCCAGGCGATCTCCGGCGTTTGGGCCGACTGGGTCTTCATGCTCGCCCTGCTGGCCATCGGCGTCGCCGTCATTCTCGGCGCGGGGCTCAAGATCGCCGCCGTGGCCGGCACGCTCCTACTGTTCCTGATGTACCTCGCCCAGTTCCCGATCGGACAGGCAGGTGCCGGGTTCACCAACCCGATCACCGACAGCCACTGGATCGAGGCGCTCGCACTGATCACGTTCGCAGTGACCCGAGCCGGGGACACGATCGGGGTCGGCAAGATCTGGGGAGGCATGGTCGGCGACGGCTGGCTGCGCTGACCGGCGTGGCGCGACCAGTCCCCAGTTTCATCCAGTACCGAGTCCCATCCATCATGGTCGGGGTCATCCGACCACCCAGTACAGGAAGGGGCACCCCCGGGTGCCCCTTCTTCTTCGTCGTCTTCTTCGTCCGCGCGATTCTGGAGTCTCGACTCACCTCCACCGGCACCGTCGCTTTGGCGACGACTGTCGCACGTGGCTATACTCATGCCCTGCGCCGGTTCCCGGCACACGCGGATGTAGCTCAATGGTAGAGCCCCAGTCTTCCAAACTGGCTACGCGGGTTCGATTCCCGTCATCCGCTCCACGTACTCCTTAGTACTCCCCTCAGCCAGAGCAACATTCACGGCCCCGACCGGTGCGAGTTCCGCACCGATCGGGGTCGTTGTGGTAGCAGGGTGGTAGCAGCGTGAAACCCAAGGGCCTCTGCGTGCCCGTCAGCAGCGGCGGAAAGTCACCTGCTCCCCCGGGAGTGGCCGGTTCCGAGGCGACCCCTGCGAAGCTCCGCAGAGTCGCGCGTAGGAAACTCCGTTGCCGCGGACGTTGTGTAGCTGCGGCGGACCCACGATCTCCCCGCGGACACCACAACAGCAGCATCGGAGTACAGCGTCCGCCACAGCCCCCCACTGGCGCCGCAGGGTCCGCAACCGCTGTCAGGGTCCGCACCGCTGACCCCTGTTGACCACCGCCGACCACCGCCGACCGCCACTGACCGCCCCGCCCACCCCGCCTACCCTGGTCCGCTGCCGGCCGTCTGCTCACATCGTTTCCCAGGCCGATCCGCACGACCCGCCGCCTCTTTCCACGACACCCCGCCACTCACCCCGAAGCCCTCGCGCGAGGCACCGATCCGGTCCAGAGTGGAACCATGACACCCGCGACGCTGACCTTCCTCGGTGCGGCCGGCACGGTCACCGGCTCCAGGTACCTGCTGACCTTCGACTCCCGCCTCGTCCTGGTCGACGCAGGCATGTTCCAAGGGGAGAAGAAGTGGCGCCGGCTGAACTGGGAGGGCCTGCCCCTCGATCCGGCCGACATCACCGACATCGTGGTCACCCACGCCCACATGGACCACTGCGGCTACCTTCCGGCACTGGTGAAGCGCGGTTTCTCCGGCCGGATCTGGGCGACCGGCGGCACCGTGGCGCTGGCCGAGATCGTGCTGCGCGACGCCGCTTTCCTGCAGGAGCGCGACGCCGAGCATGCCCGGCTGCACGGCTACTCCAAGCATCACCCGCCGCTGCCGTTGTACACCGTGACCGACGTGGAGCGGACCCTGCCGTTGTTCCGGTCGGTCGACTACGACACCGACGCCGACCTGGGCGAGGGGTTGAGCTGCCGGTGGACCCGCGCCGGGCACATCCTGGGATCGGCGAGCGTACGACTGGCCACGGAGTCCACCGCGATCGTGTTCTCCGGCGACATCGGTCGCCATGACCATCCGGTGCTCCGGAGCCGCGACATCCCGCCGGGGGCCCCGTTCGTCGTGGTCGAGTCGACGTACGGTGACCGTGAGCATCCCGACCCGGTGCTCGCCCATGAGGACTTCGCCGAGGCCATTCGCGACACTGCAGCCCGTGGCGGAACGGTGCTGATCCCGGCGTTCGCCGTCGACCGTACGGAAGTGGTCCTCAAGACCATCGGCGAACTGCAGCGGGACGACCGGATCCCGACCCTGCCGATCTACGTGAACAGCCCGATGGCGCTGGCCGCACTTCGCATCTACCGCTCCCCCGCGGCCCGCGGGGAACTCCGGCCGAAGCTGGACATCGAGGACTTCCTCGGCCTTGCGAACGTGCACGAGACCCCGGATGCGGAGGACTCCCGCGACCTCAACCAGCTCGAGGGACCGGCGATCATCATCTCCGCCTCGGGGATGGCGACCGGCGGACGCGTCCTGCACCACCTGGAGCATCTGCTGCCCGATCCGCGCAACACCGTCATCCTCTCCGGCTACCAGGCGGCCGGGACCCGCGGTCGGAGCCTGGAGGAGGGCTCCGGCGAGGTCAAGCTGCACGGGCGCTACATTCCGGTCCGGGCCCGGATCATCCGCGACAGTGAGTTCTCCCAGCACGCCGACAGCGATGGCCTGATCGCCTGGCTGCGCGCGTTGGACCCGGCCCCGGAGACGGTGTTCATCACCCATGGCGAGCCGGCGGCGGCGAGGGCCCTGCACGACCGGGTGGAGCGGGAACTGGGCTGGACCTCTGCGGTCGCCCGCCACGGCGAGGTCGTGGTGATCGAGCCGCTGGATCGCTAGGCGGCCGGCCCGGGGTCTGTTCAGGTGTCGGTGGGCCCTGTCAGCATGGGCCCATGAGCGAGAATTCTTCTCAGCCCGGTCGACCGATCTGGGTCGACCTCTCCACCACCGATGCCGACAAGGCCCGCGCCTTCTACACCGAGCTGTTCGGCTGGACGTACGAGGACACCGGCGCCGACTTCGGCCACTACAACCTGATCAAGAACGGCACCGCCTACATCGGCGGCCTGATGGGCAAGGTCCCGGGGAGTGACGCGGGGCCGGACGCGTGGACCGTCTACCTGGAGACCCCGGACGTCGCGGCGACCTGCGACAAGGCGGCCGCCCATGGGGGTAGCGTGCCCGTCCCGCCGATGCCCATCGGTGCGCTCGGCACGATGGGCGTGGTCACCGATCCCGGCAACGCGGCGACCGGAGCCTGGCAGCAGGGGGCCTTCGAGGGCATCCAGTCCCTGATGGTCGCCGGGGCGCCGTGCTGGTTCGAGCTCCTCACCCCCGCCTACGACGCCACCGTCGACTTCTACCGCGACGTCTTCGGCTGGGACATCGTCCCGATGGGCGACAGCGACGATTTCCGCTACGCAACGAACGGCCCCGAGGAGACCGCCACCGCCGGCATCTGGCAGGTGGACTCCCTTCCCGAGGGGCAGCCGGGCTACTGGCGTACGTACCTCGGCACCGCCGACGTGGAGGCGACCGCCCGGCGCATCGTCGAGCTCGGTGGCTCGGTGATCAGCGACGTCCAGGACAGCCCGTACGGCCGGTTCGGCGAGTTCACCGACGACCAAGGGGCGCGCTTCGTCGCCATCGCCGCGCCACGGGGCTGATCACCCGTCGTCGGCTCCTTGCGGCGATAGAGTGGACGCCACCGTTCCACGCCGGAAGGAGCCGACGATGGAGCCGGCGAACGACGCCCAGCACCGGACCACCCCGGAAGGCCACGACGCACCCGACGGCCGGTACGTGCTGGCGATCGACCAGGGCACCACGAGCACCCGGGCGATCATCTTCGACCACTCCGGCCAGCAGGTGTCGGCCGGACAACTGGAGCACGCCCAGCACTTCCCGCGTCCGGGCTGGGTCGAGCATGACCCGATCGAGATCTGGGACAACGTACGCCAGGTGGTGGCGCAGGCCCTGTCGGGTGCCGAGCTGAACGCCTCCTCCATCGCCGCGGTCGGGATCACCAACCAGCGCGAGACGACCGTGGTGTGGGACCGCCGCACCGGGGAGCCGGTCCACCGGGCGATCGTCTGGCAGGACACCCGTACGCAACAGATCTGCGAGCGCCTGGCCCGCACCGGCGGGACCGACCGCTACCGGAACCGCACCGGCCTGCCGCTGTCGACCTACTTCGCCGGCCCCAAGGTGACGTGGCTGTTCGAGAACGTCCCCGGCGCCCGGCAGGCCGCCCGGAACGGCCACCTGTTGATGGGGACGATGGACAGTTGGCTGCTGTGGAAGCTCACCGGCGGCACCGAGGGCGGCGTCCATGCCACCGATGTCACCAACGCCTCCCGGACCTTGCTGATGGACCTGCGTACGTTGCAGTGGGACCCGGCGATCTGCGCCGACCTGGGCATCCCGATGTCGATGCTGCCGCAGATCCGCTCGTCCTCGGAGGTCCTCGGGCTGGGGCGGCGGCGCGGGCTGTTGGCGGGGGTGCCGATCGCCGGGATGCTCGGCGACCAACAGGCGGCGAGCTTCGGGCAGGCCTGCTTCGACCCCGGCGAGGCGAAGAACACCTATGGGACGGGATGTTTCCTCTTGCTCAACACCGGCCCGGAGCCGGTGTTCAGCAGCCACGGGCTCGTCACCACGGTCGCGTACCGGATCGGTGACCGGGCCCCGCGGTACGCGCTGGAGGGCTCGGTCGCGACGGCCGGCTCTCTGGTGCAGTGGCTGCGCGACAACCTGCGCATGTTCGACAGCACCGCGCAGGTCGAGCGGCTCGCCAACGAGGTCACCGACAACGGCGGGGCCTACCTGGTGCCGGCCTTCTCCGGCCTCTTCGCCCCCTACTGGCGCCCGGACGCCCGCGGAGCCCTGGTCGGGCTGACCCGCTACGTCGAACGTGGCCACATCGCCCGGGCTGCCCTCGAGTCCACCGCCTTCCAGACCCGCGATGTGTTCGACGCGATGCTTTCCGACGTGTCCGACACGAGGCTTTCCGACGTGTCCGACACGTGGCTTTCCGACGTGTCCGACACGAGGCTTTCCGACGTGTCCGACACGAGGGGAACCGATGGGGCGCCCCTCTCGGAGCTCAGGGTCGACGGCGGCATGGTCGCCAATGACACGCTGATGCAGTTCCAGGCCGACATCCTCGGCCTTCCGGTGGTCCGGCCGCAGGTGATCGAGACGACCGCCCTGGGGGCCGCGTACGCCGCCGGTATCGCCGTCGGCTACTGGGCCGGGGAGCAGGACGTTCGCGACAACTGGCAGCAGGACACCCGGTGGGAGCCGCGGATGCCTGCCGAGCAGCGGGACCGGCTGTACCGGACCTGGCAGAAGGCGGTCACCCGGACCCTCGACTGGGTGGACGACGACACCTCCCAGTGAGCCGAGGCCACCGCGGAGCACGCCGCGCCCGGACCGGGCACGGGCACCCGACCCTAGGGGTTGCGCCCCGGCCGGCTCAGGGGTCGCTGGGTGGGCGGTCGGGGTCAGGCCCCGGACTTGACCTGCCGCACTCGCGCGCGTCGACTTCTAGCGTCAGGGCTGGAGAAACCAATCCCAGTGATCCAGCCGCCTCTAAGGAGACCAGCCACCATGCAATCGTCGGTTGCCGCACGGACAGAGAACCTCACCAAGACCTACGGAAGTGGAGATGCGCGGGTCGTCGCGCTGGACCACGTGGACGTGACGTTCGGGGCCGGGCAGCTGACCGCTGTCATGGGCCCGTCGGGCTCGGGCAAGTCCACCCTCATGCACTGCATCGCCGGCCTCGACACCCCCACCTCGGGACGGGTGTTCATCGGTGACACCGAGATCGCCTCGCTCAACGACTCCCAGCTCACCCGGCTGCGTCGTGACCGGATCGGCTTCATCTTCCAGGCGTTCAACCTCATCCCCACCCTGACGGCCGAGGAGAACATCCTGCTGCCGCTCAGTATCGCCGGACGCCGCCCCGACACCGACTGGTTCCGCCGAGTGATCGCGGCGGTCGGCCTCGGCCCCCGACTCCGCCACAAGCCGACCGAACTGTCCGGCGGCCAGCAGCAGCGCGTCGCCTGCGCCCGCGCCCTGGTCAGCAAGCCCGACATCATCTTCGCCGACGAGCCCACCGGCAACCTCGATTCGCACTCCTCCGCCGAGGTGCTCGGATTCCTGCGCCGCAGCGTGGACGAGATGGGCCAGACCCTGGTGATGGTGACCCACGATCCGGGCGCCGCGGCGTACGCCGACCGGGCCCTGTTCCTGGCCGACGGCGCGATCGTCGACGACCTGGCCAATCCGACCCGCGAGCTGGTCATGGAGCACATGGGCCGGCTCTCCCCGGCCGCACCGGAGCAGGATCCTGCCGATCCTGCCGACCCCGACCTCACCGGTCCGCGCCACGCGATGGTCGGTGCCTGACCGATGGTGAACGCCAGTCTCAAGTCCCTGTGGGCCCATCGGTCCCGGCTAGTGCTGAGTACCCTCGCGGTGGTGCTCGGCGTGGCCTTCGTGTCCGGCTCGCTGCTGTTCACCTCCATGCTGCAGAAGTCGTTCGACGGCATCATCAGTGGCAGCATCGCCGACGTCAACGTGGCCGTGGAGGGCACGTACGACGAGAACAGCACCGTGAGCAGCGAGTTCTCCGACGCCAAGTTGACCGAGGCCGACCTGCAGAAGATCCGTGCAGTCGACGGCGTGGAGTCCGCCGCCGGTTCCATTACCATGCCGAACACGTACGCCCTCGACACCGAGGGCAAGGTCGTCAGCATGGGCGGGCCCGGCCTGTCGATGAACTACTTCACCGACAAGGCCGCCGGCGGCCGCGAAGGCATCGTGCTGAAGTCTGGCCGCGCCCCGGCCACGGAGGACGAAGCGGTCGTCGATCCCTTCACGCTGGAACGCTCCGGCCACCAGCTGGGTGACCAGGTCAAGTTCACCTCTCCGGGGATGGACACCTTCACCCGTACCGTGGTCGGCACCGCCACCTGGGGAGCGGGGGGCACGTCCGGGGCCTCGTACGCCATGTTCACCGATGCCGGCGCCCAGAAGCTGTTCATGGACGGCGAGGACGCCTACCGCGGCGGCTGGGTCGTCACCAGCCCCGACGCGGACCCGGTCGAGGTCGCCAAGCGCGTCGAGGCCGTGCTGCCCAGCGGCTGGGAGGCCGCCGACGGCGACATGGTGGCCGAGCTCAGCAAGACCGAGATCAACAACGCGATGACCTTCATCAACTCGTTCCTGCTGGTCTTCGCCGGCATCGGGCTGGTCGTCGCGGTGTTCCTGATCGTCAACACCTTCTCGATCCTGGTCGCCCAGCGCAGCCGGGAACTCGCCCTGTACCGCGCCCTGGGCGCCAGCCGTGGGCAGGTCACCCGGACGGTACTGCTGGAGGCCATCGTGGTCGGAGTCTTCGGCTCCACCCTCGGCCTGCTGGCCGGGCTGGGGCTGGCGACCGGCATCACCGCCCTGCTGGGCCGGATCGGCATGGATCTGGGCGGCGGCCTGCCCCCGATGACCTGGACGACCGTCGTCGCCTGCTACGCCGTCGGCGTCGGCGTAACCGTGGTCGCCGCGCTGTCCCCGGCCCGCAAGGCCGGCAGTGTCCCGCCGGTGGCGGCGATGAGCGGCGACGTGATGACCGGCGAAAAGGGTCTTGGCGGCCGGCTCCTCCTCGGGGCCGCCAGCATCGTGATCGGTGCCGCCGGTCTCGTCGCTGGTCTGTGGGCCTCCGTGCCACAACCGCTCGCCTTCATCGGCGTCGGCGCCCTGCTGGTCATGCTCGGGGTCACGATGACCAGCCCGGTGGCCGGCCGGCCGCTGATCTGGCTGCTCGGACGCCTCTACCGCGCCGTGTTCGGCACGGTCGGCCACTTGGCCCAGTTGAACGCGGTGCGACAGCCCCGCCGGACCGCCGCCACCGCCTCCTCCCTGATGATCGGGATGACCCTGGTCACCACGCTTGCCGTGCTCGGGGCGTCCGCCAGGACCTCGATCCGCGAGGGCATCGACGAGTCCATCCGTGGCGACGTCATGCTGATGGCGGTCAACTTCACCGGCTTCTCCGGCTCGGTCGCCGAGGACATCCGCAACGAGCCCGGTGTGGCCGACGTGTACGAGTCGCGGAGCCTGACCACGATGGTCGACGGTGATCCGCAGTGGGTCGGTGGCCAGGATCCGGAGGCGTTCGACAAGCTGTTCGGCCAGCAGCTCGCACAGGGCACCGCCCCGGACACGCCTCGGGAGGTGATGGTCCTCCAGGACTACGCCGACGAGCACGACCTGGCGCTCGGCAACACCATGGAGATGATGAGCCTGCGCGACCGCCAGCCCCTGGAGATGACGGTGAGCGGGATCTTCACCCTCGACGACGGCATCACCACCGACCCGATCGTCACCACCCTGCAGGGCCTGGGCGACCTGGGCAACGACGACCTGACCTACATGGCCACGGTCGACCTGACCGCGGGGGCCGACAAGGCCGATGTCATGGCCCGGATCGAGCAGCTGACCGCCGACCTGCCGCTGGTCTCGGTGATGGACCAGGCCGAGTACGCCGAGCAGCAGACCGGCATGATCGAGCAGATGCTCTCGGTGGTCTACGCGCTGCTGGCACTGGCGGTCATCATCGCGGTCCTCGGCATCGTCAACACGCTCGCCCTGTCGGTGGTCGAGCGGACCCGCGAGATCGGTCTGTTGCGCGCCATCGGCCTCACCCGCCGACAGACCGGGCGGATGATCACCCTGGAATCCGTCGTGATCGCGCTGCTCGGCTCCGCACTCGGCATCGGGCTGGGCCTGGTGTTCGGCTCGGCACTGCGGATGGGCATGGCCGACCAGGGCCTGGGCACGCTGGTGATCCCCTGGCCGCAGGTCGTGGCGTTCCTTGCCGCCGCTGCCCTGGTGGGCGTGCTCGCGGCCGCGGCCCCGGCCAGGATCGCCGGCCGGATGGACGTGTTGCGCGCCATCGCCACTGACTGAACACCCCAGGGTCGGACGACCGCAGCAGAGGGCTCGGATCCTTCGGGATCCGGGCCCTCCGTGCTGTCCTACCACCACTGCTGGCGGACTCACCACTCCTGGGCGAGCACCATCGGCAGCAAGACCCGCGCCCCGTACGCCACGGCCGCATCCGGATCCCCTTCCGGCCCGGAGCCGATGCCAGGGCCGGTCCTGCCCTCCGCGTCGGCGACCAGGTCGGCCAGCAGCCGTCGACCGATGCGCTCGGCGAGCCCGGCCGGACCGACCAGCCACTCCTGCTCCATCTCGGCGGCGCCACGCTCGTCCAGCATGCGCAGCAGCAGCACCTCCCGGGCAGTGCGCTCGGCGTCGAAGCCACCGGGCGGATGGCCGGGCAGGCCGCCGCCGAGCCGACGCCCCAGCCGACGCGCGACATCCCGTAGTCGCCCGTCCCAGCGCCCGACCCCCAGCACCACGGCGTACTCGGCCCGTACGTCATCGGGGATCGGCTGGCCCTCCTCGTCGAAGCCGGCGGCGCAGTAGGCGGCGGCCCGGGCCAGCGCTCCGGCTGCCGGGCCGGGATCGTCGCCTGCGGCGGCCAACGTGGTGACCAGGTTCATCGCCGCCACGGCCCCCAGGGGGCTCGGCGGCATGGTCATGACCAGGTCGACTGCAGGCTCCAGCCAGTCCCGGTCGCCCGTCGCCGCATGCAGGCCAAGACAGGCCAGCACGGCCTCCGGGCCCGGATCGGCGCGCAGCAGCCCCGGCATCGACGATTCGACGGTGTCGAGGGTGCGCAAGGGGTCGGCGGCGCCCGGTCCGGCCAGCACCACCAGGACCAGGGCTGCAGCGGCCGAGGTGCCGAGCAGGTCGGTGCGGCCCAGCCCGGAGGTGATCGCCCGGTCCAGGACGTGGGAGGCCCAGATCTGGACCACTGTTTCCAGCGGCGGGGCCCAGTGCGTCTCGACCAGGACCGAGCCGCGGGCGCCGTTGAGTCGTACGGTCGCGCGCCGCTGCCCGGCGACCGGGAGCACCTCCATGGTGTCGTCGACCAGGGCGAGGTCGAACTCGCCGTCGTCGTCGAGGGCGTGATCCAGGTCGTCGATGACCAGTGGTTCGGCATCGGGCAGGTCGACCGCGGCGGGCCACCAGCGGGGCAGCACCGCTGCGGCGGCCCGATGGTCGGGCAGCCATTCGGCCCGCCAGTGCCACAGCCGGCGTTCGCCCGGCTCCCAGCGCGACTGGTGCCCCAGCTCGAAGCCATCGGGGTCGGTGGTGCTGCCCTGCCGCTGGCGGACGACCAGCAGCGGGCCGTCGCCGCGCGGTGCGGCCAGCCAGGCCGCTTCGGCCCCGGCGCTCCAGCACCACAGCAGGCAGTCGCGGGCCGGCACCGGGACCAGCCGGACGGTCGCGGCCCGGGCGGATCCGGAGACGTTGGTCGCCACGATCCGCTGGTCCCAGCCGCCGAGCACGCTGTGCCGGATGTCGAGCTGCACCGGCCCGCGGTGGCGCACCTCGACCTCGTCCTCGTCCAGCGTCACCAGCGGGCCGGTGGTCTCGGTGCCCACGACCCGGATATCCAGCCCGGCCAGGTAGGGCCCCCACTGGTCGTGCACGAGCGAACGGAGGGTGCCGCGCTCGTCGAAGGTGAGGACCGCCTCACCCCAGCGCAGTTCATGGCCGGCCATCAGCGTCCTCCCTGGCAGGTCGGGCACCAGTAGAGATTACGGCCGGCCAGGTCACGGCGCCGGATCGGGGTGCCGCAGACCAGGCACGGTTGGTCCGTACGGCGGTAGACGTAGACCTCGCCGCCGTGGTCGTCGACCCGTGGCGGGCGGCCCATCGCCTCCGGGGTGTGGGCGGGCCGTACGGTGTCGATCCGCCCCAGCCGCTTGCCCTCGGCCATCAGCAGGACCAGGTCGTCCCACAGGGCCCGCCAGGTGTCGGCTGGCAGGGCGGCTGCCGGGGTGAGCGGATCGAGCCCGAGTCGGAACAGGACCTCGGCCCGGTAGACGTTGCCGACGCCGGCGAGCACGCCCTGGTCCAGCAGCACCGTGGCGACCGGTCTGCGCAGGCGTCGGACGTGGTCGAGCAGGATGTCGGGATCGGCTGCGGGGTCCAGCGGGTCCGGGCCCAGCCGGGCGACCATCGCGGCCGCGTGGTCCGGGTCGGTGAGCCGGCAGCCCTGGGGTCCACGCAGGTCGGCGGCGATGGTGTCGGTGGCCAACCGCAGCCGGACCTGGCCGACCACCGGCCCGACCGGTCCGATCGCCATCCTGCCGATCAGACCGAGGTGGATGTGCACCACCCGCTCGTCCTCGAAGTCGATGAACAGGTGCTTGCCGACCGCGCTCGCCTGCCGCAGCGTCGTCCCGTCCAGGAGTAAAGCCTCGGCGGCGAACCTGCCCTGCGGACTGCTGATCCGGGGTCGACGCCCGCCGAAGGCACAGGTCAGCTCGTCGGCGAGCCGATGCAGCACATGGCCTTCTGGCACGGAACAACCTCCTGGACCTCGCCACGGTCGACGACGTCTGTCTAGGCTAGCGGCATGGCATCACGATCGGGCCGGCGACAGCGGACGAGCAGCAACCGGTCGACCGCCGGCGCGGGGCGCGGCGGCGCGAACCGGAAGAACCCAGACCAGCACGACTGGCAGGACCCGAGGGACGCGGCCGGGAAGCCGGCTCCCGACAGCGGGCCGAGGCCCGGTGAGCCGGTGCCACGGGACTTCGGTCGCGACGGCATCTCCAGCCTGGTCACCCACGACCGGGCACTTCGGGCCCGGGAGGTGTCCCGTCCCCGACCGGAGGACGAAGCCGAGGCCGAGGCCGCCGCCGAGGCGATGCTGAAGCGGCTGGGTCGCCGGCCGCGCTGACCGAGCCCGGGCCAACCGGCCTCGTACGCTCAGGACGGCGCAGCCTCGTGGTCCGGGTCAGCGCTGGGCCTCGTACGCGGACAGTTTGTCGATCCGGCGCCGGTGGCGCTCGTCACCGGAGAAGGGCGTGCTGAGGAACGCCTGCACCATTTCCAGAGCGAACTCCTTCTCGTGCTGGCGCCCACCGATCGCGATGACGTTCGCATCGTTGTGCTGGCGGGCGAGCTGGGCGATCTCGATGTTCCAGGCCAGGGCGCACCGGATACCGGGCACCTTGTTCGAGGCGATGTTCTCGCCGTTGCCCGAACCGCCGAGGGCAATGCCCAGGGAGCCAGGGTCGTCCGCCACCGCCTGCGCGCCAGGAATGATGAAGTCGGGGTAGTCGTCCTGCCCGTCGAACTCGTGGGCTCCGTGGTCGATGACCTCGTGGCCCTCGGCGGTGAGGGATTCGACCAGGAAGTTCTTCAGGTCGAATGCGGCATGGTCGGTGCTGATGTGAACGCGCATGCGGACACTATGGCACCGCGCCGATTGGTGCCGCATCTCTATGGTTGGGGGGTGGCAAGCACCCGGAACGGACGATCAGCGCAGGATCCTCGGGTGGCACGCCGCACCCTGATGCGCGGACTGGCCGCCGCGGTCGCCGCTCCGGCCCTGCTGGGCGGGTGCTCCGACCTGGTCCCTGCTCCCCCGACACGACCGGGGCGGGCGACCTGCGTCGACGCCGACGCGATGGGGACGTACGCCACCCTCGGCGGGGCCCGGCTGGTCTACGCGGTGACCGGCCGGGAGATGTCGTTCCGGGTCGAGCCGGCCTTCGCCGACCAGTTCGCGGCCTGGGTCGCCGATTGGAACGCCCTCACCGGCACGACCACCACCGCCCTGGGCACCTACGGGGCCTGGCTCGGCGACGACGCCTGCGACTCCTGGCACCACAGCGGGCGTGCGTTCGACATCGCCGCGGTGATCGGCGACTCCCGGGAAGTCGCCTCGTGCCGCTACGACCTGTGGGGCGCCGACCCGGCCGAGGGCCGGCTGCCGGCGTACTGGGCGCTCGCGGCGAGCCTGCACGCCCACTTCGCGTACGTCCTTACCTACCTGTACAACGACGCGCACGCCAACCACATCCATGTCGACAACGGGGTCTCCGGACCGGACCGGTCGACGTTCACCGGTCGCTCCCGGGTGCAGAACCATGCGGTGCAGGCGATCTGCACCCATGTCTGGTCGGTCCCGACGCCGGTCACCGGCGGTTGGGACCGGGCCACCCGCGCGTCGGTGCGGATGGTGCTGGGCCGCCTGGACGCGCGCGGCTCCCTGACCACTGCGGAGGTCTGGCAGGAGTTCCTCCGTGGCAGTGTCACCCGGTGGACCTCCACCCGCTGAGGGGCGACCACCACAGGTCCAGGAGCCGCGTCACAGGGCCAGGAGCCGGAGTCCCTCGGCTGCGATCAGTCGAAGATCGGGCCGACCGTGCGTGAACGCTTCAGCTCCCAGAAACCGTCGTACTCGGTCACCAGGGCCACGCCATCGAACAGCCGCCCGGCGGCCTCACCCTTCGGTGCCGGCGAGATGACCGGGCCGAACAGCGACTTGCCGTTGATCCGGATCACCGGGGTGCCGACCTCGTCGCCGACCGGGTCCATCCCCTCGTGGTGGGAGCGGCGCAGCGCCTCGTCATTGGCGTCGGTGTAGCCGGCATCGGCCAGCTCCACCGGCAGGTCGACATCGGCCAGGGCCTTCTCGATGGTGGCGCGCTCGCGGGGCTCGCCGTTGGGGTGGAAGCGGGTCCCGATCGCGGTGTAGAAGTCGCGCAGCTTCTCCGAGCCGTACTGCTCCTCGACCGCCAGGGCCACCCGGACAGCCGCCCAGGCCTTGGCCATCGACTCCTTGTAGTCCTCGGGCAGCTCATCGCGGCCCTCGTTCAGGACCGACAGGCTCATCACGTGGAAGACGGTGCGCACCGGGCGGACCTTCTCCACCTCCAGCATCCAGCGCGAGGTCATCCAGGCCCACGGGCACTGCGGGTCGAACCAGAAGTCCACCTGCTGCACGCCGGCCTGCTCGCGCTGGGCCTCGTCGGCAGCGGTCTGGATGTCGGTCATGATGGTTGCGGTTTCACTCATGCCGCCAGACTAGGTTCTCCGCGCCAGTCCCGGAACAGATCGTTCCTCCTGGCGCCGACCGCCGGCGGCACCAGGTCGGACCGACTCGAGGAGCAGACGACGGACCCAGCACAATGCCCGCACCGAATGACAAACCCTCAACCGCACTCCCGAATGATGACAATGTGACGGCGATTCGGCCGGGCACGGGCCGATATCCACTGGGTCGGCACAGTTGAACGCTACTCTGACGGTGACGCAGGGGTAAATATCGACATCCCGGACAGCCTGTTCGCAGGCTCCGACGACACGAAGGTGACGCTTTGTACTCCGAGAACATCACGCGCGAGGAGGCCCACGGCCGGGCCGATCTGGTCCGGACCGATGCCTACCGTGTCCGTGTCGACCTCACCGGGCGGGCCCCCGACGGCTCCCCCCTGGCCGACCCCGACGCGACCTTCGTGTCCAGCTCGACCGTCGAGTTCTCCAGTGCCGCCGGCTCGACGTGGATCGACCTGGTCGCGGACGCGGTACTCGAGGCCACCCTGGACGGCCAGCCGCTCGACACCGCCGCCTTCGACGGCGCCCGGCTCCCCCTGTCCCTGTCCGAGGGCGCTCACGAACTGACCGTCGTCGCGTTGTGCCGCTACTCGCACACCGGTGAGGGCCTGCACCGCTTCATCGACCCGGCCGACCAGCGCCTCTACCTGTACACGCAGTTCGAGGTCGCCGACGCCCGCCGGATGTTCGCCAACTTCGAGCAGCCCAGCCTGAAGGCGACCTTCCAGCTGTCTGTCGTCGCACCAAGCTCCTGGACCGTCGTGTCCAACGCCGCGGCGGTCGATCCCGTCCCGCTGCCGGAGAGCCACCCGCTGCACGGCTGGGACCAGTGGGGACAGGCGTACGCCAGCTGGGACTTCGCTCCGACCGCTCGCATCTCGACCTACCTGGCCGCCCTGGTGGCCGGCAATTACCACCGCGTCCTGGACACCTACAGCGGACCCAACGGCGACATCCCGCTGTCGATCCTGTGCCGGGAGTCGATGGTCGGGGCCCTGGACGCCGACCGGATCTTCGACACCACGAAGAAGGGCTTCGAGGTCTTCGAGAAGGCCTTTGGCACCCCGTACCCGTTCGGCACGTACGACCAGTCCTTCGTTCCGGAGTTCAATGCCGGGGCGATGGAGAACGCCGGCTGCATCACCTTCCGCGACGACCTGCTGTTCCGTTCCCGGGTGACCGCGGCGGCGTACGAGAGCCGCGACAACACCATCCTGCACGAGATGGCCCACATGTGGTTCGGCGACCTGGTGACCATGTCCTGGTGGGACGACCTGTGGCTGAACGAGTCGTTCGCCGAGTGGGCCTCGCACTTCGCGATGGCCGAGTACCACGAGGACCCCGAGCAGCCGTGGGTGACCTTCGCCAACCAGCGAAAGGCCTGGGCCTACCGCCAGGACCAGTTGCCGACCACCCACCCGATCGCCGCGGACATGGTCGACCTCAACGCGGTCGCCTCCAACTTCGACGGCATCACCTACGCCAAGGGCGCCGCGGCGCTGCGCCAGCTGGTGGCGTACGTCGGCCGGGACAGCTTCCTGCAGGGCGTCCGGCAGTACTTCACCGATCACGCGTACGGCAACACCACGCTGCAGGACCTGTTCGATGCGCTGGAGGCGGCCTCCGGTCGTGACCTGACCGACTGGGCCGCCCAATGGCTGCAGGTTCCCGGCGTGAGCACCGTGGCCGCCGAGTTCGAGTGCGACGACGAGGACCGGTTCACCCGTTTCGAGGTGCACCAGTACCTGCCGCCGGACTACCCGGTCGCCCGGAACCACCGGATGGCGATCGGCCTGTACAAGCGGGTCGACGAGTCCACGCTGACCCGCACCCGGCGGATCGAGCTCGACCTGCACGGCGAGCTCACCGAGGTCAAGCCGCTGGTCGGGGTCTCCCGTCCGGACCTGGTCCTCCTCAACGACGATGACCTGACGTACGCCAAGGTCCGGCTGGACGAGCGTTCGCTGGCGACCGTCGTGGACCACCTCGGCGACATCGATTCGCCGTTGGCCCGTGCGGTCTGCTGGAGCGCGGCCTGGGACATGACCCGTGACGGGGAGATGCTCGCCAGCGACTACCAGGCCATGGTGCTGAACGCGGTGGGCCGGGAGACCGACCGCAGCGCCGTCCAGCGCACGCTCGGGCAGGTCCAGACCGCCTTGGCGTTCTACGCCCCGCCGGAGCAGCGCGCCGACCTGACCACCGGGCTGGAGAAGGCCCTGGCCCGGCTCCTGGCCGGGTCCGAACCGGGCTCGGACTACCAGCTCACCTTCGTCCGCGCCCTCGCATCGGCCGCCGAGAGCCCTGCGGCCGCGGAGGTCGTCCGCGCCTGGTACGCCGGGGAGGAGGAGGTGCCCGGCCTGAAGTTCGACACCGACCTGCGCTGGCACCTGCTGACCCAGCTCGCCCGCCTCGGCCTGGCCGACAAGGCGACCATCGACGCCGAGTTGGAACGCGACCGCACCATCACCGGCGAGCAGCACGCGGCCGCGGCACGGGCGGCCCGCCCGGACCCGGTCTCGAAGGCGGAGGCCTGGCGCCTGGCCACGGCCGCCGACGACGTACCCAACGAGACCCAGCGCAGCATCTGCCAGTCCTTCTGGCGCCGCGGCCAGGAGGAGGTGCTGCGCCCGTACGCCGAGCGCTACCTCGACGTGGTCGAGCTGATGTCGGCCGGGGAGGCCGGCTGGGACAGGAAGGGCATCGTGCTGCGCGAGAATGTCCTGGAGTACCTGTTCCCCTCCCATCTCGCCGACCAGGAGTTCCTGGCCAGGCTCGACACCTTCATGGCGGAGCACGAGCTGACCACCCCGATCCGTCGGTCTCTGGCGGAGAGCCGCGACGACGCGCTGCGCTCGCTGCATGCCCAGTCGGTGGCCCGTGCCCGGTTCGAGCAGGACGCGGGCGGGGACGCCCAGACGGCGATCGGCGAGGAGGTCCCCGGTGGCGAGCAGCCGCCGGGCAGGGAGCCCGCAGCGATCGGCGAGGAGGGTCTCGACGTCATGCCGGATCACTCGCACGGCTTCACCTCAGACCCCGAGGTCTGAGGTGGCGACCCTCGGTGATGTCCTGCCGGTTCTGGAGTGCTGGTATCCCCCTGGCACGGCCGAGGCCTGGGACCGGGTCGGGCTGGTCGTCGGGGACCGCCGCTGGCCGGTCACCAAGGTGCTGTGCACCGTCGACGTCACCCTGGCGGTGGTCGAGCAGGCGATCGAGACCGGTGCCGACCTGATCGTCGCGCATCACCCGCTGCTGCTGCGCGGCACCCATCTGGTCAACGCCGACGAGCCCAAGGGCGCCATGGTGCTCCGCCTCGCCGAACACCGGATCGGGCTGTGGGCCGCCCACACCAACGCCGACATTGCCCACGGCGGGGTCGGGGAGGCGCTGGCGACCGCGATCGGGCTGCACGACCAGGTGCCGATGGATGACCGCCCCTCCCCCGGCCTGGACAACCTGGTCACGTTCGTCCCGCCCGACCACCTCGATGCGGTGGTCGGCGCGCTCACGGAAGCCGGTGCCGGGCAGGTCGGATCGTACGACTCCTGTCACTTCGCCGGACCCGGGACCGGAGCGTTCCGCCCGCTCGAGGGAGCGGAACCGTACGTCGGTGCGGTCGGACGGGTCGAGCACGTGGACGAGATGCGGCTGGAGATGGTGCTGCCGCGCTCGCGTCGCCGCCCGGTCGTGGCTGCCCTGCTGGCCGCCCACCCGTACGAGACGCCGGCCTGGCACATTGTCGAGACTGCCCCGGAGCCGGCCCGGACCGGGCTGGGCCGGGTCGGGGAGTTGTCGCTCGGGCTGAGCCTGGAGGCCTTCGGCCAGCAGGTGGCCGACGCCCTCCCGGTGACCGCCGGCGGGGTCCGGATCGGTGGTGACCCGACCCGAACGATCCGCCGGGTGGCGGTGCTGGCCGGAGCCGGGGACTCCCTGCTCGACCGGGCCCGGGCGCTGGGCGTGGACTGCTACGTGACCTCCGACCTGCGGCACCATCCGGCCGGGGAGTTCCTGGAGTGGGCCCAGCTGGACCCGGATCGACCCGCCCTGGTCGACATCAGCCACTGGGCCGCGGAGTCGACCTGGCTGCCCGTGCTGGCCCGCCGGCTGGCCGGGCACTTCGAAGGAACCGACGGGCTCGAGGTCGAGGTCTCCGAGTTGGTCACCGACCCGTGGACCGGCAGGTTCGATCGACGGACCTGACGGCTCAGTCCGGTCAGTGCTGGAGTGGCTCGTTGGCCACGTGGTGGGCGCGCAGGCCGCGGGCGGCCTCGCCGAGCTGGGAGACGCCGCTCACCAGCCCTCCGGCCAGGTCGCCGGCCACGAAGCTGGAGACCATTGTCGCGGCGGCGAGCCGGCACTCGGTGTCGGTGAGCGTCCGGGTCGTCTCGGCGCCGGTCACGATCTGCAGCTCCCGGCGCTGCGGGTCGACGTAGACCAACACCGCTCGGTCACGGTCCGGCAGGCCTGCATGCAGGGCGTGGGCACGGTCGGGGACAGTACCGGCCAGGTCGGGCTCGGCCACGTAGACGGTGAAGATGAAGCCGGAGTTCTCCTCGGCCCGACGCGTCGCCCACTCGATGTGCGCGACGTCATCGGGCAGCAGTCGGTCACCAGCTCGCATGGCTGCCTCCGGTCGATCCCTCACCCTTCGCGCCACCGGCGGTCAGCGCCGGGGCATTCGGCCCGTTGCCGCCGATCATCAACGGTTCGGCCTCGGTCGGCGGGTGCAGGGAGGGATCCTCCTTGCCCCTTGCCGCGGTGAGCGCGATCACCGCCACGACGATGGCCACCGCCCCCGGGATGAGCAGGATCCACACCAGGTTGTCCACGAGGGAGACTTCCGGGACCGTCGGCCACCCAGGAAGGGTCTGCAGCGGCACGAATCCGGTCACGAGGGGCGCAATCACACTGACAAGGTCACTCACGTACCCTACGGTAGTGCAGACCGCCCGCATATGTTACAGGCCCGCCCGAAATCCGGGCCCCGTAGATGCGCAGACGGTGCTGCGGCGTGACCATCGGCAGGCAGTTGCCGGGCGGCACGCGTCGGTACGAACAGGCTTGAGGCACCCGAGGACGGGTGTGGGACGGAGGACCCCATTGGTCGAGGCGGAGCGGACCACCCCCCACGAGGTGATGGACGCCGATGAGATCTCCCGGGCGATCGTGAGGATGGCCCACCAGGTGCTGGAGGACGACCACGATGCCGACAGCCTGGTCGTCGTGGGCATCCCGACCCGCGGCGTGCCATTGGCCCGCCGGCTGGGAGCCGCGATGGAAGAGATCGAGGGCCGCCCGTTCCCCATCGGCGAGCTCGACATCACCTTCTATCGCGACGACCTGCGCCACCAGCCGACCCGCACGGTCGGCCCGACGCGGATGCCCGGCCCGATCGACGATGCCATCGTGGTGCTCGTCGACGATGTGCTGTTCTCCGGTCGTACGGTCTCTGCGGCCCTCGAGGCGCTGAAGGACATCGGCCGCCCGCGCGCCGTACGCCTCGCCGTGCTGGTCGACCGCGGCCACCGGGAGCTGCCGATCCGGGCCGACGTGGTCGGCAAGTCGCTGCCGACGGCCGCCGAGGAGCAGGTCCGGGTCGAGCTCGACGAGGTCGACCCGGTCTCCCGTGTCACGATCGCCCGCCCCGAGAAGGTCCGCTGATGCGTCATCTACTGTCCACCGGCGACCTGGGTCGCGAAGAAGCCGTCTCCGTCCTCGACCTGGCCGAGCAGATGCAGGAGGTGCAGTCGCGCCGGATCAAGAAGCTGCCGGCACTGCGTGGCCGCACGGTCGTCAACCTGTTCTTCGAGGACTCCACCCGCACCCGCTCGTCGTTCGAGATCGCCGGCAAGTGGCTGTCGGCCGACGTGATCAACGTGTCCGCCAAGGGGTCGTCGGTCAGCAAGGGCGAGTCCCTTCGCGACACCGTGCTGACCCTGTCGGCGATGGGCGTCGACGCCCTGGTGATCCGCCACCCCGCCTCCGGCGCCCCGGCCCAGGCCGCCGGCTGGACCAACTGCTGCGTGGTCAATGCCGGCGACGGCACCCACGAGCATCCCACCCAGGCGCTGCTTGACGCGTTCACCATGCGCCACCACTTCCGGGCAGTGACCGCTGACCCCGAGGCCGACTGGTCCGGGCGTACGGTCGCCATCGTTGGCGACGTGACGCACTCCCGGGTCGCCCGTTCCAACGTGCTGCTGCTGCAGACCCTCGGCGCGAGGGTCGTGCTGGTCGCCCCGCCGACCCTGATGCCCTCCGGGGTGGACTCCTGGCCGTGCGAGACCGGCAATGACCTCGACGCCGTCCTGCCCGAGGCCGACGTGGTGATGATGCTGCGGGTCCAGCGGGAACGCATGCACGGCGGCTACTTCCCGACCCCCCGCGAGTACACCATCGGCTACGGACTGACCCGGGACCGACTGGCCATGTTGCGCCCCGAGGCGGCGATCTTCCATCCCGGCCCGATGAACCGCGGGCTCGAGATCTCCCCCGATGCCGCTGACGCCGCCGGATCGCGCGTCCTGGACCAGGTCGCCGCGGGCGTCGCGGTGCG
This sequence comes from Propionibacteriaceae bacterium, assembly GCA_044508675.1. Taxonomy (GTDB): domain Bacteria; phylum Actinomycetota; class Actinomycetes; order Propionibacteriales; family Propionibacteriaceae; genus Raineyella. The sequence continues at coordinate 23,041 of JBIQHF010000026.1, read as the reverse complement.
GATGAGCGTGCTCTACCACCTGCTCGGCGGCGACGAGACGATCTCCCCGGCCGACATCATCGAAACGAAAGGACTCCCGGCATGACCGTGACCCCCCTCAGCGCGAGCACCCCCAGCCGCCTGCTGATCACCGGGGTCACCCGGACCGACGGGATCGTCGGTGACGTGTTCGTCGACGGGGATCGCTTCGGCGACCCGGCCTTGGCCCCCGCCGACGTCGAGCGCCTCGACGGGACCGGGCTGGTCGCGCTGCCGGGCCTGGTCGACCCGCACGTGCACCTGCGCGAGCCGGGCCGGGAGGACGCCGAGACGATCCGCACCGGCACCGCCGCGGCCGCCCGCGGCGGCTTCACCGCGGTGCAGGCGATGGCCAACACCTCCCCGGTCATCGATACCGCCGACATCGCCCGGGAGGTCGCGACCATCTCCGCCGAGCAGGGTGCCTGCGTGGTCATTCCGTGCGGGGCGATCACCAAGGGCCTGGCCGGTGAGCAGCTCGCCGAACTTGCCCTGATCCACCGTGCCACCGGCACCCGGTGCTTCTCCGACGACGGTCTGTGTGTCGACGACTCCCAGGTGATGCGCAGGGCGTTCGAGTACATCCGGACCTTCGACGGCGTGCTGGCCCAGCACGCCCAGGACCCCCGACTGGCCGGCCCCGACGCGTGCTGCCACGAGGGTGAGGTCTCCGGACGACTGGGACTGGGCGGCTGGCCGGTCGCCGCGGAGGCCGGCATCGTCGCCCGCGACGTCGAACTGGCCGCCCTCACCGGCTCGCGCTACCACGTCTGTCACGTCTCGGCGAAGGAGACCCTGGCGGTGATCCGTGCCGCCAAGGCCCGCGGCGTCCGGGTCACCGCCGAGGCGACCCCGCACCACCTGCTCCTCACCACCGACCTACTGGTCGGCTACGACACGACCTTCAAGGTCAACCCGCCGCTGCGGACCGCCGACCACGTCGCCGAGCTGCGCCAGGCCGTCGCCGACGGGACGATCGACATGATCGCCACCGACCACGCCCCGCACGCCCCACAGGACAAGGACCATGCGTTCGTCGACGCACGTCCGGGCATGGTCGGCCTGGAGCAGTCACTGGCCGTGGTGCTGGACACCCTGGTCAGTCCCGGCCTGCTCGACTGGGAGGCAGTGGCCGACCGCATGTCGTACGCCCCCGCCGCCCTGCTGGGCCTGGCCGACCAGGGGCGGCCGGTCGCCCCCGGGGAACCGGCCAACCTGTGTCTGGTCGACCCGATCGCCCGCCACGCGGTCGACCCGGCCGACACCGCCTCCCTGTCCCGCAACAATCCGTACGCCGGCCGGGACCTGCCCGATCCGGTGCGCCTCACGGTGTGCCGCGGTCACATCACCTACCGCCGCTGACGGCGACCACCCGAGAGGAATCCATGAGCGAGAACCCGTCTGCTCCCGAGCAGCCCGCCCAGCCCGAGAAGACCCCGTACGAGCGGATGGGGGGCGCGGAGACCTTCCGCGCCATCGTGCACCGCTTCTACGAGAACGTCCGCAAGACCCCCGACCTGCACGCGATGTACCCGGAGGAGGACCTGGGCCCGGCCGAGGATCGGCTCCGGCTGTTCCTCGAGCAGTACTGGGGCGGCCCGACGACCTACTCCGAGCAGCGCGGCCACCCGGCGCTGCGGATGCGCCACGACCCGTTCACCATCACCCCGACCCAGCGCGACAACTGGCTGGAGTGCATGCACGACGCGGTCGGGTCGGTGGAGATGGACAAGGAGGCCCGCGACGAGCTGTGGACCTACCTGGTCTACGCCGCCGACGTGATGGTCAACGCCCCCGAGGGCCGGGACATGACGCCCCCGAAGGCGGGCAAGGAGTAGCTCCCAGGATCGGACCGCTGCCCGGGTTAGGCTGCTCGGTGTGACCGAGCAGCCTGCGCACCCCTCACCGCTGTCCGACCCCGACTGGTGGCGCCGTGCCGTGGTCTACCAGATCTACCCACGGTCCTTCGCCGATGCGAATGGCGACGGTGAGGGCGATCTCGCCGGCATCATCGCCCGTCTGGACCACGTGGCCCGGTTGGGTGCCGAGGCGATCTGGATCTCCCCCTGGTACCCGTCACCGCTGGCCGATGGCGGCTACGACGTCGCCGACTACTGTGACATCGACCCGCGGTTCGGCACCCTGGAGCAGGCCGACGAGCTGATCGCGCGGGCCCACGAGCTGGGGCTGCGGGTGCTGGTCGACCTGGTGCCGAACCACTGCTCGGTCGAGCACGAGCGGTTCCGGGCGGCCCTGACGGCGGGGCCGGGCTCGCCGGAACGGGAGTGGTTCATCTTCCGTGACGGCCGGGGACCCGGTGGTGACGAGCCGCCCAACAACTGGCCGGCCCACTTCGGCGGCTCGGCCTGGGAGCGGGTGGTCGGCCCGGACGGTGTCCCCGAGCAGTGGTACCTGCACCTGTTCGCGCCCGAGCAGCCGGATTGGAACTGGACCCATCCGGGCGTCGCCGCGATGTTCGACGACGTGCTGCGCTTCTGGTTCGACCGGGCCGTGGACGGGTTCCGGATCGATGTCGCCGACGCCTGTGCCAAGGACATGGCCCTGCCCGATCTCCCCGACCAGGCCGTCGCGGGCGTCTCCGGCCAGCCCAAGTACCCCGGCCACCCGTTCTACGACCGACCCGAGCTGGAGGCGATCCACCGCCGCTGGCGCACGGTCGCCGACGAGTATGCCGACGACCCCCAGGGACCCCGGGTGTTCGTGGCCGAGGCCTACCTCGGCCCCAGCCCCCGACTGGCCGCCTACACCGCCCTGGGCCGGTTGCACACCGCCTTCAACTTCGACGCGCTGCTGACCGAGTGGTCGTACCCGTCGCAACGGGCCATGATCGACGACACGTTGACCGCCTTCGCGAGGCTGGGCGCACCGTGCACCTGGGTGCTGGCGAACCACGACCAGCCCCGGGTGGCCTCCCGCTACGGGCGGGCCGTCACCGGGGCGCCGTACCAGGCCGGACGGGGCCTGGGCGTGCGCAGCCGCAAGGGCTCCGACCCGACCGAGGACCTGGTCCTCGGTCGGCGGCGGGCCCGGGCCGCGGCGCTGCTGGAGCTGGCCCTGCCGGGCGGGGCGTACGTCTACCAGGGTGACGAGCTCGGGCTCGAGGAGGTGGACCTGCCGGAGAGCGTGCTGCAGGACCCGACCTGGGAGCGCTCCGGCCACACCCAGAAGGGCCGCGACGGCTGTCGGGTGCCGCTGCCCTGGTCGGGTGACCGCCCTCCGTTCGGCTTCAGCCCGGATGACGCGGTCGCCGCCCCGTGGCTGCCCCAACCGGACTGGTCGGATCGTACGGTCGCGGCCCAGGACGGTGACCCCGACTCGTTCCTGGAGCTGTACCGTGCCGCTCTGGCCGTGCGCCGCAGCCACCCGGCCCTCGGCGACGGCGAGCTGGTGTGGGACGGATCGGCCCCCACCGAGGTGCTCGCCTTCGACCGCGACCCCGGCTTCGCCTGCTGGGTGAACCTCTCCGAGGTTGCGGTGCCGCTGCCGGCCGGTGCCGAGGTACTGCTCAGCTCTGGCCCGGTGCAGGACGGGCGGCTGGGGGTCGACCAGACCGTGTGGTTGCAGCGGCGCTGACTAGCCCGGCCAGGGGTCCGTACGCCGGTCGGTGAGGGTCAGCGGGCGCAGCCGTTCACGCAGCACGTCGGGGACCGGGACCGGGATCCCGTGCCGGTCGGCGTGTACCAGCACTTGGTGGCCGACCGCGTAGGTGATGTCGACGTGCGGGTCGTGGATCCGCATCTCGAAGGTGATCGAGGACGTGCCCACGCGCAGCACCACCACCTCGCAGAGGTACGGCTCGACCTGGTAGCCCATCGGCACCTTGTAGGCGATGTCCTGGGCGGCCACCACCCAGGTCCGCTCGTCGGAGGGCCCGCCCCAGGGCAGGTCGCGGCGGGGCTCCTCCAGCGCCGCGATGTGCGCCTCCTGCAGGTAGGTCAGGTAGCTGACGTTGTTCACGTGGCCGTACGGGTCGAGCTCGGACCACCGCACCCGCAGCGGGTACTCGTAGCCGATCCCGGAGACCCAGTCCACCGGCGCCTTGGGCACTGGCCGGAAGTCCTGGGCCGGACCGGCGTACTCCTGCAGCCAGGCCCGCTCCTCGGCGGTCAGCCGGCGCAGCCGGTGGCCGTCCACGTCGTACGTCGCCATCGTGGTCGTGGCCCGGGCGACCAGGGTCTCGCCCTGGAAGATGGTGTACGACACGCCGAACCGGGCACCGCCCAGGTCGGTCACCCACATCCGGATGATGATCGGTTCGGGGCAGAACTGCGACTGCGCGACGTACTCGATGTGGTGTGCCACCACCAGGACGCCCTCGCCGAGCATGTGGGCCTGGGGTCCGTTCAGGATCCAGTCGACCCGCGCCTCCTGCATGTAGTCGAGGTAGGTGACGTTGTTGACGTGTCCCTGGGAGTCCTGGTCGGCCCAGCGCACCCGGGCCCGGTAGACGTACTCGCTCACTCGACTTCCTCGTCGTCGTACAGCTTGGCGAGCTTGTCGGCGAAGGTCGTGGCCACCGCGGAGCGGCGGACCTTCAGGCTCGGGGTCACCTCCCCTTCGGCGACGGAGAGCTCGCGGTCGAGGATCTCGAAGCGCTTGACGGTCTCCCAGCGCTCCAGGCGGCTGTTCGCCTTCTCCATGTAGTGGCCGATCATGCCGTGGACGTCCTCGAGCTGGGTGACCTCGGCGAAGGTCAGGCCGGTGTGGCCGTGCCGCTCGGCCCACGCCATGATCGACGGCTCGTCCAGGGTCAGCAGGGCCGAGATGTACTTGCGCCCGTCGCCCTGCACGAAGGCCTGGGAGACGTACGGGATGTTGTTGACGATGGCACCCTCGACCTTCTGCGGGGCCACGTACTTGCCGCCGGAGGTCTTGATCAGGTCCTTCTTCCGGTCGGTGATCCGCAGCCGGCCGCGCTCGTCGAGCTCGCCGATGTCACCGGTGTGGAACCAGCCGTCCTCGTCGAAGGCCTTGGCGGACTCCTCGGGCAGGTTGTGGTAGCCGATGGTCAGGGCAGGGCTCTTGACCAGGATCTCCCCGTCCTCGGCGATCCGCACCTCGTTGCCGGGCACCGGCGCCCCCACGGTCCCCAGGTCGGGGTCGTCGTGGCGGTCGAGGAAGGTGATGGCCGCGGTCTCGGTCAGGCCGTAGCCCTCGATCAGCGGGATGCCGGCCCCCCAGAACCAGTTCTGCACCTGCGGGTTGAGCTGCGCCGACCCGGAGACGAACCAGCGTATCCGGCCGCCCATCGTCTTCTTGAGCTTGGAGAAGACCAGCTTGTCGGCGATCGCGTGGCGGATCGCCAGCAAGCGGGGCATCCGCAGGCCCGTGGTGGTGTACGGCAGGGTCTTCTTGCCGACCGAGAACGCCCAGCGCGCGATCCTGGCCGAGACGCCGGACCGGTTCTTCAGGATGACCGCGGTGCGCACCTTCTCGAAGATCCGCGGGGCACCCGCCATCACCGTTGGCCGGACCTCGCCGAGGCCCTCCACGATCCGCGAGATGTCCCCCTCCACCGCGTGCACCAGTCCGCTCGCCAGGCCGAGGGAGATCAGGCACTTGCCGAACACGTGCGAGAGCGGCAGCCAGAGGAAGTGGATCTCGTCGTGCTGCAGCACACCCATATCCTGGCCGACGACGTAGGCCTCGTAGGTCCAGGAGCGGTGGGCCAGGCGTACGCCCTTGGGCCGGCCGGTGGTGCCGGAGGTGTAGATCAGCGTGGACAGGGTGTCGGCGTGGGTCGAGGCGATGGCCTCGTCGACCGAGGTGGGGTGGGCCACCAGCCACTCTCGGCCGAGCTTACGGAAGGCCTCCCAGGAGATCGCCTTGCTGCCCTCGGCGTCGATGTCGTCGATGCCCTCGGGGTCGAAGACGACCACCGAGGTGACCGCGCCGAGGCTGTCGCGGTGCAACCGCACCTTGTCGTACTGCTCGGCGTTCTCGACGACGACGATCTTGGCGCCGGAGTCGGAGATGATGTGCCAGACGTCCTCGTCCTTGGTGTTCGGGTAGACCGTCGTGGTGGCACCGGCCGCACACATGATGCCGAGGTCGACCATGATCCACTCGATCCGGGTGCTCGAGGCGATCGCCACCCGGTCCTCGTACGCCACGCCCAGCGCCAGCAGCCCGGCGGCGACCTCGAAGACCACGTCCTTCGTCTCCAGCCAGCTCATCGTGGTCCAGGCGTCGTCGGTCCCCCGGTAGAGGTACGCCGGGCGCGTGCCGAACTCCTCCACCGCGGCGAGGAACATCTTGCCGACCGAGTCCTCACGGCGGGCCAGGAACGCATCAGAGGGCTTGGCGAGCTGCTCCAGGACTGAATCGACAGACATGAGGCTCCTTTGGTGGTGGTGTGGAGGACGTGCACCCTCCCGGTGACGCCTGCGACCCTGCCCGCCCAACAGCTGGACGTGACGGCTGCCCGGACAGGGCTAGGGCAGCCTATCGCCCAAGGTCCTCGGCAGGGTGTGCCGGACGGAGCATTCCCAGCCTAACCACCCCCTTGGGGGAACGGCACGAGCAGCGCCAGGTTTTCTTGGGCTTCCGAACCGATCACCGTCCGGGGTGGCGTGGTGTGATGTTCACCTCAGGACGGACCGTAAACTATTGAAGCATCAACGGTTGACGTATGCTGGCTGCATGACCATTACCACGACCGAGCCGACGAAGTGGCTGACCGAGGACCAGCAGCGAGTCTGGCTCACCTACCTTCGTGGCGTCCACATGCTCGATGACTACCTGGACCGCTGCCTGCGCGACTTCGGACTGTCCCTGGCCGAGTACGAGATCTTCGTGGCACTGTCCGCCGCCGACGAGTGGCGGCTGCGGATGTCCGAACTCGCCGAGGCCGTGCACCAGTCCCGATCCCGACTCACCCACACCGTCTCGCGGTTGGAGAAGGCCGGCCTGGTCGAGCGGATCGCCTGTCCGAGTGACCGGCGAGGCGTCTGGGCCCAGCTCACCCCGGACGGCTACCAGCTGTTGGAGAAGGCCGCTCCGGCGCACGTCGCCTCCGTGCGCCATGCCCTGGTCGACGCCGTCTCCCCCGAGGACTTCGAGGCACTCGGCCGGGTGTTCGGCGCCGTCCTCACCGTTGCGGACTCCGACCGCAGCGAGTAGCCGTACCAGGCAGCCGGCCCTGACCGGCACGGTGGGCGCTCCGATCGACCCAGCGACCGGTGCGGCAGAATGGCTCCATGCGTCTGCCGTCCGTGCTGTCCCGCCGTTCCGCCTCCCCCGCCGCCTCCACGGAGTCCGGCACCGGCCCGGCCGACCGGTTCGCCGCCGGGCTGGCTGCCGACGGCCTGGCCCGCAGCTACGACACCACCACCCTGACCCGGGGCCTGTACTCCTCGGACGGCTCCATCTACCGGGTCGTCCCGACCGGAGTGGTCCACCCGCGCTCGACCGCGGACCTGGAGCGCGTGCTCGCTGCCGCCCGCTCGGCCCGGATGACCGTCACCGCCCGTGGGGCCGGCACGTCCTGCGCCGGCAATGCGGTGGGCGAGGGCGTGGTGATCGACACGCTCAAGCACCTGACCGACATCGTGGAGGTCGACCCGCAGACCCGTACGGCAGTGGTCGAGCCGGGCGTGGTGCAGGAACACCTGCAGCAGCGGGCGGCCCCGTACGGCCTGCGCTTCGGCCCCGACCCGTCGACCAGCTCGCGGTGCACGATCGGCGGGATGATCGGCAACAACGCCTGTGGCCCGCGCGCCCTCGGCTACGGGCGCACGGCCGACAACATCGTCTCGCTCGAGGTCGTCACCGGCTCCGGCGAGCGGCTGGTTCTGGGACCGGCCGATGACCCGACCACCACCCCGGTCGCAGACTCCCCGGCCCTGACCGCGCTGAAGAAGCTGGTCGACGCCAACCTGGCCACCATCCGCACCGAGTTCGGCACCTTCTCCCGCCAGGTGTCAGGCTATTCGCTGGAGCACCTGCTGCCCGAGAACGGCTTCGACGTGGCTTCCTTCTTCGCCGGCTCCGAGGGCACGCTGGGTTTCGTCACCCGGGCCCGGGTCCGGCTGGTCCGGGACGCGCCGCACAAGGTGACGGTGGCCCTGGGCTACCCGTCGATGCCCGAGGCGGCCGATGCAACCCCGGTGCTCCTGGAGCACGGGCCGGTCGCGATCGAGGGGCTGGACCGCCGGATCGTCGACGTCGTCGCCGAGCGCAAGGGCCCCGACGCCGTCCCGCCGCTTCCTGCCGGTGACGGCTGGGTGTTCGTCGAGATGGTGGGTGACGACCCGGCCGAGGTCACCGCGCGTTCGCAGGCGCTGGCCCTGGCCGCCCGGACGGCGAACCCGGCGGTCGATGGCGGCATCGTCGCCGATCCGGCGCAGGCCGCCGCGCTGTGGCGGATCCGGGCCGACGGCGCCGGGCTGGCCGGCGTCGCTTTCGACGAGCCCGCCTACGCCGGCTGGGAGGACTCGGCCGTGCCACCGACGCGTCTGGGGGACTACCTGCGCGACCTCGACGCCCTGCTGGAGCGGCACGGTCTGCGCGGCCTGCCGTACGGCCACTTCGGTGACGGCTGCGTGCACCTCCGGGTCGATTGGCCACTGACCCGCACCGGCGGAGCCCGCGCCTACAAGGACTTCATCGAGCAGGCCGCCGACCTGGTCGCGCAGTACGGCGGGTCGATGTCGGGCGAGCACGGCGACGGGCGGGCCCGCTCCGCCCTGCTGCCGAAGATGTACTCCTCCGCCGCGATCACCCTGTTCGCCGAGGTGAAGAAGATCTTCGACCCCGAGGGCCTGCTCAATCCGGGCGTCCTTGTCGACCCGGCCCCGGTGGAGGCCGATATCCGCGCCGTCGAGGTCGGCCCGCGGGCCTTCCGGCGGGAGAACCTGCACTTCACCAACGAGGTGCACCGCTGTTCCGGTGTCGGCAAGTGCATCTCGAACATCACCCCCACCGGCGGGGTGATGTGCCCGTCCTACCAGGCCACCGGGGACGAAAAGAGCTCCACCCGTGGACGTTCGCGCGCGTTGCAGGAGATGGCCAACGGTGACCTGTTCACCGACGGCTGGCGCTCGGTCGAGGTGCTGGAGGCACTCGACCTGTGCCTGTCCTGCAAGGGCTGCCGCAACGATTGCCCGACCGGGGTCGACATGGCGGCCTACAAGGCCGAGTTCCTCGACCACTACTACGCCGGGCGCCTGCGCCCGCGCGACCACTACTTCATCGGGCTGCTGCCGATGTGGGGTCGGCTGGTGACCCGGTTCCCCGGCCTGTCCACGATCGCGAATGCGGCCCTGGGCCTCAAGCCCCTGGCCGCCGTGGCGAAGTGGGCGGCCGGCGCCGACCAGCGTCGCCACATCCCGGTGTTCGCCCCGGGCCGGTCCTCCCGCGTCGCCGACCGCCTGCTGCACGAGGAGCGGGTCCGCCGCCCGCGGAAGGCACCGCACGGGGAGGTGGTGATCTGGGCCGATTCGTTCACCGACGTGTTCGCCGACGGGTCGCTGCCGTCGGTGATCAAGGTCCTGCTCGACGCCGGGTACGCGCCGCGAATGCTGGGGCGGGAGGCCTGCTGCGGCCTGTCGTGGATCTCCACCGGCCAGCTCGACGGCGCCCGCCGCCGGATGCGCCAGGCGATGGACGCGATCCACCCCATCCTCGCCGCCGGCACCCCGGTGATCGGTATCGAGCCCTCCTGCACCTCGGTGTGGCGCAGCGACGTGCGCGACCTGCTCCCGGATGATCCGCGTACGCCCGCCATGGCCGGCGTGCTGACGCTGGCCGAACTGCTGGCCCGTACGCCCGACTTCGAGGTGCCGGACCTGACCGGCACGACCATCGTGGTGCAGCCCCACTGCCACCAGAACTCGGTGATCGGCTACGGGGCCGACACCGACCTGCTGCGCCGCACCGGTGCCGACCTGCGCACCCTGGGCGGATGCTGCGGGCTGGCCGGCAATTTCGGGTCGGTCACCGGTCATTACGAGGTGTCGGTGCAGGTGGCCGAGCACGACCTGCTGCCGGCGATCGAGCTGGCCGGACCGGACGCGGTGGTGCTCGCCGACGGCTTCTCCTGCCGCACCCAGGTGGCCGATCTGGCCGAGCGCCGGGCCGTCACGTTGGCCGAGCTGTTGGCCCATGGTGGGGCGGATCGGACCGCCTGACGGAACCCTGTGGGCCCGAAAAGGTGATCTGGTTCATGCTTCGGCACAAGGCGCTCCGGTCCTCTTGGGCTTGGGCCTAACGTGGAAGAACCGCACGCGTCAATCGCTGGGGGCGGGGGATTATCCCGTCACCGGCCCTCCCTTGTCAGGCGGTAGCGTACACAGCTGTACGAACGCTGCCGTGCCGCCACAAACGGCAGACTTCTGGAGGACGGACGAGGGCGCCTGTCCCCTGACCCGAAGGAATATCTCGTGTCGAAGAAGTACACCGCAGCCATTGTCGGCTCCGGCAATATCGGTACCGATCTGATGTTCAAGCTGCTCCGGAAGTCCGAGCACATCCAGCCGACGTACATGATCGGGATCGATCCCGAGTCGGACGGCCTGAAGCGCGCCGCGCGTGTCGGCCTCAAGACCTCGGCCGAGGGCGCCAAGTGGCTGCTGGCCCAGGACGACAAGCCTGACTTCATCTTCGAGGCCACCAGCGCCAAGGCCCACGCCGCCATGGCCCCGGCCTACAAGGAAGCCGGCATCCACGCCATCGACCTGACCCCCGCCGCGGTCGGCCCGTTCCTCTGCCCGCCGGTCAACCTGGACTCCCTGACCGACGTCATGAACGTGAACATGATCACCTGTGGCGGCCAGGCCACCACCCCGATGGTCGCCGCCGTGTCCCGCGTGGTCCCGGTCGACTACGCCGAGATCGTCGCCTCCATCGCCTCCAAGTCGGCCGGCCCCGGCACCCGCGCCAACATCGACGAGTTCACCGAGACCACCTCGGCCGCGCTCGAGGCCGTCGGCGGCGCCAAGAAGGGCAAGGCCATCATCATCCTCAACCCGGTCGAGCCGCCGATGATGATGCGCAACACCGTGTACTGCTCCCTGCCGGCCGAGGCCGCCGAGGCGGGCGCGCTGCAGGACCAGATCAAGGAGTCCATCGCCAAGATGGTCGAGACGGTCCAGTCCTACGTCCCCGGCTACAACCTCGTCGCCGAGCCGCAGTTCGACCACGCCCGCCCGGAGTGGAACGACTGGGGCCGGGTCACCTGCCTGGTCCAGGTCCGCGGCGCTGCCGACTACCTGCCCGAGTACGCCGGCAACCTCGACATCATCACGTCCGCCGCCACCCGCACCGGTGACCTGCTCGTCGAGCGCATCGAGGCGGCCCAGAGCAAGGAAGGGGCCAACGCATGAGCGCCCAGAAGTACACCCTGGACCCCAACCAGACCTACGCCACCCGGATCATCGACACGACCCTGCGCGATGGTTCACACGCGGTGCGCCACCAGTTCACCATCGAGCAGGTCAAGGACGTCACCCGCGCCCTCGACGATGCCGGTGTGGACATCATCGAGGTGACCCACGGCGACGGTCTGGCCGGCTCCTCGTTCAACTACGGCTTCTCCAAGGTCAACGAGATGGACCTGATCGAGGCCGCCAAGGGCGAGGCGAAGCACTCCAAGATCGCCGCCCTGATGCTGCCGGGCCTGGGCACGCTGCACGAGCTGCACGAGGCCAAGGAGCGCGGCATCGACGTGATCCGCATCGCCACGCACTGCACCGAGGCCGATGTCTCGATCCAGCACTTCCAGGAGGCCCGCAGCATGGGCCTGGAGACCGCGGGCTTCCTCATGCTGTCGCACATGATCGAGCCGGCCGAGCTGGCCAAGCAGGCCCGCATCATGGCCGACGCAGGCTGCCAGGCCGTGTACGTCGTCGACTCCGCCGGTGCGATGATCCTCGACCAGGTCGGCGAGCGCGTCCGCGCCCTGAAGGACGAGCTCGGCGACGACGCCGAGGTCGGCTTCCACGGCCACCAGAACATGAGCTTCGGCGTTGCCAACTCGGTGTACGCCGTCGCCGAGGGGGCCACCTGGATCGATGGCTCCCTGCGTGGCCTGGGCGCCGGTGCCGGCAACTCGCCGACCGAGGTGCTGGCCGCGGCGTTCGACCGCCTCGGCATCAAGACCAACGTCGACCCGATCAAGATCCTGGCCGCGGCTGAGGATGTCGCCGCCCCGATCATCCCCCGCCAGCCGATGATGGACCGTGCGTCGATCATCCAGGGCAAGGTCGGTGTCTACAACTCCTTCCTGTTCCACGCCGAGCGCGCCGCCGAGCGTTACGGCGTCCCAGTCCAGGAGATCCTGGAGGAGGCCGGCCGCCGCGGGTACGTGGGTGGCCAGGAGGACATGCTGATCGACGTGGCCGTTTCGCTGGCCTCGGGCGGCACCGCCGCCTGATCGGTTCTCACCGTTCAACCGCGAAGCGCCCCGCAGGTGATCCTGCGGGGCGCTTCGGCCGTACCGGGGCGAGGTCAGCCCAGCTCGGAGGACCGCTTGTCGGCGGTCTCACGCGAGAGCAGGACCGCGACGATCGAGACTGCGAAGATGCCGATCACGTACCAGGCCAGCAGCGTCGTCCCGACCTCCGGGCTGACGATGCGGGTGGCGATCAGCGGGATGGTCCCGGCGCCGAGGATCGAGGCCAGCTGGTAGCTCAGCGAGGCGCCGGTGTAGCGCGCCTCGGTCTCGAACTTCTCCGACAGGAAGGCCGGGGTCGGGCCGAACATGGAGGACTGCACCACTGCCAGGCCGATGAAGAAGCCGATGAACACCACGACCGGCGACAGGCTGTTGAACATGGCGAACATCGGGATGACCAGGGCGGCGGACACGATGCCGCTGGCGATCATCACCGGGCGACGTCCGTAGCGGTCGGAGAGCCAGGCGAAGAGGGGCAGCGCGACGACCTGCACGGCGTACGCCGCGGCCAGCATGAGCAGGGCGGTCATCCGGTCGACCGTGCCCTTCTCGACCACCCACGGGACCATGAACGAGCCGAGCAGGCCCTGGACGGCCAGCGGGGCAGCACCGGCCAGCGACCCCAGGACCACCTGGCCGGGGAACTTCGTCAGCACGGTGACCAGCGGCAGTGCCTTGTCGTGGGCGTCCTCGGCAGCTTCGAGCGCCTTCTGGAATTCCGGGGACTCAGTGACCCGCAGGCGCAGGTAGAGGCCGACGAGCACGATCAGCGCCGACAGCAGGAACGGGATTCGCCAGCCCCAGCTGAGGAACTGCTCATCGGGCATCCGGCTGAACACCGACAGGACGACGGTCGCCAGCACGGCACCGGCCGGGCCGCCGATCTGGGCGATGGAGGCGCCCACCCCGCGGGAGCGGTCGTCGGAGTGCTCCATCGACATCAGCGTCGCGCCGCCCCATTCGCCGCCCATGGCCAGGCCCTGGATCATCCGCAACATGACCAGCGCCAGCGGGGCCGCGGCCCCGATCGCCGCGTACGTGGGCAGCAGGCCGATCGCGACGGACACGAAGCCCATCAGCAGCAGGGTGATGAACAGGACGTTCTTGCGCCCGAACCGGTCACCGAAGTGTCCGAACACCAGACCGCCGATCGGGCGCGCGAGATATCCGGAGAGCAGGATGGTGAAGGAGAGGGTGGCGCCGAGCTTCGGATCCAGGTCGCTGAAGAAGATCTTGGGGAAGACCAGTCCGGCGGCCGAGGCGTAGAGGAGGAAGTCGTAGTACTCGACCGTGGTCCCCATGAAGCTGGCGACCTGGGCGCGGCGGCTGTCGCGCCGCTGCTGGGGTGACTTGACGGCAGGCGTCCCACCGGTCATGACGTCTGTGCTCATTGTTCTCCGTTGGATGGGGGGCGGTCCACGATGACCGGCCCAAGCGACATTGAGTTTGTTTGTTGGCAGCACTTGCGGCTGCGAACCCAGTCTTGAGTAACTGCTCAAGTTGTCGCAGTTCGTGTGCCGCAGGCATGAGAAGCCCACAGATGTCAATGCCGGAACGTGACCCAAATCACCTGGGGAGGTCCTCGTCCATCGCCTCCGGGCCACCGGACCGCCGATCGTCGGGCCGGCCAGCCGGATCGCCGAGGAGGCGAGGCGGATCCACCGAGCTACGACCTGTGGCCACCACCGCTCCCAACTGCGGGTAGTGTGAGACCAGTGGTGCCACTCTACGGCACTCGAAACTGATGAGAGCACCGCTTGCGGTGCAGTGCCGGAGGTGAAGGATGACTACGGGTACGGGTCAGCGTGACAGCAGGACCGCGGTCGACAAGGCTTTGGCGCTTCTCCGAGCATTCGGGGAGGACGCCGGCCCGGGAGTGGGCGTCAGTGAGCTTGCACGTCGCACCGATCTGAGTAAATCCACGGCCTTTCGGCTGCTCGGCATCCTGGAGCGCAACGGAGCGGTGGAGCGTGCCGGCAGCAATTACCGGCTCGGCCCCATGATCCACGACCTCCCCTCGCCGGAGTCCGCACCGGAGATCGACATGCTGCGGGACGTACTCACCCCGTTCCTGTCGATCCTGTACGAGCAGTCGCGCCAGACCGTCCATCTGGCCGTGCTCCAGGGCCCCGAGGTGGTGTACCTGAACAAGCTGCACGGGTTCCACCGGGTGCCGTCCCCCTCACGGATCGGCGGCCGGGTCCCGGCCTACTGCACGGGCATCGGGAAGGCGATGCTGGCGTACGACCCGATCCTGATCGACCAGGTATGCAACAGCGGGCTGGAAGCCCTCACCCCGAACACGATCACCGATCCGGACAAGTTGCGCCGTCAGCTCGCCCGGGTCAAGGAGCAGGGCATCGCGTTCGACTTCGAGGAGGTGCGCCGCGGCCTGAATTGCGTCGCTGCACCGGTGATGTCGCCGACGCACACCCCGGTGGCGGCGTTGAGCATCTCCGGACCGGTCGGCAAGTTCGACCCGCGCCGGTGGGCGACGCCGCTGCGCCAGATCTCGTTCGAGGCGTCCAAGGTGTACGCGGCCCAATTGCGCGCCCGTCGCCAGCGCGCCGCCCAGATCAAGTCGGCCTGACCCGAACCGACCGACACCACGACGAGGCCCCCGCAGGTGCTGCGGGGGCCTCGTTCGGTCAGCTCGCCGATCCGGTTCGAGGAGCGGCGAGGTGTGCCCTCAGTCGCGGGTCAGGCGACGGTGGGTGGTCCGGTGCGGTCGGGCCGCCTCCGCGCCGAGGCGGTCGATCTTGTTCTTCTCGTAGTCCTCGAAGTTGCCCTGGAACCAGAACCACTGTGCCGGGTCCTCCTCGGTGCCCTCCCAGGCGAGAATGTGGGTGGCCACGCGGTCCAGGAACCAGCGGTCGTGGGAGATGACCACGGCGCAGCCCGGGAACTCCAGCAGCGCATCCTCCAGGGACTGCAGGGTCTCGACGTCCAGGTCGTTGGTCGGCTCGTCGAGCAGCAGCAGGTTGCCGCCCATCTTCAGGGTGAGGGCGAGGTTGAGGCGGTTGCGCTCACCGCCGGACAGCATGGCTGCCTTCTTCTGCTGGTCCGGGCCCTTGAACCCGAACGAGGCCACATAGGCGCGCGACGGCATCTCGAAGTTGGCGACCTTGATGAAGTCCAGGCCGTCCGAGACGACCTCCCACACGTTCTTGTCCGGGGCGATGCCGGCGCGGCTCTGGTCCACGTACGAGACGGACACGGTCTTGCCGAGCTCCAGGGTGCCCTTGTCCGGGGTCTCCTGGCCGACGATCATCTTGAACAGCGTCGACTTGCCGACGCCGTTCGGGCCGATCACGCCGACGATGCCGGCACGGGGCAGCTCGAAGCTGAGGCCGTCGAACAGCTCACGGTCCTCGAAGGCCTTGTGGACGTCGTCGGCCTTGAGGACGTCGTTGCCCAGCCGCGGGCCCGGCGGGATGTTGATCTCGGAGGTGTCGATCTTACGGTTGCGCTCGGCCTCGGCTGCCATCTCCTCGTAGCGGGCCAGACGGGCCTTGTTCTTCGCCTGGCGGGCCTTGGGGCTGGAGCGGACCCAATCCAGCTCCTTCTCCAGCATCTTGGCGCGCTTGGCGTCCTTCTGCCCCTCGACCGTCAGTCGCTTGCGCTTGGTCTCCAGGTAGGTGGTGTAGTTGCCTTCGTACGGGTGCAGTTGACCCCGGTCGACCTCGGCGATCCAGCTGGCGACGTTGTCCAGGAAGTACCGGTCGTGGGTGACGGCGAGGACGGCACCGGGGTAGTTCTTCAGGTGGCCTTCCAGCCAGGAGACGGACTCGGCGTCCAGGTGGTTGGTGGGCTCGTCGAGGAGCAGCAGGTCGGGCTGCTCGAGCAGCAGCTTGCACATGGCGACCCGGCGGCGCTCACCACCGGAGAGCACGTCGACGATGGTGTCCGGCGGCGGGCAGCGCAGGGCGTCCATCGCCTGGTCCAGCTGGGAGTCCAGGTCCCACGCGTTGGCGGCGTCGAGCTCGGTCTGGAGCTCGCCCATTTCGGCCATCAGGGAGTCGAAATCGGCGTCCGGGTTGCCCATCTCCATCGAGATCTCGTTGAACCGGTCGAGCTTGCCCTTGATCTCGGCGACGCCCTCCTGGATATTCTCCAGGACCGTCCTCCCCTCGGTCAGCGGCGGCTCCTGCAGCAGGATCCCGACGGTCGCGTCCTTGGCGATGACGATGTCGCCGTTGTCGGGCTGGATCATGCCGGCCATCAGCTTGAGCATCGTCGACTTGCCCGCGCCGTTCGGGCCGACGACACCGATCTTGGCATCGGGGTAGAAGGACATGGTGACGTTGTCCATGACAACCTTGTCACCGAGCTTCTTGCGGACGTTGTGCATCGTGCAGATGAACTCAGCCACGAATCATTCCAGCTTTCTCGCGATCGGGTCCGGACCGGGTCCGGAAGGCAGGGCGGCGCCAGCACGCACGCCGTCGCCAGTATGCCAGCGACGGCGTGCGCTCCCAAGACGGTGGCCGTCCCCGGTGCCGGAACCAGCCGCCCTCACCATCCCCATGGTGGTGGCGACACGGGACCGCGCCGTGGTGACCACGGTGATCACGATGGCGTCGGGCCCGCGTCGGCCCTCGCCCGGCAACGGTCAAGCAGCGCCCTGGCGATACTCGTCCTCATCCTCGACCGGCTCCTCCCCCGGCGTCGTCGGCTCGGTCCCGGCGAGGTACTCGACCTCGGCGTACGCGCCCTCGTCCCGGCCCGCCTCGTCCGGGACCGCCCCACCGTCGGCCATCAGCTGCTCGCGCTCGATCCGCTCGGCCTCGGCCATCCCCTCGGGAACGATCTCGTCGGTCCTGGCCCCGGAGCGGTGCTCCCGGAGCACGTGCGCCTTGCTGCGGGACAGGTCGGTGCCGACGGTGATCGCCTCGATCGCCTCGGTGCGGCGCACCTCGCCGGTCTTGTCGACCCATTCACTGGGGCGGAGCCGGCCGGTGATGATGGCGGCATCGCCCCGTCGCAGCGATGCGACCACGTTCTCGGCGAGCTTGCGCCAGCAGGTGATCCGGTACCACGTGGTCGCTCCGTCGGTCCACTGGTCCCCCTGTCGCACCCGCGGGGTGTGGGCGACGTTGAACTCGGTGACCGGCAACTGCTCCGGCCCCACCAGGCGCAACCGGGGGTCAGCGCCGAGATTGCCGGTGAGGGTGATGATGGTGTCCATGGGTGCTCCTCTGGTCGGGTTCCTTCCCCCAGAGGGTGGGTCGGACAGGGCTGCGGTCGGCCGTCCCGACCCGGTGCTGTGGACAACGCGTCCGGACGCACGCCGAGTTGTGGACAGAATCGGCGGGAATCCCCCGCCCCTGCGGTCCCCCAGCCCGAGCCGGCGGTCACTCAGCGGCGATCCGCAGGTTCTGCTGCGCCGTGCGGTACCGGTCGAGCTCCTCGTTGACCGGAGTGAGGACCAGTTCCCGGACAACGGTGTCGATCTTGCCCAGCAGGGCGCGGCGGGCGGTGGTGACCTTGCGCCGGGCCCCCACCTCGACTCCGATCCGGCTGACTCCGGCGACAATGAGCCCGAGCAGCACACCGCCGACCGCCAAGAGCGATGGCACCGGGACACCGAGCCAGGTGACGTCGGGCAATGGCGGCGCCTGCAGGTAGAGCAGGACGAAGTCGATCCCCAGCCAGCCCAGCCCGGCCAGCACCGTGGCGATCAGCACCCACTGGACCACTCGGACCGCCGTCCACCACCGTCGGTTGCGGTTCATCTGGAGGTTCGTCGAACCGATCGCCCGGTCCAGTTCGTCGGCCAGGTCGGTCGACCGGGAGCGCGCCGCAGTCCGTACCGCTTCGGCCCAGCCCGGCGCCAGGCCCTCCGACGCACCGTCGGCCAGGGCCCGCAGGGCAGTGTCGACCTGCGCGGCGGGCACGGCCTTCATCGACTTCAGCGAGGTCCTGGCCAGCTCGGTCGGGGCGTGGTCACGGTCGATGCCCGACTCGATCTCGCGGCGGGTCCGGCGCCGTGGCGCGCGGTCCAGATGGAGCCGGCGCAGCGGGTCGGGGCGCAGCGACCCGATCCAGGACAGCAGTGGCCAGCCGGTCGCCACACTGCCCCGGCGCCGCCACGACCGGCCGACGGCCTCGGTGACCGCAGGGACGCCCGCCGCCCGCGCACAGGCCCGGTCCAGTTCCTTCAACGACTCCCGACTCACCTGGGGCCTCTCCGCGGTCCCACAGGCCTCCTGCAGTCGTCCCGCGATGGCCTGCACGTCAAGCCGGGCCCGATCGGTGACCACCTTCTTCTCACTGACCCGCTTGGCCAGCAGCGCCCGCAACTCGGCCACACCCTCCCCGGTGCGGGCGGAGACGGCATGGACACTGACCTCCTGCAGGCCCTCGCGGTCCAACAGGACACGCAGGTCCGCCAGGGTGCGTCGCTGGTCCTCCGGGGTCAGCCGGTCGATCTGGTTGAGCACGACCATCATCACCGGGGCGTAGGCACGCAGTGGGACCAGGTAGTTGTCATGCAGCGCGGCATCAGCGTACTTCTGCGGGTCGACGACCCAGGCCAGCATGTCGACCAGCTGGACCAGCCGGTCGACCTCCATCCGGTGCGCCACCTCGACCGAGTCGTGGTCGGGGACGTCGAGCAGCACCAGACCACACAGGGGCCCCCCGTTCTCCCCCGAGCCCCTGGCCTCGTCGGCCAGATGGTGCCGGCGGGCCACCTGGAGCCAGTCGAGGAGCTCCTCGGTGGGCTCCGGGCCCCAGGTCACTGCCGTCGCCTGGGACGTGGTCGGGCGGCGGATACCGGGCACGGCCACGTCGACTCCGGCGATCGCGTTGAACAACGACGACTTCCCCGAACCGGTGGCACCGACCAGGGCGACGACGGTCGTCTCACCGGAGATCTTCAGCCGTTGCCCGGAGCGTCGTACGACCCGCTGCGCCTCCTCGACCAGGGCCGGGTCGACCCGGCCCTGCACCGTCTGCTCGGCCACCTCCAGCGCTCGAAGTCGCTCGGCCAGACCGGTGCTGCGCTGGCGGGACATCAGTGCTCCTCCTGGGCGTCAGGGACGACGTCGGTATCGGCGACCGGCGCGGGATCGGACATCGGACGATCCACCGGCGGGGACGTCGGCCGGGGCGCCACGGCCGGCTGTCCGGTCGGGCCCACCAGTTCCGGTGCGACCCACCCGGGGCCGGGTTCTTCCTGCACCCCGATGGCCGGTCGCCCCTCCGGCTCGATGGCCGGTTGTTCCTCCGGCTCGAGCTCGCCGGCAGGGCCGCGGGCCTCGTACGGTGCCGTGTCGAGCCCACGGGCGATCGCGGCCTCGACCGCGGCGGCGGCCGTACGGATCTCGTCGGCCTGCTGTGGCCGCACCTGCAGCACCACCAGCGCCTGGTGGTAGCGCAGCAGCTCGGAGGACATCAGTACCTCGACCCGCTGGTCCAGGTCGTCCTTGGCCTTCTTGGCCATCCGGCGGACGTTCTCGTCGCCGAAGACCGCCTCCAGCAGTCGTTGGGCGAGCGCGACCGAGCCACCGGCGACGCCGATCTCTGCGCCGGTCAGACCGCCGGTCTGGGTGAAGATCAACACCATCAGGGCCGCGCCGACCCCATTCACCCCGAGGGCCAGGAAGCGGGCGGTCCGCCGGCGCCGGGACCCCTCGGCCTCGACCATCCGGAAGACCTCCTGCTGCCAGCCCCGGATCATCTGCTGGACCCGTTGGTCGAAGTCGTGCGAGGTGGCGGCCAGGTCGGTACTGGAGCCCTCGAGGACATAGCGGCCGGCCGGGTGGGCCCGCCACGCGCTCTCGGCCTGCTCTGCGGCGGCAAGCCCCTTCTCGATCACCAGGGCTTCCAGGCCCGACTCGACCGCCGCCTCCAGCTCGGGGGCCTCCGGCGGCTGGCCCCGCAACGCGACCATGACCCGGTCCCGCAGCCAACTGATCCTGTTCTCCACGGCGCGCATGAACTCGCCGGTCCCGACGAATTCATGCCACCGGGCCAGTACTTCGCCCCGCAGCAGCGAACCGTCGGCGGTCTGGACGTTGACCGCCCGGGTGGCGTCGCCGAACGCCACGGTGGCGTCGTCCCGCAACTGGGTCACGACCTCGGCCTGGTCATCGACGGCCTCCGCGATCGACGGCGCCTGCCGGGCGGCGCTCCGGATCGCGCCGGAGAGGGTGGCCCGTACGACCTGCTGGCGGGACTGCTCGTCGGCGACCAGCCCGGCCAACCAGCCCCGGATCGGTGAGACCGCGGCGTTGGGCAACAGGCCCTCCGCGTCGATGGTGGTCTCGGGCACCGCGAAGAGTGGGGACTGCCCCAGCCCCCGGTGGGCCATCATCTGGCCGAGGTGAGCGGGGATGTCATGCATCCCGGCGGGAGGGACCCGGTCGAGGACCACCGCGACAACAGCGTTGCGCTGGGCCGCCTGGTTGAGGAAGTCCCACGGCACGGCGTCGGCGTAGCGGGCGGCAGAGGTGACGAACAGCCACAGGTCCGCCGCAGCCAGCAGTTGCGCGGCAAGGGCGCGGTTCTCGTCGACCACCGAGTCGATGTCGGGGGCGTCCAGGATCGCCAGGCCGACCGGCAGGGTCGCCTCGGCCACCAGTTGCAGCGCGTGCTGGTCCTGGCCGTGCCCGGTGGTGCGAGCCAGACCGGGCAGGATCCGCTGGTCGGTGAACCAGGCCGTGTCGTTGGGGTGGTGGACCAGCACCGGGCTACGGGTGGTGGGGCGGATCACGCCGGGGGTGGAGATACGGCGCCCGACGAGCGAGTTGACCAGGGTGGACTTGCCGGCGCCGGTCGAGCCGCCGACGACCACCAGCAGTGGCGCATCCAGACGGGCGAGGCGCGGCAGGACGTAGTCGTCGAGCTGGTGACCGATCGCCGAGGCGTCCTGGCGGGCCCGGTCCGCGCCCGCCAGCGGCAGGGGCAGGTGCACGTCGGACACCGCCGCTCGAAGACCCTCGAGCGACGAGGTCAGACGAGCCGTCATGGGATCTCCTACCTCTTGGGTGGCCCCCAACGCGGATCCACCGGCGAGTATTCAGTGTTGGTTGATCCTAGCGTTCCCTCGGTCCGCGACCCGACGGCCGTGCGCCACGCCTGAGCGGTCCCCGGCGACCACCCACGGATCGCACGGATCCAGCGCTGCCAGGGGTACTCGATCGCCCCGCTCCCCACGACCACCGCGGCCGGGCGGACCCGCCGGATCTCCTGCAGCAGCTCCGCCTCGCGGACCTGCCCGGTGGCGTCGACCAGCCCACGGGAGATCGAGTCCCGCAGGTAGGCCAGCTCCACGACCGCGCGCTGCATCCGGATCGTCGCAGCGTACGTCGCGGGACCGCGCCAGAACGCGTACCACAGGGCCCGTGCGCGCACCCGCATCCGGCTGAAAGCGTCGGTGTCGCCCGCGGGCAACCAGCCGTAGCGCTCGTAGTCGCCGACCCGGGCGCGGACCAGCGCACGCTCCAGGCGCGCTCGGTTGATGACCACCGAGACCATCGTGACCACCACCGACAACGCGATCAGCCAGAGCATCAGGCCCCGGTCCCCGGCACTGGAGGCAGTGAAGTTGAAGACCATGTGCAGCAGTGCCGCGGCCAGAAAACCGGTCAGCGGCGCCAGCACGCGGACCCGCTTGCTGCGAGCCCCCAGGGCCACGGCCAGCCCGATGCCGGTCATCATCGTGAACAGGGGGTGGGCGAAGAAGGTCAGGCCACCACGCATCAGCGCCAGTTGGTTCATTGCCTCCTGGGCATCGCCGGTGCCGGAGGTCACCGAGACGTACCGGTAGATCCGGCCGTAGTAGACGATGTTCTCCACGAACGCGAAGCCGGTCCCGGCCAGCCCCGCCAGGCTCACCGTGGAGAGCCAGGTGGTCACCCGGGTGCGCATCAGGATCGCGATACCGAACACCACAGTCGCCTTCGCGGCCTCCTCCACGAACGGGGCGATGAACACCGCCCCCCGCATGCTGGTGGCCGGATCACCATCGCCGATGACGGACAGCTGGGACGAGGCCCAGGTGTTGATCGGCGCGGAGATCCCGGTCGCGACGAGTCCACCCCAGACCAGCGCCACGATCCACAGCCACGGGCCCGACGGCCGGACCCGGTCGGCCAGGATGAACAGCAGCGTCAGCGGAATCGCGGTGAGCGCCGCCAGTCGCGCAGCCCCGGGGATGATATCGGTCCCCAACCCCTGAACAGTGCCGCTCGGGGTGGTCTGCTCGGGCACGAACAGCATCCAGTTCAACACAAAGGCACCCACGAACAGCGCGATGAGCGCCAGGGAGACCCAGACCCGCCAGTCCGCCAGCAACCGCTTCGGCAGCGGCACCGAGCGATCGACCGGCGCCGACAGCCCATTACGGCGACGCGCCCGGGCCAACTCCCGCTCCGGCGTACGGGCCCGTCGACCGCGGCGCGGGGGCTTCAGCATCCGGCGCGGAGCCTGCTGGGGCGTACGCTCCGGCTCGCGAACAGGCGCGGAAGCCCCGGCTTCGGCGGGAATTGGCGAGTCGGTGGACATGCTGCCTAGGGTACTCACCGCCCCAGGCCGTACAATCTTCTCCGTTGCCTCCATAGCTCAGCTGGATAGAGCAGCAGCCTTCTAATCTGCCGGTCG
>JBIQHF010000025.1:15865-44911 GCA_044508675.1 Propionibacteriaceae bacterium | reverse complement strand
GCCACGACCGACTCCCATGGGCCCGCTGAGGATCCGGAACGAGGACGTTGAACCTGCCGGGTGCGTGTCGCAATGCTGTCGGTCACTGGGGCCCCTGCCCGCCGCACGGTGGCAGTACGGTCAGGCGGGCGGGGCGGGGTCCAGCTGATCGGCCAGGGACCGGGCTACGGCCTCCCATGCCTGCGTAGCCGCTTGGATCGCGTCCCACGGGGCGCCGAGCGGCGGCGTGTACGACAGGTCGAGGTCGCTCACCGCGGCCACGGACATCTCGTGGAAGAGCGCGGTGGCGTACGTGTCGACTCGCTTGGAGACCTCGGCTGTACGGTGGCCGACGAGTTGCGCGCCGAGCAGCCGGCCCGAGGTGCGGTCCCCGGTGATCCGTATGTGCAGGGGCGTGGCACCCGGGTAGTAGCGCTTGTGGTCGTCGGGCGTCGCGGCCACGGTCAGCGGGGTCCAGCCACGGCCCGCCCCGGCGGCCTCGCCGTCGCGCAGTCCGGTCCGGGCGATGACCAGGTCGAAGACCCTGACCACCTGGGTGCCGACGATGCCGGCGAAGGTGGAGTCGTGACCGACCGCATTGGCGCCGGCGACCCGCCCCTGCTTGTGGGCGGTGGTGCCGAGCGGCAGCCAGATGGTGCCGAGGAGGCGGTGGTGGGTCTCGACGCAGTCACCCGCGGCGTAGACGTCGGGGAGCCCCGTGCGCATGTGGTCGTCGACGACCAGGGCGCCCTTCACGCCGGTCGGCACCCCGGCGGCCACCGCCAGCCGGGTGTCGGGGCGGACGCCGACCACGACCAGCACCAGGTCGGCACGGAACGTACGAGGACCGCCCGGGGTCGAGGCGTCCACCTGCAGCGTGCCGTCCTCGACGCGGCGGATCCGGTCGACGGTGGTGGAGGTGTGCACGTCGACGCCGTGCCGGACCAGTTCCGCATGGACCAGTGCGCCGAGCTCGGCGTCGACCGTGGACAACACCTCCGGCAGCGCCTCGACCTGGGTGACCGACAGGCCGCGCCCGACCAGGCCCTCGGCCATCTCGAGGCCGATGTACCCGGCGCCGACCACCACGGCGTGCCCCGTGGGGAAGCGTTCGAGGTCCGCCATCACCGCGCGGGTGTCGTCGATCGTCCGGAGGGTATGCACGCCGTCGGCGGGCCCGAGGGCATCCTCGCCGCGCAGGCCCTCGATCGGCGGGATCGCACTGGTCGCGCCGGTCCCGATCAGCAGACTGTCGTAGTCGATGATCCGGCTCGTGCCGTCCGGGGTGCAGACCGTCACGGTGTGCTTGGTCGCGTCGATCGCGGTTGCGGTCGTCCGCCGCAGCACCTCGAGTCCGGCCGCCGCGAGGTCGTCGCCGGTCCGGTGGGCGAGGCCCTCGATGGTGGGCACCTCGCCGGAGACGTGGTAGGGGATGCCGCAGATGGAGAAGTTGGGATAGTCGTCGGCGACCACCACGGTCACCTTGGTCGTCGGGTCGAGTTCGCGGGCACGGAGGCCGGCGCTGATGCCGGCGTCGCTGCCGCCGATGGTGACGAGATGGCTCATGGCTCGCTTCTCCTTGGGGAATGCTCGACGCCGCTCACATTGATAGCCTTCGATAGGAAGGTAGTGCACGCATCGATGGCGGTCAACGCGGGGAGTGCGGCGTGAGGAGCTTGCTCGGCTGGGCTTCAGGTCCGCGCCGACGTCGCTCCGTGGGTCCTACGCTGGCCGCATGGCTGCTCCGTCCGCGAACGCTGCCCGACAGCGGAGACCGTGGCTCTACCTGGTCCTCGTGGTCATGCTGTCGATCCCGTTCTGGTGGGCCTCGGTCGCCACCGGCGGTCGGCCGTTGTTCCTGGGGCTACCGGTCGGCGCCCTGATGCTCGTCCTGCCGTTGTCCGTGGCGAGCGGTCTGGCGCTCCGCGATGGTGGGGCGGAAGGGCTCCGCTCGGTCTGGTCCGGGGTCGTCGATCCGCGCCGGGTGGATCCGCGGTGGTGGTGGCTGGCCGCCCTGGGGGCCGCCCCGTCCGCCGCGGTGCTGGGGTGGCTCGTCGTCCCGGGGCCGGAGCGCGGCGAGCCCGGCACGGCGTGGTACCTGGGACCGGTCCTGTTCCTGGTGTACCTCGTCGGTGCCGTCTTCGAGGAGGTCGGCTGGACCGGCTACCTGACCACGCCCCTGGTCGCGCGCTTCGGCGTACTCGGCGCCGGCCTGTTCGTCGGTGTGGTCTGGCAGGCCTGGCACGCGGTTCCGTTCGTTTCCATGGGACGCTCATGGCAGTGGATCGCAGGCCAAGCGGTCCTCGGCGTCCTGATCCGGATCCTCATCGTCCTGGCCTACCCCCGCGGCGGCCGGAGCCTGGCACTCGCCTGTGCCACCCATGCAATGGTCAACACCACGCAGATGTATCCCGGGGGTTTGCTGGGCTGGGACCCCTGGCCGTCGGTCCCCGGCATGCTGGTGGTCGTGGTGGTGGCGTACGCCCTGGCCACGCGCGGGCGACAGAGCGGTCAGGGCGTGGGACGCTCCAGCCCCGCCGCCTGGGAGTAGTGGCGCCACCGCTCGTCCGCATCGGACTGGGCCAGCGCCGCCAACTCGACCGCATGCTCCGGGTCGGAGCGCTGCAGCATCGTGAAGCGCGCCTCCCCGTTCATGAAGTCGGCCACTGGTTTGGTCGGTGCCTTCGAGTCCAAGTGGAGCGGCTGGGCGTCGCCCTCGGCGCCGGGCCGGAACCGGTACAGCGGCCAGTAGGCGCTGGTGACCGCGTCGGCCTGGTGGGTCATCGAGGTCGCCATGTCGATGCCGTGCTCGATGCAGGTGCTGTACGCGATCAGTAGGGAGGGTCCGTCCCAGGCGGCGGCCTCCTGCATCGCGCGGATGGCCTGCTGCTGGTTCGCCCCGATCGCCAGTTGTGTTCTGCGGCCCGTCCAGGCACGCTCAGGGTTCTTGATCCTGGGTCGTCCGGGACCCACGATCAAGAACCCTGATGCGGGTCGCAGTCGAAGCCCGACCGACAATCCGGCGAGTCGCGCTGTCATGGGACGGATCGGTCCACAGGTCCTCGGACTGGACGCCGACTTTCCACAGTCGCGCCACGGGGGAGTCCGGGGACGACTATTCGACCCACCCTTCCAACATGGAGAAGCGTCTTGATGCCCCCCCGTCCGCCCGCGGGATCCTGGTCAACCAGGACGGAGTCATCACCCGGCAGCAGGCGGCCGCGTGTGGTCTGACCGACCAAGTGGTGCAGCGGTTGGTGCGTCAGGGGTGGTGGCAGCGGCTGGACCAGGGCATCTATGTGGGTCGGACGGTGCCGCCCGGCTGGGACCAGTGGGTGCGCGGGGGCCTGCTGTGGAGCGGCACCCGCGCGGCCGTCGGCGGTCTCGCTGCGGCCTACCGGCACGGGCTCATCGACGAGGCGCCGCGACAGATCGACCTGTGGGTGGCCACGTCGACGTCGCATCGCCCTGCCCGGTGCCGTTGGCGGCTGCGCTACGACGGTCTGGGGCGACTGGAGCGGGCGCGCAGGGATCCGCTGGTGACGTCGGTGGAGGACACGATCCTGGATGTCGCGGACCTGTCGGACATCGACAGGGCACTGTCGGTGCTGACCCGTGCATTGTCCCAGGGACGCACGATCGAACGCCGCGTGGCGCGGGCCCTCGCGCTGCGGCCGAGGGTGCGCCACCGGAAGGTGCTGGCCGATGTGGTCTCCGCGCGGAAGGGCTACGAGAGTCCGCTGGAGTACCACGCCGATGCGGATGTGCTGCTGCCGCACGGGTTGCCTCGCGGTCACGCCCAGGTGCTTACGGCGGCCGGACGGGTCGATCGGCTGATCGAGGAGTATCGGCTGGTGCTGGAACTTGACGGGCGGGCGGGGCACGAGGGCGATGGCAGGTTCCGCGACATGGAGCGCGACAACGCCAACACCCTCAGCAGGTACCGCACGCTCCGGCTCGGGTGGTCGGATGTTCGGCTCCGACCGTGCGTGACTGCACGGGTGATCGCCACCGTGCTGCGCCAGGAGGGATGGACGGGGACGTTCAAGCAGTGCCCGAAGTGCCGTGGGGCAGGTCCCGGGCTCGCTCGGGCGCGGCCCTGAGGCATTCTCAACGAGGCGGGTGGGCACGCCCCCTGTCGTGTGCCAGGGGGCTCTTGGTCCCCGCCAGGGTTCTTGATCCTGGGTCGTCCGGGACCCACGATCAAGAACTGGGGGCGTGGTCCATCGGGGCTCCTCGATGCCGGGGCTCATCATGGAAGGTGCTGACCCCGCACTCCTGGATCGGAACCCCACATGGCCGACATCGACGCCCTCTTCGAGATGACCGACCCCACCGGCCGGGCCAGCACCGTCGTGCGCGCCGACCTGGTGCTGACCCCTGAGCCGCTGCCGGGCGGTTGGGTGCGGATCGAGGGCGAGCGGGTCGCCGAGGTCGGCACCGGCCCCGCTCCCGCCGGCCATGCCGCCGGGGACGTGGTCGACCTCGGGGATCGGGTGCTCGCCCCCGGGTTCGTCGACATCCACGCACACGGAGGGGGTGGTGCCGCCTACACCGACGGGGCCAGCGCGGCCCGGACGGTCCTGGAGACGCACCTGTCCCACGGGACCACCTCGGCCATGGCCTCCCTGGTCACCGACGAGATCGCGACGCTCGCCGACCAGATCCGCGCCCTGGGGCCGTTGGTCCGCCGTGGCGAGATGCTCGGCATCCACCTGGAGGGGCCATGGCTGTCGGGGCTGCACTGCGGGGCGCACGATCCGGACTCGCTGCGCGACCCGCGGCCCGAGGACGTCGCCCGGCTGTTGGCCGCCGGCGAAGGGGCCGTACGCATGGTCACCCTGGCCGTCGAGCGGCCCGGCGGGATGGAGGCCGTCCGGCAGTTGCGGGAAGCCGGGGTCGTGGTCGCGCTCGGCCACTCCCATGCCACGTACGCCGAGGCCCGGGCCGCCATCGAGGCAGGGGCCAGCGTCGCCACCCACCTGTTCAACGCCTCTCGCCCGATCGACCACCACGAACCAGGCCTCATCGTGGCGCTGCTCGAGCACCCCCAGGTGACGGTCGAACTGATCGCCGACGGCGTGCACCTGCATCCGTCGATCATCCGGGACGTGGCGCGGGCCGCACCGGGAAGGATCGCGCTGGTCACCGATGCGATGGCGGCGGCCGGCCGTGGCGACGGCGACTACCGGCTCGGCCCCCAGCAGGTCGAGGTCCGCGACGGGGTGGCGCGACTGGCAGGGGAGGGAACGCCCGACCAGGACGATGGCGTCATCGCGGGAAGCACGCTCACCCTGGACCGGGCCGTACGGTACTGCGTCCGGACCGCCGGGCTCGACCTGGTCGACGCGGTGCGGGCCGCGACGCTGACCCCGGCCGACGCCGTGGGGCAGGAGGACGTCGGCCGCCTCGCCTCGGGGGCGTGGGCCGACATGGTGCTGCTCGGCCCGGACCTGGAGGTCGAGGAGGTCCGTTGGCACGGGCAGGCCGTGCCCCGCTGAGAAATCAGCCGCACCGCCCGGCGCGACCATCGGCCGCCTCTTTCCATCGTCTTTCCATCGTCTTGGTCATGCGCCTACTTTCTGTCCGGTGACAATTGGCCAGAAATTGACACCAAAGCCGAGGTCGATCGGATGACAGGGATCTCCATTCCTCACGGGGAATCGACACATAAATCGATTGTTGGCCGAAGTGTGCCGCCGTAGCCTGAGGGCGCCCGGTCCATTCGGGCTGGGGAGGCCTCGAGACGAGGGGAGACAACCATGAACGAGCAGGCATTCGACGCCGCCGGCAGCGTGACCAAGGAGTTGTCGCTGCAGGAGATCGATGAACGGGCCGCACAGACCGCGGGCGGATTGTGGACCGTTCCCACGACGAGCACGATCGGCTTCATCTGCACGTGGTCGTGGGAGTGCACCAGCCCGCCCCGCAGCTGCGGCTCCTGACCATCCGGACACACCTCGGTGCCGGGGCGATGTCGTTTCGCTCCGGCACCGGCATGACTGCCCCAGGACGGAGAGCATGGCACTGATCGATCCCGAGCGAGTCCGTGCGCTCTTCCCGGAACTCCCGGATCTCTCGGCCGTGCAGGAATTACTGGAGGCCGTTTCCGGCCTCACAATCGACGCGTTGCCCGCGCCCGGGCACACCCTCGATGAATTCGCCGGCATGGCAGGGATGTCGGACGAGGGTGTCGCGTCCGGATACGTGGGCTTCGACAATTTCGCCCGGTCGGTGTGCTCGGCCCGGCGGGAAGCGCTTCGGGATATTTTCCGCCGGTCCGGAAGCACCTGTGACCACACCGAGCAGCTCCTCGAGGCGGCCTGGCCGGTGCTGGTCGAGCGCGTCCAGCAGCTCTCCGCCCGCACCCTGGTCGCAGTGATGCATGTCCTCAGGGAACACGGTCAGCTGCGCGGCGAGACGAGCGAGGACCGGTACCGGTACTTCTGCCTCCTGAGCGCCACGCCGGAGTTCGCCGACGTGCTGGTGATGGTGTTCCCGGAGCTGGCGGCCCAGATCGAGTGCGTGGCCTCGGGCCTGACCTCGGCGGTCGCCGCGTTCGTGGCGCGCCTCGACGAGGCGATCGCTGCCGGATCATTGCAGGAGATGATCGGCGCGGAGGCGAGGCTGTGCGGGCTGCAGTGGGCCGGCAGTGACGTCCATGCCCGTGGTCAGTCCGTCCTGGTCGCCGAGTTCGGGCGGGCGGGCCGAGTGGTGTACAAACCGCGTCCGATGGCAGCCGAAGCAGCTTTCGGCGAATTGGTGCGACGGTTCAACAGGCATGCCGGCACCGATCTGCCCGTCCTGCGGATCGTGCCGGGCGCAGGCCACGGCTGGCAGGAACACGCCGACGGCGTCCGTACCGATGACGCGGAGACGTACTACCGGCACAGCGGCCACCTCCTCGCGATCCTGCACCTGCTCGGGGCCTCCGACATGCACTACGAGAACGTGCTCAACCATCGAGGGGCGCCGGTCGTCGTGGATGCCGAGACACTGTTCTCGGTGAACATGCGGCGTTCGGAGGGCCCCGGCTCGGTGGACCCCGCCATGGTGGTGCTGGCGGAGTCGGTGTTCTCGACCGGATTCCTGCCGTCACGGATCGACACCGCCGACGGCGCCACCGATTCGGTCGACATCGGGTTCCTCGGGTACGAGCCGGGCCAGAGGGCGATCACGGCGAGCATCGCCTTCCGCGAGGCCGGCACCGACCGCATGTACGTGGATTTCGACCTGGGCGAGATCCTTGCTGCGTCCCCGCTGCCGGTCGTCGACGCGATCACGCACGAGCCGCACTTCCTCGCCGAGGCCTTCTCCGGCCTCTACGACTGGATCACCGACCACCGCTCGACCGTCGCCGCCTGGATCGAGGAACTGTTCACCGGCGTCCACGTCCGCGCAGTGCTCGACAACACCCGGAAGTACTACCAGCTGCTCAGCCTGGCGACCCACCCACAGTTCCAGATGTCCCCCGGGCTCACCGCAGCACTTCTGCACAGGTGCGGGATCGGCCGGGTCGACCACGTCACTCCCGCGCTGATCCGCGCAGAGATCAGGGACCTGCGACACCGCGACATCCCCTACTTCACGCTGCGCACCGACTGCACCGAGGTCTTCGATTCCCGTGGCGGGGCAGTCGCCGATACGCTCGCCCGGCCCCCAATGGCCCAACTGCTCGACCACCTGCAGCGGATGTCACCGACCCGCCGGGACCTCAACACGCGCATCATCCGTTCCACGTTCGTGGACAGGACCAGCCCGGAGCTGGATCGGCCGCACTGGCCCCCGATCCACCGCAGCCCCCGCGGGCCGGGGTCGGTTCCGCGACGGGTGGACCTGCAGGTGGTGCGGGACATCGCCGACGAGTACGTACGCTTCGCCATCGACGGAGCCGACGGCGGGCCGACGCAGTGGCTCGGCTCCACGCTGTCCAACACGGTGCAGGCACACCCGTGGCGCTTCCGCCAGCTCGGCGACGGTCTCTATGCCGGGCGAGCCGGATTGGCGCTGTTCCTGGTGGCGGCGGGGCAACGCTTCGGCGACGACCGCTACATCGATCGTGCCGAAGCCTTCCTGCTGCCGCGGGCGAACCAACTGCTCGCGGACCCCGGCCACCGACGCGAGCACATCCTCGGGGGCTTCGGCAACGGGTATCCCAGCATCGCCTACGTGCTGATCAACGGGGGGAGGATGACCGGACGCTCGCAGTGGGAGACGGCCGGGCTGCGCCTGTGGAGCGCGATCCCTGACGACATCCACCTGTTGCAGCAGACCGATCAGCTGATGGGCTCGGCAGGACTGCTAACCCTGTCGAGCCGGCTCCTCGCGGACCCCTCGACACCCGCGGCCTACCGCCGGCAGGTCGAGCAGGCCGCGGCGGCATCGTACGGGGCGCTCTGTGCGAACGCGAGGGAACTCCGTCCCGACGGCGAGGACCGAGGCCGGATCTACAGTGGCTACGCCCACGGCCTGGCCGGCCTGATCTCGGCGCTGACGGCGTACGGGCAGCACCACCGGGGTGCGCGGGACCGGGCGCACCGGCTCGAGGAGGAGTTCACGGCGCACTTCGAGGAGGGGCCGGTGCCCTGGGCGATCAGCACCGACGCGCCGGACCGCCGAGCGCACGGCTGGTGCCACGGCGCCCCCGGCATCCTCGTCGGCGAGCAGGTCCGGCACGTCCACGGGCACCAGGATCGCGGTGAGGTGATCGACGCGTTGATCGCCCTGGTGCGGGACGAGTGCCTCGACCTCAACCTCTCGCTGTGCCACGGGGACCTGGGCAACCTGATGATCCTCCAGCAAGCGACCCGCCTGCGGAACGATTCCTCCCTCCGACGGTCCATCCGGGGCATGCTCGGCCAGCTCGCCGAGCAGATCGTCCCGCGCAAGCTCGCGCAGCGAAATGCCAAGTCGCTGCTCAACGACTCCTTGATGCTCGGCCTGCCGGGCATCGGCTACGGACTGCTGCAACTCGAGGCCGACGGGGCCTTGCCCGACCCCTTCACGTACGGGCTGGTCCGATGAGACGGGCCGGTGGACCTCGTCGGCCCGCGCTCGTCCGCCAGCTCAACCAGACCGAGTGTGCGTTGTGCTGCTGCGCGATGCTGCTGGGGGCGCATCGGTCGTCGGTGACGATCAACGACCTGCGCCAGGAGTACGTCGTGGGACGTGACGGGCTCAACATCGCGAACATCGTCACGATCCTCCGTGAGCAAGGGGCGACGCCACACGTCTACCGGACCACGGCCGCCGAGGTGTCGCTGCTCGACCAACCGACGATCTGCTACTGGAACGACAACCACTACGTCGTCGTCGACCTGCGTCGAACCGGGCGCGTGACCGTCATCGATCCGGGGGCCGGCCGGTCCCGCATCGGGATGGACGAGTTCACCGAGCGATTCAGCGGCTATGCGATCACCATCGACCCGCGACCGCAGCGCCGGGCGAGCCTGCTTCCCTCACCACTGCGCGTCCTCGCCGGTCTGGCCCGCCAGCACGTTCCGCTGCTCGCCATCACCCTCCTGGTGGCCCTAGGGTCCGCCCTGGCCACTCTCTGGCTGCCGCACCTGCTGTCCCTCGTCTTCCGTGGGACGGATGCTGCTGACTCGCCTGGGGCCTGGCCGTGGGTGGTGCTGGCGGGGATCGTGATCGGCCACACCCTCCTGATGCTCACCCGGGCGATGGTGTCGCTCGTCGCGGCGACCGCGGTCGGCAAGTCGATGTCGGAGGCGGTGTTCAGCCGCATGCTCAGACTGCCCTACGGGCACCTGGTGCATCGAGGAGTGGGCGATCTCCTGTTCACCCTCGACTCGGTCCAGCGGCTCCGGTCGTTGATCACCACGGACTTCATCGTCGTGGTCGTCGGCGTCGTCATGGCCGCCACGCTGTTGACCTGGCTGGCCTTCGTCTCGTGGCTCGCCGGGCTGGCCGCCCTGGGGTTGGTGGTGGCCGTCGCGGTGCTCGCCCTGGTCTCGGGTCGCGGGATCCGCAGGACCTCGCTGGAGGAGACCCGTCGGCGCGCCGAATTGCAGTCCATCCAGGTCGCGGCCCTGTCCGGGCTGGAGTCTATCAAGACCAACGCCATGGAGGATGTCTATGTCGACCTGTGGCGTCGGACCAATGATGCGGTCCAGCTCCACGCGGTCCGGCTGCAGTCGATCCAGAGTGCCTTCACCTCGCTCAGTGCCGGCCTGCAGCTCGTGGGCCCGGTCCTCGTCGTGCTGATCGTCACCCTCGACCCGTCGAGGCGGGTCGACACCTCGCTGATCGTGTCCGTCCAGGCGCTCGCCGGTCTGCTCCTGGCACAGGTCGGGCAGGTCACCGGCTCCTTCTCCCAGGTCGCCCAGGGATGGACCCTGCTGGAGCGGGTCTCGGAGATCCTCGTCCGCTCCGAGGACGCGACCTTCGGGCCGCAGGCCAGGGCGCCGGTCGCCACCTCGGTCGAGGTGGACGACGTCTCCTTCTGCTATGCGTCGTTCTCGGCGCCGGTCCTGTCCGGCATCAGCATCAGCATCCCGGCCGGGTCGAAGGTGGCACTCGTCGGCCCCTCCGGGTCCGGGAAGAGCACCCTGGGCCGCCTCATCGTCGGTCTGCACCAACCGAGCGGGGGCACCATCCGGGTCGATGGTCGTGAGCTGCGCGAGTACGGGAGGAGCGAGTTCTACCGCTATGTGGCGTACGTGCCGCAGAACGTCGTCCTCGACACCGGCACCCTGCGCGACAACCTCGCCTGGGGGGCCGGCACGGTGGAGGACGCGCAGATCTGGCGGGCGGTCGAGAGCGTGGGGCTGGGGCCGGACATCGCGGCGATGCCATTGGGGCTGGACACGCCGGTGGCCCAGCTCGGCCAGAACTTCTCCGGCGGCCAGCGCCAGCGCATCGCGCTGGCCCGGGCCGCGCTGAAGCAGGCGCGGATCGTGGTCCTGGACGAGGCCACCAGCTCGCTGGACCAGGCGGCGGAGGCGTGCGTGACAGACTACTTCAACCAGCTCTCCGCGACCCGGATCGTCATCGCCCATCGCCTCTCCACCATCGTCGACGCGGATGTCATCCACGTCCTCGACGGCGGGAGGGTCGTGGACAGTGGCGTCCACGCGGACCTGATCGAGCGTGGCGGAACGTACCGGCGCCTCTACCTGCGCTCGGACGGCGAACAACGAGTCCACCGGTGACCACGAGGAGGACATCAGAGCCATGCGACCAGACGGGTACGCGGTGCGCGCGATCCAGCTCGCCAAGACCTACGGGGCGGGGCCCGCAGCCGTTCGGGCACTCGACGGGGTCAGTCTCGACGTACCGAAAGGCCGATTCGTCGCGATCATGGGGCCCTCCGGGTCCGGCAAGTCCACCCTGATGCAAGCGTTGGCCGGGCTGGACGGCGTGGACTCCGGCCAGGTGTGGATCGAGGAGACGGAGATCACGGGACTGTCGGATCGGGCGCTGACCAGACTGCGCCGGGACCGCGTGGGCTTCGTCTTCCAGTCGTTCAACCTGGTGGCGACGCTGAATGCGCAGCAGAACGTGCTCCTGCCACTGAGAATCGCGCATCGGGGCATCGACCGGGACTGGTTCGACACGGTGGTCGCCGAGCTGGGGCTGCAGGACCGCCTGCACCACAAGCCGCACGAGCTCTCCGGCGGCCAGCAGCAGCGCGTCGCGATCGCCCGCGCCCTGGTCACCGAACCGGCCGTGGTCTTCGCCGACGAGCCGACCGGCAATCTCGATTCGGCCTCCGGCGCCCGCATCCTCCGGATGTTGCGGACCAGCGTCTCCGAGCTGGGCCAGACCGTCATCATGGTCACCCATGATCCCGGCGCCGCCGCGTACGCCGACGAGGTGGTGATGCTGGCCGACGGGCAGGTCCGCGAGACGATCCCCGCCCCCTCGGTGACCGCGGTGCTGGAGGCGCTGGCCAGGTCGGAGAGGGCACTCATCGGGGGCGGGCGATGAGACAGGTGCTGCTCGCCTCCTTGCACGCCCACCTGGGGCGGCTGGCCGCCACCGGGACGGCGGTGGTCCTGTCGGTGGCGTTCGTGGTCACGACACTGCTGCTGACGTCGGCGTACACGCAGACGATGGCCGACGCGCTCACGGCGCAACTGGCCCGGACGGATGTGCAGATCGTGTTCGACGAGGACGCGGCGGCCGGCGACATCGACGCCCGGCTCCGGTCGGTCCTGGACCAGGTGCGGGCACTGCCGGCCGTGGCCGCGGCCGATGCGCAGCAGGCGGTCTACGTGCAGGTCCGCCACGGCGATCGGCGCGCCACCGCCAGCGTCGAGACACTGCTGTCCGAGCCGCTGCGCTGGCAGCAGCTGGCTGCGGGGGAGTGGCCGACGGCGCCCGACGAAGGCACGATCGACCAGGCCAACGCCCGAACACTGGGCGTGGCGGTCGGTGACCGGCTGACGATATCCGGTGCCGGCGAGCAGGCCCGGGCCCACGAGGTCCGGCTGGTCGGCATCACCTCGACGGCGAACGCGGGCTTCGCCCGAGGAGCGCCGAGCGTGCTCGTCGCTCCGGACACGCTGGGCACACTCGGTGCGCCGATCGCATCCACCGGGATCCTGGTCAAGGGGACCGGCGGAACGTCGGCGGACGCCCTCGCCGACCAGATCCGCCACAGCATCGGTGCCGGCGACGCCCTGACCGTGCTGACCCGGGCCGAGGCGGTGGACCGACAGGTGGCCCAGCTGTCGGGCAGCAGCGCCCTGTTCACCACCCTGCTGCTGGCCTTCGGGTCGATCGCGCTGCTCGTGGCGAGCTTCGTGATCGCCAACACCTTCCGGGTCCTGGTGGCGCAACGGAGCCAGGAACTGGCCCTGCTGCGCTGTGTGGGCGCGAGCAGGGGCCAGGTCTACCGGTTGGTCCTGCTGGAGGCCGGTGTCGTGGGGGTCGTCTTCTCGGCGCTCGGCGCGCTACTCGGCGTCGGCGCCGCAGCCTTCGTGGCCGCGCTCAGCAGGACCGGTGCCAGCGGGCTCGCGCTCGGCCCCGTCTCCGTCTCGCCTGCCGTGCTGGCCGGCAGCATCCTGCTGGGGACGGCCGTGACCATGCTGGCGGCGCTCGGGCCGGCACGAAACGCCACCCGCGTGCCGCCTGTCGCAGCGCTGCGGCCGGTGGGGGCGAGCGTCGAAGGCCCGGTGCCGATGGTGCCGGCGGTCCTTGGCGTCCTCCTGGCCGGCATCGGTGCCACCGGCCTGGCGTACGGGGCCAGGACAGGGACGATCGCGATCGCGCTGGTCGGGGGTGTCGTCAGTGCCGTTGCCGTCCTGGTCCTCGGCAGCGCCCTCCTCCCGCCGGTCATCCGTGCTGTCGGGTGGGGCCTCGCCCGGACCTCCGTCCCCGCCCAGCTGGCTGTCGCGAACACCGATCGGAACAGGACCCGGACAGCAGCCACCGGAACGGCGCTGGTGATCGGCACGATCCTCCTGGCGATGCTCACCACCGCAATCACCTCCATCGAGGACTCGGTGATGAGGCAGATCGACGATCGTCGTCCGTTCGACCTCATCGTGCAGACGACGGACGGGCGGCCGATCCCGGCCACTCTAGTCGACACCATCCGGACGACGGAGGCGGTCGTGGCGGTGGCACCGGTGCAGACGTCCGCGGTGACGCTGATCCCGGCCGCAGGCCAGGGGCGTGACCTCATCGCCGACGGCATCGACCCCTCGGCCACGCGGCAGGTCGCACACTCGGCGGTGGCCGTGCCGGAGCAGGGCACCGTCCGCGTCAACCCGGCGGATGGACCGGGCCTGTCCGAGGGCGACCGGGTCACCGTGAGGGGAACCACCGGCGAGTTGCGGCTCAGCGTCGTGCTGGACGGTGACCTCGCGGCCGGACAGGCGCAGCTGGCAGCCGCCGACCTGGTGCAGGTCGCCGGTGCCCCTGCCGGTCCGGGTCGACTGCAGCTCCGGCTCACCCCGGACCTGGGTGCCGAGGAGGTCCAGCGCGTGACGACGGCCATCCTCTCCCTCGACGACAGTCTCGACGTCTACGGCGGCGCGCAGGAGCGGGCCTACTACCAGCAGATGCTCGACACCATGCTGATGGTCGTCCTGGCCCTGCTCGCAGTTGCCGTCGTCATCGCCTTCGTCGGGATCGGGAACACCGCCGCACTCTCGGTGATCGAGCGACGCCGGGAGTCCGCCCTGCTCCGGGCCCTGGGGCTGACGCGGGGGCAGCTGGTCGCCATGGTCTGTATCGAATCAGCCCTCACCGCCGCCGTGGCGGCCACCGTGGGCCTGGTCGTCGGCGTGCTGTTCGGGTGGGCCGGGGTCACGACGCTCGGGAACTCGGCCTCACGGATCGAGATGGCGGTGCACGTGCCCTGGGGCCAGCTCGGCCTGATCCTCCTGGGGGCCACCGTGGCCGCCATCGTCGCCGCCGCCTGGCCGGCCTACACCGCCTCCAGGCGCAAGCCGGTCCACGACCTGGTCGCGGTGTAGGCAGCCCACCCCCACGGTGGCCGCCACGGCGGCGGACGACCTGGGCGCCAGACGGCACCGTACGCCCTCTCGGGACAAGGGGGTTGACCCCGTGGTGAGATCCATGTCACTCTCTGGTTACCGAATGATCGGTAAGTAAAGCTGTCCAGCATCGAGAGGCTGACGCAATGACGCATCCCGTTCCCCAGGCGTTCCTGGTCGGAGGCACCCGCACACCGGTGGGCCGCTACGGCGGCAGCCTGGCCTCCGTACGCCCCGACGATCTCGCCGCCCTGGTGATCGAGAAAGCGGTCTGTGCGGCGGGCATCGATCCCGCCGACGTCGACGAGGTCGTCTTCGGCAACGCGAACGGTGCCGGCGAGGAGAACCGCAACGTGGCCCGGATGGCCTGGCTGCTGGCCGGCTTCCCGGACACCGTGCCCGGCTTCACCGTGAACCGGCTGTGCGCCTCGGGGATGACCGCGATCACCATCGCCACCCAGATGGTGAAGTCCGGCGCCGCCGACATCGTCGTCGCCGGCGGCGTCGAGTCGATGTCCCGCGCCCCCTGGGTCATGGCCAAGCCCGACAAGCCGTACGCCAAGCCCGGCGACGTCGTCGACACCTCGATCGGCTGGCGGTTCGTGAACGAGAAGTTCGCGGCCACCGACAAGCTGACCTACTCGATGCCCGAGACCGCCGAAGAGCTGGCCGCGGTCGACGGCATCTGCCGCGAGGACGCGGACGCCTTCGCCGTACGGTCCCACGAACTGGCCCTCGCCGCGATCGCGGCCGGCCGCTTCCGCGACGAGATCACCCCCGTGGTGATCACCGACCGCAAGGGCCGCCAGAGCATCGTCGACACCGACGAGGGGCCGCGCGCCGGGACCACGATGGAGGTGCTGGCCGGCCTTCGGCCGGTGGTGAAGCCGGGCGGCGTCGTCACCGCCGGCAACTCCTCCTCGCTGAACGACGGGGCCTCGGCCGTGATCATCGCCTCGGAGCGCGCGGTCCAGCGGTACGGGTTGGCCCCGCGGGCCCGCGTGGTCGACGGCGCCTCGGCCGGCGTGCCGGCACCGATCATGGGCATCGGCCCGGTCCCCGCGACCCGGAAGGTGCTCGACCGCACCGGCTGGAGTCTGGACCAGATCGGCGCGATCGAGCTGAACGAGGCGTTCGCCACCCAGTCGCTGGCGGTGATGCGCCGGCTCGGCATGGACCAGTCGATCACCAACCGCGACGGCGGCGCGATCGCCCTGGGCCACCCGCTGGGCTCCTCGGGCTCGCGGATCACGCTCACCCTGCTCGGCCGGATGGAGCGCGAGGGCGCCGACCGCGGCCTGGCCACCATGTGCGTCGGCGTCGGCCAGGGCACCGCCCTGCTGCTGGAGCGGGTGTGAGCACCATGACGACCACCCTGGCCCCGGACCGTACGTTCACCACCCTGCGCCTGACCGAGACCGAGGACCGGCTGCACGTGCAGCTGCACCGGCCCGAGGTCCGCAACGCCATCGACCAGGCCATGGTCGACGAACTGCACGCCGTCTGCGACCACCTCGAACGCCACCCGAAGGTGCTCGTGCTGTCCGGCACCGAGGTGAACGGCAAGGGCGTCTTCGCCTCCGGCGCGGACATCGCCCAGCTGCGCGAGCGTCGCCGCGACGATGCCCTGGCCGGGATCAACTCGCAGGTCTTCGCCCGGATCCAGCGCCTGCCGATGCCGGTCATCGCGGCCCTGGACGGCTGGACCCTCGGTGGCGGGGCGGAACTGGCGTACGCCGCCGACTTCCGGATCGCCACCCCGCGGGTGCGGATCGGCCAGCCGGAGACCAACCTCGGCATCATGGCCGCCGCCGGCGCGACCTGGCGGCTGCGGGACCTGGTCGGCGAGCCGCTGGCCAAGGAACTGCTGCTGGCCGGCCGCATCCTTACCGCCGACGAGGCGCTGGCCGCCGGGCTGGTCACCGAGTTGCACCCGGCCGAAGAGCTGCTTGCCGCCGCCGACGCGCTCGCCGACCGGATCTGCACCCAGGACCCGCTCGCGGTCCGGATCACCAAGGCCGTCTTCCACCTGCCGCCCGGCGCCCACCCGGTCGTCGACCAGCTGTCGCAGGCGGTGCTCTTCGAGTCGCCGGCCAAGTTCGACCGGATGCAGGACTTCCTCGACCGCAAGACCACGAACTGACCGCCCCCACCCCGGAGGAATCTGACATGACCACCGCAATGATCGAGCAGGACCAGCACGGCCCCCGTACGACTGTCCCCGAGCGGGTCGGCGTCCTCGGCGGCGGGCGCATGGGCGCCGGTATCGCGCACGCCTTCCTGACCGCCGGCTCGCAGGTCGTCGTGGTCGAACGCGACGCCGCCTCCGCCGCCGCGCAGACCCGGGTGGCCCGCGACGTGGAGAAGTCGGTCGAGCGCGGCCGGATCGCCGGGGCCGCGCAGGACTGGAACCAGCACCTGGCGGTGGCCACCGACCACGGCGCGTTCGAGGGCTGCGGACTCGTCGTCGAGGCCGTGCCCGAGGACTGGGACCTGAAGTGCGCCTCGCTGCGCTCGATCGAGCAGCACGCCGGCCCGCAGGCCTGGATCGCCTCCAACACCTCCTCGCTGTCCATCGACGGGCTGTCGGGCGAACTCGCCCGGCCCGAGCGCTTCATCGGCCTGCACTTCTTCAACCCGGTGCCGGCCTCCCAGCTGGTCGAGGTCGTGGTCGGTGCCCACACCGACCCCCGGCTGCGCGAAGAGGCCCTGGACTGGGTCGCCGGGATCGGCAAGACCCCGGTGGTCGTCCACGACGCGCCCGGCTTCGCGTCCTCGCGCCTCGGCGTGGCCATCGCCCTGGAGGCCATCCGGATGGTCGAGGAGGGCGTCGCCGCCCCGCGCGACATCGACAACGCCATGGTGCTCGGCTACAAGTTCCCGGTCGGGCCGCTGGAGCTCACCGACATCGTCGGCCTGGACGTACGGCTCGGCATCGCCGAGTACCTCGAGTCCCGGCTCGGCCCCCGCTTCGCCCCGCCGCAGCTGATGCGCGACATGGTCGCCCGCGGCGACCTGGGCCGCAAGAGCGGCCGCGGCTTCTACACGTACCACGCCTGACCTCCCGAAGGAGCCTCCAGATGAGCCAGCAGGCCACCACCACCGCCGAGCGACCCACGTACCAGCCCTGGCGGATCGTGCTGGGCGAGCTCGACCAGAAGATGGGGATGCAGGTGGTCGAGCAGTCCGTGGAGCGGGTCGAGGTCACCATGCCGGTGGCCGGCAACCGGCAGTCCCTCGGGCTGCTGCACGGGGGAGCGATGCTCGCTCTCGGCGAGGCCGTCGGCTCCTGGGCGGCGCTGATCCACGCCTCCACCCGCGGCATGGTCTGCGTCGGTGTGGACGCCAACGCCACCCACCACCGCTCGGCCCGCGACGGCATCGTCACCGCCGTCGGCACGCCGATCCGACTCGGCGGGACGCTCACCAGCCACGAGGTCGTGATCAGTGACCAGGACGGCCATCGCCTGTCCACCTTCCGGATCACGAACCTGCTCCGCCCCGCCCCCTGACCCTCGCCCCGACCCCGGAAGGACCTCTCCATGACGACCACGCTGACCCAGACCGTGCTGCCCAGTTACCTGCTCGGGCAGTGGTGGACCCCCACCGACCCCCAGCGCATCACCCGTGTCGACGACGCCAGCACCGGCGAACCGGTGGCCCTGGTGAGCACCGAGGGCCTCGACACCGCCGCCGCCATCGACCACGCCCGGACGATCGGGCAGCGCTCGCTGGGGACGATGACCATCCACCAGCGCGCCCTGCTGCTGAAGGAGCTGGCCC
Organism: Propionibacteriaceae bacterium; assembly: GCA_044508675.1. Lineage (GTDB taxonomy): Bacteria > Actinomycetota > Actinomycetes > Propionibacteriales > Propionibacteriaceae > Raineyella. Next base: position 26,681 of record JBIQHF010000025.1, on the reverse strand, counting down.
AGTACCTGGGCGCGCACAAGGAGGAGCTGTACGACCTGTCGTACGCCACCGGTGCGACCGCCAAGGACCACTTCTCCGACATCGACGGCGGCATCGGGGTGCTGTTCACGATGTCCTCCAAGGGCCGCCGTGAGCTGCCGAACAGCAACGTGATCACCGATGGCCCGGTCGAGGTGCTGGCCAAGGACGGCAGCTTCCAGGGCCAGCACGTGTACACGCGCCGCCCCGGCGTCGCGGTCCAGATCAACGCGTTCAACTTCCCGGTCTGGGGGATGCTGGAGAAGTTCGCGCCGGCCTTCATCGCCGGCCTGCCGACCGTGGTCAAGCCGGCCACCCCGACCGGCTACGTCACGCAGGCGTGCGTCCGGCTGATGATCGAGTCCGGCCTGCTCCCGGAGGGGTCGCTGCAGCTGATCGCCGGCTCGGCCCGCGACCTGCTGGACCACCTCGACCACCGCGACGTCGTGGCCTTCACCGGCTCGGCCGCCACGGCCCGGATGCTGCAGCAGCACCCGGCGGTGCGGGAGCGCGGGCTGGCCTTCACGGCCGAGACCGACTCGCTCAACGCCGCCGTGCTGGGGCCCGACGCGGTCCCCGGCACCCCGGAGTTCGACGCGTTCGTCAAGGCCGTGATGGTCGAGATGACCTACAAGGCGGGCCAGAAGTGCACCGCGATCCGGCGCGTCATCGTGCCCGCCGAGCTGGTCGACCCGGTGGTCGAGGCCCTGTCGGAGCGCCTGGCCGGGCGCGTGGTCGTCGGTGACCCGCGCACCGAGGGCACCACCATGGGGCCGCTGGCCTCGGTGGAGCAGCGCGACGAGGTCGCCGGCGCGGTCGAGCGGCTGGTCGCGGCCGGCGGCGTCATCCGCTACGACGGCCGCGCGGCGCTCGGCGACCTGCCGGCCGAGGGGGCCTTCTACCCGCCGACCGTGCTGGCCTTCGGTGACCCCGACACCCCGGCGGTGCACGAGATCGAGGCGTTCGGGCCGGTGACCTCGGTGCTCGGCTACACCGACATCGCCGACGCGATCCGCCTGGTCGCCCGCGGGGGCGGCTCGCTGGTCGCCACGGTGTGCACCCACGACCCGCAGACCGCACGCGTCTTCGCCGAGGGGATCGCCGCCCACCACGGCCGGCTGCACTACCTCGACCGCGACGACGCGAAGACCTCCACCGGCCACGGCTCCCCGCTGCCGCACCTGGTCCATGGCGGCCCCGGCCGGGCCGGCGGCGGGGAGGAGCTCGGCGGCATCCGCGGGGTCCAGCACTACATGCAGCGCACCGCCCTGCAGGGCTCACCGGACCTGTTGACCGGGATCACCGGCATCTGGCACCGGGGCGCCGCGACCCGGACGGCCACCCGGCAGGGCGTTGCCAACGGCACCGAGGAGCACCCGTTCCGCAAGTCGCTGCAGGACCTGCGGGTGGGGGACCAGTTCGTCTCCGACCTGCGGACGGTCTCGCTGCAGGACATCCTCGACTTCGCGGCCTCGACCGGCGACACCTTCTACGCGCACACCGACGCCGAGGCCGCGGCGGCCAACCCGTTCTTCCCCCGGCAGGTCGCCCACGGCTACCTGCTGGTCTCCTGGGCGGCCGGGCTGTTCGTCGACCCGGCGACCGGGCCGGTGCTGGCCAACTACGGGCTGGACAACCTGCGCTTCCTGACCCCGGTGACCTGGGACGACGCGATCCGGGTCACCCTGACGGCCAAGCAGATCACCCCGCGGGTGACCGACGAGTACGGCGAGGTCGCCTGGGACACCGTGATCACCAACCAGCGTGACGAGGTCGTCGCCACGTACGACGTGCTGACCCTGGTCAGCAAGGAGCCGCGGGGCTGACCCGCGGCCGGCGGTCGGGGGGCCGCCGGAGAAAGGAGAAGGGGTGGGCCGGACGGGCCCACCCCTTCTCGTCGTCTACTCGTCTACTCGTCGTTCCCGTTCGGGAGCAGGATCCCGTCGCACAGCATCGCCACGGCCGCGTCGGCCACCTGGTCCGGGTCGTCGCGCTCGGGGCGGTACCACTCGACCAGCGAGTTGATCAACCCGAAGGAGAACCGGGTGAGGTGGCGCGGGCTCAGGTCGGTGCGTACGCCACCCTCGCGCTGGGCGTGCTCGAAGCGGGCCTCGAGCTCGCGGGTCATGGCCCGGCGCCGGTTCATCGCCTCCAGCTCCACCGGGCTGTTGCCGCGCAGGCGCAGCAGCAGGGTCACGTGCGGCTTCTCCTCGATCACCGCCCGGATGGTCCCGCGGATCAGCAGCTCGAAGCGCTCCCGGGTCGTGCCCTCGGCCTGCCTGGCCTGCTCCATCACCCGGTCGAGCCGGCTCAGGGCCCGGTCCAGGGACAGGGAGAGCAGCTCGTCCTTCGACTTCACGTGGTGGTAGATCGCCGACTTGGTGATGCCCAGCGCGTCGGCGAGCATCCCCATCGAGGTGGCGTCGAACCCGTGCTCGTTGAAGACGCCGACACAGACCATCAGCAGCGACTCCTGGTCGTAGCCGGGCCTTCCCCGCCGAGCGACCTGCTCGCGGTCCTGGCCGACCGGTGGGGTCATGGTGGGTTCCTTCCTCATGCGTCTGCCTCCTGCGTGCCCAAATTGAACCACAGGGCCTCCGCCACTCTCGGTGGCAGAGGCCCTGTGGATGGCCGGGTCCCGCGGATCGGGACCGGTCCAGCGGTATCGGTCGAGCGGTATCAGACCGTCCCGTGTGCCGGGGCGTCCGGGCGCAGGTCGTAGATCCGCTTCATCTTGCCCTGCGAGCGCGGCAGCGAGCCGTGGTCCACGACCTGGACGTTCGCGGTCGACCCGATCCGCACCTTGATGCTGCGCTGCAGCTGCAGCCCGGCGTCGCGGGCCTCCTCGACCGTGAACTGGGGGCGCGGCTCGACCTTCACGGTCAGCTCGTCCATCCGATGCGGACGGGTGATCTCCAGGACGAACTGCGGTCCCAACTCGGGCTGCTCGAGGGCGAGCTCCTCGACCTGGGAGGGGAACAGGTTGACCCCGCGCAGGATGATCATGTCGTCGGAGCGGCCGAAGATCCGCTCCATCCGACGGTGCCCGGGCCGTACGCTGCCCGGCAGCAGCCGGGTCAGGTCGCGGGTCCGGTAGCGGATGATCGGCAGGGCCTGCTTGGTCAGCGAGGTGAAGACCAGTTCGCCGGACTCCCCATCGGGCAGGACCTGGCCGGTGCCGGCATCGATGATCTCGGGCAGGAAGACGTCCTCCCAGATGTGCGATCCGTCCTGGGCCTCGGCCGACTCGCCGGCCACGCCCGGGCCGAGCACCTCGGACAGTCCGTAGATGTCGCAGGCGGTGATGCCGAACAGGTCCTCGATCTCGCCGCGCATCTGCTCCGACCAGGGCTCGGCCCCGAGCACCGCCGTACGCAGCGAGGTCTCCCGCGGGTCGATGCCCTGGCGCTTCATCGCGTCGCCGATGGTCAGCAGGTAGGTCGGGGTGGCGAGGATCGCGGCCGGCCGGAAGTCCTGGATGATCTGGATCTGCTTGTCGGTCTGCCCGCCGGACATCGGGATCACCGAGCAGCCGAGCTTCTCGGCGCCGTAGTGCGCCCCCAGCCCGCCGGTGAACAGGCCGTAGCCGTACGCGTTGTGGACGATGTCGCCGGCACGGATGCCGGCGATCCGGAAGCATCGGGCCACCAGCGACCCCCACACCTCGAGGTCCTCCTGGGTGTAGGCGACCACGGTCGGCTGGCCGGTGGTCCCCGAGGACGCATGGATGCGCCGGACGTCGTTCATCGGCACCGCGAGCGCGCCGAACGGGTAGTTGGCCCGCAGGAACTGCTTGTCGGTGAACGGGAAGTGCCGGATGTCCTCCAGCTCCTTCAGGTCGCCCGGGTGCACGCCGGCCGCGTCGTAGAGGTCGCGGTAGGCCCTGACGTTGTTGTACGCGTGGTGCAGCGACCACTTCAGGCGCTGCAGCTGGAGCGAGCGGATCTGCTCGGGGCCCATCCGCTCCTCGGCGTCGAGCTGGTTCGTGTCCAGGGGGGCGGGTGACTTCACGGGTGTGGGGTACGGGTTCATATCAGGCTCCGTTGCTCTGATCGATTCTGCTCTGGTCGAAACGGTTGGGGATGGTGCGGCAGCGGCCGCGGAACTCGGCGATGACCGTGTCACCGGAGGTGATCTGGATGTCGTAGAGGCCGCTGCGCCGGCCCTGGTGGCGTACCTCGCCCCGGGCGATGAGTTCGGCTCCGGCAGGGGCCGAACTGATGAACTCGATGTCGACGCCCTGGGCGACGGTGATCGTGCTGCCGTCACCGGCCGGGTCGTTGCAGGCCAGGGCGAAGCAGCTGTCCGCGAAGGCGAACAGCATGCCGCCGTGCGCCATGTCGAAACCGTTCATCATCTCGTCGCGCAGGACCATCCGGATCTCTGCCCGCCCATACGTGGCGCTGATGACCTCGATGCCCAGCCAGCGGCTGGCGCGGTCGTTGCGAAGGATCGGGTGCTCGGCGAGCTGTGTGATCTGTATCGGCGACATCTGTGACCTACCTCACTTGCTGACTGAATGGTCAGTAGGTTTTCTCAGATCGCCACGCCTGTCAACCCCTCGCGGTCCAGAAACCTGAACCGCATCTTTTTGTTGCGCCGGGTCTTGACGGAACGATCGCGAGCCGCATATTCTTACCGAACGATCAGTCAGTTAATCAGGACGAGGAAGCCATCATGACCGTGACGGACCAAGCGCAAGCCCCGGTCGAGCAGGTCGACCGCGACCGCGCCGGCCAGGAGCACTTCGACAGCATCATCGCGGCGGACTCGCGGATCGAACCGCGGGACTGGATGCCCCCTGCCTACCGCAGGACGCTGACCCGCCAGATCTCCCAGCACGCGCACTCCGAGATCATCGGGATGCAGCCGGAGGCCAACTGGATCACCCGCGCCCCCTCGCTGAAGCGCAAGGCGATCCTGCTGGCCAAGGTGCAGGACGAGGCCGGCCACGGCCTCTACCTCTACTCGGCCGCCGAGACCCTCGGCACCCCACGCCGCGAGCTCAACGACCAACTGCTCGAGGGCCGCGCCAAGTACTCCTCGATCTTCAACTACCCCGCCCGCACCTGGGCCGACATGGGGGCCATCGGCTGGCTCGTCGACGGCGCCGCGATCGCCAACCAGGTGCCGCTGTGCCGCTGCTCGTACGGCCCGTACGGTCGCGCGATGGTGCGGATCTGCAAGGAGGAGTCGTTCCACCAGCGCCAGGGCTGGGAGCTCCTCCACGCACTCTCCCACGGCACCCCCGCCCAGAAGCAGATGGCCCAGGACGCCGTGGACCGGTTCTACGCGCCGGCGCTGATGATGTTCGGCCCGCCCGACTCGATGTCGTCGAACTCCGACCAGAACATGGCCTGGAACATCAAGCGCTTCAGCAACGACGAGCTGCGCCAGCGGTTCGTCGACATGATCGTGCCCCAGGTCGAGGCGCTCGGCCTGACCCTGCCCGACCCCGACCTGACCTGGAACGAGGAGCGGGGCCACTACGACTTCGGCAAGCTCGACTGGGACGAGTTCTGGCAGGTCGTCCAGGGCGCCGGGCCGATGAACGCCCAGCGCATGCAGCGCCGCCGCGAGGCCCAGGCCGAGGGTGCCTGGGTCCGCGAGGCCACCCAGGCGTACGCCGCCAAGCACTCCACCACCACGACCGCCCTGATCGGAGACTGACCATGACCACCTCGACCCGACCGAGCACTGTGAGGAACACCGTGACGAGCACCGATACGAACACCGTGACGAGCACCGCGCCGACCTCGGCGGACTGGCCGCTGTGGGAGGTCTTCATCCGCAGCAGCCGTGGCCTCTCCCACGTCCACGCCGGTTCACTGCACGCACCGGACGCCACCATGGCCCTGCGCAACGCCCGCGACCTCTACACCCGGCGCAACGAGGGGACCTCCGTGTGGGTCATCCCGGCCGATGCCATCGCCGCCTCCGACCCCGACGCCAAGGGCGGCTACTTCGAGTCCCCCCAGGGCAAGACCTACCGCCACGCCACCTACTACACGACCAGCGAAGGGGTGCCGCACCTATGAGCATCGCGACCCACGACACCGCCACCCGGCAGAGCGCCGGCACCGCCATCACCCCCGAGGAGATCGCCGAGGGCCTGCACGCGACCGCGCCGGCCTCCGCCGACGTCGCCCGCTACGCCCTGGCACTCGGCGACGACGCCCTGGTCCTGGCCCAGCGCCTGGGCTGGTGGGTCTCCCGGGCCCCGGAGATGGAGGAGGACATCGCGCTCGGGAACATCGGCCTCGACCTGATCGGGCACGCCCGCTTCCTGCTCACCTATGCCGGCTCGGCGGACGGGCGCACCGAGGACGACCTGGCGTTCTTCCGCGACGAGGAGGAGTTCCGCTCCTGCCGGCTGGTCGAGCAGCCGAACGGCGACTTCGCCCACACCATCGCCCGCGGGTTCCTGTACGCCCAGTACGCCTTCCTGCTGTACCGCGGGCTGGCGGAGTCGGCCGACGAGGTCCTCGGGGCGATCGCCGACAAGGCGCTCAAGGAGATCACCTACCACCGGGACCACGCCACCCAGTGGGTGCTTCGCCTCGGTGACGGCACCGACGAGTCGCACCGTCGGATGCAGGACGCCCTCGACCACACCTGGCCGTACCTGGACGAGCTGTTCACCGACGAGGACTTGCACGACCGGCTCGAGGGCATCGCGGTGCGGCCCTCGACCCTGCGCGCCGAGTTCGACCAGAACGTCGCCCAGGTCCTCGCCGAGGCCACCCTCGAGATCCCTGCCGTGCCGCAGGCGCTGGCGTACGGGGGCGTACGCAGCGGGGCCGCCAGCGAGCACCGCGGCTACATCCTCGCCGAGATGCAGTCCCTGGCCCGGCGCCACCCCGGCGCGACCTGGTGAGGAGACGGCCATGACCACCACTGCTGCTGACCCCACCGCCACCGACCCCACCGCGATCGACCCCGCTGCCGTGGTCCGCGACCTGTTGGATGCGGTCCACGACCCGGAGATCCCGGTCCTCACCATCGCCGACATGGGCATCCTGCGGGACGTCACCATCGGCGCCGACGGCCATCCCGTCGTGACCATCACCCCGACCTACTCCGGCTGCCCCGCGATGGACACCATCACCGGGGACATCCGCCAGGTCCTGGCCGCGAACGGGTATCCGGGCGCCACCGTACGGACCTCACTGCTGCCCGCCTGGACCACCGACTGGATGACCGACGCGGGCCGGACGAAGCTCGAGGCGTACGGCATCGCCCCACCCACCGGTCGGGCCGCCGTCCGGGGCGGCGCTGTCCCGCTGACCCTGTCGGTCCGCTGCCCGCGGTGCGGATCCACCGACACCCGCGAGATGTCGCGCTTCGGCTCCACCTCCTGCAAGGCGCTATGGGTCTGCCGGGCCTGCGCCGAACCCTTCGACCACTTCAAGGTGCACTGATGACCGAGACCATGACCCGCCGCCGGGCGACCTTCAACACCCTCGAGGTCACGCAGGTCCGCCCCCTCACCGACAACGCCGTCGAGGTGACCTTCGCCGTCCCCGACGAGCTCACCGACGACTACACCTACCTGCCCGGCCAGTACGTCGCCCTGCGGGCCACGATCAACGGCCAGGAGGTGCGCCGCTCCTACTCGCTGTGCACCGAGCCGATCCCCGGCGAGCTCCGGGTCGGGATCAAGAAGGACCTGGGCGGCATCTTCTCGACCTGGGCCAACGAGGTCCTGCAGGCCGGCGACCGGATCGAGGTGATGAACCCCCAGGGGGCCTTCACCCCCCGGCATTCGCTGTCCGGCCTGAACGACGCCGAGACGGTCGCGGCCGACCGGATCCAGGCCCATCCGCAGCTGCGCCTGGCCGCCATCGCCGCCGGTTCGGGCATCACCCCGATCCTCGCGATCGTCCGGGCGGTGCTCGCCGGCGGCGAGCACACCAGCGTGGACCTGGTGTACGCGAACAAGTCCGCCCAGGACGTCATGTTCGCCGAGGAGATCGGTGACCTGAAGGACCGCTACCCCTCGCGCTTCGTGGTCCACCACGTCCTGTCCCGGGAGCAGCGGGTCAGCCCGCTGATGACCGGCCGGATCGACGCCGAGAAGCTGGGACTGATCCTCGACCACGTCATCCGGACCGCCCGGATCGACGAATGGTTCCTCTGCGGGCCCTTCGACCTGGTCCAGCTCTGCCGCGACACCCTCGCGGAGCAGGGGGTGGCCGAGGACAACGTACGGTTCGAGCTGTTCAGCACCGGCCGCCCCGAGGACCAGCAGGGCAACCACGGCCGTCCGGTGGTCGCCGACCCGCTGGGCGACAACGTCACCATCCGGTTCCAACTGGACGGGACCTCCGGGGAGGTCGAGTCGCCCAAGCACGCCCACGAGACCGTCCTGAACGCCGCGCTGCGCGCCCGTCCCGACGTCCCGTTCGCCTGCGCCGGCGGGGTCTGCGGCACCTGCCGGGCCAAGGTGACCGAGGGCGACTTCACCATGGACGAGAACTACGCCCTGGAGAAGGACGAGATCGAGCGCGGCTACGTCCTGACCTGCCAGACCCGCCCGACCGGCGACCGCCTCTGCGTCGACTACGACGCCTGACCAGGCCCAGACGGCCGCCCGACCACCAGGCTCCGACCACCAGGCTCCGGCCACCAGGAGGACCACCCATGACCATCGACCTCACGATCACCGATGACCTCGCCGAGATCGTCATCAATGCCCCGGCCAAGCGCAACGCGCTGGACGAACAGGCCCTGGCCGACCTCGGCGCCGCGTACGACCGGGCCGCCGAGGCCGGGGCCCGGGCGCTGCTGCTGCGCGGTGCGGGCAAGGGCTTCTGCGCCGGCCGCGACATCAGCGACGTCGACCCCCGCACCGACGACGCGTACGCCTACCTGTCCGGCACGGTCACCCCGCTGCTGCAGAAGATGGCGGCCTTCCCGGCGCCGACCTTCGCGGCGGTGCACGGCGCCTGCCTGGGCGTCGGGCTCGGGCTGGCGATCGCGACAGATGTCGTGTACGTGGCGGACGACGCGACCCTGGGCTCGCCCTTCGCCAACCTCGGGGCGACCCTCGACTCCGGCGGGCACTGGCTGTTCACCGAACGGCTCGGCCCGCACCGTACGCTCGACCTGGTCTACACCGCCGAGTTCATGACGGGGGCGGAGGCGGTCGCCGCCGGCCTGTTCAGTCGGGCAGTGCCGGCAGAGGAACTGGTCGACTTCAGCCGGACCAGGGCCCGCCGGGCGGCGGCCGGTGCGACCGCCGCCTTCCTGGCCTCGCGCGCCCTGGTCGCCGAGATCCGGGACCGCCGGATCGGGCTGTGGACGTCGGTCGAGGACGAGAACGCGGCCCAGGGCCGGCTCTGCTCCAGCCAGGACTACCTCGAGGGGTTCCGCGCCTTCCAGGAGAAGCGGCGGCCGGTGTTCAGCGGGGTGTGATCGCCGGGCCGGTGGTGATCCCCCGGTGCTGTTCCAGCAGAGCCCTGGGTGGCCCAAGTCGGGTAGTCGCGCCCCTGTCCCCGCCGAATCACCAGATCTACCCTAGACGAAAGGAACTCCAATACCAGGGGGGCGTCATGTACGCCAGGGAAACAGTCACCCACGGAACGTACGACCCGGCAGCCGTGGTCGAGCAGATGAAGAACACCGTCCTTCCCGGAGTCTCGGGACTGAGCGGGTTCCACGGACTCAACGTCGGCGGTGATCCCGCCAGCGAAACGATCTGGGTCTACACGCTCTGGGACGGCGTCGACGATCTCGTCGCCAGCCGCCAGGACGCCCACCGGTTGCGCCGGCAGGCGGTGCAGGCGCTCGGCGTCGACTTCGTCGGTGTCCGGGAGTGGGACTTCCCCGTCATCCACATGGGGGAGCAGCCCGTCACACCGGGACTACCGATCAACGTCAACCACCACTTCTACGACCCGGCCCTGCTCCACGAAGTGGTGTCCTACTTCGCCTGGGTGGCCGAGCCGGTGTACCGGTCCGCGGCCGGCTACCGGGCGGTGCGGATGATGGTCGACCGTACGGTCGGGGAGGTCTACGTCGCCTCCGTCTGGGATGACGTCGCCTCTCTCGAGGCCGGCTTCGAGCTCACCCAGTCCCTCCGCGACCGGGCCGTCGCCATGGGCATGAAGGCCGCCGATCGCACCCGCCGGGAGGTCATCTTCACGGACCGGTAGCACGCCCCTGGGGCGCGGTCGGGCCGTCGAGCAGGTCCCGGAGCGTCGGCAGGTCCGCGGTGGATGACCTGACTGACGTGGTGGCCGCGCATGCTTCCAGCATGTCAGCCGAACCCGCTGTCCGGCAGGGCTCGCCCTGACAGGATGGGGGCATGGCGAGCAACATCGTGACGTGCCCCTCCTGTGGCACCAAGAACCGTGTCCCCGCCGCGGCGAAGGGCCTGCCGCGCTGCGCCGCGTGCCACCAGGCACTGCCGTGGATCGTGGACGCCGACGACGCGAACTTCGACGAGGTGCTCAACACTTCGACCGTGCCGGTGGTACTGGACCTGTGGGCGCCCTGGTGCGGGCCGTGCCGGATGGTCTCCCCGGCGCTGGAGAAGCTCGCCCAGGAACGTGCCGGCCGGCTCAAGCTGGTCAAGGTCAACGTGGACACCTCTCCGTTCACACAGGCGCGCTTCCAGGTGCAGTCGATTCCGACCCTGGTGGCCTTCGACCAGGGCCGTGAGGTCGCCCGGCAGACCGGCGCGGCCCCGCTGAGCGTCCTGCGCACGTGGCTGGACGGTGCGCTCATTTGAGCGTCTTTCCCAGTCACCGGCGGGTAGACCACATGGCGGATACACTGGCGACTACTTCTGGGG
>JBIQHF010000025.1:0-15765 GCA_044508675.1 Propionibacteriaceae bacterium | reverse complement strand
CCCAGTCACCGGCGGGTAGACCACATGGCGGATACACTGGCGACTACTTCTGGGGGGAGATGGTTATGAACTCTGTGGGTGCGCCAGCAGGCGCTGGCCGCCGACCGATGGGCCGCCACCCGCAGCAGGCCGGAGCACGGGTCGCCGCCCGCTGGTGGCATCGGGTCGAGGACGGCAGGTTGCAGTGTGACGTGTGTCCCCGCCAGTGCCGACTGGAGGACGGCCAGCGCGGGTTTTGTTTCGTACGTTCCCGGCAGGGGGACCAAGTCGTCCTGACCACCTATGGGATGGCGTTTGCCTTCTGCCTGGATCCGGTCGAGAAGAAGCCGCTCTACCACTTCTATCCGGGCACGCCGGTGCTCTCGCTCGGGACGGCCGGCTGCAACCTGCAGTGCCTGTCCTGCCGGACCTGGGACCCGGGCGTCGAGCGGCGGGTCGAGCGGCTGTCGGAGGAGGCCTCGCCGTCGGCCATCGCCTCGGCCGCGCACCAGTGGCGGGCGACCAGCGTCGCCTTCACGTACAACGACCCGGCGGTCTACCCCGAGTACGCCATCGACATCGCCCGGGCCTGCCACGTGCAGGGCATCCGCACCATCGCCGTGACCGCCGGCTACATGAACCCGTCCGCCCGTCGGGACCTGTTCGGCGTGATGGACGCGGCGAACATCGACCTCAAGGGCTTCGACGACGACTTCTACCGGTCCTTCGCCGGGGTCGACCTGCGGACCGTGATGGACACCCTGGTCTACGTACGCCATCGCACCTCGACCTGGCTCGAGATCACCAACCTGCTCATCCCGGGCCAGAACGACGACCCGGCCACCATGAGCGCGATGTGCACGTGGATCGTCAAGGAACTGGGGGCCGACGTGCCGCTGCACTTCGCCGCGTTCCGCCCCGAGCCCCGGATGCCCGGGGTGCCGCCCACGCCGCCGGAGATGCTCGCGCGCGCCCGGGACATCGCGCTCGAGGCGGGCCTGCAGTACGTGTACACCGATGGAGGCGGCATCCCCCGCACCGAGACGACCGCCTGTGCCGGTTGCGGCGCCGCCCTGATCGAGCGCGACGGCGGCAGCACCATCACGCGCTACCGGCTGACCTCCAACGGACGCTGCCCCGAATGCCGCGCGTCGGTCGTCGGCCACTTCGGTGACCGGGCCGGTGACTTCGGGGCCCGCAGGATCCCGATCCGCCTGATCAACTGACCCCTCCGGGCGCCGGCCCGGAGGGGTCAGCCGGTGACGGCCCCCTCCGAGGCCGAGTGCACCAGGCGGACGTACTTGGCCAGGACGCCGCGCTGGTAGCGGTTCGGGAGGGGCTCCCAGCCCTGGCGGCGCGACTCGAGCTCGGCGGGGTCGACGAGCAGGTCGAGCGTACGGGCGCCGATGTCCACCCGGATCCGGTCGCCGGGACGGATGAAGGCGATCGGGCCGGCGTCGACGGCCTCGGGGGCGATGTGGCCGATGCAGAGCCCCGTCGTCCCGCCGGAGAACCGGCCGTCGGTGAGCAGCAGCACGTCCTTGCCCAGTCCGGCGCCCTTGATCGCGCCGGTGATGGCGAGCATCTCCCGCATCCCGGGGCCGCCCTTGGGGCCCTCGTACCGGATCACCACCACGTCACCGGCCTGGATGGTGCCGTGGTCGAGTGCGTCCATCGCGGCCTGCTCCCGCTCGAACACCCGGGCCGGGCCCTCGAACACGTTCGCGTCGAACCCCGCCGACTTCACCACCGCGCCCTTGGGGGCCAGCGAGCCGTGCAGGACGGTGAGTCCACCGGTCGGGTGCAGCGGGTTGTCCAGGGCGCGGATCACCTTGCCGTCGAGGGGGCGGGGGCCGATCGCGTCGAGGTTCTCGGCGAGCGTACGCCCGGTCACGGTCAGCGCGTCGCCGTGCAGCAGGCCGGCGTCCAGCAGGGCCTTCATCACCACCGGGATGCCGCCGTGGAAGTCCATGTCGGCCATCACGTACCGGCCGAACGGTTTCATGTCGGCCAGGTGCGGGACCCGGTCGCCGATCGGGTTGAAGTCGTCCAGGGTCAGGTCGACCTCGGCCTCCCGGGCGATCGCCAGCAGGTGCAGCACCGCATTGGTGGAGCCACCCAGGGCCATCGCCACGGTGATCGCGTTCTCGAACGCCTCCCGGGTCAGGATCTGGCGGGCGGTGATGCCCCGGCGCAGCAGCTCGACCACGGCCGCGCCGGAGCGGTGGGCGAAGTTGTCCCGGCGCCGGTCCGCCGACGGCGGGGCGGCCGAGCCGGGCAGGCTCATCCCGAGTGCTTCGGCGACCGAGGCCATCGTGTTCGCGGTGTACATGCCGCCGCAGGCGCCCTCACCGGGGCAGATGGCCCGTTCGATCGCCTCCAGGTCGGCCGGCCCCATCAGCCCGGCCTTGCAGGCGCCGACCGACTCGAACGCGTCGATCAGCGTCACCTCGCGCTCGGTGCCGTCCTCGAGCAGGGCCTTGCCCGGGGCGATCGACCCGGCGTAGAGGAACACGGCGGCCAGGTCGAGCCGGGCCGCGGCCATCAGCATCCCGGGCAGCGACTTGTCACAGCCGGCCAGGAGCACCGACCCGTCGAGACGCTCGGCCGACATCACCGTCTCGACCGAATCGGCGACGATCTCGCGGGAGACCAGCGAGAAGTGCATCCCCTCGTGGCCCATCGAGATGCCGTCCGAGACCGAGATCGTGCCGAACTCCAGCGGGTAGCCGCCCGCGGCGTGGACCCCCTCCTTGGCGGCCTGGGCCAACCGGTCCAGCGACAGGTTGCACGGGGTGATCTCGTTCCAGGAGCTGGCGATGCCGATCTGCGGCTTCTCCCAGTCCTGGTCGCCCATCCCGACGGCGCGGAGCATGCCCCGGCTGGCGGTGGCGTCGATCCCGTCGGTGACTGCTCGGCTGCGTGGCTTGATGTCCGGCATGACCGCCTCGATCCCTGAGATGACTGGCTAGGAGAGAACTCTCAGCAGTATGCCCCGGGAAGCCGGTGGCAGGACAGGGCCCGCAGCTGGTTCGCCGCAGCCTCGTCAGTTCGTCGACGCAGCGGCGAGGGCTTCGTTCACGGCGCGGGCGAGCTCGGCATGGCCCTCGGTGGTGGGGTGCACACCGTCGGGCATGATGAGCTCCGGATGGCTGCGCAAGGGTCTGTCGATGTCGAGGTACTCCCCGTCGACCGCCGTGACGGCCTCCTCGATCATGGTCCCCATCGTGGTGAGCCGGTTGGGGTAGGGCGAGTCGTCCCACATCGGCGCCACCGCGATGATCCGTACGTTCGGCAGCTGCTCGCGGAGCTGCTCGTACGTCTCGGTGATCGCCGACTGGCTGGGGGTCTTGTCGCTGCGGCCACCCGAGACCACGACGATGTCGGGTGCCTGGGCGACCGCCGCCGCGACCATGTCCGGGTAGGCGGGGCTGTCTGGCCCCAGGCTGGCGGTGTAACCGGTGCCGCTGTGGGCCAGGTTCACCTCCACCCAGCCCTGGGCCTTGGCGACTCCGGTGGTCCAGCCCGGCCCGCCGTCGCCCACTCCGGCAGTGTATGAATCCCCGATGAACACCGCGACCGGAGCGCTCGGGGTCTCGGCGTACGCGGGGGACAGGGCGGATGCGGGGGCAGTGACGGGACTGGACTGCTTGACGAACGCAGCGCTGACAGTCGCCACCGCCACGAGGGCGAGGACGACCAACCCAATGGTGGGCCACCTGGCGGACTTCATGGCGGCAGCTTAACTCTCCGATCCCGATAACGGCTGGATCGCGGGCGACGCTCAACCTCTACTCGAGGCTCACTGGTCGAGGACCTCGGCAGCGGGACGGCGGGGGCTGAGCAGGGGATCGGCGGTCGGATGACCGATCCGGAAGGCCATCACCATCCGACGCTCGTCCGGCAGCAGCTGGGCCATCGCGTCGGTGAACTCCGGCGCCTGCCCGGTCGTCCCCTCCCGGTCGATCCGCTCCGGGACCTGGTTCATCGGCTGGACCGCCAGGCCCGCGGCGGTGGCCCACAGGTGCATCCGCTGCCACAGGCGGCCGGTGCGGATCCGCTGGGCCGGGTCGAACGGATCGGGGAGCACGAGGATCCCGTACGCCGCAGCGGTGGGGACCTGGGTGTCGCGGGTGGACCTCACCCAGCCCTGGCCGTTCTGTTCGCGGGTGGTGCCGAAGACCTTGGCCACCACACGGATCAGCGGGGACTGCCCGGCCGGGTCGATCGTGATCCCGTCCTTGCGGGACTGGGTCTCCTGCCAGGTGGTGCGGTACCAGGAGAACTCGTCGATCGACTGCTGGGTGTCGGCGATGATCGCCTCGGTGGCCCGCACCGTGAGGTTGCCGAAGCGGTCCTTGGTGTCGTCGTCCGCGAGCCAGACCAACCCGGTCTCCTCGCTGTCGATGAGCCCGGTCAGGGCGGCGTGGACCTCCTGGCCCAGCGGGCGGGTCGTGTCGTACGCGGCCCGGTCGGTGCGGCGGCGCGCGATCGCGTCGTAGAGCGGCGAGGACGTACGTGAGGTCGGCTCGAGGTCGACGTGGGCGATGTGGGTGGGCCGTCCCGGGTCGGGCAGCAGGGTGACCGTGGGCGCCCAGCCGTTGGGCGGGCCGGCCACAACGAGGTTCTCCAGGGCGCAACCGAGGGACAGGTACATCTCGCGCCGCAGCGGATCCATCGTGCCCATGTTCCGGGCGGTATCCGCATACAGGTCGATGCTGGTGGGCTGGACCCGGAACAGCCAGGGCTGGGTGTTGTGGGCGTTGGAGGCCAGGACCGCGGCGCGGACCAGGCTCATCGCGTCGTTTCCCGGGGTGTCGAGCTCGCCCCAGGCGGCGTACGCCGGTCCGGTACCGGTGGCGAACACGCCCTGGTCGGCGGCCCGCCAGGCCAGTCCGCCGGCGCCCGCCACCACGACGGCGCCGGCGCCCAGTCCGATGACGCGCAGGACGCCGCGTCGGCTGATCGATCGGCTGGTGGGTTCCGGTCCGGCTCCGGAGTCGGTGTCGGTCTCGGTGTCGTCGGTCTCGGTTTCGGGCAACTGGTCCGGTGCTGTGGTGTTCATGGTGGTCCTCCTGGAGGTTCTGGCTGGGCGGTGGCTACGGGGTGGACGTCGGGGGCAGCGAGGCCCGCCACTGCTGACGGCCCAGCTCGGTCAGGTAGGGGTCGAACACGATCTCGAGCAGATCGGCGCCCCGGGCGACCTGCGCGGGGTCGTTCGGATCGCCGGTGACGTCCAGGAACGCCAGCCAGTTCTCGGCGATCAGCCAGGTGGCGGTGGTGAGGTCGTCCAGGGTGCGCGGGGAGCGGGGCGCGCTGATCAGCCCTTTGGCCACCAGTTGCTCGGCGAATCCGCGCCACTGGCTCAGTCGCCGCTCGTACAGCTCCCGGTAGTCGGCGAGCAGCAGGGGGTCGGCCCGCAGCAGCGCCAGGATCTCCCGCTGCAGGAACCGGTACTGCCACGCCAGTTCCACGCCGGCCAGCACGTTCGAACGCAGCGCCTCGAGGCTGGCCGAGCTGCCCGGGTCCGCCTGCCAGTGCTGCTCGTGCGCGGCGGCGAACCGCCCGTGCAGACTGCGGATGATCTGCTGCTTGTCGGCGAAGTGGTAGTAGAGGTTGCCCGGGCTGAGCCCGGCTGCCGCCGCGATGCGGTTGGTGCTGACGGCGGCGGTGCCCTCATCGTTGAACAGCTCCCGGGCCGCCTCAAGGATGCGCTCGATGGTCACCTGCGACTTCGCCGTCCGCTTCGTCGCCCGGGGCGGGGACACGCCCGCAGCTTTAGAGTTCATGCTCTAAGTAGAGCACAAACTCTAAACTGTGTCCTCCTGTGCAGGTGTCCCGGGTGTCCAGGCAGGCAGGAACCCCCGCCCGAAGCGTTCTTCGGGCGGGGGCCGCAGGGTCAGGTCAGCGACGCGAGAGCTTGAGGCGCCACTCCTCCGGGCCGCGCTGGAGGTAGGACACCGCGATCGCATCCCCCTCGCGCTCGGCGATCTGCCCCAGCAGCGGCAGCGGATCGTGGGGCGCCACCAGGATGAGGGCGTTGCCCGGCGCGATGGCCGACAGGGCGCCGAAGATCGTCGCATGCCGGATGGCGTGGGGGATCGTCCGGGCGTCCAGTACCGGCGTCTCCTGCTGTGCCTCGGTCAACTTGAGCTCCTTCATCCTCGTGTCCCTTCGAACGTGGACTTCATGCGTGGCGTACGTCTTGGGTGGCGTACGCGGATGGCTGGTGCGGTCGACCCAAGGTGGACCCGGAGGTCGACCGCACCTTTATTTTCTACAATGATTCCGTGTTTAACAACAGGGTGTCCCATGGTGAGACGGTGGGTCGGTCTGGCAGCTGCTTCCGGGGAGACGATCCGCTGACGCTCCTCCGGTTTCGACGCTCCTCCGGTTTCGACGCCCCTTCGGTCTCGACGCCCCTTCGGTCTCGGCTGCGGACATTCGATCCGGCCGCGAACATTCGATCCGGCCGCGGACCTTCCGTACGGCTTGGCTGGCTGCAGCGGATGCTGTGGTCAGCCGCTGCAGTTGTGCGGTCCGCAGCGCAACCGAGGATCCGCAGCAGGTACGCAAGGTCCGCAGCAGGTATGCAAGGTCCGCAGCGGTGGTCGAGGTCAGCGGTTGTCCACTTTCGTTGCCAGCATGTTGGTGAGACAGGTTGGCGATGATGCTCCGATCGGTTTCCCGACGGCGAGCGGTGGAGTCACCTTCCGGGGCACGAGACCGGCGCGCGGTCCTCAGGATCGGGGTGGGCTACGACGGCGAACACGTACGACGGCGAACACGGTCGTGCTCTACCAACCGGGCAGTCGGATCAGGGGTTGTGCGCCATGTTGGCGAACCGTGAGTAGTGCCCCTGGAAGCTGACGCCGACGGTCTTGGTCGGACCGTTGCGGTGCTTGGCGACGATCAGGTCCGCCTCACCCGCACGCTTGGGGTCTTCCTTGTTGTAGTAGTCCTCGCGGTGGATCAGGATGATGACGTCGGCGTCCTGCTCCAACGAGCCGGACTCGCGTAGGTCGGACACCGAGGGCTTCTTGTCGTCGCGCTTCTCGGAGTTGCGGTTCAGCTGGGAGATGGCGATCACCGGGACGTCGAGCTCCTTGGCGAGCAGCTTCATCTGCCGGGAGAACTCGGAGACCTCGAGCTGGCGGGACTCGACCTTCTTGCCCGAGCTCATCAGCTGGAGGTAGTCGAGCACGACCAGCTTGAGGTCGTGCTGCTGCTTGAGGCGCCGGGCCTTCGCCCGGATCTCCATCATCGTCAGGTTGGGGGAGTCGTCCACGTAGAGCGGTGCGGAGGCGATCAGGCTCGCCTTGCTGGAGATCCGGTCCCACTCCTCGCTGGACATGGTGCCCTGGCGCATGTGGGACAGCGACACCGATGCCTCGGCCGAGAGCATGCGCATGGTGATCTCGGTCTGGCTCATCTCCAGCGAGAAGATGCAGGCGGCCAGCCCATGCTTGATCGCGGCGGAGCGGCAGATGTCCAGGCCGAGCGTGCTGTTGTGGGTCAGGATCATCGACTCGGTGGCCAGGTAGAGGTGGTCGGGGTTGTCGACCTGCACGCACCGGACCGGGACCGACGCGATCGGCTCCACCGAGATCACGTCGCGGACCCCCTGCTCGGGGGTGAACTCGAGCACGACGGACGTGCCGACGGCCGGGCCCGTGTGGCAGACCCAACCGAGGCCGGAGACCAGCTCATGGACCTCCCGGGCACGACCGCCATCGGCCGCCACGTACCGGCAGGTCCCGTCCTCGGCGACCGTCCCGTGGGCGTCCAGCAGGCCGCGGAGCAGCTCGTGGCGCTGGGCCGGTGAGGCGCGCAGGTAGGCGGCGGAGATCCGGTCGCCCCGTACGCCGAGCTCGTACGGGGCGACCGGGAGCGTGGCCTCGGGGGATTGCAGGGCGGTGCAGGTGGCGATGGCCCAGTTGGGCCGCCCATCCGCACCCTCGACCGAGCCGGCCAGCTGCTCGGTGGTGACGGTCACCGTGGCAGGATGCGGCACCTCCTCGGGCAGGGCGGTGGTCCCGTGGCTCGCGGGGACCATGGTCATCGCGCGGCTGGTCGCGTGCCACTCGTGCTGGGCGTCGGCGACCACCGTGGTGCCGTCGGAGAACGTGATCCGGAAGCAGGGGCGCTGCTCCATGACCTCGGTGGCCGCGACCACGGCGGTCGGCCGGCCGTCCGCATCGAGCAGGAGGTCACCGACGCGCACCTCGCCCATGGTCGTCCAGCCGGTCGGTGTGGGGAGCGGGGTGTCGAGGGCGAGGGCCTTCCCCATGCCGGGGCGGGCGGCGATGATGATCATCTGGCCGCCGTGCAGGCCGGCGGTCAACTCGTCGAGCTCGACGAAGCCGGTCGGGACACCGCTCATCGCCCCGCCCTGGGCCTCGATCAGCTCCATCTCGTCCATCGTCGGCTCGATCAGCTGCTCGAGGGGCTTGTAGTCCTCGGTGGTGCGGCGCTCGGCGATCTGGAACATGGTGGCCTGCGCCTCGTCGACGATGTCGTCGACATCGCCCTCGGCGCTGTAGCCGAGCTGGGCGATCTTGATCGAGGCCTGGACCAGGCGCCGCAGGATCGCTTTGTCGCGGACGATCTCGGCGTAGTAGCCGGCGTTCGCGGCGACCGCGACCGAGGCGACCAGGTCGTACAGGTACGCGTGGCCGCCGACGCGGCCGATCTCGCCGCGCTTGGTCAGCTGCTCGGCGACGGTGATGGCGTCGGCCGGCTCGCCGACGGAGTACAGGTGCAGGATGGCGTCGAAGATCAGTTCGTGGGCGGGCTTGTAGAAGTCATCACCCCGGACGATCTCCAGGACCTCCGCGATGGCGTCCTTCGAGATCAGCATGGCACCCAGCACGCTCTGCTCGGCAACGATGTCCTGCGGGGGCGTCCGGTCCGCACCGGGGCCCGACTCCCGACCGTCGGCGTTCCACCCGGACTCCAGATCGACGACCGCCATCCCAACCTCCCTAAGACGCGCCCGACTGTGCCACCCACGCTAGGCAGCACCACTGACAGTCTGGATCGGCACGGGTGGACCGAAGTGCTGCGGGTGCGCCTGCGAGCGGATGGAAGCCCTACCGTAACTCCGGCACCACTGGCCACCAACCACAGTTATCCACACCCCATGTGGACAACTGTGGATAGCGTGTGGAGACATGCTCCCGACAGGGGGACAACTTGGTGGACGACTCGCCGCAACGAACCCCAAGAAACTCGCAATACCGTCTCCGACAAGGGCAAATGGAAGGTTGGATCGGTGGAAGGAAACTGGTGGCATGAAATCGTGAGACCACTGGGGGGTCTGGTTCTACTTGTTGACAAGGTGTGGGGCGGGCGGCATCATCCACACGCGCTGTGCATAACTCTGCCCGTGTGTTCGCGTCAAACGGGTTGCCGTACGCCATCGCCGGAGGCAGGCAAGGGCGGCCGGGGTGCCCCTGGGTTTCGCGACTCGTGTAACGTTGGGGCGATCCTCCGAAGAGTCTGCCCGCGGGTCCGGGGATACCCGCAGGGGTATCGTGGAGGTGAACGGAGGAGAAGTCGATGGAAACCGGTGCGACGACGCCGCGGTCGTCCTGCTGTGGCGGCGCGACCACTACTGGCCCCGCCGCTCAGGTCCTTGGGATGGAGGGCCTGGCCGGCCACGTGCAGAGCATGGACGCGCAGGTCACTGACGCCACCGTCGCCCCCGGGGAGGCCGACGGCTGCTGTGCCGGCGACAGCACGTACGGCTACGCCGACCACAAGCAGGACTACCTGCGCCGGCTGCGGCGGATCGAGGGACAGGTGCGCGGCCTGCAGCGCATGGTCGAGGAGGACCAGTACTGCATCGACATCCTGACGCAGGTCTCCGCCGTGACCAAGGCGTTGGAGTCGACGGCACTGCGCCTGCTGGACGAGCACCTGGCGCACTGCGTGACCCGTGCGATCGAGGCCGGCGGCCAGGAGGCCGACGACAAGCTCGCCGAGGCCTCCGCGGCCATCGCCCGCCTCGTCCGTTCCTGAGCCGTACCCTGAACCCGAGCAACCATCCGGGCCGGCGTTCCGCGCCGACCCCCGCATCCGTGGAGGACCATTGCCCACTTTCGAGTACACCGTCTCCGGCATGTCGTGCGGCCACTGCGTCAACGCGGTCACCGAGGAGGTCAGCGCCGTCGATGGCGTCAGCTCCGTCGCCGTGGACCTGGAGTCCGGCACGATGACCGTCACTTCCGACGCCGAGGTCTCCCTGGACGCCCTGACCGCCGCGGTGGACGAGGCCGGCGGCTACCAGCTCGCGCGCGCCTGACACCCTCCCCGGGCCCCGTCGTCCCGCGCGGATTGGCTTCCGGTGCCCTGCGTGCGTTAGACAGCTGTAGCGACCCGTGGGCCCAGAGAGGTCGTCGGGGGGTCGGCCACGGGAGAGGAACGCCATGAAGATTGCGGTTTGTGGGCTGGGCTATGTCGGGATGGCGAACGCGGTGCTGTTGGCGCAACGCCACAGCGTCGTCGCGATCGACATCAACCAGGGCCGTGTCGATGACGTGAACGCCCGCCGGTCGCCGATCGTCGACGCCGAGCTCGAGGACTACCTGGCCCACCGGGAGCTGGACCTGGTCGCCACCACCGATCCGGTCGAGGCGTACGCCGATGCCGCGTACGCGGTGATCGCCGCGCCGACGAACTACGACGAGCACACGAACTTCTTCGACACCTCGATCGTGGAGCAGGTGATGGACCAGATCGCCGAGATCTCGCCGGAGACGGTGATCGTGGTCAAGTCCACCATCCCGGTCGGCTTCACCGAGCGGATGCGGGCCGAGCACCCCGATCGTACGATCCTGTTCTCCCCGGAGTTCCTGCGCGAGGGCAAGGCCCTGCACGACAACCTGCACCCGTCGCGGATCGTTGTCGCCGATCCCTGCCCGGAGGCGGAGGAGTTCGCCGACCTGCTCGCGGCGGGGTCGCTGGACCCGGACACCCCGGTGCTGCTGGTCGGGGCGACCGAGGCCGAGGCGATCAAGCTGTTCGCCAACACCTACCTGGCGATGCGGGTGGCGTACTTCAACGAGCTGGACTCGTTCGCGGTCCAGCACGGGCTGTCGACCCGGCAGATCATCGAGGGGGTCGGTCTGGACCCCCGGATCGGCATGCACTACAACAACCCGTCGTTCGGCTACGGCGGCTACTGCCTGCCCAAGGACACCCGGCAGCTGCTGGCCAACTACGAGCAGGTGCCGCAGACGCTGATCCGGGCGATCGTCGACTCCAACGCGACCCGCAAGGACTTCATCGCCGAGGACATCCTGTCCCGGTGCCCCGAGACGGTCGGGATCTTCCGGCTGGCGATGAAGGCCGGGTCGGACAACTTCCGCCAGTCCTCCATCCAGGGGATCATGAAGCGGATCAAGGCCAAGGGCGTCACCGTCCTGCTGTACGAGCCGCTGTACGAGGAGGACGAGTTCTACCGCAGCGAGGTGGTCCGCGACCTGGACGACTTCAAGGCCCGCTGCGACGTGATCGTCTCCAACCGCCGCTCCGCCGAGCTCACCGACGTCGAGGACAAGGTCTACACCCGCGACCTGTTCGGCAGCGACTGACCGCTAGTTCGGCGAGGCCGTCGTGTTGCGTCGGAAGGGCAGGGAGCGGGTGGCGCGGATCAGCGCCGCCTCCTGGCGCAGCCGATCCCGCGCCACCGCCAGCCGCTGCGCGGTCGTCGGTGCGGCCAGCAGCGCCTGCTGGTCCACGATGCTGAGCGGCACCAGCGCGCCAACGGTGTAGGCCAACGCGTCGGGGTCGGTCGGCAGCGGGGGGATCTCACCGTTCAGTGCCTCGGCGTACGCCTCCAGGGCCCGCCGGACTTCAGCCGCGTGCTCGGCGGCGAGCCGCTCGTCCCCCCGCTCCTCCGGCAGCCGGGTCACCAGCCCGGTGGCGTACGGGGTCTCGGCCGCCGCGTCCACGCCGTCCAGCCGGAACCGCCAGGTGCCCACGGCCCTGACCGCGAACCGGTCACCGAGCTCACGGACCGTCGTCAGTCGGGCGGCGCAGCCGATGGTGTGCACGCTGGTGACCCGGCCGTGCCCGACCTCGCCGCCCTCCCGGATCGCCGTGACCCCGAACTCGCGCTCCTGCGGGTCCAGTTCCGACAGGTCCTCGAGCAACTGGAGGTAGCGGGGCTCGAAGATCTGGAGCTGGAGGGGCATCCCGGGGAACAGGACCATGCCGAGGGGGAACAGCGGGAGTTTTGTCACGCGCTACCGCCGGACCGGTCGGATCCCGCGGCGAGTTGGGCCTCGACCCGGTCCACCTTGCCGGTGATCTCGCCGGTGTGGCCGGGGCGGATGTCCGCCTTGAGGACCAGCGAGACGCGCGGGCCGTACGCGCCGACGGCCTCGGTGGCGCGCTTCACCACCTCCATGACCTCGTCCCACTCACCCTCCAGGGTGGTGAACATCGAGTCGGTGCGGTTCGGCAGGCCGGACTCGCGCACTATCCGTACGGCCGCGGCGACGGCGTCGTGCATCGAGGCATCGGGGTTGTCCCCGCCGGAGGGGGCGACGGAAAAGGCTACGAGCATGTCCCCACCGTAGTCATTTGGCGCCGCGGGGGAAGAGCTGAGGGACACTGAATTGCTCAGCAGTGCATTGCTCAGCCTTGCTCAGCCGAGCAGGTCGGTGGTCCCGAACATCTCGGCGGTCGCCCGGGCGCTCGGGGAGCCGGCGTCGGGGTCCGCCCCGGCCTCGAGCAGGACGCGGACGACCTCGGCCTCGGCCTTGAACACCGCGCCGGCCAGCGGGGTCTGGCCGCGGTCATTGGGCCGGCCGGGGTCGGCGCCGCGGGCCAGCAGTGCCCGGACCGTGTCGGGATGGCCGCGGTAGGCGGCGAGCATCAGCATGGTGTCGCCGTTCTCGTTGGCCATGTCCACCGGGGCGCCGGCATCCACGTACGCCGCGACCCGGGCGGTGTCCCCGGCACGGGCCAGGTCGAACAGCCACTGGGCCAGCGCCGCCGGATCGGAGCCGTCGGGGACGTTGCCGGTCAGGGGTTCAGCCATGGGCCCAGCCTATGGCTGTCGACGGGCCCAGCCTATGGCTGTCGACGGGCGCGCAGCCTCGGGCCGTGCTCGAGGGCCAGGCCCCAGAATCCTGCCGCTCCCAGCCCGACCAGGACGGCCACGAAGCCGGCCGCGGTCGGCCGGGTCCACTCCAGCGCCTCGCCATACCTGGCCAGCGCCAGTCCCGCCAGCAGCAGGAAGGCGACCCCGGCCTGGGCCAGCGGCTGCACCCAGGCCACGTCGTTGATCAGGTACGCCTGGCCCGCGGCCCATCCCAGCCCTACCAGCCAGGCGCCGAGGGCGTGGGCGGTCAGCGGGGTCAGGGGCCATGGCCACAGTCCGGCCACCGCCGTCACGGGCAGGGCCAGCAGCGCCACCCCGGTGGCCAGCAGGACGACAGCCAGCGCAGCCAGCAGGACGCGCAGGCCTGTCGGCAGGGGGCGTCTCGTGGTTGCGGCCGTTTCGGTTCGGTTCGTCGTGGTTCCGGCCGGTGACGGCCTGGTTGCCGCCTGGATCCGGGCGGCGACGAGCAGCCCGATCGGCACGAGGGCATAGATGGCCAGCCACCCCCAGGTGACCACTCGGGCGCTGGTCGGGTGCTCGCTGCCCAGGTGGAAGGATTGCAGGTGGACCAGGCTGACCACGAGCGTCAGGGTGGTGAACACGAACACCGGCCACACCGCCAGGCCGGCCCGGCCCCACTCGCGGGAGCGCGCACCGGCCACCTCCAGCACACCGGCCGACCAGTACGCCGCCCCGAGGAAGACCGCCGTCATCGGGGCCCCGATGGTCCAGGCGAACCATTCGGCCGTCCGCAGGGGAAAGACGAACAGCTGGAGTCCGGCGAGGAACACCAGCACGGCGGCCAGGCCCAGCAGCACCTGGACCGGCGCCACGACTGCGTGATCTCCACCGGCGATGTTCATGGTGCGGGCCGGGGGCGTGCGGCGAGGTACCGATGCAGCAGGGCGATGACCGCGGCGCCGTCACCGACGGCGGTGGCGACCCGCTTGATCGAGCCGGCCCGTACGTCGCCCACGGCGAACACGCCGTCGACACTGGTCTCCAGCGCCAGTCGGGGCTCGTCACCTGCACCGTCGGGCTGCGCGTCCCGGCCGGTGCGGATGAATCCGGCGGAGTCGCGCTGGATCGCCTCGGGCAACCATGACGTCCGCGGCACCGACCCGATCAGCACGAACAGGCCGGCGGTGGCGAGGACCTCCTCACCACCGCTGTTGTCGCGTACGGTGACCGAGTCCAGGCTGCCGTCGGCGCCCGAGGTCCCGCCGACCACGGTGGCGCGGTGGCGGATCTCGATGTTGGGCGTCTGCGCCAGTTGGGCGATGAGGTAGTCGGACATGGTCGAGGACAGCTCCGATCGGCGTACGAGGAGCGTGACGTGCCTGGCGAACCGGGACAGGTGCAGCGCGGCCTGCCCCGCGGAGTTGCCCCCACCCACCACGTGCACGTCCAGGCCGGACATTGAGGGTGCCTCCGACACGGCCGCGGTGTAATAGACACCCCTGCCGACCAGGGCCTCGAGATCGGGCACGCCCAACCGGCGGTAGTCGACCCCGGTCGCCACCACCACGCTGCGGCACCGCACCCGGCTGCGGTCCGACAGCGTCACGGTGTGGATGTCCCCGTCGGTGATGATCCCCCCGGCCTGGCGCATGAAGAGGTACTCGGTGCCGAAGGTCCAGGCCTGCTGGAACGACCGGAAGGCCAGGTGCGCCCCACTGATCCCGCTGGCGAACCCGGGATAGTTGCGGATCAGGGAACTGGAACCCGCCTGGCCGCCGACCGTGCGCTGCTCGATCACCAGCGTGGACAGCCCCTCGGAGGAGGCGTACACGGCGGCCGCCAGGCCCCCGGGGCCGGCGCCGACCACCACGACGTCGTAGACCCGGTCCGGTGGCACCGGTCGCGTCAGACCGAAGGCGTCGGCGATCTGCAGGTCGGTCGGTGCGACCAGGACCGCCGGTGGGGAGGCGAAGGCGAGGATGACCACCGGTAGGGCAGGGTCGGGGAGTCCCAGGCCGGCAAGCATCCGCTGCGTCGCGTCCGTACCGATCGGGTGGAAGGCCGTCGGGATGTGGTTGCGGGCGAGCATGTCGCGCAGGGCGTGGGTCCGTTCGTCGTGCTGCTTCCCGATGATCCGGACGGCCGCGAACCCGATCCCTTGGGTCAGCTGCCAGTCGTCGAGCGCGTCGGTGATGGCGCCGTGGAACTCCTCGTCGCGGACCCGCTCGGGCCGCACCAGGGCGAAGTCGGCATGCCCCTGGGAGATAGCCCGGAACACGGTGGGTGCGCTGGCGAACTGGCCCCAGATCACGACCACCGCACGCTTGGCCGCCGGGTGCAGCACCTTGGCCATCCGCAGGAACTCCAGCCCGTCACGGTCGTGGGGCCCATAGCAGCTGATGATCATGGCGACCGGCCTGCCGGCCGTGACGGAGCCCTCCAGCGCGCTCCGCGCCGCGCCGTAGTCGGCGCGGACGACCACCTCGTAGTCGGCACCGTAGCGCCGGCGCAACTCGGCGCTCAGGACCTCGCGGGTCGCGTCATCGGTCGTGGCGAGGAGCATGATCGGCTCGAGGTCTGCCATGGTGGGGTCCCTTGGAGAGGTGACCCTTCCATGCTAGGTCCGTACGGAGTTGGGGCCATGCCCGGGAACGACCGAGCCCCGGGCTCGGCGTGGGCCGGCCCGGGGCTCGGTGGAAGACCTGGTTCAG
>JBIQHF010000024.1:0-45615 GCA_044508675.1 Propionibacteriaceae bacterium | reverse complement strand
GGAGCGGGCGGCGGAGAGGGTTTGCCCGAGTTTTGTGTTGGGCGCGGGGGGCCATCCCTCGCGCCGGGGGGGGGCGGGGGGGGGGGGGGGGGGGGCACCCGGGGGGGGGGGGCCGGGGCCACCCACCTGCCACCCGGGTGGGTGGGTGGGTGGGTGTCGGTTTCGTCACAGTGGGCCGCCTGGTGCACTGCACGGTGTTGCAGCGGGGGGTCCGCTGCTGTAATAAGTACGACAGAGTCGTACTTATTAAGGAGTTGTCGTGACCGCCGTCAGTGACCCCAACCCACCCTCCGCGCCACCCGACGCACGCCTGCGTCCGGTGAACCGGCGCGACCGACGCTGGTGGACCGCACTCATCCTCGTCGTGGTGCTCTCCTTCGGCGTCCTGCTGTTCATGGGCAACGAGATCCGGGTGAACAAGCCCCCGTACCCGACCCAGGTCGTCGACACCAACGGCACGGTACTGATGACGGACGACGACATCATGAAGGGCCAGCAGGTCTGGCAGTCGATCGGCGGGCAACAGATCGGCTCGGTCTGGGGCCACGGTGCGTACGTCGCGCCGGACTGGACCGCCGACATCCTGCACCGCGAACTCACGTACGTGCTGGACGCGTACGCCCGGGCCGAGGGAGCGCCCTCGTACGACGCCCTCGACGCGGAGCGCCAGGCCGCGCTGAAGGAGCGGCTGAAGACCTCGGTGCGGACGAACACGTACGACCCGGCGACCGGCACCGTCACGATTGACGTGCTGCGGGCCGAGGCCTGGGAACTGAACTCCGCCCACTACGCGCAGGTCTTCTCCGAGGGCAACGAGCAGTACGCCATCCCCGCGGGGGCGCTCACCGATCCGGAGCACCTGCAGCAGATGAGCGACTTCTTCTGGTGGAGTGCCTGGGCCGCCGAGACCGATGCCCCCGGCAAGGACGCGACCTACACCCAGAACTGGCCGCACGAGCCGCTGATCGACAACGTGCCGACGCCGACCAACATCCTGTGGAGCATCATCAGCTTCATCCTGTTGCTGGGCGGCATCGCCGGACTGGTCTGGTACCACAACTACCATGCCGATGACGACGAGAAACCCCGCGACGTCCCGACCAAGGACCCGCTGCTCGGCTACCGCTCCACCCCCTCCCAGCGGGCCACGATCAAGTACTTCTACGTCGTCGGTGCGCTGTTCGTCGTGCAGATCGCGATGGGCATCATCAGTGCCCACTACGGCGTGGAGGGCGGGGCGCTGTACGGCATCCCGATCGACGAGATCCTGCCGTACGCGGTGACCCGCACCTGGCACACCCAGCTCGGCATCCTGTGGATCGCCACCACCTGGCTGGCGACCGGCCTGTACGTCGCCCCGGCCGTCGGCGGTGCGGAGCCCAAGTACCAGCGGCTCGGCGTCAACGTGCTGTTCTGGGCGCTGATCCTGGTCGTCGCAGGCTCGATGCTCGGCCAGTGGCTGTCGATCATGGGCCACATGGGGTACGGCAACCCGATCAACTGGTGGCTCGGCACCACCGGCATGGAGTACCTCGACCTGGCGCGGGTCTGGCAGATCGGACTGCTCGTCGGCCTGTTCCTGTGGCTGTTCCTGATGGCGCGCGGCATGTGGCCGGCACTGCAGCGGGCCCGCTCGGGTGAGGGCAACCGTCCCACCGCGACCGCCCCGCTCGCGGCCGGCGGCCAGCGCACTCTGGTCATCATGCTGCTGCTGAGCGCACTGGCCATCGCGGGCTTCTTCGGCGCCGCGTTCGGCATGGGCCGCTCGGGCCACCTGTCGATCACCGAGTACTGGCGCTGGTGGGTGGTGCACCTGTGGGTGGAGGGCTTCTTCGAGGTCTTCGCCACCGTCGTGATCGCCTTCCTCTTCGCCCGGTTGGGCCTGGTCCGCAGCCAGATCGCGGCAACCGCGACCCTGTCGGCGACCGCGATCTTCCTGGCCGGCGGCATCATCGGCACCGGTCACCACCTCTACTTCACCGGCTCCAACGACGTGGTGATGGCCTGGAGCGCCGCGTTCAGCGCGCTGGAGGTCGTCCCGCTGGCGCTGGTCGGCTTCGAGGCCTTCCGGCACCTGCGCATCCTGAAGGTGAGCGAGTGGGCGGCGGGCTACAAGTGGGCCGTCTACTTCTTCGTGTCGGTCTCGTTCTGGAACATGCTGGGCGCCGGCATCTTCGGCTTCCTGATCAACCCGCCGATCTCGCTGTTCTACGTCCAGGGCCTCAACCTGACCCCGCTGCACGGGCACACCGCCCTGTTCGGCGTGTACGGGATGCTGGGCATCGGCCTGATGCTGTTCTGCCTCCGCTCGCTGATGCCCGGCAAGGAGTGGAACGACAAGGCCATCGCGGTCGGCTTCTGGGGGATGAACATCGGCCTGCTGATGATGGCCCTGCTCAGCCTGCTGCCGCTCGGTCTGGCCCAGGCCTGGGCGTCCATCTCGGAGGGCCTGTGGTACGCCCGCAGTGCGGAGTTCCTCTACACCCCGGCGCTGACCGTGCTGCGCTGGCTGCGTACGCCCGGTGACATCGTGTTCACCATCGGCGGCCTGTCCATCGGTGTGTTCATGGTCGGCCTGCTGTTCGGGTATTCGATCAAGAAGAAGGGCCACCAGCAGCTGTCCGGATCCGTCTTCACCCAGCTGGACGATGACCAGGAGCTGGAGGAGGTCGGCAGCTCCAAGTGAAGCCGGTGGGCAGGTGACTGACATGGGGGGATGGTCGACCGCCATGGCCTCGCTCGGGGCGGACTCGTAACCTTGGGGTCAGTATCCGCAAACGACCAGGAGTCGACCATGAAGCTCAGTCACCTGCCCATCCGTCTTGCCGCCGGCGCCTTCTTCCTCAACGCGGGCCTCACCAAGCTCGGACTGGAGGAGGAGCAGGCAGCCGGGATGAAGAAGATGGCAACCGCCGGTGTGCCCCCGCTGGAGAAGCTCGATGACTCGACGTTCGCCAAGGCCCTACCGGCCGGGGAGATCGCCGTCGGCGCCGCCCTGCTGCTGCCTTTCGTGCCGTCCTGGCTTGCGGGGCTCGGACTCACCGCGTTCAGCGCAGGGCTGGTGAACATGTACCTGCACACCCCCGGGATGACGCAGGAGGACGGCATCCGCCCGACCCAGGAGGGCACCGCCCTGGCCAAGGACGTCGCCTTCCTCGGCATCGGCGCGACCCTGGTGCTCGACTCGGTCTTCTCCCGCCGCCACGTGGTGCGCAAGGTCCGTGCCGACAAGGTCAAGGTCAAGAGGGCCGGCCGCAAGCACTGACCCGTACGGGCCGGCCGCGTACGCCCTGCCCCTACGTACGGTCCAGCCTCGTACGGTTCATGTGCTCGGCCGGCGGCCGGGCGAAGAACATCGCGGCGACCACGGCGAGCAGCACCGCGGTGGCGCCCAGCAGCAGTGACTGGCCCATCGCGTTCGCGAAGGCGTCGTGGAGGAACGGCGGCAGGTTGCCGGAGAAGTCCTCCTGCGCCCCGCCGGTGGGGATCTGGGCCCGGGCCGCCGGCGGCAGCGCTGTGATGGCCCGGGTCATCTCCACGTCCAGGCGGCTGGTCATCACCGCTGCGATCGACGCCGAGCCGAGCACGCTGCCCATCTGGCGGGTGGTGTTGTAGACCCCGGATCCGGCGCCGGCCATCTGCGGGGGCAGGTTGCGGGTCGCGGTCATCGAGACTGGCCCCCAGATCAGGCTGTTGGCGACGCCGAGCAGGGCCAGCGGGAGTAGGAACCACCAGATCGGCGTCTGCGGGTCGGTGATCGCCCAGGCCCACGCCTGCGAGGCCGAGAACAGCAGGAAGCCGAGCATCGCCAGCCACTTCGGGTTGATCCGGGTCTGGAGCTTGCCGACCACGGGGGCCAGGCCGCCGGACAGCACCGCCATCGGGATCATGGTCAGCGCGGCCTGGGTCGGGGTGAGCCCCTTCACCTCCTGGTAGAAGAGCATCAACGGGAACGCGGTCCCCACCACGCAGAACCCCATCACGGTGATCGCGGCGTTGGCCGCGGTGAAGTTCCGGTCCCGGAACAGTCCCAACGGGACCAACGGCTCGCGCCGGTTCACCGCCTGCCACGCGACGAAGCCCGCCAGCACGATGATCCCGGCGGTGATCAGCCCCCACACCGACACCGGGATGCGGGTGTGCAGGCCGCCGATGGCCAGGTCGTCGGTGATCCGGCCCCACGCGTACGTGTTGCCCTCCTGGATGCCGAACACGACCAGGAACGTGCCGACCGAGCTCAGCACCACGCCCAGCCAGTCGAAGCTGTGGGAGTGCACCGGCAGCTTCGGCACCAGGCGGACCGCGGCGACGAACCCGATGACGCCGATCGGGACGTTCACGAAGAAGATCCACTCCCAGCCGAACGCGTCGGTCAGCAGACCGCCGAGCAGCGGGCCGACGAGCATCGCCACCCCGGCCGTCGCCCCCCACAGCGACATCGCCTGGGCCCGCTCCTTCGGCGGGAACAGCCGGGTGATCACCGCCATCGTCTGCGGCGACATCAGCGCCGCGCCCAGACCCTGCACCACCCGCCAGGTGATCAGTGAGGCGGCCGCGTCGGACAGGCCACAGGCCAGCGAGGCGAGGGTGAAGACGGCCAGGCCGGTGAGGTAGAGCCGTTTGGGGCCGAACCGGTCACCCAGCCGACCGGTGATCAGCAGCGGCACGGCGTACGCCAGCAGGTAGGCGCTGGTCACCCAGATCGCTGCGGTCAGCGTGGTGTCGAGGCCGGTGATGATGTGCGGCATCGCCACCGACACGATCGTGGTGTCGATCAGGATCATGAAGAAGCCGATGACCAGCGCGGCCAGGGCCCGCCAGGCGTCGCGGGTGGAGACCCCATGCTCCTCGGCGGGCTGGACCGGGGCGGTTGGGCCGGCGTCCCGGAGGTCGCGACTGATACTCATGGGGCTCCTCGGGCAAACGGGTCGGGGACAACGTCCATTGTGACCCGAGTCATAGGTGGGATCGATGGGGTCGGTCCGTTCTCGGGGCCGATGGGGGAGCGGGTCTTGTCCGGGCTTGTACATTCCGCAATGACGAAAGGATCCCCATGACCTCCACCGCGTCCCTTGCCAACCTGCTCGCCGACCCCGACCAGAACGTCCGGATCCGGGCGGCGATGGAGCTCGGCATCTCCCCGGACCCCGCCGCCGCGCCCGTCCTGGTCGACGCGCTGGGGCCCGAGCTCGACTCGCGGGTCCGCGGGATGATCACCTGGGCGACGGTGCAGCACGCCGACGAGGCGCTGGACTCCCTGCTCGCCCTGGTGCAGGACGAGGATCCGGCCGTACGCCACCAGGTGCTGCACGTGCTGAGCAAGATCGGCGGCCCGCAGATCCTGCCGTACGTCCTACCGGCCGTCGCCGATGAGGACCCGCAGGTGGCGATCAAGGCCTACCGGGCCGCTGCCAACACGTTCGCGCCGGAGGCGGTGCCGGTGCTGGTCGCCCGGCTCGGAGACGGCGACGCCGAACAGCGCGACCAGCTCAACCGTGCCCTGCGCCTGCTCGGCGCCTGGCCTGTCGAGCCCCTGGCCGAGGCGCTCGGCTCCCCGGACCCCGCCGTTCGTGTGCATGCCGCCGACGCGCTGGCCGAGATCGGCAGCCCCGATGCCGAGCCCGCCGTGATCGCCCTGGCGCGGGCCGTCGAGGACCCGGAGGACGACGTCCGGCTGGCAGCGGTGTGCGCTCTCGGCGAACTCGACGACGAGGACTCGGCCGAGGTACTGCGCCAGACCGCGAGCGGCGCCGAGGCGCTGCTGTCCGCCGTGGCCGGCCGCCTCCTGGCGGCGCGCGAGGCGCGGGCCGCGGCCGCCCAGGAGTGATCCTGCGGCGCGCGGCTACAAGGTTTCCCCTGGATGGTTGCCTACCATGACTGGCATGGGAACCGGGCAGGACGAGGGAGGGCGGGTAGGCATCCGCCCCGCTGACGAGCACCCCCGTCCGGTCGAAGGCCCGCGCCGTGCCGTGGAGTCGACGCCGCCGACCCGGACGATGCTGGTCGCCATCGGCATCGTCTTCCTCGCACTGGTCGTCTTCCTGGGCCTGGGGCGGCTCGACCGGCCGGCCGCGGGGCTGCGCGCCGCGACGCAGCCATCGGTCGCCGAGGCTCCTCCGACCGCAGCCGCACCCCTGGCCCAGCCCACTGCCCCCGAGGCGGCCGCAGCTGATCCCGAACCGGCCATCGCGCCCGCACCGGTGACCGTCCCGCAGGAGGGCAGCGGTGCCTGGGCCACGTACGGCCAGCCGATCGGCCCCTCCACGGACGTCGGCTCCCCGGTCCGGATCGCGGTGCGGGTGGAGGACAACATGCCGATCGACGCCGAGGAGGCCACGCGGTTCGTCATGACGACGCTGCAGGACCAGCGGGGCTGGCAACCGATCGAGCAGGTGGCGTTCGAGTTGGTCACCGACCCGTCGCAGGCGGACGTGACGATCAGCATCGCCAGCCCGGACACCGTGGACCGGCTGTGCGCGCCGATCCGGACCGGGGGCGAGCTGTCCTGCCGGAACGGCCCGAACGTCGCCCTGAACGCCAAGCGCTGGATGCAGGCCACCGACGAGTTCAGCTCCCTCGAGGTGTACCGGCAGTACCTGGTCAACCACGAGGTCGGGCACGCACTCGGCCACGGCCACCTGGACTGCACCGGCCCGGGCGAGCCCGCCCCGGTGATGCAACAGCAGACGAAGGGCCTGCACGGCTGCGCCCCGAATCCGTGGCCTTCGGTGGCCTGACCGGCTCACTCCTTGGCGTGGGCCCCTTGGTTCGGGTCCTGCCAGGTGCTGATGCAGGCCTCGTTGCCCTCGGCATCGGCCAGCACCCACAGCGCCGGGGCCGCCGAGTCGTCCACCAGCCGGCCGCCCGCGGCGAGCGCCCGTTCGACCCGGGACTGCGCCTCGTCGTGGGGGACCCCGACGTCGAGGCGGACCCGTGCGGGCTGCGTACGGGAATCCCCGGTCCGGAAGGACGCCTGCGGTCCGATGCCGTCCGGATCGCTGACCAGACCTTCTTCCTCGGCCTGCTGGTAGCCGAGCACGGCGGCCCAGAACGGAGCGACGGCGCCTGCGTCGGTCACGTCGACCACGATCGCGACGTCGGTGATGCGTCGATTGTCGGGATGGGCACCGAGGTCGGCGAGCAGGGCGCTCACCCGGCCGGCCAGGCGTACGTCACGGTCGGTGAGGCCACCGACGTCGTGGGACATCACGACCAGGTGGACCCGGGAGTAGCGGATGTCGATGTCGGGGTGGTGGTTGAGCTCCTGGGCGATGTCCGCGACCGCATCGACGAACGCCATCGCCTCCTCGAAGCCCCCCAGGTCGACGGTCAGGTGCAGTTGGCCGCGGACGAGGCGCCAGCCGGGGGCGCCGATCGAGGCTTCGCGGGCGGAAAAAGAAGTGCTCATGGTTCCTGCCTTTCGAGTCGCGTGGGACGTCGTGAGCAAGCGCCTCCATCCTCCTCCGGACAGCTGTCCGGTGGGAAGCCTCCGACCGCCCGAAGGTGCATGCTATTGGCATGACCGATCCTTCAGGCCCCCCAGCCCTCGAACCGCGGGAGACGTACGAACCGGGTGAGATCTTCGAGCCGCAGGAGATCCCCGTCTCGGCCGGCGCGATCCTGCTGGACCAGCGCGGGCGCCTCCTGATCCTCAAGCCGACGTACAAGTCGGGCTGGACGATCCCCGGCGGGATCATGGAGGCCAACGGCGAGACGCCGTGGGAGGCCTGCCGCCGCGAGGTGCTGGAGGAGACCGGCCTGCACGTCACCGAGGGCCGCCTGGTCTGCGTCGACACCCGGCCCGCGCGTGAGGGCCGCAAGCTCGGTCTGCGGTTCCTCTTCCACTGCGGGCAGCTGCGCCCCGAGCAGGTCGCCGACATCGCCATCGACCCGTTCGAGATCTCCGACTACCGCTTCGCACCGGTCGACCAGGCGCTCGAACTGCTTCGCAAGCCGGTCCGCCGTCGGGTGCGCCGCGGGCTGCGGGCGCGGCGCTGCGTCTATCTGGAGAACGGTCGCCCGGTCGACGGCGTCAACTGATCGCGCACCCCCTACCTGGTAGGTAGTGGGGACCTTTCCGAGTCCGGTCAGGTTCCTTCTACTCAAGTGGGCCGCTCTGGCTGGTCGCCCGGATCCTGCGCCGATCCGGGCTGCCCTTCCTCGTCCTCCACGGTGGGGAACGTCATCGTGCCCCACAGGTCCGAGTCGCCCTCCTCGGGCAGGGCGTCGGCCTCGTCGGAGCGTACGTCCAGGTCGCCGGTGTCCGGGAGGGCAGCCCGGGCCTGGGGGACCGACAGCCCGGTGAGCTGCAACAGGTCGACGCTCACCGACCGCAGCAGCGCCACCAGTGCATTGCTGCGCCAGTCCGTCTCGTCGATGGCCTCGGGCGACAACCGGGCCGACAGGGCGAGCGCGGCGTCACGCGCCTCGTCCGGCTTCTCCCACCGGCCGATCTGGGTGGCCAGTCCCCGCAGCGTACGGGACGACTCCTCGGTCAGTTCGGCCACCACCGGGTTGGGACCGGCCTCGCCGATCATCCCGGCGGTCTGCCGGGTCAGCATGAACACGCTGCCGTGCAGGCGGTCCGAGAGCCGCAGCAGGCGTTTGAGTTCGGCGAGGTCCGCTCGGTCGGACTGACGGGCAGGTTTCAGCAGCACGATGTCGGCTGCGGATCGCCGGGCCGCGACCCCGGCGGTGATCTGCTGCGCCGCCACGTCGAGTTCGGCGTACGCGACCTTGGTCTGGCCGACGTCCCCGTCCTCGAGCCCCTCGGCGGTCGCGTGCAGGGCATCCGCGATGCCGGTGAGCGCGGTGGCGGTGTACCGGCGGGGCCGGCTGGTCACGCTGCGCGGCAGCACGAGCGAGGCGACCAACGCGACAGCGGCACCGATCACGGCATCGGTCCACCGTCCGAACGACAGCTCCCGGGCCCCGATCCCGCTGGCCACCTGGATCATCGAACCGACCATCAGGGCGTTCGTCGTGGTCTGGAAGGTGAGCAGGTCGGCTCCATCGAGGAACCGCGCGATCAAGGGGGCGACCAGCACGAGCAGCAGCACCTGCCACCACCCGAACCCGAAGGCGTACGAGGAGACCTCACCGATGAACACGCCGATGGTGGCGCCGACCCCGACCTCCAGCACCTTGCGGGGCTCACGGTTGCGGGTGAAACCCAGGCACAGGTAGGTGGCGGTCGGTGCGAAGACCGGGCTCGGGGCGCCGAGCAGGTCGTGGCAGATCAGCCAGGAGATCGTGGCGAAGAAGGCGGCGTGGGTATTCGGCACGACCGCACCACGGACGCGCTGCCATCCGGCCCTCGCGTTCGACCGGACATAGGCGTCGACCACCCGCACCCGGTCGTGGACCGGCGTGCGCTCGGAATTCTCCCCGGGGACGGAGCCCCGGCTGCGGGCGGACGTCACGGCGCCACTCTAACGAGGGCCGACCCCTCCGGTCGGGAGACACCGAAAAGTTGACTAATCAACTACAGTGGGGGTGTTCGTACCGAGGGGAGCCGCCCATGCACACCGCCATCGTGATCGGAGCCGGGCAGGCCGGCCTGTCCGCGGCGTACCACCTGCTCCGCAAGGGCCTGGAGCCCGAGCGTGAGGTCGTCGTCCTCGACGCCAACCCCGGCCCCGGCGGAGCCTGGCGCCATCGCTGGCCCTCGTTGACCCTTGGCCGGGCCCACCGGGTGTACGACCTGCCCGGCTTCCCGCTCGGTACGCCCGACCCGGACGAGCCCTCCGCACAGGTGGTGGGCCGCTACTACGGGGCGTTCGAGGAACGCTTCGGGCTGCCGGTGCATCGCCCGGTGAAGGTCGAGCAGGTCGTACGCCTGGGCTCCGAGGGCCTGGAGGTCCGTACCGACGCCGGCGTGTGGCGTACCCGCTACGTGATCAGCGCGACCGGCACCTGGGACCGCCCCTACTGGCCGTACTACCCGGGGCGCGAGACCTTCCGGGGCCGCCAACTGCACACCCACGACTTCCGGTCGGTGGAGGAGTTCGCCGGTCAGCGGGTCGTGGTGGTCGGCGCCGGGACGTCCGCGGTGCAGTTCCTGCTCCAGCTGGACGGTGTTGCGGCGAGCACGACCTGGGTCACCCGCCGCCCACCGCAGTGGGTCGCCGAGGAGTTCGATGCCGAGTGGGGGCGCGACGTCGAGGACCGGGTCAACGCCCGGACCCGCACCGGGCTGCGGCCCAACAGTGTCGTGTCGGTGACCGGCCTGCCGCTCACCGAGGAGTATCGCCGGGGGATCGAGTCCGGGGTCCTGGTGTCCGACGGGCCGATGCAGGCCGTCACCCCGACCGGCGTACGCCTCGCCGACGGCCGCGAGATGGAAGCCGACGTGATCCTGTGGGCGACCGGCTTCCGGGCCTCGATCGACCACTTGGCGCCGCTGCAGCTGCGCGAACCCGGCGGCGGGATCCGGATGGACGGGGTGCGCGTGGTGAAGGAACCGCGACTGTTCCTGGTCGGCTACGGGGCCTCGGCCTCGACTCTGGGGGCGACCCGTGCCGGGCGGGACGCGGCGTTGGCCGTGGTGCGGGCGAGCCGGGCCGAGTCAGCTGTGCCGGCGGGTGCCCAGCAGTAGCGCAGCCCCGCCGAGCAGGAACACGAACTCGACCAGGAACAGCGGCACCGTGAGCCAGGCCGTGGCCGGCATGGTGACCACCATCACGACACCGGAGACCAGCAGCAGTACGGCGGAGACGGCCGCCATGCCGGCGGTGTGTCCGACCTTGACGGACCAGAGGGTGCGCCCCAACAGCAGACCACAGGCGACGACAGTGATCGCCGCAGCCCATGCGGCCATGGTTGCCCCGACGTTGCGCAGGGTGGCTCCGCCCGGTGGGAACACGGTCACCGGGAGGGCGCCGAATCCGGCCAGCAGCAGACCGTGCGGCACCATCAGGAGGGCCGCGCCGCGAATCATCCAGGCGCCGTTCGCCAGTCGGATCGGCGGACGGGCGGTGCGATGGGTGACGACCAGCCCAGCAGCGAACGCCACGGCGAAGAAGGCGCCGGCGAGGAGGAATACCGGCAGGGCATAGGCGTTGCCGTCGGGGCAATCCCACGCTCCGTACCCCTCGGACGACGGGTTCGCGTTGTACGTGCAGCCCAGGTGCCACTCGAAGCGGAGCCAGGTGAACAGCGGCACCCCCACCACGGCGGCCAGGGCGACCCCGCCCACCACCGTCACGATCGCGGCCACCAGTAGCCGACGGTTGGCTTCGGTCGGGCGCGGCCCGATCGATCGCCTGCTGGCGACGTCGGGGTCGCTGTCGGTGTCCATGGCGACAGGCTATCCGGGTTCCTGAATGTGGGGTTCTTGATCGTGGGTCGTCGTGGACCCACGATCAAGGACCCCAGCACCGTACGGGGTCGTGAAGCCTCGTTCTCAGTGTTAGTATCTGCGCATGCATGCGGATAGTTGTATGGATCCGGACAACCCGGACATCGTGCTGGCGGCCGAGATCTTCAGCATGCTGTCCGACGTGACCCGGGTCCGGATCGTCGTCGCCCTGGTGAACCACGGCGAGATGCCGGTCGGGGAGCTGTCCAAGCTCGTCCACAAGTCACCGGCCGCGGTCTCCCAGCACCTTGCCAAGCTCCGACTGGCCCGGATCGTCACCGGCCGCCAGGACGGCAACCGGGTCTACTACCGGCTCGCCAACGAGCACGCCGAGAACCTGGTCCGAGCGGCGCTCGAGCAGGCCGAGCATGCCTCGTCCGACACCCCGACACACCACCAGCCGACGGTCACGCCGTTGCGCGGTGCCTGATCGCCACCCTGACGACGGGACCACCACCATGCACGAGCACACCGCCACCCACGATCACGGGCCCGGCGACCACGATCATGCCCACCACGACCACGATCACGACCACAAGCACGGATCCGACCACGGGCATGACCACCGGCATCCGCACGGCGGCCTGCGGGGATTCCTCTACGAGACGTTCGTGCCCCACAGCCACGACACGGCCGACAAGGTCGATGACGCACTGCAGGCCAGCGGCGAAGGCATCCGGGCCGTCCGGACCAGCCTGGTCCTGATGATGGCCACGGCCATCGTCCAGTCGGTGATCGTCGCGTTCAGCGGCTCGGTCGCCCTGCTCGCCGACACCATCCACAACTTCTCCGACGCGCTGACCTCGGTGCCGCTGTGGATCGCCTTCGTGCTCTCCCGACGGGCCCCCACCCGACGATTCACGTACGGGCTCGGGCGTGCCGAGGACCTGGCCGGCCTGTTCATCGTCGCGATGATCGCCCTGTCGGCCGTGGTGGCCGCGTGGCAGGCGATCGACCGGCTCATCCACCCCCAGCCGCTGGACAATCTCGGCTGGGTCGCGGCCGCGGGCGTGGTCGGCTTCGTCGGCAACGAGGTCGTGGCCCGCTACCGGCTCGGCGTCGGTCGACGGATCGGCTCGGCCGCCCTGGAGGCGGACGGGGTCCATGCCCGAACCGATGGGTTCACGTCCCTGGCCGTGGTGCTGGGGGCGATCGGGGTCAGCCTCGGCTTCCCCCTCGCCGACCCGATCATCGGTCTGGTCATCTCGGTGATGATCGTCCTGATGCTGGTCCGTACCGCCGGGGACATCTGGACCCGGCTGATGGACGGCGTCGCCCCGGACCTGGTCCCGAGGGCTCGGGACACGCTCGAGACACTCCCCGGGGTCAAGGGCATCCACGACCTGCGGATCCGCTCCGTGGGGCACGCCCACCACCTCGAGGTCACGCTCGACGTGGCGGCCGGGACCTCGCTGGGCCAGGTGGAGGACCTGCGCCGGGAGGCCGAGCGGTCCGTACGCCACCAACTTCCTCGACTGGAGACGAGCACGATCGCCGTCCACGGCGAGCACCCGCTCCCCCCAGGGGTGCTGATGGACCGCGCCGAACCGGTTGCCGGTCCTCGGGGGGCCGGGTAACTTGAGGCTCACGCCGCCGCTGGTGGCGCCGCCTCCCGAGCGGTGCGGGGAGGTCACCAGGGACACCTCCCCGGCTTCGCCAGCCTGTCCCCGGAGTTGCTCATGTTCAGTGGCCAGCCAGCAGCATTCGTCGATCGGCACATCGGTGCCCGCCGGGACGAGGACGTCCGGGCCATGCTCGACGCGATCGGGTACGACAGCGTCGACGCGCTGGCCGCGACCGCCGTCCCCGACGCCATCAAGCAGTCCGAGCCGCTGCAGCTGCCCCCCGCCCTGGACGAGTCCGAGGTGCTGGCGGCCCTGCGCCGCCTCGCCGCGAAGAACACCCCGCGGGTCCAGATGATCGGGCAGGGCTACTACGACACCGTGACGCCCGCGGTGATCCGGCGCAACGTCGTCGAGGACCCGGCCTGGTACACCGCCTACACCCCCTACCAGCCCGAGATCTCGCAGGGCCGGCTCGAGGCGCTGCTGGTCTTCCAGACCGCGGTCCAGGACCTCACCGGCCTCGAGATCGCCAACGCCTCACTGCTGGACGAGGCGACCGCCGTGATGGAGGCCGTGCTGCTGATGCGGCGGGCAAACAAGGACCGCACCGCCGCGGCCGGGCGTACGGTCCTGGACGCCGACCTGTTCCCCCAGTCGATCGCGGTCGTCCTGGGCCGGGCCCGTGCGCTCGGCTTCGAGGTCGAGGTCGCCGACCTGCGCCAGGGCCTGCCGGAGGGCCCGATCCACGGGGTGGTGCTGCAGCAGCCGGGCGCCTCGGGACAGGTCCGGGACACCACCGCGGTGATCGCGGCCGCCAAGGAGCGCGGCGCGATGGTCACCGTCGCCGCGGACCTGCTGGCCCTGACCCTGCTCACCCCGCCCGGCGAACTGGGTGCCGACGTCGTGGTCGGCAGCGCCCAGCGCTTCGGCGTCCCGCTCTTCTACGGCGGCCCGCACGCGGCGTTCATGGCCGTACGCCGGGGCCTGGAGCGCCAGCTGCCCGGCCGGCTCGTCGGCGTCTCGACGGACGACGCGGGCCGGCCCGCCTACCGGCTGGCCCTGCAGACCCGCGAGCAGCACATCCGGCGGGAAC
Source organism: Propionibacteriaceae bacterium (assembly GCA_044508675.1). Classification (GTDB taxonomy): domain Bacteria; phylum Actinomycetota; class Actinomycetes; order Propionibacteriales; family Propionibacteriaceae; genus Raineyella. The sequence goes on along the minus strand of JBIQHF010000024.1, from coordinate 31,598 downwards.
GGGCGACCTCGAACATCTGCACCGCCCAGGCGCTGCTGGCGATCGTCGCCGCGATGTACGCGGTCTACCACGGCCCGGAGGGCCTGCGGGCCATCGCGCAGCGCACCCACGACCACGCGCGAGCCCTCGCCGAGGCCCTGGCTGCCGCCGGGGTCGAGGTGGTGCACCGGAGCTTCTTCGACACCCTGGCCGTCCGGGTGCCGGGCCGCGCGGACGCCCTGGTCGCCGCAGCCGAGGCCGCGGGCGTCAACCTGCGGCGGGTCGATGCGGACACGGTCGGGATCTCCTGCGATGAGACGACGACCGCGAACATCATCGCCACCATCGCCGGGGTGTTCGGGGCGCAGCCGCCCGCGGCCGGTGCTGCCGAGGAGCCTGGTTCCGGCTTCGCGCTGGATCCGGCCGTACGTCGTACCAGCGACTACCTGACCCACCCGGTCTTCCATGAGCACCGCTCCGAGACCCGGATGATGCGCTACCTGCGGCGGCTCACGGACCGGGACCTGGCGCTGGATCGTACGATGATCCCGCTCGGCTCGTGCACCATGAAGCTGAACGCGGCGGTCGAGATGGAGCCGATCACCTGGCCCGGGTTCGCCGGGATCCACCCGTACGCCCCGGACTCCCAGACCGAGGGCTGGCGCGAGCTGATCGCCGACCTCGAGGCGGACCTGGCGGCGATCACCGGCTACGACCGGGTCTCGATCCAACCGAACGCCGGTTCGCAGGGCGAACTCGCCGGCCTGCTCGCGATCCGCGGCTACCACCGTTCCCGCGGCGAGGGGCAGCGGACCGTCTGCCTGATCCCCGCCTCGGCGCACGGCACCAACGCCGCCTCGGCGGTGCTGGCCGGGATGAAGGTCGTCGTCGTGGCGACCGCCGCCGACGGCACGATCGACCACGCGGACCTGGCGGCGAAGATCGAGGAGCACCGCGACGACCTGGGTGCGATCATGATCACCTACCCGTCGACCCATGGGGTGTTCGATGCCGACGTGCGCCAGGTGTGCGACGCGGTGCACGCCGCCGGCGGGCAGGTGTACATCGACGGGGCGAACCTCAACGCACTGGTCGGCCTGGCGCAGCCGGGACGGTTCGGCGGGGACGTGTCCCACCTCAACCTGCACAAGACCTTCTGCATCCCGCACGGCGGCGGTGGCCCCGGCGTCGGCCCGGTCGCCGCCCTCGACCACCTCGCCCCGTTCCTGCCGGCGGACGCCGCGGACTGGTCCCCGGACGACGACGGTGGCCTGCCGGTGGCCGCCTCGCGCTTCGGTTCGGCGGGCGTCCTGCCGATCTCCTGGTCGTACGTCCGGCTGATGGGTGCGTCGGGCCTGGCCGAGGCGACCACCTCGGCGCTGCTCGCGGCGAACTACGTCGCCAAGCGCCTGGACCGGTACTTCCCGATCCTCTACACCGGCGAGGCCGGGCTCGTCGCCCACGAGTGCATCCTCGACCTGCGCGAGCTCACCAGACGGACCGGGGTGACCGCGGAGGACGTCGCCAAGCGACTGATCGACTTCGGCTTCCACGCCCCGACCCTCTCCTTCCCGGTGGCCGGGACGCTGATGGTCGAGCCGACCGAGTCGGAGGACCTCGACGAGCTCGACCGGTTCGTCGACGCGATGGTCGCGATCCGCGCCGAGATCGACCAGGTCAGCGCCGGCGACTTCACGGTCGAGGACTCGCCCCTGCGGCGCGCACCCCACACCGCCGGCGCCGTGGTCAGCTCGGACTGGGACCGTCCGTACAGCCGCGAGCAGGCCGCCTTCCCGGGCCGTACCCCCAGCCAGGACAAGTATTTCGCCCCGGTGGGACGCATCGACGCCGCTGCCGGTGACCGGCACCTGGTCTGCGCCTGCCCGCCACCCGAGGCGTTCCAGGACTGATCCCAGGACTGGTGGCACGCTCCCGGACGGACCAACGGACACGACAGGAAGGACCCCCCATGCCCCACCCCCCCGAGGCCCCCCGCTTCAGCCCGCTGCACGCCGAGCATGAACGGCTGGGGGCCACCTTCACCGACTTCGGTGGATGGCAGATGCCGCTCCGGTACGGTTCGGAGCTCGCCGAGCACCGCGCGGTCCGGGAGGCGGCCGGGCTGTTCGACCTGTCGCACATGGGTGAGGTGCGGGTCACCGGGCCCGGCGCCGGCGCCGCCCTCGACTACGCGCTGGTCGGCCGGCTGTCGGCGATCGCCGTCGGGAGGGCGAAGTACTCCCTGATGTGCGCCGACGACGGCGGAATCATCGACGACCTGATCGTCTACCGCCTCACCGACGACGAGTACCTCGTGGTGCCCAATGCGGGCAACACCCTCACGGTGGCCGCCGAGCTGTCCCAGCGGGCCAGGGCGTACGACGCCACGGTGGTCGACGAGTCCGCCACGACCGCGCTGCTCGCCCTGCAGGGTCCCCACGCCGCCCGGATCCTGCGCCGGCACCTCGACGCGGACAACGGGGCCCTGGTCACCTCGCTGAAGTACTACGCAGCCACGCCGGCCACGGTCGTGGGCATCGAGGCCCTGGTCGCCCGGACCGGCTACACCGGGGAGGACGGCTTCGAGCTGTTCGTGCCCCACGAGCACGCGGTCGCGCTGTGGACGGCGATGGAGGAGTCCTGGGAGGAGTCCGGGATCGTTCCCTGTGGGCTGGCGGCCCGCGACTCGCTGAGGCTGGAGGCGGGCATGCCGCTGTACGGCAACGAACTGACCCGCCACGTCTCGCCGTTCGAGGCCGGGCTGGGTGGTGTCGTGGCGTTGGCCAAGGACGGTGACTTCGTCGGCCGTACGGCCCTGCAGCAGCAGAAGAACGCCGGGATGGGCTCCACGGCCGGCAAGGTGCTGGTGGGCCTGGGTGGCCTGGGCCGCCGGGCCGCCCGCGCCCAGGCCCCGGTGCTGCTGGACGGCCGGCAGGTCGGCGTGGTGACGTCGGGGCAGCCGAGCCCGACACTCGGCCACCCGATCGCCCTGGCGTACGTGGGGGTCGAGTTCGCCGAGCCCGGCACCAGGCTCGACGTCGACGTCCGCGGCCGGCCCGAACCGTTCGAGGTCGTGGCCCTACCCTTCTACCAGCGACACGAGTAGGCATGCCGCGTCCACACCGAGCACCACGGATCCCCACCACCCCAGGAGCACCACGATGAGCAATGTCCGCACCGGTCTGCGTTACAGCGAGTCGCACGAGTGGATCGACACCGACTCCTCGCCGGCCAGGATCGGGATCTCCGCCCTCGCCGCCGAGGCGCTCGGCGACGTGGTCTACGTCGAGCTGCCCGAGGTGGGTGGCCAGGTGGCCTCCGGCGAACCGTGCGGTGTCATCGAGTCGACCAAGAGCGTCGCCGACCTGTATGCGCCGGTCAGCGGCACCGTCGTCGAGGTGAACCAGGCGGTGGTCGACGATCCGGCCCGGGTCAATGCCGATCCGTACGGGGCAGGCTGGCTGTTCGCCGTCGAGGTCTCCTCGGAGGGCCCGCTGCTCTCGGCGGAGGAGTACGCGGAGGCGAACGGCGGCGAGCTCTGATCCCCGGTGCCCCGGGCCCTCGGCTCAGAAGCCGGCCCAGCCGCTGATCCGGGCGGTGAGGCCGCCGTCCTGGGGCAGCGGCGTGCCGTCGAGCTCCAGGATCGGGCAGACCCCCCGGACGGTGGAGACCAGCCAGGCGGCGCGGCTCCCGGACAGGTCGGCGGGGTGCAGGAGTTCCTCGCCGGTGGTCCAGCCCGCCTGCTCGGCCGCCGCCCTGATCGTCGCGACCGTGACCGATTCCAGCACGCCGGTCGCCCCGGTGGGCACTGACACGAGGTGATCGCCGCGGGCCACCACCAGTCCCGACGTGGCCCCCTCCAACAGGTAGCCGTCGGTGGAGATGAACACCACGTCATCGGCGCCACGGGCCGTGGCCTGGCGCTTGGCGGCCACGTTCACCCCGTACGACAGGGTCTTGGCGCCGCCGAGCAGCCAGGGCGCCGTCGCGAAGACATCGGAGCGGTACCCGCGGCTCAACGTCACCACCCGTAGCCCCCGGCGGGCCCGCTCCTGGGCCCGGGCATCGACCGCGGTCAGCAGCAGCAGGCCGGTGGTGGTCCCGGGCAGGTGGGCCGGGCCGCGGGTGAGGATCAGCTTCAGGCTCGCCTCGCCGGGCTCGCGCCACGCCCCCAGCGCCGTCGCCACGAGCTCCTGCCAGGCCTGCGGGTCGGGAGTCGGCAGCTCGAGCAGCTCGGCCGAACGGGCGAACCGGGCCAGGTGCCGGTCCAGGTGCAGTACGCGCGCGGCGCCGTCCTTCACCACCCGGCAGGTGTCGAAGCACCCGTCCCCGCGGGTGAGGCCGGCATCATCGGCGTAGATCACCGGCATGTCCGGTGCGACGACGCCGCGTCCCAGCACGGCCACCAGCTGCGCGTTCATGCCCCCAGCCTATTGCTGCTCCATTCCGAACCGATCACTGCAGCAGGTCGGACTTCTGCCACCGCGCGGCCAGTTCCCGGGCCGAGGGCCTGCCCGCGTCGGGATTCGCCCCGGCCCGCAGCAGCATCTCGACACTGCCGGCCTGGCCCCGGTACAGGGCGGCCCCCAGTGCCGTACGCCCCTTCTTGTCGATGTAGTGGACATTCGCCCCGTGCTGCAGCAGGAGCTCGATCAGGGTGACGTTGCCGTAGGTGGCGGCATGCATCAGCAGGGATGCGCCATGGCGATCGACAGTGTCGGCGGAGGCGCCGGCGGCCAAGGCGGCGGTCATCTCCTTGAGGCGCCCTTCCCTCGCCAGTTGGGCGAGGGCCGCCGCATCGGGGGGCGACGCAGATCCGTTGTTCATAGCATTCGAGCCTAGGCCGACCGGCCGGTCCGTGGGGTCCGGGGTCGCTCGTCCTGCCACCGGTTGCCAGCGCCTCCGATCGAGCCCCTAGTGGTGTCCCTCGGGCTCGCGCGGCGTGTACGGGGCGGCCAGTTCGTCCAGTTCGTCCTCGGTCAGCACCAGGTCGATCGCGGCGATGGCATCGTCCAGGTGTGAGACCTTGGTGACCCCGATGATCGGGGAGGTGACCGCGGGCTGGGCCATCACCCAGGCGAGGGCGATCTGGGCCATCGGGACACCGCGCTCCTCGGCGATCCGCTGGACCGCACCGATGATCGCCGCGTCGGACTGCGCGTTGTGCGAGTACATCCCGCCGCGGACCAGTCGGTCGGTGTCCTGGCGCGGTGTGTGCACCCCGATCGGGCGGGTCAGCTTGCCGCGGGCCATCGGTGACCAGGGCAGCACGCCGATGCCCTGGTCGAGGCAGAACGGGTGCATCTCCCGCTCCTCCTCGCGCATCAGCAGGTTGTAGTGGTCCTGCATCGACACGAACCTGGTCCAGCCGTGCAGGTCCGCGGTGTACTGCATCTGCGCGAACTGCCAGGCCCACATCGAGGACGCGCCGAGGTAGCGGACCTTGCCGGACTTGACCACGTCGTGGAGGGCTTCCATCGTCTCCTCGACCGGCGTCTCCGGGTCGAAGCGGTGGATCTGGTAGAGGTCGACGTAGTCGGTGCCCAGGCGCATCAGGCTGGCGTCGATGGCGCTCATGATGTGCTTGCGGGACAGGCCCCGCTCGTACGGGCTGTCGCTCATCGGGAAGTACAGCTTGGTCGCGATCACCACGTCCTCGCGCAGGGCCATGTCGGCCAGCGCCTTGCCGAGGATCTCCTCGCTGCGGCCGGTCGCGTACATGTCGGCGGTGTCGAAGGTGGTCAACCCTGCCTCGAGTGCCATCCGGATCACCGAGCGGCTGTCGTCCTCGCCGAGCGCCCACTTCTGCGGTCCCTCGCCGGGGGTGCCGAAGCTCATGCAGCCGATCGTGATGGGGCTGACCTTCAGTCCTGAGTTGCCGAGTCGGATCTGCTCCATGGTTCTCCTCCGCTTCGTACGTCGTTGTCCGGGTGAATGCCTTCCCACCGTACTTCGTGGCAGCTGGATGGGGCGGGAGGGCGGTCGTTGCGCGGGTGGTTGTCTCCCCGACTTCCATCAGGATCTCCTATGGAAGTTTCCCGAGAGACCACCGGCGTCGCGTCGGACGCCGGAGAGCCTGGGCAAGCATCGCATTTATACCCCTAGGGGGTATATCATTGAGGATGGAAAGGCTTACCTGATGACCAGTCACTTGGACCACGCCGCGACAGTCACCTCGGTCACCGACCCGGTGTGCGGCATGACGATCGATCCGTCCGCTGCCGCCGGGCACGTCGACTACGGTGGTCGCACCTACTACTTCTGCTCCGAGCACTGCCTGCACGAGTTCACCGCCGACCCAGCGGCGTACGCCATGCCGTCAGCGGAGAGCGGCCACGGCCACGGCCACGAGCATGCCGGTCATGAGCATGCCGGTCATGAGCATGCCGACCATGAGCACGGTGGCCACGGGCACCGCCGGCCGAGCCGGGCCGTGACGCCCCCCGGTGACCAGAGCCAGGTCGAGTACACCTGCCCGATGCACCCCCAGATCCGCCAACTGGGGCCCGGGTCGTGCCCCATCTGTGGCATGGCCCTCGAGCCCGCCGTGGTCACGGCCGACTCTGGCCCGAACCCGGAACTCGCCGACATGACGCGGCGCTTCTGGGCCTCCGCGGCCCTGGCACTGCTGGTCGTGCTGCTGTCGATGGTGGTGCCGTTCGTCCCGGCGCTGCGCGACGCGATCCCGCTGGGGGTCTCCCAGTGGATCCAGTTCGCCCTCACCACGCCGATCGTGGTGTGGGCAGCCGCGCCGTTCTTCGCGCGCGGGGTCCGCTCGGTGGTCAACCGCCAGCTGAACATGTTCACCCTGATCTCGCTCGGTGTCGGCGCCGCCTACCTCTACAGCGTCGTCGCCCTGGTCGCCCCGGGCATCTTCCCCGCCTCGCTCCGTCCCGAGGGGCGGGTCGAGGTCGACTTCGAGGCCGCGGCCGTCATCGTCGCCCTGGTCGCGCTGGGCCAGGTGCTGGAGTTGCGCGCCCGGGAGCGTACCTCCGGCGCCATCAAGGCGCTGCTCGACCTCGCCCCGGCCACCGCGCGCCGGATCCGCGACGACGGTGCCGAGGAGGAGGTCCCACTGGACCAGCTGCAGGTCGGTGACCGGGTCCGGGTCCGTCCCGGTGACAAGGTCGCCGTCGACGGCTCCGTCGAGTCCGGCACCTCCCACGTGGACGAGTCCCTGGTCACCGGCGAATCCCTCCCGGTGGCCAAGCAGCCCGGCGACCGCGTGGTCGGCGGCACGATCAACGGCAGCGGTTCCCTCGTCGTACGGGCCGAGAAGCTGGGTGCCGACTCGATGCTGGCGCGGATCGTCGACATGGTCGCCGAGGCCCAGCGCTCCCGCGCCCCGATCCAGGGCCTGGTCGACAAGGTCTCGGCGGTCTTCGTGCCGGCCGTGATCGTGATCGCGATCATCGCCTTCGTCGTCTGGAGCATCGTCGGCCCCGAGCCGCGCATCCCGCACGCCCTGATCGCCGCCGTCTCGGTGCTGATCATCGCCTGCCCCTGTGCGCTCGGGCTCGCCACGCCGATGTCGATCATGGTCGGGGTCGGCCGCGGTGCCCGCTCCGGGGTCCTGATCAAGGATGCCGAGGCGCTGCAGGTGATGGAGACCGTCGACACCATCGTCGTCGACAAGACCGGCACCCTGACCGAGGGGCGCCCGACCGTCACCCGGATCGTCCCGCTGGCCGGGGCCGATGGGGAGCCGGCCGACGAGCAGCAGGCGCTCCGCCTGGCCGCCGCCGTCGAACAGGGCTCCGAGCACCCGCTCGGCCAGGCCATCGTCTCCGCCGCCACGGACGCCGGGCTGGTGCTGCCCGAACTGCACGACTTCAGCTCCGAGGCCGGTGGTGGGGTGCGCGGCACGGTCGACGGCCACGTCGTCCGGGTCGGCAACTCGTCGTACGTCCTGGGTGATGTCGCCGGCGCCGACCGGATCGAGGCGCGGGCCGACGAGCTGCGCGCTGACGGTGCGACCGCCATCCACCTGTCGGTCGACGGACGTCCGTACGCCGTGCTGGCGATCGCCGACCCGGTGAAGGAGACCACGCCGGAGGCGCTGGCCGCGCTGCGCGAGGCCGGGATCCGCGTGGTGATGCTGACCGGCGACAACCGGACGACCGCCGAGGCCGTGGCCCGCCGGCTCGGCATCGACGAGGTCCGCGCCGAGGTGCTGCCCGAGCACAAGAGCGAGGTCGTCCGGCAGCTGACCTCCGAGGGACGTAAGGTCGCGATGGCCGGCGACGGGGTCAACGACGCCCCCGCGCTGGCTGCAGCCGCGGTCGGCATCGCCATGGGCACCGGCACCGACGTGGCGATCGAGAGCGCCGGGATCACCCTGCTCAAGGGCGACCTGACCGGGATCGTCCGTGCCCGCAACCTGTCGCATGCGACGATGCGCAACATCCGGCAGAACCTGGTGTTCGCGTTCATCTACAACGTGATCGGCATCCCGATCGCGGCCGGCGTGCTCTACCCGGCGTTCGGGCTGCTGCTGTCGCCGATGATCGCGGCCGCCGCGATGGCGCTGTCCTCGGTGAGCGTGATCAGCAACGCGTCGCGGCTGCGGACGGTGACGATCTGAGGCCCGCCGGCCGGGTGGAGCAATGCCGTACGGTTCAGGCCCGCTCGGCCAGTTCTGCGGGGCGCCACCCCCGCAGCGAGCTCACGAGGGCGATGTCCTCGGCCCGGTGGAGGTCCTCGACGCGGAGCGGCTGCTCGGTGAGCGTGCCCTCCCCGAGCAGCCGCCCGCGCTCGACACCCGGTAGGCATCCTGATCCCAGGGGCGGGGTCAGCCAGCTCCCGTCGACGCGGAGCACGAGGTTGGCGATCGTGGTCTCGGTCAGTTCACCGCGCTCGTTGACCAGCACGACGTCGTCGGCGTCCGGATGGCGGGCGGCTCGCGCCTCGTACGTCGAGCGCCGGGTGGTCTTGTGGTACAGCCACACCTCGGAGGAGTCGACCGGCTCGAGGTCGAGGGCGAGGCGTACAGGCCGGGGCTGGGTAGGCAGCAGCGGGTCGGACTGCACCGACAGCGCACCGGTCCGGTCCAGCAGGAGCCTGACCCGGCGGGGTTCGCCCACACCGGCCAGGGCCTCGTCGAGGCGTGAGCGAGCGGTCGCCTCGTCGAACGCGAACCCGAAGTAGGCGGCCGAGGAGCCCATCCGCTGCAGATGGCGGTCGAGGTTCCGGAGTCCCTCACCGGGCCAGTGGCCGAGTGTCTCGAGCAGCTGGAAATCCTCGGTGGACGAGGTCAGGACCGCCGCCTTGGCCAGCAGTTCGGCGTACTCGGCGTCGGGGCGGGAGTCCCAGGTGATGCCCCCGCCGGTGCCGTACGAGGCCTCGCCCGTCGTCCTGTCGGCCACCACGGTGCGGATGGCCACGTTGAACCGGGCCCGGAACGGGGCGCCCGGAGGGGAGACGATCCCGGCCGCGCCGCAGTAGGCGCCGCGCCGGCTGTCCTCCAGGGCGGCGATCAGGGCCATCGAGGAACGCTTGGGTGCGCCCGTCACCGAGCCGCACGGGTACAGCGCCTCAAAGAGGTCCACCAGTGTCGTCGACCGGCGCGGGCGAGCGGTGACCGTCGAGGTGAGCTGCCAGACGGTCTCGTAGCGCTCGAGTTCGAACAGCCTCGGAACCTCGACGCTGCCCGGCTCGGCCAGCATGCCGAGGTCGTTGCGCAGCAGGTCCACGATCATCACGTTCTCGGCGCGGTCCTTCTCCGAGTGCACGAGGGTGTCGGCACGCTCGGCGTCCTCGGCGGCGAATCGCCCACGGGCGGCCGTGCCCTTCATCGGTCGGGTCGTCACCCGATCCCCGCTCCAGTCGAAGAACAACTCGGGGGAGGCGCTCGCCACGACGAAACGGCCGGTGTCGAGGTAGGCGTTGTGGGCGCCCCGTTGGGCCAGCGCGAGGTGTCGGTAGAGCCCGAGCAGGTCACCGTCGACGGAGGAGTGCAACCGTACGGTGAGGTTGGTCTGGTAGGTGTCGCCGGCGGCTATCCGCTCGCGGATGGCCTCGACCTTGCGCCGGTACTCCGAGGGGGTGCAGTCGGGCGTCCACGGCCCGACCGACCAGGCAGCCGGCTGCGGTCCGCCCTCCAGGGCGGCCACCTGCTGCGGCGCGGAGAAGAGGCCGAACCAGGCCAGGGGGAAATCCCCGGTGGGATCGTGGGCCGAGAGGGCTCGGATCGGCAGGTTCGAGGCAAGCCCGGCGGCCGCTTCGTAGGAGACGAAGCCGGCGGCCCACGCGCCGTCCGCGGTCTGGCGCTCGACCGCCCGCAACACCGGCAGGACCTCGCTCGGCTCCGTGGCGACCAGCGCCGGGCCGATCGGGGAGTCGAACACCAGACCGTGCCCCGCCCGCAGGTCGTCGAAACGGGCGAAGGGTTTCCCCGGGATCGGGGTCGGGGAATTCGGTTCTCCCGGAAAAGTCATCCCACCATCATCGCGCCTGAGCCGACGAGTGGCGGCGGCGCTGTCCCGGTCAGGTGCACCGCCACCAGGGCCGTCACCAGGGTCCGTCGAACCGGAGTGTCGGATCCGGGCTCCCTGCCGAGGGCCTCCATGGCGCGCCCGTGCTCCTTGGCCTGGCGGGCAAGCTGCTTCTTCACGGACTCGTCGAGTCCTCGGACAACGAAGGACGCCAGGTCAGCACCTCCTCGACTGCTATCAACGATGATAGCGATGAGTGCTCAGTGCCCCTCGCCCAGTTTCCCCGACAGGCGCTCGAGGCGTCGGAGGCTCTCGCCGTCCAGGCCGACGATCTGGGCGTGCTTGCCCCGGGCTGCGTACTTGTTGCGGACCGCGTCGAGGGTTGCGACCGTGGAGGCGTCCCAGATGTCGGCGGCGGTGAGGTCGATGATCACCGTCTCCGGGTCCCCGGCGTAGTTGAACTGGTAGACCAGATCGTTGCTGGAGGCCCAGAACAGCTCGCCGGTCACCGCGTAGCGGCGGATGTCGATGGTTCCGTCACCATCGACGTCGGTCTCCCAGATCGGCTCGATCTGCACCAGGTGGGCCACGCGCCGGGCGAACAGGACCATGGCGGTGAGGATGCCGAGGACGACGCCGATGGCGAGGTTGTGCGTGGCCACGGTCGCGATGACGGTGACGAGCATGACGATGGTCTCCGACAGGGGCATCAGGCGCAGGGTCGAGGGTCGCAGACTGTGCCAGTCGATCGTGCCGACCGAGACCATGACCATGACGGCGACCAGGGCGGCCATCGGGATCAGGCCGACCAGGTCACCGAGGGCGACCACGAGGATCAGGAGGAAGACGCCGGCCAGGAAGGTGGACAGGCGGGTGCGGGCGCCGGACTGCTTGACGTTGATCATCGTCTGCCCGATCATCGCGCAGCCGCCCATGCCGCCGAAGAAGCCGGTCACCACGTTGGCCACGCCCTGGCCCCAGCTCTCGCGGGTCTTGTCGGAATGGGTGTCGGTGATGTCGTCGACCAGCTTGGCGGTCATCAAGGACTCCATCAGGCCGACCAGGGCCATGGCGATCGCGTACGGGCCGATGACCTGCAGGGTCTCGAAGGACAGCGGGACGTTCGGGACGAGGAGCTCGGGCAGCGACTGCGGCAGCTCGCCCTGGTCGGCAACGTTGGGGACCCGCCAGCCGGCGAGCACGACGACCGTGGTGATCACCACGATGGTGACCAGTGGGGCGGGGACGACTGTGGTCAGGCGGGGCAGGAACACCAGAATGGCGATCCCCGCCGCGACCAGCGGATAGACCAGCCACGGGATGTCATCGCCGAACAGGTGGGGCAACTGAGCGGTGAAGATGAGGATGCCCAGGGCGTTGACGAAGCCGGTCATGACGCTGCGCGGGATGAAGCGCATCAGCTTGGCGACGCCGAGGGCGGCCAGGACGATCTGCAGAACGCCCGCGAGGATCACCGTGGCCAGGAAGTAGTCCATGCCGTACTCGCGCGCCACCGGGGCGATCACCAGCGCGACCGCACCGGTCGCGGCGCTGATCATCGCCGGGCGCCCGCCCACGACGGCGATCGTCACGGCCATGGTGAAGGAGGCGAACAGTCCCACCTGTGGGGCGACGCCGGCCAGGATCGAGAACGAGATCGCCTCGGGGATCAGTGCCAGGGCCACGACCAGGCCGGCCAGGACCTCGGTCTTGACCCGACGTGGCGACCGCAGTACCGAACGAACGGTATCCGGCTGGCCCTGGGAATGCTGGGGCGCCAGCTCGGGCGCGACGGTCGGAGTCATAGAGTTGCCTCGCAGATCGGGGAGGTGCTGCACGGAGCTCGCCGCGCGATGGCTCGGATAGCCAACACGACACGTTACGTGAGGATGTGGAGACAGCAGCAGCTCGAGATCTATTCGGGCCGGTGCCCCATTCGCGAAGCGGTCGTTGGGTCCCGTCTGGATCGCGACATGACCGCGATGGGTGAGAGGGCCCACGCCGAGCCGAGGAGGTCAGGCGTCGTTCGCCGCCCAGAACGTTGCCAGCTCCTCGGCCAGGGGTTCGGCCACCTGCATCGGCAGCGAATGAGTGGTGTCCGGCCAGACTCTGGCGGTCACGTCTCCGATCACCTCAGCCTTGGCCAGTGATGCGTGGCCCCCGGTGATGGGGCTGGCATCAGCGAGTGCCACGTAGACCGGCATGGTCAGGCCCCGCAGCTGGTCCTCCGCAAGGGGACGTGGGGTGGGCAGTTCGGCCGAGTAGCCGGTGGCGCCGGCTGTGATCATCCGCACCACCGGATCGTCCAGATCGTCCGGGTCGATCTGGCTGGGGTCCTCACCGGAGATCCTGATGGCGGCCACGTCCCGCCACGACTGGGGCAGGAACGGCAGCGAAGCGGGGATGGACCAGGCCAGGGTGCCGAACGGCGGCCAGCCCAGGACGAAGGCCGGCTCCAGCAGGGTGAGGGTCTGGACGCGATCGGGGCGGTTCACTGCCAATGCTGCGGCGTTGGACGCCCCGAACGAGTGCCCGACGACGTGGGCGTGGTCGACCTGTAGCCCGGCCAGTGTCTCGTCGATCCACTGCGCCTGGTCGGCCGGTCCGGTGAGCGGGGCCGACTGCGTCGACAGCCCGGCGTCCCCGATCGCGTCCAGCGCGTAGACCGTACGGTGGGCCAGCAGGCTGGGCAGGTTGTCGGACCACATCGGCACGCCGCTGGCGCGGCCCGGCAGCAGGACCACTGGAGCGCCCGCGGCGTCCGGGTTCGTCCACTCGTAGGCCCGTACGACGCCGAAGGAGGTCGGGATGTCGAGGGCGCGGGTCGGGGTCGGCATCGACGCCAGTGCCTCCTCGTACGCGCCCACGTACGCCTCGCGATCGGCGGCGCTGCGGAAGCGGCCGACCTGCGGGGCGGTGGCGAACCAGTCGACGACCTGGGTGGCAGCCAGCACGCAGACCGCCACGGTCAGGGTGCGGCGCAGCCAACGGCGCGGTTGTGGGGACTTGTCGGCGAGAGTCATGGGATTGCTCCTGGGCATCCGGCAATACAATCGTATCGTAACAGGTATCCAATACGTTCGTACTGCTACCCTCGGGGCATGGCCACCGCTGATTCGGATGCGAGCCGCCGCGCGATCGTCGTGGCGGTCTGGAAGCTGATCGCCCAGGTCGGCATCGAGGGCGTCACGTTCAGACGGGTGGCCGAACAGGCCGGGGTCTCGGTCGGCCGCATCCAGCACCACTTCGGGACCCGGGAGGCCCTGGTGCGCGCCGCCTGCCTGGCGATGATCGAGTTCGCCCACGACCAGTACCAGGAGCTACCCGACGACCCGCTGGTGCGGCTGAGACACCTCCTGCTGCACGCCCTCCCGGACTCGCCCGGTGCACGCTTCGGTACCAGCGTCTGGTACGCCTACCTGGCGAAGTCGGTGGACGACCCCGAGATCGGCCGCCTGCTGGCCGACACCAAGCGCGGCGCCGAGGATGAGTGCGTCCGGCTGATCGAACAGGTCGAGCAATCGCCCCCGGATCGAGGGCCGCGCGATGCCAGGAGGACCGCACGGCGCCTGCTCGCGCTGGCCGATGGGCTCACCGTACGGGTGCTGGTGGGCGACCTGTCGGGCGCCGAGGCGCGCGAGTTGCTCGAATCCGAGCTCGGCACCTTGGTCGTCGCGGTGTGACCAGGTGGCCTGCTCCGAGAATCAGCGGCGAGTGACCCGGGCCTGGGCGCCGCGGCGCCCGTACGTCCACAGCAGCAGCTCCGTGACCGGCCCCGTCACGCGCAGTCGCTCGCGCCCCGGACTCACCGGGGAACTGCGGCCATCCGAGAGTTCCAGCACCAAGCCCGGACGCAACACGTTGAGCTGCGCGGCGGAGCGACGGCAGCGGAGCCACAGCGCCTCGGCCAGGTCGTCGTCGATCTCCGGCTCGGGGAGGCCGTGCGGTCGGGCCACATCGAGTCCGTGGATGAACCACTCTCCTATCGCGTGCCGGAAGCCCTCGCGCTGGTCGCCGGGCATGCAGGCGAACGAGGCCGGTCCGGCGCTGAGCCGGTCGACGAGTGCGGGATAGGGCCAGCGGTCACGGATCCTCGCGGCGCGGCGGTCGGTCCATCCGCGCAGCGGAGGCAGCACCATGCTCGTCCACGAGGCCGGGTCGTGGTTGAGCGTCCAGAGGTGCACCGCGAGGTCGTGGGCGTCCCAGCCGGCACACAGCGTCTCGCCCTCGGCCGGGACTGCAGCCAGTGTTTCGCAGCACCAGTCCCGCATCCGGTCACGCAGCACCTCGGTCATGCCACGATCCTGTCACGTACGTGGTCTCACGCGTCCTCGCCTCAGCCCAGAGCGGCCGGGTCGGTCACCAGCAGGTGGCCGCGCCGGGGGACCGTACGCACCACCCGGCCGTCCGGCAGGGCCTCGCGCAGCCGGCTGATCGCGACGTCGAGGGCGTGCGCGGTGGTGCCGGGGGACAGCTCGGCCAACAGGGAATCCCGGCCCACCACCTGCCCTGGCGTGGCCGCGAGGCGGGACAGGATGCGCATCGCGCCCGGCGTCAGTGCGACCGGCTCACCGTTGACGAGCACGGCGTGACCGCGCAACTCCACAGGGCCGGCACCGGTGGCGACCACCCGAGAACGCTGGGTGGCGAGGAAGTCGGTCACCTCCTTGACCATCGCCCCCATCCGGTGGCGGTCGGGGACCAGGACGGGCACCCCCTCCCCTTTCAGCGGGCCAGCGGTCACCGGTCCGACCGCGGCCGCGGCGACCTCGCCGGTGCACAGCGCCCCGAGCAGGTCTTCCCGCCGACCGATCCGGCGAGCCCGCTCCAGCAGGGCATCCACCGCGGGCGCACTGGTGAACGTGAGCATGTCCAGGGCGCCCAGGGCCAGGGTGTCGATCAGCTGGTCCAGGGCGTCGAGATCGGCGTCGGCCAGCCAACGGTACGGTTCCACGGCCAGCACCGTCGCCCCGGCCTCGCGCAGCCGGTCGAGAAGGTGGTGGTCGGTGTATCCGTGCAGCTGGACGACCACCGTCCGGCCCGCCACGCCCTCGGCCAGCGCCAGCTCGACCAGGTCGGCGGTGAGCTCGCCCTCGGCCGCCCCGGAGTCGTCCAGTCCCAACGCCCGGACCGCCCCCCTGGCCTTGGTGCCGCGGACCATCAGCCGTGAGCGGCCGAGTGCCGCGACCAGGTCCTCCATCAGGCCGGCCGCGTCGGCGGCCTCCGCCCACCGGCGCATCCCGTACGCCGTGGAGACGATGGTCAGATCGGGCGGATGCTGCAGGATGCGGCGGGTATCGGCCAGCAGCGGGGCGTCGTGCTCCAACGGGCCGATCTGCAGCACCGGCACGTGCAGGACTGTCGCGCCGCGGCGCTCGAACGCGCCGACCAGGTCCTCGCCCCGACGGTGCGCGGTGACTGCGATCCGGAACCCGAGCAGCGGCCCGGCGGCGGGAGCCGCGGCCGGCTCGCCCACGGGCTGCGGCTCAGCGGTCACCATGCGACCCGACCGGGATCATCGGTCCGGCCAGCAGGACCGGCTCCGGCGACGGCACGACGTACGGCTCGACCCCCGCGGACAGGACCCCGGCTCGCTCCGCCGCCGTGGCGGGTCGGCGCTGGCCGCGTTCGACCACGTACGTCGGCCCGTCGTCGGGGGTGAGCGGGGCGTTGACGAAGGAGCGGAACCGGCGCAACCGCTCGGGGTCGTCCAGCGTCGCCGCCCACTCGTCGCGGTAGTTCGCCACGTGCCGGTCCATCGCCTCCTCCAGGTCCGCGCCGATCCCGAGCGAGTCCTCGACCACGACGGCCCGCAGGTGGTCCAGGCCCCCGTCCAGCTCCTCGATCCAGCGTGCGGTGCGCTGCAGCCGGTCCCCGGTGCGGATGTAGTACATCAGGAAGCGGTCGATGCACCGGACGAGCATGGCATCGTCCAGGTCCTGGGCCAGCAGCTCCGCATGCCGCGGCGTCATGCCGCCGTTGCCGCCGACCCACAGGTTCCAGCCCTTGTCGGTCGCGATGACGCCAACGTCCTTGCTCTGGGCCTCGGCGCATTCCCGGGCGCAGCCGGAGACGGCCATCTTCAGCTTGTGCGGGGATCGCAGCCCGCGGTAGCGCAGTTCGAGGTTGATCGCCATCGCCACCGAGTCCTGTACGCCGAAGCGGCACCAGGTGCTGCCGACGCACGACTTCACCGTCCGCAGCGACTTGCCGTACGCCTGGCCGGACTCGAAGCCGGCGTCGACCAGCCGCTTCCAGATGTCGGGCAGGTGCTCCAGCCGTGCCCCGAACATGTCGATCCGCTGGGCGCCGGTGATCTTGGTGTAGAGGCCGTAGTCGCGGGCCACCTCGGCGATCACCGCGAGTCCCTCCGGAGTGATCTCGCCGGCCGGGATCCGCGGCACCACCGAGTACGTACCGTCCTTCTGCATGTTCGCCAGCGCCCGGTCGTTGGTGTCCTGGAGCCCGGCACGACCGGCATCGAGGACGTACTCGTCGTACTGCGTGGCCAGGATCGAGGCGATGGTCGGCTTGCAGACGTCGCAGCCGGCGCCGACGCCGAAGCGCCCCATGATCTCCTCGAAGGTGCGCAGCTGCAGCACCCGGATCGCCTCGAAGAGCTCGGCGCGGGTCATCGCGATGTGCTCGCACAGCGCGGTCGAGACCTCCAGGCCCTGGACGGACATCTCCTTGTCGAGGGTCTTCTTCAGCACTCCGACACACGATCCGCAGGTCGTGCCGGCGCGGGTGCAGGCCTTGAGGGAGGCGACGTCATGGCAGGGGTCGCCGAGTTCGCCGCGGACCGCAGCGCGTACGGTCCCGGCATCGACGTTGTTGCAGGAGCACAGCATCGCGTCGTCCGGCAGGTCGGTGTCCGGCAGCCCGGGGCCGCCGGCGGCCAGGTAGGCGCCGGGTTCGGCGGGCAGTCGCCGGCCGACCAGTGGACGCAGGGCGCCGTACGCCGAGGCGTCGCCGACCAGGACCCCGCCGAGCAGCGTGCCGGCGTCGTCAGAGACCACCAGCTTCTGGTACAGGCCACGGGCCGGGTCGGCGTACACCACTTCGAGTGCCCCGGGGACGGTGGCGAACGCGTCGCCGAACGAGGCAACGTCGACCCCGGAGAGCTTCAGCTTGGTGGCGGTGTCGAAGCCGGTGAACGTCGCGTCGCCGCCCAGCAGCCGGTCGGCGACGACCTCGGCCATCGCCGTGGCGGGAGCGACCAGACCGACGCAGCGGTCCTCGAAACAGGCGACCTCGCCGATCGCCCACACGTGTGGCGTCGAGGTGGCACAGGTCGCGTCGATCACCACACCTCCGCGCGACCCGATCTCCATCCCTGCCTGGCGTCCGAGTTCGTCGCGGGGCCGGACGCCGATCGCCGCGACGACCAGGTCGGCGGGCAGTCGCTCCTCGTCGGCCAGGCCGATCGCGCTGACCCGTCCGTCGACCAGTTCGACCTGTGTGGTCGCGGCGCCGGTGAGGACCGTGATCCCGGTCGGGGCGACGAGCCGGGCGAGGGCCTCCCCGCCGCCCAGGTCGAGCTGGGCCGCCATCAGGCGGTCGGACCGCTCCAGGACGACCGCCTCGCACCCCAGGAGCTGCAGCCCGGCCGCGGCCTCCAGCCCGAGCAGGCCACCGCCGATGACGACGGCCCGCGGTGGCCGGCCCAACTCCTCGTGCAGGCGCTCGGCCTCCTCGGCGAGCGTCGCGATGTCCGCCAGGGTCCGGTAGACGTGCATCGCCTCGGCACCGGGGACCGGCGGCCGTACGGCGGCCGACCCCGTGGCCAGCACCACCTCGTCGTACGGCAGCTCCTGCAGCGTGGTGCGGACCAGCCGGCGCTCGGGGTCGATGGCGACCACCCGCTCCCCGGTGAGCAGGTCGACGTCGGGACGCTCCCACAGGCCGGGATCGCCGAGGGTCAGGTCGACGTCGGGCGCCGAGAGGGCGCTGGACAGCGCGACCCGGTCGTACGGCAGGGCGGGCTCCTCGCTGATCACGGTGACCTGCACCGGGGCGGCGGCCGTCCGCCCGCGGTCGACGGCATCGGCCAGGGTGTGGGCGAGGTGGTGGGCGGCGGGGCCGCCACCGACCACGACGAAGCGGCGGGCGCTGGTCGGACGCGTGGGGGTCATGGGTCCTCCTGGGTGTCGGGAGAGGCCTCCGGTGTCGGGAGCACGCGGAGGATGCGTCCACGCTAGGAAGGGGCGGTCACAGCGTGGTTCCACGCTCGTGACGCTTCTGTGACAGCGGGTTCACCGCATCTGCGGCGCGGCGAGAGATGCCTGTAACCGTCTGGTCACGGGCGCAGGCCGGACCCGTAACAGCGCGTTCCTAGCGTCGGGGCATCCGATCCGCCTCGGGCGCGTCCCGCCCACCCGAAGGAGTCGTCATGACCCACACCCTCACCACCTCCCCAGCGATGGTCGCGGCTGTCGACTGGCACCGGGTCTGCCGCCTGGCCGATCTCGAACCCGGCGTCGGCGAGGCCGCCCTGGTCGACGGCCGGCAGGTCGCCCTGTTCCGGCTCGACGACGCGGTCCACGCCGTGGGCCACGTCGACCCCGACACCGGCGCCGGCGTGATCGCCCGCGGCATCACCGGGTCGACCCGTGTCAACGGGATCGACCGGCCGACCGTCGCCTCCCCCCTGCACAAGCAGGTCTACGACCTGACCACCGGTCGTTGTCTCACCGGCGGCCACGGCGACGGTGGTCCCGCCCTGGCACTGCCGGTCCACCCGATCCGTGTGGTCGACGGGTGGATCGAGGTCTCTCCCGCCGCCTGAGCCCGCGCCTGAGCCCGGCACCCCTGACGATCCCCGACGTACGGAAGGCCCTCCCGTGAACACCACCGACCAGGCCCCTTGGCCCACCCCTGCCCCTACCGCTGACCGGACCGGACGGCGCGCCACGCCGTTGCGGGTCCGTCCCGGCCGCTGGATCGACGGCTACGACCCCGAGGACCACGTCCAGTGGGAGGGGGAGGGCCGGGCGATAGCCGGTCGCAACCTGCGCTGGTCGATCTTCTGCGAGTTCCTCGGCTTCGTCGTCTGGCAGCTGTGGTCGATCACCGTGGTGATGCTTCCCGCGGCAGGCTTCCGGCTCACCGACACGCAGGCGTTCTGGCTGATCTCGATGCCGGCCCTGGTCGGCGCCACCCTGCGGGTGCCGTACACGTTCATGGTGTCGCGGCTGGGGGGACGCACCTGGACGGTGGTGTCCGCACTGCTGCTGCTGGTCCCGACGATCGGTCTGGCCCTGGTGGTCTCCCGGCCGGGACCCCCTTCCCGGTGCTGCTGCTGGTCGCCGCCACGGCGGGCTTCGGTGGCGGCAACTTCGCCTCCTCGATGGCCAACATCACCTGGTTCTTCCCCGCCGACCGCAAGGGCTGGGCGCTCGGGCTCAACGCCGCCGGGGGCAACCTCGGCGCGTCGGTCGCCCAGCTGGCCGTCCCACTGGTGGTCACCATCGGGGCCGCCGGCATGCTGCGGTTGCCGCTGGCCGGCTGGATCTGGGTGCCGCTGATCCTGGTCGCGGCCGGCGGCGCCCACCTGCGGATGGACAACCTCTCGCACGCCCGTGGCGACCGGGCCGGTTCCCTCGCCGCGATCCGCGAACCGCACTTCTGGCTGCTGTCGGTGCTCTACATCGGCACCTTCGGATCCTTCATCGGCTTCTCGGGGGTGTTCCCCAAGCTGATCGCCGACCTGTTCCCCGGCTCCTCGACCCTCACCATCGGCACCGCGGCACTGTCGCTGTCCTTCCTCGGCCCGCTGGTCGGCTCGCTGGCCCGACCGTACGGGGGCCGGCTGGCCGACCGGTTCGGCGGCGCGGTCGTCACGGTGGCAGCGTTCGCCGTGATGGCGGTCCTGGCCACCGCCCTGGCACTGACCCCCTCGACGGCCGGTTTTGCGCCGTTCCTGCTGCTCTTCCTGGCGCTGTTCGTCGCCGCCGGAGTCGGGAACGGCTCGACCTACCGGATGATCCCGGCGGTCTACCGGGTGCGCGGCACGAGCTCCCCGTCCGGCCCGCGCTCCGCGTCCGACACCGTCCCGGTGGAGCGCCGGGCGTCGGCCGCGCTGGGCCTGATCGCCGCAGTCGGGGCGTACGGCGGGTTCCTGATCCCGCAGGCGCTCGCCGCCTCACAGCGCGCCACCGGCGACTACACCGCCGCGTTCGGCGGGTTCGTGGGGTTCTACCTCGTAGCGGTCCTGGTGATCATCGTCGTCTACCTGAAGCCCGGTGCCATGGCCCGGGCGAAGGTGTGAGGGCAGGCATCGCATGGCACACCTGACCCCGACGCCGACCCACTGCCCCTACTGCGCCCTCCAGTGCGCGATGACCCTCACCGCCACTGACGGGACGCCGGACGTGCTGCCGCGCGAGTTCCCGACCAACCGGGGAGGCCTGTGCCGCAAGGGCTGGACGTCGGCCGAACTGCTGCACCATCGCCAGCGGCTCACCGCGCCGCTGTTGCGGCAGGCCGATGGCGGCTTCGCGCCGATCAGCTGGGACGAGGCGTACGACCGCTGGGTGGACGCCATCCGCCGGGCGCAGGAGACGTACGGCCCGGACGCGGTCGGAGTGTTCGGGGGCGCCTCGCTGACCAACGAGAAGGCGTACCAGCTCGGCAAGTTCGTCCGGATCGCACTGGGCTCCTCCCGGATCGACTACAACGGCCGGTTCTGCATGTCGTCGGCCGCGGCCGCCGCCAACCGGTCGTTCGGCCTCGACCGCGGACTGCCGTTCCCGGTCAGCGACCTCGACGACGCCCACACCGTGCTGCTGGTCGGCTCCAACCCCGCCGACACCATGCCGCCGTTCGTCCAGCACCTCGCCGACGCCCGGGCCGCCGGCGGCCTGGTCGTGGTCGATCCGCGCCGCTCGGCGACCGCTGGGCTGACCGCGGACGGGGCAGGGGTCCATCTCCAGCCGACCCCCGGCACCGACCTGCCCCTGCTGCTGGCCCTGGCCCAGGTCGTGGTGGCCGAGGACTTGGTCGACCACGCCTATCTCGCGGATCGTACGGTCGGGCTCGACCGTCTGCGGCCGGCCCTCAACGCGTGGTGGCCCGAGCGCGCCGAGGCGATCACCGGCGTCCCCGCGCACCGGATCCGCCAGGTCGCCCGGATGCTCGCCGCCCGCCCACGAGGGACGTACATCCTCACCGGGCGTGGGGTCGAACAACACGTCGACGGCACCGCCACCTCCACCGCCGCCATCAACCTGGCCCTGCTGCTCGGCCTGCCCGGCGGCGAGTCCTCCGGGTACGGCACCCTCACCGGCCAGGGCAACGGCCAGGGCGCCCGCGAACACGGCCAGAAGGCCGACCAGCTGCCCGGCTACCGGTCGATCAGCGACCCCGGACACCGGGCGGCCGTGGCCGAGGTGTGGGGCGTCGACCCCGCGACCATTCCCGGCCCCGGGATCCCGGCCGTCGAACTGCTCGACGGCCTGGGCCGGGAGGGCGGCGTGCGATGCCTGTGGATCAACGGCGCGAACGTCGCGGTGAGCGCACCCGCTGCCCGAGACGTCGCCGAGGCCCTGGATCGGCTCGACTTCCTGGTGGTGACCGACTTCTTCCTGTCCGAAACGGCCCGGCACGCCGATCTGGTGCTCCCGGTCCCGCAGTGGGCCGAGGAGGAGGGCACGATGACCAACCTCGAGGGCCGGGTGCTGCGCCGCCGCCGCGCCCTCGCCCCTCCACCCGGTGTCCGCAGTGAACTGCAAGTCATGGCCGACCTGGCGGCCCGCCTGGGCGCGCCGGGCCGCTGGCCCACCGACCCGGCGGACGTCTTCGACGAACTCGCCCGGGCCTCCGCCGGTGGCCGGGCCGACTACTCGGGCCTGTCCCATGCCCTGCTCGACGCGGGGGCGGCCCACCACTGGCCCGCCCCGGCCGGCCGGGCGGAGGGCACGCCGCGGGTGTTCACCGAGCGGTTCGGCCACC
Source organism: Propionibacteriaceae bacterium (assembly GCA_044508675.1). Classification (GTDB taxonomy): domain Bacteria; phylum Actinomycetota; class Actinomycetes; order Propionibacteriales; family Propionibacteriaceae; genus Raineyella. Next base: position 9,234 of record JBIQHF010000024.1, on the reverse strand, counting down.
CGGACGGGAGGGCTCGCCTGGTGCCCGTCCGGCCCCACGCCGCACCCGGGCGTGCCGCGGCCCCGCTGGTGCTGACCACCGGCCGGGCGTTGGAGCACTACCAATCCGGCAACCAAACCCGCCGCGTCGCCTCGCTCGCCGCAGCGGTGCCCGAACCCCGGCTGGAGATCCATCCGGACACCGCCAAGCGTTGGGGGATCGCCGACGGTGACCTGACCGAGATCAGCTCGGCCACCGGGCGCGCCCTGGCGCGGGCGGTGCTGACCACCGCCGTACGACCCGACACCGTGTTCGTTCCGTTCCACTTCGCCGACTCCGCGGCGATCAACCGCGTCGTGGAGGCCCGCACCGACCCGGTTTCCGGGATGCCCGACTTCAAGGCCACCCCGGTGTCCGTACGAGCGACTGGCCATGCCCCCACACCGATCCGGGAGGACGTCCGATGATCCAGAAGTACGAACCCCGCCGCGGCGACCGACTGCTGGTGATCGGCTTCGGGCCGGTCGCCGTCCGGCTCATCGAGGAACTGCTGCCCGCCGTCGACTCCGGTGACCTGCGCCTCACCGTGGTCGGCGAGGAACCCCGCCCCGGCTACAACCGGGTGCTCGTCGGCGAGTACGGCGTCGGCCGGGTCGACGAGGACGGACTCGCCCTGGTCGACGTCGACGACTGGACCGACCGCGGGGTCGACGTACGGACCGGCACCGCGGTGACCTGGCTCGACCGCTCCGCCCGGCAGGCCCACCTGGCTGACACGGTCACCGGTGCCCCCGACACCGTCGACTACGACCTGGTCGTCCTCGCCGTCGGTGCCCGGGCCAACATCCCGGTGCTGCGCGGCATCAACCCCGATCCCGAGGCGGCCGCGCACCTGCCGAGCGGAGTGACCGTGCTGCGGACGGCTGAGGACGCCGCCGACCTGCGCAAGGTGGTCTCCCGTGACGGTCGGGTCGTCGTGCTCGGCGGCGGCGTGCTCGGGGTCGAGGTCGCCCTGGCCGCGCACGAGGTGGGCTGCCGGGTGACCGTCGTGCACCACCGGCCCTGGCTGCTGACCCGATCCACCGATGCCATCGCCGGGGCCATGCTGAACGCCGTGCTGGCCCGTCACGGCGTCGACGTCGTGACCGAGGCCGTGGCCAGGGAGGTCGTCCTGGGCGCGGGGTCCTTCCGGGCGCTGCGGCTCGCCGACGGTCGAACGGTCGAGGGAGAGGTGCTGGTCCTGTCCTGCGGTGTCACCCCACGAACCAGGATCGCCGAGGGGGCGGGTCTGCGGGTCGCCCGCGGCATCGTCGTGGACCACGAGCTCGAGGCCGACCTCGAGGCGCGCGTGTTCGCCATTGGCGACTGCGCCGAGGTGCTCTGCGAGGATCCGTCCTGCCCGGTCTGCCCGGAGCGCGCCGGCAGGGGGCCGGTCGGGCTGGTCGGGCCGGGCTGGCGCCAGGCCGAATGGCTCGCCCGGCGCCTCCTCGCCGCGCTGCGCGGCGAGGAGGGTCCGCTCGAGCCCCTCGTCGAGGAGGACGTCGACAGTGTCCGGCTCAAGGCCCGGCGACTGGACTTCGGGGCGGGCGGCATGCTCGCCGGCGAGCCCTGGCAGGCCCAACCGCCCGGCCAGGGCGTGGCGCTGTGGGTCGACGGCGCGCGCGGGCGGCTGGTGAAGTCCGTCGTGCGCGACGGCGTGGTGGTGGGGTGGATCAGCCTCGGCATGCCACGCGCCGGGGCCGAACTGGCGCTGCTGCACGCCTCGCGCCGGCCCGCCCCGGTGGACCTGTCGGTGCTGCTGCGGCTCGATGGCGCCGACGGGGGCGAGGAGGAGATCACCCCGGCGTCCACCGTCTGCCGCTGTGCGGGGGTCGCGGCGGGCGTCATCAGCGAGGCGATCAGGGGCGGGTGCGCGACGGTGGAGGAGGTGCGTACGCAGACCCGGGCCGGCTCCGGCTGCGGCGGCTGCCGGGAGGCGGTGCAGAAGCTGTTGGTCGAGTATGCCTAGCGGGCCAGATAGATGCCGTACAGCGTGATCCCGACGCCCAGCAGCACGCCGAAGATCAGCACCTTGGCCTGCATGCTGAGCCAGGGTCCCTTGCGCTTGTTGGCCTGCTCCTCCGCCCAGGCCTCCGCGTACCGCTCGGGGCTCCAGGGATTGTCGTCGGGCTGGTCGCCGGGGTTCGAGGTCATTGGTCGAGCGTAACCCGACCGGCGAAAGTCAGTTCTTCTCGACCGGCGGACGTCAGTTCTTCTCGACCGGACGGACCCGGCCCAGCGCGATCAGGTTGATGCCCTCGATCAGGACCTGGATGCCGATCAGGACGCCGATGAAGACCTGCGAGGTGGTGTTGACGTTGATCAGCACCCACAGGCCCAGCAGGAACGAGATCAGCCCGCTGACCACCAGGATCCACTTGCCGACCGGCAGCAGTGCCGCCCCGAAGAGGCGGACGACGCCGCTCATCAGCAGCAGGGCGCCGACCAGCACGGTGAACGTGGCGGCACCGAGGCTCGGGTTGCGGAGCAGGAACAGCCCCAGGACGAGCATGGCCACGGCGCCCAGCAGCAGGGGGAAGAACCCGGGGGCCCGGAAGTGGGAGAACGCCCCGACCAGCAGGACGACACCGCCGACCAGCACGACGATGCCGAACAGCAGCACCGAGAGGGTGGTGGCGATGGTGGCGTTGAGGAGCAGGATGATCCCCGCGAGAATCAGCAGAATGCCGAGAATGACGTCCCAGACGGTGCGGCGGCGTTCGAAGAACGTGAACATGGTCAGACTCCTGTGTGACGACGTTGGTCGCTTCGGCGGGATGTCCGGTGGGCATCCCGGGACCAGCGTTGCATCGGCGAGGGCCACCGAGTGGATCGACACGACGCGGTGCTTGCCAGCCGCTTGGAAGGGGAGTGTGCTGGACGGGGGACCGGGCCGGCCGGACGCCCCGAGGACCAGGAGTGGACATGGCGAACGTGACCGAGGCGTATGACCTGATCGTGATCGGCTGGGGAAAGGGCGGCAAGACCCTGGCCAGGTCACTGGCCGCCGCCGGCAAGCGCGTGGCGATCGTCGAGGAGTCGGCGGCGATGTACGGCGGGACGTGCATCAACGTCGCCTGCATTCCGACCAAGATCCTGGTCACCGAGGCCAACGCCCGGCGGCCCGGGGACGAGCCCGATGCGTGGTTCGCCGCTGCCGTGCAGCGTCGTGACACCCTGGTCGGCGCCATGCGGGACAAGAACTACAGCATGGTCGCGGACCTGGCGACGGCGTCGGTGTACGACGGGCACGCCGAGTTCCTCGACCCCGCCGACCATCCCGCTGCCGCAGGGACGGGGAGCCACCTGGTCGCCGTCACCTCGGCCAACGGTGACGATGCCCTCATCTGCGCCCCCGTCGTCGTGATCAACACCGGCACCACGCCACGTCACCTCGATCTTCCCGGCGCCGATGGGCCGCGCGTCCACGACTCCACCACCCTCCAGCACGTGTCGCCGCGTCCGGCCGAACTCGTCGTGGTCGGCGCCGGACCGGTCGGGCTGGAGTTCGCGTCGATGTTCACCGGCTTCGGATCGCACGTCACCGTGGTGGACCGGCACGAGCGCATCCTCGGCAAGGAGGACGCCGATGTCGCCGAGGTGGTCGAGCAGGACCTGGCCGACCGCGGCATCACCTTCCGCCACGGCACCGAGGTGACCGCACTGCGGGACCAGCCGCACGGGGTCGACGTGCTGCTGGCGGATGGCTCCGCCCTGGCGGCCGACGCCGTGCTCCTCGCGGTGGGGCGTACGCCACGCAGCGCCGGCCTGGGCCTGGACCGGATCGGCATCGAGGTCGACCCGCGCGGCTACATCCCGGTCGACGAGCACCTGCGCACCACCGTGCCGGGCATCTACGCGGTCGGCGATATCAATGCCGGCCCGCAGTTCACGTACGTCTCGCTCGACGACTACCGGATCGTCAAGGATCAGTTGGTCGGCGAGGGCCGGCGCAGCACCGTGGACCGTACGGCTGTGCCGTACGCGGTGTTCCTCGACCCGACGTTCGCGCGGGTCGGGCTGACCGAGGCCGAGGCGGTGCGGGAGCACCGGGTGTTGGTGGCGTCCAAGCCGGTCGCGGCGATCGCCGCGATGCCGCGGCCCAAGATCGAGGGGAACCCCCGCGGCCTGTTGAAGGTCGTCATCGACGCGGACAGCGACCTGGTGCTCGGCGCAGCGCTCTACTGCGTGCACGCCGAGGACCTGGTCAACCTGGTCGCCCTGGCGATCCGGACCGGCACCACCGCGACGCAACTGCGCGAGGCGATCTGGACCCATCCGTCGATCACCGAGGGACTCAACGAGGTGCTGGAGGCCCCGGCGCCCTCGGGCCTGTCGTAGTTCACAGCATTGACCGAGATCCGTAGAGTGGTGCGGGTCACAGATCGAAGTAGGTGTCCGATGATCGGTGTTCCATGATCACTGCCCGTGACCTGACCAAGACCTTCCACCGCAAGAAGGACGTGATCGAGGCCGTCAAGGCGATCGACATCGACGTCGCCGAGGGGGAGCTGGTCGCCTTCCTCGGCCCCAACGGCGCCGGCAAGTCCACCACCTTGCGGATGCTGACCAGCCTGCTGCCGCCCACCTCGGGCACCGCGACCGTCGCCGGGCACGACGTGGTCCGCCACCCCGGGGCGGTACGGGCCCGGATCGGCTACATCGGGCAGGGCACCGGCGGCGGCTACTCGTACCGGGTCCGCGACGAACTGCACAACCAGGGCAGGTTCTACGGACTGCCGGCGTCGGAGTACCGTGCCCGGGCCGCCGAGCTGATGGAGATGCTGGAGCTCGGTGAGCTGGGGAAGCGTACCGTCCAGTCGCTCTCCGGTGGGCAGCGGCGCCGTCTCGACGTGGCGCTGGGGCTGATGAACCGCCCACCCCTGCTGTTCCTGGACGAGCCGACCACCGGCCTGGACCCGCAGTCGCGGGCCAACCTGTGGGCCCACATCGACGGGATGCGGCACCGCTACCAGATGACGATGGTGCTGACCACGCACTACCTGGAGGAGGCCGACGAGATGGCCGAGCGGGTGATCATCATCGACCACGGCGAGGTCGTCGCCGACGCCACCCCGATGGCGTTGAAGCGCGACTACGCCGACGACGTGATCCGCCTCGACGTACGGTCAGCAGGCGCACGGCCCCCCGGAGGGGCCGCGCTGTCCGGCGTCGCCGACCTGGTCGCAGGGACCCGGGCCGCCCTGGGGGACCACCTGGGTGAGGTGACGGTGGGCCCGGGGGAGGACGGGATGGCCCGGGCCACGATCTCGACCACCCACGGCCCCGACCGGCTCCCGGAGGCGATCGAGGCCCTGCGGGTCGCGGGCCTGACCACGGTGGCCGCCGGGCTGAAGCAGGCGACCCTCGATGACGTCTTCCTCAACCTGACCGGGCGCAGTCTGCGTGAGGAGGCGGCGGCATGACCGGTCGGGCCGATGCCGGCTCCGTGGCCGTGGCGGCACCGACCCGGACACCGGACCACGGCCCGGTCGGCGCCTTCGTGACCGACACCTGGTCGGTCTTCGTGCGCGAGGTGCTGTTGCTGATCCGCGACCCGTTCTCGCTGGTCTTCTCGCTGCTGCAGCCGTTGATCTTCCTCGGCCTGTTCGGGCCGCTGCTCAGCGGTACGCTCGGCGCTGCCGGTGGGGCGGTCGGTGGTGTTGCGGGTGCCGTCGGACCCGTCGGCCTGGCCGACACCCTGCAGTGGTTCGTGCCCGGGGTGATCGTGATGATCTGCCTGTTCGGGACCTCGATGACCGGCTCGAACCTGCTGTACGAGCTGATGACCGGCTCGTACGAACGGGTGCTGGCCACCCCGCTGAGCCGACCGGCGATCCTGGTCGGGCGGGCGCTGAAGGAGTTCGCCCCGCTGTTCGTGCAGGGGCTGCTGATCGCGGTGGTCTGCATCCCGTTCGGCTTCACCGTCCACCCGCTCCACCTGCTGGCCGGCCTGGTCCTGCTCGGCGTCTTCGGCATCGGGCTCGGCGCGTTCTCGTATGCGCTGGCGCTGGCCTCGAAGTCGCGCGAATGGCTGTTCTGGACGGTGCAGCAGTCGCTGATGTTCCCGCTGCTGATCCTGTCGGGCATGATGCTGCCGCTGGAGGCGGCGCCGCGGTGGATGCAGATCGCCGCGACCTTCAACCCGCTGACCTACCTCGTCAACGCCGAGCGGGCCCTGATGAACGGCTCGTTCACCGACCGGTACGTCATCGGCGGGGTGGTCGCCGCGGTGGTCACCGCGGTCGCAGGCGTGCTGGTGGGGATCCGCGCGACCCGGCGTACGGTCTAGCAGGTCGCCGGGTCGGCGGATCGTACGGATCAGAACTTGCGGCGCATGTACGAGCGGCCGAGCTTGCCGTCGCGGGCGGGGACGAAGGACGTGAAGCCCTCACTGGCGTAGAGCTTGCGGGCCCGGTCGTTGTGGCACTTCATGTCCATCCACATGCCGCGTGCGCCGTACTTCGTCTTGACGTAGTCGACGATGTGGCGGACGAACAGACGCCCCAGGCCGCGGCCGCGACGGGCGGGGTCGATGACCATCCGGCGTAGTTCGATGTCGCCGCCGGTGACGATGCCGACCAGGACGGCGTACCCGGCCAGCGCACCGTTCTCCAGCAGGAGCAGGTGCTCCTTGTCGGGATCGGCGAGGACCGACTCGTGCCACACACGACCGGTGGGGGCGACCCACTCGGCGGTATCCGTCGCATTCTCCAGCCGGAGGATGCGATCAATGTCACTCAGCGTGGTGTGCTCCACGGTGGTGGACAGCGTAATTGCCATTGCAGGATCCTTGCACCAAGGGCACCGGAAGAAAAATGGCGGTGCATGCGGGCCCGTTCGGACCGGCACGCAGTTCAGGGTAGGCCTGTCACAGGCGTTGGACAACACCTGCCCATACCCACCTCAAGGGTTGTGTTTCCTTATGCAGCACATTGGTCTTGTTTATGGGTGGGGTGGTCGGTACGTTGGCGACAACCGAGGGCGTCAGGCCCTCCCACCCCCAGGACCGCCAGATGACCGTGCCGTCGAGCAGCAATATCCTCACCCTCCGGATCCCCACCGTCGTCGACGAGGTGACCGTACGACTCATCGCGGCTGTCGTCCTCGTCGTCGGGGTCGTCGCGCTCGCCACCGGGCAGTGGTGGCTGTATGCGTTCCTGGCCATCGATTTCCTGATCCGCGCGATCACCGGTCCGCGGCACAGCCCGATCGCCCGACTGGTCGCCAAGGGGATCCGGCCACGCTTCCGGGTCCCCGCCCGCCCCACCGCCTTCGCGCCGAAGCGTTTCGCCGCGGCGATCGGGGCTGCGATGACCGGTGCGCTGACCGTGCTGTGGCTGGTCGACCTGGCCCTGCCGGGCGGGTCGGGTGCCGGTGCGGGCGTGGGCGTGGCCATGGTGGTGATCGCCGCAGTGATGATCCTGTTCCCGGCCCTCGAAGCGCTGCTCGGCCTGTGCGTCGGCTGCAAGATGTTCTACCTGCTCGGACGCCTCGGCCTGGTCGACGAGGAGCTGTGCATCGATTGCGTGCGACCGGCCAGTCGTGGCGAACGGGTCCGCGTCCACGCCTGACCATGGCACCCCGGGGGGGTCCCGCGCTCGGGGGCACTGCCGGCCCCGCCAGCGATAGCCTGACGGTGTGACCCAAGTCATCGCCCACCGGGGCTGGTCCGGAGCACATCCCGAGCAGAGCCGCGCCTCGTACGCGGCCGCCATCGCACTCGCAGGGCACACCGGCCGCCGCCTGGGCCTGGAGTGCGATGTCCACTTCAGCGGCGACGGCCAGCTGATCTGCCTGCACGACCTCGACCTGGCCCGCACCGGCGGCCTGGCGGTCGCCGCCCACGAGCTCAGCGTCGCCGAGCTGAAGGGCATCGACATCGGCAGCTGGAAGGTCGGGCCCGAGACGACGGCCGAGCAGCGCGAGCTGGTCACCCTCGCCGAGCTGCTCGACATGGTCGATGCCGCGCGCCGGCTCGGCATCGACGTGTACGCGGTGATCGAGACCAAGCACCCGAATCCGCGCGGCACCGAGGTGGAGCACGCGGTCGCCGACCACCTGCGCAGTCGCGGCTGGACCGGTGCCGACGCCCCGGCACGGGTGATCAGCTTCGCGCCGGAAGGCGTACGCACCTTCGCCGGGTTGTTGCCGGACGTCCCCCGCTCCCAGCTGCAGTTCCCCACCGCGTGGACCGAGGCGGTCGATGCCCCGGCGATCAGCCCCTGGCTCGGTATGGTGCGCCGCGACCCGCAGCTGGTGCGTCGGGCCCACGACGCCGGCCTCGAGGTGCACGTCTGGACGGTGAACGACATCGCCGACATCGAGTTCTGCCTGGAGCTGGGGGTCGATGCGATCACCTCTGACCATCCGAACCGGGTGCTGGAGCTCATCGACGGGTGAACCTCGGGCCCCTGCTTGTCTACCCGGCATCTGTGCATGCGGCCGCCTGGGGCTGACGGTCCTGTCGGTAGGGTGATCCACCGAGGGGACCTCGTGGGCGCCACCCAGCTCGCATGAAGGGACGGATCTACCCTCGTGGTCGCCGGTCGGATTGAGGAGAGTGGGTATGTCTGCTGCTGGCCTCTCGACGCTGCTTGACCGGCTGATCGCCGGTTGGGAGAGTGAAGTTGTCGAGTTCAAGGAGGCGAACCGAGAGTTCGGCACGGACAAGATCGGTCGATACTTCTCGGCTTCGTCGATGGCAATCCCCTGGATTACGCTCTTGGTGCTCGAACTCCCCGCTCCTACCGCAATCCCTTCCTTGTAGACGCGATGACAGAGTTGAATATGATCGACCGGATGGGCTATGGCATCCAGCAGATCCACCTCTCCCAGCGCGCTCGTTTCTTACCCCTGCCCGACTACGACCTCAGCGAGTCGGGCACAGTCCGAGTGATCATCTACGGCGCCGTACTCGACCCCAACTACAGTCAGTTGCTCATGGCGCGGACGGACATGTCGTTGACTGATGTACTGGCGCTCGATCGCGTTCAGAAGGGTAGACCACTTCAGGAGGACCTTGTCCGGCGTCTTCGGCGAGCGAAACTCATCGAGGGACGCAAGCCTCACCTTCACGTGAGCGCAGCTATCGCCGAGGCGACCGGAAACAAGGCCGAGTACATCCGTACGCGGGCACTCGACGACGAGCACTACGAGAAGTGAGGTTGACCCCGTAACCCGGACACCGTCTTGGCGGGTTCCTTTGTCAGGGAC
>JBIQHF010000023.1:0-46500 GCA_044508675.1 Propionibacteriaceae bacterium | reverse complement strand
CCCTTCTTCGACAATCGGTCGAGCACAGTCATGACGGTGGTGTAGGCAAGGTCCCGGTCCTTGGTCAGCTCGGCCAGAACCTCCCTGACAGACATGGCGGTGTCCGTGCGCCACAACACCTCCATGACCTGCAGCTCAAGGTCACCAAGGTTCGGCATGCCCCCCATGCTAGAGCAACTTTTCCGGAAGTACTACGGCACACGTAGTTCGATCGGTGTGACGCAGTAGTGTGCCACTGTGCGGAACGGGGGTGATCCACCGGATGATCTGTCCGACGCAGCGTCGTAGATTGCCGGGTATGGACCCGGTGCTTCTGGCACGGTGGCAATTCGGGATTACCACCGTCTACCACTTCTTCTTCGTTCCCCTATCCATTGCCCTGGCGTTGCTCGTCGCGATCATGCAGACCGCGGCCTACCGCACGGGCAATGCCAAGTACGAGCGGCTCACCCAGTTCTTCGGCAAGCTGCTCCTGATCAACTTCGCCATGGGTGTCGTGACCGGCATCGTGCAGGAGTTCCAGTTCGGCATGAACTGGTCGGAGTACTCCCGCATGGTCGGTGACATCTTCGGTGCTCCGCTCGCGTTCGAGGCATTGTTGGCCTTCTTCATGGAGTCGACGTTCCTCGGCATCTGGATCTTCGGCCGCGACCGGCTGCCGAAGGGCATCCACCTGGCCTCCATCTGGCTCGTGGCGCTCGGCACGTTCCTCAGCTCGATGTTCATCCTGGCCGCCAACTCGTTCATGCAGAACCCGGTCGGCTACGAGTTCAACGCGGCCGCCGGCCGCGCTGAGATGACCGACTTCTGGGCCGTACTGACCAACCCGGTCGCCCTCGCCACGATCTCGCACACCGCCTTCGCCTCGTACATGGCCGGTGGTGGCCTCGTGATGGGCGTGGCCGGCTGGCACCTGCTCAAGATCGCACGGGCGAACAACGCCAAGAACCACTCCGAACTCGAGGGCCAGGTGGCAGAGGACGCCTCGGCCTACCGCTGGGCCACCAAGTTCGGTGCCTGGGTGCTGATCGCCGCCGGCGCCGGGGTGGTCGTCACCGGTGACATCCAGGGCAAGATCATGACCGACGTCCAGCCCATGAAGATGGCGGCGGCCGAGGCCATCTACGAGACCGAGGCGCCCGCCTCCTTCTCCCTCTTCACCATCGGCACGCTCGATGGCTCCGAGGAGGTGTTCGCGCTGAAGGTGCCGTACATCACCTCCTTCCTGGCGACCGGATCGTTCACCGGCACCGTCGAGGGCATCAACCCGCTCCGGGAGAAGTACGACGCCCAGTACGGTGACATGATCCGCGCCGAGTACGGCGACGAGGTCGCCGACGCGATGACGTACACCCCGAGCATCCCGATCGCGTACTGGAGCTTCCGCCTGATGATGGGTCTGGGCTTCGCCGCCATGGCGCTCGGTGTGATCGTCCTGGTCATGCTCCGCAAGGGCAAGCTGCCTCCGGTGCGCGGTGGCAACGTCTGGTGGGCAATGATGGTCGCCACGCCGCTGCTTCCGTTGTTCGCCAGCTCGTTCGGCTGGATCTTCACCGAGATGGGCCGCCAGCCGTGGATCGTGATGGGCCTGATGCCCACTGCTGCCGCCGCCTCTCCGGGTGTGCCGGCGGGGCAGGTACTCGTCACCATGCTCGGCTTCACGGTGCTGTACGGCGCGCTGGCCGTGGTCGAACTCGTCTTGCTGGTCCAGGCGATCCGTAAGGGCTTGCCTGAGCTGAAGCCGTCCCATCCCGTCGAGAACGAGGACGACAACAAGCCGTTGTCGTTCGCGTACTGAGTGGAGGAGACCAACCATGGATACTGCACTCCCCATCATTTGGTTCCTACTGATTGCGGTCCTCTGGACCGGCTACTTCGTGCTGGAGGGCTTCGACTTCGGTGTCGGCATGCTCCAGCCGATCCTGGCCAAGGACGAGCGTGAACGCCGCGTCATGGTCAACACCATCGGCCCGGTCTGGGACGGCAACGAGGTGTGGCTGCTCACCGCCGGCGGTGCCACCTTCGCCGCCTTCCCCGAGTGGTACGCCACGTTGTTCTCGGGGCTGTACCTGCCGCTGTTCCTGATCCTGGTCGCGCTGATCCTGCGCGGTGTCTCCTTCGAGTACCGCCACCACCGGCCAGGCATGAAGTGGCGGCGCGGCTGGGACAACATCAACACCGGTACGTCCTTCGTCATCGCCCTGGTCTTCGGCGTCGCCTTCGCCAACTTCGTCCGGGGCCTCCCGGTCGACGCGACCCGTACGATCCACCAGACCGCGGGCAGCTTCTTCGGCCTGTTCACTCCGTATGCGCTGCTCGGTGGCGTGCTGTTCGTGGCGCTGTTCCTGGCCCATGGCGCCGCCTTCACCGCGCTGAAGACCGATGGTGACCTCCGACTGCGGGCCCGGACCTTCGCCTCCCGCGCCGGAATCGTGTCCGTCGTGCTGATGGTCCTCTTCACGGTCTGGACGAACCTGTCCTTCGCCGCGGTGACCAACGGGGTCGAGGGCGCCCTGTCGCCGCTGTTCCTGTGGCTCGCTGGTGGGGTTGCCGTCCTCGGGCTGGTCCTGCTGCTGGTGATGAACTCCCGCGGCAGGGAGGGCTGGGCCTTCGTCGGTGGTGTGCTGGCCGTCGTCGGCATGCTGGCCAACGTCTTCGTCGCCATGTTCCCGAACGTGGTGCCGTCCACGCTGGACCCGGCCTGGAGCCTGACCGCTGTCGATGCGGCCTCGTCGACCTACACGCTGGGCATCATGACAGTCGCCGCGATCGTGTTCGTCCCGATCGTCCTGCTCTACCAGGGCTGGACCTACTGGGTCTTCCGTAAGCGCCTGTCGGTGAAGGACATTCCGGCCACGTAATGCCAGGACCCATCCACGAAAAACTGCTGTCGAGGGCCCGGGCGACCAGAGCGTATCTGGTCGCCGGGGTCCTCGTCGGCACGCTGACCGCTTTCCTCGTCGTCGCCCAGGCCGGACTTCTGTCCCGCCAGGTGGCGTACGTCTTCGACACCCACCGGCTCGACGGCCTGACCGCGACCATCGGCTGGCTGCTGCTGGTGCTGGCCGGCCGGGCCGTGCTGCGCGGGATCAACCCGTGGCTCGGCCAGCGGGCCGCCGCGCTGGTCAAGGGGCAGTTGCGCCATGAGGTGGCCGCGGCCCGACTGGGTCGCCCGATCGACCCGAAGTCCGACACCGGTGGGCTGGTCGACCTGGTCACCCATGGTCTCGACGCGCTGGACGGGTACTACTCCAAGTACCTGCCCCAACTGCTGCTGGCGGTCACCGTGCCGCTGATCGTGGGCGTCGCGATCCTCACCCGCGACTGGATCTCCCTGCTGGTCGTGGTCCTCACCCTGCCCCTGATCCCGCTGTTCATGGCGCTGATCGGCTGGGCCACCGAGCGCCGGATGAAGAAGCGGTGGTCGGTGCAGGCCAAGCTGGCCCACCACTTCGCCGACCTCGTCGCCGGCCTGCCCACCCTGCAGGTCTTCGGCCGGGCCCGCGCCCAGGCCATCGGGCTGCAGCAGATCGAGGGACGCAACCGCGAGGAGACCCTCGGTACGCTGCGGATCTCCTTCCTGTCCTCGATGGCGCTGGAGCTGCTGTCGACGCTGTCGGTGGCGATCATCGCGGTGTCCATCGGCCTGCGGACGGTCGCGGGGGAGATGGACCTGCAGACCGGCCTGTTCCTGCTGATCCTGGCTCCAGAGGTCTACCTGCCGATGCGGCAGGTCGGCGCGCACTACCACGACTCCTCCGAGGGGGTCGCGGCCGCCGAACGGGCCTTCGCCGAGATCGACGCGCCGCGGGTCATCAGTGGCAGCTCGCCCGCCCCCGACCCTGCGGTCACGCCGCTGCACGTACGCGGCCTGTCGGTCACCTACCCGGGCGCGTCGGCCCCGGCCCTGGAGGGCCTGGACCTGGATGTCGAGCCCGGCGAGTTCGTGGCCGTCGTCGGGCCCAGCGGCGGCGGCAAGTCGACCCTGTTGTCGGTGCTGATGGGCTTCATCAGGCCGTCGGCCGGCGAGGTGCTGCTCGGCGACGTGCCGCTGGCGGACGTCGACCTGGCCGCCTGGCGCGCCCGGATCGGGTGGGTCGGCCAGACCCCCGGCCTGCCGGAGCCCACGGTCGGGGCGAACGTCGCCCTGGGCGCTCCCGGCGCCTCGGAGGAGGCGATCCGCGCGGCCCTGGCCCGGGCCGGGGCTGAGGGGCTCGCGCTCGACCACCCGGTCCGGCTCGGCGCCGAGGGGCTGTCCGACGGCGAGCGGCGCCGCGTCGGCCTGGCCCGGGCACTGCTCCGGCTGGAGCACGGCGGGGGCACGCTGCTGGTCCTCGACGAGCCGACCGCGGGCCTCGACGTCGACACCGAGGCAAGAGTGCTGGCGTCGCTGCGTGACGGCCGCACCACCGCCCTGGTGGTCACCCATCGACCGGCCGTGGTCGCGGCCTGCGACCGCGTCGTCACCGTCGGTTCCGGACAGGAGGTGCCGGTATGAGCCGGTCACGTGGTTCGGCCCTGGGGCTGATCGATTCGTTGCTTCGCTCGGTGCCCCGTGGCCGGGGCCGGGTGGCGTTCACGGTGCTGCTGGCGGCGATCGCCTCCGGAGCGTCGGTGGGCCTGATGGCCGCCTCGGCCTGGCTGCTGTCGCGGGCCGCCGAGCACCCGCCGGTCCTGTACCTGATGGTCGCGATCACCTCGGTGCGCGCCTTCGGTATCGGGCGCGGTGTCTTCCGGTACGCCGAGCGACTGGTCGGCCACGAGTTGGCGCTGCGGATGCAGAGTGCGCTGCGACTGCGAGTGTACGAGACGCTGAGCCGGACCACCCTGCTCGGGCGCCGATCGGGCGACCTGCTGGTCCGGATCGTCGACGACGTCCGGCGGGTGATGGACGCGGTGGTCCGGGTCCTGGTGCCCTTCGCCTCCGCCGGCGTGGTAGCGGTCGGGGCCACCCTGCTGATCGGGTGGCTGTCCCCGGGGGCCGGCCTGGTCCTGGGGATCAGCGCGGTGCTGGCCGGTGGGGTGGTGCCGTGGATCGCCCGGCTGGCCTCCCGGCGTGCCGATGCCTCGGTTTCACCACTGCGCGGTGAGCTCGCCGATGCGCTCGCCAGCCTCAACAGCACCACCCCGGACCTGGTCGCGTACGGACTGCAGGAGGATGCGCTGGCCCGGGTCGACCGGATCAACGACCGGCTCACCGCGGCCGAGGAGCGCGCGTCCCGGGTCCGCGGGTTGTCGGGGTTCCTGCAGGTGTTCGCGGTGGGGTTCGCGGTGATCGGGGGCCTGCTCATCGGGGCTCCTGCCGTCGCCGACGGCACCCTCCCGGCCATCCAACTGGCCGTGCTGGTCCTGACCCCGATGGCCCTGCACGAGATCCTCGAGCCGCTGGCCGAGGCCGCCCAGACCTGGACCAAGGTCCGGGCCGCCCTGGGGCGGGTCGGCGAGGTGCTGGCCCTGCCGGCGACGACCGAGGAGGTCGGTCCCCAGCGGCTGCCGGATGGGCCATCGCTCGATGTCCGCGGCCTGACCGCCGGCTGGCCGGGCTCCGCGCCCGTCATCAGCGGCCTCGACCTGCACGTCGGGGCCGGCGAACGGGTCGCGCTGGTGGGTCGCAGCGGGCTGGGCAAGACCACTGTCGCCGCGACCATCATGGGGCTGCTCGAGCCGCGTGCCGGGGAGGTGGAGGTCCACGGGACCATCGGCTACCTGGCCCAGGACGCCCACGTCTTCGACACCTCGGTGGAGGAGAATGTCAGGATCGGGAACAAGGACGCCACCCTCGAGGAGGTCGTCGCCGCCCTGCACCGGGCGGGTCTCGACCTGGATCCCGACGCACTGGTCGGCGAGCACGGCGGGCGACTGTCCGGTGGCGAGTCCCGGCGGCTGGCGGCGGCCCGGCTGTTCGTGGGCACGGCCGATGTCGTCATCCTCGACGAGCCGACCGAGCACCTGGACGAGCAGACCGCCGAGGCGCTGGTCTGCGACCTCTGGGCGGCGACCGAGGGGGCGGCGATGCTGGTGATCACGCACGACCGATCGGTGATGGCGGCCTGTGACCGGGTCGTCGACCTGACCGATTTCGCACCGGTAGCATCGGGAGCCACCGCTGTCTAGTGGCGTGTATCCCCACCGGGGTATTATTGCGCTAGTTCCCCCGCGAAGGAGTCCGTGATGGTGTTGACGAACGATGACACGCGTCCGGTGATCAACCGGTTGAAGCGTGCCGCAGGCCAGCTCAACGGCATCATCGAGATGCTCGAGGAGGGCCGTGACTGCGAGGAGATCGTGGTCCAGATCGCCGCGGTGTCCAAGGCCCTCGACCGCGCAGGGTACAGCGTCGTGGCGGCCGGCATGCGCGAGTGCCTGATCGCCGAGAACCAGGTCGACACGGCCAAGATGGAGAAGCTCTTCCTGAGCCTTGCGTGAGCCCTCGGCCCGGGCCTGGCACCCGGGTGCACCACGAGGCGCCGGCCGCTTCCCGTTCGGGAGGCGGCCGGCGCCTTTCCTGCTCGTCACGATCCGGGGTGTAGTTGCGCCCCTCGGTCAGCCCTGGGTGGCGGTCGACCAGGTCAGGTAGCCGCCGGTGAGGTTGCGGACCGAGCGGCCCGACTGGTTGAGCAGCCGCTCCGCGACGTGGCCGCGCAGGCCGACCTGGCAGCTGACGATCACGTCGCCGGTCGGGACCTCGTCGAGACGGTCGCGCAGCTCGTCCACCGGGATGTTGATCGAGCCGGGGATGTGGCCGCGACGGTACTCGCCCGGCGTACGGACGTCGACCACCGTCGCTCCGGCGGCCTGGGCCGCCTCGACCTCGTGCCACTGCGCCAGCGACGACTGTCCGGTGAGCACGTTGTCATCGATGAAGCCCAGCATGTTGATGGGGTCCTTGGCCGAGCCGAACTGCGGCGCGTAGGCCAGCTCGAGGTCGGCCAGGTCGGCGGCCCGGAGCCCGCCGCGCATGGCCGTGGCGATGACGTCGATGCGCTTGTCGACACCGTCCCTGCCGACGGCCTGGGCACCCAGGATCTCGTCGGTGTCGGCGTCCACCAGCAGCTTCAGGTGCAGGGTCTCGGCACCGGGGTAGTAGCCGGCGTGGGAGCCCGGGTGGGCGTGGATGGCCCGGTAGTTGCGGCCGGCCGCGCGCAGGCGCTTCTCGTTCCAGCCGACCGAGGCGGCCATCAGGCCGAAGATGCCCACGATCGCCGTGCCGAGCACCGGCAGTGTGGCCGTCTCGCGTCCGACGATGACGTCGGCGACAAGTCGGCCGTGGCGATTGGCGGTCTGGGCCAACGGCACCATCGCCCCCTCGCCGGTGACGGCGTCGCGCTTCTCGGCGGCGTCACCGACCGCGAAGATGTGCGGATCGGAGGTGCGCTGCCGGTCGTCGACGACGATGCCGCCGCGCGCGTTGACCTCCAGGCCGGCATTGACCGCGAGTCGGGAGTCCGGGCGGACACCGATCGACATGACGACCATGTCGGCGGGCAGCTTCTGCCCGGACTCGAGCGTGACCGTCGTGTCGTCGATGGCAACGGCCTGGGCGCCGGTGAGCACCTCGATGCCGTTGTCGGCCAGCTCCGCGGCGACGTAGGCGGCCATTTCCTGATCGAGGGGGGCCAGCACCTGGTCGGCCATCTCGACGATGGTGACGTTGATGCCGCGATGGGAAAGGTTCTCGGCCAGTTCGAGACCGATGAAGCCGCCCCCGACCACCACGGCGGTGCGCGGCTTCTTCGCGACCGCTGCCACCATGGAGTCGACGTCGGCGATGTTGCGCAGCGTGAGGGCGCGCTCCTTGCCCGGGATGTCCGGGACGAAGGGGGAGGCGCCCGGGGACAGCACGAGGTCGTCGTACGACTCGGTCGTCTCCCGGTCGGTGTTGAGGTTTCGCACCGTCACCAGACGGGCGTCCCGGTCGATCGCGGTCACCTCGTGCCCGACCCGGACATCGATGCCGAAGCGGCGACCGAGGGACTCCGGGGTCTGCAGGAGCAGGGCCTCCCGGTCCTCGATGACCCCGCCAACGTGGTACGGGAGACCGCAGTTGGCGAACGAGACGTACCAGCTTCGTTCGAAGACGACGATCTCGGCGGTCTCGTCGAGGCGACGGAGGCGCGTGGCGGCGGACATGCCACCGGCGACGCCGCCGACGATGACGACCTTGCGGGAACGATCAGACATCGGTGAGGGTGCCTCCTATGCTCAGCGACGGAAGAAGGACATGGAACCGGTGGAGGTCGATCCGGAGCGGTCGCAGGTGCACCACTGGTCGGCGGGGACACTGGCCTTGACCTGGTCGACGTGCTGGCCGCAGCCGGCCCAGGTGGTCTTGCCGCAGGACGAGCAACGAACGGGGCTGCACATAGGGGTTCTCCTTCGGGGGAGGGGTAGAAACGCGTCAATAATGCCCCCGGGGGTATCGGAAATGCAAGTCGGTGCCACCTTGTGGCCCCTGCACCGGCTTCCTAGGCTGGGACCATCAGTGCAGGCGCCTGGGCGTTCAGAGGAGAGCAACCATGGTCGACGCAGGTCACCACCACGATCCGAACCCGGTCCGGCCCTCGCAGGCCGAGGGCGACCCCGACGAGGACGTCGACGAAGCGACCACCGAGCCGACCATCGGCTCGGACCCGAAGACGAATCGTCCCTCGCAGGCCGAGGGGGAGGCGGACGACGACTGACCCCAGGGACTAGCCTCAACCGGCGTCGACGACCTCCCGCTGCTGCGGCATCCAGGTGCCGCGGCCGCCGGGGCGCCGGAAGACCATCGGCAGCCCGCGGACGTCCGGGCGCCAGTCCGCCGAGTCGGTGACCTGGACGTGGACGTGCGGCTCGGTGCTGTTGCCCGAGTTGCCGCAGGCCCCCAGGTGCTCACCGGCCACCACCTGCTGCCCCGGGCGCACCCGTACCGATCCGCGACGCAGGTGCACCACTGTGACGTACGGCCCGGCGTCGGACAATGCGATGGTGACGTGGTTCCCGGCGACGGCGGTCGGTCCCTGGCGGACCCGCCCGGCCTGGGTCAGGGCGTACGCCAGCAGGGCCGGGACCGAGCGGCGGGCCTCGTGGTCTGGCTCCCCGTCATGGGCGGCGACGACCGTGCCGCCGGCCGGTGCCAGGATCGGCACACCGAACCCGACGAACCGCTCCGGTGGCTCGACCGACACCCAGGAACGCCAGCCCCGGGGCGCCGACCGCCCACGTACGTCGACCGGGACGAAGTCGACCGAGTAGGTGAGCCCGTACAGGTCGGTGCCGTGGCTGGGCACCCGCCGGGCCGGGCTGTTCTGGGTCAGGCACCGCCCGCGGAAGGGCAGGTCCAGTGCCACCGGCTGCACGTCGGGATCAGTCGTTCCCCGCGCGGTCGATGCGCATCGCGACGGTCAACAGGATCACCGCGTCCGTCGTGGCGTCCAGGGTGTGGCGGGCCGACGGCAGCACCAGCAGGTCGCCGGCGGACCCGTGCCAGGCCTCGGAGCCGGTGTCGAGGACGACCTCGCCGGAGAGCACCTGGAGGGTGCCCTCGTCGGGGCTGTCGTGCTCGCCCAGGCTACGGCCGCCGAGCAGCGCGACCATCGTCTGCCGCAACCGGTGGGTGTGGCCGCCGTGGATCGTATGGGCCGCCCGGCCGGCGTGGGCCGAGCGTGCTTCCGCCAGGAGCTCGTCCGCCAGAGCGTTCAGCGACTGCGATTCCATGGGCACTCCTCAGACGTCGATGCCCTCCATCATGCCCGGCGGCCGGTGGTGCCGGAAGACCCTCAGGCGAACTGCGCCGCATACAGGGCCGCGTAGTGCCCGTCGGCGGCCAGCAGTTCGTCATGGTCGCCCTGCTCGACGATCCGCCCGTGCTCCATCACCACGATGGTCTCGGCATCACGGATGGTGGAGAGCCGGTGGGCGATCACGAAGCTCGTACGATCCGCCCGCAACGCGGCCATCGCCCGCTGCACGAGCACCTCGGTGCGGGTGTCGACCGAGGAGGTCGCCTCGTCCAGGATCAGGATCTGTGGGTCGGTGAGGAAGGCGCGGGCGATGGTGATCAGCTGACGCTGGCCGACCGAGATGGACGTCCCGTCCTCGCTGATCACCGTGTCGTAGCCGTCCGGCAGGGTGTGCACGAAGTGGTCCACGTACGCCGACGTGGCGGCGGCCATCACCTCCTCCTCGGTGGCCTCGGGCCGGCCGTACGCGATGTTGTCGCGGATGGTGCCGTGGAACAGCCAGGTGTCCTGGAGCACCATGCCCATCCGGGAGCGCAGTGTCGTGCGCGGCACCGAACGCAGATCGACCCCGTCGATGGTGATCCGTCCGGCGTCGACCTCGTAGAAGCGCATCAGCAGGTTGACCAGGGTGGTCTTCCCGGCGCCGGTCGGGCCGACGATCGCGACCGTCTGGCCCGGCTCGGCGACCAGCGACAGGTCAGTGATCAGCTCGGTGTCGGAGGAGTATGAGAAGTCCACGTGCTCGAAGGCGACCCGCCCGACGCCCCCGACCGCCGGCCGGCCCGTCTCGTCCGGGACCTGCTCGGGCTCGTCCAGCACCGTGAAGACCCGCTCGGCGCTGGCGACGCCGGATTGCAGCAGGTTCGCCATCGAGGCGATCTGGGTCAGCGGCTGGGTGTACATCCGTGAGTACTGGATGAAGGCCTGCACGGAGCCGAGGTTGAGCTGGCCGGTGGCGACCCGCAGGCCGCCGACGACGGCGACCAGGACGAAGTTCAGGTTCCCGATGAACATGATCGACGGCATCATCGAGCCGCTGATCGCCTGGGCCTGGAACCCGGCCCGGAACAACTGGTCGTTGCGGCGGTCGAACTCCTCGACCGCGGCCCGGCGCTGCCCGTACGACACGATCAGGTCGTGGCCGTTGAACGTCTCCTCGACCTGGGCGCTGACCTCGCCGGTGGAGGCCCACAGCTGGGTGAACCGACTCTGGGCGCGCTTGCCGATCATCGTCGCCACCACCAGCACCAGCGGGATCATGGTCAGGGCGATCACCGCCAGCAGCGGCGAGACGACGAACATCATCACCACCACGCCGATGACGGTCAGGACCGAGGTCAGCATCTGGCTGAGCGTCTGCTGCAGTGTCGTGGAGATGTTGTCGATGTCGTTGGTGAAGCGGCTGATCAGGTCGCCGCGGGAGGTCCGGTCGAAGTACGACAGCGGCAACCGGTGCAGCTTGTCGCCGACCATCTCCCGCAGTCGCTGGATTGTGCGCTGCACCGCGCCGTTGAGCAGGTAGCCCTGGCCCCAGCCGCCGAAAAAGGCGAGCAGTGCCGCGACGGCCGCGATCAGCAGGATCCTGACCAGGGCGTCGGTGTCCATGCCCTGGCCGGGCACCACGTCGAGACGGCCGACGACCTTGGCGAGCTGGTCCTGGCCGCGGTCCTGCAACCAGACCAGCGACTCCTCCTTCGAGAGGCCGGCCGGCAGCATCCGGCCCAGCACCCCGGTGAAGATCACATCGGTGGCGCGACCGAGCAGCAACGGGATGAGCACGGTCATCGCGACCTGCAGCGCCCCCAACAGCACCACGGCGGCCAGGACCGCCCGCTCGGGGCGAAGGTGGCCCAGCAGCCGGCGCAGCGACGGCAGGAACGCGATCGGCTTGGCCTGCACCCCGCGGGCGCCGGGCCCGGGTCCGTGCATACTCATCGGACACCTGCCAGCTGCGAGTCGACGATCTCCGCGTACGTGGGGCAGGTGGCGAGCAACTCGTCATGGTCACCGATGCCGATCACCCGACCGTCGTCCAGCACCACGATCCGGTCGGCCCCCATGATCGTGGAGACCCGCTGGGCGACGATCAGCACGGTCGATTCGTGCGTCACCTCGCGCAGGGCGGAGCGGACCCGCGCGTCGGTCGCCACGTCGAGGGCCGAGAAGGAGTCGTCGAAGACGTACACCTCGGGGCGCTTGACGATGGCGCGGGCGATCGCGAGCCGCTGCCGCTGCCCGCCGGAGTAGTTGGTGCCACCCTGGCTCACCGCGGCCTCCAACCCGTCGGCGAGCTCGCGCACGAACTCCTCGGCGTCGGCGATCCGCAGCGCCTCCCACAGCTCCTCGTCGGTCGCCTCCGCCCGGCCGAGGCGCAGGTTCGAGGCGATCGTGCCGGTGAACAGGAACGAGGTCTGCGGCACCAGGGCGATCCGGCTCCACAGCAGCTCCTGGTCGATCCGGGTCACGTCGACGCCGTCGAGGCGGACGCTGCCGGAGGAGACGTCGAACAGCCGCGGCACCAGGCTCACCAGCGTCGACTTGCCCGAGCCGGTGGCGCCGATGACCGCCGTGGTCATGCCCGGCTCGGCGACCAGGCTGATGTCCCGCAGCACCGGCGCCTCGGCACCCGGATAGCTGAAGGTGGCGTGGTCGAACTCGACCCGGCCGCCGTGCGGCAGATCGGTGACCGGCCGGGCCGGCGGGACGACCGTGCTCTCGGTGTCCAGCACCTCCAGGATGCGCCCGGCCGACACCTCGGCGCGCGGTGCCATGAACAGCATCATCGAGGCCATCATCACCGACATCAGGATCATCGTGAGGTAGTTGAGGAACGCGGTCAGCTGGCCGACCTGCAGGTGCCCGGCGAGGATCCGGTCGGCCCCCAGGGCCATCGCCGCGACCGAGGCGAGGTTCATGATCATCGTGACCAGCGGCCACATCAGGGCCATCAGCCGGCCCACCCGCAGAGAGATGTCGGTCAGCTCGGCGTTGGTCCGGGCGAAGCGGTCGCGTTCGTGCTGCTCCCGGGTGAACGCGCGGATCACCCGGATGCCCGCCACCTGCTCGCGGACCACCCGGTTCAGCTGGTCGATCATCTCCTGCATCCGGTGGAACAGGGGGCGCATCCGCTGGATCAGCAGCGCGATCGCCACCGCCAGCAACGGCACCGCGACCACCATCACCACCGACAGGCCGACGTCCTCGCGGAGCGCCATCACCACGCCGCCGACCATCATGATCGGCGCCATCACGATCATCAGCGCGCTCATCAGCACGATCATCTGGACCTGCTGGACGTCGTTGGTGGTACGCGTGATCAGCGACGGGGCACCGAAGCTGCTCACCTCCTGCCGGGAGAACCCGATGACCCGGGCGAACAGCGAGTGTCGGATGTCCCGTCCGGTCGCCATCGCGGCGCGGGCACCGAGCCACACGGCGGTGACGGCACAGAGGATCTGGACCAGCGAGATCACCAGCATCTGGCCGCCGATCCGCCAGATCAGCGGGATGTTGCCGGTGGCCACGCCGTCGTCGATGATCCGGGCGTTCAGCGTGGGGAGCGCGAGGTTCGCCATCGTCGAGATCAGCTGGAGCACGACCACCCCGACGAGCAGGGCGGTATGGGGGCGCAGATGGGTACGCAGGAGGCGGATGAGCACTCGGCCTCCTCTCGATTCTTGCTGGGTGAGCGGCCAGGGACACTGGTCCGGGCCGGCCCACGGTTGCGGCCGGTCACTATCGTGACAGGTGGGGCTGACAGACATCCTGCCACGCCACCGAAGACCCCTCGACCCCGCGGAAGGACACCATGGTGACCCGTACGTTCCAGGCCGTGATCTTCGACATGGACTCCACGCTGGTGGACTCCCTGCCGGCGATCATCCGGGTCTGGACCCGGTTCGCCTACCGCTACGGGCTGACCGAGCAGCAGCTGATGGGCATGTTCGGCCGGTCCACCGAGTCCGTCGTCACCGAGCTGGTCCTCCCCGACCGGCAGGCGGAGGCGATGGCGTGGATCACCGAGCACGAACTGGTCGACCAGGAGGGCGTGGTGGCGCTGCCCGGGGCGGTCCGGGCCCTGGAGCAGGTCGGCCCGCGCTCGGCGATCGCCACCTCCGCGACCCGCCCGATGGCGTACGCCCGGCTCGAGGCGGCCGGCCTGCCCGTCCCGGAGGTGGTGGTGACCGCCAACGACGTGCAGTGGGCCAAGCCCGATCCGCAGATCTTCCTGCGGGCGGCCGAACGCCTCGGCGTCGATCCCCGGGGCTGTCTGGTCGTCGAGGACGCCCCGAACGGGCTGCGCGCCGCTCGGGCAGCGGGGATGGCGAAGGTCGCGGTGACGACCACCCACACCGCCGACGAGTTGGTCGGCCTGGCCGACCTGGTGGTCCCTGACCTGGCGCACCTCTCCTGGGAGGCGACGGACCGGGGCGTGACCGTCACGCCCCACTAGGCGTACTTCGGCCCGACGGGGGCGTGTGCGAGGACGGCGGGTGCAACGGCGGAATGGTGCCGGCCGTGGTGGACGGCCGGGGCAGGTCGATCGCCGACCCGCTGATCCCTGGACTCTCGGCGAACCCCACCGCGGTGCCGTACGCGACCACCTCGATCAGGTCCGGGTTCACCTGGCCGGTCTCGTAGCGCATCCCGACGACCGCATCCGCACCGGCCTGCAGAGCCATCCCGCACATCCGCGTCACCGCCTCCTGGCGGTCGTTGAGCAGGCTCCTGGACTGGATACCGCGATTGCCGCCCACCTCCCGCGAGCGCGCCACCACCCCGACGACATCACCGATCACGTGGGTGATCGTCCGGCCGGGCATCGAGTCGGTCGTGGTCACCGGGAGCCCGTGGTCGACCCGCTGCGGCGGTGCCGGGGCCGGCGCCTCGACGACCGGCTGCTGCGGCTGGGCGGGCAGGCCGGGACGGGCCGGCTGGGACGGGGCGACGGCACGGGCCGGGGAGGTATGGGCCGGTGAGGTGTGGGTCGAGGGCTCCCCACCGGTGCCGCCCTGCGGGGGGCCCCACTCAGTCGGCGGTTGTGTCATGACAGACACCCTAGTGGCGGCAGGTCACGAAAGGGCGGTGATCGTGACCGTGGCGGACATCTCCGAGTCCCCACCGGCGTACATCCCCCGCAACGGCGACACGTCCGCGTAGTCCCGGCCGTGCCCGACCCGTACGTACGCCTCGTTGGTGCGGTGCATCGAGGTCGGGTCGTACGCCAGCCACGAGCCCCCGCACCAGAACTCCAGCCAGGAGTGGGATTCGCCCTGCACCGCGTCGCCGCGGACCGCGTCCGGGCCGGCCGGGTGCAGGTAGCCGGAGACGTACCGGGCCGGGATACCCACCGACCGCAGCGCCCCGCAGGTGACATGGCTGAAGTCCTGGCAAACCCCGCTGCCCCCCGCCCAGGCCTCCGCGGCGGTGGAGGTCACCGCGGTGGCGCCGGCCTGGTAGGCCATCCGGTCGTGTACCAGGGCGCAGACGTCCAGCGCGGCCAGTCGGGGTGCCCGGTCGGTCACCCCGGCGGCCAGCTCCGCCAGCTCGGGGTGCGGGGTGGTCCGGGCACCGTTGTGCAGGTACTCACCCATCTCCTCGGTGACGGCCCGGCCGCGCAGCTCCGCCCAATCCAGGTCGCTGGCCGGCACCCGGCGCTCGCGGTCCCAGTCGTCGTGGTCCGGCCGGGTCTCGACCAGGGCCATCGCCCGGATCTCCAGCCGGTCGTGGGGTTCGTGCAGCTCGAAGCAGGTGACCGGGGTGCCCCAGTAGTCGGTGTACGTGGTGCGCCACGGGGACGGGGTGATGCCCAGCCGCGAGGTCCACACCACCTGCCGACTGGTCGAGACCGGTGTCATCCGGGCCTCGTTGTACGAGGCCCGCACCGGCGAGGCGTACCGGAACTGTGTGACGTGGTCGATCCTCAGCCGCATGTCAGTGCACCTCCTCGGTGGTCCAGGCCTGTTCGGGGGCCACCGCGAAGAAGTGCTGCGAGATCGCCGCGGTCACGTGCTGGCAGGTGCGCTGCACCCGGGCCATCTGCCCGGCCAGGTCGTTGAACAGCTCGCCGGCCGGCAGGTAGGCCAGTTCCTGGGTCATCCGGCCCAGCTCGTAGCGCGCCTCACCGGGTCGCCCGATGCCCTCGGTCCGGTCGGAGACCGCCAGCAACGCCTCCATCGCCCGGGTCAGCCCGTGCATCACCGAGCGGGGGAACTCCGACTCCTGCACCAGGAACTCCATCGCCTGGGTGGTGGCCCGCCACCCCCGGTAGGTGCGCAGGAACGCGTCGTGGGCATCGCAGCCGCGCAACACCGCGGGCCACGGCATGGCGCCCTCGGTGAAGGTCGTCGCGGTGACCAGCCGGGCGGTCATGTCCGCCTGCTCGATGCTGCGGCCCAACTGCAGGAACTGCCAGCCCTCGTCACGGACCATCGAGCCGCGGGCCAGCCCGTAGAACAGCGCTGACCGCTCCCGCGCCCAGTCCAGGTAGGCGTGCTGGGAGTGGATCGCCAGCGGGGCCACCGCCGGCAGTCCGCGCCGGGTGGTGTTGACCAGCTGCCACAGTTGGGAGGGGATCACCTCCCGGGCCCGTCGGGCGTTGTCGTGGGCCTGCTCCCAGCACCAGGCGATCGAGGACGGCCGGCTCCGGTCGAAGGCGAGCAGCGACACCAGTTGCTCGTGGGCGTGCCGGTCCCCGCCGTCGCCGGTCAGCTCGTACGTTCCCGCGGGAACGCCCATCAGGGTGAGCAGGTTGGTACAGGCGGTGGCGGTCGGTACGGCCGGCTCGTCCACGAACAGGCGCAGCTGCACCTCCAGGATCCGGGCGGTGCCCTCGGCCCGCTCCACGTAGCGGCCGATCCAGAACAGGGACTCGGCGATCCGGCTCAGCATCCTAGGTCTCCCTGCTGTTGCTGCTCGTGTTGGGAGGTGCGGGCCGGCAGGTGGGCCGGCGGACGTTGCGGAGGGGCCGGGAGCCGGGCCAGGTCGGGTCCGGTGCCGACGTCCTCCGACACCGGGTCGACCGGCAGGCTGGCCTCCTCCGGGGTCCGGGCGACCACCCAGGTGTCCTTGGACCCGCCACCGCGGGAGGAGTTGACGATCATCTCGCCCTCCGGCAACGCCACCCGGGTCAGTCCACCGGGCAGCACCCATACCTCCTCGCCGTCGTTCACCGCGAACGGTCGCAGGTCGACGTGGCGCGGGACCAACCGCCCCTCGAGGAAGGTCGGCACGGTCGACAACTGGACCAGGGGCTGGGCGATCCACCCGCGCGGATCGGCCTGGACCTGCCGGCGCAGCTCGGCGAGCTGCTCGGGGGTGGCGACCTGGCCGATCACGATGCCCTTGCCACCCGACCCGCCGACGGGCTTGACCACCAGCTCGTCCAGCCGGTCCAGCACCTCCTCGCGGGCGGCCGGCTCGGCCAGCCGCCAGGTGTCGACGTTCTGCAGCACCGGGTCCTCGTTGAGGTAGTAGCGGATCATCTCCGGCACGTACGTGTAGACCAGCTTGTCATCGGCGACGCCGTTGCCCAGCGCGTTGCACAGGGTCACCCCGCCGACGCGGACGGCATTGACGATGCCGGGGATACCGAGCAGGGAGTCGCTGCGGAAGTGCACCGGGTCGATGAAGTCATCGTCGATCCGGCGGTAGATGACGTGCACCGGCTGCAGGCCGCGGGTCGTACGCATGTAGACCCGGCCGCGCCGGCACTCCAGGTCCGATCCCTCGACCAGCTCCACGCCCATGGTGCGGGCCAGCAGGGTGTGCTCGAAGTAGGCGGAGTTGTAGACGCCCGGGGTGAGCACCACCACCGTCGGGTCCTCCACCCCCTCCGGTGCCGCGGCGCGCAGGGCGTGTAGCAGGTGCTGGGCGTAGCCGACGACCGGTCGGACCCGCTGCTGGGCCATCGTCTCCGGCAGCACCGAGGCCATGGACGTACGGTTCGTCATCACGTACGACACCCCGGATGGGACCCGGACGTTGTCCTCCAGCACCCGCAGGTCGCCGTGCTCGGTGCGGATCAGGTCGATGCCGGCGACCTGGATCCGGGCGCCGTTGGACGGGTTCATCCCGTGCAGCACCCGGTGGAAGTGGATCGAGGTGGTGATCAGGGAGCGCGGCACCACCCCGTCCGAGACCAGTCGCTGGTCGTTGTAGACGTCGTGCAGGAAGGCCTCCAGTGCCCGGACCCGCTGCTGCACCCCCCGGTCGACCACGTCCCACTCGTCGGCGGGGATGATCCGTGGAATGGCGTCCAGCGGGAACGGCCGCTCGACCCCGCCGACGTCGAAGGTGACACCGGCGGCCAGGTAGCTGCTGGACAGGGACTCGGCGATCGCCTGCAGGTCCTCGGTGGCGATCCGGTCCAGGGTGCGGCCGAGCAGGGCGTACGGCTCGCGGACGGATCCGGCCGGATCCACCATCTCGTCGTACGCCGCTCCGGTCGGGTAGTCGGCCAGCATGTCAGCCATGGTGCGGACTGTACAGGCCAGCATGGCGCGGACTGGACCGGACTGGTCCGGACACCGCTGACGGTTGCCGGTGGCGTCGGGTCCGGCGCACTGGGCTTCCTTGTACCATGTCCCGGGTGAGTACTGAGCAGAATACGGTTGAACTTTCCGGGCACGAGGTCTCCGAGCAGGTCCAGGTGCGCCTGGAGAAGCGCGCCCGACTGCTCGACCAAGGTCGACCCCCGTACGCGGTGTGGGTCGATCGTACGCACACCCTCGGTGAGGTCCGCGAGGGCTGGGAGCACCTGGAGACCGGCGAGGAGACCCAGGACCTGGTCGGCGTCGGCGGCCGCGTGGTGTTCATGCGCAACACCGGCAAGCTGTGCTTCGCCACCCTGCAGGGGGGCTTCACCCCGGACGAGGACGCCCAGCGCCTGCAGGTGATGCTGTCCCTGGCCGAGGTCGGCGAGGAGGCGCTCGCGGCCTGGAAGGCCGATGTCGACATGGGCGACTGGGTCTTCGTGCACGGCCGGGTGATCCGGTCCAAGCGCGGCGAGCTGTCGGTGATGGCCGACCGGTGGGAGATGGCCTCCAAGGCGCTGCGCCCGATGCCGACCCTGCACCATGAGCTGTCCGAGGAGGCCCGGGTCCGGCAGCGCTACGCCGACCTGGTCGTCCGCCCCGAGGCGCAGGACGTGCTGCGCACCCGGGCCGCGATCACCCGGTCGCTGCGCGAGACGCTGCACGCCGACGGCTACCTCGAGGTCGAGACGCCGGTGCTGCAGCTGGTGCACGGCGGCGCGGCGGCCCGCCCGTTCGAGACCCACATCAACGCCTTCGACATCACCATGAGCCTGCGGATCGCCCTCGAGCTGTACCTGAAGCGCGTCATGGTCGGCGGTGCGGAGAAGGTGTACGAGCTGGGCCGGGTCTTCCGCAACGAGGGCATCGACTCCACCCACTCCGCCGAGTTCACCATGCTGGAGGCCTACCAGGCCTGGGGTGACCAGACCACCATCGCCGCCCTGATCAAGCAGCTGATCCTGGACGTGGCCGATGCGGTCGGCACCCGGCAGATCGAGACCGACAAGGGCGTCATCGACCTCGACGGGGAGTGGCGCTGGCTGGGCGTCTACCCGGGTCTGTCGGAGGTCGTCGGTGAGGAGATCACCCCGGCGACCTCGCTGGAGCGCCTGCAGCTGATCGCCCAGAGCAAGGGCCTGGAGTACGACGCGCTCTGGTCGGAGGAGAAGCTGGTCATCGAGCTGTTCGGTGAGCTGGTCGAGCCACACCTGCTGCAGCCGACGTTCGTCTGCGACTACCCGCCGGCAGCCCAGCCGCTGGCCCGCCCGCACCGCTCCGAGCCGCACAAGATCGAGGCCTGGGACCTGATCATCGGCGGCATGGAGCGGGGGACGGGCTTCAGCGAGCTGATCGACCCGGTGATCCAGCGCGAGCGGCTGACCGAGCAGTCGCTGCGCGCGGCCGAGGGCGACCCGGAGGCCATGCAGCTCGACGAGGACTTCCTGCGGGCGCTGGAGTTCGGCGCGCCGCCGATGGGCGGCCTCGGGCTGGGTGTGGACCGGCTGGTGATGCTGTTCACCAACGTCGGGATCCGGGAGACGATCCTGTTCCCGTTGCTCAAGCCGCTGTCCTGAGCCCGACCCGGGCGGTTGCCGCGCACACCTCGTCCCAGGGCCTCGGCGCCAGGCCGAAGTGCTGCTGGGTGCGGGTGGAGTCCATCACGAACGGCTGCTCGAACTGGTAGGACATGGCCCGGACCGCGCCCAGCGCCGGCACCACCAGCGAGAGCGCCGCGAGCGTACGGTCGGCGTACGCCCGGACGTCGACGGCCGGGCGTCCGGCGGCCGCGCAGACGTCCGCGACCGCCTCGCGCTGGGTGCGCGGCGGGTTGCTCGGGGTATGCCAGACCCGGCCCCAGGCTGTTGGGTCGGCGGCCGCGGCCACCAGTAGGGCGGCCACGTCGACGACATCGGTCCAGGTGTGCGGTTGGTCGGCCGAGCCCACCACCCGCACCGCCTTGCCGGCCAGCGCCGGGCCGACCACTCGGGGGATCGCCGCGGTCGTCGGTGGGACGTCGCCCATGTAGTCGGAGGACCGCACCTCCAGGGCCCGGATCCGTCCCTCGCGGTGGGCGGCCAGCGCGTCGGCCCACATCCGGGCGCGCACCCGGCCCTTCGTCTCGGTCGGGGTGTCGGCCTGGTCCTCGGTCATGTGGGCCGTTTCCCGACCGTACGCGTAGAGGTTGCTGGTGGTGGCCAGGCCCGCTCCGGAGGACTCGGCGGCCCGCAGGAGCGAGTTCGCCATTGGCGGCCACTCCTGCGGCCAGCGGTGGTACTTCGCGGGGTTGAGGCAGTTGTAGATCACGGCGGCGTCCTCGGCGGCCCGGGCGGTCGCCTCCGGGTCGGTGGCGTCCAGCGCGATCCGGCGCACTCCGGGCAGTGACGGGCCCTGCCCGCTCCGGTTGGTCAGCACGGCCTGCTCGCCGTTCTCGGCGAGCAGGCGGGCCACCTGTCGTCCCACGCTGCCGGATCCAACGATGAGGTGAAGTGCCATGATCCCGCCTCCGGGTCGCGCAGGCTCGATGTGTGAGCACTGCTCTCGGGTCCAGTCTGCACTTCTCCGGACCCTGGTTCAAGAGCAATGCTCTCGTCAAAGGTCAGTGCTCTCAATCGTTGTTGCCGCTCTCCGGATCGGGCATGCTGGGGTGATGGGTGAGGTAGTGCAGGACCAGCGGCCCCGGACGGCACGGCAGATCGCCCGGGAGGAGATGACCCGGCGGATCGTGGAACTGGCACGTGCCCAATTGCGCGAAGTGGGCCCGGGCCAGCTCTCCCTGCGCGCGATCGCCCGCAAGCTCGACATCTCCTCCTCGGCGATTTACCGCTACTTCGTCAGCCGCGACGACCTGCTCACCGCGCTCCTGGTGGAGGTGTACGACGAGGTCGGGGACGTCCTCGAGAAGGCCGACCAGCAGGTCACCCCACGGTCGGCGTACGCCCAGCGGTTCCTGGCCGTGGCCCACGCGCTGCGCGACTGGGCGCGGGCGCATCCGTACGACTGGGCGCTGCTCTACGGGTCGCCGGTGCCGGGCTACGCGGCGCCGGAGGACACCGTGCTGCCGGCCGGTCGGGCCACCGGGGCCTTCACCGCGATCGTCGAGGACGCGGACGCGGCCGGGCACCGCCCGCGCGGATCGGGAGCGCCACTGAGTGCCGAGGCCCGCGCCTCCGTGGCCGGGCTGGAGGCGATGCTGCCCCGTCCGATCGACGAGGACCTCCTGCTGGCCGGGATGGCCGCCTGGTCCGGGGTGATGGGGGCGATTTCACTGGAGCTGTTCGGGCACCTCCACCTGGCCGTCGTCGACTACGACGCGTACTTCCGTGCCATCGTCGGGATCCTGGTGGAGTCCACCGGCCTGCAGGACGGCGAGCCGGAGGCAGGGGCATGACCGCCCGCTACGGCGGCATCGAGGCCGGGGGCACCAAGTTCGTCTGCTGCGTGGGCGCCGGCCCGGACGACATCGAGGCCGAGACCCGGTTCCCCACCACCACGCCGGAGGAGACCCTCGGCCGCGCGGTGGCGTTCTTCCGCGGGCACGGCACCGACCTGGCCGCAGTCGGGGTGGCCTGCTTCGGCCCGGTCGACCTGGACCCGGCATCGGCGACGTACGGCCACATCACCACCACCCCGAAGCCCGGCTGGGCGTGGACCGACGTGGTCGGCACGCTGCGTGCCGAGCTGGGGGTGCCGGTCGGATTCGACACCGACGTCAACGGGGCCGCGCTGGCGGAGGTGCGCTGGGGCGCCGGACGGGGGCGGGACCCGTTCGTCTACCTGACCGTGGGGACCGGCGTCGGGGGTGGTGCGATCGTGAACGGCGCGCCGTTGCACGGGCTGGTCCACCCCGAGATGGGCCACGTACGCCTCCCGCACGACCGTGGCCGCGACCCCTTCCCGGGCTCGTGCCCCTTCCACGGCGACTGCCTGGAGGGGTTGGCGTCCGGGCCGGCGCTGGAGCAGCGCTGGGGGCGGCCGGCGCAGGCGCTCGGGCCGGACCACCCGGCCTGGGCGTTGGAGGCGGAGTACCTCGGCGGATTGCTGGCGGACCTGGTCTGCGTCCTGTCGCCGCAGCGGATCGTGCTCGGGGGCGGGGTGATGGCCGGTCCGGGACTGTACGCGAGGGTGCGCCGCGAGATGGTCCGACTGCTGGCCGGCTACGTGGCGTCGCCGGCGATCCTGGAGCGCAGCGACGACCTGGTCGTGCCGCCGGGGCTGGGGGAGCGGTCCGGGCGGCTGGGCGCGATGGCCCTGGCCGAGGCGGCGCTCACTTCCACTGGGTAGCGACGACGAAGGAGGCCGCGATCAGGCCCATCCCGATGGCGAGGTTCCAGTTCCCCAGCGCCGACATGAACGGGATCATGTAGCCCGCGACGTAGAACACCACGATCCAGGCCACGCCGAGCAGCAGCAGGGCCACCATGGTCGGGATCACCCAAGGTGCGGTGCCGGGGGCACTCGACGGGCGCGACCTGTCGACGTCCTGCCCCTGCTCCTCGTCCTTGAGGCGATCGGCGGGGGACTTGGGCTGCTTGGCGTCGGGCACGACCACTCCTCTGACGGCGGGTTCCGGTACGTTGGGTAGCCTAGTCGACGTCTGACCATGACCCCGGGGGGAGAGACGCCATGGAGCCCACAGGGTTTACTGAGCCCACGCGGCACGGCAGCGTACGGGCTGTCGTCGACGTCTTTCGCGCCGCACTTACCCGGGAACGGGGGCAGCGGTCCGTCCGGGTGCTGGTCGGCGGTGCCGCCACCCTGATGATCTGTCTCCTGGCCGGCTTCATGATCGGTACCAGCGCCTCGGTCGCCAAGGGCACCGACCTGCGCGGTGGCCGTGCCACCGACATGGTCTCCATGGTCCGCGAGGAGTCGATGAGCAATGCGATGCTCGCCGAGGAAGTCTCCGCCGTCCGCGAGGAGGTCGACCGGCTGGGCACTGCCACCGGCCGCAGCGGTGTCCCGGCCGAGGACCTGGAGGCGGCCGCCAGCGACGCCCAGACCATGCCGGTGACCGGGCCGGGTGTGACGGTGGTGCTGGCCGATGCGCCGAGCTCGGTGGTCATCCCCGATGTCGACCAGGACCTGCTGGTGGTGCACCAGCAGGACATCCAGGCCGTGGTGAACGCCCTGTGGCAGGGCGGAGCCGAGGCGATGACGATCCAGGGCCAGCGGATCATCTCCACCACCGGCATCAAGTGCGTCGGCAACACGGTGGTGCTGCAGGGCATCCCGTACGCCCCGCCGTACCGGATCCAGGCGATCGGTGACCCCAACGCGCTCGAGGCGGCGCTGGCCTCCTCCACGTACGTGCAGACCTACAAGCAGTACGTCACCGTGTACGGGCTGGAGTACCAGGAGCGTCGCGAGGCGCACCTGTCCTTCCCGGCGTTCGCCGGTGGCATCGAGCTGCAGTACGCCAGGCCGGCCTAGTCACTCCAGTTCGACCAGCGGGCTGAGCCCGGCTGCCCGCTCGGGCGCGTCGGGGTCGCCGCACCGCGCCAGCCAGTTCGCCAGGATCGCGTAGCCACCCTCGCTGAGCACCGACTCGGGGTGGAACTGCATGCCCTCGACATCGAGCTCCCGGTGGCGTACGGCCATGATCACCCCGTCCTCGGTCGTCGCCGTGACCTCGAGGACGTCCGGCACCGTCGACGGGACGACTGCCAGCGAGTGGTAACGGGTGGCGGTGAACGGCTCGGGCAGCCCGGCCAGGCAGCCGACCCCGTGGTGCAGGATCTGCGAGGTCTTGCCGTGGCGCAGTTCGGGGGCCCGGTCGACCGTCGCCCCGTACGCCTCGGCAATCGCCTGCATGCCGAGGCAGACCCCGAAGATCGGTCGCTGCCCGGCCTGCTCACCGATGATGTCGATGCAGCGCCCCGCCTCGGCGGGCACGCCCGGGCCGGGCGAGAGCAGGATGCCGTCGAACCCGTCCGCCCAGCCCTTGCCGGACAGCCGCGGGTCGTCGTTGCGCCACACCGTCACCCGGGCACCGATCCGGGCCAGGTACTGGACGATGTTCCAGACGAACGAGTCGTAGTTGTCCACGACCAGGACGTGCCGCTCAGCCATTGTTCTCCCCAAGATCCGGCAGCGGCCAGCGGTTGTTGCGGTTGTTGCCCGAGCCGGTGGGTTGGGCGGTCGGCGACGCCGAGACGGTCGGGGTGCCGGTCGGCGGCGTGGACGTGGTCGGTGCCGGTGGCGCCGTGGTGGGGGCCGGCTGCGGTGCC
Organism: Propionibacteriaceae bacterium; assembly: GCA_044508675.1. Taxonomy (GTDB): domain Bacteria; phylum Actinomycetota; class Actinomycetes; order Propionibacteriales; family Propionibacteriaceae; genus Raineyella. Next base: position 22,014 of record JBIQHF010000023.1, on the reverse strand, counting down.
GCGGCGGCCGCCAGCACCACGGTGATCAGCGTGTCCCGGGAGACGGTCGCCCCGGCCGCCGGGTCCTGGCCGATCACGGTGCCGGCCGTCGCATCGGAGGGCTGCTCGGTGAAGGCCACGTTGGTCAGGCCCAGACTCTGGGCGTCGGAGACGACCGCCTGACGGTTGAAGCCGCCCCAGTCGGGCACGGTGACCTTGCCGGAGGCGTACGTCAGGGTGATCCGGCTGCTCGGGACGACCTTGCTCCCGGAGGCCGGGTCGACACTGAGCACCTCGTTGACCGGGCGTGGGGAGTCGGTGGCGACCTCGCGGATGTTCGTGAAGCCGGCGTCCTCCAGGCTGGCGCGGGCCTGCTTCAGCGCCATGCCGACCAGACCGTCGGGCACCGTGCTCTTCTCCGGACCGCCGTTGATGGTCAGCGTGACGGTGGAGCCGACCTCCGCCTGGGTGCCACCGGTCGGGTCCTGGGCGATGACGGTGCCGACGGTGTCGTCGTCCGCGCCGGTGACGGTCTCGATCTGTGGTTCCAGGCCCTCGGCGCGGATCAGCGCCTCGGCCACCACCTCGGTCCGGGTCAGGACGTCCGGCACCGCGACCTTCCTGGCGCCGAGGCCGCCGTTGGCGACCCAGAGGCCGCCGCCGACCAGCAGGACCACCAGCACCGAGGCGAGGACGACCCACCAGGCGCGGCGATTCCGGCGTGGCCGCCGCTCCATGTCGTCGCCGACGTCGTCGCCGGCCTCGACCATGGCCCGCTGCGGAGAGGTGGCCAGCCCGGCCTCGGTATGGGTCACCGGGATCGCCCGGGTGGGCATCCCACCCTCCGCCGCCGCGGCACCGACGACCGCGGTGGCGGCGGTCGCCCCGGCAGTCGCAGCGAAGCCCTCCGCCCCCGCCTGGGAGCCCTGGCCGGCCAGCACCCGGGCGATGTCGTCGTGGAACTCGCGGGCCGTCTGGTACCGGCGGTCCGGGGACTTCTCCAGCGACTTGAGCACCACGGCGTCGATGTCGGGGCTGAGCGAGGGCACGATCGTCGACGGGGCGGCCGGCTGCTCGCGGACGTGCTGGTAGGCGACCGACACCGGCGAGTCGCCGACGAACGGCGGCCGCCCGGTGAGCAGCTCGTAGAGCAGGCAGCCGGTCGAGTAGAGGTCGGACCGGTAGCCGACCTTCTCGCCGCGGGCCTGCTCCGGCGACAGGTACTGTGCGGTGCCGATCACCGCGGCGGTCTGGGTCATCGTCGCCTGGGTGTCGGCGACCGCCCGGGCGATGCCGAAGTCCATCACCTTGACCTGGCCGCCGGCGTCGGTGAGCATCACGTTGCCCGGCTTGATGTCGCGGTGCACGATGCCGGCCCGGTGGGAGTACCCGAGCGCGTCGAGCACGCCCTGGGTGATCTCCAGCGCTCGCTCGGAGGTGAACATGTCACCGGAGTTCATCACCTGGCGCAGCGTACGGCCCTCGACGAGCTCCATCACGATGTACGGCACGACCTCGCCGGTCACCGGGTTGCGCTCCTCGTCGGTGTCGTAGACGGCGACGATGTTCGGGTGGTTCAGCCCCGCGGCGGAGTGCGCCTCGCGGCGGAAGCGCTCCTGGAAGGTGGGGTCGGAGGCCAAGTCGATCCGCAACTGCTTGATCGCGACGTCACGCTGGAGCCGCAGGTCCCGGGCCCGGTTGACCTCGGCCATGCCGCCACGTCCGAGCATCGCGCCGAGCTGGTAGCGGCCCCCGAGGATGCGTGGTTGAGTGTCCATGTTGGGTTGAACCTCCCGGCTCACATGAGGGCTTGCATCACGGACTTGGCGATGGGGGCGGCAACCACGTTGCCTCCCACCTCCGAGCGCGGGATGTTGGCTGACTCGACGAATACTGCGACCGCGATCTTGCGGTCGTTGCCCTCGGCGAACGAGGTGAACCAGGCGTACGGCGGCTTGTCCGGGGTCGTCTGCGCGGTGCCGGTCTTGCCACCGACGGTCACCCCGCTGATCCGGGCGTTGGACCCGGTGCCCTGCTCCACGACGTTGACCATCATGCCCTGCAGCTTGTCCGCGTTGCCGGCGCTCATCGCCTGGGACAGCTGCGCGGGCTTGGTGGTGCTGATCGGCGTCAGGTCGGGGGCTCGGACGGTGTCCACGAGGTAGGGGGTCATCACCGTGCCGTCGTTGACGATCCCGGCGGCAACCATCGCCATGTGCAGCGGGTTGGAGGCGACATCGAACTGGCCGATGGCGCTCAGGGCCGTCTGGGCCGGATCGGGGTCCTCCGGGAACCGGGCAGCGACTCCGCCGACCGCGCTGAGCTCGTAGCCCCAGCCGAACTTGTCGGCCTGCGTGCGCAGCGCGTCGTCGCCCAGTTCGATGCCGATGTTGGCGAACGAGGTGTTGCAGGACAACTGCAGCGCCCGGTCGAGCGTCTGGGTGGAGTTGCCGCACTGGGTCTGGTTGGGCAGCTGGGTGGACGTGCCGGGCAGGGTCAGCTGCGCCGGGGTGTCGATCGGAGTGCTCGGCTCCATGCCGCTCTCCAGGGCCGCCGCCGCAGTGACCAGCTTGAACACCGAGCCGGGCGGGTAGATCTCGTTCGACGCGCGGTTCATCAGCGGCCGCTCGGGGTCCGCCAGCAGCTCCTCGTACGCTGTGCCGGCCGCGCCGATGTCGGTGCTGGACAGCGGGGTCGGGTCGTACGAAGGGTGCGTGACCATGGCCAGGATCGCCCCGGTCTCGGCGTCGAGCGCGACCACGGCGCCGGTCTGGTTGCCCAGGCCCTTCGCCGCAGCCTCCTGGGCGGCCGGGTCGATGGTCGTCTCGACGGTCGCACCCTCCGGGGAACGGCCGGTGACGGTGTCCACCAGGCGCCGGACGAACAGCGAGTCGGCGGTGCCTGCCAGCTCGGCCCCGTACGTCTGCTCCAGCGCCGCCGAGCCGCGGTCGTACGAGTTGAAGCCGGTGATCGGTGCGTACAGCTCGCCCTCGGGGTAGGAGCGCTCGTAGGCGAACTGGCCACCCGACCCGGTCTCCTGCGAGGAGGCCAGGATGGTGCTGCCGGCGACGATCGAGCCGCGGTGACCGCCGAACTCCTGGTCCCGTACGCGACGGTTCTGCGGATGGGCGTTGAGGGAGTCCTGCTGGAAGACGATGATCTGGGTCACCTGCACCAGCAGGGCGGCGAACATCACCATCGTCACCATGGCGATGCGTCGGATGGGCTTGTTCATGGGCGTGCCTGGGAGGTCGGGACGGAAATGAGCTGGGTGCTGTCGTCACTGATGGCGACGTCCTCGGGGGCGGCGACCGGCTTGCGCACCTGGTGCGAGATCACCAGGAGCAACCCGACGATCATCCAGTTCACGATCATCGAACTGCCGCCCTGGCTCATGAACGGGGTGGTCAGGCCGGTCATCGGCAGCAGCCGGAGGATGCCGCCGATGATCAGGAACACCTGGAGGGCGAAGACGAACGACAGGCCGGTGGCCAGCAGCTTGGAGAAGTCGTCGCGTGCCGCGAGCGCGATCCGCAGCCCGCGCATCACGAACAGTGCGTAGATCGTGATCACGGCCATCAGGCCGGTGACGCCGAGCTCCTCGCCGATCGCGGCGGAGATGAAGTCCGACTTCGACAGCGGGGTCAGGCCCGGGCGGCCCAGGCCCCAGCCGCGGCCGAGCAGGCCACCCCAGGCGAGGCCGAACTGGCCGCTGATGATCTGCAGGTTCTGGTCGTAGTTGTCGAACGGGTGCAGCCACGAGTCCATCCGGACCTGGACGTGGCTGAAGCTGGACACCGCGAAGAGGGCCGCCGCAGCGAAGGCACCGGCGCCGATGATCAGCCAGCCGGAGCGTTCGGTCGAGACATACAGCATCACCACGAACAGGGCGAAGAACAGCAGGGAGGAGCCCAGGTCTCGCTGCGACACCAGCAGCAGCAGGCTGAGCGCCCACATGATGCCGATCGGCATCAGGTCCCGCGGGCGCGGGAACCCGATCCCGAGGAAGCGGCGTCCGACCACGGCCAGTGCATCGCGCTTCTCGACCAGGTAGGAGGCGAACGCGACGGTCAGCAACAGCTTGGCCAGCTCGCCGGGCTGGAACGACATGCCGCCGATCTGGATCCAGATCCGGGCGCCGTTCAGCTCGACGCCCAGGCCGGGGATCAGCGGCATGAGGATCAGCACCAGGCTGGCCAGGAACAGCGAGTAGGTGTAGCCCTGCAGTGGCCGGTGGTCGCGCAGCACGGCGATCACCAGGATGGCCAGCACCATGCCCAGGCCGGTCCAGAGCAGCTGGGTCAGCACGTCCGTGCGCGGCGGGTCCGGGATCAGGTCGATCCGGTGGATCATCGCCAGGCCCAGCCCGTTGAGCAGCAGCACGCAGGGCAACAGGAGGGGATCGGCGTACGGCGTGCGCCAACGTACGACCAGGTGCAGCATCAGGCCCAGGCCGAGCCACAGCATGGCGACCGCCCACAAGTTCGAGGGCAGTGCACCGAACATGTTGATGTGCGTGATGGCGTAGCCGACGACGCCGATGACCTGCGCCAGCAGGACCATCGCGAGCTCGACATTGCGTCGCTTGCGGTGCACGACGACGGATTGGGGCATCAACAATCTCCGTAGTCCGGGACGACCTGGATCGGGGCCGCCACCGGGGTCGGTTCGGCGGACGGGGAGGCCGAGGCCTGCTCGGCCTGGCGCTTCGCCTCCTCCTCGGCCAGCCGCCTCGACTCCTCGGTCGCTGCGGCGGCGGCCTCGTCAGCGGCGGCACGGACCGCACGACAGTGCTCGGCGTTCTGGGCCAGCTCGGCGACACTGGCGTGGGCGTCCTGCAGCGACTCGACGGTGAAGGTGTCGTTGACCTGCTCTTGGAACCGCGGTGACAGGTCGGCGACCGGGACCGGCTCGGCCTCGACCAGCTTGTTCAGGTGCCAGGAGCCGAGATTGGCGTTGAAGCCGCGGTAGATCGCCACCTGGCCGTTCTCGGCGCCGACGAAGTAGCTGTTCCGCCATACCGCCCAGGTGCCGATGGACGCCGCGGCGATCACGGCAAGGGCGATGGCGACCGAGACCAGGACGCCCAGCGCGCGGCGGGCCGGTGGCGGCTCCGGCCGCGGGGCGTACCGGGCGTCCTCGTCCTCGGTCGTGGCCGGAGGCGCGAACGTCGCGGTCGCCACCGGGACGGCCGACACCTCGATGTCCTGGCTGTGCACCTCGAGGGCCCGCGCCTGGGAGGCGACATCCTCCGGGACCGGGTTGCCCTCGGCATCGACCAGGACGGCCGCGAGCTCGGCGGGATCGATCGGGAGCTCCTGCGTCCGCTCCGAGACATGCGGGATCGTGGTGGTCGTGGCGGCGCCGACGGTGATCGGCTCGGACTCGATCGGCTCGTCCTCGTCGACCACGTCGGCCAGCACGATGGTGATGTTGTCGGAGCCGCCGGCCGCATGGGCGGCGGCGACCAGCCGGCGCAGCGACTCCTGGCGGTCCGGGACGGCGACCATCCTGGCCAGGTCCACGTCGTCGACCAGGCCGCACAGGCCGTCGGAACACAGCAGCACCCGGTCCCCTGCGGCCACGTCGATCAGGCCGATGTCGGGGTCGTTGTTCGGGGCGCCGTTCAGGACCCGCAGCAGCAGGGACCGGTGGGGGTGGGTGGCGGCCTGTTCGGTGGTGAGCCGCCCCTCGTCGACCAGGGACTGCACCCAGGAGTGGTCGTGCGTCACCCGGGCGAAGCTGCCCTCGCGGAGCCGGTACATGCGGGAGTCCCCGATGTGGACCACCGCGAACTCCTGCCCGTCGAAGGCGGCGGCGGTCACGGTCGTACCCATGCCGTCCAGCCGGGGCTCGTCGGCGGTCAGGTCGGCGAGCAACTCGTTGGCCTCGTGCACGCGTGCGGTGAGCCGATCGAGCAGCTCTTCGCCGGTGGGCCGGTCCTCCTCGGCGGACAGCTCCTCGTCCAGCGCCCGCAGCTGGGTCACCGCCACGCTGGAGGCCAGGTCGCCGGCGGCGGCACCGCCCATCCCGTCGGCGACGAGCAGGAGGTGGGCGGAGGCGTAGCCGGAGTCCTGGTTGTTCTTGCGAACCGGACCGACCTCGGAGTGTGCCGTGGTGCGGAGGGCCAAGGGCATGCTCAGACCTCCAGCCTGAGGATCGTGCGCCCGATCCGGATCTCGTCCTCGGTGCCGACCGTCGTCGGGGCGGCGATCCGCCGGCCGTTGACGTAGGTGCCGTTGGTGGAGCCGAGGTCCTCCAGGTAGAGGCCGTTGTCACCGTTGACGATCCGGGCGTGCCGGGTGGAGACGTAGTCGTCCTCCAGCAGGATCGCGCAGTCCGGCGAACGGCCGATCACGGCGTACGTCCCGGGCTGGTCGACCTCAGCGGCCATCCCGACGTGCGGCCCGTTGGTGACGATCAGGCGGGTCGGGGTGGCGGGCGGTGGGGGCGGTGGCTGGTACGTGGGCTGCGTGCGGCCGGACTGGCCCACGGCGGGGCGGGACTCGGCGGCGGGCAGCTCGGAGGCCGGTACGCGGCGGCCGAACAGGTCGGTGCGCACCACGTTCACGGCCAACAGGATGAAGATCCACAGCAGCGCCAGGTAGCCGATCTTCAGCGCGGACAGCAGGATATCCGACATCACTGGTCCGCGGACGGGGCGTGGACCAGCATCCGGGTCGAGCCGATCTCGATCCGGGAGCCACTGGTCAGGGTCGCCTGCGTGACGCGCTGGCCGTTGACGATGATCCCGTTCGTGGAGCCGAGGTCAACGATCGTGACCTCCAGGTCGTCGCCGCTGCCGGAGACCTTGATCTCGGCGTGCTGGCGGGAGATGCCCGGGTCATTGATCCGCAGGTCCGCGCTGGTGCCGCGCCCGATGATGAAGCCGGGCGGGGTGAGCGGGTGGCGCATGCCATTGACCTCCAGGACCAGTCGGGAGCGGGCGCTCGACGCGCTCGACGCGGACGGCGCGCCCGGGCCCGGGTCGACCCCGGCGACCGCCTCGGACTGCACGGTGAACTGCCCGGTCGGCAGGGAGGTGTCGAGCTCGTACGTGATGGAGATGGGGCCGTTGAAGATGTAGCCCTGGCTGGAGGCGTGCTGCTTCAGCTCCGGGACGATCTCCCGGCTCAAGGTCTTGCCGTACGGGGTCAGGCGGTCATAGTCATGCTGCGAGAGGTGGACGGTGAAGTCGTTGGGCACCAGTCGGCGGTCGCGTGAGACGACCTTGGCCTCGGCGTCGAGCTCGCGCTGCAGCCGTGCGGCGATCTCCACCGGTTGGACATCGCCCTTGAACGCGCGAGCGAACACACCGCTGACAGCGCCCTCCAGCTTCCTCTCGAAGCGGTCGAAGACTCCCACTCTGTGTTCCTTCCGGCAGATTGCACGGGCATCGCAACCATGATCTTATGCGCCGAGGTCGCGATCCCCATGATCGTTGGCCCACTGGGACCGGAATGGTCCGCTCTGCGGAGCGCTTCCGAGCCGATTTCGCACTCCCGGGCAAGGATGTGCTATGGTTTCGTAGTTGCTTCGGACAGCCCACGGCTTCCGGATCATGCGCGAGTGGCGGAACGGCAGACGCGCTGGCTTCAGGTGCCAGTGTCCCTAGGGACGTGGAGGTTCAAATCCTCTCTCGCGCACAGTTGGGGACCCCGTTCCGACCAGGCGAAAGCCTCGGTCGGGACGGGGTTTCTTCGTTCCTGGCACGCGGGGAGTGACGGGTGAACCGGTTCCCCCGTAGGTTGCGGGGGCGTGGAGCGCCGATGCTCCGCCCGATGCCAAGGGGGACCTGACATGCGTGACTGGCTGCGAGTGGCTCTCGCGCTGACCGGCCTGGGGTGGGGCGCCAACCAGTTCGCCGCCCTGCTGGTCGTCTATCGGGTCGAGGACGGGGTCAGTGAGCAACTCGTCACCGGCATGTTCGCCACGTACGTGGCCGGCCTCGCCCCCGCCCTGCTCGTCTTCGCCTGGCTGAGCCAGCACGTCGGGAAGCGTACGATCGTCCGCCCCGCCCTGCTGCTGTCAATGGTCAGCACCACGCTGCTGGTCCTCGGATCGGATACCGAGTGGCTGCTGTTCGCCGGGCGGCTCACGGCCGGCCTGGCGATCGGCGCGGCGATGGGTGCCGGCACCGCCTGGATCAAGGAACTGTCCGCCGACGCCCCGGTCGGCACCGGTGCGCGCCGCGCGACGATCGCACTGTCCAGCGGTTTCGCCCTCGGTCCGCTGGTCGCCGGTGCCGTGGCGTACTGGCTGCCGTACCCGCAGGTGCTGCCCTACCTGGTCCACCTGCTCGGGATGGCCGTGGTGATCGCCCTGGCCTGGAACGCCCCCGAGAGGGATCGTTCGGACCACGCCACGCCCTCGATCCGGGCGGTGCTGAACCACCTGGACGCACCGTGGTTCTGGCACGTCCTGCTGCCGACGGCCCCGTGGGTCTTCGCCGCGGGCACGTCCAGCTTCGTCATCGCGCCGTCGCTGCTGGCCGGTGCCTGGTCCGGATCCCCGCTGCTGGTCGGCATCGGGGCGGGCGCCACGCTGGGGACCGGGGTGCTGATCCAGCCCACCATCCGCCGGTTCGGCACCGACCGGCCGACCGCGGTGCTGCCGGTGGGACTGGTGCTGACCACGGTCGGCCTGGTCCTGGTCGCCGTCCTCGCCGTGACCGGGGCCGTCTGGCTGCTCGTCCCGATCTGGCTGGTGCTGGGCGCTGCGTACGGCACCGTGCTGGTCGGCGGGCTCGGACTGGTCGAGCGCCGCACGCCGGTGGAGCTGATGGCCCCGACCAGTGCGGTCTTCTACGTCCTGACCTACGTCGGGTTCATTGCGCCGTACTGGGTGGCGCTGCTGGCGGCCTGGTTCAGCCCGGCCCAGGTCCTGGGTGCCGGTGCGCTGTTGGCCGCGATCCTCGGGATCTCCTCGACCGTACGGCGGCGCGTTGCGGCGGTGGCCCCGGTCGACGAGACCGAGGCCCAGCAGGCACTGTTTACCCCGTGACAGATACCCCGGGAGGTATGTACGATCGTGTCCCGGGGTCGAGCTAGCCCCGGGTCGCCGGTGCTCACCACCGGTGGATCGCACCGATCTGGAGGAAGCGCAATGTCGCGCATCGTCATTCTCGGCGCCGGGATCTCGGGGCACACGGCCGCCCTGCACCTGCGCCGCATGCTGGGACCGGAGCACGTCATCACCGTGGTCTCGCCGAACTCGAACTGGAACTGGATCCCCTCCAACATCTGGGTGGGGGTGGGCCGGATGGTGAAGAAGCAGGTGGTCTTTCCGCTGGCACCGGTCTACCGTCGCAAGAACATCAGGTTCGTCCAGGCCCGCGCCACCACGATCCGACCCCACGGTGACGAGGAGGACGCGACCGGCGCCGTCGACGTCGTCTCGACCGCCCCGGGCTCGGCCGGCGTCGAGGACCGGCTCCGCTACGACTACCTGGTGAACGCCACCGGCCCCAAGCTGCGCTTCGAGGCGACCGAGGGCCTCGGCCCGCACGGCGGCAACTCGCTGTCGGTGTGCACCGCCGACCACGCGACCGAGGCGTCCGCCGCGCTGCAGGCCAGCATCGACCGGATGAAGGCGGGGGAGCACCAGACCCTCGTCGTCGGGATGGGGCACGGGACCTGCACCTGCGAGGGGGCAGCCTTCGAGTACACCTTCAATGTCGAGCACGAGCTCAACGAGGCGGGCGTCCGCGACAAGGCGGAGCTGATCTACCTCACCAACGAGGCCGAGCTCGGCGACTTCGGTGTGGGCGGGATGACCTTCCGGCAGCGGGGCTACCAGCAGACCTCGCGGATGTGGACCGAGTCGCTGTTCACCGAACGCGGCGTGCACTCGATCCTGGGTGCCCACGTGGCCAAGGTCGACCCCGGCACCATCCACTACGAGACCCTCGACGGCGAGACCCATACCCAGGACTTCGACTTCGCGATGCTGCTGCCGCCGTTCGGTGGGGTCGGGCTGACCGCCCTGGACCGGGACGGGTCCGACATCACCGCGAGCATGTTCGCCCCCTCGGGCTTCATGAAGGTCGATGCCGACTACACGCCCAAGCCGTACGAGGAGTGGAAGGCCGAGGACTGGCCGGGGACGTACGAGGTGCCCGGCTACCCCAACGTCTTCGCCGTCGGCATCGCCTTCGCCCCGCCGCACCAGATCTCCCGTCCCCGAAGGACCCGGAATGGCACGATGATCGCGCCCTCACCGCCACGCACCGGCATGCCGTCCGGGATGATGGGCAAGACGGTGGCGATGACCATCCGGGATCGGATCCGGGCCGGCGGCACGGCCGCCCACCACGCGTCGATGAGCGCGATGGGCGCGGCATGCGTCGCGTCCGCGGGGACCGGCCTGCTGTCCGGCTCGGCCGCCGCGATGACGATGTACCCGGTCGTGCCCGACCACGAGAAATACCCCACCTCGGGCGGCCGTGACTTCAAGGGCACCAGCGGCGACATCGGCCTCTTCGGCCACTGGATGAAGCTGATGCTCCACTACATGTTCCTGTACAAGGCCAAGGCGCTGCCCGGCTGGCAGCTCATCCCGGAGTGATCGACATGACCGACAACACCGCCCCGTCCCCGGTGATCACGCACTACCCCGATGCGCCGATCCCGACCCGACTGACCCGGATGAACCGGCACAACCCACTGGTCCAGGTGCCCAAGTTCATCGGCCTGTCTGCCAGCATCATGATGATGGTGCTGAAGGGCCACCAGGACTGATCCTCAGCGGTGCCAGCCGGCCAGGGCGTCGGCCAGCACCTGCTGGGAATCCTCCAACGCAGCCCGGTTGGCCTCGGGATTGCCACCCAGGTCCATGCCGGCCACGTAGCGAGGCTCGTCGAAGATGTGGCCGGCCCCCGGGTAGACGTGCACGTCGGTGCGGCCGGGATGCCGTTGCCGGAGTTCCTCGGCGGCTACCTCGGACTGCCAGACCTGGTCGTCCTCGCCGGCGAAGACGACCAGGTCGCCGTCGAAGTCCTCGACCCGGATGCGCGCGGGCGCCAGGTCCGCGGTGCCGGCCACCACCGCCTCGTACGTGTGTCGGTAGGCGACCGGGGTGTTGAACAGGAGGCCGGCCAGGGTGCCCAGACCCGCGCGCGGGTCCCCGTCGCGGAAGTCCAGGTACGGCAGCTCCTGACCGTCGTACGTCCATGAGCCGCCGGCCCGCGGACTGAAGTCCAGCCCCTGCCACCGGTACGAGGTGGGGCCGTAGAGCACGACGTTGTCGATCCGGTCGTAGTGCTCGGTCAGGACCAGGGCCAGTTCGGCGCCCTTGGAGGTGCCGATCACCGTCAGCGGCTCGGCGGGTGCCAGGTCGGCGTAGTCGAGGACCTCGTCGAAGAAGTCCACCGGCACGTCGACCAACGTACGCTGCTGGTTGTCGGCGCCCCAGAAGAACAGGGCCAGCACCTCGTAGCCCTGCCCGGCGACGGCGACCGCGCGCCCGTAGTCGGGCGTCCCGTCCGAGCCGCCGAAGGTGACCACCAGCCCGGAGCGGGTGATCTCGTCGGGGACGAGGTGGAAGCCGTTCAGGTACTGCCCGCGGATCGGTTCGACGGTCATGCCCGGCTGGTCGAGCGGGTAGGTGGCCGGGTCGGTGGCGTCCGGCCCGGCCACCATGCCGTAGCGCTCCCCGTTGATCGTCCGCACCACGAACAGGACACCCAGCAGGACGACGACCTGGACGAGGACCACCGCAACGATCGTGCCCACGACCCTGAGCGCCTTCATCCGGAACTCCCCTGTGCACGGCCTGCCTCTGCGGCATGCGGGACCGTATCCACCATGGCACGCGCAGCCCGTGCCGGACAGGGCCTAGAGGAACTGGTTGATGAAGTCCAGGGCGGCCGTGGAGTCGGTGCGGAACGAGGTGGTCCAGCCCTGGCACCGGCCCGTCCTGGTGAACGAGGCCAACGCGACCACGGTGTCGGTCTCGGTGCCGGTTTCCGGGTCGATCCAGAAGGCCGGGCCGCCGGAGTCGCCGAGGCATGTGCCGCCGGGCCCCATCCCCTGGCCCGGGGAGTTGCTGATCCGTACGAGTTGGTCGCTGCCCAGCTTCCTCTCACCGACCAGAAGGATCGACGAGGTCCCGTTCCAGCGCCGCATGTCCCAGGTCGGGGGCTTGCGGTCCTGCAGTCCGTAGCCGACGACGCGGACCTGGCGGTTGTGGATCGCGCCCCGGTCCTTGGTGTCGAGGAAGCCGGGATCGGGCAGCGTCCCGTACACGCCGCCGGTGTCGAGGGGGGCGGCCAGCTGGACCACGCCGATGTCGTAAGTGTCGGCCGGGTCGGTGAAGTTCGCGAAGTCGTACTGCGGATGGGCGAGCGCGTTCCCGAAGACCCAGCCGCGGGAGAGGAGTTCGGCGATGGGGTCGGAGGCCTGGTCGAGGCCGGCCAGGCCCGCCTCGTCGTTCGAGACCAAGGTCAGGTCGTTGGGTCGGCCGGACGGCGATTCGGTGCAGTGTCCGGCGGTCAGCACCAGGTCGTTCCGCAGCAGCGTGCCGCTGCAGAACTCGGGGAGCCCGTCCTGGAACACCAGCAGGCTGACGACCTGGGGGTGGTCATCGCCGTCGGGCTGGCCGAAAGTGATGGCGTGGGCATTCAGGGGGGCGGCCAGCAGGACCAGGGCCGCGCCGAGCACCAGCAGGATGCGAGGAATCATGGGGCCAACTCTTGTGTGACCGGGGGCCATCGGACAATGGGTCCTCACGGCCAGTTCCGGTCGACGACCGCCTCGGCGCGCAAGGCGCGGTCGACGACGTCGGCGAGGACCAGCGCCTCCGTCGCACCCACCCGGTTGTTGGCACGGTCGAGCAGGGAGGGTGCGAGCATGCCTCAGCTTCTCATCCGTCGGCGGCGGACGGTCGCGACGACGACCCCTCCGGCGACCAGGGCGAGCGTTGTGGTCCCGACGAGGCCACCGACCACCGGCCCCGGCGGTCGCTTGCGCGCGGTGGGCTCCTCGACCTGCTCCGTGGGCCGGGCCTGCGCGGGCCCCGCCACCGTGGTGTACGGAGGTGCCGCGTCCACCTCCCCGAACGTGCCCACAGTCAGGGTGTACGGCTGGAGGCGCGGCTCGTACCTGTGGCCGGCCGTCAGCACGACATAGTGGTCGCCGGCCATCGCGGGTCGCTCACAGTTGCTGCCCCGGTTCTGCCAGGCAACGCGCTTCGAGACGGCCTGCAGGTCAGTCTGTCTGCCGGCCCAGATCCAGTCCTCGAACGTGTGCTCGACGCCGCTGGGCTCGGCCATCAAGTAGATCCCGTGGACACCGTGGCGATCCGGTCCGAACAGGCGCAGCGATGCCGATCCGATGTCTCCGATGTCTCCGGACCGGTCGCCGGTGGAGGCCGCCAGCCGTGCCTGGGCCTGGAGGGACTGTCCCCATTGCACCGGGACCCGGTAGAAGACCGACTCGCCGGTGGCGAGGTCAGCGCTGTAGGTCCGGCCGGGCTCCAGGAGCGGTGCGTCGTTGAACGAGGCCCCGCCGACCAGCGGGATCGGCTCCTGGGTGGTGTCCATCGGTTGCCACGTGGGATCGCCGTACTCGGGGAGTCCGGCCGCTGAAATGATCGGTGGCTCCTCCTGGACCACGATCTCGAAGGGCACTCCCGCCAGCGCCGATCCCTCGGTCGTTTCGATCCTGAAGGTCAGGACCTGCGCGTCGCGGCACGGGTCGGCGCCCTCGTCCAGGGGGCTGCCCGCCACCACGGCCAACGAGCCCATGACATTGGCGCCTCCGGTGATCTCGGACGGCATGGAGAGCTCCCAGTCGCACCACGGAACAATCCCCGGCCCGGTCAGCTCGAGATCGATACTGGAGTAGCCATGACGGGCCCGGGTGGAGACCCCGACATGGATGCTCGACCCCGGGGTCTGGCGCCGCACCGAGTAGTACCTTGTCGAGCCGTTCGGCCCGAAGACGTCCGTCCACTGGCCTGCGGTGATCTCCGGTGCCCCGGCTTCGTCGGCAGTGCCGGTCACCGGCCTCCCCCGGACGCTGAACTGTTGCGCGGCCCGCAGGGAGACCTGCTCGAGCGCGTCGGTGAGGTCATCGGTGTTGTCGGCGTCGACGTAGGTGCCGTGGCCCTTCTCCGCGATGCACCGCAACTGCGTTCGCGTCGCCTCGTCGACCGACAGGCCGACCGCGTGGATCTGCAGGTCGATTCCGTCACCGGAGAGTTCGGCGGCCACGTCACAGGGGTCGGGCCGACAGGTCGACTGACCGTCCGAGACCAGCAGGATCGTACGATTCCCGTCGGTCGCCGCCAGATCCTTGCCCGCCTCCTGCAGGGCGAAGCCGATCGGGGTGTCGCCCTTCGGCTGGTAGTCGCCGACGGCGGTGCCGAGGGCGGCGCGATTGTCGGTGCCGATCGGCACCACCAGTTGGGAGTCGGTGCACGCGCCGGGGTCACTGGACTCCGCGACGGTCGCGCCGAAGACGCGCATGCCGACCTGCTGGTGGGCCGGCAGACCGCTGATGAGGTCATCGAGGGCGGTGCGGGCGGCGTCGATCCGGGGCCTGCCGTCGGCGTCCGGCGCCGCCATCGAACCGGAGGAGTCCAGCACCACCATCAGCGACCCGGGGGAGCCGGCCTCCTCGGGGGGCGCGGCGAACGCCGGCGGAGTCGCAGTGGCGGTGAGGACCAGGACGAGGCCGGCGAGGGCCCCTCGGCGACGTTGACGGTGACCCATGGGATGCTCCTTGGTGCGGGGATAGTCCCGAAGCTAGGAACGCAGGGGTCAGCCAGCCTCAGTCGTGCGCAATATCCGCCAGCCAGTGCGCAACTTCACTTGGTGCCGTGATCGTGGTCACGCCCGCGGGGGGCGGGGGCCGGCGCACGACCACGACCGCGACGCCCAGGTCGGCCGCCGCCTGCAGCTTGGCCTCGGTCAGCGACCCGCCGGAGTTCTTGGTGGTGAGCACGTCGATCCGGTGGTCCCGCAGCAGCGCGGTCTCCGAGGCCAGGTCGTACGGTCCCCGCGACAGCAGCACCTCCCAGCCTGACGGTACCGGCCCCTGAAGCGGTTCGACCACGCGGACCAGCGCGTACCGGTCGGTCCAGCCCGCGTACGCCGCCAGCGTCTGGCGCCCGGTGGTGACGAAGGTGCGCCGGCCCAGCCGCTCGGCGGCGCGGACGGCGTCCGCGGTGGAGTCGACCCAGTGCCAGATATCGGCGCCCGGATGGTCCTCCCAGCCCGGGCGCTGCAGGCGCAGCAGCGGGACCCCGGTCATGCGGGCGGCCGCGGCGGCATGCTCGGAGATGGTCGCGGCGAACGGGTGGGTCGCGTCGACCACCGCGCGGACGCCCTGCTCGCGGACGTAGGCGACCAGGCCCGCCGTGCCACCGAACCCGCCGATCCGTACGTCACCGATCGGCAGGGCGGGCCGCGACACGCGGCCGGCCAGCGAGGAGGTGACCGGGATGCCCGCCCCGATCAGCAGGGCGGCCAGGTCGCGGGCCTCCCGGGTGCCGCCGAGGACCAGGACGCTCACCGCACCAGCCCCTGCTCGGCCAGGCCGTCCGTGCCGGGCAGCTCCGGGCCCGCAACCGCGCCGATCACGGTCACGGCCGGCGAACCGAGGCCGGCCTCCAGCACGGCGGCCGGCAGCGTCTCCAGGGTGGCGCGCACCACCTGCTGGCTGGCCAGCCCCGCGTCGGCGATCGTCGCGGCCGGGGTGGTGGGGTCCAAGCCGTGGCCGATCAGGCCGGTGCAGATGGTGTGCAGGGTGTGGACGCCCATCAGGACGACCAGGGTGAGACCGCTGTGCGCCAGCGCCGCCCAGTTCACCGTGGACCGCGGGTCGCCGGGCGGGACGTGTCCCGACACGACGACGAAGCCCTGGGCGACGCCGCGGTGGGTGACCGGGATGCCGGCCAGCTCCGGCGCGGCAATCGACGAGGTCACTCCGGGGATCACCTCGACCGGGATGCCGGCCTCGGCGAGCGCGACGACCTCCTCCCCGCCGCGGCCGAACACGAACGAGTCGCCGCCCTTGAAGCGGACGACGTGCTTGCCGAGCGCCGCCTGCTCCAGCAGCACCTGGTTGATCCGGCCCTGGGAGGTCTGCTCGCCGCGCGGGATCTTCGCCACGTCGATCACCTCGACGTACGGCGGGAGCTCGGCCAGGCAGGCCAGCGGGGCGAGCCGGTCGGTGACGACCACGTCGGCCTCGCGCAGGGCGGCCAGGCCGGCGACGGTGATCAGGCCCGGGTCGCCGGGGCCGCCACCGACCAGGGTGACCCGGCCGCCACCGGGCGTGGGTTCGGGGGCGGTGGTCGGGGCCGGGTGGGGGGCGATGACCAGGTCGTACGATCCCTGCGGGTCGACGTCGTGGGTCAGCAGGCCGCGCTGGACCAGGTCGGTCAGCGAGGTGGGCAGCTGCTCGGCCGAAACGGTGACGTGGGCGCCCTCGCGGACGAGTGCGGCGACCTGGGCGGTGGTGGTGCCGTCCAGGCCGGTGACCAGGACGTTCCGGCCGGTGACGTCGAGCTCAAACACGGGCGGCCTCCACGAGGGCATCGGTGACGGCGGGTTCGCGGACGGCCACGCGCACCCAGGTGGGTCCCAGTCCGGGGAACGTGTCGCCGCGGCGGACGGCGAATCCCCGCTCGCGCAGGCGCTGGCGGGTGCCCGGGTCGTGGGTGTCGGCCAGCACGAACGGGCCGGCGGGGTCGGGGACCACGTCCCAGCCGAGGCCGGCCAGGGCCCCGAGCAGGTGGTCGCGGTGCCGGGTCGTCTGGATCACGGCCAACTGGGCCTCGACCGTGGCCCGGTCCGAGGAGCAGGCGAACATCGCGGCGAGGGCGGGGGAGGAGACCGACCAGGTCGGCTGCTGGGCGGCGAGCAGCCGGACCAGCGCCGGGTCCCCGACCACGTACCCGGCGCGCAGCCCGGCCAGGCCCCACGTCTTGGTCAGCGAGCGCAGCACCAGCAGGTGGTCCATCTCCGTGTCGATCTGCGACTCGTGCTCCCCGGGGACGGAGTCCATGAACGCCTCGTCGATCACCACGACCCGGCCCGGCACCGCCAGCCGCCACAGCGACTCACCGTCGTGCAGCACGCTGGTGGGGTTGGTCGGGTTGCCGACGAACAGCAGGTCGGTCGCGGGCAGCGCGTCCACGTCCAGGGTGAACGGCGGTGCCAGCACGTGCCGGATCGGCGTCCGTCCCGCCGCCAGCAGGGCCGTCTCCGGCTCGGTGAACTGTGGGTGCACCACGACCGGCCGCTCGCCGGCGATGGCGCGGGCGATCAGGGTGAACGCCTCCGCGGCGCCCGCGGTCGGCAGCACCATGTCCGGGCTCACCCCGTGGTGCGCGGCGATCGCCTCCTGGGCGGCGGTCGGGTCCGGGTAGGCCCCGAGGTGCGGCAGGGTCGCGGTGATCGTCTCGACCAGCCAGGCCGGCGGGGTGGGCGTACGGACGTTGACGGCCAGGTCGACCAGGCCCTCGCCGACCTCGGCGTCCCCGTGGTGGTGCAGGTCCGGGCGGGCCGCCACGAAGGCGTGCGCCGCGTCGCAGAACTCCTGGGCCAGCTGCGGAGCCCCGGCCCAGTGCACGTGCAGGTAGGAGGCGTGCACGTTCGGCGGCATGGCCGGGTCAGCCGGGTCGGTCGAGGTCCGGTGGAACCGGTGGCCGTGCGTCCCTTCGACGTCGGCGTAACCGAGGGTGAGGTGCGGGGTCATCGCGGCGGTCGCCCCGACCGCGCCGACCATCGGATGGCCGTCGACCTCGCGGCACAGGTAGAGCAGGCCGGCGCACTCGCCGATCGTCGGGGTGCCGGCCATGATCGCCTCCCTCATGGAGGCGATCATGGTCTGGTTGCCGGAGAGGTCCTGGGCGTGCACCTCGGGGAAGCCGCCGCCCAGGTAGATCCCGGCGGTGTCGGCGGGGAGCGTACGGTCCCCGATCGGGTCGAACTCGACCGGCTCGCAGCCGGCGGCCTCGATCAGTTCGGTCGTCTCGGCGTAGCGGAACGTGAACGCGCGCCCGCCCGCGACGGCGATCCGGGGCCGGGCCGTGGTGGCCGGGGCGTGGACCTCCGCGGCCGGGTCCCAGGCCGGGCCGGACAGCCGCGGGGCGGTCATCGCGATCTTCACCACCCGGGCCAGGTCGATGTTGTCGGTGATCCGCTGGGCGAGCACGTCCAGCGCCGCCAGCGCCTCGTCGCGCTCGCCGGCCGGGACCAGGCCGAGGTGGCGCGACGGCACGTGGATCGCCTCGTCGCGCGGCAGCACGCCGAGGACCGGGATGCCGAGGCGCTTCAGTGCCCGCTTCACCTCGTCGGCGTGCCGGGTCGAACCGGCCTTGTTCAGGATGATGCCGTTGACCCGTACGTTCTCCTCGAACGCGGCCAGCCCACCGACGACCGCGGCGACCGTCCGGGAGGCGTGGGAGATGTCGACGGTGAGGATGACCGGGGACTCGGTGAGCTCGGCGACGTGCGCGGTGGAGGCGTAGCCGTCGGTCTCGAGCTTGCCGTCGAACAGGCCCATCACGCCCTCGATGATCGCCAGCCGGGCCGTGGTGGGGGTCTGGGCGCCGTGCAGCAGCAGTGGGACGATCCGCTCCTCGCCCTGCAGCCAGGGGTCGAGGTTACGGCCCGGGCGGCCGGTGGCCAGCGCGTGGTAGCCCGGGTCGATGTAGTCGGGGCCGACCTTGAAGCCGGCCACGTCCAGGCCGTACGGCTCCCGGGCCAGTGCTGCCATCAGGCCGGTCGCGACGGTCGTCTTGCCCTGGCCCGAGGCCGGGGCACCGACCACGACGCGGGCCAGCGGAGTCTCCTCGCTCACCACTCGATCCCCTTCTGGCCCTTCTGGCCGTTGTCGAACGGATGCTTGACCTTTGTCATCTCGGTCACGAGGTCGGCGACCTCGAGCACCTCCGGTGCGCAGCTGCGCCCGGTGATCACCACGTGCTGGGTGCCGGGGCGGTCCTGCAGTGTCGCCGCGACCTCGGCCGGGTCGATCCAGCCCCACCTCATCGGGTAGGTGAACTCGTCGAGCACGTACAACTGGTGGCGCTCGGCGGCCAGGCGTCGCTTGATCTCGGCCCAGCCCTCCTGGGCGGCGGCCGCGTGGTCCTCGTCGGAGCCGCCCTTGCGGGACCAGGACCAGCCCGACCCCATCTTGTGCCACTCGATCGGCCCGCCCTGGCCGGTCTGTTGGTGCACCGTGGACAGCGCCTCGAGGGCGCTCTGCTCGCCGATCCGCCACTTGGCTGACTTCACGAACTGGAACACGCCGATGTCCCAGCCCTGGTTCCAGCCACGCAGCGCGAGTCCGAAGGCGGCGGTCGACTTGCCCTTGCCCTCGCCGGTGTGGACCACGACCAGTGGCCGGTTCCGGCGCTGCCGGGTGGTCAGGCCGTCATCGGGCACGTTCTGGGGGGTTCCCTGCATATCAGGCGGCCTTTCGTCGCAGGTCGGTGGTCGTACGGTCCCGCACGGTGTCAACGATCGTACGGGTGGCGGCCTCGGTGCCGCCGTGGCCCATGTCCTCGAGACCGACCAGGTCGGCTTGCATCCGGGCGGCGAGGTCGGCGGCCAGGCCCAGCCGGAACCGGCCGGTCTCGCAGTCGACCACCACGGCGTCGTAACCGGCCAGATGGGCGGCCACCCGGCGGGACCGGGCCAGCGCATCGGCGCCGGCGGTGGCGCGACCGTCGGTGACCAGCACCAGCAGCGGCCGGCGACGCGGGTCGCGGATCCGCTCCAGGCGCAGCACCTCGGCGGCCAGCGCCAGGCCCTCGGCCAGTGGCGTACGCCCCCCGGAGGGCAGCTCGGCGAGCCGGCGCGCGGCGGTGTCGATCGAGGAGGTCGGCGGCAGGTCCAGCCGCGCCTCGGCGCCCCGGAAGGTGACCAGCCCGACCTTGTCTCGGCGCTGGTAGGCGTCGAGCAGCAGGCTGAGGACGGCGGTCTTGACCGCCTCCATCCGCCGGCGTGCGGCCATCGAACCGGACGCGTCCACCACCAGCAGCACCAGGTTGGACTCGCGGCCCTCGGTGACGGTGCGGCGCAGGTCACCGACGACCAGCCGCAGCCTGCCGGTGGCGCGACCACGGGTGGCCTGGTGCGGTGCGGCGGCGCGGATCGTGGCAGGCAAGTGCACGGTGCGGCCCTCCCGACCGGCGCCGACCGTACGGCCCTGGGAGGTGATCGCGCGGGAACGGCGACCGGCCTCGCCGGTGCCGACGCCCCGGGCCTCCAGCCGGCGGGTGCGGTACGGCTGGCCCGGGATGGCGACGAGCTGGGGTGCGGCGTCCTGGCCGATCTCCGGGGCTGGGTCCGCGTCCTTGTTCGTGTCGGGCGTGTCCGTGTCGGGCGTGGTCGTCGGGCTCGGATCATCGCCCGCCGGCATGGCGCCTGGGTGGTTGTTCGGATCGCCGTCGGGTCCCCCGTCCGGTCTGTCGCCGGGTCCGTCGGAGGGGGGATCGGGGCTGGGGTCGTCCGGCGGTTCGGGCTCGTCGTCCAGGTCGTCCAGGAGACGGTCGAGCAGGTCCTCATCCAGCCCGGGGGCGTCGAACGGGTTGCGTCGGCGCCGGTGCGGCAGGGCCAGGCGGGCGGCGGCCCGGATGTCGTCCTTGGTCACCCGGGCACGCCCGTGCCAGGCGGCGTGGGCGGTCGCAGCCCGGGCGGTGACGATGTCGGCGCGCATCCCGTCGACCTCGAAGGCCGCGCAGATCTCGGCGATCTTCAGCAGGGCGCCCTCGTCGAGGACGACGGCGGGCAGGCGGTCGCGGGCCTCTGCCAGCCGGGTCCGGGTGGCCTGCTGTTCGGCGTCGTACGCCCCCGCGAAGCCCTCTGGGTCCGCGTCGTACGCGAGGCGGCGGCGGACGACCTCGGCGCGCAGCCGCGGGTCGCGCGGGGCGGCCACCTCGACGGTGAGGCCGAAGCGGTCGAGCAATTGCGGGCGCAGCTCGCCCTCCTCGGGGTTCATCGTGCCGACCAGGACGATTCGGGCGGCATGGGAGACCGAGACGCCGTCGCGCTCGACGCTGTTGCGGCCCATGGCGGCGGCGTCGAGGAGCAGGTCGACCAGGTGGTCGTGCAGCAGGTTGACCTCGTCGACGTACAGCAGGCCCCGGTTGGCGTCGGCCAGCAGGCCGGGCTCGTAGCGGACCTGCCCGGCGCCGAGCGCCTGCTCCAGGTCCAGGGAACCGATCACCCGGTCCTCGGTCGCCCCGACCGGCAGCTCCACCAGCCGGGCCGGTCGGGTGGTGCCGGGCTGCCCGGCGATGTGCGGCCCGTCGGGGCAGGTCGGGTCCGGGGCGGTGGGGTCGCAGCCGAAGCGGCAGTCCTCGACGACGTGCTGCGGGGGCAGCAGCTCGGCCAGGGCACGGACCGTGGTGGACTTCGCGGTGCCTTTCTCGCCCCGGACCAGGACCCCGCCGATCGCGGGGGAGATGGTGGTCAGGACCAGTGCCAGTCGCATGTCGTCGGAACCGACGACTGCCGAGAAGGGGTATGTACGCATGCGGCCTCCCTGCGGGTACCTCGCCCGCGTGGTCGAGTCGGCGGCCGTCCGGCAGGACGGACCGGCAGGCCGTGATGCCCTGGCTCGGACGTACGCGTCGGGGGACCGTACGTTTCCACACAGTGGCGGGACCGCTCCGGAGTCGCACCGGATTCCACGCGGCCTGCAGGCCGATCCTAGCGGCGTGGGGTCGGGATGGGTGACAGCGTTGCGGAGGCAGGCTCGGGGGCAGCCTTCGGGAACTCCCCGGACAGCCGCAGCCACTCTGGAACGCCGCAGCTGGTGACGTCAACACGAAGGGCCCGGGCGGTCGAACCGTCCGGGCCCTTGCCCGGGGGGCCAGGTCAGTGCTACGTGTCCTGCGGGTGGCGATGGACGGCCTCGTCGCTGATCGCCTCCGGGACCTCCTGGTAGAGGCGCCGCTCGGAGTGGGCCGCGATCATTGGATGGTGCAGGTCGAACGCCGGAGCCTCGGAACGGATCTTGGGCAGCGACGTGAAGTTGAACTGCGGCGGCGGGCACGAGGTGGCCCACTCCAGCG
>JBIQHF010000039.1:0-6238 GCA_044508675.1 Propionibacteriaceae bacterium | reverse complement strand
TCCCTGACAAAGGAACCCGCCAAGACGGTGTCCGGGTTACGGGGTCAACCTCAGTCGTAGCGGATCCATCCTGGCCTCATCGAGGTCGGCCTGGGCTGCCAACCCATGTCCAGAAGTTGCTCAGGGCGTGGTTCCCATAGGGTCGCCTGCCCCGAAGTTCGCCAGGTCGAGGATTCCTGAGGGGTAACGCGATCTCTTGACCTCCCGACGATGGCGGCGCACCGTGAATGAGTAGGCGGTAGCCCGCATCGTACGAGTGGTGGCCGAACTGATCCCTGAGGCATCTTGCCCCGGACTTCGACCTCCGGGCAGGAGTGCACCATGAGTGACGAACAGGCGGTACCGGAGACGCAGGGCGTCACGGCGGAGCTGCTGGCGGCAGTCGACCTTGCCGACGAGATCGAAGGCCTGCAGGGGTACGAACTTCGCCTGCGGAGGTTCACCATCGAGCCAGGTGGTGTCTTCGGGCCGCTCCACGACCACAAGGGACGCCCGGGCACCGTCTACGTGCTGCAGGGCACGATTACCGATCATCGCGACGGTGTCGCCACCGATTATGGGCCGGGTGTGGGCTGGCCCGAGAACCGCCACACGACGCATTGGCTGGAGAACAGGGGGGCCATTCCTGCGGTCGAGGTCTCGGTCGACATCGTCAAGCGCGGCTGAACAGCAGTCCCAGTGGGACGCAGCTTTGCGAGGCAGTCCCGGGTCAGCGCCAGGCGAGGACTTCGTGCGACCAGATCTTGCCGTGGGCATCCCCCGAGAGTGCTGGGTCGATCAGGCGAGTGACGAGAGCACTGGCGAACTCGACTGTGCGGTAGTCGCTGCAGTAGGGCACGGACCTGCTGAGCTTGGCGTATCCGGCTCCCCACGAAGTCGGAACAATGAAATGAGCGATCGGGTTCATCCTGCGCCGGCGTGCTTCAGTGACGATCGCGATTCCGAGCGCGGTGCCGTCAACGTCTTGTGTGGTCGCGAACACGACTAGGTCAACGAGGTCCTTCTCGCGACTGGAGGCGCGTTCGCTGTACCTGGTCATGGTTGCGCAGACCTTGTCTGCGATCTGATCAACGACGGGGTAGAGCCTTGATCGCGCTCTCGACACCGCCCGGAAGAGGATAGGGCTCTGGCTCATTCATCAACGGCTGCCTGCCGCGCTGCGCGAATAGTAGCCAGAGTCTTGGGCGAGAATGCGGGGCTCGCGTTCAGCGACGTGGCCCACGCCTGGCTGAGCTTCTTCATTGCTTCGGCCGTGGCGAACTGTTCCGTGAGCTTCTTCGCAACGTGGTCGACACCTGTACTCGGGATGGGGATCGTCGCTAGGGATTTCATGGTCGGAGCCAGGGCGGCATGGAGCGTTGCTGCGATGGAGTCCTGGACTGAACGCATGGCTTTCTGCATCTCCGGTGTCACGATCAGCCGACCAAGGTCCATCTCGCTGAGGTGGTCGAGGTAGCTCGCCGCGACCAGCGAGCCGAGGGAAGGGTCCGCAGCGACCCGCCGAGCAACGGTGTCCCGATCGATGCCAGCGATCTGGAGGAGTTGATTCAGTAGGGCGACGCCATCGCCGCTTCTGAGTCCGTGGCGCCTGGCGAGGGGGGCCAGCAGTTCCTGGAGTCGAGGGACGTCGAGGTTCCGCTTGAGCGCCGCGTCTCGGAGTGCGTCAGCGACGAGACTGAGATCGCCGATTTCGTCGACGAGATCGGCGATGGTTCGCTCTACCGTCATTGCTGGGAGCCCATCGACGAGTGTCACGTCGCGCGGGTCGAGGGTGCGCTGACGGTAACGGATCTCGGTTCGCTGGCTCTGCCGGCGCTTGGGGGAGACGAACTCATGTCGGTCGGCCCATAGGTCACCGATGTCGTGGAGCCGAGCGGCAGAAGCACTGGCAGCCACGACGCCATCTTCGCGATCCTTGATGCGTGCCTCACCCATGATCTTGGGCTCCGTACTCAGCCAAGCCGCGCGCAGGTCATCGAACGGGTCTCCCGGTGCCCCGGCGTCCTTGTAGACGCCGTGGGCCAGGCGCTCCAGATGGCCGGCCTTGGCGAGTCGCGAGAGGTCCAGGCGGGTGATTCCGTGCAGCCCGGCCTGGGCAGACGTCACCATGCCCCACTGGTAGGCGGTTATGTCGGCCAGAATGCGCAGAGCCTCCACCGACTTCATGCTTGAAGAGTATCTCCATAAAAGCTACTTTTCAAGTAGTGTCTAGAAGGATATCGGAACAGATCCGGCGCGGACTCGCAGTCGGGACCCTGGCGTGGCCCATCCGACGTGTAGCGTGCAGCCATGTCCATCAAGCTCGAGAATGTCGGTATCACTGTCCGCGACCTCGAAGCGTCGATCGCCTTCTTCACTGACCTCGGTCTGACTGTCGTCGGCCGGGACACGGCCAGCGGCGAGTGGGCCGAGACCGCTGCCGGTCTCGACGGCAACCACGTCAACATCGCCTTCCTTCAGGCGCCGGACGGCAACGGTTGCCTTGAACTCTTCGAGTACCTCCACCCCGACCCGATCGAGACGGATCCATGCCGTCCCAACGACATCGGCACGCACCGCATTGCCTTCTCCGTCGATGATCTCGAGGCGTCCCTCGAGATCGCCGCGAAGCATGACTATCATCCGCTCCGCGGTGTCGGGACGTACGAGGACCTCTGCAAGGTCACCTATCTCCGTGGGCCCAGCGGCATCCTCGTGATGCTCTCCGAGCATCTGCAGAAGAGCTGACCGCCGACGCCTGTCGGGTACGTCCCTGCCGGGTTACCGTGGACTCAGCGGAACCGCAGGGGAGTGGGGCGGATATGAATGACCTCGTCGTGTGCTGCACCGACGGATCGGACGTCTCGGCGCAGGCCATCCGGGCCGGGCTCGCGTTGCTCGACCGCGAGCGTTGGCGGGTGGTGCTGGCGATCACCGTGCAGGAGGTGACGTACGACATCGGCGGCGGGATCCTGGGCGGCACCGGGGCCGGGATCCCGTCGGTCGCGGTCGGCATGACAGCGCGCGACGCGGTCCAGGAGCAGAACCAGCTGATCGACGAGGGCCTCGACCAGGCCAGGCGTGTGGCAGACCAGGTGGGCCTGGACGAGTCGAGTATCGAGGTGCTGATCGGCGAGCCGGGTCCGACGCTGGTGGACTACCTCAAGGAGCAGGAGGCCGACCTGGCGGTGCTCGGCACCCGTGGCCTCGGCGGAGCAGCCCGGCTCTTCCTCGGCTCGGTGTCGAACCATCTGCTGCGTCACTCGCCCTGCCCGGTGCTGGTCGGCGGGGATGAGCTGCCGGCCGAGCCGAAGGGCCCGGTCGTGGTCTGCATTGACGGGTCGGAGCGCTCGGTGGAGGCCGGCAAGGTCGCCCTGGGCATGATCGCGCTCGACCTACCGATCACGGTCACGATGGTCCGCCGGACGACTGACGTCGACCTGGGACCCGGCGTCATCGCCGAGGACCAGGCACAGGCCTGGGCTGCGGAGGCCGAACGCGCCGTGAGCGACGCGGCGGCCGAGATGGGGGTGCCGGACGCGGAACAGGTGGTGCTCGAAGGGCCGAATCCCGCGCAGACCCTGGCCGACTACACCAAGATGCATCCGGTGCGCTGTTTCGTCGTCGGTACGCACGGACGTGGTTGGCTGGGCCGGGCGGTGCTGGGGTCGGTCGCCGAGCGGCTGGTGAAGCTGTCGCCGCAGCTGGTGTTCGTGGTGCCGCAGCGCACATGAGCGGCGGAGGGCCCCGACGGTCACGCGTAGCGGTCGTCCTCGTGACGTTCCCGCATCCCGGCGGCGGTCCAGCGGCCCCACCGCGGATCGGTGCCCGCGCGCTGGAGGGTGTCGAACCGCTCCCGGTCCGGCCAGGATGCGCTGACCCGGTCGATGGTCTCCAAATCGAGTCGATGGTCACGGCCGACGATGGGGAACGAACCGGGTCCGCCGACCAGCCGGGCCGCCGCCGCGCGGCTGGCCAGCAGTAACCCTGCGCCGACCAGGGTCGGACCCAGGCCGATGGCCAGAGGGATCCAGGCGTCGGCCGGGGCGAGGGAGCGGACGATGCCGGTGGCCACCAGGGTGAGAGCGGCCAGGACGACGAAAGCAAGGACCTGCCCGCCTCGCCCTGGCAGCCGGGGGCCGGGGCGGGAGTCGGCCAGGACGACGACGCCACGCACCGCACCGGCGTGGTACCCGGATCCTGGGCGGGTCCGGGCTACCACGAGCATGGGCCGGGGCACCGTGTCGGGGATCCGCGTCCGGCCGAAGGTCTTCACCCTTCAACGGTAGTGGGCCCGGTGCACAACACCATGCCCGCGCACATCCAACCCTGATGAGCCGACTACTCCCACAATACGACGTGACGAACAGTTCAGAACGTGTCGTTCTCGGAGGCCCAGCGTTCGAAGCCCCCCAGTGTGAAAGGTAACCGGTAGTCGCCGGCTAGCAGATCGTCAGCAATGGCTGAAACGAGAGGGACAGTCAGAAGGCCAGCGCGAATGGCATCACACATCAGTCCGAGCGAGCCCCTCACCGCAACGTTCCTTGAGGATGCCACGTTTCGTGCCACCCGGTCGTCCACCACGGCTGTGGCTGGTCCAGCTTCGGCTACAGCCGGCACGGCGCACTCACCGATACTCCGCCGGTCTGGGCCGACGAGTGAGGCGCTGTACGCTGCGAAGAGCTCAAGTTCTTCGTCCGAGGACAACTCCACTACCTCCAGCCACGTGCAATTCAGCACCCGTTCCAGATGTGGATGGCTAGAGGCTCCCTGCCGCAACTCTTGCTGGACAATGTCTGGAATGACCGCCCGCTTGTCACTCGTCAAAGCCTTCAGGATGCCCAGCCAATCTGCTTTGGCAAAGTGGCTGAGCCTGGTCGCCCAGATCGAATGAGAATGCGAGAACGCCCAGCTTGACGACCGTGGACGCCAGAGCGGGCATGGGTACTTCAGGCGAGACTTCCAGCATCTCTCGCGCGACCTTCGCGAGTTCCTCGGCCTCCGTGTTCGAGTTCGGGGCAGCAACTGGAGGGGGGGAGCCCAGCAGAAGGCCGGGGCGCTGATCGGAGACGAACAGCACGTCCCTGACGAGGTCTTCGAGCGTGGAGTCGATCGTGGGATTCGCGGCGCCTGGGTCCGCCATGTTCCGATGGGAGACCACGGCAGGAGGGCTCGGCGACGTGAACCAATCGATTCGAAGTTCCAGAGCCTCTGCGATGTTCGCGAGCTCAAGAGCGGAAACCCGGCGCTGTCCCGTTTCGATCTTCGCGAGGGCACTACGGTCCAAGGAAGTGGCTTGTGCCAGCTGTGATTGGGTCAGGTCGCGTAGAGCGCGCCCCTCGGCGATGCGTTCGCCCAACTTCAGTTCCCGGATCTCCAGGTGTGCGATTTTTGAACAGATGAGGTTCCGGGGCGACCGTTACGTTCGATGAGGCTGATTGGAATTCGTTGGTTCCCGTCTCGGCAACGGTGGCGACCCACCTGGTGCGTGGACTGGTCGAGGGGATGTCAGGGCACCTGTTCCTGGCGGCGGGCCAAAGGACGGTGGGTGAGCACGGCCAGGGCCAGGGCCAGCAGGGCGAAGGCACCGAAGACGACGGTGTTGACCATGGATCCCGCCGGGTCGCCGGTCGCCTGCATCACCACGGCCATGCCGGCCACCGAGGAGACGAGCAGCGCGGCCCATCCGGTCAGCCCGTACCTGAGCAGCCCGACCCGGTCCGGGCTGCGCAGGAGGGAGACCCCTGCGATGACGGCGATCGGCACGACAATGCCGAGATCCATCGTCTTCACGATCCAGAAGAGCCCCGGGTCGGCGAGGTACTCCGAGGACGGCGCGCCCTGCCAGACGGCCCTCAGACCCGGGAGGTGGAGTCCGAGGACCAGGAAGGTGGCCACCACCAAGAAATAGATGCCGATGACGCGATCCAGGAGGCGCGACGAGCGGACGCCCGGCGGGACCGGCACCTGCACCGCCATCAACAGGACCAGACCGCACAGGATGAACATGCCCAGCAGGAACGGGAAGAAGTACTCGCTATTGCCCGGGTACCGGGCCGGGTCCCCGCTGATGGCGAGCTGGAAGTACATGTACAGGCCGTACGCCGCCGGGCTGAGGGCCAGTACCGGACCGAGTCGGTGACGGCGGAGGACCAGGATGCCGGCCGCCACGGCGGTCGGGGCCACCAGCACCAGACCGGCCACGTCCCCGCCGCGGGCCTGACCGGCCGCACCGGTGGACACGTGGTACTCCAGCAGG
>JBIQHF010000022.1:0-49525 GCA_044508675.1 Propionibacteriaceae bacterium | reverse complement strand
TCGTAAC
This sequence comes from Propionibacteriaceae bacterium, assembly GCA_044508675.1. Lineage (GTDB taxonomy): Bacteria > Actinomycetota > Actinomycetes > Propionibacteriales > Propionibacteriaceae > Raineyella. The sequence goes on along the minus strand of JBIQHF010000022.1, from coordinate 49,518 downwards.
CTCCGGCGGATGTGATGCAGGCATGAACCGCGACCATCGGCCTCCGATGAACGACCGGCCCGCGCCGCCCCTCACCGACCTCCACCAGGTCGTCACGCGGATCGGTCTGCTCGCGATCTACACCGAGGCGCTGACCCGGTCCGGGGACGTTCCGTCGGGACCGACCCCGGTCCCGGGCGGCTACCAGGCCGATGACGGGGCGTACGCAGACCTTTGGGTGCAGCGGTTCGCGGATGGTCCGGCCGGGGAACGGTGGCTCGTCATCGGATCGGACTGGGATGATTGGTCGCCTTTCCAACAGGCCGAGACGCCGGAGGCTCACCTCGCCGCAGGACAAGCGGGGCCGGCCGCGCCCGAGTGGTTGGGGCTGCGTTCCGGTAAGGATCTCGCCCGGCTCTACCCGGGGGACTGCCCCGGCACCCTGACGTGGTTCGAGGACGGTCGCTGGCACGTGTCCGGCGCGAGGCTGGATGAACAGTCGAACAACCCGGGCGATGGCACCGGCCACTTCGAGCCGCTCGACCCGGATCATCCCTGGTCCGACTCGTACCTCAGCTGGGCCTTCAAGCCGTTCCTGGATGACGACACCAGTCGAGGCCTGCTCGCCGAAGAGATCCGCAGTGCCGCCGATCCCGAACTGATCGCCGAGGACGAGAACGCGACCGGCCTCGCGCAGGTGTGCTGGAACGCTGTGCTGACCGCCGAGATCGCGTCGGAACCGGCCCGGTTCGGCGCGCATCTCCGCGCGCTGGTCGGCCGCATCAGCACGCGCGAGCCCGACGAGGGCCGGATCCGGCAGGCGTACGCCAGACTGACGGAGCTGCACCGGTTGGTCGGTGCCCCGTTGCCACTCGCCCCGGGCGAGGGTCCCGTCGAGCTTGCCCCCATCGTCCACGAAACGGCCCGGCGCGTCGCCGAGAACCTCGCGCTCGTTCGCCGGATCGGAGAGCTCGCCGCCGTCGAGGCCGCCGCTCGGATACCGCGCGAGAGTCGTACGGCCACTCTCACGCCGGCGGGCCTGATGGTTCGGGTGCCCGAGCAGGGGTGGGTGCTGCTGGCCGGTCTCGACCCGGAACGTCTGGTGATCGCCGGGTTCGATCCCAGCCATCCCCCTCGTTACCGTGCCGACCACGTGCGCTTCTTCCAGGTGGACGGGCACCGGGAGCCCCAGCCGCCCGACTGGCTGCCCCGTGGGCCGATCGAAGCGGCCACCAACCGGGAGTCCACGGCCCTCGCCTGGACCATCGATGGGCTGTGGCGCCAACGGCTCGGGCACTCGAATGCCCTGACCCATGTCAGTTTCGCCGCCCTGCGCACCGCCCAGGAGTTGCCGCTGCCACGGCCCTCGCGCCTGCCCGGAAGCCGGCGGGAGGCGGACCAGATCCGGCGGGCCATCGACGTCTTCGCGCGCGGCGACGCGGTCCTTGCGGCCGGCGCGCCGGCAGCGTACACCGCCCCGCCCGTCCTACCCCTCGCCGAGGCGGTCGCCCGGGCCGATGCGGCCCGGCAGTGGCGGGAAGCCACGGAACTGTGGGCAGGCCTGAGCATCCTCGACCTGGCTCTTGCCGGCCGGTCCCCGTCGAGTGCCCCAGATCTGGGCGGACAGGATGCGATCAGCCAGGTCGTCCGCCTCCCGGTGGCGAGCAACCGCCATCACGCCATCCAGGACCTGTACCAGGGTGTCGCCGACCGCATCCGCACCCGCCACGCGGTACCGGTCACGGCGGGCCGCCTGCGGGATGCGGCCAAGGGGCTGTCGCAGATCATCAGCGGCAACCGTCCCGACGACGACCCGGCGGGCATCCTGTCCTTCACCGCGGAGCGGACGACGATCCCCCTCGATGAGGACGTACTCCCGGAGGTGCGCAGGATCGCAAGCCTCGCGCAGGAGCGCATTCACCTCGATCGGATCCCGTAATGCCGCGAGAACCTGCTGGAGGGCGATAGCATGGCTACCCGATGCGACTCGGAGAGCACCGGATCGGAACGGCTGCCCGCTCCCGGTCGGGCGCGGAGCCGTCGCGGAGGGAAGGAAGCCATGAGCACCCCAGATGTCTCCATCGTCGTGCCCTCACGAGGCGGAGCCGACCGGTTGCCGGTCCTCCTGCGGGCACTGGAGGGACAGGCGGATTCCTCGTGGGAGGCCGTCATCGTGCTCGACGGCGACATCGACGGCTCCGGGCAGGTCCTGGCCGGCTACGGGCACCTGCCGGTGCGGACGATCGTCTTCCCGGAGAACCGAGGGCGGGCGGCCGCGCTCAACGCCGGCTTCGAGTCCGCGACCGGCCGCATCCTGGTCCGCTGCGACGACGACCTCGAACCCGGACCGCACTACGTGACCCGGCTCAAGGACCGGCACGGTGGCTCCCCGGTCGGGGTCGTCGGGCTGTGCCTGAACTCCTTCCCCAATTCCCCGTACGCACGTGCCTATGGCCGCCCGATGGACGAAAAGTTCCGGGACGACGCGTACCGCGTGGCCCCGGAGGACACCTGGCGCTACTGGGGCGGCAACGTCTCCGTCACCCGCGGCACGTACGACCTGGTCGGACCGTACGACCCGGCCTACCGAGCGTACGGGTGGGAGGACGTCGACTGGGGGTTCCGGCTCCACCAGGCAGGAGTCCCGATCGTGCTGGCCCCGGAGCTGGAGACCCTGCACCATGCCGCCGCCCAGTCGGTCGAGATCCGTGCCAAGCGGGCCTTCCACTCCGGCGCGGCCCGGCGCACCTTCGAGGCCAAGCATGGCACCGGCCACCTGCCGCCGGCCGAGCCGACCACCGCCTCCCCCTGGAACCTGGCGGTGGGCACCGTGGCGCGCCTGCAGAACGCGCCGCTGATGCGCCTGGCCCGAGGTGTCGACAGGATCCTCGGTGCAGCACCGGCCCCCGTCGCCCGCAAACTGGTCGCGTTGTCGGTCGAGGGCGCCACCGTCTCGGGCTACCGCCACCCGCTCCAGGTCGCCACCGACTTCTGACCGGCTCTTCCTCCCCCAGCTGGGGCTGGTCGCTCGTCCACCGGCCCCCTAGCGTCGGAGTCTGGCAGCCCTCCCCGGCTGCCCGCCCCCGGGAGGAATCATGGACGAGTCGTACGACCTGACCGAGCTGGCGACGGCGGCCCGCCTGGACCTCATCGATCGGTGGCAGGACGAGCCGAACGCAGACGTCCGCCGACCGGTCCGGGTCGGGCAGGGCTGACAGGTCGTCGTGGCCTCACGACCGTCGCCGCAGCGCAGCCACCCCCGCCGCGCCTCCCGCGACTCCGATCACCAGCGCGGCCACGGCCACGGCCAGCGCGGCGTTCGCCCGCGTGTCGGTGGCGGGCAGAGCCTGGGTCGCCTGATCGACCCCGGTCGTGTCGGCGGCGGTCCCCGAAGTGGCGGCATCCCCGTGTCCGTGGCCACCCTCGGCAGGGGTCAGTTGCAGGATCGGGGCCGGCTTCGCGGGCTCGGCCTGGCCGGGCTCGCTGGTCTCGATCCAGCGTACGACCTCGCCGTCGGAATAGGTCTGCAGTGCCTTGAAGGTCATCGTTTCCGTCTCCGGCAGGGGCCCCACCGACACCGCGAAATCCTGGTACTCGCCCGGCTGGACGGCGTTCTCCTCGGATGCCGCGGTCCACTCGATGTCGGAGACCACCTCGCTGATCGCCTCCCCATGGTTGTCGATCGGCGTGTCGAGGGTTCGGCGGTGGACGGCGTACGACCAGCCGGGCACCGGTTTGACCGACACGGACGCCACCGGCGCGTCCTCGGGGAAGACGACCTGCACAGTGGTCGTCGAGGCGGCGGCGTCCTCGTTCGGCACCCGGAAGGTCAGTGCGGAGAAGCCGCCCTGACTGGCGGTGGACGGGTTCACACTGACGTGGGCCAGGGCAGGAGTGGCAAACCCACTGAGCAGCAGCAGGACGGCCGCAGTGGCGGTCCCGAGACGGGTCGAGGTACGCATGATGTCTCCACGGATGATCCGGCAGGGCATCCACAGGACGCCCTGCCGATGCGGTCGGTCAATAATGTCAAGTCGGTCAACAATGTCAATAATTGAGTCGCTGCACCCGCCCCGCAAGTCCCCGGCCGTCCGGGAACTTTCCGACCACTGGAAGCGACCAACCGACATGACCAGTGACCTGCCAGCCCGACTGCCCTGGGCCGTCCGCGCGCTGCTCCTACTGGCGTCCGCGCTCCTGGCCCTGACGGTCGCGGCCGTGCCCGCCCACGCGCACGCCACGTTCTCGGAAGGCAGCCCGGCCGACGGTGCCGTCCTGGAAGCCGCCCCGACGGAGGTCACCCTGACCTTCGACGGGCCGGTCTCGGCCCTGACCGACGCGATCCGGGTACTCGACCCGTCCGGGCAGCGGGTCGACACCGGCGAGATCCGGCGGCCGGCGGCCGATGGAACAGTGGTGGCAGTGGGGCTGCAGCCCGACCTCGGACCGGGCACCTACCTGGTGGACTGGCGCGTGGTGTCGGCCGATTCCCACCCCCTCAACGGGGCCTACACCTTCTCGATCGGCTCCGCGAGTGCCACCGTCGCCCAGGCCGTCGGCACCTCGGGACCGGCCGGGATCGGCACCCTGGCGGTGAGCCGCTTCCTGACGTTCGCCGGGCTGGTGCTGCTGATCGGTGGCGCCGCGTTCCTGGCACTGTGCTGGCAGGCCGGTTGGCAGCGGCCGCTCGTGCGCCGGCTGCTGTGGTCCGGCTGGGGCGCGACCGTGCTGGGCACGGTGGTCGGCTTCCTGGCCCAGGGGCCGTACGTGACCGGGTTCCCGCTCAGCCGCGCCCTGTCCGGGACCCTGCTCGCCGACGTGGCGACCACCCCGTACGGCCAGGCACTGCTGGCCCGGCTTGCGCTGCTGCTGGGCGCGGCCGGGGTGCTGGTCGTCGCACAACGACACGGACCGGGGCGCGCGACGCTGGTGCCGGCCGCGATGCTCGGCGCCGGGGTGCTGCTGACCCAGTCCCTGGCCGGCCATGCCGGGGCCGGGGACCTGCGGCTGCTGACCACGCTCGCGGACTGGCTGCACCTGGTGGCGATGTCGACCTGGATCGGCGGGCTGGTCCTGCTGACCGTGGCGATGGCCGCCGGCCCACGCCTCGCGGAGCTGAGGGTGACGGTGCCGCGGTTCTCCCGGATCGCCCTGACCGCGGTGGCGGTGCTCGTCGTGACCGGCTCGTTCCAGGCGATCCTCCAGGTCGGTTCGATCAATGCCCTGCCGGCCACGCCGTACGGACGTCTGCTGCTGGCCAAGCTGAGCCTGGTCGCGGTCATCGTGTTCCTGGGGGCCGAGTCCCGGGAGTGGGTGCAGCACCACGCCGGCCCGCAGGACCCGACCGGGCCGAGCGACACGGCCGAACTCACCGATGCGGCCGAGCTGCGCGGCCTGCGGGTGTCCGTGCTGGCCGAGGTGGTGATCGCCGCTGCCGTGCTCGGTGTCACCGCCATCCTGGTCGGCACCACGCCGGCGAAGAACGACTACCGCCCCGAGACCGAGGCGATCGTGGTCGCCGGCCCGGCCCAGGTCGAGGTCCGGGTGGTCCCGGCGGGCGAGCGACGGGTGAGCGTCCGCGTCGACGTGTACGACGAGCAGGGGGCCCGGCTCGCGGTCCCGGAGATGACCGCCGACCTGACCCACACCGGCCGGGACATCGGACCGCTGGCGGTACCGCTGCGCCCGGCCGGCCCCGGCATCTACGTCACCGACCCGAGGTCGGTCCCGGTGACCGGCAAGTGGTCGCTCGCGGTGCACGTACGGACCAGCGAGATCGACGCCTACACCCAGACGCTGCCGGTCACCATCCGCTGACGACCCCACCATCACCCCGAGCGACCACGGCCGCGCTCAGCCGGCGATCCCCAGGGCCAACGGCAGCACCGCCGGCGCGCCGGCCTTTCTCAGCAGCCGCCCCGCCACCGCCATGGTCCAACGCGAGTCGACCAAGTCATCGACCAGCAGCACCGGGCCGGTGAGTCCCGCGAGCCGGGCGGCGAGATCGGGCGGCACCTCCCAGCGGTCCCACACCGAGGCCAGCCGGAACGCGCTGTTGCCGGTGGTCGTCGCCCCGGCACCGGTCCGGAGCGGCAGTAGCCCCAGGTCGTCCATCCGGCCCAACCGGGCCAGGCCCGACGCGGTCGAGGCGACCAATTCGGGACGTCCGACCGACCCGACCCCGATCACCGCGACCGGGCGGACCTCCCAGTCCCACTTCGCCAGCACCTGGACGCAGGCCTTGGCCAGGGCCGGCGGCAGCGGGCGGTCGACCGGGCACCCCTCGGTGTCCGGCGTGAACAGGTCCCGCAGCGTCCGCCCGTGCCCCAGGTCGGTCAGCCTGGCAATGGCGCGCCCCTCGGCAACCTGCTCATCGGCCGGGATCCGACCCTTCACCCCGATGCCGAGCCGGTCCATGCCGGAGGGCCACTGGCGGCGCGGCTCGACCGGCACCCCGACGTGGGCGAGCTGGACGCCGGCCTGCCCGAGGGCCTCCTCCGGCACGTCGGTCGGATACCAGGGTGGCTCCCCGGCCGCACGCCGGCACACGTCGCAGCGCCCGCACGCCCGGGCCTGCGGGTCGTCGAGCTGGTCGGTCAGGAACTCCATCCGGCAGACCCGGCCCTCCTCGTACGCGATCATCGCCTGCTGCTCGGCGGTCCGGGCCGCCGCGATCCGGCCGTACCGCTCGGCGTCGTACGTCCACGGCACCCCGGTGGTCCGCCAGCCCTGTTGGACCTTCTCGGCGGACCCGTCGACGGCGAGCACCTTCAGCAGCAGCTCCAGGGGCGTGCGACGGATGTCGACCCGGGCCTCCAGGGCGGCCACCGACAGCGGCCGGTCTGCGTCGTCCAGCGCCGCGAGCACGGCACTCGCCCGGGACTGGCTCGGCATCGACGCCGAGGCGAAGTACTGCCAGATGTCGGGATCCTCAGGTCCCGGCAGCAGCAGCACGTCGGCGGACTCCACCGCGCGGCCGGCGCGGCCGACCTGCTGGTAGTAGGCGACCGGGGAGGACGGGGCGCCCAGGTGCACCACGAAGCCCAGGTCCGGCTTGTCGAAGCCCATCCCCAGCGCGCTGGTCGCGACCAGCGCCTTCACCGCGTTGTCCTTCAGGGCCTGCTCGGCGGCCTCGCGGTCGGCCGGATCCGTACGCCCGGTGTAGGCCTGCACCCGGTGGCCGTGGGCGGCGAGGAGCCGGGCGGTGTCCTCGGCAGCCGAGATGGTCAGGCAGTAGATGATGCCGCTGCCGGGGAGGTCGGCCAAGTGGGCCAGCAGCCAGCCGAGCCGGTGCCGGGCGGTCGGCAGGCGCAGCACGCCCAGCCGCAGCGAGTCGCGGGCCAGCGGCCCGCGGACCACGAACACGTCCTCGTGGTCGTCCGGCGCGCCCTGGAGGCGTACGCCCAGCTGCTCGGCCACGTCGGTGATCACCCGGCTGTTCGCGGTCGCGGTGGTCGCCAGGATCGGCACCCCGTCGGGCAGCTGGGCGATCAGGTCGCGGATCCGCCGGTAGTCGGGCCGGAAGTCGTGGCCCCAGTCGGAGATGCAGTGCGCCTCGTCGACGACGAGCAGGCCCATGTCGGCGACCAGGGTGGGCAGCACGTGCTCGCGGAACCTGGGGTTGGTGAGGCGTTCGGGGGAGATCAGCAGCAGGTCGACGTCGCCGGCGCGGACCGCCTCGATCGTCTCGTCCCACTCGGTTGCGTTGGCCGAGTTGATCGCGGCGGCGCGGATCCCGGCCCGCTGCGCGGCCGCCAACTGGTCGCGCATCAGTGCCAGCAGCGGCGACACGATGACCGTGGCGCCGGCGCCCTGCCGGCGGCGGAGCAGGCAGGACACGAAGTAGACCGCGGACTTGCCCCAGCCGGTGCGCTGGACGACCAGGGCACGGCGGCGATGGGCGACCAGCGCCTCGACCGCTTCGAACTGGCCGTCGCGGAAGTCCGCATCCGGCACCCCGGTGAGGTCGCGCAGGATCATCCGGGCCTCGTCACGCAGCGTCATGCGCCCAGTCAACCCGATCGGTCAGACAGTGACCGGGATGACCCCCGCAGCCCCTTACGTCGCTCCGGTCCCGCGGATAGTCTTGGCACCAGTCCACGTACGTATCCTGGCTCCCCAATCCCCGGACCGGGACGCCCGGCCGGGCGGAGGTCTCCATGAAGCTCCTGCCCAAGACCACGACCATTCCCAGGACCCTGTTCGCGATCATCGTCGGTTTGGCCCTGGCCGCCGGAATCTCCCTGCCGGCCCTCGCGGCCGGCCTTGTGGACGCCTCCGATCGTCCCACCGTCGCAGCTGGCCAGGTCGTCGACGGCTCGGCCTACCTGAGCGGCAATGTCGTCACCGTCGAGGGCACCATCCAGGGCGACCTGTACTGCGTCGCCAACACGGTGAACATCAGTGGAACCGTCGAGGGCGACGTGCTGTGTGCCGGCAGCGCCGTCACGGTCGGCGGCCGGGTCGCCGGCGACGTACGCGCGGCGGGCAACACGGTCAGCCTCACCGGCACCACCGACGGATCGGCCACCCTCGCCGGCAACGCCGTCCGGCTCGCCGCCGACAGCACCATCGGCCGCGACACGACCGTCGGCGGCAACTCGGTCTCCCTGGCCGGCGAGATCGCCCGCGACGTACGCCTCGCCGGGTCGGTGGTCCGGATCGACGGTTCGGTCGGCCGCGACGTCGACGGGGACGCCACCCGTCTCACCGTCGCCCCCGGCGCGAACATCGCCGGCAACCTGCACTACACCAGCCAGAACGACGCCACGATCGCCGACGGCACCGTCGCCGGCGACGTCACCCGTACCGATCCCCCGCCCCAGCAGGTCTGGCAGGGACCGACCCTGGGGCAGCGAATCCTCTGGACGGCCGTGTGGATCGCAGGCTTCGTGCTGCTCTCGGTCGTGCTGGCACTGATCCTGCCGCGCTTCGTGCAGACCAGCACCGCGATCCCGCGCAACGACCTGGTCAAGGCCGGCCTGATCGGCCTGCTCGTCGGCGTGGTCGGGCCGCCGATCATCGTCCTCGCCTTCGTCTCGGTCGTCGGCATCCCGCTGGGAGTGTTGTTGTGGCTGGCGTACGGGGTGCTGGCCCTGGTGGGTGCACCGCTGGCGGCGTACGTCATCGGCCGGGAGATCGTCCGCGGTGGCGTACGGCACCCGGTGGCGATCATGGCCATCGGCGCCGCCATCCTCGCGGCGGTTGCGGCCATCCCGTTCATCGGCTGGATCGTCGGACTGGTCGCGCTCTGGGTAGGGGTCGGCCTGGTCATCCTCGGGCTGCGACCGCAATACAGTGCCGCGCCAGCGACGGTGCAGCCGGCGATGGCAGGGGTCGGGGCGACCTCCTACCCGCCCGCCGAATACAGCCCACCAGCCGATTACCGGCCACCGGTCGGCGGGGCCGCTGCTCCCGAGCGGCCCGAGCCGCCCGAGCGGCCCGAGCGGCCCGACGTCACCGCTCCCGAACAGCCCGACACGACCAGGTCCCCGGGCGACCAGCAGGCCCCCGGGGACCAGGACCGGCCGACAGCCGGCCCTGACCCCGAGGGTCGGCCCTGACCTCAGGCGGAGACGCGCCGATCCAGCTCGACGACCTTGGGGAACAGCACGTTGTTCTCCTTGTGCACGTGCAGGTGCAGGTCCTGCTCCATCTGCTGCAGTCCGGCCAGCATCGCGGCGTACGAGGCGCAGCCGTCGGCAGGAGTGGTGTAGCCGTCGGTGATCCGGTTGACCTGCGCGAACAGCTCACCGACCACGTCGTGCTCGTCGATCAGTTTCTGCACGGCGTCGCCGAGCGTGGTGCCGGCCAGCCGGACCGGCGCCTGCGTACGCTCCAGCCGGGTGATCGCCGGGAAGACCACGCGCTCCTCGCGGGTCAGGTGCGGGTCGAGATCGGCCACGGCCCGGGCGTACAGGTCGCCGACCTGGGCCAGTTCGGGGTGGCGATCGCCGTGCACGCCGACGACCTTGGTGACCAAGGTCTGCAGTCGTGGCATCTCTGCCCACAGGTAGGCGTGGTGGGTATCCACGATGTCGTGCGCCAGGCCGGCCAGATCCGACGATTCCCAGCGCAGCGGCGCGGCCTCCCCGGGCAGCAGCAGGTCGGCCGCGACACGGTCCGGGTCGACGCCCTTCGCCGCGGCGGCCTCGTGCAGCGTGCGCTGCCCACCGCAGCAGTAGTCCAAGCCGTACGACTCCAGGACGCGCGTGCGGCGGGGGTCCTCGGAGACGAGGTCTCCCAGGAGGGTGGAAGTGCTGATGGTCATGGTGTTCCCCACAGGTCAGTGCGGGACGGTCGTCCCGGGCTCATGGGGAACACGGTAGGTGGCCCCGCCGCGGCCTTCCTTGACGTAGGTCAAGCCGACCGCGCGGGAGACCATCAGGTGAAGAGGGACACCCCGCCCGGGCCCACCAGGAGCCCGACGACGATCAGCACGATGCCCCAGAGCAGTTGCCTGCGGAACAGGGCAAGGATGCCGGCGATGACGAGGACGACGGCAATGATCCAAAGGATTGTGGCCATTCCACTCCTCATTTCTTGGTTATAAGCACGATGGGAAGGTCACTTTCAACTCTAACCTAATGTGACCTACGTCACAACACAGCTGGGGGGTGGCCCCGCGCTCCGTAGACTGGAGGCCATGCCCGCCCACCCCTCGATCACCGAACTCGCCAACCGCCTCGACGCGCTGCGCGACAGCATCGTCAGCACCAGTGAGGACGAGGCGCCGGTCCTGCAGCAGGTCCACCCGCGCAACATCGCCAGCGGTGAGAACCTGTTGGACTACCTCGCGTTGCGGTCCTCCGACCTGCGCGCCCTCCAGGTCGACCTCGCCCGGCACGGCCTGTCCTCCCTCGGTCGGTCCGAGGCCCACGTCGAGGCCACCCTCCAGGCGACCTGTCGGGCCGCGCACGCCCTGGCCGGGATGGCGGAACCGCAGTACGAGCCGCCGCTGGTCGGGTTCGACGAGGGGCCCGCCCTGCTGGAGGCCAACACCGAGCTGCTCTTCGGACCGCGCCCCGAGGGCCGTACGACCCGGATCATGGTCACCCTGCCGACAGAGGCGGCCACGGACCCGGAGCTCGTGGCCGAGTTCGCGGAGGCCGGCGCCTCGGTCTTCCGGATCAATGCGGCCCATGACGGGCCTGCCGAGTGGGCGGCCATGGTCTCCCACATCCGCGCCGCGGAGTCGCAGGCCGGCCGTCGTCTGGTGGTCGTGGTCGACCTGGCCGGCCCGAAGCTGCGCACCGGCCCGATCGCCCCGGGCCCGAAGGTCCTCAAGTTCAAGCCCCAGCGCGACCCCCTGGGACGTACGACCCAGACCGCGACGCTCACCCTGGTCGCAGCCACCCCGAGCAGTCACAGCGGTGCGGTCACGGCGCCACCGGCAGGGACGCTGCCGGTGACCGACCCCGCCTGGCTGGCCCGGCGCACGGCGGGCGAGACGATCAGGTTCGCCGATTCCCGGGGGTCCCGACGCCAACTGTCGGTGCTGGCCGTCGAGGACGGCCGGGTCACCTGTGAGCTGGCGGACACCGCCTACCTCACCCCCGGGATCGCCCTGCTGGCCGACCAGGACCGGACGACCGTGGCCGACCTGCCGGCCATCCCGCAGCGGCTGCGGATCAACCCGCACGACCACATCCGACTGGTCGCCGACCTCACCCCGGTCGATGCGGCCGCCCAGCCTCCCACCATCGGCTGCACGCTGCCGGAAGCGTTCCGGGACGTCGCCGTCGGCGACCGGGTCCTGCTCGACGACGGCAAGATCAGCGGCGAGGTGATCGCCTCGGAGCCCGACTCGCTGGAGATCCGGGTCACCGGGATCGCCCCGAAGGGTGCCTGGCTCGGCGCGGAGAAGGGCATCAATCTGCCCGACACCGACCTGGACCTCCCGGCGATGACCGAGGAGGACCGCCGGGTACTGCCCTTCATCGTCGAGCATGCGGACGCGGTCGACCTGTCGTTCGTACGCTCCGCCGACGACATCCAGGACCTGCGCCAGGAACTGGCCCGGCTCGGGCACCCGGAGTTCCCGATCATCGCGAAGCTCGAGACGATGCCTGCGTTCCGCAACCTGCCCGACATCCTCATCGCCGGCATGGCCTCCCCGCACCTGGGCGTGATGATCGCCCGCGGAGACCTCGCCGTCGAGGCCGGCTACGTACGGATGGGCGAGATCCAGGAGGAGATCATGTGGATCTGCGAGGCCGCCCACGTCCCGGTCATCTGGGCGACGCAGGTGCTGGAGGATCTCGCCAAGGCCGGCCGCCCGGCCCGCGCCGAGGTCACTGACGCCGCCATGTCCGGTCGGGCGGAGTGTGTGATGCTCAACAAGGGCCCGTTCATCCCGACCGCCATCCGGTTCCTCGACGACATGCTGACCCGGATGGAGGGCCACCAGGACAAGAAGAGCTCACTGCTGCGGCGACTGCGGCTCAGCGGCCGCGGCACCGACCTGTGACCACCGCGGCCTGACCCCTAGGTCCGCACGGCGCTGAGGATGGTGGTGATGGTCCGCGGCCACGTCGGCAACCGATCGTCGACCAGCGCCAGATCGGCCCGATAGCCCTCGGCGAGGACGCCGCGGTCGTCCAGCCCAGCAGCACGGGCCGGCCCCTGGGTGATCAGTGAGATCCCCCGTGGCAGGTCGACCAGGCCGTCCCGGATCGCCCGCCAGACCGAGCCCAGCATTGCTGCCGGCAGGTAGTCCGAGGCCAGCCCGTTGAGCAGGCCTGCCGCGAGCAGTTCCCCAGCGGTGACGTTGCCCGCATGGGAGGAGCCGCGCAACAGGTTGGGCGCTCCGGCGATCACGGCCAGGCCGTGCCCGTGGGCGGCCCGGGCGGCCTCCAGCGTGGTCGGGAACTCAGCCTCGCTGCAGTGTCGGGCAACCAGACCGTCCACCACCTCGGGGGTGTCGGGATCATGGCCGGCCAGTCGGATCTTGCCTGCGCCCGACAGTTGGCCGAGCCAGGCCAGCGTCTCGCGCCGTAGCCCCTCCTTCTCCACACCCTCGCGGATCAGGCGCTCGACGTTCTCGCGGGCCTGATCGGGATCCATCCCGTCCTTGCTGATCGAGTAGTCGATGAAGTACTGCGGATCGGCGTACTGGCCCTGACCGGGCGTGTGGTCCTCGTGCGAGACCATCGGGATCGCCCCGCCGGACGGGATGGACTCCAGCCTCCGGGCCAGCGACTCGGCCCCGGGCGCCGACATGATGTCGAGCCGGTGCAGGATCCGGTGGTCGACACGGTAGGAGGGCGCCCGGTCGATCAAATCGCACATCACGGCCGACACGTCGACGTCGCGGGGCAGCCCCCGGAAGGTCTGGTGGCCGAAGCGTACGCCGTGGAAGACGGTGGTCACTCCGGCACCGACCAGCCGGCCCTCCATCGACGTGAGGGCGAACTCGCCCGGCACCGGGGCATTGGGCCGCGGCAGCATCTCGTTCTCCAAGGCATCGGAGTGCACGTCGACGATGCCGGGAAGCAGCAGCAACCCGTTCCCGTCGACGGTGTGCGGGTCACGGAACGATCCGCTCCGCACGTCGGCGATCCGGCCTTCCCGGACCACCACGGCGGCGTCGTCGAGCACGGCGGTAGCGGTGACCGCGCGGACGTTGCCGATCACGTAGTCCCGTCTGGGGGCCCCGAGGCGCCAGGTCCTGGCCCGTTCGTCCAGGGCAGCGGTCGTACTCACAGGGCAACCTCCTCCAGGGCCGTGATGTGGCGGCCCAATACGTCGGTCGGGTCGCCCTCGGCGATCACCCGGCCGTTCTCCATTACCAACACCCGATCGGCAAGCCGACGGATGATCTGCATGTCGTGGTAGACAGCGACCACACTCACGTCCTGCGCCCGCAACTGTTCGATCCGTTGCAGGGCCCGCTCCCGGTTTGCGGGGTCCAGGGCCGACACCGGCTCGTCCAGCAGGAGCAGTTGCGGCGGACTGACCGTCCCCGCGGCCAGGTTGACCCGCTGCCGCTCGCCGCCGGACAGCACCGCACAGTCCACATCCCACAGCAGCTCGTCGACACCCAGCAGGCCGAGCGCCTCGGCAGCGGCATCAGCCGCGGCCCGCGGCCCCAGACCGCGACGCCGGGCGGCGCCGGTCACCAGCTCCAGGGGACCCATCCGGGGCGGCGCCTGCAGGAACTGCGACACGTACCCGAAGTCGCGCCCCCGGAGGCGGGCCATGTGCCGGTCCGACAGGCTGGTCAGCTCGATCGGCCCGGCATCGGTGGTGAGCGTGACCCGGCCACTGTCGGGCAGGTAGGTCCGATGGATGCAGCGCAGCAGGCTGGACTTGCCGGCCCCGGAGGCGCCGGCCAGCGCCAGGTGCTCGCCCCGCCCGACGGTGAAGGACACCTCCCGGAGCGACTCGACCCGTCGATCGATCGCGTGCATGACGAAGGCCTTGCTGAGGTGGTCCACCCATAGGATCTGTTCGCGCATGATGTTGTCTCTCCTCCCTCAGACGTGGGCGGCCGCGACGAGCCGCTGGGTGTAGGCCCGGTGCGGATCGGCGAGCAGTTGGTCGGTCAGGCCCTCTTCGATGACTGTGCCGCGATGCATCACCAGGGCGCGGTCGGTGAGTGCCCGGATCACCTGGAAGTCGTGACTGACGACCACGACCGCGATCTCGCGTTCGGCGATGAGTTCGCGCAACAGGTCGAGGACCCCCGCAGCGACCGAGGCGTCCAGGCCGGTGGTCGGCTCGTCCAGCAGCAGCACCTCCGGCTCGCTGGCCAAGGCCTTGGCGATCTGGACCCGCTGGCGCATGCCGCCGGAGAACTGGCCGACCACGTCGTCGATCCGGTCCAGCGGTACCTCGACCCGGTCGAGCAGGGCGGCGGCACGCTGCCGGATGTCCCAGAAGGATCGCCAGCCGGCCGCGGTGAGGCGTTCGGCGATATTGCCCCCGGCGCTGATCCGCAGGTCGAGTCCGGCCGCCGGGTCCTGGTGCACCACGCTCATCAGGCCGATCCGCAGGGCGCGGCGCCGCGAGTCGTCCAGGTCCAGCACGTTGGTGCGGCCCTCGTCCACCGCAGCGAGGCGTACGACCCCGCTGGTGGCATGCTCCTCCCCGACGATGCAGCGCATCACGGTCGACTTGCCGGAGCCCGACTCGCCGATGATGCCGAGCGCCTCGCCGGGGGCGACGTCGAAGGTGACATCGTCGACGGCCCGGACGGCACTGGAGCCCAGTCGGCCCCCGAAGACCTTGGTCAGGTGTTCCAC
This sequence comes from Propionibacteriaceae bacterium, assembly GCA_044508675.1. Lineage (GTDB taxonomy): Bacteria > Actinomycetota > Actinomycetes > Propionibacteriales > Propionibacteriaceae > Raineyella. The sequence continues at coordinate 34,294 of JBIQHF010000022.1, read as the reverse complement.
CGCCAGGGACCATTCCTGTCCGGGTGCCGTACGCCCCGTCGCCTCGGTGTGGTCCAGCCCGGACCGGCCGACCAGTTCGATGCCGGCGTTGCGGACCCGCCGGCCTGGGTCGGGGTAGTGGCTGCGTGGTACCTGCAGCTCGTGGCGGATCGGGTCGATGTCGCCGTCGCGGACTCGGGCGCACCACTCGGTGTCGCTGCACAGGTAGCCGCCGTCGCGGGTCTCGACCAGGTAGACGTCCTGGGAGCCGCAGAGTTCGCAGCGGGCCTCCGCAGTGTACTCGACCTCGAAGGGCACGTCGTCGAAGGTGACCGGCACGACCGTGGTGTGCGGCGGGACCGCGTAGATCTTCTTGTCCCGGCCGTGGGCCAGCACGGTCAGCTGTTCGGCGCCACTGAGGCGCGGGACGTCCCACCGCGGGATCGGGCTCGGCGACATCAGGTAGCGGTCGTTGACCAGGACCGGGTAGCCGGAGGACGCGTTCACCACTCCGCCGGTGACCAGGTCCTCGTACATCGCGACCCAGATCTTGGCGTACTCGGCCTCCGCGTGCATCCGGTCGCACTCGGGGATCGACTTCTCCACCGGGCGGAGGGGCTCGGAGACCGGGACCTGGAGCACCAGCACCTGGTCGGAGTGCAGTCTCTCCTCGGGGATCCGGTGCCGGGACTGGGTGATGGTGCACTCGCGGGTGTCGGCGGTCGTCTTGGCGCCGAGGGTGCCGGCGATGAGTCGGCGCAGGTTGACCGCATTCACTCCTTCGTCGTCGCCCTGGTCGATCACCTTGATCGTGTCGTCCCGGCCACCGATGGCCACCGTCACCTGCAGTCCGCCCGACCCCCAGCCTCTGGCCACGGGCATCTCCCGGGAGCCGAACGGCACCTGGTAGCCGGGGATGCAGATCCCCGACAGGACCGCGCGCCGGACCTCCCGCTTGCCCTGTTCGTCCAGCACCACCGGACGGTCGTCGTTCTGATCGGTTCGATCCAGCAGGTCCTGGATGGTCATACCAGCTGCTCCTGTTCGTCCTTGGTCTCCGGATCCCGGGTCACGTCGACCAGCAGGCCGTCCCCGTCGGTCCGGCCGTGTCGTTCTTGGCGGGCGGCCTCGGCCCGGTCCAGCTGGGACCGGAAGGTCACGTAGTGGGGCAGTTTCAGGTGCTCCAGGAAGCCGTTGGAGGCCAGCGGGTCGGTGGTCATCATCAGCAACTGCTGGAGGGCCAGCCCGTCCTCCCCGCTGCCGTAGCGGTGGGCGGCCAGGTCCAGCGTGGCCATCGCGATCACCTTGCGCTCGTTGTGGCCCAGCGCGATGCCATAGCCGACATCGAAGCGGGAAGGGTCCTCCCCGCGGTCGTCCAGGTGGCCGATCGCTTCGCACTCGCTGAACCGGAGCTGTCCGACCGTGACCGGATCGCCGGTGTGCGGGTGCCGGACCCGAACATCGGTCCGTACGTGGCGGACCTCGCCGAGGGTGACGTGCTCGTTGGCGTACCCGTCGGGTCCCAGGATCGAGCGGTACCACATGTTGATCAGGCCGCCGGTCTCAGCCTGGGCCATCGCGGCCAGCAGGGCCGAGCGGTCCACCGGCAGGATGACCGGGCGCGTGGCCAGGTCGAAGGGGTCCGGGTCCGTCGGGTCCTCCCGGTCGACCAACCGGTCGCGGGTGCGCATCCAGGCCGAGTACCGCCGCGGGGCCTCGTCGGGCAGGTCGGTCTGCGGGTCCGACCCCTCGGCCTCGCCCGAGCGGGTCGCTGCGAAGGCCGACAGCTCCGCCAGCAGCTCGTCCGAGGGCGGCAACGGGTCCGGCTCACCGGGGCGGCGCAGCAGCCGGGCCGAGTAGTCGACGGTGTCGCCGAGCAGCTGGGGCCCCTCGGGCGTCCGGGTCGCCGGGACGATCCGGCGCAGCAGCCGCGCGTCATCGGGGTCGACCGGTTCACTCACGCCCAGTCGGGGCATCGTGGAGCGATGGGCCCGGAGCAGGTGGACGGCCTCGGGCAGGTCCCCTGCCGCCTGCAGCACGGCTGCCGCGGCGGTGTCCTCGTCCCACAGCCCCGCCTCGCCCATCACCCGGTCCAGGGTCCGGCCGAACAGCGCGGTGATCTGGCCGGTATCGACCTCGTCGATACCGCGCTGGTCCCGCGAGGCCCGGTTCAGGTCCTCGGCGGCGAGGATGGCAGCGGTGCCGCCCTTCGAAGTACCCGCGTACGTCATCGGACCGCCTCGATCCGGGTGGTGCGAGGCAGGCCGACCAACCGGCCGGCCGGGTCGCACAGCAGGATGTCGACGCCGGTGGGAAAGCCTGCGACAACCTCGGCGCGGGCCGCGAAGAACTCCTCGTCCGGTCCGGCCAGGCTGACCAGGCAGGTGCCGGCGATACCGGGGCCGCTGAGTCGCCAGGGCCGACCATGGGTGACGCTGGCGACGCCCTGGACGAGCATCGCCGCGTCCTGCGGGCGCAGGTGCGAGCCCCGGCACAGTGCCCGCAGGGAGGCCGGGGCCACCAGGTCGTACGCCAACGCGTACCGCGCTCGGTGGACCGGGACGGTCGGGGCGTGGGTGATCGCGGCCAGCCGCTCGACGTCACGGACGGCGTCGGGATCATCGGGGAAGGCTGCGATCGGGGTGGTCGGATCGCCCAGCACCAGGATGGGTGCGGCAGGTGCCGGCAGGCCTGTCATGCCGTCCTCGACGGCGACCCGATCGGCCAGCGCCACGACCCGCCCCGGCTCGGCCAGGGCGGTCAGGCAGCTGCGGAAGATGCGCTGGCGGTCATCGGTGTTGACCAGTTCGGGCACTCGCACCCGGTTCACGCGCTCGGTGATGGTCATCAGTTGACCTCCTCGAATTCGACGGCGGTGGATTGCAGCCGGGCCCATTCGTCGGCACGGGTCCGGACCCGGTCGGCCCCGACCTCCTCGAGCAGGTCGCTGATCCGGTCGGCCAGCGGGCCCCGGCGGACCAGTTCGGCCTCGCAGACGGCCTGGGCCAGCGCGGCCTGTCGGTCGTGACCGGGGCGCATGGCCCACCCCGGTTGGCCGGCGAGGCGCACCTCTGCCGAGCTGACCAGCATGTCGGCCAGGTAGAAGCGTTGACGGGCTATCGGCTCACGGACCTGGACCACGATGTTGCCGACTTCCGGTGCCCGGACCACGTCACAGCGGGGTGCCGGGGTGGCGGCCAGCACCGCATCGGCGAGACCCACCAGTTCCTCGGCTGGGGCGGCGGACAACAGCTCACTCCAGCGGCCGCGCAGGGCCTTCTCGGTCATCAGTCCTCCTTCGGGTACTCTCACGACTCCCACTCCAGCGGGTACGGATGGACCGGGATTGCCGCCGGCCTGAGCCGGGGATGAACGCTTCGGCAAACATCCGGTGGCTTGTCGGACAACCGACGGGGTCGTTCACCTGTCCGGGTCCGGGCCGGCCGGTCGGTCGCCGGCCTCGACTGCGTCAGCGACGGTCTGGGTGTCCATCTCGAAGACCATGCGGAGCACGTCCATGCGCGACCAGTTGACGGTGGCGACAAGCGGCCGCCCGTCACCGCGGTCGCCCAGGATCGACTCGACCTTCCAGACGAGGGTGGCCGGTGGCAGGCCGAGCGCCTCGGCGACGTCGGTGGGGGGCAGGGCGCAGGTGCCACGGAACCAGGAGCGGAACGGTTCGTGACCGTAGCCGCGGAGGATCTCCTCGACCGATTCGATCACCCCGAGGGCGACCCCGACCAGCTCCTGCCCCGGAGTGGACAAGTACTCGTCCAGGGCCGTGGCCACGCGTCCGTTCACGTAGCCGATCCGACGGAAGTGCGGCACGTCGGTTCCTACCGGCAGGTCGAGTCGGGCGGCGATCGGGTCCTGTAGTGCCGTCGTGCCCCGCTCGACCACGACCGTACGGACGGTCCCCCCGGCCTGTTCGACCGTGGCGTGCAGCGAGGCCGGCCGCGCCGTGGAGACCCGGTAGTCCAGCGGGTGGTTCACGTACGTGCCGGACCCTTGGCGGCGGGTGACCAGGTGGCTCTGTTCCAGCATGCCGATGAGCGTGCGGGCACGGACCCTGGACAGGCCGAAGCGCTCCATCACCGCCGCCTCGCCGGGGGCCCGGCTCCCCTCCGGCAGCTCGCGGATCTCGGCGACCAGCTCGGCGATCAGCCGATCCAGGTCGGGTGAGTCCCGGCGGGTCACGCCAGCGCCTTGCGAACCGCGATCGACAGGGCCTCGATCACCAGCACCACGGCCAGGATGGCGATCACGATCGTGGTGACCACGGGGAACTCGACGACCCGGGCGGCGTTGAGCAGCAGGAAACCGATGCCGCCGGCACCGACGACACCGAGCAGGGTGGCGGATCGGACGTGGTTGTCGAGGACGTACATCAGGTGGGACACCACCGCCGGGAGGACCTGGTGCAAGGTGGCGCCGAAGAAGACCTGCCAGCGGGTGGCTCCGTTGGCACGCAACGCCTCCTGCACGTTGACATCGGTCTCCTCCAGCGAGTCGGCGACGAGCTTGCCGAGCATGCCCACCGCACCGAGGGAGAGGGCCAACGTACCGGCCACCGCACCGAGGCCGGAGATCACCACGAAGATGATGGCCAGGATGAGCTCGGGGATGCCACGGACGCAGACGATGACCACCCGGAAGGTGGTGTTCAGTCGCCGATGGGGGAACACGTTGCGGGCGGCCAGGATGCCGACCGGCAAGGCGAGGAGGGCACCCAACAGGGTGGAAGCCAGTGCGATCTGCAGGGTCACGAGCATCTGGACGGCCACCTCGGGGATCACCTCGGTGCTGGCCGGGAAGAAGTAGCCGAGCTTCTGCGGCAGCTGCCGCAGACCGTTCCAGGCGGCACGGGGATCGATCCGGGCCCCAAGGAGTGCGGCACTGACGAGAGCCACGACCGCGCCGGCTCCGAGGAACCGGGCGATCCGGCCGAGTGTCCACGGCGGCAGTCCCGTACGCCACCCGCGCTCGGTGTCCCCGGGCTCCGTACGGTCCCGGTCGGTGCCGAGACGGACCCAGCTGATGGAGGTGGAGAGGCGCCTCGCCAGAGGGTTGTTGCCGCCGCCACGGCCATGGAGCGCCTGGCGCACTGCGCCGGAGATCATCTCGACCACGATGCACAGGACCAGCACGACCAGGGCGAGGGCCATGCCGCGCTGGTAGTCGAGGGCCCGCAAGGCGTCGGCGATCGCCAGCCCGATCCCGCCGACGCCGACATAGCCGAGCAGCACCGAACCGCGCAGGTTGATGTCGAAGCGGTACAGGCCGATCGAGACCAGCTGCGGGGCCCACAGCGGCAGGAAGCCGGAGGTGACCCGTTGCCACCAGCCCGAACCGTTGGCCTGTATCGCGGTGTACGCCCCTGCCGGCAGCTCCTCCAGGGCATCGGCGTAGAGCTTGGCGACCATGCCGACCGAGTGCAGCCCCAGCGCCAGGATGCCAGGGAGCCCACCGAGACCGAACACGCGGAAGAAGATGATCGCCAGCACCAGGTCCGGCACCGCACGGAACAGCACGATCCCGAACCGCCCCAGGGCGTGGCTGACCGGACCGGGCGTCGTGTTCCCGGCACTCAGCAGGGCCACCGGGACCGACAGGAGGATCGACAGGACCGTTGCCACGATGACGATCGCCAGCGTTTCCCCGAGTAGGCCGGCCAGTTCGCCGAACGGCGGGAAGTCCAGTGGGACCATCCGACCGACGAACCGGACGGCGTTGTCCACGGAGTCGACCAGGGAGGCGAGGTTGATCCTGAGCTCGATGCAGGACCAGATGCCGCCGGCCAGCAGGCCGACCATGATCACCACGGCCACCATCCGGCGCGGGCTGGTCCGCCGCCAGAGCGATCGGTGCAGCAGTGCGTCGATCGGGGTCTGGGCCTGCGGCGGGGACGCGAGGAGGACCATGTCAGTCGTTCCGGAACTCGGAGGGGTCGATCTCGTGGGCACCGGCCGGCTCGTCGAAGTCCGGGTAGTCCGGTACATCGGCGACCTTCGAGTAGATCGTCAGGACCTCGTCCCGGGTGATCCCGGCGGCCTCCTGGTCCATCACGATCCGGCCCGAGCGCAGGCCTACGATCCGATCCGCAAAGCCCATGGCGGTCTCGACCTGGTGCAGGCTGCAGATCACCGTCAGCTCCTCCTCGCGGGAGATGCGGCTGATCAGGTCGATCACGCCACGGCTGGAGACGGGGTCCAGGGAGGCGACCGGTTCATCGGCCAGCAGGATCTCCGGGCGCTGGATCAGCGCCCGGGCGATCGCGACCCGCTGCTGCTGGCCGCCGGAGAGGGTATCGGCGCGCTGGTAGGCCCGGTCGGCCATCCCGACCCGGTCGAGTTGCTCCAGGGCCTCGCGGCGCACCTGCTTGGGGTACATCATCAGGGTCAGCCGGGGACCCCGGAGGGAGCCCAGACGACCGGCGCAGACGTTCTCCAGCACCGACAGGGGCCCGACGAGGTTGAAGTCCTGGAAGATGAAGCCGATCCGGCGGCGCATGCCGCGCAGCGTCCGGCTGTCGGCCCTCTCGATGTTCTCCCCCAGGACCTGCACGGTCCCCGAGGTCGGCTGCTGCAGCCCGTCGACGTGCCGCAGGAAGGTTGACTTGCCCGAGCCGGACAGCCCGAGGAGCACAGTGATGTCGCCGCGCTCGATGTCCAGGGACACGTCGTCGAGACCCCTCACGGTCTCGCTGAATCGCTTCGTGACGTGGTCGAAGCGGACGACCGTACGCCGTTCCCCACGTGTCCGGGCGACAGCGCCACGTGCCTGGAGGCCTTCGGTGGTGAGCGGTGCGGGATGCTGGGCTTGCTGGGTACTCATCTGGTCCTCCCGGGACTGCTGACGGTCAGGAACATCGGGCGTTGCCCCAGTGGCTGCCCGGGTCGCGGTGCCCGGTCCGGGCGCCAAGCGGACCGGACCGGGCCGAGGGGATCAGCCGTTCACTCCACGCTCTTGCAGGCGTCGGCCTTGGTCGAGTCGCACACAGCACGGATCGGGTCGTAGAAGGCGTTGTCGACCTTGACGAAGTACCCCTTCTTCTCCGGCATCGCACAGGTGTCCGCGTCGGAGCAGATGCCGCTCTCGACCAGGTAGTCGACGTTGCCGTGCTCCTGGATGGCGACCCGCACCTTGTCCTGGGTCTCCGCGTCCAGCGTCTCGGTGTTCATCGCGACCGGAGATCCGGGAATGGTCGAGGAGTTCCAGACCTTCTTCAGCTGGCCCTCCTGGAGCTGGCCCTTCTCGATCAGGTCCGGGACCATCGACTCCTGGGCGAAGCCACCGTCGCACTGGCCCCCGGCGACCGAGAGAATCGAGGCGTCATGGGCGCCGGCCAGTACCTGGGTGACGTCGGTCTCCGGGTCGAGGCCGGCCTCGATCAGGCCGGCCGACGGGAAGAGGAAGCCCGAGGTGGAGGCCTTGTCGACGAAGCAGATGTTCTTGCCCTTGAAGCCGGCCAGATCGGTGATCTCGGAGTCAGCCGGCACCCAAGCAGTGGAGGTGTAGCCCGGGGCGGTGTCGGCGGTCTTCGCCATCGAGGCGATGGCCTCGATCGGCACTCCGCTGTCCTTGGCGATCACGTACGAGAACGGACCGTAGCCGGCCAGGTCGATCTTGCCGGCGCGCTGGCCCTCGATCACCGCGGCATAGTCGGTGGCGTCCTGGAAGTCGACCTTCTTGCCGGTCTCCTGCTCGATCAGCGTGATGATGTTGCTGTACTGGCTCCGTACGCTCTGCGAGTTCTCTGCGGGGATGGCCGCGAAGACGATCGTGTCCTTGCCGGCCGCCTCGTTGGTCTGGGCGGCACTGCTGCCGCAGGCAGAGAGGAGGGTCAGCGAGGCGGCGCTGAGCGCGAGGACGGTCATGGCGGTCTTGGGACGGATGGACATCGGTGCTCCTGTGCTCTAGGCAGAACCGCGAGCCCCACACGTACGGGCCGCGTCGCTGCCTCATCGAACGCCCCGGATCCGATGAGAAGTGGTCACCAACATGAACTCCTGCCCACGCGCAGGCGAATCCCTCGGACAGTCCGCCGGTTCGTTCCCCCACCGCGTGAACTCGGAGTGACCCGGCCGAGCGATCCGGGCCATCACCTGTACTTGTGGCCCGTCGGTGGTTCACAATCGTCGCGTGCCACCGACCGAGACCGGGGACGACGTGCCGCCGGAGCGCCCAGACGTCGACCCGACCCCGGGGTCGGTCCATCGGTGGCCCCGATGGGTGTACGGATCGGGCTCGGAGCCCGATGCGCGCTTCTCCTTCGCCAACGAACGCACCTTCCTGGCCTGGATCCGGACCGGTCTGGCGTTCCTCACCGCCGGTGTCGGCGTGGCCGCGCTGCACAACTACTTCCCGGGGCTGGTCGAGGCGCAGATCATCTCGCTGGTCCTGGTCGGGGTGGGCGTCCTGTCGGGAATCGTCGCGTTCTTCCGGTGGATGGCGCAGGAGAAGGCGATGCGGCACAATCGGCCCCTGCGCTCGTCCCTGATGATGCCGGTCCTCTCGGTCGCCCTGGCCGTGCTCGCCGTGTTCGCCCTCGTCGCCCTGGTTTGACGGCCATGGTCTCGCCCCCACCGGACCACGTCTGGGACGCCGGTCTGCAGCCGGAGCGCACCCGGCTCGCCTGGCAGCGCACCAGCCTGTCGCTGCTCGGGGCCGCCCTGGTGGTGGCCCGTCTGGTGGCGGTGCGCGACGTGCTCCTCGGCGGACTGGTCGCGTTCGTCGCCCTGGCCGTGTCCGCCGCGGTCGCGATCCACACCACCCGCCGCTATCGTCGGTCCAACCGCGCCCTGTTTGCCGGCAACTACCTGCCCGGCGGACGGGTCAACGCGGCCATGACCGGGCTGCTGGTGCTGTCCGGGATCGGCGCCGCGATCTACGCGCTGGGCTGAGCGCCGTCGAGCACCTCGATCACCCCGGTGCTGCCGTCCAACCGGACCAGCTGCCCGGTGACGAGTCGGGTCGTCGCCTCGTGCACGCCCACCACGGCCGGGATGCCGTACTCCCGGGCGATGACCGACCCGTGGGTCATCATCCCGCCGACCTCGGTCACCAACCCGGCCGCCGCGAGGAACAAGGGGGTCCAGGCCGGGTCGGTGCCCGGGCAGACGAGGATCTCCCCCGGCTCCAGGCGTGCGGTCGCCGGATCCAGCACCACGCGTACCCTGCCCTCGGCGAGGCCGGGCGAGACCGGGCTGCCGACGATCCCGCCGGTGTCGCCGCCCAGCCCCTCGTACCAGGCGTGTCCGTCGCCGCCGATCAGGCGCGGCACCTGGCTGCGTCGGTCCTCCAGCTCGATCGCGGCCCGGCGCTCGGTGATCCGGGCCCGCAGCTCGCCTGCCAAGGATCCCTGTGCGGGTCCGGACTGTCCGGGTCCGGACTGCGCGGGTCCGGACGCCGCGAGGTCCCGCAGCTCCTTGAACGACAGGAACATCACGTCATCGGGCCGCTCGAGCCGCCCCAGGCCGACCAGGTCGGCACCGGAGGCGAGCAGGCCGGTCCGGAGGTGGCCCAGGATCCGCACCAGCGCGAACTTCGGCACCTCGCGGGCGCCCAGCAGGATTCGCAATCGGCTCGCGACGAACCAGACCAGCGCCGACGGCACCGAGCGACCTCGTGCGTCCAGCAGCGCAACCAGGTGTGCGACGGCTGCCCGGCTCGCGCCGACCCCCGCCACGTACGCCGCCACCGGCGAGACGGCGGGATCCATCTGCAGGTAGGAGCGCAGCGTCGCGAAGACCTGGGCAGGCTTGTCACGCCAGCGCGGGGCACCCAGGTCGATCTCGGCCACACCGCGCATCCCGTACGTGGCCAGGAAGTCGGTGATCGCGGCGCGCACCGGCCCGGGGAGCTCGCCGGCAGAGAACAGGTCCGCGAGCTCGGCCGCGTCCGTCGCCTCGAACAGTGCCACCGCCTGCCGGTCGTGGCGGATCGTCTCCGCCACCTGCCACAGGGCCAGGTCCATGGCCGTGGTCGGGTTGCCCGGTAGCGAGCGCATCGTCGTCATCGCCAGCGCGTCACCCTCGGTCCCGACCGAACGGCTGATACGGCGCAGCACGGCCAGGAGCATGGCGGCCGGGCCCATCACCGGCGCGAACAACCCGAAGGCCCGGGCCAGCCCGACCGACAGCGACGACTCCGCGGCCTCGACCCGCCGGGCCAGGCGTACGTACGGATCGGGCTCACCGCCCGCCTCGTACTGGGCGTGCGCCGCGGCTGCGACCAGGGCCTCGATCCCACGGTCGAAGCGGCGACGCCGGACGGTCGGGGCCAGCAGGCTGAGCGGCAGCCCGGCGAGCACCCGTCCCCCGAACCGCAGCACAGGCCGGAACGATCGCGGGCCGACAGTCCGTGGTGAGAGCCGTGGGGCGGTGGGGTCGGGCGCATGCTGCAGTCGCTTGAGGATCGCCCCGGTGCCCGGTTCGCCGATGGACAGCATCGTCGGCACCATCCGGGCGCCCACGGGATGGCCCAGCAACCCGTCGATGCGGACCCACAACCGTTCGCCGACCACCGCGATGAAGCGTTGCCGCTCCGGGTCGGCCGGCCGACCGCTGAAGACGACCGCCGCGCCGGAGGCGAGGCGGATCAGCGCCTCCCTGCCGAGCGGGGTGATCGGTCGCAGCATGCCCTGGAACGCGCCGAAGGAGAACCACAGTGCTTCATCACCGCCCGGGGCCAGCGGGAACAGGGAGGTGATCGCACGGGTCTGCAGGACGTGCCGTTCGCCGTCGGCCAGTGCCCATTCGATGTCCTGGGGGCTGCCGTACTCGGCCTGCACCTGCCGACCCAGAGCGGTGAGGGCACCCACCTGGGCGTCGGTGAGGACGTAAACCTCGGGGGTGGCCACGGGAGCGGTGATGGTGCCGCCGGCCGGGTCCGGCAGGGTCGCGGTGGCCTTGGCGCCGAGCGTACGGGTGAGGATCGTCCCGTCGCCGGCGACCTCCCAGTGGTCGGGCTCGACCTGCCCCGACACCAGGGACTCGCCCAGCCCGGGGACCGCGTCGATCACGGTCCGGGAACGGATGCCGGTGAGCGGATCGGCGGTGAACAGGACGCCGCTGGCCTGCGCGGCGATGAGTTCCTGGACCACGACGGCCAGGGCCAGGCGGTGGTCGTCGATGGCGTTGCGCAGCCGGTAGCCGATCGCCCGCGCGGTCCACAGGCTCGACCAGCAGTCGAGGACCGCCCGGAGCAGGGCATCGGTGCCGATGACGTTCAGGTAGGTGTCCTGCTGGCCGGCGAACGACAGGTCCGGCAGGTCCTCGGCCGTGGCGGAGGAGCGGACGGCCAGCGGGGTGGTCTCCCGGCCCACCGCAGCGGCCAGGATCGCGCCGCGGACCTCGTCGGGGACCGGGCCGGCCCCGAAGGCCCGGCGGATCGTGGTCGACGCCTCCGCCAGGGCGCCGGCGTCGGCGGGATCCAGGCCCTGCAGGGCCCCGCTGATGACCGGCGCCAGGTCGTTGGCGGCGACATGGGCCGCGTACGCCTCCGTGCTGACGACGAAGCCGGGCGGCACCCGGAAGCCGGCCCGGGTGAGGTGGACCAGGTTGAGGCCCTTGCCACCGACCGAGTCGAGGGTGGCGCCGGGAGCGTCCAGCGGCAACGTGAACATGGCCATGGAAAGAGCATTCCACTTCCCGGACGACCGTCACCACCCTGCCGGGCAGGCCAACAAGCACGTCCACCACTTGAAACCACATACCCCTAAGGGGTATACAAGGGATCACCGGTACCCCCCTGGGGTACCGCAGGGAGAGGAGAACCATGAGCACGACCCAGTTCCAGGTGACCGGCATGACCTGCGGGCACTGCGAGATGTCGGTCCGTGAAGAGGTCGGCGAGATCGCCGGCGTCGAGTCCGTCGACGTCAGCCAGGCGACCGGCCGGCTGGTCGTGACCAGCTCCGAGCCGATCGACGACGCCGCCGTCATCGCCGCGGTCGAGGAGGCCGGGTACCAGGCCACGAGGGCATCGTGAGCGCCGCCACGAGGTTGGTCCTGTTCGGACTGCTCCTCGTGGTCGTGTTCGCCGTGGCGTACGTCGCCGGGGACCTGCTCGTCCCCGACCGTGTTGTCGCCACCTGGAACGACGCGGCCCTGGCCGCACGCTAGGAAGGAAGGGACGTTGTCCGCGACGGATGTGGAAGCAGGTGGTGTGCCCACCGCCCTGGGCCGGGTCACCGACATCGAGCTGGAGCTCGGCGGGATGACCTGCGCCTCGTGCGCCAACCGGATCGAGCGCAAGCTCAACAAGCTCGACGGCGTCTCGGCCACCGTCAACTACGCGACCGAGAAGGCCCACGTCAGCATCCCGGAGGGCTACGACCCGGCGCTGCTCGTCTCCACCGTCGAGGAGGCCGGCTACACCGCCGTGCTCCCGCGCGCCGCGGGCCCCGAGGATTCCGAGCACCCGACGACGGATCGACGGGACGCCGAGCTGGCCGACCTGCGCCAGCGTCTGGTGGGCAGCGTCGTGCTGGCGGTGCCGGTGATCGCGATGTCGATGGTGCCGGCGTTGCAGTTCCCCGCCTGGCAGTGGCTCGCGTTCGCGCTCACCGGCCCGGTCATCATCTGGGCGGCCTGGCCGTTCCACCGGGCGACCTGGACCAACCTGCGCCACGGCACCGCGACGATGGACACCCTGGTGTCTATCGGCACGTCCGCGGCCTTCCTCTGGTCGGCGTACGCGCTGTTCTTCGGCACCGCCGGGATGATCGGCATGAAGCATCCCTTCGAGCTCAGTGTGCGCCCGACCGACGGCGCCTCCAACATCTACCTCGAGGTCGCCGCGGGCGTGGTGATGTTCCTGCTCGCCGGGCGCTACTTCGAGAAGCGCTCCAAGCGCAACGCCGGCGCCGCGCTGCGGGCCCTGCTCGAGCTGGGCGCCAAGGACGTCGGCGTGCTGCGGAACGGCGTCGAGACGCGGATCCCGATCGAGGACCTGCGGGTCGGCGACGAGTTCGTGGTCCGACCCGGGGAGAAGATCGCCACCGACGGCATGGTCGTCTCCGGTGGTTCGGCCGTCGACGCCTCGATGGTGACCGGCGAATCGGTGCCGGTCGAGGTGGGCGAGGGCGACCCCGTCACCGGCGCGACCGTCAACGCCGGTGGCCGGCTGGTGGTCCGCGCCACCCGGGTTGGCGCGGACACCCAGCTCGCCCGGATGGCCCGGCTGGTCGAGGAGGCCCAGACCGGCAAGGCCGAGATCCAGCGGCTCGCCGACCGGGTGTCGGGGGTGTTCGTGCCGATCGTGATCGTGATCTCGGTCATCGCCCTCGGCGCCTGGCTCGGGGCCGGCTTCCCGGTCACCGCCGCGTTCACCGCCGCGGTCGCAGTGCTGATCATCGCCTGCCCCTGCGCGCTCGGGCTGGCCACGCCGACCGCCCTGCTGGTCGGCACCGGCCGCGGAGCCCAGCTCGGCATCCTGATCAAGGGCCCGGAGGTGCTGGAATCCACCCGCCGGGTCGACACGATCGTGCTCGACAAGACCGGCACCGTCACCACCGGCACGATGACGCTGATGGGCACGTACGCCACCGCCGGCACCGCCACCGACGAGGTGCTGCGGGCCGCCGGGGCGGTCGAGGCCGCATCCGAGCATCCGATCGCCCGGGCCATCGCCCGTGGGGCGCAGGAGACGGTCGGCGACCTGCCCGAGGTGGCCGACTTCGCGAACCTGGCCGGCCGCGGGGTCCGGGGCACCGTGGAGGGCCGTACGGTCCTGGTCGGGCGTCCCGGCCTGCTGGCCGAGGCCGGCATCGAGGTGCCGGACGACCTCGCGCGGGCCAAGGACGAGGCCGAGTCCACCGGCCGGACCGCGGTGCTGGTCGCCTGGCAGGGCGCCGCCCGCGGCGTGGTCACCGTCGCCGACGCGATCCGTGACACCAGCCCGGAGGCGATCCGGCAGCTGACCGGCCTGGGTCTGGTCCCGGTCCTGCTGACCGGAGACAACCGTACGGTCGCCGAGCAGGTCGCCGGCCAGCTGGGGATCGACCGGGTGATCCCGGAGGTGCTGCCACAGGACAAGGTCCGCGTGGTCAAGGAGCTGCAGGCCGAGGGCCGGGTCGTGGCGATGGTCGGCGACGGCGTCAACGACGCGGCCGCGCTGGCCCAGGCCGACCTGGGCCTGGCCATGGGCACCGGTACCGACGCGGCGATCGAGGCGGCGGACCTGACGCTGGTGCGCGGCGACCTGCGTGTGGCTGCGGACGCGATCCGGCTGTCGCAGCGTACGCTCGGCACGATCACCGGCAACCTGTTCTGGGCCTTCGCCTACAACGTGGCCGCGATCCCGCTGGCCGCGTTCGGACTGCTCAACCCGATGCTCGCCGGCGCCGCGATGGCGTTCTCCAGCGTGTTCGTGGTGAGCAACAGTCTGCGGCTGCGCGGGTTCCGGTCCCGGGCGGCCTGAGCCCGGACTACCGTGGGGCTTGCGGGGAGCTCCGCACACGACACGGGAGGAACCATGGGCTACGCGCTCAGCACCACCGTCAACCGCCCCTTCGACGAGACCCTCGCCGCGACGCGCGAGGCACTGGCGGCCCAGGGCTTCGGCGTCCTGACCGAGATCGACATGGCGGCCACCCTCAAGAAGAAGCTGGACGTCGACATCGCGCCGCAGGTGATCCTCGGCGCCTGCAACCCGCCCAGTGCCCATGCGGCGCTGCAGGCCGAGGAGTCGATCGGACTGCTGCTGCCCTGCAACGTCGTCGTCCGCGGCGTCGACGCGGACACCACCATCGTCGAGACGATCGACCCGCAGACGATGCATGACCTGACCGGCAACGACGCCGTGGCCCCCGTCGCCGACAGGATCGGCGGCATGCTGCAGGCCACCCTGGACAGCCTGGCCGCCTGAGCCCCTGCCCCTCCAGCGAGAGCAGCAGCAGATCTGCCCCTGCCGCACAGCCCTAGGATCTCGCCATGGAGTTCGTCATCATGGTGGGCCTGTTCACCCTGACGGTGCTGGCCGTCGGGTGGCTGGCCGCCCGCCTGCACATCTCCGCGCCACTGCTGCTGATGCTGGTCGGGCTCGTCGGGTCGGCCCTGCCCTTCGTCCATGTGCCTGCCCTGTCACCCGAGGTGGTGCTGCTCGGGCTCCTGCCCCCCTTGCTCTACGCCGCAGCGGTGAACACCTCGCTCGTCGACTTCCGGCACGACCTGCCGGCCATCGGCCTGCTCTCGGTGGGAGCGGTGCTGTTCACCATGGTCGGTGTCGGCCTGGTCGTCCGGGCGATCATCGACGTGCCGCTGGCGGCGGCGTTCGCCCTCGGCGCCATCGTGGCGCCGCCCGATGCCGTAGCAGCGTCCGCGGTGGCTCGCCGGGTCGGCCTGCCCCGACGGATGGTCAACGTGCTCGAGGGCGAGTCGCTGGTCAACGATGCCACCGCGCTGACCAGCCTGCGCAGCGCGCTGTTGGCCCTCACCGCCTCCCTCAGCGCCCTCTCGGTCGGCCTGGACTTCCTGTGGGCCGCCGGATCCGCCGTGGTCCTCGGACTCCTGGTGGCCCGATTGGCGGGACTGCTGCTGCAGCAGGTCGAGGAGCCCGTGGTGACCACGTCGTTGTCCTTCGTGGTGCCCTTCGCCGCCTACGCCCCCACCGAGATGGTGCACGGCTCCGGCGTGCTGGCGGTGGTCGTCGCCGGACTGGTGCTGGGCCACCGATCGTGGCGGGAGCAGAGCGCCCCCGAGCGCCTCGCCCAGCGCACGAACTGGAGCACGGTGCAATTTCTGCTGGAGCACGCGGTGTTCCTGCTGATCGGCCTGCAGGCGACCGGCATCGTCCAAGCCGCCGGCCAGTCGGACTACGGAACCGGGACCATCGTCGCGGTCTGCGCGGCAACACTCGGCGCGGTCATCGTGCTGCGGCTGGTGTGGGTGCTCGCCACCCGGCACCTGGTGCGGGGCAAAAGGGCGTTCAGCGCCAGGGAGAGCCTGGTCGTCGGCTGGGCCGGCATGCGCGGGGTGGTGACGCTCGCCGCGGCGCTGGGCCTCCCGACCTCCGTTCCCGGTCGACCGGTTCTGGTGCTGGCGGCCCTCGTGGTCACCGTCGGTACCCTGCTGGTCCAGGGGTTCACCCTGCCGGTACTGGCTCGCCGACTCGGACTGCAGGGTCCGGATCCGCGCGAGGACGCGATCACGGCAGCGACGATCCTCCAGGCGGCCGGCACGGCCGGCCGGGCCGAGGTCGACCGGCTGGCCGGCCCGATGGACGAGGGCGTGGTGACGGCCCTGCGCGACGAGTCGTACCGCCGGGTGAACGCCGTCTGGGAACGTCTCGGTCGCCCGGGGACCGAGGTCGAGCCGCCCGCGATGAAGCGGAAGCGCCTGCGACTGGCGGCCATCACCGCCGAGCGGGAGGCCGTGCTGAACGTCCGTGACGAGGGGAAGGTCGACCAGTCGGTGGTGGCCGGCATCCTGAACGGCCTCGACCTGGAGGAGACGCTCACGGAGGGGCTGGCCGGGGAGGAGCTCGCCGCGGATGCGCGGGCCCTGCAGGTCCATCCGGTCGACGAGCCGTGCGAGCACCTGCGTGCCGCGCCGCAGATCATGGTGCCGACATCGGTGGATGGCTGTCCCAACTGCCTGGCGGAGGGCCTGCACTGGGTCCACCTGCGGATGTGCCTGGCCTGCGGCAATGTCGGGTGCTGCGACTCCTCGCCCGGGCGGCATGCCAGCGCGCACTTCCACGCCACCGGACACCCGGTGATGCGGTCGTTCGAGCCCGGCGAGTCATGGCGCTGGTGCTACCTGGACGAGGTGATCAGCGACGAACCGCCCGACGAGGAGCCTCCCGAGGAGCGGCAGACCCGCTGACCACGGGGCATGGCAAGGGCCACCTGTTCTGGGCCTTCGCCTGCGACGTGGGCCCGGGACGGGCCCCGGGCGGCCCGCTACCGCGCCAGCCAGGCGGCGTACGCGTCGAAGGTCGACGGGCGACCGAGGAACTCCTCGACCAGGTCCGCGGCGTCCCGCTCCCCGCCGCGGGCCAGGATCGTGTCCCGGTAGCGGGCGGCGACCGTCGGCTCGAACAGGTCGGCGGGGTCGAAGGCGGAGAACAGGTCCTTGGCGATCACCTGCGACCAGGCGTACGTGTAGTACCCGCTGGAGTAGCCGTCGAGGTGGCCGAAGCTGCAGTGGAAGTGGGTGCCCTCGATGTACGGCAGCAGCGAGTAGCGTCCCTGCAGCTCCCGGACCCGTGCGGTCAGGTCGGCGTGCTCGGCCGCGTGCAGGTCGTACGCCAGGGCGGCGTAGAACATCTGCGTCCGGGCGTGGTAGCCCTTGCCGAAGTCTTCGGCCCGGCGCATCCGCTCGACCAGGTCGGCCGGGATCGGCTCCCCGTGCTCGTCGGTCGCGAACGTCGCCAGCACCGCCGGGTCCCAGGCCCACTCCTCCAGCAGTTGGCTGGGCGCCTCGACGAAGTCCCATTCGGTGGCGGTCCCGGAGAACCGGACCCACTCGGCGTCCCCGCCGAGCACGTGGTGCACCAGGTGGCCGAACTCGTGGAACAGCGTCACGACGTCGTCGTGCTGCATCAGGCCACGGGGGAAGTTGCAGACCAGCACGCCTTCGGGCAGCCGGCGGCCGCGGACGCCCTTGGCGAGGGTGAACTGGGCGGCGTGCTTGTACTTGCCTTCGCGCGGGTGCAGGTCGAGGTGGATCCGGCCGATCCGCTCCCCCGCCCCGACGCCGGCATCACGCAGCACGTCGTACGTCACCACGTCCGGGTGCCAGACCGACGCCTCGGCCGCCTCGACCGGCACGTACACCAGCCCGAAGAGCCGCCCGGTGACGTCGAGCAGGCCCTGACGGACCTTGCCGAAGTCGAAGTAGCGCCGGACCTGCTGGGCGTCCACGTCGTACTGCTCGCGGCGGACCAGCTCGGCGTAGTAGGCGGAGGCGGAGGCATCGATGGCGGTCGCCCCGGGGTCGTCGCGGCGCAGCCGGGCCAGCAGCACGGCGTGGTCGCGCCGGCCGGGCTCGAGGGCGAGCTCGGCGATCCGGTCGACGAAGGCCGGGATGGCCTCACCGGTGCCGATCATCATCACCTCGGAGGCGTAGGTGGGCCAGTCGGCGTAGCCGAGCAGGGCGGCGACCTCCCGACGGGCCGCGAACAGCTCCTGCAGCACCGGGTCGTTGTCGGGCCAGCCCCGGTTGAGGAACTCGACCCGCAGGGCCCGGCGCGCGTCGGCGTCGTGGGCGAAAGTGAAGAAGGGCACGGCGTCGGGGTAGTCCGTGGTCACGGTGACCAGGCCGTCCGGGTCGGCCCGATGGGCGGCGATCCAGTCCTCGGGCAGTCCGGCGAGCCGCTCCGGCGCCACCCGGATCGACCGTACGTCGGCCCGGATGGTACGGCTCAGCTGCTGGCCCAGCTCGACCTGGCGGCTGTCGAGCTCGCGGAGCCGGGCCCTGGTGGCCGGGTCGCGGTCCACGCCGGAGCGGCGGAAGTCGCGCAGCACCCGCTCAAGCAGCCGGCGGGCGACCGGATCGGACAGTCCGGCCGGGTCGAGCGCGGCGAACACCGCGTACAGGTCCGGGTCCTGCGACAACTCGGTGGACACCCGGCTGGCCTGCTGCACCACCTGGTCGGCGAGCGTACGGACCGCCTCGTCGGGATGGACCTGCGCGTACACCGAGCCGACGGCCGACAGGTCGCCCAGGGCCAGCGTGATGTCGTTCCAACGCCGTAGTGCCACCAGCGGACCGGTCTGCGGTGGATCGCCGGCCGGCGCGTCCTTGAGGTCGGCCACCAGGCGCTCGACATCCTCCAGCCGGCGGGTGCGGCGCTCGGCCAGCCAGTCGGCGGTGTGCTCGGGGGACGGCAGGTGCAACGGTTCGGGGCCGGTCATGGGCGCCACTGTACGAGTTGTCCCACCCGGCGGGGCCGGTGTCCGCCCGGATCAGGAGCCCGGGGAGGCCTCCGGCTCGGGCTGGTGCACGTCGTGGCGCTTCAACGGCAGCAGGTGGACGATGCCGGCCAGGACCGCACCGACGACCAGGCCGACGATCGCCGAGCCGAGCGTGTCGACCAGCCAGGCCAGGAAGCCACCGGCCCCCGGCACCGCGTGCAGCGGCTCGGTGAGGGTGTGCAGCAGCCCGTACGGGGCATGCCAACCGAGCGTGTCGGCACCGCTGAGCAGGATGTGGCCGCCGACCCACAGCATCGCGATCATCCCGACGGTGGACAGCACGCTCATCACCTTGGGCATGGCCGCCACAAGCAGCCGCCCGAGGCGCTGCTGGGCCCCGGAGCCCCTCCCCTGCAGGGCCAGGCCGATGTCGTCCATCTTCACCAGCAGCGCGACGACGCCGTACACCAGCGCGGTGATCAGGAGGGCGACCGCGACGAGCACGGCGGTCTTCATCGCCAGGCCCAGCTCGCCGCTCTGGGAGGCGTTGACGGTGTTCAGGGAGAGCACCATGATCTCGGCCGACAGGATGAAATCGGTGGTGATCGCACCCTTGACCATCGTCCGCTCGTGGTCGGCGCTGAGCACCGCCACTGGCCGTACGTCCTCCTCCTCGTGGCCGCGGATGGCCTCGATGATCTTCTCCGCCCCTTCGAAGGACAGGTAGAGACCGCCGATCATCAGCAGCGGGGTGAGGACCACCGGCAGGAAGTGGTCCAGGACCATCAGGACGACGATGAGGATGGCCTTGTTGACCAGGGAGCCCCGGGCGATCGCCGCGATGATCGGCAGTTCACGCCTCGGGGAGAGGCCCTCCACGTACTGCGGTGTCACGGCCGCGTCGTCCACCACCAGGCTGACGGCCTTGGTGCTGGTGGCGCTGGCCGTCTTCGCGATCAGGGCGACGTCGTCCAGCAGTGCGGCGAGTCCACCGGCCATTCGGGTACCTCCTGGGGCAGGATGCGGGGAAGTGCGTAGGTGAAGGTAGCAGAGCACACCGCAGGCGTGACGAGACAGGAGTCCTCGGCGATGAGTCCACTGCATCGGCGGGGGCTGTTCCGCTTGGTGATCAGCGTACTGGCCGGCGGGGCGACGTCCGCGGTGCTGTTCGCGGTGATGCTGGTCCAGGTCGCGGCGATCACCGGCTGGATCGTCACCGCTGCCCTCTTCTGCGGCTGGACCTGGGCGATCATCGGCCGGTTCGACGCGGCACAGACCCGCGACCACGCCACCGAGGAGGACCCCGGCCGTCGTACGACCGGCGCGATCATGATCCTGGCCTCGCTGGCCAGCCTGGCCGGGGTCGGGGTGATGCTGTCGGCCAGTGCGCGGGAGGACGCCGCCACGCTGACCGAGACCGGTCTGGGCGTGCTGGGGGTCGCCGCCTCCTGGGTCCTGATCAACATGGTGTTCCTGGTGCGCTATGCCGAGCTGTACTACGAGTCCGGCGAGGGCGTCGACTTCAACCAGGACCACGATCCCGACTACCGGGACTTCGCCTACCTCAGCTTCACGGTCGGCATGTCCTACTCGGTCGGTGACACCTCGATCACCGGACGTACGCTGCGCCGCAGCGTGCTGCGCCACATGTTCCTGAGCTACCTGCTCGGCGTGGTCGTGGTGGCCAGCACGGTCAACCTGGTGATCGAGGTCGCCTCCGGCCTGGCCGGCTGAGAGTGGTCTCGGCTCTGGCCGGGCCCACCACCGATACCTACGATGGTTCCGTGGAAACCGTTCACCAGCCCCCGCACAGCACCCCGGCCCGTCCCGACACCCGCGACTGGACGTTCGTCGTCACCGAGCCCTGCCCGCAGTGCGGGTTCCGGCCCGGCCAGCCGCACGCCACGATCGCGGCCCGCCTGCGGGCCTCGGTCCCCCGGTGGCAGGAGGTTCTGGCCCGTCCCGACGTGGCGATCCGTCCCGAACCGGACGTCTGGTCCGCCCTGGAGTACGCCGGCCACGTCCTCGACCTGAGCCGGGTGTTCACCGTGCGGGTGGAGCAGATGCGCTCGCAGGACCGCCCGACCTTCCGGGACTGGGACGGGGAGCAGGCCGCGGTGGAGGGGGACTACAACGCGCGGGATCCCCGGTCGGTGGCCGCCGACCAGGCCATCGTGGCCAATCGGGCCGCCGAGTTGTTCGACGGACTACCCGAGGGCGCCTGGAACCGCACCGGCCTGCGTGGGGACGGCAAGCTGTTCACCATCGCCGGCCTGGCCGACTACTGGCTCCACGAGGTGGAGCACCACCTGGCCGACGTCAACGGCTGAAGCCGCCCTCAGCCGCCGGAGGGCCCGGCTCCGGAGGCGCAATCGCCCCACCGGTCGGAGGCGGCGGGGCCTCCGCATACGTCCGGGCGAGCAGCCGGTAGGGCGGGGACACCAGCGCCAGCACCGTCATCACGGTGCCGAGCACCGCGACCGTGATGAAGACCAGGGCGATGCCGCGGGCGTCACCGTCGCCGAGCAGCCAACCGAGGTCCTGCTGCCCGCGGCCGTGCTCCATGTACGGGATCAGGCCGAACTCGGCGATCGGACCGATCAGGAACGCGGTGACCGGCGCCGCGGCCACCTCGACGGCCTGCGCGAAGCCGAAGACCCGCCCCTGCTTGTCGTACGGCACCACCCGCTGCAGCACGGTCTGCTCGGCCGCCTCCACGACCGGGATCAGGATCATGTACGCCAGCAGGCCGGCGGCCAGCAGCACGACGCTCTCACGGATGGTGAAGAACAGCCCGACCACGTACATGGCCAGGTTGGCCAGCAGCAGCAGTTGCAGCGGCCGGGGCCCCAGGCCCTTGGCGGCGACGACACCGCCGCCGAGCAGGAACCCGAAACTCGCCACGCCCCACAGGAGGCCCCAGGCCTCGACCGACAGCAGGGACAGGCCGTACGGGTCGAGCAGCGACATGTAGACGCCGCCGAGGAGGTTGTTGAACGTGGTGAAGGCGATCAGCGCAACCAGGCCCGGTACAGCGATGATCGCCCGCCAGGAGGCCCCGAAGTCCACCGGCTGCGGCACGCCCTCGGCAGGCGCCACCCGCTGCTCCGGGATCCGGATGGTCAGCAGGTGCAGCAGGGACAGCACCGACAGGGCGACGGCGATGACCAGGGTCCAGCTGATGCCGAGTTGGCCGACGGCCAGGCCGCTGAACACCGAGGTGAGGGTGAAGCTGAGGCCGTTGACGATGCCGACCCGGCCGTTGGCCCTGGCCCGGTCGTCCGGCGCGACGAGCAGCGTCACGGTGGTCGACAGGGCGATCGTCCGGGCGCTCTCGACGACGCCGCCGAGCAGCACGCAACTGAAGAACAGCCAGAAGTGCAGCGAGCCGACGGTCAGTAGCTGCTCCCGGGGGGCGAGCAGGAAGACCAGCCATGCCACCACGAACGCGACCACCGTCACCACCTGGGCCCCGACCATGACGGTCTTCTTCCGCCGGCGGTCGACCAGCATGCCGAAGGGCACGCCCATCAGGGCCATCAGGAGCAGGTACGAGCCACCCATGATCGCGGTCGCCAGGACCGAGCGGGTCGCCAGGTAGATGTAGAAGGTCACGGCGAACCACAGGAAGCTGGTGGTCAGGTTCGCCACGAACGTGTTGACGAGCAGGCGGGCGAAGGCCCGACGCGATGCCGCTTCGGTGGTCATCGGATCCTCTGGCGGTTGGTCAGGTCTGCGATCATAGGGGTGACCGGGCTCACAAACCAATCCAGTGTAGGCCTCTCCCGGCTGGCGGCGCCTCCCCCCGATCGGCACACTGGTAGCGATGAGGAGGTTTCGATGATCGAGTTCACCTGGACCGGCACCGTGGCCGAATCCCACCTGTGGTCGCGCGAGCTCACCGGCTTCGCCGAGCAGGCCACCGACCTCGGCGGCCTCGCCGCCCTCCGCGGCCGGCTCACGCCCCGCCAGCTCCCACGAGGGGTCTTCCCCGACGGTACGACCGACCTCGACCTGCTCGACCAGGTCCTGGCGGCCCGATCCCCGGACACGCTGGTCGCCGACGTCCTGGTCGAGCCGCGCCACGAGATCGGCCAGTGGTGCGGGCAACTCGAGTTCACCGACGCCGGCCGAATCGTCGAGTGGGACCGCGAGCAGCCGATCATCGCCCTGCCGGCCGCCATCGTCCGCGAGGGGCTGCGGGTCGACACTGTCGGGTTCCTGGCCGACTGCCTGGACACCAAGCAGCAGGAATGGGACGTGCTGCGCGAGGGGTGGCTGCCGCGGCTGGCCGCCCACGGCTGGGAGCCGTGCTCCACGGCCTTCCTGACGGCGGCGATGACCGGCTACCTGGATGTCTACCAGCGCCAGTCCGCCCCCCGGATGGGCGACATCGTCCTGGTCGAACCCCTGTCGAAGCACCCGGTGGTCCGTGCCGCGCTCGACGAGCTGCGCAGCACCGGCGCCAAGGCCGACTGGTCCGGCACCTGACCGGCCCACGGCACCCTCTTGGCTGCAGCGGGTACAGTGGGCCCGTGCTTTCCTGAGATCCGAGACCGTCCCGCGCCCGAGGCCCAGCCCGGCGGGATCCCACGCCACCTCACAGGATCTCCATGTCCCCCGCACTCCTCCCCCTCGCGTCGTCCGCCTCCGGTGCCGACCACCTGCGCGTCGACGGCCTCTCGCGCTCCTTCCCCGACCGCCGCGTGCTCACCGACGTCTCGTTCACCGTCCCCTCCGGGGAGCGCGCCTGCCTGATCGGCGAGAACGGCTCGGGCAAGTCCACCCTGCTGCGGATCATCGCCGGCCTCGACGAGCCCGATGCCGGTACCGTCGCCGCCCCCGGGCAGGTCGGCCTGTTCCACCAGCAGCCACCGTTCCCCGGGCGGTTCACCGTCGCCGAGGCGCTGGCGGACGCCGCGGCCCCGCTGCGGCAGCTGACCGTACGGGTCGAGGCGGAGGCCGACGCGATGGCCGCCGGCGAACCCTCGGCCGCCGACCGCTTCGCCGCGGCCCTGGCCGAGGCCGAACGCCGCAACGCGTGGGAGCTCGACCACGTGCTCGGCCGGCTGCTCGACGGGCTGGGACTGGCCGCGGTCCCGCGCGACCGGCGGGCGGCCGAGATGTCCGGCGGCCAGCTCTCCCGGCTGTCGCTGGCCTGGATGCTGGTCCGGCGCCCGGACACGCTGCTGCTCGACGAGCCGACCAACCACCTCGACGACCGGGCCGCCGACCTGGTCGCCGACCTGCTGGTCGGCTGGTCGGGGCCGGTGCTGATGGCCAGCCACGATCGGGCCTTCATCGATGCGGTCGCCACGACACTGCTCGACCTGGACCCGGCGCCACTGCGCCACGAGGTCGTACGCCACGACCGCGACTCCCCCGGCTCGGGGTTCGGCGTGACCCGGTTCTCCGGCAGCTACACCGACTACCTGGCCTGGCGCGAGGCCGACCGCGACCGCTGGGAGCGGCAGTACCGCGACGAGCAGCAGGAGCTCGATCGGCTGCGCCAGCGGGTCCGTGACGACCACAGCCACGGCCACACCAACCGGGAGTTCCACGCGACCGGCATGGCCAAGAAGTTCTTCGCCGACCGGAATGCCAAGGTCGTCTCGCGCCGGGTCAACGACGCGACCGCTGCCCTGGCCCAACTGGAGGCGGCGCAGGTGCGCAAGCCGCCGGCCACGCTGCAGTTCCGCGGCCTGTCCGGGCGCCCTTCGGGCCGGCTGCGTACGGCCGGGCCGGTGCTGACCGCCACCGGGGTGTCGGTGCCGGGACGGCTGGCGCCGACCTCGCTGGCCCTCGGTGCCCACTCCCGCCTGCTGGTCACCGGGCCGAACGGCTGCGGCAAGTCGACCCTGCTGGCCATTCTCGCCGGAGGCCTGGAGCCGGCCTCCGGGGCGGTGCACCGAGTGGAGCGGCTCTCGGTCGCAATGCTCGGCCAGGACGTGGCGCCCCGCGATCCGGACCGCACGGTGTTGGAGACCTACCGGGAGGCGGTGGGTGGGGCCGCTGCCGATCGTACGCCGCTGAGTGCGGTCGGGCTGGTCGCCGGCCGCGACGAGGGCCGCCCGGTCGGCACCCTCAGTGTCGGTCAGCAGCGCCGGCTCGACCTGGCGATCCTGCTCGCCCACCCACCGGACGTGTTGCTGCTCGACGAGCCGACCAACCACCTCGCGCTCCGACTGGCCACCGAACTGGTCACGGCGATCCCCGACTATCCCGGTGCCGTGGTGGTGGCCAGCCACGACCGCTGGCTGCGCCGGCACTGGGCCGGCGACACGCTGGCGATCGGCTGATTCCCCGGCCCGAGGGGCGGGGGGCGCTGGGGTTGATCCCCCTAGCGACCCCGGGTTTCGCCCCACCAGCCGGATCCTCGGCACCTTCTGGCCGGCGAGGCCGTACGTTGGTTCCACCAGCTCCAGGCTCCCGAAGGCTCGCCGTGACCCAGAACATTCCCCTCGCGATCATGCTCGTCATCGTGGGTTCGTTCTGCTACGCCCAATCGGCGTCGTTCCAGCACCGGGCGGTGCGCCGCCGGGTGCGCCGCAACGCCGAGCACCGCCCGCTCGGGTTCCGGGCCCTGCTGCAGACGGTCCGGTCGCCGCGGTGGCTGGTCGGGATGGGGCTGCTGGGGACCTCCGCGGTCCTCCAGGTCACCGCGCTGACCATGGCACCGGTGACCGTGGTGCAGCCCCTCGGCCTGCTGGCCTTCCCCTGGTCGATCATCATCATGGCCCGGCAGCACCGCCAACGGATCCGTCGCCGGGTCGGGCTGGCCGTCGCCCTGACCGTGCTCAGCACGGCCGCGTTCACCACGGTCAGCGCCCTGTACGCGGTCCCCCAGTCCGACCTGTCCGCCCCGCGCGTGATCGCCGGGGCCGTCGCGGTGTACCTGCTCACCCTGGCCTTCGGCACGCTCGGTGCCCGCGGCCCCCAGCACTGGCGGTGCCTGCTGTGGTCCTCCGGCGGCGCGATGCTCTACGGGCTGGAGGCGGCACTGGTGAAGTCGGTGGTCGACTACATCCGGGAGGTCGACTGGCGCCACACCCCGCTGCTGTGGGCGATCCTGCTGGCCCTGGTCATCGGCAGCATCACCGCCGGCTGGATGGTGCAGCAGGGCCTGGCCACCGGACCGAGCGAGGTCGTCGTCGGCGCGACGACCATCACCAGCCCGGTGATCGCGGTGGCGTACGGCATCGCCGTGCTCGGCGAGGGGCGCCTGCTGACGCCCGGGGCGGGCGCGCTGATGGTGCTGTTCGCGGCGCTGGCGATCACCGGCGTGGTGGTGCTGACCCGGCTGGACAAGTCCTGGGAACAGCGGGCGATCCTGGACTAGCGGGCGCCCGTACGCCGCCGGGTCAGTTGAACCGGTAGAGCCGCTGCGCCAGCCGGTACCCGAACACCGTGAGCCGCCGCCCGAGCGGGCCGGGCAGGTTACTGCCGTAGACGATCGGGTGGCGCCCCAACCGGATGGCCATGCCCCGGTCGTGGGCGTAGAAGCGCTCCCACATCTCCTTGCGCTGGCGCAGCCCGTCCTCGTCGCCCTTGAGCAGGGAGATGGTCGAGGAGGCCGCGATGATCAGCGCCAGATAGGCCGCCATGTACTTCGCCAGCCGCTCGTTGGGCACGTCATCGGGAAGGCTGTACGCGTCGTACATCACCTGGGTGATGCGCATCTGCTGGTCCAGGCGGCTGATCATCACCGGCTCGTTGACCGACTGGTCGTCACGCCCGATGAAGTAGTGGTAGAGGTCGACCGGCAGGTAGTACAGCGTCTCCACGTACGGCAGCGGCACGTACACGAAGATGTTGTCCACGTAGAAGGTGTGCTCGGGCAGGCGCATCCCGCTGTCGCGCAGCACCTGCGTACGGTACGTCGCGGCGTGCATCAGGATGTTCTGGCCGCGGCCGAACGAGCCGATCTCGTCCCAGGTGATCGTCCGGTTCACCGGCAGCGCGCCCCGGTAGTGGATCACCTTGCGGCTGGCCGTGGCGATGTGCTCGTACACGTAGTTGGTGACGACCAGGTCGATCGGCTTCGGGCTGGCGACGGACGTGCGCAGCCTGGACAGCAGCAGGTTCAGCGCGTCCGTGTCGAGCCAGTCGTCGGAGTCGACGACCCGGAAGTAGTGCCCAGTCGCCGCGTCCAGGCCGGCGTTGACCGCCCCGCCGTGGCCCTTGTTCTCCTGGTGGATGGCACGGATCCGACCCGGGTACCGGGCAGCCCAGGAATCGGCCCGGGCGGCGGTGTCGTCCTTGGTCGAGCCGTCGTTCACGATGATGATCTCGACGTCGTCGGCGCCGGTCAGCATCGACTCGACGCAGTGGTCCATGTACGAGGCGGAGTTGTAGCAGGGGATGGCGATCGTCAGCGTCGGGCGGTCGGCGGGCGTCATCGGTCCAGCTTCCCGAAGTGGTCCTCGGACTGGAGGAAGTGCTCGGAGAGGGCCAGCGCATTGGCGACGGTCTGGTCCATGTTGTAGTAGCTGTACTCGGCGAGCCGACCGAGTGGGGCGAGGCCGGGCCACTGGCGGACGAGGTCGGTGTAGCGCTCGTACAGCGCATCGGTCTGCGGGTTGCGGACCGGGTAGTACGGGTCCATGCCCGCCTCCGGCTCGTAGTCCTTGGAGTACTCGCGCACGATCGTCGTACGTCCCGGCAGCACCTGGCGGGTGAGGTACTTGAACTCGGTGATCCGGGTGAAGTCCTCCGAGACGGTGTAGTTGATCGTGCCGCGCTGTTGGAAGTGGTCCTGCTGGTAGGTCTCGAAGGCGAAGTCGAGGGAACGGTAGGGCAGCCTGCCGAACCGGCAGCCGAACAGCTCGTCCAGCGGGCCGGTGTAGATCACCAGGCCCTCGTACGGCTTCCCGCCGATCGGGAGCACGCCGGGGGTGGACACGTCGACCAGGGTCCGGGCGTCGATGCCGGTGTGCACGGTGATCCGGGGATGGTCCAGCATCCGCCCGATCAGCGCCGTGTAGCCGTCGGTCGGCAGGCCCTGGTAGGGGTCCTGGAAGTAGCGGCAGTCCTCGGACAGGAAGACCGGGACGCGCGCGGTGACCGACGAGTCGATCCTGTCCGGGGTGGTGCCCCACTGCTTCACGGTGTACGTGAGGAAGACGTTGCGGTAGACGTACTCGGCGACCTCCGCCAGGTCGGGGTCCTGCTCCTCGCGGAGCTGGTTGATCGAGACCTTGGCGCCGTCGCCGAAGCGGGCGACCATCCTGGCGATCAGTTCCTCACCGCGCTCGGGGCCGAAGGCGAGGCGCATCGAGACCTTGTTGAACGGCACCGGCAGGTAGGTGCCGTGCACGTTCGCGAGGACCTCGTGGGAGTAGCCGTTCCACTCGGTGAAGCGGGACAGGTAGTCGAAGACGTCCTTGTTCCGGGTGTGGAAGATGTGCGGCCCGTACTTGTGCACCAGCACGCCGGCGTCGTCGATGTGGTCGTACGCGTTCCCGCCGATGTGCGGGCGGGCCTCGAGTACGGTGACGTTCAGCTGCAGGTCATTGTCGGTGGCCTCGGCCAGGCGGCGCGCCATCGTCGCCCCGGCGAAGCCGGCGCCCACCACGATGACGTCCGAGGCCTGCAATGCCGCCAGTTCGTCAGCGGACAGGATGTTCTCGTCGGGGGCGTCGTCCCCGGGACCGGCTCCGCGTACCGCTGTCACAATCCCGAGTTCCTCTCGCTCAGTCGACCCTTGGGGCGCCCGGCACTCCGCGATCGGCGTACGGCCCAGTCCCAGATGCTTCGGCCCCTCAGGCATGGTAGCGGCGGGCGGTTCGCGTCCCCGACCCCCCGCTGAGCCCCGGCTGAGGGCAGCCTTCACCGCGCCGAGCGCCTAGAATCCCGCCGTGACCGAACCTGCAACCCGACGGGTGGCGTACGCCGACGCCGGCTCCCCGTACTACTCGGCGATGCTCGCGGCGATGTGCGTCGTGGTGATCCTGTCCGGCATCGGCGCCTCGAAGGGGGTCATGTTCGGGCCGGTGATCACCGACGGCGGCTTCTTCCTGTTCCCGCTGGCCTACATCCTGGGCGACACCATCACCGAGATCTACGGCGTACGCGCCGCCCGCCGGGCGATCGCGGCCGGCTTCCTGGCCAACCTGGCGGCCGTGCTCACGTACGGGGTGATCATCGTGCTGCCCGGCTTCCCCGACGACTACGGCGTGGCGAAACAGGCGGCGCTGGAGGCCGCCCTCGGGCCGGTGTGGCAGATCGTGCTGGCCAGCGCGCTGGGCTTCCTGGCCGGGCAGTCGGCCAACTCGTTCATCATGTGGTTCGGCAAGCGGCGCCGGCTGGAGAAGGGCCTGCTGGCCCGGCTGGTCGGCTCGACCGGGGTCGGGGAACTGCTCGACACGATCGTGTTCTGCAGCGTCGCGGCGACCGCGATCGGCATCTCGACGCTCGGCCAGTGGGCGAACTACACGTTCTTCGGCTTCCTGTACAAGATCACCGTCCAGTACGCGGTGATGCCGGTCACGATGTACGCCATCAGGCAGATCAAGCGTCGCGAACCGACGTACCAAGCGGCGCTGGCCGAGGCGCAGCGATGAAGGTGCCCTGGGCGCTGGACAGCAACCGCCCGTCCTCCGTCTCCAGGGTGGCCTGACCCACCTGGGTCGCGGCTGAACCGCGGCTGAACCGCGGCTGAGCCCGGCAGATCCCCGGGCTCTTTGCCGACCGGCCCAGGGCGCGGACACTGAAGGCTGTGGCCACAGCGCGTCCGCCGGACGGGTGGCACCGGAGGAGTGGTCAAGATGGGCACGAATGACAACGAGGCCAGGTTCCGCAGGCTCATCGACGAGGGATTCACCGGGGGCGACCTCTCAGTGTTCGATGAGTTGATGGCCGAGGACTGCGTCGAGCACCAGCGCGGAAACCCGCCCGGACGCGAAGGAGGCAAGGCGGTCGTCCGTACGCTGCGCGGCTGGTTCTCCGACTTCTCCCTGACCGTGGAGGACGTGGCGGTGGCCGGTGACGTGGTGTGGGCCCGGAACCGGGCTCGCGGCACCAATACCGGAGCGGTGTTCGGCAACCCTCCGAGCGGGAAACAGGTCGAGGTCACCGTCTTCGACGTGGTCAGGTTCCGGGACGGGCTGATCGTCGAGCACTGGGGCGTCGCGGACCAGATGGGCCTGATGCTGCAGATCGGCGCGGTGCCGGGGCACGGCGCGGACAGGTCCTGACCAGTCCGGCAGCGAATCTCAGGGCCGCGGGTCGGGTCCGCGCCAGCCCCTCAGGTGCGAGAGCGCCCGGTCGATCTGGACCAGGCCGCCGAGGGCGGGACCCAGGTGCCGGGTCAGGCCGCGGCGCGGCAGCCCCTCCAGGTCGACGGTGGTGCCGGCCAGCAGTCCGCGGATCGTCGCGAGCAGCGCCTCCGGATGGGAGTCGAGCACGCTGTGGCCGATCCCGGGCACCGGCACGAACCTTCCCTGCGGGGCCAGTTCGGCCGTACGGCGAGCGACCGAGGGCGGGGTCTGCAGGTCCCGCTCCCCCGACAGCACCACCACCGGCCAGTCGAAGTGCGGCAGCGCGGCCGGTAGGTCGAACGGCTCCCCCTCGTACATCGGGAAACGTCCCAGGAGCCCTTCGGACCCGTACGCCGGGTCGAAGATCAGCCCGTCGGGGTCCGGGGCGTAGTGCAGGTCGCGGGTGGCCAGGTTCCCGACCAGGTCGAACTCGACGATGTACGGGATGCTCCCGGTCTCGCCGCTGCCTCGCAGGCCATGGAGCGTACGGTCGAGCACCCCGCCGGCCCGGCGCAGCTTCTGCTCCAGGTAGCGCTCCAGCCGCCGGGGCCCGCCGAACTCGTACAGCAGCGCGGACGTCGCCCCCAGCGGCAGGTGCGGCACGCCGCGGCGCTCGACCAGGGTGCGGATCTTCGCGGCCGCCGGCGCCGTCGTCGCGGAGTCGCCCTCCCACAGCAGGCGGCGGGTGTGGGTACGCACCGCCCGGTGGTCCTCGGCGGTCAGGATGGTCGAGTCGAGCACCATCGCGGCCACCCGCTCCGGATGGCGGACGCCGAGGCCCTGCGCCACGTACGTGCCGTACGAGCTGCCGACGATGACAGCGGCATCGATGCGCTCGGCCTCGAGGACCGCGGCGATGTCGTCGACCACGGCGGTGACCCGCATCGCCGAGGCGGGCAGGTCGTGGCCGGCCAGGTCCTTGCGGGAATGGCCGACGCCGCGGTGCTCGACCATCACCAGGTCCAGGTCCGGGGCGGAGCGGCGGAACCGGCCGTAGACCCGGATCGAGCCCAGTCCCGGGCCGCCGGGGATCACCACGACCGGCAGGCTGCTGGCCCCCTCGTGCTCGCGGACATAGGCCAGATCAAAGGCCGGCGAGACGGGGGTGGCCACTCGTCGCACGGTACGGATGGCGCGCGCCATGCACCAAGCGTACGGCGCGGCCCGGCTCCCGACAGGTCGCTGCGGGACAGGATCAGTCGTCGACCTCGAGGCGCTTGACGAAGTGGTAGGAGGAGATGTCCATCCGTTCGCGCAGGTAGAATCGGTGCGCCCCGTGCCGCTGCACCCCCGAGTCGAGGTCGAGGACCGAGCAGCCGGCCCGGCGGGCGATCTCCTCGGCGTGGGCCAGCAGTGCCGCCCCGACCCCGCGGGACCGGCCGGAGTCATCGGTGACCAGGTCGTCGATGTACACCTTGCGGCCGACGCCGGTGTTGGCGACCAGACGCCACCCGCAGACGCCGACGCACTCCTCACCCACGAACGCGGCGAAGAACGACGGGCGCTGGGCGTCCGGCGAGGCCAGGACCGCATCGAGGTCGGCCCGGCTCAGCCGCGTACGCAACTGCTGCAGGACGGGCAGGGCCCGGTCCCATCGTGGGTCCCCGGCCGGAAGGTTGACGATCTCCATGACACATTCCTTGTTCGCGGCAGTTGGCCGGAACAGGGTAGCGCCGGCGGGGTCGGGGCCCGGCATCGAGCTCATCGGCTGGATTCGGCTCGTAGGCCTCAAAGCGCGCCGTAAGCTCATCGGCGTGCTGCAGGATCTCTTCGGCAGTGCGCGGCATAGTCATCACCAATGATGGGACCCTCCGTCAATAATCCGAAGTTACTTGTCGATGATGGCTGGTCAACGCTCTGCACGACGAAAGACTCCCGTCCCGAGGCGCTACCTCAGGAACTCCTCGAGCGTGCCACGGACGACCTGGGTGTCCCAGCTGCCCCAGGCACCGTCGAAGCCGTGCCGGGCCCGGGGAAGACTGACGTAACGATGGGGGACGCCCGCTTCCTCCAGCCGATTCGCCAATAGTGCCGACTGCTCCGGCGGTGCGATCTGGTCCCAGCTGCCGTGGACGACGAACGTCGGGGGATCAGCGGCATCGACGTGGGACGTCGGGGACACCAACTCTTCCTCGCCTTCCGCCACGAAGTCCACGGCACCTCTCGTGGGATCGCTGACCACGTCGCCCAGGCTGGGTCTCCACCACGGCGCCGGTGTCTCGTTCATCCGGGTGTGGTCGGTGGGCGGGTAGAAGGCGGCCACCGACTCCACTCCGGTGTCCGGGACGTCGCAGCTGGGCGGCAGTTGCGGGTCGCCCTCGGTGTACGCCGCCAGCAGGGCGATGCCACCGCCGGAGGAGCGGCCCATGAGGGTGATCCGGTCGGGGTCCACGCCGTAGCGGTCGGCGTTCTGCGCGACCCACCCCACAGCGCATTTCACGTCGCCGGTGGCTTCCTTCCAGCGGGGCGGCAATCCGAGCCGGTAGTCGATGCTGAAGACCGCGTAGCCCTGCTCGGCGAACCAGGCGCTCCACAGGACGTCCTCGCTGCGGCTGCCCTGCGCCCCACCGCCGCCGTGCATCGTCACCACCGCCGGCCGGGACTTTTTACGAGACACAGGATGACGGTCGCGATTCCGAACACCGCTGCCACCAGCGAAGTCCTTCGCAATCCGACCCGGCGCGCGAGGCCGGCCAGGGCGAGGCCGAGGAGGGCGAAGACCGCGAGAACCAGACTGTACCCCTGGAGGAAGACTGCGAGGTACAGCAGGATCAGGTTTGCTCCGAGCGAGCCCGTGTTCGGGCACTGGACCGCATCACCCCGTCGGGCCAGCGTTCAACCAGACGGCTCGACTCCTGGATGAGTGGCCGACTCGATTGGCACCTGATCGGGGAATCCCGTGACCTCACCCCTCAACGCACGCCCGACCGACCGTACGCTGCCTGGCTTCGCCGGCCGAAGGCCCGAGTGGTTCGCGGTCTTCGTCACCCTCGTCTACATGCTCCCGCCACTGACGCTGAGACTGCTCGTGCCGGAGGCGTCCAGCGTCACAGCAGACGGATATCCCCTGTGGTTCGCCCAGCTGGCCTGGACCGTCCTGGTCCCCATCACCCTGCTGACCGTGCTGGGCTGGTGGGGCCTCGCCGGCTTCACCAGGTGCTCCACCCGGCGGAGCCTGGTGCCGTTCCTGCCGCTGATCCTGGTCTACGTCGTCCTGCATGCCGTCGGCCTCCCGACAGTCCTCGGGGTGGCCAGCCACAGCATCGGCTACTTCGTCATGGTCGCGGTCAGCGTGCTCGCCGTGGGGTTCGGCGACGAGGCCACCTTCCGCGGCGTGGTACTGCAGGCACTGCTGCCGCGGGGGACCCTGCGTGCCGTGCTGATCTCGTCGGTCCTGTTCGGCGCCCAGTACCTCAGTGTCATCGCTTCAGGCGTCGACCCCGTGCTCGTCGGCGCCCAGGCCCTGCACATGGTCGGCATGGGTATCGCCTTCGGAGCCGTCCTCGTGGTCACCGGCACGATCTGGCCACTGGTCCTGATCAACGCCGCTTCGCTGGTCCCGTTCTGGATCCTGCCGGCAGGGGATGCCAATCCGGGCATCATCGGTATCGCGGTCGAACTGGGACTGGGCACGCTCATGGCTGCCTACGGCCTGTGGCTGCTGCGCCGCCACCAGTGCCGGCATGCCGACCGTCCCGGCGAGAACGGCCAGTAGTCAGCACCCCAGGGACCTCCGGGAGCCTAGGCGGAGGGCACCATCACGGGCACCCAAGCGGCTGAGGGCCAGTTCCGGAACCCGACCCGAGCGCCGCTGGCTCTCCTTCGACCCGCTCCTGAGTTTCTTTTCTGCATCCTTATTCTGCAGCATCGAGCTGCAGAAAAGCTCTGGCACGTCCTACCCTGGACCTCCCAAGCTTGATCACCCCTCCTCTGCTACTCCACTGACGAGTCTCCACTCCGAGTTCTTGCGCGAACCGACGTTCTCGATTTTCCCTGCGCGCCGGAGCTTGGTGAGCAGACCGCTGACTTTGCGGTACTTCTCCTCCGGTGTCAGAGCGTCGCTGAGTTTGTCGACCAAGAACGCGTCGATCTCCTTGCGTGTGGCCTTGCCGAAGCTCGTCAGGTACTCAGTCACCAGCTTCTGGGGTTGACCCCGGATTCCGGACAGGTGGTTGTTTTGTCAGGCGGCCCGGAG
>JBIQHF010000021.1:21443-49890 GCA_044508675.1 Propionibacteriaceae bacterium | reverse complement strand
GTGGAGCATAGGGGACTCGAACCCCTAACCCCCTGCTTGCAAAGCAGGTGCGCTACCAATTGCGCCAATGCCCCGATGTGCGACGTGCGCACGTCGGCCCATGTTACTGGATGGTGCCCCCTGCGCCCAAGTCCAGTGCTTCGTGCGAGGACCCGCCCGCGGCGTACGGGGGAGCAGTGTCGAGGAGTCCGCCGGAGTGGCCCTATCGGCATGCGGTGCCGCGTCGAGGCTCGCTAGCATGGGCAAGCGCCCGTACGGGCGCGGCTCAGCTCGATGAGGAGGCTCGCCATGGCACCGGTCAAGGTGATTCCGTGTCTGGACATGAAGGACGGACGCGTCGTCAAGGGAGTGAACTTCGTCGGGCTCCGCGACGCCGGCGACCCGGTGGAGAACGCCCGCTTCTACGACGCCGAGGGAGCCGACGAGCTCACCATGCTCGATATCGCCGCCACGCTCGAGGGCCGGGCCAACCGGGTCGAGTGGGCCAGGCGTGTCGCGGAAGTCATCGACATCCCGCTCACCGTCGGCGGGGGCATCTCCACCCTGGACGACATCCGCGACCTGTTCGACGTGGGAGTGGCCAAGGTGTCGATGAACAGCGCGGCGGTCCGGCGCCCGGAGCTGATCCGCGAGGCGGCCGAGGCGTACGGACGTGAGCGCATCGTCGTGGCGATCGACGGTCGCCGCAACCCGCAGATGCCGTCGGGGTTCGAGGTGGTGGTCAGCGGCGGTGAGCGGGGGACCGGCCTGGACTGCGTCGAGTGGGCCCGGACGTGCGAGGACCTGGGGGCCGGGGCGCTCCTGCCGACCAGCATGGACGGCGACGGGACCCTGAACGGCTACGACATCGACTTCACCCGGGCCATCACCGATGCGGTCGCGCTGCCCGTCATCGCCTCCGGCGGCGCGGGCACGCTCGAGCACTTCTCCGACGTCGTCGAACAGGCCGGCGTCTCGGCGGTGCTGGCGGCCTCGGTGTTCCACTTCCGTACGTTCAGCATCCGGCAGGTCAAGGAGCACCTGGCCGGTTGCGGCATCCCGGTCGCCCTGTAGGGCTGTCACGCCTCCCGGCCCCTTTGGGTAGAAGGAACCTGGTCGAGTTGTGCCAGTTTTCTGCTACCCAGTCCTGAGCCCCGACCGGAGCTCGGTCCCCGAAGACCTGGATACGACGTGTTACATCACGTAGTACTACGTTCGTGTGGAGTTCGCCGAACGTTGGTCCTGCCGTGCCCTGTCGGCAACCGCACCGCTGTTGAGTGGCGATCGTCCGGGTGACGCGTCCCCCTACCGCCGAGACAAGAGACGGTGCACGTCACCGGCAGGACACTCCACAGGAGGTGGACGAGCCATGGCTCGTTTCCGCAAGGCTGGCCTGGTCGCCGGCGCCATCACCGGATCACTGCTGCTCGCGGCCATGCCGGGCACCGCCCAGGCGGCGTCGGACAGCATCGACTACCGCATCGACAACCCGTACGCCTCGGTCGATTGGGGCTGGACCCAGTACAAGGCGGGCTTCCACAACCACACCACCGAGTCCGACGGCGGCAACACCGCCACCGAGATGCTGGAGCAGGCGTACGCCCTGGGCTTCAACGTCTATGCGATGACCGACCACAACTTCACCAACACCACGTGGGACCGTACGGACACCGCCCATGCGCAGGCCGATCCGGACTACTACCTGACCACCGAGCGCATGGTCGAGATGAACACTGGCGCCGACCGCAACGGAGCCCCCGGCATGATCGGCACCGGCGACTCCAACGAGCAGTCGAAGAAGGACCACCTGAACACCTTCTGGACCCCCGGCTACCTCAACCCCGACGACGCCACGCTGGAGTCGAAGATCGCCACCGTCGATGCCATGACCGGCCAGGACGGCGCCCTCGACCCGATCCAGCACATCAACCACCCGGGCCGCTACTACGGCGGCTCGAACCCGAGCACCGGCGAGGCCGCTGCCAACGATCCGGCCAAGGTGGCCCGCTACGTCGGGCTTTTCGAGCAGTACCCCGACTCGCTGGTCGGCATGGAGATCGTCAACAAGGTCTCCGACAAGGACTCGTACTCCGACCGGATCCTGTGGGACAACGTGCTGGCCGAGACGATGCCGGAGCGCAACGTCCAGGCCTACGCCAACGACGACGCCCACTCCACCGATGCCCTCGGCTACGCCTACAACCGGATGCTGATGCCGGAGCTGTCCGAGCAGGCCGTGTACGAGACCATGAAGTCGGGCGCGTTCTACTCCTCGGCCCTGGTCGCCAAGCGCGAGCTGGGACCTGACTTCAAGGGTGACCGCAACCAGCCGGCGCCGACCATCACCAGCATCGAGGTCGACCAGCGGGCCGACGAGATCACGATCGAGGGCACGGACTACACCACCATCGAGTGGATCGCCGACGGCGAGGTGATCGCCACCGGCGACACTCTCGACCTCGACGACGTGTCCGCCCGGGTCGACAACTACGTCCGCGCCCAGCTGATCGGCGACAACGGCATCTCGTTCACGAACGCCTTCGGGGTCGGGATGAACGTCAGGACCAACCAGGGCCGGTTCATCTCCGACGAGGAGGCCGCCCAGGCCGCCCTCTCCTCGCTGGACCGCACCACCGCGCAGGTCGAGGTCAAGCGGAAGTTCGGCAACAAGATCGCTGACAAGGATGCCCCCAAGTACTTCGAGGTCACGGTGACCACCACCGAGGGGCCCACGGTCGTCAAGATCGACGCCGAGACCGGCGCCATCCTCTGAATGATCCTCTGATTGCCCCGGTAGCAGTTGGGTAGAAGGAATCTGGTCGAGCTGGGTCAGTTTCCTTCTACCCTCTTCTGGGCCCTGTCGGGAGCCAGGTCCGGAAGCGAGCCCGACGGACCTCAGTCCCCGGCCCCACCCAGACCACCCAGGTCGTACGCACGGAAGGTCACGGCGTACGGGACGCCGGCCAGCCGGCCGCCGTGCTGCAGGATCTCGGGGACCATCACCTCCGGGGCCGGGTGGCCGGTGACGTGGCGCAGGTAGGCCTCGTGGCTGGCCAGCGAACGCACCGAGGCGTCGACGGCGTCCCGATCGACGTGCCGGGCGTGCGTGGGCCGGTCGTGGCCGGACACCAGCAGGGCCCGTGCCTGCCACGGTGCCAGTCCCTCCTGCTCGGCGAGTTCACGGAAGACCCACGGGTTCGCCGCGTCGCGCACCCCGTCGACCACGCACAGCCCGGCGGCCCGGTGATCGGCCTGGTTCAGGCCGCCGTACGCCTCCAGGTCGAAGTTGGCCGTGACCACCGCATCGGGCCGGACTTGGCGGACCACCCGGGCGATGTCGCGGCGCAGCCGCAGGCCGTACTCGAGCATGCCGTCGGGATGGTCGAGGATCCGCAGGTCGTGGACGCCGACGACCTGGCAGGCCGCGCGCTGCTCGCGGGCGCGCAGCGGCGCCACCACTGCGGGGGCCTCGGCCATGCCGGCCTCGCCGGCGGTGAGCAGCAGGTAGCACACCTCGATGCCGCGGGCCGTCCAGGTGGCCACGGCCGCCGAGGTGCCGTACTCCATGTCGTCGGGATGGGCGACCGCGCAGAGCACCCGCGTCCAGTCGTGGTCCGGCAACGGGGTGAGTCGGCCGGCAGTGGAGTCGGTCATGGTTCGGCAGCCTACTGGCCGGATCGTCCCTCGGATAGGGCTCCTGGACAGCACCGCTGGACCGCGCGGATCGACCGGGGTGCCGTGCCACCCTGCAGAGCAAGAGCCGGTAGGGTTCGGAGGTCGGGGCCGGTCCGACATATTGTGTTCAACGAGTGCCTCTGTCTCCCGGCCCGTGGTATAGGTGCCGACAATCCTGTCGGCGGCTCCTGCGGGTGGGTGCGGGTGGCGCTCGGCAAGTTCCCCACTGCTTGGGGTGGCGGTCGATCGAGGACCGTTCCGCGGGCAGCAGACAGTCGAGGACACCAATGGCTCAAAGGACCCCGCGCTTACGGCGACCGGCTCACCCCCAGGGTGGGCGGGGACGATCGAAGGTGACGCCGCCGCGCCGCCGCTGGGCACTGTGGCAGAAGATCGTCGGTGGTCTGGCCGCCGCCTTGGTGGCGGTCGTGCTGGTCAGCGGCTTCGGCTTCGCCATCGCGTTCGCGGTGATGAAGGTCCCGGACCCCAACGCGGACTTCCAGACGAACACCACCTACCTCTACTACGGCGACGGCACCACCCAGTTGTCGGACCTGGCCGTGCAGAACCGTACGTCCCTGTCGCCGGAGGCGCTCCCGGATTCGATGAAGAACGCCGCGATCGCCGCGGAGGACCGCACGTTCTGGACCAACCCGGGCATCTCGCCGATGGGCATGACCCGCGCCATGGTGGCGATCGCCACCGGCGGGGAGGTGCAGGGCGGGTCCACGATCACCCAGCAGTACATCAAGCTGATGTACCTCACCCCGGAGCGGACCCTCACCCGGAAGGTGAACGAGGTGGTCCTGGCGGTGAAGCTGAACTCCATGGAGTCCAAGGAGCAGATCCTCGCCAACTACCTGAACACGGTCTACTTCGGTCGCGGATCGTACGGTGTGCAGGCCGCCGCCCAGACCTGGTTCGGCAAGGACGCCAAGGACCTGACGGTGCCGGAGTCGGCCGTCCTCGCCTCGGTCGTGCAGAACCCGAGCATCCTCGACCCGAAGGTCAACGAGAACAACCAGGATCGGCTCGAGGCACGCTACGAGTACGTGCTCTCCGGCATGCTGGAGCTGGGCACGATCAGCCAGGCGGAGTACGCCGAGTACTCCAGCACCATGCCCGAGCTGCCCAAGGTGCCGCTCAACCCCCGCTACGAGGGTCCCAAGGGCTTCCTGGTGAACATGACCGAGCAGGAGCTGAGCAGCCTCGGGTTCACCGACGCCGAGATCAACGGTGGCGGCCTACGGGTCACCACCACCTTCGACGTCGACGCGCAGAAGGCGGCGCAGGAGACCGCCCAGAAGTACCAGGGCCAGGCCAACAAGTCGGCGAAGGCGAGGGGCGTCGACGTCGAGGCGGGCGGCGCGCATGCCTCGATCGCCTCGGTCGACACGGCCACCGGTGAGCTGATCGCGCTGTACGGCGGCGACGACTTCGTGGCCAACTCCCGCAACTGGGGGACCACCCCCCGGATGACCGGCTCGACCTACAAGGCCTTCGGCGTGGTCGCCGGCCTGCGCGACGGGTTCACGCTCAACTCCACCTTCCAGGGCAACACCTTCACCCCGCGGGGCGAGTCCGAGACCATCCGCAACGAGTTCAGCTACCAGTACGGCCCGGTGACCCTGGAGCGGGCGACCGCCGAGTCGATCAACACCGCGTTCGTCGACATGGTCTCGCAGATGGAGGACGGGCCCGAAAAGGTCATGCAGGCCGCCAACGACGCCGGTGCGCCGAAGGCCGGTGGCTGGGACCCGTACAACCGGGTCGTGCTGGGCATCGCCGAGGTCAGCCCGGTCGACATGGCCAACTCGTACGCCACCTTCGCCAACGGGGGCAAGCGCAACGACGTGCACGTCGTACGCGAGGTCAAGGACAGTAACGGCAACGTGCTGTACTCGGCCGCCCCCACCTCGGAGCAGGCCATCGAGGAGCAGGTCGCCGCGAACACCACCAAGGCCCTGCAGTCGGTGGTCAACGAGGGCACCGGCGCCAAGGCCTCCTCGCTGGGCCGGCCCGTCGCCGGCAAGACCGGAACCGCCGGCATCGACGACGAGATCGCCTCGGCCTGGTTCGTCGCCTACACCAAGCAGATCTCGACCGCGGTGATGTACGTCGCCGACGACGACGGCCACGGCGACCTCGACCCGTACCGGATGCCGGGCAACCAGACGTTCTTCGGCTCCAGCTACCCGGCCAGCACCTGGCTGGACTACATGAAGGTCGCCACCAAGAGCCAGCCGGTGCAGCAGTTCGACCGGGCAGAGGCGATGAAGAGCTCGCGGGTCGCCAAGCCTGTGGAGGGCGCCACCCCGACGAGCGTGCCGAGTGCGGCCGCCGCCCCGGTCCAGCCGGAGCCGGAACCGGAGGCCCGGCCGACCATCACCCTGGAACCGCAGCCGATGGAGCCGGAGCCGGAGGTGCCGACCACCGTCCCCACCACGGCCCCGACCCAGGTGCCGACCCAGTTCCCGACCAGGCTGCCGACGATCTTCCCGCAGCCGACCAAGCCAGCACAGGACCCAGGCACCGGAACGACTGGTGATGGCTCGGGCCGAGGTACCAGGGACCCGGTCACCGCGGGTGGCTGAGCGCGTGCTCGCTGCCCGCCCGACCATCCTGGTGGTGGTCGCTTGGGCGGTGAGCCGCATCATCCTGCTGGGGACGGCATCCGCCACCGCCTACGACGCGGGCTACCGCCTCGTGGACGTGCTCGGGCAGTGGGACGTGAAGCACTTCGCCACCATCGCGGTGCAGGGCTACCTGCCCGACCCGCAGGAGATGGCGTTCTTCCCCGGCCTGCCGCTGCTGATGCGCGCCGGGATGGTCCTCGGCCTCGACCCGGTCTGGACCGGGGTGCTGGTGTCCCTGGTCGGCTCCGCGCTCGCGGCCTGGGCGCTGGTGCGGATCGGTGGACCGTGGGCCGCGGTCTTCTGGCTGTTCGCGCCGACCGCGATCTTCACCGCCGTCGGCTACACCGAGGCGCTGTTCTGCGCCGCGGCGTTCTGGGCCTGGGAACGGGCCCGGGCCGACCACTGGGCCCAGGCGGCGGTGCTGGCCGGGCTGGCCTCCACCCTGCGGGTGTCGGGTGTCTTCCTGGTCGGCGCGCTCGCCCTGCTGGCACTGACCTGGCCGGCGGCCCGGCACCGACGGCTCGGCGAGCGGATCCGGGCCGCGCTCGTGCGTGGCGCCTGGCTGCTGGTCCCCATCGCCGTCGTCGGCGCGTACGCCGTCCACCTGTGGACCCTGACCGGCTCGTGGACGGCCTGGTTCTCGGCCCAGGAGGCCGGTTGGCAGCGGACGATGACCCTGCCCTGGGAGTCCGTGCGGGCGACCCTGGAGGCCGTCCGGCCCGGCGGCTACGCCGACCAGAACGGCTGGGGCGCGATGTTCCGGCTTGAGCTGGTCGCCTTCGCCGTCGGCCTGCTCACCACCGGCTGGATGCTGCGGCGGCGACGCTGGGCCGAGGCCGGCTGGGTCGGGGTGCAAGTGCTCGCGTTCTCCCTGTCGCCCTGGCTGATGTCGGTCAACCGGGCGGTGCTGCTGTGGTTCCCGACCTGGGTGATCCTCGGCGAGGTCGCTGAACGGCCCGGGCCGGGGCGTACGAACCGGCGGATCCTGCTGGCCGGCTGGGGAATGGTGTCTGCGGTCACAATGGTGTGGTGGGCCCACAACTTCGCGTTGGGCCGCTGGGCCAGCTGACCACCCACCGACGGAGGGACCTCACGTGCGACGCCGGGCCTCGATCCTGCACTTGGACCTCGACGCGTTCTTCGCCGCGGTGGAGCAGCGCGACAAGCCGTCCCTGCGCGGACGACCGGTCGTGGTCGGTGGGCTCGGACAGCGCGGCGTCGTCGCGACCGCCTCGTACGAGGCCCGTACGTACGGGGTGCACTCGGCGATGCCGATGCACGAGGCGCGCCGCTTGTGCCCGAACGCAGCGTTCCTGGCCGGGCGGTTCGGCGCCTACCGGGCGGCGTCCCGGATCGTGATGGGCCTGTTGGAGGAGCTGTCGCCGCTGGTCGAGCCGCTGTCGCTGGACGAGGCGTTCGTCGACCTGGCCGCCGCCCGGGAGAGTGTCGACCTGTCCGATGCCGGGGTGGTCGAGCTGGCCCGTACGCTGAAGGCCGAGGTGGCGCGCCGGACCGGGGGGCTGACCTGCTCGATCGGGCTGGGCACCTCGAAGTTCATCGCCAAGGTCGCCTCCGACCTGGACAAGCCCGACGGTATCCACCTGGTGGTGCCCGGCACCGAGGTGGAGGTCCTCGCACCGCTGCCGGTGCGGGTGATCCCGGGGGTCGGCCCGGCGACGTTCGGCCGGCTGGCCCGGCTCGGGGTGTTGACGGTCGCCGACCTGCAGGCGCTCTCGGAGCACGAACTGGTCCGCGAGCTCGGCCGGGCCCACGGCACCACCCTGCACGCGCTCGCCTTCGCCCGTGACGACCGCGAGGTCTCCCCCGACCGGGACCGCAAGTCGATCTCGGTGGAGGACACCTTCGAGACCGACCTGGTCGGCCGCCCGGAGATGGTGGCCCGGATCGTCCGAGACGCCCGGCTGGTCACCCAGCGGATGCGGGCGATGGGGGTCTTCGCCCGGACCGTGACCCTCAAGGTCCGGCTGCACGACTTCACCACCTGGACCCGGTCCCGGACCCTGGAGGGGGCGACCGACAGCGCCGAGGTCGTGGCCGGCGAGGCGACCGGGTTGCTCGGTGGCCTGCGCCTCGACCAGGGCGTACGACTGCTCGGGGTCGGGGTGTCCGGGCTGACGACGGTGGCGCAGGACCGGCTGTTCGAGGTCGGGCAGGACGACCGGGCCGTCGCCGGCGGGACGCCCGAGACATCCGTGGAGACCACCGGGAAGCTCGAGCGACGGGTGCCGCAGTGGTTGCCCGGCGTCGACGTGGTCCACGACGAGCTGGGGCGCGGGTGGATCTGGGGGACCGGGCTGGGCCGGGTGACCGTACGCTTCGAGACCGCGCAGACCGGACCGGGGCCGGTGCGGACGTACGCGCTGGATGATCCCGCGCTGCACCTGGCCGCGAGCGCCGACCCCCAGTAGCCGTCGACGGACCCGTCCCCGGCGCGGACCGTCCAGGCACTACCGTGAGGGCCATGAAGATCCTCGTCACCGGCGGTGCTGGATTCATCGGCTCGCACTCCGTGCTCCTGCTCCAGGAGGCAGGCCACGACGTGACCGTCGTGGACAACCTGTCCAACTCCAGCCCGATCGCCCTGGACCGGGTCGCGGAGCTGACCGGACGCGAGGTGCCGTTCGTGCATGCCGACATCCGGGACCGCCCCGTGATGGACCGGGTGATGGAGCAGGTCCGCCCCGACGGCGTCATCCACTTCGCCGGCATGAAGGCGGTCGGCGAGTCGGCCGAGATCCCGCTGACCTACTACGAGAACAACGTCGCCGGCACGATCAGCCTGCTGCGCGCCATGGAGGCGGTCGACTGCCGCACCATCGTGTTCTCCTCCTCGGCCACCGTGTACGGCGAGGTCGACGAGATGCCGCTGGTGGAGAAGCTGCCGCTGGACGCGGTCAACCCGTACGGGCGCACCAAGGAGCAGGTCGAGGACATCCTCGCCGACGTCGCCGCCTCCGACGACCGCTGGAACGTGGCGCTGCTGCGCTACTTCAACCCGGTCGGCGCCCATCCCTCCGGCCGGATCGGCGAGGACCCGACCGGCATCCCGAACAACCTGATGCCGTTCGTCGCCCAGGTCGCGGTCGGCCGGCGCGAGAAGCTGCGGGTCTTCGGCAACGACTACCCGACCCCCGACGGCACCGGGGTGCGCGACTACATCCACGTGATGGACCTCGGCCAGGGCCACGTGGCCGCGATCGAGTACCTCGCCGAGCATGGCGGGCTGCACCGCTGGAACCTCGGCACCGGGCGCGGCTACTCCGTGCTCGAGGTCCGTGAGGCCTTCGAGAAGGCCTCCGGGCGGCCGATCCCGTACGAGATCGTGGCCCGTCGCCCCGGTGACGTCGCCGTCTCGTACGCCGATCCGTCCTCCGCCCTGGCCGACCTGGGCTGGGCCGCGACCCGCGGGATCGACCAGATGTGCCGTGACCACTGGCATTGGCAGGAGCAGAACCCGCAGGGCTACGAGGGCACGGCGCAGGACTGAGGGCCGCCACTCACCCGGCGTACGGCAGCACCGGCTGGCCGGGGACCGCGACCTGGACCGCGAAGATCGCGCCGGCATCGGGCTCGGCGTCGGCCAGGTTCTCCCGGGAGGTCGAGACGTACAGCGTGCGCAGGTCCTCCCCACCCAGCGTGCAGGCGGTGGTGAGCCGGACCGGCACCTCGACCACGGTGAGCAGTTCGCCGGCCGGGGAGAGCTGGTGGACCTGGCCGAGCCGGTTCATCGCGACCCACACGTTGCCGGCGCTGTCCACGCACAGTCCGTCCGGGCTGGCCGGCTGCCCGGCCCGTTCGCCACTGGTCAGGATCGGTGCCGCGTGGAATGGGCGGCGGTCGGCCAGGCGGCGGTCGACGACGTCGAACACGTCCGTACGCCTCAGGCCGGTGTCGTTGTAGTAGGCGAGGGTCCCGTCGGGGGAGAAGCCGATCCCGTTCGATGTCGAGACCGCCTCGAGGGTCACGTCGACGGTGCCGTCGGGGTCCATCCGCAGCAGTTGCGAGGCCTCCGGGGTGCGGTCGTACGCCATGCCGCCGGCATACAGGCTGCCCCACGGGTCACAGCCGCCCTCGTTCATCCGCAGG
Organism: Propionibacteriaceae bacterium; assembly: GCA_044508675.1. GTDB lineage: Bacteria > Actinomycetota > Actinomycetes > Propionibacteriales > Propionibacteriaceae > Raineyella. The sequence continues at coordinate 39,493 of JBIQHF010000021.1, read as the reverse complement.
TTCGGGTCGTCCCACAGTGCCACCACCTGCTCGGGTGGGGCGTCGACGTCAGAGGCCAGGCCGTAGCCGCGCTCCAACCCGACCACGTAGCCGCCGCCGACCCGCGGCCGGCAGAAGGCTGCGACCGGCTTCCAGTCCCGCCCCTCCACGGTGCCGACGTGCAGGCGTTCCACCGTGCCGCCCGTACGCAGGGTCAGCAGGTCGCCGGCCAGCATGTCGACCCACCGCAGGCCACCCCAGGAGGGGGACCAGACCGGCCCCTCGCCGTGGTAGCAGAGCGGCTCGGTGACCCGGTCGGCACGCAGGTGCACAGGACTCATGGGCCTCACGCTACGCGGTCCGGCCCGGCTGTCAACGGCCGCCGGTGGGTCGGATGATGGCCTTCATGACCTCGATGAACGGGGTGAAGGCCTCCCGCGCACTGTCGGGCTCGAGCCCGTCCGGGTCGGTCATCACGGCCTGCAACACGGCGCTCTGGTACATCGTGTCGAGGACCTCGATCACTGCCTCCGCCGGCAGGGCGAACTCCCAGTCGCCGACCTCGGCCATCGCCTCGATGGTGTCCAACAGGGCGGTGTGGCTGTCGCGGCGGAACTCCAGGTACGAGCGGCGGATCGCCGGCTCGCGGGCGGCGTACAGCCGCATCTCGGCGATGGCCATCATCCAGGACCGGTCCGTGCGGCTCCGGGGGGTGGTGGACAGGATCGCCGCCTCGACCAACTCGCCCAGCCGATCCGGATGCTCGGCGGCGTCACGGATCAGGTCGGACTCGGCCAGCCGCGTGACCGTCGCGAACAACTGGTCCCGGTGGTGGCTGAACATGGCCAGGACCAGGTCGTTCTTCGAGGCGAAGTTCGAGTAGAACGCGCCCCGGGTGAAACCCGCGCGCTCACAGATCTCCTCGACGCTGGCGGCCAGGACGCCCCGCTCGGCAATGACGCCCAGGGCGCCGTCCATGAGCCGCTCTCGGGTCTCGGCGCGGCGGCGGGAGATGGGGCGGTCGGACATCGTGCTCCTCGTGGTTGGTCAGGGACAGTATGGACCAGCGAGGTGATCGGTGACCTCTGCTGACGTACTCTCGAACCGAATGGATACAGAAGTGTTTCCTGATTGGACTGGCGTGTAGAGAGGTCCCACCCATGTCGACTTTCCTGTACCGCCTCGGCCGCTGGTGCTTCCGGCACGGTGCCCGGGTGCTGGTCAGCTGGCTGGTGGTGCTGGCCGTGACCGGTGGTGCGGCAGCCGGCCTGATGGGGAAGTTCGACAACTCCTTCGCCCTGCCGGGCACCCAGTCGCAGGATGCGCTGGACCAGTTGGCCCTGACGTTCCCGGAGATGGCCGGCACGTCGGCCACGATGGTGGTGGTCGCCCCGCCGGGTGAGGACCTGGACGACCCGCGGGTCCGTACGGCCATCGAGCAGACGGTCACCGAGATCGGCGAGCTGGACTTCATCGACTCGGCCCGGTCGCCCTACTTCGAGATGACCGACGGGATGATCAGCGCCGACCGCACCGCCGGGCTGGCCAGCATCCAGCTGGAGGGCAAGCTGACCGACTTCACGCCCGAGCAGAAGGACCAGCTGACCGGGCAGGCGAGCCGGCTCGAGGAGGAACTCGGCGGGACCGTCCGGATGGGCGGGGAGGCGTTCAACGCCACGATCCCCGGGATCACCGTCATCGAACTGCTCGGTGTGGCGGTGGCGCTGGTCGTGCTGGTGCTGACCATGGGGTCCCTGATCGCGGCGAGCATGCCGCTGGTCACCGCCCTGATCGGGGTCGGCATCTCGATGGCCCTGATCCTCGCCGCGACCGGGCTGACCACGATCAACTCGACCACCCCGATGCTGGCGCTGATGCTGGGCCTGGCCGTCGGGATCGACTATGCGCTGTTCATCCTGTCGCGCCACCGTGAGCAACTCGGGGAGGGGATGGGCACCGAGGAGTCGGCCGCCCGGGCCGTGGCCACGTCCGGCTCGGCGGTGGTCTTCGCCGGAATGACGGTGTTCATCGCCCTGATCGGCCTGGGCGTCGCCGGGATCCCCTTCCTCACCACGATGGGCGTCAGCGCCTCGATCGCGATCGCCATCGCCGTGGCGATCGCCCTCACCCTCGTGCCGGGTCTGGCCGGCCTCGCCGGGGAGCGGATGCGTCCGCGTCCCCGCCGCCGACGCCGGGCCCGGAGCAACCGGGCGCAGCAGACCACCGATCCGCACGAGGCCGCCCGGCGCCGGATGCAGGCCGTGGCCGAGGGGCGCGGCGGCGGCGCGGCCGGCTGGTGGGTCCGGACCATCACCCGCCGCCCGATCGTGACCATCGTGATCGTCGTGCTGGCGCTGGGTGCGCTCGCCCTGCCGGCCCGCGACCTGCAGCTGGCCCTGCCGAACGCCGGTCAGAACACGGCGGGCACCTCCTCCCGCGAGGCGTACGACCTGATCGCCCAGGAGTTCGGGCCCGGCTACAACGGTTCCCTGGTGGTGACCGCCGAGATCGTGACCTCGGACGACCCGCTCGGCGTCATGGCTGGGTTGCGCGAGGACATCGAGGCGATGCCGGGGGTGGAGTTGGTGGTGATCTCCACTCCGAACGCCACCGCCGACAGCGGCATCGTGCAGGTGATCCCCACCACCGCCCCGGACGACCCGACCACCGACCTGCTCGTCGAGCGGATCCGGGCCGAGGCCCCCGCCTGGGAGCAGGAGTACGGCGTGACGACCGCGGTCACCGGCTACACCGCGGTGGCGATCGACGTCTCCCAGCGGCTGGGTGCCTCGCTGCTGCCGTTCGGCATCTTCGTGGTGGGCCTGTCGCTGGTCCTGCTGACCATGGTGTTCCGGTCGATCGTGGTGCCGATCAAGGCGACCATCGGCTTCCTGCTGTCGGTGGTGGCCTGCTTCGGGGCGACCAGCCTGGTCTTCAAGCATGGCATCGGGGCGCAGCTGATCAACGTGGAGATCCTCGGCCCGGTGATCTCGTTCCTGCCGATCATCACGATGGGCATCGTGTTCGGCCTGTCGATGGACTACGAGGTGTTCCTGGTCTCGCGGATGCGGGAGGACCACGTCCACGGCGTCCCGGCCAAGGCCGCGGTGCACACCGGCTTCGTCGGCTCCTCGATGGTGGTCGTCGCGGCCGCGGTGATCATGGTGTCGGTGTTCGCGTTCTTCGTGCCGGAGTCCGACCGCGGAACCCTGCAGCCGATCGCCTTCGCGTTGACGGTCGGGGTGGCGATCGACGCGTTCGTGGTCCGGATGACGCTGGTTCCCGCGGTGATGGCGCTGCTCGGCGAACGTGCCTGGTGGCTGCCCACGTGGCTGGACCGACGGCTTCCGGAGTTCGACGTGGAGGGCAGCGCCCTCGCCGAGGAGCTCGCCCTGCAGGACTGGCCCGGTGGCGCCCCGACCGCGATCGCCGCGGACCAACTGGTCGCCGGCGACCAGAAGCTGCCGCTGAACGCCCCGGTCGACCTGCGGGTGGCACCGGGGGACCGCCTGGTCGTCACCGGTGAGCCGGCCGAACGGTCCGCGGTCCTGCTGTGCCTGGCGGGCCGGCTGACCGTCGCCGGCGGCAAGGCCCGGGTGGCCGGGCACCTGCTGGAGCACGCCGGTCGGGTCCGCCGACGGGTCGACTACGTGGACCTGCGTCGCACCGACGGCGCCGTCGAGGCCCTGGCCCGGCTGGCCGGCAAACCCGGGCGGGCCGATCAGGTGGTCGTCGTCGACAACGCCGACGCGGCCGCCGACGCCCGCAGCCGCGACCTGCTCACCCGGCTCGTCCGCCACAGCCGGTCCACCGTGGTGGTCGGCACCCGCGACGAGCGGGCCCTGGTGCCGGTCGTCCCGTTCGACACCCCACGCCTGGAGATCCGGCCGCACGCACCCTCTGCCCTCGTCCCCGACCGGCCGGTGCGCAGCGGTGACCCGGCCCAGGGCACCTTCGACCAGATCTCGATCGGGGTCCCGACCCCCTCCTCCGCAATCCACGCCCCCGTACAGGTAGGTGACCCGCGATGAGCCCCAGCTCCACGACGACGAGCAAGCGCCCCGAACGGCCCCGGTTCCGACGGTGGGGCGCCCTGGTGGCCGTGCTGGTCGTGCCGCTGCTGCTGGTCGGCACCCTCGGCTGGGCCACGGTCGGGACCGACACCCGACTCCCGGCCGTACGGGCCGCCGTGGTCAACCACGACAAGCCGGTGACCGTCCAGGGCCAACTGGCACCGATGGGCCGCCAGCTCGCCGCGGAGCTGGTCGAGGGACCGGACAACGGGTCCAGCTACACCTGGGTGCTCAGTGACGACGAGGACGCCGCGGAGGGCCTCGCCTCCGGCCGCTACGTCGCCCGGGTGGTCATCCCGGAGGACTTCTCTGCCGCCGCCACCTCGTACGGTGGTGACGCCCTGGGAGCCGAGCAGGCGACCCTGGATATCACCACCTCCTCGATCACCGGTGTCGCCGATGCCGAGATCGCCCGCCAGCTCGCCGCGGCCGCCGCGACCAGCCTGGGCAACACGCTGACCGAGGGCTACCTCGAGCAGATCTACCTCGGCTTCAGCACCTCCGCCGAGGGCATGCGCGAGCTCGCCGACGGCACCCGCCAGCTGTCCGAGGGGGCCGGAGAACTGTCCGGCGGGGCCGCCGCCGCATACGACGGGTCGACCCAGCTCGCCGACGGCCTGGGCCAGCTGCAGGACAACGGACCGGCCCTGACCGACGGTGCCGCCCAGCTCGACAGCGGCGCCCGCCAGCTCGCCGACGGGCTCGGCCAGCTGCAGGCCGGCACCGCCACCCTGCCGGACCAGACCGCCCAGTTGGCCGACGGGGCCCGGCAGGTCGCCGACGGCGCCGCCCAGCTCTCGGCCGGCCTGGACCAGCTCTCCGACGGCGCCGGACAGCTCTCCGGGGGCGCCGACACGTACGCCACCGGGGTGCAGCAGTACACCGACGGCGTCACGGCCGCCGCCGACGGGGCCGCCCAGCTGTCGGCCGGTATCGACCAAATGACCCAGGGGCTCGACGCCGCCCTCCCCAGCCCGGAGGAGACAGCCCGGATCCAGGCCGTGCTCGACCAGCTGCGGCCGGTCCTGGAGGAGGTCGCAGCCGCCCTGCAGGACATGCAGGGCACCGCCGACCGGCTCGCCACCGGCACCGGGGCCGTCGTCACCGGCCTGGACCGGGCTGTCACCGAGCTGGAGGCCGCCCGGTCCGGCGCGGCCCCCTGCCCCGCCGACATCGGGGCCCTCGGCGAGGACGCCTGCACCACCTGGCAGGAGGGCGTACGGGCCGGTGCCGGCCAGGCTCTCGACCTGCTCACCACCACGGACTCCACCACCGGGCAGAGCATCCTCACCGCCGCCCGGTCCGCCGACGAGGGGGCGCGTACCTTCCAGCAGCTCGTCGCCGCCAACGGCGGCACGCTGCCCGGCCTCGACCCGACCCAGGTGGACCAGATCCTCGCCGCACTGAACGACCTGCCCGGCACGATCGAGCAGCTGCAGAGCGGCGTCCAGCAACTCGACGACGGTGCCGCCCAGCTGTCGGCCGGCCTGGCAGAGCTCAGCGACAACGGACCGGCCCTGCTCGACGGGGCCCGGCAGCTGTCCACCGGGGCCGCCCAGCTCGCCGACGGGGCGACCGCCTCGGCCGACGGTGCCGGACGGCTCGCCGACGGCGCCGGCCAGGTCGCCGACGGCACCGACCAGCTCGCGGCCGGCATGGTCCCGCTCAGCGACGGGATCGGCCAGGCCTCCGACGGGTCCGGCCAGCTCGCCGACGGTGTCGGGGGCTTCACCTCCGGACTCGGCCGGTACGTCGACGGGGTCGGTCAGACCTCCGGTGGCGCCAACCAGCTGTCCATCGGCCTGGAGCAACTGTCGGGTGGGGCCGACCAGCTCGCCGACGGCACCGACCAGCTCGCCACCGAGGTCGGCAACAGCGTCGACGCCATCCCTACCTACAGCGAGGACGAACGCAAGAACCTCGCCACCGTCGTCGCCACCCCGATCGCCACCGACAACCTCACCGCCGGCCCGACCCCGCGGATCGCGGCCGGCTCGCTGATCGGCACGATCGCGCTGTGGCTGGGGGCCCTCGCGACGTACGTGCTGCTGCGGCCGCTGCCGCAGCAGCTGCTCTACTCGTCGCGCTCAACCCCGGGACTGGTGCACCGCACGCTGTGGCCCGGAGTCGCCGTCGTGGCGGCCCAGGCGGTCGGCGTGTCCGCTGCCCTCTGGCCGATGCTGGACCTGCCGGTGGGCCAGAACCTCGGCGTGCTGGCCGTCCTGCTGCTCGGTGCCGTGGTGTTCGCGCTCACCAACCATGCGCTGGCCGCCTGGTTCGGCACCGTCGGCCGGATCATCGCGCTGCTGATGGCCGCGGTGACCGTGGCCGGCGCGCTCACCTCGGCGGTCCCGGCGCTCTTCGACACGCTGCGCCCGCTGATGGTACCTGCGCAGGTGCTGGACGCGGTCCGGGCGGTGGCGACCGGAGGATCGGTCGCCGGTCCGCTGCTCGGCATCCTGGCCTGGGGCCTGCTCGGGGCCGCGGCCAGCGCTCTGGCGATCGCCCGCAAGCGGGGCCTCACCGCCACGCAGTACGTGCGCGCCTACAGCTGAGCCGCGCCGACCGGGCAGTGCCGCAGCCGTTCACCTGGTGTTTGTGCGGCCTGCGACACTACTAGGCGTGAGCGCGCAGTGGTTGGAGTTCGATTCCTTGGTCAATGCCCGTGACGTCGGCGGGATCCCGACGACGGACGGCGGGCAGATCCTGCCTCGCCGGCTGATCCGGTCGGACAACCTGCAGTCGCTGACGCAGGCCGACATCGCCCGGCTGCGCGCGCTGGGCATCACCGACATCGTCGACCTGCGCTCGGTGTACGAGGTCGAATCGGAGGGCCCCGGACCGCTGCACCGGGAGAACGGGTTCCGCTTCCACCACCACTCCTTCTTCATCGAGCGCTACGCCGACGGCAGCGAGATCGCCCCGCCGGACGGCCGGGACGAGCGGCGCCTGCGCACCGGCGAGACCGAACTGCCCGGCGACGCCCTGCCGTGGGCCGACAAGCAGGCCCACACCATCCAGATCGAGGACGGCTTCGCCTCCTCCTACCTCTCGTTCCTGGCCGACCGGCCGGGCTCGGTGCTCGGCGCCCTGCGGGCCGTGGCGTACGCCCCGGGGGCCGCCCTGGTGCACTGTGCCGCCGGAAAGGACCGCACCGGGACCACGGTCGCGCTGGCGCTGGTGGTTGCCGGCGCGCAGGTCGACGCGGTCGTGGACGACTACGCCGCCAGCACCGAGCGGATGGAGCTGATCGTCAGCCGGCTGCTGGCCCGAGACACGTACGCCGCCAACCTGGCCGATCGACCGGTCACCTCCCACTACACCCGCCCCGAGTCGATGCGCGCGTTCCTGACGTACGCGCAGGAGCGGTTCGGCGGCGTCGAGCCGATGCTCGGCCAGATCGGCTGGACCCCCGCCGACTCGGCGCAGATGCGCCGCAAGCTGCGCGGCTGAGCGCCGCGGGCCGGCTCAGGCCTCGATGACCTCGTCGAACCGGGCGGTGGTCATCCGGACCTCGACCGGCACCTGGTCGCCGACGGCCGGCGGCTGAGCGCTGCGCGGGAGGAAGACCATCGAGGACTGCATGTGCGGCGGTTCCAGGAACAATCGCTTGCGACCGTCCAGGGTGTAGGGGGACAGCGCCCGCCCGGTCGCCTCCATCGCGCCGGTGGCCAGCGCGATGGCCTTGGCGCGCATCGTGGCGCCCGAGGTCGGGGCCTCCATGCCGATGCCGTGCGACGTGCCGCCGGCCACGACCACGACCCAGCCCTCGCCCGGGGCGCGGTGCTGGTGATAGCCGACCCGTTCGCCGCGGCCGACCCGGTGCACGTCCAGCACCGTGGCGGTGGTGGCGTACGCCGAGGGCCGGCCCAGCCACAAATGGGTGCCGACCCGCAGGCGGACGTCCAGGGGCTCGGCCACCGTGCCGAGGCCTCGGGCGATGTCCTGGGTGGTCGCCGAGGAGAGGTGGGAGAACCCGATCGGGGCCCGGTACGCGTCGATCACCAGGCGGGCCAGGTCACGGGCCTCCGCCTCCGTCTCGTCGGAACGGAGCGGCAGGTGGATGGTCCAGCCCTCGATGTCGACCAGTGCCGAGACGGCCTCGGCACCCTCGACGTCGTCCCGGCTCAGGCCGTGGCGGCGCATCGAGGTGAGCACCTCCAGCAGCACGCGCGGACGGTCGGGGGTGCCCAGGTTGCCGAGGACGTCCACGTCCGCGAGCCGCGAGACGGTGGAGATGATCCGCGGGTCGCGGGCCAGCTCCACTGCCTGCGAGTCGAACGCCCGCCAGGGCTGCAGGATGATGATGTCGCCGGCGAAGTGCTCACGGACCGCGTCCACCTCCTGCGGCAGACCGACCGCCAGGACCGGCACGCCGAGGGCCTGGGCCTCGGCGGCGATCCGCTCCAGCCCGAAGCCGTACCCGTTGCCCTTGGCGACCGGGATGATGCCGGGGGTCGAGTCCACCACCTCGCGCTGGTGGGCGCGCCAGGCGGCGGTGTCGATGGTCAGGGTCAGTCCACTCACGGGCCCCAGCCTAACGGCGCGCGGCCCGCCGGTCTCAGCCGCGGCGCTTCATGTACAGGTCGAAGGCCGCGTAGAGCACCCGGTTGATCGGCAGGTCCCACTCGCCGAGGTACTCGACCGCCTCGCCACCGGTCCCGACCTTGAACTCGATCAGCCCGACGTGCGGGTCCTGCTTGTCCACCGAGTCGGTGATGCCCCGCAGGTCGTACGCGTCGGCGCCGACCGCGATCGCGTCCTGGATCATCCGCCACTGGATGGCATTGGAGCCCCGCACCTCGCGCTTCTTGGTGGAGGAGGCGCCGTACGAGTACCAGGTGTGCCCCCCGACCCGCACCCAGGTGGTCGACGCGACCAGGTCACCCTCGTGCTCGGCCAGGTAGAGCCGGATCCGGTCCGGGTCCTCGGCCAGCATCGCCTCCATCATGGTGCGGAAGTACTCCAGCGGGCGCGGCACGAAGCCGTCGCGCTCGGCCGTCTCGGCATACAGCCGGTGGAAGGCCGGCAGGTCGTCGATCGTGCCCTGGCGGACGACGACGCCCATCTTGTCGGCCTTCTTGATGTTGCGCCGCCACAACTGGTTCATGCCCTTGAGCACGTCCTCGGTGGTACGGCCGGTCAGCGGCAGCTGGAAATTGAACTCGGGCTGGCCCGCCGCGAAGCCCTCGCCGGCCTCCGGGGGCCGCCAGCCGAGGGAGCGCAGGGCGTTGTGGATCCGCGAGGCAGCGATGTTGGTGTGGTCCGGCTCGACCTGGCGCAGCGAGGTGGTCGACTCCTCGGCCAGGGCGTCCTTGATCGTCTTGGTGGCCCAGCGGCGGATGATGACCGGCGGGCCCATCCGTACGCCGAAGGAACCCTTCTGCTTCACGTGCGCCACGAACGGCGGCAAGTACTGCGCCAGGTCGATGCCCTCCCAGTCCAGCACCGGCCCCTCGGGGACGTACGCGAGGTAGCGCTTGACCTTGGGGATCTGGCGGTACAGCACCAGGGCGACGCCGACGAGCGTGTCGCCGTCGAACCAGCCCAGCGACTCGTGGCGCCATTCGCTCTTCACGGTGCCCCAGGCCGGGGTCTGCAGGAAGCTCGCCGACCGCAGGGTCGTGAGGAACTCGAGGTGCTGGGATGCAGAAATGGTTCGTACGTTGATCGCCACGCCCCGACCTTACCGGGCCGGAGGAGCCACCCGTGGGGCGAACGAACCACGACGGCGGCACCCCCGGCAGGGGATGCCGCCGTCGTGGTCAGGTCAGCGGAAGCGACGGACGAGCGCAATGCCCCCGGTCGCGGCCGCGAGACCACCGAGGACGATCGCGACGGCCGGGCCGCCGGTGCGGGCGAGGTTGCCGGCCAGGGACCGGTCGGCCCGGGCCGCAGCATCAGTGGCCTCGGCAGGACCGGCAGCGCCAGCATCAGCGCCGGTGCCGGCGCCGGCACCGGAGTTCGCGGCGTCACCGTCGGCGGCGCCCTGGTCCTGGCAGGCGGTCAGCTGGACCGGCAGGGTGACGATGGTGCCGGAGTCGGGCGCGGTCAGGGTCAGCGTGCTGCCCTCGACGGTGCAGGGCACGGTGACGGCGAGCTCGGCGCGGCCGTCGGTCACGGTGGCAGAGCCGACCTCGGTGTCAGCGATGGTGGCAGTGACCCGCGAGTTCTGGACGAAGCCGACCGAGGTCATGTCCAGGGTGCCGTTGGCGACCGGGGCGGTCGCCGAGGAGCCGCCGATCGTGAAGGTGGTGGCGGTGCCCTGCGCGATGGCGCTGGGACCGGAGACCTCGACACCGTTCTTGGCGTACGACGGGGTGATGGTCTGCTGGGTCTTGAGCCAGGAGGTCCAGGCGTCCAGGTCGGTCCAGCCGGTGTCGGTGGTGTTCTGGCCCTCGGCAAGGACGTGGAAGTTGTCGCCACCCTCGATCAGGAAGTTGCCGGAGCCGACGGTGTAGGTCGCCTCCGGGTCGAGCGGCCGGCCGTCGATGGTGACCGAGGTGACCCGCTGGCCCTCGGGCAGGGACTCGTCGAAGGTCCAGGACACGTTGTCCGACAGCGACAGGGCCAGGAACGGGCGGCTGGGCACCTCGCCGGTGGCGGTGCGCTGCCACTGCTGCTCCAGCATCGTACGGAACTGGGCGCCGGTGACCTGGGTGGTCTTCAGCGTGTTGGCGAACGGCAGGATGTCGGCAGCCTCACGGAACGTGATGGTGCCGGCGGCCAGGTCGGCACGGGTGCCGCCCGGGTTCTGCACACCGATGACCGGCTGGCCGGTCACCTCGGTGAGGTGGTCGGCGAACATGTTGGCGACCAGGTTGGACATGGTCGATTCGTCGCCACGGTCCTCGGCCGGCGTGGCCAGGCCCATGCCGCCGCGGGAGAAGTCGCCGGCGGCGGTGGCGATCTCGGCCGCACCCTCGACCTCGGCCTCGGCGACGGCCCGCTCGGAGATCTGCTTGGCCGCGTCGAACCGCGCCGAGGAGTAGGTGTCGGCCAGACCCTTGACCGGCTTGACGTTCTCGGCGGACTTCACGGTGACAGCGTCGGTGGCCTCGTCGTAGCTGAAGTCGACCCGGCCGATGTCCGAGCCGTAGTTGCCGGCCTGGACCATCGCGCGGGAGCCGTCGGCGCTGGTCTGGGCGTACACCTCGTGGCTGTGGCCGTAGAGGATGACGTCGATCTTGTCCGAGGTGCCGTTGGTGATCGCGTCGCTGTGGCCCTCGTGGTAGCCGGCGATCAGGACGTCGGCCTCGCCGTTGGCGGCGTCGCCGTCGGTCAGCTGGTCGGCGACCGCGTTGACGGCGGCGACCGGGTCTGTCACGGCCAGGCCCTCGATGCCGGCGGGGGAGACCAGGCCCGGCAGCTCGGACGTGGTGGCGCCGATGTAGGCGATCGAGACGCCGTTCTTCTCCATCAGCACGTACGGCTTCAGCTCGGGGGCGGTGCCGGTGATGTTGGCGGTGGTGTAGGGGAAGGACGACGCCGGGACGATCCGGTCGCGCAGGTCGGCCCAGCCCTTGTCGAACTCGTGGTTGCCGACGGCGGACGCGTCGATCTCCAGCGCGTTCAGCATGTCCAGGGTCGGCTTGTCCTCGAGGATCGACGACTCGAACAGCGTCGCGCCGACGTTGTCGCCGACCGACAGCACGGCGGTGCTGTCGGCGGCCTTCGCGTGCTCCTGGTCGAGCGTGGCGACGAAGTCCAGATTCGTGATCCGACCGTGGAAATCGGTGAACGTGAGGACGGTCAGGTCCTTCTCTGCGGCGGTGGCGGGGACGGCGGCGAAGACACCGGCGCCCAGGGCCAGGGCGGCGACGCCCGCAGCCGTCCGCTTCCAGGCAAGGTTGTACATGAGTTCCTCTCCCAAGTGACTGCCCGGCCCGAGGTCGGGCGCATCCGGCAGAGGTGCGCAGTCACCGCACCCGTCCTTGTCTTTCACTCCCGGGTGAACCTTCAACGAACTCGTGGCAACCGGGCGGTGACCCTCCGATCACGGAAGCGCATACCACGGAGGACACGTACGGCCCCCGGGTGCATCCGGGGGCCGTACTCGCCGATGTTGCGGTCAGGGACCGGTCAGTTGGTGACCGACTCCCGTTCCTCGAGGCCGGAGACGCCGCCCGGCGCCGGGGCATCGGCGGAGTACATGGCGACGCCCGGCTTGCCGTCGTGGATGATCTTGCCCGGGTTGAAGTGACGGCCCGGGTCGGTGCCCTCGAACAGCGCCCGCTGGATCTTCTCGCCGGCCGGCGAGATGTCCTCGGCGATCCACGGGGCGTGCTCGGTGCCGACACCGTGGTGGTGCGAGACGGTGCCGCCGTTGTCGACGAAGTTCTGCTGGACGGCGCGCTTCACCGTGTCGTACGTCGAGTACGACGTCGTGCGGTCGTTGTCGGGCACCGCGTAGGTGAAGTACAGGCAGGCGCCACTGTGGTACGAGTGGGCGAAGTGGCACATGATGAAGCCCTTGGTGTCGCACTTCTCGAACGCCTGCTGGGCCGCCTCGATCGTGGTGGCGTACAGGTGGCGCAGGTTCGACCACGGGGTGGTGGTCTCCGAGACGTCCGCGGTGGCGCCGCGGTCGAGCAGGAAGTCGCGGATGTAGGGCGTGTCGAACTTCTTGGAGTCGTACACCGACCCGACCCCGGTGCCGACGACGATGCCGCCGTGCTTGGCGACGATGGTCCTGACGATGTCCTGGTTCGCCTTCACGTAGCGGCGACCGCCCTCGAAGCCGATGTAGGACAGGCACATCTTGTCCAGGTCCCAGCCGCGGCGCTTGAGGACCCCGAACAGCACCTTCATCTCCAGCTTCTTGCGCCCCTTGGCGGCGCGCTGGGTGGAGAAGGAGAACTGCGTCTCGTTGGCGTCGGAGACCCGGGTCACCGTGGTGTGCGCGTCGGAGACGTTGATCTCCTGCATCGCGTCGATCCCGGAGGTGAAGTCGGGGAAGAAGTAGCCGACGATCTCGCGGACCTCAGGCACCCGGTGCACGTCCACCCAGGCCTCGGTGATGATGCCCAAGCGGCCCTCGGAGCCGATCATCATCTCCCGGACGCTCGGCCCCGAGGAGGTCGACGGCAGCGGGCGCAGCACCAGCACCTCACCGTGGCGTACGGCGCGCAGGCCGTGCACGATGTCGGCGATGTCGCCGTACTTGTCGGACTGCATGCCGGTGGAGCGGGTGGCGATCCAGCCGCCGAGGGTCGAGTGGTTGAAGGAGTCGGGGAAGTGCCCCATCGTCCAGCCACGCCGACCCAGCTGCTCCTCGATCTGCGGGCCGAGCGCGCCGGCCTGGATCCGGGCCAGTCCGGACTCGTCGTCGATCTCCAGCACCTTGGTCATCCGGCCCATGTCGATCGACACGACCGTACGGCGCTCGTCGGGCAACGGCTCGAGGGCGCCGACGATGTTGGAGCCGCCGCCGAAGGGGATCAGCACCGCGTCGGCCTCGACACAGGTGTCGACGATCCGCTGCACCTGGGCCTCGTCGGCCGGGTAGACGACTACGTCCACGACCCGACGCAGGTCACCGCGACGGATCCGCATCAGGTCGCGTACGCCCTTGCCGAAGGTGTGCATGATCCGATCGAGGTCGTCGTCGAGCAGGTAGCGCTCACCGACGATGTCGAGCAGGGCGGTTCGCAGGGATTCGTCGATGACGACCGACGGCACGTCGAGGTCCTCGAACTTCGGCGGAGTGCCCGGAGCGGAGATGTCCAGGTCGATCTGCTTCTTCACGAAGGGTGCGAAGTTCGGCTTGCCCTCCGGGTTGAAGCCGATCCCCTCGACTCCCCAACCCCACCACTTCTGGTGCTTGACACCGGTCATTCGTTGTCCTTCCCATCCGGCTCGGTGGCTTCCGTGGGATCCACGGTCCCTTGCCTGTCGTCACCGCCGTGCTTCTGCGCGTCGGCCGCGTGCTTCTTCGCCTTGGCCGCCTGTCGGCGCTCGGCCGCGGCGTGCTTCTTCTCCTCGATCGCGAGCTTACGATGCTCCTCGGCCACGACCTTCTCGATCCGCTTGCGTTCCTCGGCCTCGACCTCCTCGGCGGCCTTCCGCTCGGCCGCGAGCCCGTACTCCTCGTTGGTCGGGAAACCGGTCGCCCGGGCCATCGAGTCGTGCATCCGCAGGACCTGGTCGTGCATCCGGTCGGCGAACTTCCGGGCGGTCTCGCCCTTCTGGGCCCACATCGGCTTGCCCAGGACGACGTGGACGTCGGGGCGGCCGGCCTTCGGCATGGCGGCGTTGGTCGGCATCGCCAGGTGCGCACCGACCAGCGCGACCGGGACCGCCGGCACGTTGCGGGAGATGCACAGTGCCGCCGGGCCGGGCTTGAACGGGGCCATCTCCCCGGTCCGGGAACGGGTGCCCTCCGGGAACAGCAGGATCGGCACTCCCTCGGTGAGCAGGTTGCCGGACAGGCCCTTGTGCTTGGACCGTCCGCCCCCGCGCTCCACCGGGAAGGCGTTCATGAAGACCACCGGGCCGAACGCCTTGGCCGGGCTGGTGAAGAAGTAGTCCGCGGCGGCGCCGGTGGCCAGGTAGCGGGTCAGTCGGGACGGCAACGCCGACATCACCAGTGGCCCGTCGAGGTGACTGGAGTGGTTCGCCACCGCGATGTAGGGGCCGGCCAGGCCGGCCAGGTTGCGCTTCCCGTGCACGTGCACGTTCAGCAGGCTCCAGATCAGCGGCTTCATCAGGCCGCGCTGGGCGAAGAATCGCGCCATCGCCCAGGTGCCGGAGGTGTAGCGCTGGTGTCCGCTGCTCATTCCACCAGCCTAGGCCCGGGAACGGCCGGGTCGGTGCGGCGTCGCCCGCTGGACGGTCGACTCAGTGGGCATCCGGCGCCTTGTGGCGGGAGCTGATCAGCTTGCTGGAAACCCACCGGATCATCGGCCGGGGCAGGTGCCGGGCGATCCCGACGGCCAGCTTCCACTGCGGGGAGGGCACACAGATGACCCGTCCCTTGGCGACGTAGTCCAGGGCCTCGCGGACCGCCTTGTCCACGTCGATCCACACGATCGGGGGCAGCTTGGAGGCGTCGATGGCGGCCCGCTCGTGAAACTCGGTGTGCACCCAGCCGGGGCAGAACGCCGTCACGTGGACGTTTGTGCCGTGCAGTTGGGTGGCCAGGCTCTCGCTGTAGTTGAGCACCCACGCCTTGATGGCCGAGTAGTTGCCCTGGCTGATGAACGCGGAGGCCGAGGACGTGTTGATGATCTCGCCCGAGCCGTGCCGCCGCATGGTCCGCGCCGCGGCACCGCCGAGCAGGAAGACCGCCCGGACCATCACGTCGAAGGCGCGTTCATCGCTCTCGGTGTCGCTGGTGAGCAGGTCGGTGTGCAACCCGAACCCGGCGTTGTTGATCAGGGTGGTGATCGGGTGGACGGTCGACTCCAGCCTGGCGACCACCGACTGCACCTGCGTACGGTCGGCCAGGTCGGCCTGCAGCACCTCGACCTCCACGCCGTACGTGGAGCGGATCGCGTCGGCCTCGGCCTCGAGTCGGTCCAGGTCCCGGGCGACCAGGACCAGGGCATTACCCCGCTCGGCGAGGGCCTTGGCGTACGCCCTCCCGATGCCCGAGGTGCCGCCGGTGATCAACGCTGTACCCATGGTCGGCAGCCTATCGGGGTCTAGAGCCGCTCGCGCAGCCAGTCGAGGTCGGCCCGACGCTCCTCGATCCCGCCCGGGGTCTCCAGGATCGCCGGCACCTTCGCGCTGTGCAGGATGCGGATCAGGTCGTCGGGATCGATCTGGCCCTCGCCGAGGTTGGCGTGCCGGTCCTGGCCGGAACCGGCAGCGCCACGGGAGTCGTTGAGGTGGATCAGGTCGATCCGGCCGGTGATCGCCCGGACGTCCTCGACCGCCGTCGCCAGGTCCAGGCCGGCGGCGAACGCGTGGCAGGTGTCGAGGCAGAAGCCGACCCGGTCGGCACCGTCGGCGGCGGAGATCGCGGCCCACAGCTTCTCGACCGACTCCGGGTAGCGGGCCATCGCGTGGTTCCCGCCGGCGGTGTTCTCCACCAGGATGGGGACCACCAACTCGGCCTCCTGAACGGCCTTGTACCAGTTCTCGTAGCCCTGGTCCGGGTCGTCCTCCGCCGTCACGTGACCACCATGGACGATGACACCGGCGGCGCCGATCTCGGCGGCGGCCTGGAGCGTCTGGTTCAGCAGCTTGCGCGACGGGATCCGGATCCGGTTGTTGGTGGAGGCGACGTTGATCACGTACGGCGAGTGGACGTATGCCGTGATGTCGGCCTCCTCGAGCGCCTCGCGCAGGGCGGGGGCGCCGCCCTCGAAGTCGACGACCGGCTTCTTCCACCCTTGTGGGTCACCGATGAAGAGCTGGATCGCGTGGATCCCGAGGGCGCGGGCCTCGTCCACGGACGTGGGTGCATCGACGTGGGCGCCGACGAGCACGGGAAGATCAGCCATGGGCCGACCCTAGACCCGGACCCGGGCCGAAGGCCCCATCCGGTCCGCGGAGTCGCATGAAGTGGACATGAACTGGAGTCGCCCGGGTCCGTGCGGCGGGTGTGGTGGCGGACGAGTGGGGGACAATGGTCACCATGATGCTCTCCGGTACCCCGTATGTCGCAGCCGAGGATCGCTATGACGCCGACCGCCGCGGCGCCATGCTCTACCGCCGGGTGGGGAAGTGGGGCCTGAAGCTGCCCGTCCTCTCCCTCGGGCTGTGGCACAACTTCGGTGACCACCACCTGCTCGGGCAGCAGCGGGCGATCCTGCACCGTGCCTTCGACCGCGGTGTCACCCACTTCGACCTGGCGAACAACTACGGACCGCCGTACGGTGCGGCGGAGATCAACTTCGGGCAGTTCCTGCGGACCGACTTCAAGCCCTACCGCGACGAGATGATCATCTCCACCAAGGCCGGCTGGGACATGTGGCCCGGACCGTACGGCCAGGGCGGCGGCTCGCGCAAGTACGTGCTGGCCAGCCTCGACCAGTCGCTGGAGCGCCTGGGACTGGACTACGTCGACATCTTCTACAGCCACCGGTTCGACCCGGACACCCCGCTGGAGGAGACCATGATGGCCCTCGACCAGGCCGTACGGTCGGGCAAGGCCCTCTACATCGGTATCTCCTCGTACTCGGCCGCGAGGACCGAGGAGGCAGCGGCGATCGCCCGCGACCTCGGCACCCCGCTGCTGATCCACCAGCCGTCGTACTCCCTGCTCAACCGCTGGATCGAATCCGGGCTGCTGGACACCCTCGAGGCGCAGGGGATGGGCTGCATCGCCTTCACCGCGCTGGGCCAGGGGCTGCTCACCAACCGCTACCTCGACGGGATCCCGGAGGACTCGCGCGCTGCGATGCACACCTCCTTCGACCGGGAATGGTTGAACGCGGAGAACCTCGAGCGGGTCCGCGGCCTCAACCGGATCGCCGAGGGGCGCGGCCAGACGCTCGCCCAGATGGCACTGTCCTGGGTCCTGCGAGATCCCCGGATGTCGTCCACCCTGGTCGGCGCATCCAGCGTCGAGCAGCTGGAGGACAGCCTGGGAGCCCTGGAGCACCTCGACTTCACCACGGCCGAACTCGCCGCCATCGATGAGTACGCCGTCGAGGCAGGCATCAACCAGTGGGCCAAGCAGACCGAGGAGTGAGGCCGGCGCATGCCCTACCCCTGCCCGGTCAGGTCAGGAAGCCGTGGCGACGGTTCCAGGCGTTCGCGCCCTGGTAGGCGTCGACCATGCCCCAGATCCACAGCCCGACCATCCCGATGATCGGGACGATGAGCCAGGACAGCGCGGCACAGATCACGTAGCCGACGAGGATCAGGACCCCCTTGCTGACGTCGTTGTTCAGGATGGAGCCCAGCCCCGGGATGAAGAACGACACCAGCAGGGCCAGACCGGGGTTCTTCGGCTGGACCGCCACGGGGTAGGGCTGCTGGTACGGCTGGATCTGCTGGTACGGCTGGATCTGCTGGTACGGCTGGATCTGCTGGTACGGCTGGATC
>JBIQHF010000021.1:0-21343 GCA_044508675.1 Propionibacteriaceae bacterium | reverse complement strand
TGCTGGTACGGCTGCGGCTGGTAGGGCTGGGCCTGCTGGTACGGCTGCTGGTAGGGGTGGTCCGGCGTGCCGAAAGCCTGCTGTCCCTGCTGGGGCGGAACGCCCTGCCCGTACCAATCCGTGGGACCGTCCTGACGACCCTGGTACTGGTCGCCGTAAGGATTCTGGCTCATCGTTCCCCCCGAGGTGTTGCGGTTGCTGGTATCCGAAGTCTCCCACCTTCTCCTGACAACCGGGTCGACCTCCTGACAACCGGGTCGACGAGGCCCAACGCCTCCGGGTGCGGGCGACTACGGTGGAGGCAGACACGCGGAACCGACTGCCGCGCACCTCGAACAGGGAGGCTCCCATGCCGAAGCGGATCCCCGATTTCTTGTTCGACAGCGTCGCCGCCCACCCGGCACGGGTCGCCACCCGCGAATGGGTGGACGACGACTGGGTGAGCCTCACCTACCGTGAGCTGGGCGAGGCGGTCACCGCCACGGCCTCCCACCTGGTGGCCGACGGCATCGCTCCCGGTGACCGGGTCGCGATCTTCGCGGCGAACTCCCCGCAGTGGACCGTGGTCGACTTCGCCGTCCTGTCGATCGGCGCCGTCGTGGTGCCGATCTACCAGACCTCCACGCCGGAGCAGGCCCGGACGATCCTGGACGACTCGGGGGCTCGTTGGGTGTTCTGCGGTTCGGCGCTGGAAGCCGACCGGGTCGCCGAGGTCCGGGGCCGGCTGGCGCAACTGGAGCGGGTCGTGGTGATGCAGGACGAGGTACTCGCCGCCCGGCCGGCCCCCGAGGCGTACGACGAGGTCGATGCCCGCCGCGCCGCGGTCGGCCCCCAGGATTTGGCGACCATCATCTACACCTCCGGCACCACCGGCACGCCCAAGGGCGTGATGCTCACCCACGGTGCCTTCCTCGCCGAGATCGCCGCGGTGCGGGCCTCCTTCGACATCACCGCCGAGGACTCCAGTCTCTGCTTCCTGCCGCTCGCCCACGCCCTCGAGCGGGCCTGGACCTTTGTGGTGCTGGCCTGCGGCGCGATGAACACGTACGTCACCGACACCCGCACCATCGTCCAGATGATGCCGCGGGCCCGTACGACCATGATGGTGATGGTCCCCAAGGTCTACGAGACGGTGCTGTCGACCGTCCGGGACCAGGCGGCGTCACCGGCCAAGAAGCGGATCCTGGACTGGGCCGTCCGGACCGGCCTGGAGGCCCAGCGAGCCGGGCGTGACGGACTGGCCCGCGACCGGCTGCTGCGCGCCCGACTCGCGCTGGCCGACGCGCTGGTCCTCTCGAAGGTCCGCCACGCGCTCGGCGGGCAGAAGAAGCTCATGGTCGCCGGCGGCGCCCCGATCCGCCTGGAGGTCGAGGAGTTCTTCTGGGCCTGCGGGATGCTGATCTATACCGGCTACGGGATGACCGAGGCCGCGCCGCTGATGACGTACAACTCCCCGGGCCAGGTCCGCTTCGGGTCGGTCGGCCGGCCCATGCCTGGCTCCCGGGTCCGGATCGTCCCGGTGGAGGGGACGGACACCGGTGCCGGGGACGGCGAGATCCAGTTCCGTGGCCCCAACGTCATGGTCGGCTACTGGCACGACGAGGCGGCGACAGCTGAGGCGTTCGACGACGGCTGGTTGCGCAGTGGCGACATCGGTCACTTCGACGTCGACGGCAACCTGGTGATCACCGACCGGCTCAAGGACCTGATCGTCACCCAGCAGGGCAAGAACATCGCGCCGGCGCCGATCGAGGCCGAGTTGGGCGTTGACCCGATGATCGCCCATGCCGTCCTGGTCGGCGATGACCGTCCCTGCGTCACCGTGCTGATCTCCCCGAACGTCGGCGAGCTGGAGGCCTGGGCCGAGGCCCACGCCATCGCGTACGAGTCGCACGAGGAGCTGTTCGCCCACCCGGACGTGCTCGAGGAGCTGCGTCGCCGGGTCGAGAAGGTCTCCACGAAGCTGCCGAACCAGGAGAAGATCCGCGACCTGCGCGTGGTGCTCGGTGACTTCTCGATGGAGAGCGGGCTGCTCACCCCGACGCTGAAGATCCGTCGGCGTGCCGTCGAGAAGCAGTTCGCCCACGTCGTGGAGGAGATGTACGAGCGCATCGCCGCCACCCGCAAGGCGGCCAAGGCCGCCGCGGACCAGGCGAAGGATGCCGCCTCCCACCTGCGAAGGCGCGGCCAGGACTGATCGCAACCGGGCCCACCCGTACGCCGGTCCGAAATGCAGGACGGCCCGGGCAGGGCCCGGGCCGTCCGTGGGTCACTGCTGTGGCGGCTGGGAGTACGGGGGCTGCTGCGGGTACGGGGGCTGCGAGTGCAGCGGAGCCTCGACACCCTTGGGGTTGGGCCCATGCTGGTTCGGGCCGGGCTGGGAGTCCCGGATGTAGAAGGCGAAGATCAGGATCAGCAAGCCGATGAAAGGGATCAGGTTGAGCAGGACCCACCAACCGGACTGGCCGACATCGTGCAGTCGGCGTACGGCCACGGCCAGACTGGGCAGGAATAGTGCCAGGCTGGCGAGGCCGCTGAGGATGCCGTTGCGGGTGACGAAGACACCGTCGCTGATCTCGGTTCTGCCGCCGAGACCGAGGGCGGAGTCGAGGACGCTCGCCACGATGCCGACGAGGAAGACGAACAGGACCCAGTACCAGAACTCGGAACGGCGGGCACGGCCGTGGAATTCGACGTACTTGCGGAAGCAGGTCGTGATGGAGTCGGTGAAGTTCATGAGTGCTCCTTGGACGGGGCGAAGGATCGGGGTTGAGCCCGATCCCTTCGAGGGTAAGAGCGTCGGGGGTCAGAGGAGAAGAGCCACGCAGACAGGTGTGGACGGCCTTCTCGTCCTGCTGCAATTGGCGTCGCGGGCTGTGGAGAACTAAAGTGTCTCCTTGGTCCCTTGCTCCCATGAGCCCGGGGCCGGCAAACGCCCTCCTGCCATGGGACAGACCCATGGCCGCAGAGACCACAGGAGGTGGGATACGCGTATGCGCAAGTACGAAGTCATGGTCCTCATCGATCCCGACACCGATGACCGACAGGTCACCCCGATGATCGAGAAGCACCTGGAGACCATCACCAACGAAGGCGGCACCGTCGACAACGTCGATGTGTGGGGCAAGCGCAAGCTGGCCTACGACATCAACAAGAAGTCCGAGGCCTTCTACGTCGTCATCAAGCTGACCGCTGAGCCGCACTCGGTCCAGGAGTTGGACCGTCTGATGGGCATCAACGAGCAGATCGTCCGGACCAAGGTGCTCCGCCCCGACCTGCACGCCTGATCGTCCCGAGGCGTCCCCGGCAGGCCCCTGACCTGATTGTCGGAGCGGTCTGAGAAGGTGGGACCATGGCCTGAGCCAGTCCCCACCGACGCCCGGGTCACCAAGGACACGACACAATCTCGACTGGAGATCCCATGGCTGGCGAAACCGTCATCACCGTCGTCGGTAACCTCACCGCCGACCCCGAGCTGCGCTTCCTCCCCTCCGGCGCGGCCGTTGCGAACTTCACCGTGGCCTCGACGCCGCGGACGTTCGACCGGCAGTCCGGCGAGTGGAAGGACGGCGACGCGCTGTTCCTGAACTGCTCCGTCTGGCGCAACGTGGCGGAGAACGTCGCCGAGACCCTGCGCAAGGGCATGCGCGTCATCGTCCAGGGTCGGCTGCGTCAGCGCAGCTACGAGACCCAGCAGGGCGAGCGGCGTACTGTCTTCGAGTTGGATGTCGACGAGGTCGGCCCGTCGCTGCGCTACGCGACCGCGGCGGTCACCCGAGCGTCGTCGTCCGGTCAGGGCGGAGGCAGCGGCTTCGGCGCCAGCCAGGGCGGCCAGGGGGGCTACGGCTCCCAGGGTGGCCAGGCCTCTGGCGGCTACGGCCAGGCACCCCAGGGCGCCCAGCCTTCCGGTGGCTACGGCCAGGCACCCCAGAGTGGCGACAACCGTCAGCAGATGGCTGACCCGTGGGGTCAGCCGCAGAGCGACGAGCCGCCGTTCTGATCCGGTGAGGGTCGGCGACCACAGTCGCTCGACCCGCTCCCGTCGAGGGACTCACCACACATTCACATGGCACATTCCGGCTCACGCCGGGCTCTGAAAGGAGAGCACCACAATGGCCGCACGCAAGCCCATCAGCAAGAAGAAGGCTGCGCCGATCAAGAAGACCCGTATCGGCAAGGTCGACTACAAGGACACCGCGCTGCTGCGCAAGTTCATCTCCGAGCGCGGGAAGATCCGTGCCCGTCGGGTGACCGGCCTGTCCGTCCAGGACCAGCGCAAGGTCGCCATCGCCATCAAGAACGCGCGTGAGGTGGCTCTGCTGCCGTACGCCTCGGCCTCTCGCTGATCAGGAAGGACATCACACCATGAAGCTCATCCTGACCAATGCAGTGGACCACCTCGGTGTCGCCGGCGACGTCGTGGAGGTCAAGGACGGCTACGCCCGCAACTTCCTGATCCCCCAGGGGCTCGGCATGAAGTGGACCCGCGGCGCGGAGTCCCAGATCGAGGGCATCAAGCGCAACCGTGACGCCCGCCAGGTGCGCGACCGTGCGCACGCCGACGAGCTGCGCACCCAGATCGAGGGCCTGAAGGTCCAGGTCGCCGTACGCTCCTCGGAGGAGGGCAAGCTGTTCGGCGCCGTCACCGCCGCCGACATCGCGAAGGCGGTCAAGGCCGCCGGTGGCCCGACGATCGACAAGCGCGGCGTGAAGATCGACGCCCCGATCAAGACCGTCGGCTCGCACATCGTCGGCGTGAAGCTGCACGAGGCTGTCACCGCGCACTTCCCGCTGGAGGTCGTCGCCGCCTGAGGCACAGCCTTGGGCCGGTGCTGATCGCGCAGGCATTGCCCAGAAGGGGTCGTTCCGATCGGAACGGCCCCTTCTGCACGCCCGGGGACCGGGCCGGCGATCGGGCGGATCGCAAGGCCGGCCCGCCTCAGCGTCCGATGACCATCCAGGCCGTCCCCCGGGCCCGCAGCCACAGCGTCACGGCCCGCGCGGCGATCCACACCCCGTACGCGGCCCAGAGCCAGGCCAGGTCACCGCCCATCCAGCGGACCGTGAGGGCCAGTGGGGTGTAGATCAGCGTGACGACCAGACCTGCCACGGACAGGTACCGGGCGTCACCGGCCCCGATCAGCACCCCGTCCAGCACGAAGGTCACCCCGCCGATCGGCACGATGCAGGCGAGCACCACCAGCGTGGTCATCAGCACGTCCCGGACCCCGGGGTCCGGGCTGAACGCACCGATCAGCACCGGCCGCAACAGCACGACGACCAGCCCGACGACCACACCGAACCCGACGCCCCACATCAGCACCCGCCGGGTGATCCTGCGGGTCCCCTCGACGTCGCCGGCACCCAGCCGCAGCCCGATCAGGGCCTGGGCCGCGATCGCGAACGCGTCGAGGGCGTACGTGGTGGTCTGCCACAGGCTGTAGGCGACCTGGTGGCCGGCGAGGGAGGCCTCGCCCATCCCGGCCGCGGTGAACGTGGTGACGGTGATCGCCGCCTGCAGCGTGGCCGCACGCAGCACCAGCCAGCCGCCGGACCGGGCGGCGAGCACCACCCCGCCCAAGTGCGGTCGGAAACGGACGCCGCGCCTGGCCGCCCCGTGCAGCACCGTGGTGCCGAGCACGATCGCGCCGCCCCACTGGGCGATGGCGGTGCCGATCGCCGCGCCGGCGATCCCGAGCCCGAAGCCGTAGACAAAGGTCAGGCTGAGCACAATGTTGGTGACGTTCACCATGATCGCGACCCACAGTGGCGTCCGGGTGTCCTGCAGCCCGCGCAGCACCCCGGTGGAGGCCAGGCTGACCAGTTGGGCGGGAAGACCGAGGGCCACGATCCGCAGGTAGGTGCTCGCGTACCCGGTCGCCTCCGGGGTCGACCCGTACAGGCCGAGGACCGTCGGGCCGGCCACCAGCAGTCCGACACACAGGACCAGGCCGATCACCAGGCCAAGGACCATGCCGTCCAGGCCGCCCGAGAGCGCGCCCTTGCGGTCGCCGGCCCCGAGCCGGCGCGCCACGGTCGCCGTGGTCCCGTATGCCAGGAAGATCGACAGGCCGACCAGGACGCCGATCACGTTGGACGCCAACGTCAACCCGGCCAGCTGGGCGGTGCCGAGGTGGCCGACGATCGTCGTGTCGACCAGGATCAGGATCGGTTCGGCGACCAGGGTGGCGAAGGCGGGGACGGCGAGGACGAGGATCTCCCGGTTGAGGGAACGTTCCTTCGGGGCGGCCGCAGTCATCGGGCCCAGCTTAGGGCCCGGGCCGGATCAGCGGGGGCCGGCCCTGTCGGTACCGCGACGGGGGCACCCCGATGAGCTCGGTGAACGCCCGGGTGAAGTGCGCCTGGTCGGCGAACCCGAGCGACACGGCGAGGGCGGCCAGGTCCTCGCCCTGCCCCGTGTCGATCGCCGCGGCGGCGTCCTGCAGTCGGTACCGTCGCAGGACCCAGAGGGGAGGGGCTCCGACGTACCGTGAGAACATCCGCTGCAGGGTCCGCGGGGTGACGTTCACCTGCTCGGCCACCGAGGCCAGCACCACGTGCTTGCGGGAACGCATCAGGTCCACCGCATGGCGGACGGTGGTGTAGGCGAGATCGTTCACCACCCGGTCCAGCTCGGTCGCCAGGCACTGGTCCAGGAACTCCAGGACCGCCGACCGGCGAGCGTCCTCCTCGGGCTGTTCCAGGACGGTGCTCGCGACCCGCGCCACCTGCCCGCCGATGACGTCGGAGGCGGGCACGACGCGGTCGGTGAGGGTGTTCGCGTCGGTGCCGAACAGCGCGGTCAGCCCCCCGGGATGGAAGGCGACCCCGGTCACCCGTCCCGCCGGGGGGAGGTCCGAGGTGAACAGGCGGGTGAGCAGTCCGTGCACCAGCGCGGCCGGAAGCGGGTGCCCGTGCAGCTGTCCGGTCGAGGCCTCCTCGAACGTGAGGTGCGTGACCGGATGCGTCAGCAGTCTGCTTCAGCCTGGCGGTCTACGTCCCCGACGTCGACGCCGCGACCGAGCGGGCCCGCGCCCTGGGCGCACGGGTCTGCGAGGAGCCGGCCGAGTTCGAGGTGACGGGGGATCGCTTCGCCTCGATCCAGGACCCGTTCGGCGTCCGGTGGACGATCATGACCCGCACGAGCGAGCGTTCGGACGAGCAGGTCCAGCAGGCCCTGGACGAGTGGGCGGCATCCCTGGGGTGACCCCGTCCCCCGGGGAGATCGCCCGTGATCGGTCGGATCGTCCCACCGAGTCAGCTCACCAGACGGCGGCGATGGCCTGCGCCACGTGATCGATGTTGTTCGGGTTCAGGGCGGCCACGCAGATGCGCCCCTTGTCGGTGCCGTACACCGCGTACTCCTCGCGGAGGCGCACCATCTGGTCCTTCGACAGGCCGGAGTAGGAGAACATGCCGACCTGGTCGGTGATGAACGAGAGGTCGTCGGTGATCCCGGCGGCCTTCAGCCCCGCCACGAGGGCGGCCCGCATCTCCTTGATCCGGTCGCGCATCTGGCCGAGCTCGGCCTCCCACAGGGCGCGCAGCTCGGCATCGGCGAGCACGGTCGCGACGAGGCGGGCGCCGTGGGTGGGCGGGTTGGAGTAGAGCGTACGGACGACCGGCTTGAGCTGCGACAGCACGCGCTTGGCCTCGTCCGCGTCGGTGCAGACCACGGACAGCGCGCCGTCGCGCTCGCCGTACAGGGCGAAGCTCTTGGAGAACGACGTGGAGCAGACGAAGAACAGCCCGGCCTCGACGAAGCGGCGGACCACCTGGGCGTCCTCCTCCAGGCCCTGCGAGAAGCCCTGGTACGCCATGTCGAGGAACGCGACCAGGTCACGCTCCTTCACGACCTCGATCACCTCGCCCCACTGTGCGGCGTCCAGGTCGTAGCCGGTGGGGTTGTGGCAGCAGGCATGCAGGACCACGATCGTGCCGGGCTCGGCCGCCCGCAGGTCCGCCAGCATGCCCTCGGTGTCAACGCTCCGGTTGGCGGCGTCGTAGTAGCGGTAGGTGTCGACCTCGTACCCGGCGGCGGTGAACAGGGAGCGGTGGTTCTCCCACGACGGGTCGGAGATGAGCACCCTGGCACTCGGGACGACGAGCTTGAGGAACTCCGCGCCAACGCGCAGGGCCCCGGTCCCGCCGAGGGACTGGACGGTGGCGACCCGCTCAACCACCGGCGAACCGGCGCCGAACACGAGCTCCTTGACCCCTTGGTTGTAGGTGGCCAGGCCGTCGATCGGCAGGTAGGGCTTGGGCTGGGGCACGGCAGCAACAAGGCGCTC
This sequence comes from Propionibacteriaceae bacterium, assembly GCA_044508675.1. Lineage (GTDB taxonomy): Bacteria > Actinomycetota > Actinomycetes > Propionibacteriales > Propionibacteriaceae > Raineyella. The sequence continues at coordinate 13,052 of JBIQHF010000021.1, read as the reverse complement.
GGCCTCGGCGACCGAGGCGAGCAGCGGCAGCTTGCCGTCGGCGTCCTGATAGACACCGACACCGAGGTTGGCCTTCTTCGGATTGGAGTCGGCCTTGAACTTCTCGGTCAGACCCAGGATCGGGTCGGCGGGCGCCATTTCGACAGTGGAGAACAAGGACATCAAGGACCCCTTCGGGTGGTGCGTTGCGGTTGCGTCGGTCTCGACGAAGCCCTTACAGCGTAGTGCCCGGATAGCAGGGACACGAAGTCTCCCGGCTGGCCGACCGGGCCGCAGGGGTGGCCGGGCCCAGGTGTTCCGGCAGTATCCAGAGCGAGTCCCGAGTGTCGCCCGGAAGAGCCCGAAGCTATGTTCTCGCTGTGACTTTGCTAGGAGGTTGGCACAGGAAGGGCTGCCCATCCTGGTTCCGGTGCCGGTCTCAGTACGCTGGGTGACAAGACCGGTGGTCGCCCTCCCCCCCCCAGGCGATCACCGGCTTTTCATTTCTCCGGGCCCGACCGTGGTCGTGTCCGACCGTTTGGCATCCCGGTCAGGCCAACGCCCTGTCTAACGCGGCCCGCAGGCCCGCAGCGGTCCAACGCCCGTGGAAGATCGGCGAACCGGGTGCGAAGACTCGGCTGTTGGCCAGCGGCCCGGCGTCCACCGGGTCGAACCCGATCGCGTCGACCATTTCGGCGGCCGTTCGTCTGGCCTCCGGATCGTCCGCGGCGACCGCGATCGCCCGTCGCCCGTCCTCACCGGCCGGGCGCCAGTCGCTGCTGATCTCCCGGGCCCCGATGTGGTTGAGCGTACGTACGACCCGTGCCTCGGCGAGGTACTCCTGGAGCACCTCGCTGGTCGTCCGCGGATCGGCGTCGAACTCGGCCAGGCGCCCATCGGTCAGGGGCAGGTAGTTCATCACGTCGATCACGATCCGCCCGGCGAGCCGCTCCGGCGGGAGGCTGCGAAAGCGCCGCAGCGGGATCGCGAGCACGACGATGTCCTGGTCGTACGCCTGGGTGCGGGACACCGCCGTGACCCCGGGCAGGTACGGGCCGATGCGTTCAGCAGTGGCCGCGGCCGGATGCCGGGAGGCGATGCTGACCCGGTAGCCGCTGTCGAGCAGGCGGGCGGCCAGCGCCATGCCGAGACCGCCGGCGCCCAGGATGCCGATGCTGGTCATCGGGCGGGTCTCGTCACGGGGTGCGGACATGGGTTCCTCTCAGTGCAGGGATGCGTACGAGCAGGGATGCGTACGACACGAACGACGCTATCGCTTCGATGTCGGACGTGTCCGGTGTCGGACACGGCCCCTATCCTGTGAGGCGTCCGCTCCCACCGCCGGGAAAGGTCCCTGTGATGGTCCCTGTCGCTTCGCTCGTGTTCATGGCCGTCAGTGCCCTGATCTGTTTCGCCGTGCCGCTCGGGGGGCTGGTCTACCTGACCACCCGCCGGACGGCCGACGGCAGCCGGCGCTACCCTGCGGTCGGGCGGGCCTTCCTGTGCGGGATGCTGGCGTTCGGCATCTCCCAACTTCTGATCCGGATCCCGTTGATGCTCGCCGTGGTGCCGCAGTTGCCCGCGCCGGTGGCCGGTTTCCTGCTGTCGGCGCCGGTGGCCAGTTTCTCCGCGGGCCTGTTCGAGGAGACCGGCCGCCTGGTGGTGATGGTGCTGCTGCTGAAGCAGTTCCACCGCTGGATCGACGGGATCTCGTTCGGCCTGGGCCACGGGGGCCTGGAGGCGATGGCACTGATGGGTTCGAGTGCCGTGGGCAACCTCGTGGTGGGCGTGATGATCAACACCGGCCGGTGGGACGCCGTGGCCGAGGCCCTGCCCGCCGGCCAGGGAGAGATGGTGCGGCAAGGGCTCGCGTCGTCGCCGCCGACACTGTTCCTGCTGTCCGGGGTGGAACGCATCGGGGCGATCGGGCTCCATGTCGGCCTGTCGGTGCTGGTGCTGTGGGGCGTGCAGTCCTCCCACCGCCTGCTCGCCTGGACACTGGCCGTGCTGATCCACGGGCTGGCGAACCTGACCGCCGTCGGATCGGTGCAGGCCGGTGCTTCGCCGTGGGTGGCGGAGGTCATCGTGTGGCTCTGGGCCGCCGCGATCCTGGTCTGGGCCGTACGTATCCGCCCGGCCTTCCCGACCACGATCGGGGTCGCCCCTCCTAGGGATTGAGCAGCTGGTGCTCCCGGGCCAGGGCCACGCACCGCATGCGGTTGTCCACCCCGAAGGTGGTGAACAGGCTCTTGAGGTACCACTTGACCGTGTCGACGCCGATGAAGAGGGTCTGGGCGATCTGCCGGTTGGAGTAGCCCTGGTCCACCAGCCGGAGAATCTCCTTCTCGCGCTCGGTGAGTGGCCGGTCGGTGGGGTCGGGGTTCTCGTGCTGATCGGCCGCGGTGCCGGACGAGGCCTCCGGCCGCGGTGGAACCGACACCGTGGTGGGGGAGTCCGACGGCCACGCCACGATGTCCTCGATGACGACCGCATCCTCAGGGCTCCAGGCGCCGGAGGCAAGGTCGGAGGCAAGCCCTTGGCGGAGCTCCCGGGTCCGCTCCCCGCGCTCCCGGATGACACCGGGAATGCCCGCGGAACGGGCAGCCACCACAACGTCCCGGAAATGCCGTTGGGCACCCTCGGTGTCCCCCGCCATCTGCAGCGCCTCCGAGACGGTCAGGCGGGCCCTCAGCTCCGCCAGCTTGTCGGCGTGCCGCCCGAGCAGGTCCAGGGACTCCTCCGCCAGCCCCGCTGCTCCGGGTGCTCCGGCCGACATCGACGAGGCCAGCCGGGCCTGGTGGTTGTCCAGCTGGACGGCCCGGCGTACGTGCGGGTCATCCCCTTCCCCGGGCTCGCACGGCTGCCAGGGGAATCCCCATTCGGCCCGCGTGACCATGAGCCGGGCCGCCAACCGGCGGAGTGACAGGCTCTTGGCGATGGCTTCCCCGGTCTCGATGTCAGCCAGTGCCCCCTCCCGGTCGCCACGGGCGGCCTTGGTGGTGGCCATGGTGGTGTAGGTCGAGATCATGAAGTCGACCACTCCGCCGTGGGGGCCGAGGTCCCGGTACTCATCGAGGAGGGGGTCGACCTCGTCGAAGGCACCCCGGAGGGACATCAGCTCGCCCAACAGGCCGGCGGCCAACCGTGCGGCATGGGACTGCCGGCCCGCGGAACGGCAGCCCAGGTCGTAGGCGTCCCGCAGGTGCGCCTCGGCCTGGTCGCAGTCGAGCAGGGCCAGGGCGGCGAGCCCGGCGAAGCAGCGACCGTAGACGCCGCTGAACGGGCCGGTGGTCTGGTCGTGGACCACTCGGGCATCCTCCTGCGTCTTCAGCGCCCGTGGGTAGTCCCCGGACTGGAGGTGCCGGTAGGTGATGATGTTGGCGGCGACCGAGACGATCCAGGGTCGCAGTTCCCGGTCGGCCTCGAGGACCTCGGTCTGCAGGTCGTCGGTCGGTTCGATGTGGTCGGCGTACATCTCCAGGCAGCGGCGCACCACCAGGGCCTCCGTACGCAGCTCCTCCTGCTCGGCGGCCTCCAGGCGGCAGCCGGGTCCCAGCAGGCTCTCCGCCCGGTCGAGGGCATACCTGGACTTCTCCGGGTAGTGCATCAGGCAGTTGGCCCAGGCGATAGCCATCTGGAGGCGGGGGCGGTCGCTGAACGATCCCGCCGGGAGCTTGCCGACGAGGATCAGCAGGGTTGACATCTGCGAGTGCTCGACCCGCAACATGGCCGTCGCCTCGACGACGTCGACGGCGTACTCGACGTCCCCGGCCAGCAACGCGTGGTCCACGGCGTCCAGGTTGTAGCCGTGGTCGGCGTACCAGTGCGCCGCCTTGGCATGGAGTTCGGGCAGTCGCTCGGGGTGGTCCCGCTCGATCCGGCCGCGCAGGTACTCCTCGAACAGGTGGTGGTACCGGTACCAGGTCCCATCGGTGTCCAGCGGCTGCAGGAACAGGTCTCGGGCCTGCACCTCCTCGAGCATGGCCTGTCCGCCCCGGACCCCGGACAACGTGGAGGCCAGGTCGGCGCAGATCCGTTCGGTGACGGACGTGCTCAGCAGGAAGTCCAGGACCGTGGGGTCGAGGCTGTCCAGGACGTTCTCGGCGAGGTAGTCGCCGATCGGGCCGCGCCGGCCGGAGATCTTCCGTACGAGGTGGGACGGGTCGCTGCGTCCCCTCAGGGACAGGGAGGTGAGCTGCAGGGCCGCGGCCCACCCGTCGGTCGACTCGTGCAGGGCCGCCAGGTCCTCCTGGGTGATGTCGATCCGGTTGATGTCCACCAGCCACTGACGGCTCTCGTGCTGGTCGAAGCGCAGCAGGGTCGCATCGATCTCCACCAACTGGTCGCGCACCCCGAGTCGCCCCAGCGGCAGGCCGTTGCGGGTGCGGCTGGTGATGACGAAGCGCAGGTTCTCCGGGCCCTTGTCCAGGAGCGTCTCCAGGACCGCGCGGGTCCGGGGCTCGGTGATCAGGTGCCAGTCGTCGAGGGCGATGACGGTGGGCTGCCCGCCTTCCGCCAGGGTGTTGATGATCGACGGGATGACGTACTTCTCGGCGTCCTCCGGACGTTCCTGGAGCAATTGCAGCAGGTGGGGGTCCAGAGCCGACCAGTCAGCGGCCAGTTGTTCCCGATGGGCCTTCAGGAGTGATTCCAGCAGGTGGGAGACGAACCAGATGGTGTTGTTGTCGTCCGGGTCCAACGAGAACCAGGCGACCACGGTGCCCTGCTCCTTCAGCCGGGACGTCCACTGGGCCGCCAGCGTGGACTTCCCGTAGCCGGCCGGGCCGTGCAACAGGGCGAGCCTCTTGTTGGCGCCCTCGACGAGTTCCTGCGTCAGGCGCGCACGCTCGACCCAGCTCGAGACCGGGGACGGCGGTTGGAACTTTGTTGTCGGAACCGGCGGACCAAGTGGCATGGGTTCAACTCCCGATAGGCCGTCGCTGCACCGGTGCGCCTGCGGCCCGTCGGTGTGCCGAAGGGCACCGGTGCAACGAAAATCTTTCCACGCATCCTAGCAATGACTGTGATCTGCGCCATACGGTAAGGAAGTTTGGCCCGGTCCGTGTTCCGACGTGGGCGAGCCGTGCGGCGTGGCCTAACCGAGGGCGGCGACGCGGGCGATGACATCCTCCGGGACCGCGGTCGGCGGCAGCTCGGAGACGATCAGGTCCGCGGTGGGCGGCGGCGCCGCCTCCCCGGTCCAGTACCCCGAGTCGAGCACCTGGCCCCGCAGGTCCAGCTTCCACAGGTCGATGCTGTCCTCCCGACGCATTCCCAGGGTCCACCCGTAGTTCTCCGTCACGTTGATGAGCGGTGAGTACACCTCCAGGTCCACGCCGACCGGGTGCTCGCCCCCCGGCGGGACCCGGTCGTCGAGCAGCACGCCGGCCAGCGCCAGCTCGGAGAAGTTCCGGAGCCAGTCGGCGACGAAGATGGAGGCGTTCTCCGCATCGTCGGCGTCCAGCTCCCGGTGGTCGGCCCTGCCGGACAACCCGTGGGTCGCCAGCAGCCACCGCCACGGGGAGGGGACCTGCAGCACCACGGGATCGCCCAGCGTCTGGGCCACGGTGTTGGCCAGGGCCCAGGCCCGGTCCAGGACCTCCCCCTCGGCCAGCAGCGTACGCAGGGCGTAGCCGGTGCGCTTCTTGGCCGACATGGCGGTCCGGAGCAGGGCGTTGGACTCCACCTCCTGGGCATAGAACCGGTCCAGGTGCAGCACGGCGAGGTCCGGCTTGAGCAGGCTCTGGCCCTGCCCGATGAAGTTGGCGTACGCCATGGGGTCGTCCCAGGGGATCTGCCGGTTCTGCAGGATCACGGCCTGGGAGTAGTCGAGGTGGTCGAGGATGACAGCCTGTTTCCGCTCGGAGCGGGGGGTGTCGATGATGCTGGCGAGGTTCATGGTCGTGGTTCCCTTCCTGCGGGAGATGGCCGGAATGGTTCGGTGCCTTTCGCCGCTGGGGTGCAGGGCGAAAGGCACCGAAGGGTGGGGTCAGGGCACGTCAGGACTTGTGGTCGGCCTGGACCCCGAACTGCTCCTCGAGCTCCTTCACCCGACGGGCCAGCCGGTCGATCTTGAGCACCCGGCGGTCGGGGACCATGACCAGCGGGATCTCGCTGAGTCGGCCCTTGACCCGCTGGGGCTCCTGTCCGCCCCAGTGGGTGGCGAAGACCTCTTCGTCGTTGTCCTGGCCCCAGGAGCCGTAGTAGAGGAGGTCCGCCGGCGGCTCCTCGGTGACGAACTCCTCGACGAACTCGTTGTAGGGGGTGCCGCGGGCGATCCGTGCCTTGCGGGCCTCGGCGCGGGCCCTGGCGGTGCCCTCCACGTCGACCACGAAGGTCTCGGGGTTCCACACGACGCCGTACATGTTCGTGGCGGTGTCAGCGGAGATCCGGTCCAGCTGCAGGTCCTCCATCACCAGCTCCGGGTCGCGCTCGAGCACGTCCCCGTAGCCGCCGCCGGAGCCCTGGGAGATCATGTAGAGCTCCCCTTCCTTGGCCACGTCGAACTGCAGGCCCATGTGGGCGGTCTGGTACGAGCCACCCTCGAAGGGCTGTTCGTTCATCACCCGCTCGATGGACAGATCGAACTGGGTGGGATCATCGCGGATGATGTCGTAGATGTTGATGCCCTTGACGATGGACAGCGGGTAGGCCGGGCATCCATAGCCGCCGAACATGCCGGTGATCGAGGAGAACTTCGAGCCGGAGGTCACGGTCATGAAGCCCCAGTTCGGGGTGCCCCGCGAGGCGACGATCATTTCGTAGCCCATGCCGCCGCGGTACTTGCCGAAGCCCTGGTTGTCCCGGACCAGCCGCTTGCTGACCAGCTGCAGGAAGGGGACCTCCTCCTCCATGACCTCCTGCTCGGCGATGTCGGCCATCGCGCAGAACAGCGGTGCCACCGCGTCCTCGCCGTCCCGGAAGGCCTTGGCCCCGCCGCCCATGCCGTTGAGGTCGGCGCACAGGTTCCCGACCTGTTCCCCGTGCTGGGTGGTGCCGCCCCACAGGAAGTCGTTGATCTGGTTGAACCAGGGGGCGATGACGTTGGAGTACTTCTTGGGAGCGGAGAACTGTAGCTTGGCGAAGGCCGTCTGCAGGGCGGAGAAGCCGCGGAAGGAGGCCTGGAGCGACTGGCCCACCGGGGCGTCGTAGCCGGCGTCGGCCCAGGAGTGCTCCTCGGAGATCACCTCGATGGGGGACAGTGCGCCGGTGCTGCGGGGCAGGTCCGGCCACCAGTACGACAGGATCGCCTGGGTCATGAACGCCTTGGTCGATCCGAGCGGGGAGTTGATCGCCCGGTTGAGGATCTCCGGTCCGGTGCCGGTCAGGTCCACGATCAGTCGGTCGCCCTTGACGGTGATCTTGCAGGCGAACTTGATCAGGATGTTCTCCTTGAGCGTGGAGTCCATGAACTGGTTGAAGGTCACCGTGCCGTCCGGGAGGTCGCTGATCCGGCGCCGGACCTCCGCCTCCACGTTCTCGACGGTCACCCGCAGCGCGGCGACGAAGGCGGCCTCCCCGACCTCCTCGATCAGCCGGTCCACGGTCTCGCTGACCCGGCGTACGGCCCCCATCTTCACCTTGATGTCGGCCAGCATCAGCTTCGGGTCGCGGGTCGAGTGCTGCAGGAAGGTCAGCAGGTCACGGCGCAGGTGCCCCCCTTCGACGATCTTGATCGGCGACGCCCGCAGGCCGTCGTCGAAGGGCGACTCCGAGCCCGAGGGCATTCCCCCCGGCTCACAGGCGCCGTTCTCGCCCTCGTGGACGGTGGCGCCGACCCAGGCGATGATCCGGCCGTCCCGCATCACCGGGACGAGCATCGACTGGTCGGTGTTGTGGACCATGCCGAAGCGCGAGTCGTTGTGGAAGAAGCCGTCGCCGGGGTTGATGCCGACGGTCGGATCGTCCTTCCAGTTCTTCATGATGTAGCGGATCGGGTGGTGCAGCACGGCGGAGAAGGCGATCACACCGCGGTTGGACAGGTAGGTGACGTCCCCCTCGGCCGTGTAGACGGCCACCGACAGGTCCGCCCACTTGGCTCCCGGGGCCGCTCCCATGCTCTCGCACATCTCGAAGGCCTCGTCCAGGGCGCCGGCCAGGCGCTTGCGGATCCGGTCGTTCTCGATCGGGTCCACGCCCGCGGCGATGCACTCCTCCTCGAAGGGGGTGCGGGCGTGGATCTGGTGGTGGCGCATGATGTCCGGGTCGGGCCCGAGGAACAGGGTGGTCTCGTCCATGAAGGCGGAGACCCATTCCTGCTCCTGGGCGGTCAGGGCCTGGGCCGAGGTGGATCCCCTCGGTGGGTTCTGGTTGGGGTGCGTGGTCAGCGTCATTGCTCTCGAGCTCCTTGGATTGAACGGGTGGTGGTCGTCCTGGTCCGGGTCATTCCTTCAGTAGCCACACGGCTCCCTGCGGGGTCGGTTCCAGCCGCCAGCCCGGTTCGACGAGGTAGGTCGTGCTCTCGGTGGTCACCAGCGCCGGCCCGTGGATCACGTACGCGCTGTCCAGGGCGGTGGCGTCGAAGACGGGGGTGTCGAGCGGATCCTCGCTGCCGGTGAAGTGGATCGCGCGGTGGCTGAGGGGTGTCGGCGCGGTGCGCTCGCCGACGGACTTCAGCGAGTCGAAGTGCACCACGTCGCCCTCGATGAAGGAGGCGACCCGCACCGTCTGCACCCGGACCCCGGCCTCGGGGGCCTGGGTCCCCTCGCCGTAGCGCTCGCCGAAGATGTCGGAGAACGTCTTGATCAGGTGCAGCACGTCACCGACGCCGTTGACGCGGTTGATGTCGAACGCGACGGCGGTGGTCACCAGCTGGTTGCCGTAGCGCATGTCCATCTCGAGCCGGTACTTGACCTGGTCCCGCTGGTAGCCCTGCCGCACCAGGTCCTCGGCACCCTTGTGCTCGAGCTCCTCGATGATGCCGTTGAGCACGTCGTACTGGTCGTAGAGCGACCGGTCCCGGGCGTCGTACAGGACGACATACGCACTCCGCTCATGAATGTGCAGAGGCTTCATGTTCCCGGCACCCAGGGCGGAGAACACCGAGGCGAAGGGCGGGAAGAGGATCCTGCTGATCCCCGCGCTGGAGGCGATGCCGCAGGCATGGAGCGGACCGTTGCCGCCGTACGCCAGCATCGTGTAGTCCTCGATCAGGCCGCCGCGGGTGCGCAGCTCCTTCTCGATGCCGATCGCCATCTCCTCGTCCACGGTGCTCTTGATCAGCTTGGCGATCTCCACGGCCTCCAGGTCGAGCTCGTCGGCGAAGGCGTCCTCGAGGGCGAACTCGGCCCGCTTCCGGTTCAGCGGGATGTAGCCGTTGGCGTAGTTCTTCGGATCCAGGTATCCCAGCACCAGGTCGGCGTCGGTCACCGTGGGGCGCAGGCCGCCACGGTCGTAGCAGGCCGGACCCGGGTCCGAGCCGGCGGATTCCGGCCCGATCTGGATGCCACCGTGGATCCGGTCGTACGAGGCGATGGACCCGCCACCGGCACCCAGGGTGTTCAGGTGGATCATCGGGGCCGAGACCATCCAGCGGCCGATGGTCGGCTGGAAGTCGTAGTGCTTCACCCCGCCCTCGGGGACCAGGCCGATGTCGAAGGAGGTCCCACCCATGTCCATCGACACCACGTTGCCCAGCCCGGTGGTCTCCGAGAGGTGCTGGGCGCCACCGACGCCGGCGATCGGGCCGGAGTGGATGGTCTGCAGGGCATCGGTGGAGTTCGGCTGGGCCATGCCGCCGGAGTTGTGGATCACCAGCATGGGCTTGTCGTACCCCGACTCGCGCAGGTTGCTGGAGAGCTGGTTGAGGGCGTGGAACATGGTCTCGTGGAGGAACGCGTCCACCACGGTGGACATCGCCCGGATGTACTCCCCCTTGCGGCCGGAGACCTGGGAGCTGAGCAGCACCGGGATGGCCCCCAGCTCGTGGGCCGGGTACTCCTCCAGGATGATCTCGAGGATGCTCTCCTCGTGGCTGGAGTTCTCCGTCGCGTTGGTCAGGGCGACGACGATGGCCTGGGCGCCCTGGTCGACGAGCTCGCGAACCTGCTGGCGCACGTCGTCGTACATGATCGGGACCAGCACCGTGCCGACCGAGTCGACCCGTTCCTTGACCGAGCGGACCAGGTAGCGCGGGACCAGCGGTTCCGGGCGCTGCGCGTCGGCCATGTCACCCTGCTTCTGCGGGTCCAGGCCCTCACCGTAGCCGCGGCCACGGGAGAGGTGGATGGTGTCCTCGAAGCCGTGGGTGACGAGCACGCCGACCCGCGGCCCCACCCCCTCGATCAGGGCGTTGGTGCCCAGGGTGGTGGCGTAGCGTACGGAATCCACCTCCTGCAGCGCCTGCTCGCGGGTGATGCCGGCCCGCAGGCAGGCCAGGTCCAGTGCCTCGTTGAACCCCAGGGCGAGGTTGTGGTGGGTGGTCAGTGCCTTGGACTCGACGTAGATGTCGTCCCAGACGAAGAAACAGTCACTGAAGGTTCCACCGATGTCTACCGAAACGCGTTTCATGGGATCTTTGCTCCTCTTCGTGCTGGGGACTAGCGGTGCGAATGCTGGTGGTGGTGATGGCCCGGCCGCAGGTCGGCGACCGCGTTCTCGTCGGGGCCGTAGTCGATGACCTCTGCCGGGTCAGCGCCGAGCGCTTCCCACTTGGCCCGCAGGGCGTCGATGTCCCAGACCATGTCGACGGTCGGCGGGTGCCCTGGCGGCAGGTACTCCACCTCCATCTGCGTCCCGCACTTGGGGCAGTAGTACTCGAGGATCCGACAGAACGCCGGGTCGGGGGAGAAGGTGAACTCGTACTTGTCCGGATCGATGATCGGGGGGTGGATCTCGCGGGGGTCCCGGTCATAGACCAGGGTCCCCTCCTTGTAGTTGCCCCGGGCGTCGGCGAGGTTGTGGCCACAGGGCCGACAGACCCACTGCTCGGTCTCGAGGTCGATGTAGAGGTATTCCGTCATCGGAATGCGCATGGTTGCTTCCTGCTTTCGGTGGTGGTTCTTTCCTGGAGGTCTCGGCTACTCGGAGTCGACCAGCAACAGGTCGCCGGTCGCCGAGACGCTGAACTCCCAGCCCTGGGGTACGCGTGCGGTGAAGAACGGGCCCTCGACGATGGCCGGTCCCTGCGCGGTGGCTCCGGGGTCCTGACGGTCCAGCCCGTACACCGGGATCTCGGCGACGGTCTCGGCGGAGGAACGGACGTGGCGGGTGCCGTCGGCCGTGGCCTGGTGGGCGGGGTGTCCGTCGCCGTTGTGCAGCATCGGGTGCGGCAACTCGTAGGTGCACTTCAGGCCGAGCAGCACCTTCTGGCCGGCCCCGGCCTCCGGCAGGGCGCCTTCGCGGTAGTCCGCCGCAAAGGCCAGCGATCCGTCCGCGTCCTCGACGGCGACGGTCCAGTCCAGGCGACACTCCTCGATCGGGTGGCCCTCCTGGAACATGTCGCGGGTCGCGAGGTCCTTCATGTCCAGGGCGACGACATCGATCTCCGCCTCGGAGATGTCGGTGACGTCGACCTCGTACGACTGGGAGATGTCCGAGAAGCTGATCCCGTACGCGGAGAACACCGCCGCCAGCCGGGGGATGAGGACCTTGCGGACCCCGGCCTTGCGGGCCGCCAGGCAGGCGCTCATCGGGCCGGCGCCGCCGAACGCCGCCACTGTCGTGGTCTCGGCATCCACCACCGAGTCGGCGAAGGCACTGGCCATCTGCGAGGCGAAGGCCTGCTCCATCCGGATCAGCGCCTCCTCGACGGTGATCCCCAGCGGTTCGGCCACGGTGGCGGAGATGACGGCCCTGGCGCGGTCGGTGTCCAGCTTCATCTCCCCGTTGAGGTAGGTGCTCGGGTCGAGCACGCCCAGCAGCAGGTTGACGTCGGTGATGGTCGCCTGCTGCCCGCCGAAGCCGAAGCAGGCGGGACCGGGGGCGGCACCCACGCTCTCCGGGCCCACGGTGATCTCACCGTCGGTGACGGCGATGACCGAACTGCCGCCGATGCCCTTGGAATGGACATTGCTCATCTCGAAGGAGATCGGGACCCCCTTGACGCTGCCGCGGCGATCCGTGGAGATCCTCGAGCCCCGGACCGATCCGACGTCGGTGGTCGTCCCTCCGACGTCGATCATCAGGACGTGCTCGAGGCCGTAGACGTCGGCCAGGGCGCGCGTCCCCTCGAGGCCGCCACGCGGACCGGAGGAGTAGGTCTTCAGTGCCACGGACTTCGCCACCCGGGACGAGGAGCCGTCGTTGCGGTAGATCAGCAGCGGGTTCTTGATCTTGTGGGAGCGCAGCCGGTGCTCGGCGCTGTAGAGGAAGCGCTCCACGGTGGGGTGCAGGAACGAGTTGATGATCCCGGACCAGACGCGGCGGCTGCGCAGGGTGTCCGAGGTGAACTCATTGGCGAACAGCACCGGGACCGACCCCAGCAGGTGCCGGGGGAAGTGCTTGAGCATCGCCCGCTTGTACAGGCGCTCCAGCGCCGGGTCGTGGGCGGTCACGAGCAGTCGCTCGGCGCCCGCCGTCGTCAGCTTGTTGATGTCGGCGACCAGCCGGCGACCCAGGTCATCCTCGGTTCCCTCGTGCGTCAGGACGGTGACCCGGTCCCCGACGAGCCGGTCGAACAGGCGGGCGGACTCCTCGGTCTCCCGCAGGACGCCCACCAGCTCCGCGTCGTCGGTGATCAGGCCGATCTTCGGGCCCTTCCCCTGGACGAGGGCGTTGGTGCCCTGGGTCGAGGAGTAGCGGATGTGTCGGGTGGAGTGGAGCAGGGAGGGGAGGTCCTCCTCGCCGAAGACCGTCGCGGATGCCTTCGTCAGGCCGTCGAACAAACACTGAGACAGGTCGGCCGGCGTGGTCAGGGTCTTGGTGAAGGTGAAATCTGTACCGCTGCCGACGACAATGTCGGTCAACGTCCCCCCATTGTCGATATTGATCAAACGTTGCATCGATTCTCCCCAGGCTTTGAATGTGAGCTGCGTCATATTCGACGCTGGTTTGACCAAGTATGTTTTGGTGCCCGGGTGGCCGACTACTACCCGTGGGGGTGGTCTCGTTGGGGTGGGGGTGGGACCCGGGAG
>JBIQHF010000020.1:0-55124 GCA_044508675.1 Propionibacteriaceae bacterium | reverse complement strand
TCAGGAAACCCGCGAAGCCGAACTCCGTGTCCACCAAACCGGGGACGGTCCACCGCGAGCACTGCGACCGGATCGCCGCCCAGGGCTACCCGGGATTCGTGCACACCCCGGTCGGCACCGACTCCGACTCCGACCCCGTCTCCGCCTCTCTTCGACCCGCTCTTCCGTGACAGACCCAGACACGACACCCAAGGAGAAATCATGACCACGACCACCAACGCCCCGCAGAGCACCCGCCACCTCGTCGACCCCGAGGTCGCCGACCTGCTCGACATCTTCCCGCCCCTCAGCCTCTCGTCGGAGACCCTCCCGCTGGTCCGCGAAGCGATGGGCGCGCCGGTCGAGGGCGCCCCCGACCCGGCCGAGCTCTACCCCGACGTGACCGCCACCGAGCGCTGGGTGCCGGGCGCCGACGGCGACCCGGACGTCCGGATCCTCTGCTACGAGCCGGCGAACCGTACGACCCCGACGGCCGCGCTGGTCTGGATCCACGGCGGCGGCTACGTGATCGGGACCGCCGACCAGGACGAGATGCTGGCCCGCCGGATCGCCACCGAGACCGGCGCCGTCGTCGCCTCGGTCGACTACCGGCTGGCCCCCGAGGCCCAGGGGATGGGCCTGGTCGAGGACTGCTACGCCGCCCTGCGCTGGCTGCACCGGAACGCCGATGAGCTGGGCGTCGACGCCGGCCGGATCGCGGTCGGCGGCGCGAGCGCCGGCGGTGGCCTGGCCGCCACCCTGGCGATCCTCGCCCGTGACCGCGGCGAGTTCCCGATCAGCTTCCAGCTGCTCATCTACCCGATGCTCGACGACCGTACGGCCTCCACCGTCCACCCGCACCCGCATGCCGGGGAGTTCATCTGGACCCCGGGCGACAACCGGTTCGGCTGGTCCTCGATCCTGGGCCACGAGCCCGGCGGGGCCGACGTCTCCCCGTACCTCTCGGCCGCCCGGGTCGGGACCGTGGCGGGCCTGCCGCCGGCCTTCATCAGTGTCGGTGCGCTCGACCTCTTCCTCGAGGAGGACGTGGACTATGCCCGCCGTCTGGTCTGCGCCGGGATTCCGACCGAGCTGCACGTCTACCCCGGTGCCTACCACGCGTACGACATGGTCCCCGAGGCGCGGGTGACCAAGGCGTACTTCCGTGACTTCATCGATGCACTGGGTCGCTCGCTCAACGGGTGAGCATCGATGAGCGGGTTCGGTGACCGGGACTGCTGGTCACCGAACCCGGATGGCGGGATCCGCACCGGACTGGGTCGGTGTGGATCCCGCCGTTGCCGTTGAAGCGAGAGAACGGGGGCATGGGGAAGTCGCAGCGTTGCCCAGACTGCGGCCAGCAGTACGTCAGCCGGATCGTCGACAGCCTGGTGCACCCGTCCGCGACCGAAGCGTTCGAGGGCCCAGAGCAGGGCGACATCTCTTTCGAATTTTTCGATTTATGGCTACGGTGGGGCTATGAGCACGCACCCCACCGACCAGACTGTGCTTCCACCCCAGGACCTGGAGGCCATGCTGGACCTGTCCAGGTTCCTTGATCTGCACCCCGAGCCTGCCGCACTGGTCGGCCCCGATGGGCAGACGGTCCCTCTGCCCTTGGAGGCCTTCCGCGTTCTGGTTTCTGTTGCGCAAGCCATGCGCGAAGGCAAGGCCATCACCATTGCGCCGATCGACCAAGTTCTTACTACCCAAGAAGCCGCTGACTTCCTCGGAATCAGCCGCCCAACGCTCGTCAAACTGCTCGAGTCGGGAGAGATCCCCTTCACCAAGCCGGGAGCTGGCCGTCACCGACGAGTGCGCCTACAAGACCTCATCGACCACCAGCACCGCCGACGCACAGAGAGGCGTGAAGCCCTCGACGAACTCACCCGCGAGGCAGCAGGGTCCGGTCACTATGAGTCTGACGTCGACTACACGGAAGCCCTCAAGACCGCCCGCAAACAGCGAGCCAAGGACTGAGTGTTGACCCGCTTCAGTGCCTTGCTCGATGCGTGCGTTCTCGTCCCCATCACCCTGACGGACACCCTGCTGCGGCTTGCCGAGGCCGGTCTGTACCGTCCTCTCTGGAGTGACGCCATCCTCAACGAGATGGTGACCGCGCTCGAGACCATCCATCCGGACCTCACCGATGGTCGCGCGAGGCGTCGTGCAGAGGTGATGGCCTCGGCCTTCGAGGACGCCTGCGTCACGGGATGGGAGCCACTCCTGGAGGGCCTCGACTTGCCAGACCCCGACGACCGCCACGTTGTGGCGGCAGCTCAACGGGGCCGAGCAGACGTCATTGTCACCGCCAACCTTTCTGACTTCCCACGATCAATACTCGACGCATTCGACATCGAGGTCCAGAGCCCTGATGACTTCCTGCAGAATCAGCTGGACCTCGACCCGCGCACCACTATGCAGGTTCTGCAGGAACAAGTGAATGCAACGCGGAGACCAGCCATCACGATCGAGACGCTTCTTCAGCAACTGGCGCGGAGCGGCGTCCCCCGCTTCGCCGATGCTGCCCGGCGCCAACTTTGGCGGATTCTGACCGACTCCTGACAACCGTTGATTGTGCGCCGCCGAGAACGACGAAGCGAGGGCAGCAGGTGAACTGCTGCCCTCGCTTCGGAGTTCCCCGAGGTCGGGTCAGAGACCGGCGGAAGCAGCGCCGTACTCGGCCTGCTCGCGGGTGAAGCCCTCGAACTCCAGCTGGTCGATGAGCTCGGATCGGGAGAAGGTCGAGTACTTCAGGTAGTCCTCCGCCTTCAGCGCGGCCTGCTCCATCCAGTCGGCACCGACATGGTCGGCGGCGTACGTGGCGTCCCCGCTGGAGAAGCCCTCGTACTCCAGCATCTCGACGAGTCCGGAGTAGGAGAACGCCGTGTACTTCAGGTAGGACTTCGCCTTCTTCACCGCCTGGTCCGCCCAGTCGATCTCCATGTGGTCCACTGCAACGGTGGCATCAGCGATGGAGAAGCCCTCGAACTCGAGCTGGTCGATCAGACCCTGGCGAGAAAACGCGGTGAACGTCATGTAGGACTCGGCCTGCTTGATGGCCTGCTGCTGTTCGATCGTCAGGTCCGCAGCGTCCACGACCGTCACCGGCTGGCCGGGGTCGGCGACGGTCCCGGCCGGTTCCTCGAGCAGTTCGTCCGCCCCGGTGCCACCGACCTCGAACGGATTCACCTCCCCGATGCCGGAGATGCTCGGAGTCGGGGTCGCCGGCTCGGGCAGGCTCCGACCCACCAGCACACCCGCGACCACCACGAAGACGAGCACGATGACGGAGATCGACGGGATCAGCACCCGCTTCTTCTGGAACCATGGCCGCTGGTCCACCGCGACCGCCGGGAGCGGCTGGTACGCGGCTGTCGGGTGGGCCCCCGGGATCACGCCGGGAGCGGCACCCGGGGCGGCACCGGGAACGGCACCCGGGGCGGCACCGGGAACGGCACCGGCGGCAGCCTGCCCCGGCCCGGACGCTGGCATCACCTGCTCGGTCCACTGGACTCCGTCCCAGTATCGCTGGGAACCATCCGGCTGGACGTACCAGCCAGCAGGGTATTGACCGGGCATGCCACTCACCTTTTCGCGCAGGAAACCACAATCGGCGCACCCGTCCGCCGCTCAACGTTGACGGACTCAGAACACCTCGAGGGACCCTATCGTCTCGGGGACCCACGCACCGGCCGGGTTCAGTGAGATAGCACCAAACTGAAACGTTGGGTAGAAGAAATCTGGCACAACTCGACCAGACTCCTTCTACCCAACTTTGGGACCGTCACGCGAAGCCGGCGCCGGTCACCGCACCTTCCGCAGATCCACGGCCGGATCTGCCAACTGGTCCCGGGTGACCCGCACCTGTGACCCGACAAGCTTGCGCGCCGATCGGATCTCCTTCTGCGCCTGGATCCCGGCAGCTCCGCGCAGCACCCCGTCAGGGCCCAGGTTGAAGTGGACCGGCGGCACGCCGGGGCGCTGTCGGATGACGAGCTCGTGGACCGGATCCATGTGGCCCGTCGCCTCGACCCGAACGCCGTACCGGTCGGACCAGAACCAGGCAGCGCCGAGCTGTGGCGGTTCGGCCCCGGCGATATTCGCTGCCACGATCTGCGCCTGTTGGATGGCGGCATCCCAGTGCTCGGCCCGCTGCGACGGAACCGACCCCATCGCCCGACGCCGCGCCACGTCGCCGACGGCGTACACCTCGGGCACCGAGGTTCGCCCGGCCTGGTCCACGAGGACGCCGTCGTCGACCGCGAGCCCCGCGTCCTGGGCCAGCCCGATCGACGGGAGCAGCCCGGTGGCCACGAGCACCACGTCCGCCTCGCCAACCCGCTGCTCACCCCCAGCAGACGCGGTCACGCGATAGGTCGAGCCCTGACGCTCCACCCGTTCGGCACGCGCACACCATGACCTGACTCCCCGAGCGGCGTGCGCCTCGTGCGCGAGGGTCGCCAGTTCGACGCCGATGGCGGGAACCAGCGGCACCGCCACCGGGTCGACGAGCGTGACGTCGACTCCCAATCCGGAGGCCGAGGACGCAACCTCGGCACCGATGAGCCCGGCACCCAGGATCACCAGACGCCTGCCGGGAACCAACTGTTCGCGTAGGCGCTCGGCATCCTCCGCCGTACGAAGGACCCCGATCCCGGGGTCGTCCAACCCGGGGACCGGTGGCATCCGGGCGACCCCACCTGTGGCCAGCACCACCCGGTCCGCCGTCAGGGTCCGACCGCTGGCCAGCTCAACAGCCCTTTCGGTCGGTTGGAGGGCGGTGGCCTTCTCGGCGACGAGGACGACGTTGTTGTCGTCGTACCAACCCGACGGAACGAAGGACAGCTCCGATCTCGTCATCGTCCCGGCCAGGAACCCCTTGCTCAGCGGAGGCCGGTCGTACGCCTCGCCCTGCGGGTCGACGATGGTGAGGCGGCCGTCATATCCCCGCGCGCGCAGGCCTTGGACGACGGAGAAGCCGCCGACTCCGCCGCCGATGACGACGACGTGGTTCGTGGGTGTCATGTCATGCTCCTTCGTGGAGGTGCTGCCGCCGGAGCGGAGCGGGTGGTGAGTGAGCCGATCAGTCCTGTGCCCAGCCAGAGCAGGGCGGCGGCGGCGACCACCGCCCACAGCAGGTTTTCCATGGCGAACCCCCTCCGGGTGAGCCAGGTCAGGACCACCGGCACGGCGAAGCCGAGGTAGGCCAGGCTGTAGGTCAGGGCGTTCGCCCTGGCCTGGTGGGCGGGGGCCACGGTGGTCTCGACCTCGGCCAGGCAGCCGATCAGGATGAGCCCGTACGCGACCCCGTAGAGGACGGCGCCGACCCACACCACGACCGGCGACAACCAGGCGAAACCGGCGGCGGCCGCAGCGGTGACGACGGCGAACAGCCCGGCACCCGCGTAGCTGGTGCGGATGCTGGGGCGCACCAGGCCAGCAGCGAGGCGTTGGGTCAGGAAGCCTGCGCCCAGGCTGGTCAGGCACAGCACCGCCAGGTACAGCGTCCGCCGATCCCCCAGCTGGCCGTAGATCTGTTGCGGGAGGACGGCGTACGCCATGCCGAGCGCGCCGAAGATCCACGGCGCGACGCCGGCGATCCTCCACAGGGCCCGCGCATTCCCGCCTCTGGCGCTCAGCGGCGGGGCCTGCTGGGGCCCGGGCTGGTCGAGGCGTACGCCTGCCGGGGTCCGGGTTCCCAGGGCCAGCGCTGCGACGGTGAACACGAGGTGCGGGACGTACGCCCACCGCAGCGGGTCAGCGCCGAACTGCCCCCACATCCCGGTGATCGTCGGCCCCAACCCGAATCCGGCCGTGAGGCTGAGCGCCGCGCGGAGCACCGCTCGGCCGCTCGGCCAGCCGCAGCGGCTGCCCAGCGCGAGCATCCAGGCCCCGCCGGCGACCATGCCCCAGCCGAGCCCGAGGCCGGTGAGCATTCTTCCCGCCAGCAGCGCGACGAAACTGGCCGACCCCACGACGAGGAGCAGCGAACCGACCAGGCTCAGCACGACACCGGCGATCATGACCGCCCGGTGCCCGGCTGTCCGGATCGCCGGGGCAGCGCTGGCGAGAGCCGGGATGATGCCGACTACGTAGGCCGCCAGCAGCGTGTTCACCTCCAAGGTGGTGAAGCCGCGCTGTGCCTCGTACGCCGCCAGCATCGGGGTGAACTGGTTGCCTCCCCAGGCGACAGCAACGAGGCTGAGGGCGGGCCCCCACCAGGAGAGGCGACCAACCTCCGCGCCAGCGGCTGGCCGCTCGCCCACTGCTCGCTCGATCGTGGTCATCCGTCAGCCGCGCCGGATGATCGACAGCTCCGGGCGACGGGTGGATACGCCGGCCGCGTCGGCCAGGGCGCCCGGAACGGTTCCGGTGGAGAAGAACGAGGCGAAGACCGGGTGGAAGAGGTCCGGCCGATCGGTCTGTCCCTGGTGGCCGCAGTCGTCGGGGTAGAAGAACTGCACGTTGGGCAGATGGTCCTCCTGGGCGTAGCCCCACTCGACGGGGGTGAGGACGTCCTGGCGGCCGTAGAGGTAGATGCCCGGGATGTCGATGCGGTCCAGTCGGCCCTTGGTCGACAGCCTGGCGGCACGATTCTGGTCGGTCCAGGGCGTGATCCCACGGTACTGCAGCAGGGTCGGCCAGAACTGCGCGTGCGCCTCCATCCGATCCTTGGCGGCCAGGTAGCGCATTTCGATCAGGTCGTCACTGATCGCGGTCTTCTTGTGGATGATGCTGGACATCATCGTGCGCATGCCCTCACGGGTGCCGTCGTACGCCGTGAGCTGGAACTGGCCCTTGGGCGGTGCGCCATCAACGAGGTCGCCGACGTCGCCGGCGATCAGCGCGAAGCTGCGGACGCGGTCGGGGTGGGCGACCAGGTAGTTCACGGTGTTCATGCAACCCATGGAGTTGCCCGCCAGGTGGAAGGAATCCAGGCACAGGGCGTTGGCGAACAGGTCGATGAAGTCGACGAACGATTCCATGCCCTGGGGCCAGTACTCCTCTCGTGGGTCCGACAGCCCGAAGGCCGGCATGTCGGGGCAGTAGACGCGGAAGCCCTGCTCGGCCAGGTAGGGCGCCATGAAGCGCCAGCCGGCCAGGCCCGAGGAGCCCGGCAGGCCGCCGTGCAGCAGGATCACCGCGGGTCCGTTGTCCCCGGCGGTCATGTAGTGGGCGCGGGCCCCGTTCGCCAGGCGGACCCAGCGACTGGCCAGACCGGGAACCTCAATGAGGTTCTCGTCGGTCAGCGTGGTCGTTGCTTCTGTCGTCAGTGTCATGTCTGGTTCCTTTTCGTGTGCAATCAATGGGTCGTGGCGCTCACTGGCCGAGGAAGGCTCGGGCATTGGCGGCGAGCGCGGCGATCGGATCACCGGCGTACGGCAGGGTGCCGGCTGCGTGCGCGGCCCGAATCCGTGCGATGCCGCTGTCCGGTTCATCCGGGAAGAAGGGATCGTCGGTGCCGAACAGCAGCCGATCGGGCCCGAAGCGTTCCACGAGCGTCCCCAGAAGGGCGGGGTCGAAGACCAAGGAATCGATGTAGACCCTGCGAACGAGCTGGTCCAGCCCGGCGACGTCCTGCTTCTCGAAGATCTCTGCCCCCAGTTGCAGCCGGGGCCAGGCCATGGCGAACGTGCCGCACCCGTGGGAGAACCCGATCCGCAGGTCCGGCAACTGCCCCAGGGACCCGCCGAGGACCAGTGCTGCTGCCGCCAAGGCGGTGTCGGTGGTCATCCCCAGTCCGAAGTCGTACGCGGCGCCGGGGCGGCGGACGACCTGGCGCCCCCCGTGGACCGGGTGGACGAAGACAGCCAGCCCAAGGGTCGAGGCCTCGGCGAGGAGCCGCACCACTTCGGGGTCGTCGATCTCCCAGGGGCCGGCGTGCGTGCCGATCTCAATGCCGCGAAGCCCCAGGGCTGCGATCCGCCGCAATTCCCGGCTGCTGGCCTCGGGGTCGTGGAGCGGCAGGCAGCCCAGTCCGGCCAAGGTGTCGTCCGAGGACTCCACGACGGCAGCGATGTCGTCGTTGATCGCCGAGGCGAGGGCCACGTCCTCACCGGAGGCCGCGACCTCCATCGCGACCGGGATGGGCGAGAGGACCTGTTGGGCCCACCCGCGCGACCTGACCCAGTCCCGTCGTGCGGCGCCGTCCCAGAGCCGCCGATCGACGGTGCGGAATGGCTTGCCGTCCAGGTCGATCCGTCCGGTGTTCTCCTCGAGTCGTACGAGGCGCAAGCGACCGGAGCCGACGCTGCCCAGGTGCTCGGGGAACCAGTGGGAGTGGACGTCGACGGTCACTGCATCGAGCTTCCGCCGTTGATGCTGAGCGTCTGCCCGGTGATGTACGAGGCCTCGTCGGAGGCGACGAACGCAACGAAGGCGGCCACTTCCTCCGCGGTGCCCGGGCGACGCATCGGGATGGTCTGGCGCATCTGCACCGCCAGCTCGTCCCAATCCGCTCGGGCCGGGGCATCCATGGCATCGATTCGGTCCGCCAGTTCCTCGGTCATGATCCACGACGGCGCGACGTTGTTGAAGGTGATGCCCGACTCGGCGTATTCCCTGGCCAGGCCCGCCGCGAAGGCGTGGACCCCACCCTTGGCCGCGTTGTAGACCGCGTGCTGGTTGAGGCCGTTCCGCACCGACTCCGCGCCGATGTTCACGACCCGTCCGTAGCCTCGCTGCAGCATGTGGGGTACCGCCTCGAGCGTGACGTACATCGTCGTCCACAGGTTGCGGTCGATAGTGCGTCGCAGGGTCTCCTCGGTGTGCCGGCTGGTGGGGAGGATGACCCCTCCCCCGGCGCAGTTGACCAAGACGTCGAGCCGACCGTATGCGTCGAGGGCGGTCTGGACGGTGGCAGCAGCGACGTCGCGGACGCTGAGGTCCCCGGCCCTCGTGACCACGGTGACTTCGGGGCTCTCCTCACCAAGCTGTCGGGCTCGCACGTCGAGCAGCTCCTCGTTGACGTCGGCCAGGACGAGGTCGACCCCTTCCCCGGCGAGGCGCCGGGCGATGGCGAAGCCGATGCCCGACGCCCCGCCGGTGACCAGCGCGGCCCTGTTGTGGAAGATCACGGCTGTCAGCCCTCTCCACCGGCGCGGGGAACGCTGCCCACGTACACCGTGTCGCCCTCGACCTTGGTCTCGTACGACAGGAGATCGATCATGGCCGGGAAGCACAGGGCCTTTCCGGTCCTCAGGTCGAAGCGCGCATTGTGCAGGGTGCAGGTGACCTCATCGCCCTCGATGTCCCCCTCTTCGCCCAGTGACCACTTCTCGTGGGTGCAGGAGTCGCTGGTGGCATAGAAGTGCCCGTCGCCGGCGCGGTGGAGGGCCACGCCTTCGATGCCCGGCACGACCATGCTCTCCTCGTCGTCGAGTGCGTCGACGGAGCAGGCTGCGACCCAGTTGACTGTCGATACCATCGTTGTTCCTCCGGTTCTCAAAGGATGAAGCTGATCTTGCCTTGGGGCTCGAGCCGATCCATGTCGAGCACGATGCGCTTGCGCCGGATCCGGAAGGACTCCTCGTGGGGGACCAGCTCGTAGTGGATCTGGCCGGCGTAGTGGTCGAGCTTGCCGCCCTTGGACCTGTTCAGCAGGAAGTTCGCCTTGACCGCGAGGGTGCCGTCCTCGGCGGGGCGGACCCGTACGTTGCCGATGATGCGGCGGGTCTGGGAGTGCGGGAACTCCGCGTGGGCCTCGGGCTTCTTCAATCGGATGACGCGCTGTTCGAGGATGGTCCGGCCGTCGTGGATCATGGACCAGTGCCGGCCAGGATCTGCGTGCGGTCGATCGGTGGCCGGGACCTCGTAGAGGCAGTCGTCGGTGAACAGTTCGAGCCAGGGCTCGAGGTCCCAGTCGTCGAGGAGCTCTGCCTCGTGGTACAGGAAATCCTCGACGCGGGCGCGCAGGTCCGTGCCACTCACAGGGCGGGTGATCACTGACATGGTGGTCCTCACTTCTCTTCCACGGCACCCGCGAGCGCGGACACCTCATTGCCGAACGGGGAGGCGATCGGGGCTTCCAGGGGAAGCTGCTCGCCGGTGATGCGCTTGTTCCATTCCCGCCACCAGCCACGCATCTGCAGCTCGTCGTTGGCGGCCGGGCGCTCCTTGCCCATGCCCTTGGAAATGTCCGACCAGGCCATTTCCTGCCGGGTGGTGAACGCCTTCTGGGCCTGCTCGAGGGCCTCGACGTCATCCGGGGTGGCCATGCCTGCCGGTCCCCAGAAGGTCAGGGAGTTGTCGATGCGGTAGGTCAGGTTCTCCTCGTCGATACCCTTGGGCACGATCGACCAGCTGGCGATCCTGGTGAGCCCCGGCTCCACCGGGTACATCGTCCGCAGGACCATGCCGAAGTTCAGGTCAATGGTGATGAGGTTGGGGAAGATGACCGAGTTGCGGCCGAGTTCGAACATGGCGTTCATCCGGTTCTCGCCGAAGGTCTCGAGCGCCTGTGCCTTGGCCGCGTCACGGGTGGCGGCGACGTTCTCGTTGAACAGCGGCAGCCCGTTGCCCGGGTACATCAGGGAGGTGTGCCCGTTGCCGAGTTCGGTCCCCCAGCCGGCCGGCCCGATGCCGTTCACCGAGCGGGAGCTCAGCATCGGCGGGGCCATGCCGAGCCCGAGCATCATCTCGAAATAGGTGTGGTGGACCGACTTGGCGTGGTAGCCGTCGATGCTGTTCTCGACCAGGAGCTTCCAGTTGGCCTGGAGCGAGTAGTTGTGGGTGCCCTCCACGACCTGCAGGCCCTCGGGCGACTGGTCGGTAACCAGGTCGATCACCCACGCGGCCTCGCCCAGCCAGTCGCGCAGCGGTTCGGCCTCGGGGTCGAAGTTGGCGAAGTAGAACCCGCGGTAACTCTCGACTCGTACGCTGGGCAGGGAGCCGTACGTCTCCTTGGGGGACGGGCAGTAGTCTTCCTCCGCCGGGACGCTCACCAGCTCGCCGCTGTTGCGGTAGGCCCACCCGTGGTAGAAGCAGGTGAAGATCTTCTGGTTGCCGGACTTGTGGCGGCACAGCGAGGCACCGCGGTGCAGGCAGGTGTTCACGTGCACCTGGACCTCACCGTTGCGGTCCCGGACGAAGATCACGGGCCGGCCGGCGACCTCACGGGTGTGGAAGTCGTTCTTGTTGGGCAGTTCGGACTCGTGGCCGACGTAGATCCAGGTCTTGTCGAAGATCTGGGATCGTTCCTGCTCCAGGATGTCCTGGCTGACAAAGACCTCGCGGTTGACCTGGAACAGGTTGCGTTCGCGGTCATCGATGACGTAGCGCATGGTGTGGTTCCTCTCTGGCTGAGTCAGGTGTTGTCGGGATTAGACGTTGCTGTGGTCGTGGAGTTGGCGCTGGCGGGTCTCCTGCAACAGGAGCACGCTGAACGCGCTGATCAGGGCGAGGATCGCCATCATCGAGGCGAGCGCGACGCTGCCGTACGCAGCCAGCAGGGGGGCGGCGATGATCGGCGGGATGGCACCGCCGACGACCGAGCCGAGGTTGAAGGCGGTCCCGGTTCCGGTGGACCGGTATTCGGTGTGGAAGATCTCGGGCAGGAGCGCCACTGTGGTGGCACTCGCCATGCCGACGACGAACAGCACGGCGCAGATCACCAGGCCGAGCATGACCACGCTCCCGGTGTTGGCCATCGGGAAGACCAGGAAGGCCAGCAGCAGGGCCAGGATGGCCGAGCCACTCATCACGATGCGGCGTCCGATCCGGTCGGCAAGATAGGCCCCCACCACCATGCCGAGGATGTCGACCACGACTCCGACCAGGTTGATGGTGAGCATCGTCGTGCGACTGTGCCCCAGCACCGTGGTGCCGTAGTTGGTCATGTAGACGGCGGAGAAGTAGAAGAACGACAGCCACATGAGCACGGTGCCCGCGGCGAGCAGCAGCTCCTTGGGCTGGTTCTTGAAGACGCTCACCAGCGGGGCCTTCGTGTGCTCGATCTTCTCGGCGCGCGCCATCGCTTCACGGAACACGGGGGTGTCGGCGACGCCGAGGCGTACGACCAGGCCGACGCCGACCAGGACGATGCTGAGCAGGAACGGGATACGCCAGCCCCAGGCCAGGAAGGCCTCGTCGCTCATCAGGGCGCCGGTGAGAAGGAACGTCAACGTCGACAGGAGCAGTCCGCTGGACGTGCCGAGGGCCGGCGACAGAGCGTAGATGCCGCGCCGCTTCGGCGGTGCGTACTCCGTCACGAACAGCGCGGCGGATGCCCACTCCCCGCCGACCGCACGGCCCTGGATGAAGCGCAGCACGATCAGCATGATCGGAGCCTCGATGCCGATGGCCTGGCCGGTGGGCAGGAGGCCGATGCCCACGGTGGCGCCGCCCATCAGGACCATCGTGGCGACGAGGGTGGCCTTGCGGCCGACGCGGTCACCGATGTGCCCGAAGACGATCCCGCCGAGCGGGCGGGCGACGAAGGCGACCGCGAACGTGCCGAACGCCGCGGCCGTCCCGGCTGCCGGGCCGAGCGTGGGGAAGAACACCTTGGCGAAAACCAAGGCGGCTGCAGTGCCGTAGATGAAGAAGTCGTAGTACTCGACGGTGGTGCCGAGGAACCCTGCCAGGACGACCTTGCGGAGGGTCCGCTGGTCCGGCTGGGTGGCTGTTGCTGTGGTGACGGTCACATTGAGCTCCTGAGAATCGTCGTTGATCGGAAGCAGCGATGTTGATTCTGGGAGCCGCGAAGGTGACCTGCGTCACAAAATCCCGGTCACTGGAACCGGTGCCTGGCCTGGTTCTACTGGCCGGAACCGGCCGCCGATCGGCCGCGAGGACACCAACACGATGTGGGTATCCCCAATACGACGTGGAGGTTGCATGCGTCAGATCCAGCACACGGACCCCGCGGACAAGGTCCTACATATCCGCACGATCGGTTGCCGGGTGAACATCGTGGCCGGCACCCATGACCCGGCGGGCCATCCGTACACCACCGTCGAGGTGATTCCTGACGAGCCCGACGACGACGGGAACGAGTGGGAGTGCGGAGCCTCATCGACGGTGATCGTGCGACCGAAGCATCGAGCCGAACCACGAGCTCCCCGTCGCGCCGACGACGTAACTGCCGACGAACACGACAACGAAGGTGTCAACAATGGCTGAATTCCTTGCCCTAGGCATGACCCACTACCCCATGCTGGCCGGCGTGGACGACAAGATGGCCGGCCTGCTCCGCTGGACCCTGAAGGATCCGGACATCCCGGACCATGTCAAGGACCCGGCTAATTGGTCGGAGACGATGCGCCAGGAGTGGGGCGACGACGAGGGGCGTTCCAGCGCCGCCGGACACCGGGCCGAGCTGGTCGAACAGCTGCGCCAGTGCCGGCAGGCTCTGGACGACTTCGCGCCCGATGTCGTAGTCGTCTGGGGGGACGACCAGTACGAGAACTTCCGCGAGGAGGTCATCCCGCCGTTCTGTGTCCTGGCCTACGACAACCTGCAGGTACCCGCGTTCGAGGTGGTGCGTGACATGGGCATCCCGAATGCGTGGGGGCTGGACAACAACACCGAGATCACCCTGCCCGGCGCCGCCGACGTCGCCAAGTCCTTGACCTCGGCGCTCATAGCGGACGGGGTCGACATGGCGTACTCGTACAAGCGCCGCGAGGCCTCTCACTTCCCCCACGCCATCCTGAACACCCAGCTGTTCCTGGACTACGACCGAGCCGGCCAGGACATGGCGTACCCGATGGTGCCGATGACCGTGAACTGCTACGGCAGCCACGTCATCGCCCGCAAGGGCGGGCTCGCCCGTTACGCCGACATCGCCAAGGAGGAGCTTGACCCTGCGGGTCCGACGCCGCGGCGCTGCTTCGAGGTGGGCGCTGCCACAGCCAGGGCGCTGCGCGAGACCGACCTCCGGGTGGCCCTGGTCGCCTCGTCCAGCTGGTCCCACGCCTTCCTGTGCGACGACCGCTGGCACCTCACGCCGGACACCGCCGCCGACCAGCGGCTGTACGACCTCATGGTCGCCGGCGACTTCGCAGAGATGAACAAGCTGACCAGCGCCGAGGTGGTCACCTCCGGACAGCAGGAGATCCTGAACTGGTACTGCATGCTCGGCGCGGTGGACGAGCTCGGACTAGGTCTCGAATGGTCCAGCATGGTGACGACGGAGGTCTTCAACTCCAACAAGCCCTTCGCCGTCTACCGGTAGGTCGCAGGCCCACCGGTAGGCAGTGGGTTATCGGCGGATGCCTACATGGCGGCAGGGTGCCAGTCCTCATGGCCGTCGGCGATCACGTCCTCGCTGGCGTGCCCGATTTCCAGAGCAGCACGACGCAGGGCGGCATCGACCGTCGGCGGACGCTGCTCGGTGTCTCTGATGAGGCACAGGGCCGCTACCGGGTGGCGATTGACCAGGACCGGGGCCGCGAGCACGTGGAAAGCGGTGCCGTCAGTGTTGCGATGCCAAGCACCGGCGACGCCGCTTCGACGGATCTCTGCCAACCCGCCACCCAACAGGTCAGCAGCCTGCTCAGGAGGCGCCCCACGCAGGAGGACCTCCACCTCTTCGATCGGCAGCCGCGACATGATGGCCTGGCCGGTGGCGGTCTCCCAGGCGGCAAGGCCATCCACGGGATAACTGGTCGGCACGGGCATATCGGGCTGAATAACATGCTCCACCATGCGCATCCGCCCGCCCCGAATGCCGATCAGTTGAACTTGGCATCGGGTGGCCGCTTCAAGGCGAACCATGCGAGGAAGCGCCACCTCACGCAACGAGGATATCGGCATGCGCGCCGCAAGATGCAGCAGTCGGATCCCGATGCGGTACCCGCGGCCCGCATGCTCCTCGAGAACGCCCAACTCGACCAGTCGATGAACCAATCGGTGAACCGTCGATTTCGGAAGGCCTGTTCTCACCGCAATATCGGTCAGCGTCAGAACTCGCACCTCCGGTGTGAAGGCATCTAGGATATCGAAAGCCTTGGAGAGGATGGAGGGAGCATTCGCTGTTCCTTCCGCTCCGTCCGAGCCAGCCGGAAGTGCCACCCAAGAACCTCCTTGTCGCAAGCAACAACAAAGCCCGAGGGTAGCACCATGGGTGACGCAGATCACATGCATGTGCCAAGGCGCTCGGCCAGGTCACACCCTCGAAGGGAATGCCCAGATCGCGTCGCACCACACCGCGCCCCCTGTGGCGATCAGCCAGTCGGCTCCCCCGCCTCTCGCATACCATTCCGGGATTCAACTTGGTATGCTCTTGTCATGACCAAACAGATCGCGATCCGCCTACCGGATGACATGGTCACCTTCCTCGACGAGTCCGTGGCGGCCGGCAATGCACCCAGCCGCGCAGCCCTTGTCGCCCGGGCGGTCGAACGCGAGATGCGCCGCGAAGCCGCTGAGCGTGACGCCGCCATCCTGCGAACCAAGGGTGCTGGCGACGACCTCGATGACCTGGTGGTCTGGACTGCGTCCCACCTGGAAGTCGAGGACTAGGGTGCGCGAGATTTGCCTGGTCCGGCTGGACAAGACCAGGCCGGCAGTCGTCCTGACCAGGGATGCGGCGCGGACAGCCATGACCAAAGTGACGGTGGCGCCCATCACCTCCACCATCAAAGGACTGTCCAGCGAGGTACCCGTTGGCCCGGCCAACGGACTCGATCACGAGGGCGCGATCTCCTTGGACAACGTCGTGACCATCCCCACCAAGCTGCTCGGACGCACCATCGGCTTCCTCGACCACACGCAGGAGACCGAACTCGCCCGCGCCATCGTCCTGGCTTACGACCTGGATATCCCCCTGCTCGATTAATCGGGGAACATGCGGCGCCAGCGAACCGTGCGAGCAAGCTTCCGAACGTGACGGGACGTTGCCGACGACAATCCCCCGTTCGGTTCGCGGGCGCGCCGTTCAGGGCCCCAGCAGTGCCAGCGGTACGACCGCGACCCCGTCATCGCGCCGATAGGCCCGCTCCCCCGTGTACACGACGAGTCGGTCGACCAGGCGGTCGCTGAGTTGACTCCCCAGCCAGTTCAGGAGCACCACGTCCGCTGGTACTCCATGGCCTCAATCCAACATTCTGACGGGATTCTATTTAACATTCTGCCGATCCTTCAACTGACATCTCGACGGTCGCGGGCACTCAACAAAGCTGCTCGAAGCGGCAGGAGTGCGGTCGGCGTTCTGCGAGCCGCCCCCACAGGACAGGCTGGTTGGCGGTGGCGTGGGCCGCGGTTCTTCACGCCGCACAGCGTAAAATTGAGTTCCCCCTGCGGAGCTTCGTTCAGGTGGCGGCGCGCATTCCGTGCCACTTCTTCCCGACCGGTCCGTGGGGCGAGATCAGCACAAGGGAGGTGGACGTCATGACGTTCACTCGGACGATTCGGGTCACGGTGGTCTCGCTGCTCGTCCTCCTGCTTGGGCTGCTGCTCCCGGCGAACGCCGTGGCCGCGAGCCCCTCGGCCCTGGTGTCACGTGCGACGACCTCCGACAAGGTCGTGGCCCTGACCTTCGACTTCGGCAGCGACCCCGGGAACGTCTCGCGGATCCTGCAAGTTCTGGCCGACCGCGGGGTGAAATCCACGTTCTTCGCCACCGGCGCGGCGGCCGCCAACCACCCGGATGCCGTACGGTCCGTGGTTGCCCAAGGCCACGAGATCGGCAACCACTCCTACTCCCACCCCTACTTCACCCAACTGACGGCCGCTCAGATGACGGACGATCTCGCCCGCGCCAGCGCCGCCATCCGCCACGCGACCGGACAGGCGCCCAAGCCCTACTTTCGTCCGCCGTACGGGGACTACAACGCCGCGGTCCTGCAGGCCGTCGGTGACGCCGGGTACACCCACACGATCATGTGGACCATCGACACCGTCGACTGGCGAGGAATCTCGTCCGCCGCGATCCGCGACAAGGTGGTCTCCGGCGCGACGCCCGGCACCATCGTGCTGATGCACGTCGGTGGCGGCGCCACCGGAACGCCGGACGCCCTGCCGGGAATGATCGATGGTCTCCGGTCGGCCGGCTACCGGCTGGTCACAGTCTCCGAGTTGCTCGGAGCCCGTCCTACCCAACAGACGCAGTACGTGGTCAAGCCCGGCGACACGCTCTACCGGATCGCCAACCTCTACGGCGTCACGGTGTCGGCCATCGTCGCGGCCAACAACATCGCCGACCCCAACCTGATCCATCCGAACCAGGTGCTGGTCATCCCGGCCGACGGCACCCCGCCGACGTCGACAACCAGGTACACGGTGCAGCCCGGCGACACGCTCTACCGGATCGCCGCCCGGTACGGCACGACCGTCACCGCGATCGCCACCGCCAACAACATCACCGACCCGAACCTCATCCGGCCGGGTCAGGTGCTGATCATCAACCGCTGAACCAACCGCTGAGGAAGGACGGAGGTCGATGAACCGCGCGGTCCGGCTGGCGATCGCCGCCCTGACCGTCTGCACCCTGACTGTCATCATCACGGTCGGGTGCTCCGGTCGGGGTGGTGGAGGTGCTGCGCCCACCACCCCGGCAACCACCGCGGGCCCCTCGACCACCGCCGTCCCGTCCGCCATCGAACTCGCCGACCACCTCGCCACGCCAGCTGATCTCGGCCCGGACTGGACCCTGTGGGAGGGCTTCGCGGAGTGGCCCGGCGGAGAGCCGGGTGTGGTCCCGGACGACCAGCGCGATCTGCTCCCGACACTCCAGCTGTGTCCGAGTGCCGGGGAGGAGGCGGTCGCGCTGGCCGAGGGCCTGCCCTGGCAGGCGTTCACCCAGCTGCACCAGGAGACCGAGGACCCGTTCGCCACCATGGTGGTGGCCCAGCAGTTGCTGCTCGCCGACGAGCCGGATCGTACGACGCAGACCTTCACCACGCTCCGGGACGGCCTGGCCGGCTGCCAAACCGGCAACCTTCCGGCCGACGACTGGGAGATCGGCCGCAACGATCCCCTTGAGGTCCCGGCCGTGGGTGATGACCGCTACGCCGAGCGGACCTCCGGCTTCGATGCGCAAGCGCGACGCGACACCCGGCTGGTGCTGGTCCGGGACGGCCCGGTGCTGATGGCGATCCGGATCGACGAGGTCCTGATCAGTCCTGACGCGGAAGCCGCCCTGCCCGCCGACACGGTCAACACGCTCGTCACCACCATGGCTGACAAGCTGCCCTGACCTCGACGCACGCGTGGGGCCGACCGCGACGTACGACCCCACGCGCTGGGTTCGCTCCGGCCAGGGAGGCCTCCGCCAGCCCGATGCTCAGTTCGATCCGGTTGCCGGCAGGGTCCGCGGTGATGAAGATCCGGGATCCCCTGCCGGCGCAGGCGCGGTACCGGGCGAAGCTGGCCGAGATCTCCGTCGCCGAGCTGCCCACCACCGACCGTCGACGGCCACGGCTGCAGCAGGAGTTCGACAAGGCTGGCCTACCCTGAGAACTGCCGCCGTCAACGCACAAGCGATCCCCACGGAGGGTCGACAACGCCGGAGCAAGGAGGACCGTCACCATGGAAGCTGAAATCCTGCACATCGAGGAGTGCCCGAGCTGGGGGCCCGTGGGCCGGGACCTGCGGGAGGCCCTGGACGCCACCGGGCACGCCGATGTGGCGCTCACGTACACGCTGCTCGAGTCCTCCGACCAGGCGGCGGCCGTCCCGTTCGCCGGCTCACCGACGATCCTGATCGACGGTACCGACCTGTTCCCCCCTGCCCGACGGATCACCGACCTCGCCTGCCGGGTCTACCCGACCGCGAACGGCCTGCGGGCCCGCCCGACCAAGGAACAGATCGAGCAGGCACTGGCGGCTCGCGACTGACCGGACCCGGATGCTGGGGGCCGGTGCCGCGGTCAGCTCAGGCGGCGGGTGGCTTCCTTGAGCAACGTGTCGGGGTCGAGCCACATCGAGGGGTAGTCCCCCTGCCACCGCTGGATCCCGTCGGCATCGATCAGCACGAAGCCGTGACCGGGCAGGCCCTCGTGCATGCCCTTGCCGAGGGTGTTGTAGGCCTGGGAGACGGTGCCGTCGTCGAGTAGGTAGGGGGTGGTGACGCCGAAGGTGTCCAGGTCGGGCTGGATCTGCTCAGCGGTGTTCATCACGATGGGCAGCATGGTGATGCCGGCCTCGGCGAAGCCGGGGTTCTTCTCGATCGCGGCCATCTGCTGGGTGCAGGAGCCACATCCGGCCCCCTCATTGAAGTACAGGATGACCGGCTGGCCGCGGTAGTCCGACAGCGACACCGTCGTACCGGCCGTCGTCGGGAGGGTGAACGCCGGTGCCGGTCCGGAGACGGTCGAGTCTGTGGCACGTGCGCTCCACAGACCGAAGACGACCAGGGCGGCGACCACGACCACCGTGACGCCGGTGAGGATGCGGGTGAGGCGGCGACGCTTGGCCTTCCGCGCCTTCTCCTCGGCCAGCTTCTGCTGGAGCAGCTGCCGGTTGGTCGCCCGGGCGGTGGTGTGCTGTTTGGTGGCCATCGTCAGTTCCTGGGTGCGTGGTGGGGGTAGGCAGAGGCCCGGTCGGGGGACTGACCGGGGGCCGGCAGGTCGTGACAGGAAGGGAGCTGGGCCTGTGGATCGGCGATGCCGTCCGGATCGGAGGGGATGGCAGGGATCGGTCGGCGACGATCACGCAGGGTGAACCAGACGAACACCGCGGCCAGGGCGAGCAGACCCAGCCCGAGGACCGGTTCGGGCACGGGGTCAAGCCAAGTCAGGACGGTCTGCGCGAAGCTGGTCACCCCCTCGCCTGCCGCACGTTGGAACCAGGTCGCATTGCCGGTCATGGTCGTCGAACCGGCCAGCGAGATCACCCCGATGCCCATCGCGACGAAGGCGATCGCCACGAGGAGGTTGACGGTGGTGGTGTGCACGGTGATTCTGCCCACGCGCAGGGTGATCGGTTTGGCCCTGCCCCAGCGACGCCGGTCCAGCTGGGCCGCGTCCCACACCAGCGCCATCACCAGCAGCGGGATCACCATCCCGAAGACGAACGCCAGGCCGAGCAGGAGTCCGCCGGCCGGGCTGGCCGACAGTGCCGACAGGGTCATCACCCCGACCAGGACCGGGGCGCAGCAGCTGGAGGCGATCCCGGAGAAGACGCCGAGGCTGAAGAAGGTCGCCGAGTCGCCGCGGGTGGTGTCGGGGGCCCGCAGAGCCGACGGCATCGACCACATCTTCCCGGTCAGCGCCAGCAGGCCCAGCCCGATCATCAGCAGGCCACCGGCCCAGTACAACGGCCCGTGGTACTGGGCGATCGCCCCGGCGAGGATGCTCACCCCCAGCGTGATCGGGACCAGTACCAGCGCCAGTCCCGCAGCAAAGACGAGCGTCAGCGGCAGCAGGCGCCACCGGTTGTTCTTCACCGCCGCCGCGAGGTAGGAGGGGGCCAGGAAGACGATGCAGCACGGCGCGAACAGTGCCACTGTCCCGGCGAAGAAGGCGGCCAGGATACTGCCGGTGCCCAGCAGTTCGGCGCCCATCAGCGGGCCGTCCTCGTGGCCAGGGCCCGGTCCAGCTTGCGCCGGGGCAGGCGTCCGACACTGAAGCGCTCCCCGTCGATGAGGACCAGCGGGAACATGGCCGGCCGGTGGGTCACCTGCAGGACCTCCCCATAGGCCGATTCGACGGACACGATGTCGAGATCCAGCAAGCCGCGGGCGGCACGCCCCGCGAGTTCGGACCGCGCGTCCTCGCAGTACGGACATCCCGTGGTGACGAGCAGGGTGACCTTCGGAGTGTGCCTCACGTCGCGCTCCACATCGACGTGCGCAGGGTGGGATGTGTTCATGCCGTCTAGGGTCGCGTGGCCAGATGTCGCGAGCCGTCAAGGCGCCATCAAGATTCAGTATTTATCTGCGTCACCTGTAGTACGCGGTTCGTCGTACCGATGGCTCCACGGTCTAGTGGCGATGATGTCCTGAGGTGTCGCCCGAGCCGTGGTTCATCATCGCCATCATCAGGCCCATCATGGCCAGGCAGCCCACCGCGTACAGGATCGCGCCGCCGCCGGCCCTACCAGCCAGCACCAGGTAGCCGACGACCAAGAGCATCGGTGCGCACATCAGCAGGTACATCCAGTGGCTGTGGCCCTTGTGGTGTCCGTGGACCGGGTCCGCCCCCGGTCGGGATGCCTCGGCGGGGCTGGCAGGGTCAGCGGGTGGGGTGAGGCTGCCGGTGGTGTACGGGTCAGGGTCGGTGCGGGAACCTGGACGGTCCGGCGCGGTGGGGTCCATGGTCGCTCCTTCGTGCGATGACTGGTCTTCTTCGAGAGTCGCGCAGGGAAGTGGCGGCCGGTGATCGGAGCGGTCAAGGTCCCGTCAAGCCTGCAGCACCGGGCCGACGCAGGGGCACGGCCCGGTGCTGCAGACTGCTGGGTCCGGGGACTAGCTGACGTACTGGAGGCTGGTCATCATGCCGGCTTCGCCGTGGTAGGTGTTGTGGCAGTGGATGGCCCACTCGCCCGCATTGTCGGCATCGAGGTCGATCGGCAGCTGTTCCATCGGGGCCAGCAGGACGGTGTCCTTGCGCAGCCCGGAGGGCAGGGCGAAGGTGTGCCCGTGCACGTGCAGAGGGTGGGTCATCATCGTCATGTTCATCACGTTGATCCGCAGCCGTTGCCCGGCCTCGACGGTCAGGGGGGTGTTCTTCCCGAAGGGCGCGCCGTTGATACCCCATTGGTAGGGCTGCATCGAGCCCTCCAGGTTCAGTTGCGCGGTCGCATCGGGGGACCGTGCAGGCAGCTTCGCCGACTCGGCGGGCTGCAGCTGCGAACCGATGAGTACCTGGCCGTCCAGTTCGGCCGGGCTGACGTCGGGGCCCGGGGCGGTGCTGGCGCCGGTGCGGATCAGGCCCAGGGCCTGCCCACCCGAGGTCTTGCCGAACGGCCGGGCCACCAGCGGGAAGACCCCGTCGGCCAGGGTGACGACGACGTCGTAGCGCTCACCCATACCGAGGTAGAGCGCATCCACCTCCTGCGGGACCACCGGGAAGCCGTCGGTGTGCGTCACCGTCATCCGGTGTCCGCCCAGGGCGAGCGTGAAGATGGTGTCGGAGGCGGCATTGATGATTCGCAGCCGGACCTTCTGGCCGGGCCTGGCGCTGAACGTCTCCGGTGCGGCGGGCACCTTGCCATTGAGCAGGAAATGGGGGTAGGTCACGTCGCCGGCATCCCCCCACGGCGCCATGCCGGCCGCAGCCCCGTGTGCACCGTGGTCCATGCCACCCATCCCACCCATGCCGCCCATCCCACCCATGCCGTCGGTGGAGGACGAGGAGGTCGATCCGTTCGCGGCGAGGAGCTGTTCGAGCACCTCGTCGGGGGTCCGGCCGGTCCCGTCGACCCAGTCGTCGAGCACAACCACCCATTCGGTGTCGTACTCCCCGGCTTCGCGCGGGTCGTCGATGATCAGCGGTGCGTACAGTCCGCGGTCGAGCTGGACGCCCACGTGCGGGTGGAAGAAGTAGGTGCCCGGGTCCGGCGCGGTGAACTCGTAGGTGAACCTCTCCCCTGACTTGATCGGATCCTGCGTCATGCCCGGCACACCGTCGGCCGCGTTGTGCAGCCGGATGCCGTGCCAGTGGATGGTCGTGGCGTCGGGCAGCTGGTTGTCCAGGTTGATGCGCAGGAAGTCCCCGGCGTTGGCCCGGATCACCGGACCCGGCACCGTGTCGCCGTAGGCCCAGGTCGCAACCTGGGGACCGCCCAGGTCGATCGTCGCAGGCTGGGCCGTCAGGGCCTTCTCCACCACCGCCTGTCCCGGTGAAGGCGTGGGGGCGGGGGCGAGCGGCACAGATCCTGACCCGGCCATACCCCGGGTGGAGCAGGCGGTCAGCGCCCCAGCGCCCAGGCCCAGGCCTCCGATCAGGACAGCCCGACGTGACAGACGTTGCATGGTGATGCCTTTCGTAACTCAGGGGTGGGGTGGACGCGAAGACGGCCGCGAAAGGCCGGCCTGGCTCCTGGCGCGCAACTGCTCATACTCCCGGACCGTGATCTCCCCTCGAGCCAAGCGCTCCCCCAACAGATCCGCTTCCCGGAAACGATCAGGATCGGGGGCAGGCATCGAGGTCCGACCGACGTACAACGCGCGCACCGCAAGGAAGACGGCGACCCAGAAGGCAGCCGTCCCGACGACCATGACGACCCACATGACCCAATGGGGGGAACCAGCCATCACGTCCACGGTGCCCTCCTCTCCCGGTCGTACGAGCAATCACTCCCGACTCTGGCCCCATCGGATGGTGAACGCGTCTCGACTTCGTTCAGGTACGGTCAAGATGGCGATCGGCACGGCCTGCACGGTCCGGAGACCGGTGTCCACCGGCCACACTGGTGGCGTGAGTGCAGACGAGACCGAACCCACCGCACGGATCCAGGTCCTGGTGGTCGATGATGAGAAACCGTTGGCCGGCATGGTGGCGGCCTATCTCTCCCGGGAGGACTACCAGACGCTTCTGGCCCATACCGGTCCCGAGGCGGTCGCCGCCGCCAAGGAGCATGCGCCCGACGTGGTGATCCTCGACCTCGGCCTGCCCGGCATGGACGGGGTGGAGGTCTGCCGCACGATCCGCACCTTCAGCGACTGCTACATCATCATGGTGACCGCCCGCCAGGACGAGGTCGACAAGCTCATCGGACTGTCGGTCGGGGCCGATGACTACCTGACCAAACCGTTCAGCATGCGCGAACTCGTCGCCCGGGTCCGGACCGTGCTGCGCCGGCCCCGTACGGCCACCCCGAGCCGGCACCCCGCGGAGGAGCCGCCGCGGGTGTTCGGTGACCTGAGGATCGATCCGGCCGGACGCGAGGTCCACCTGGCCGGGGTCCCGGTCGACCTGACCCCGACCGAGTTCGACATCCTCGCCACCCTGACCTCCCGGCCCAAGCTCGCCTTCTCCCGCCGCCAGATCCTCGACGAGGTGTGGGGCGAGTCCTGGGTGGGCGACGACCACGTCGTCGACGTCCACGTCGCCCACCTGCGCCAGAAACTCGGCGACGACTCGACCACGCCCCGCTACATCCGAACCGTCCGCGGCGTCGGCTACCGCATCGGCCAAGGATGAACCCCATGCGATGGGCCCGCGAAACACTGGCCGGCCGGCTCATGCTGGGCCAGACGATCGTCCTGCTGGCCAGCGTCCTGACCGCCGGTCTGGTCGCCTCGATGGTCGGGCCCCAGATCTTCCACGACCACCTGATCCAGGCCGGCCACGCAGCAGACTCTCCCGAACTGGGCCACATCGAACTGGCCTACCGCGAGGCCAGCGCCCTGGCACTGGGGGTGGCCCTGCTCATCTCGCTGGCCTGCGCGATCCTCGTGTCCTGGCTGGTCAGCCGCCGACTGCGCCGGTCCCTGTCCGACCTGACCGAGGCCGCCCGCGAGCTCTCCCGCGGGCACTACACCCGCCGCGTCCCGGCGATCGGAGGTGGATCAGAGCTCGACACCTTCGCCGCCGCGTTCAACTCGATGGCCGCCCGGCTCCAGGACGTCGAGGCCACCCGTCGACGTTTGCTGTCCGACCTCGCCCACGAACTCCGCACGCCTATCGCCACCCTCAGCGCCCACCACGAAGGGCTCTTCGACGGAATCATCGAGCTCGACAGCGACACCCGGACCGTTCTCACCGCCCAGACCGACCGGCTGGCCCGCCTGGCCGACGACATCGACGACGTCTCCCGGGCAGAAGAAGGCCGCCTGCGCCTGGACCGCCAGGCCCACCAGGTCACCGACCTGATCACGATGGCCGCCGACAGCGCCCGAGCCCGCTACGACCACAAAGGCGTCCAGCTCGTCACCGACACGGCCAACGGAGCCGAGTTGGCCGTCGACGTCGACGTCGACCGCATCGGGCAGGTCCTCGGCAACCTGCTCACCAACGCGCTGCGCCACACCCCCACAGGCGGACGCGTACGCATCAGTGCACACGCCGAGCCGGACGAGGTCGCCATCACCGTCACCGACACCGGCGAAGGCATCCCGCCCGCCCAGCTGCCCCACATCTTCGAACGCTTCTACCGCGGCGACACCGCCCGCGACCGGGACCGCTCCGGCTCCGGTATCGGCCTCACGATCAGCAAGGCGATCATCGACGCCCACGGCGGCACCATCACCGCCCACAGCGACGGCCCCGGGCAAGGAGCCACCTTCGACATCCTGCTGCCACGACCACGGCGGACCTCCTCCCCTGCAACCGTGACCGAACGATGACAGGATGCTCGTCAGCTGACATCGCCCTCAACCGTCCCGACGGCCCTGGCCCGCAGCCCGGGCGCGATGCACCCGGTCGTCGGGTCGGTGGCTGAGGCGGCTCGGCTCGTGGGTGGCCGGCTGCATCACCCGGGTAGTCCGACGATCGGGTCGCCCACGCCTCCGAACCAAGCCTTCAGTCGACCGGCACGGCAGTGTTCTGGCCGACCGCGATGTACCAGTCGTCATCCTTGATCCACACATAGGTGGGTAGGCCGCGACTCGTTGCCTTGCCCTCCTGGTCGACATACGTCTGGCGTACGCCGGTCACTGCGACGTCCGGGCTGAGCAGGCGAACCAGCTCGACCTCATAGCGGACCGAGGCCTGCGCGAAGGCTGTTCGCTGCCGCTCGACATGGCTGCTCCTGGTGGTGCTCGGTGTCGGCCCAATCGTCGGAATCGCTGTGCGCTGCCTCACAGCCTACGCAACCGGCTGTCCTCCATGCGCTGATGGCGTCGGTGACTCGGGTGGGGCGTGGTGATGCGTGGAGTGCTGGACTCCCGATATCCGCGTGCTCCAGCTAGCATGGCCCGAACACCATGTGAGCCACACCACACGCGTGGCGTCCGCGCTACCCAGCGCAGGAAGGCCTCCATGACCTTGGACTCCCCCCTCACCCCCCACACGAACACCCCCGATGGTTTCGAAGGCAGCCACTTGCCCTGGCGGCTCCGGGTCCGCCGACCCGAGACGTTGCGCTATGGCGTACGGACGCTCGGCGACTGCTGGACGGTGACATCGGAGCTGCGAGGCATGGACGGGCGCCGGGGCGCCAAGGAGGTGAAGCGTACGGACGGGGAGAGCCTGGCCCTCCTGCTGGTGCAACGCGGAACCGAGACCTTCACCCAGCACCAGGGGCCGGCAACGGTCGCGGCCGGCGACGCCTTCCTGTGGGACGGCACGCGTCCGGCCGAGTGCCACGCCCCGGGCTCCTTGCACAAGATGACGCTGTTCCTGCCGCGGGAGTTGGGACAACGGGCGCTGCCACGGCTGGACCGGATCGTCGGCACGCCGCTCCACTCCTCCCCCTCGCTGCGGCTGCTGTTCTCCTGGCTGGAAACGTCGACCTCGGCCGAATATCTGGACGACGCAGCGGCGGCAACGGCCGGCCGGGTGGCCGTTGACCTGTTCGCCGACGCCCTCGGCGTGTCCTCCGAGCTGGCGGTCGACACGACGACGATCCGCCTGATGGAGGTGCACGCCTTCATTGACGCCCACCTGGCCGATCCGGAGCTGACCGTCGCCGACATCGCCCGGGCGACCGCGATGTCCGTACGTTCCCTGCACCTGCTCTTCACCGACGGCGGCGAGACCTGCGGCCAGTACCTGTCGCGGCGGCGCCTCGAACGGGGGTACCGGCTGCTCACTACCCAGCCGACGCTGTCGATCACGGCGGTGGCGCAGCGGTGCGGGTTCGGCACCCTGTCGTCGTTCAGCCGCGCCTATCGGGCGGCATACGGAGGCAGCCCGAGCGAGACGCGCAGTGCCGCCCGCAGCGCAACCGTGCACGGTGAGACAAACCCTGTGCACGCTGCGTAAAGAACGTCACGACGTCGCTCCCTACGGTGAGGTGAGTCACATCACACCGAGGAGTTCGATGATGAGCACCCCCGTTACTACCGAGATGACCACGCACCCGGCATTGTTCCAGCCGGGCCGGATCGGCACGATGACCCTGCGCAACCGGCTCGTACAGGCCCCGATCTTCACCCAGTTCGCCGGCACTTCCGGCGAGGTCACCGACCGGCTGATCGAGTACCACCGCGCCCGCGCCCGCGGTGGCGTCGGCCTGATCATCACCGAAAACACGTCCGTCGACTGGATCGTCGGACGTACGGTCGGCCACCCGATGCGGATCGACCACGACCGCTTCCGCTCCGGCCTGGCCGCCCTGACCGAGGCCGTCCACAACGAGGGCGCGAAGATCGCCGTCCAGCTGCACCACACCGGGCGACAGAACTCGGCAGCCAACACCGAGGGCAACCAGCCGCCGATCGCCCCCACCGCGGGCATCACCAGCGCTTTCGGCAGCCCGCCCCGGGCGATCGAACTGGACGAGATCCCGGGTCTGGTCGACTTGTACGCCCAGGGTGCTCGCCGAGCGGTGCAGACCGGCTTCGACGCAGTGGAGATCCACGGCGCGCACGGCTACCTGCCCGGCCAGTTCCTCTCCCCCAAGACCAACAAGCGCACCGACGAGTACGGCGGCTCCCTGGAGAACCGTGCCCGCTTCGCCCTCGAGGTTGTCCGGGCCGTCCGCGAAGCCGTCGGCCCGGACTTCCCGGTGCTGTATCGCCTCAGCGTCGTGGAGCCGTACGAGGATGGCCTGCCGTTGGAAGACGGCCTGGCGTTCTGCCAGATGCTCGAGCCGTACGTCGATGCCCTCGACGTCACCGCCGGCAACTACGACACGATCGACACCCTGCTGCCGACCGCCCCGCCGGGCACCCTGGTCGACTACGCCAAGGCGGTGAAGCAGCGAGTCTCAGTCCCGGTGATCACCGTCGGCCGCCTGGCCTGGCTGCTCGACGAGATGAATGATGCCGTCGAGGCCGACGAGGTCGATTTCGTGGCGCTGGGCCGCGCCCAGCTCGCCGACCCGAACTTCGTCGACAAGACCCGCCGCGGCCAGGCCGCCCATGTCCGTCGCTGCATCGCGGTCAACGAATGCGCCTCCCGGTGGATGTTCAACGGCCAGCACACCCAATGCGTGATCAACCCGGCCCTCTCCCAGGAGGCACGCGCCGCGGAGGCGCTGCGCCCGGCAGCCGAGAGCCGCAGCGTCCTCGTCGTCGGCGCCGGCCCGGCCGGCTGCGAGGCTGCCATCGCCGCCGCCCAGCGGGGCCACCGGGTCACCCTGGTCGAGCGTGAGGCCGAGATCGGCGGGCAGCTGCGGGCGTGGGCGCGGACGAGCTTCCTGGGCGCCGAGATCCAGAACATGATCGGCTTCTACCAGGCCGAGCTCTCCCGCCTCGGAGTGGACGTGCGGCTGAGCACAGAGGCCAGCGCCGCTGACATCAACAGGCACGACGTGGCGCTGCTCGCCACCGGCACTGTCGCAACGGGGGCACCCGAGGGGGCGATCGACGCGGTCGAGATGCTCGTCACCGGCACAGTGCCCGATGCCGACGAGGTGACGGTCCACGGCGACACGGAGACCGCGATGTACGCCGCACTGTGGCTCGCTGAGCACGGCTGCCGCACCACCCTGTCCTCCCCCACCGAAGGCCTCGGCGTCGACAGCAACGACATGCAGCGGGCCCAACTCACCCAGCGGCTCGAAGCGGCAGGAGTACGGACGGCGGTCTGCCAGCCGATCCCCCAGGACGGGCTGGTGGTGTGGGCCGGACAGCGCCGGACCGACGAGACCCTGGCCAACTGGGTCGACGACGACACCATCCACAGCATCGGCACGCGGGCGCGGGGCGGACGGATGTACGAGGCGACCCAGTCGGGCTTCTGGACGGCGACGAGGATCTGAGGGGCACCCATGAGCACCACGTTTCGCGGTATCGAACACGTCGGCCTGACCGTGCCGGACATGGACGAAGCCACCGCCTTCTTCGAGGAGGCGTTCGGGGCGGAGTTCCTCTACGACATGCTCACCGAGCCCCTGGGCGGCCCGGCGGTCGAGACCGGACTCGGCGTCCCCCAGGGCGCCTGCATCCAGGTGATCAGGATGATGCGGCTGGGGAACGGCCCCAACATCGAGCTGTTCACCTACCGGGGCGTGGACCAGCGCGCCCCGGTCGTGCCGAGCGACTTCGGCCTGCAGCACTTCTGCGTCTACGTCGACAACATCGATGCCGCCGCCGAACGCATCCAACAGGCCGGTGCACGGCTGTTGTCCCAGCCGTCCGACCTGCCGGGCGGCGATGCCGGACCGGGCAACCGCTACCTCTATGCCCGCACCCCCTGGGGCAGCACCATCGAACTCGTCACCTACCCGTCCGCCCAGGCGTACGAGAGCTCGACCGTACGTCGGCGGTGGCGGCCGGAAGCGGCGGTGACAGGTCGCTGATCCTGACGAGGGTCCCTCGGCCCTTGCCCTCCGGAGTGAGCGGCAGGGATCGAGGGGCCGTATCAACAACGCGTGACGGATCAGACATGTGCTCCAACCGCGATGTTCTACCGCCCCACCCTTCCGGCTACGGGGTGATGGCCGCCTGTGACGAGGACACTCCGCTCAGC
Source organism: Propionibacteriaceae bacterium (assembly GCA_044508675.1). GTDB lineage: Bacteria > Actinomycetota > Actinomycetes > Propionibacteriales > Propionibacteriaceae > Raineyella. Next base: position 25,737 of record JBIQHF010000020.1, on the reverse strand, counting down.
AGAGGATCTGTACGCCGTTCACTCTCGGGCAAGTTCATCGCCGTGGCAAGCAGATCTGCCAGCCGACGCGCATCGTCCAGGCCTTGACCTTGACCAGCCCAGGCATCAAAGGTAAGTCGGATATTCTCGTCCTTGGTGATGATCTCCAGGATGGGGCCCTGCTTGTCGCGTTCCCGGAAGCGCACGTACCGGATGTCCGACAGCGGGAACTCCCGCTCGATCACGCCCTGCTTGCGCAGGACATTCTGTGCCGAGATGAAGCCGCGTTCGGGGGTAACTCCGAGGTAGGCGTTGTCGCTCACGAGGCGGTCAAGGTTGACATCGGCAATGGCCAGTAGGGGTGCCTCCCCCGGCAGCGCCCAACGCAGGATCCGCAGAATCTCCTCGGGCGCCGTCCCGTTGAACACAGTCAGGGACGGATCAAGCGCTGGCGGCTGCGGCCGGACGTGGTTGCGGAGTTCCGCGACCTGTTCCGCCAGCGCCTCGGCCATTGCGAGAGCGTCCTTCATGTTTTGACGCTTAGCCGTGAACGGCAAGCTGCGTTCGCCGGGTAGCTCAGTCATCAAGCGACACTGACGCTCGAGATCGGCGAGCAATTCAGCCAGTTCGCTCATGGCTCGGGTGTGCTCGCGCTCGGTGTCGGTGACCAGTTTTTCCAGAAGCCGTTGGTTCTCGGGAGATCCCTCAACGTCGCGGCTGATGTGGCTGGCTCTCAATACCTGTGCCCGATGCCAGGAGCCCTCCGCCATGAGCATGCCGTGTGCGTCAGCAACAATCTGCTCGATGTTCTTCTGAAGGTAGGTGCGGCGCCCTTCTGGATCAGTATTGAGCGCATCGAGGTGTCCCCGGACGAGCGCCTTGAAAAGGTGCCGCTGCTTGCGTAACTCGGCCTCTTTGGGCGCCAAGGGTGCGTAGATGTGGTCGTTCACGACACCGGCCGCCTCGGCTTCACGTACCGCGCGCATGGTGGTTCCATGCAGGCCTAGCAGGGTCGCCCACTGGTCCTCATGAAGCGCGCGAAGAACGTCCCGCGTGAGTTCGATGTTCTCGTCGACCCGACGCGAGATGGACGCCATCTGTACCTGCAGCGCCAAGAGCGCAGCAGCGGGTCCGAGCGCGGCGAGCATCGCGGCGGACTGTGCCCCGGTTGCCGGTGCCCAGCGAATCGAGTGGGCGAACTTCCCGTTGCTCGAGACGAGTGTTCCCAGGTTCCAACCGCCAGACGTCATCGGTTGCGCGGTTGTCAGTGCCTGCAAGGTCTCGGGGGCCAAGCGCACGAGGCCTTGAGCCGCAACCGCTCCTTGGGCACCCTGTGCAGCCACGTTTCCGATGCCCGACGCCACCGCGAGCTTGTCAGTTAGGCGCCTACTCGCCTGAGGACCCAACTGCTCGAAGGAGAAGATCTCGAGGTCCACCAATGGCTGGTCAGCAAACACCACGGCCACGCCGGGCTCGATCTCGACCAAACTGACCGCAGGGTCAGCGCTCGGGCTCACTGCAGTTTCTGTGGATGCTCCGTCAGACGATGTCACGTCTGCTCCCCTCGATCGACCGTCGGAACGGTACCGCAATCCGCACTGGATTATGGTCTCGTCCGGCGAAGCCGCAGCTGATGACCGTGCGCCTGGTCCCATTCCCGCTGACCAACTGCGTTGGCCCGCCAGGGGTAGTACGCCTGGGCGGAGAACCCCAGAACCCGGCAGGAGACGGTGATGGGGGATCTGGTCGGCTGCCGGGTCGCCGATCAATCGGGTAGGACCTTTCGGGGGCAGCTCCTTGGCGAGTAGGCCGCGGCACGACGCAGGATCTCGTTCTCGGTCTCCAACCTCCCGGGTCCGCTTGCGCAGCGCCCTCAGCTCCGCCTCCCATCGGTCGTGACGCCCACACGCCTGCCCTCGTCGATGTCGGCCTGGGCCAGCCAACGCTGCAATGCGGACCTGTGGACACCGAAATCGCCGGCGATCTGCTCGACCGGGGCATCAGAGGCCCGCGCGGCACGCACCACGTCCCTGCCGAACTCATCGGGGCACTTCCTCGGAATGGGATGAATCCATCCATGAGCCAGCTCCCACCAGCCCGTGTCAGGAGTCAACCAAACCTGCAGCAGTCCCGTCCCCATGGAAGGCCGAGGCTCCGCCCGCGCCATCGCCGCAGCGTTGACGGTCGCCGTCGTGCGGGCCGGCGAGACCCACGCCTCCCACTCCCCGGCGGACGCATGCCCATCCAGCTCATGGTCGTCCTGGACGAGGCCGCCAACGTCGTGCGCTGACCCGACCTGCTCTACCTCTACAGCCACTTCGGCTCGCGTGGGATCGTGATCTCCGCCTTCCTCCAGTCCTGGAACCAGGGCGTGGTCGCCTGGGGCCGCGACGGCATGGAAAACTCTGGCCGGCAGCGAACCTGCGCGTCATCGGCGCCGGTGTCGCCCAGGCCGACTTCCTGTCCGACATGTGCCGCCTGATCGGGGACCACGACGTCATCTGCCACGACACCTCCTCCTCCGGGCGGGCCGGTGGCCTGTTCGATGCGGGCCGCTCGACCTCCACCCGCGTGCAGCGGGAGGCGATCTTCGAGCCGGCCGAACTCGCCGCCCTGTCCCGGGGCCGGGTCGTCATGCTGTCCTCCGAACCCGAAGGTCCGACTGGTCGGTGATGAATCGGTCACTTCCTTCGGTTCCACCACCGCCCCTCCGAGGCGTCGGCCGTCCTGGATCTGTCTTCCCCTCGTCCGCCCGAGGCCCTGCACGGAATCCTCCTGCTGGCTCCGGTAGCCCGTACCAGCTGGTCCCACAGCGTCAGCCATTCGTCTCCTTGGGACCCGCCCGCGGAGAAGACGGCCTCCCGCACCTCCTGGTACTGGTCGTCCGACAGCCCACGTACAGCGGCCCCCAGGGCGGTCCGCAACGTTGCGGCACGATCTCGCTGGAAGTCGCGCGCATGTAGCGCTGACAGGGATCGCAGGAACGCCTGGTGCCGACGGTGGGGGTCCCGGTGCCGCCACTCCTGCTCAAGGAAGCCGAGCAGTCCCCCGAACTCATCGTCCCCCGCCGTGGACAGATATCTGCTGGCCAGCTCAGGATTCCGTTGCCAGAGGTAGAGGGCAGGACGGGTCCCCTCCGGGAGGGCACTGGGCCGCTCCTGCGACTCCGACACGAAGGTCTGGTACGCCGCGTCCAGCTTGTTCTCGGGAGTACCGGAGGTAAGGACCCGCATTGCCCACTGGGCATCCCTCACCCTGGTGACGAAGGCGGCGCTGTCGGGACTGAGCCCGACGTTCCCTGACGCAAGAAGCGCCTCGGCGAGCGGCTGGACACCTCTCTTGAGGGCACTGCGAAGCGTGGCGTCCAGGACTTCGTCGGCGTAGTGCAGCAGCTCCGCGTCGGCCTGATGCGCGGTCATAGTCAGGAGCCGAGCCAGGTCCCCGGCATCCGTCGAGACGGCGAAGAACCATGTCCATCCCGTTCCGTTTCGCCTGAGCCACGACATGCTCCGGGCAAGGAGGTCGATCAGGTCCTGCCTGACGGCCGGGGAACCGTCCCGGTACCGGTAAGGAGCCAGGCACCGTTCCAGCGGAGTCTCGAACGACCTGATCGCCACGTCGGCCAGCACCGGGTGCCAGGCCTTGCCGAGGCGGAGGCATTCCTGGGCGTCCGCCCGGTCGAGGGCCGGCCCCAGGTGCTCATCGAGCAGGCAGTCACGGATCGTCTGGTAGTAGCCGGGGACCGGTACCAGTGCCGTCCCTCGTGACGGATCCTGGAACCACCAGGCGGCGAGGGCCGACAGGACCGTCGGAGGGACCGACAGGGCGATGCCCGATCGCGTCAGCCAGGCCAGGACGGACAGCTGGGTGGCTTGGTCGACTTTGGCCAGGAGGGAGACGAGGCCAGCCCCGATGTGCTCGGGAAGCCGGCCGGTCGACCATGAGAAGCCGCGGGGAAGAGACGTACCGGGCCACCCCCGTCCGCTCTCGGCCGACCGTGACCACTCCTGGATGACGGACGCCATGAGGGCGTCCGTTGTGGGGGTCACGCCTCCGGCGACCAGGAGCTCAAGTCCTTGCAGCATCGCTGCAGGGCTGGTCTCAGCGGTCCGTACGGCCAGCAGCGGGTCGGCCAGGGACCGCTGGTTGTTCCTGAGGGTTTCGGGGGCCAGTTTCCCCAGGAACGCCAGGTACTTCTCCACCGCCACCGTCGTCTCGAGTGGACGACCGAGCCCTACGGTATTGACCGCCACCCGTGCGGCGGGCGACATGGGGATCCCCCAGGCGTCCAGCAGGTCGAGGGCCTCGTCAACGTCCTCGGCCTGCCCGTCGCACCACCTGGCGACCGCCCAGGCCACCTCCGGATCCCGGGCATCGACATTGATAGTGCCCTCCACCAGATCCAGCGCGCAGGTCTTGGGGAGGCGACGTCGGGCGAAGGGTTCACTCCACGGGCCGTACACGCCCACGAGGCGCGCGGACGAGGCGTACGGGTCGCTGACGAAGGCCTCGAAGCCGATCTCCAACGCGTGGTTGATGGGGAATTGTGCGGTGATCGCGAGGACCCAGGCGAGGACCTCCTGCTCGGAGTCACTCCGGATGGCCACCCGCATGTCGGGGTCCTCCATGGCACTCACCACGGCTGCGAGATGCTCCGGACCCCGGGGAGACCGACGGATGACCTCCGCCGCGGCCTCGATCCCCAGCGGGGCTTCGTCGTAGCACAGCTCGACCGCCGCCATGCACCGTTCGGGCGCCGGCGTCTCCCGCCACAGCGGCAGGGTGCAGACCTCGACCGGACGGAAGTGGGTGTAGTCCTGCGGAAGGGTGGTGGTCAGGACGTGGGTGAGGTGGTTCCCTTCCCGCGCGCTGGCCACGGCCCGGCCGAGGTACCGCCCCTTGCCCGTGTACCAACGACCGTCACCGGTGGGGAGGTGAACGCTGTAGCCGGGATAGCGATCCACCGGTGTCGGTGGCGAGGTCAGCATCCACGGCTCGTACACCTTGTAGAGGGCACCCGGCGAGGCGGCTCGCAGCACGTCACCGGGGAGGCCCTCGGTACAGGCCTGGAATTGGAGCCCACCCCCACCCCCAAGGCCCTGCCCCACGCGACAGTCCGTGTAGACGAGCTGGTCAAACATCTCAGTTCACCTTCGGGATCAGTTTCTGCTGCGACAGGATCCACAGCAGCGGGTCCTCCACTCGATGGGGAATCGGCGGCTTGGACAGCTTGTCGGTGGAATAGTCCGGCTCCTTGCCCAGCGCGGAGACCCCGAAGTAGCGAAAGGTCGTGAAATTCAACCGCAGGTAGGTCGAGACTTCGGAGCTCCCCCACTCCTCCAGGAGCGCCTCCACGTGATCATGGACATTCCTCCCATCGACCTCGTCATAGGCCGATTCCAACCGCCCCACGCCCTTGATCGGATTACCGTCGGGAAGAACGGGGTAGAAAGCATCCATCTTCGAGAACACCGCGGCGATGGGCACCGGGATCTTCTTGGTCGCAGGTATCCCGTGCCGCTCCCGCAACATGTCGGCAACCCTGCGGAGCACGTCCGCCGGCGGCTCCGAATCGTCAGTGTCGCGGCCCGGCAGATCATGGTGGGCGGGACACTGGAACGGATCCAGGACCACGATGAGGGCATCCGCCGACCCCAGGTAGTGCTGGCTGCGGACGCGCTCCATGTCGTTGAAGTCCTCACCGGCGCTGTCGAGGAGCGACATCGTGATGCTCTTGAGCCGCTCCCTCCCGGTGAGCGTACGGCCCGACTGCTGCCACGTCACCACCAGCGGTTCCCGGTACTGGAGGCGGCCGGATGCCGCCTGGGTCTGTGGCGGCAGCACCCCGTCCTTGTACAGCGATTCCTGGTACCGCCGCAGCCAGTTCTCCTCGCCGAAGCCGACATGCTTGCCGCCCAGGACGTGGATCGCGGCCTGGAAGCGTCGCCCGACCCGCTCCCTCAACTCGTTCACCAGCACCGACATGTAGACCGTCTTGCCGGCGGCCTTGGCCCCGACCATTCCGATCATCGGGCTGGCTCCGGCCCCGAACGCCGGCGGAAGCTGGGTGTAGCAGTGATGGCACACCCGGATGCCGGACAGGCCCCCGCAAGAGGGACAGGGCATCCGGTCTCCGGAACGGAACCGCTTGTGGTGCTCATCGGGCTCGAAGACCTTCAGGATGGGCTCGATCGACCCGGTCATCTGGAGGCGATGCCTCGCCTGTTCCTCGTCGTCGCCCGGGAGGCAGGCCGTACGGCCGGGGACCTGGCGCCCTTCGCACTGGAACATGATCCGGTCGTGCTCGATGGGGAAATAGCAGAACGGGCAGGCAAAGGTCTTCGGTCGCAGGATCACTTCTTCATCCCCTTGGTGGTGGCTGGGTGCAGGGTGAAACCGGCTTCCGCTCCGGCGAAGGCGCAGACCCACAGGGGTTTGCGGAGGTGGCGCGGGACGGTGAAGTCGTGGGCGGTTTCGGCTCCCGCCGGCAGGTTCAGCCGTACGGTTCCCAGCACCGTCGTCCCCTCCCTGCCGAGCGGCATGGTCTGCCCTGTCCTGGCCACGACCTCCACATCTCCCCGGAGGTCGCCCCCGGACTCGTGGCGGAAGGTCAGGGTCACCTTGTTCCCCACGACCGCGTGGCGCACGCTGTAGGCGCAGGTGGCCGCCGCACCGGGAAGGTGACTCCGGAACGGAGCCGACGACCATCGCCGGCCGCCCTGATCGTGGATCGCGGTGATCGTGACGTCCAACGGCCCGGGCCCGCTCCTCAGCCGGCATCCGCCGTCCACCAGCAGCGTGTGCCGGTCAACCGTGATCGTGCCGGCCACGTCGGCGGCCTGCCAGTCGACCTGGGCATGGTGGATGCCGTCCGGCCAGTCCCAGGTGAGCCGGACCTCCGAGCCGGCCCGCTGCGCCTCCACCCGGTCGATGCCGGGGATCACCATGGTCTCGGTGCGCGCGCCGGCGACGTACCCGTCCGGTCCGAGGCTGAACGCGCTCAGGTGCCACGAGCCGGCCGGCAGCAGCACCTTCAATGAGTGCCTTCCCCCGGGGAGTTGTCGGACGGTGCCGACCAGCCGTTCGCCAAGGGCAGTGAGACGCTCCTCCGGAATGACTGTCCCGAACCGGACCGATGGCTCCTCACGGCTCCGGAGGACCAGCACCGGGGCTCGGCCCGGGGAGAGCCATTCGACCAGGATCGAGCCATCGCGGCTGCCCGGATCTGCCCGCACGTCCAGGGCAGGCAACGGGCCGACATCCTTCAGTGGCTGGATGGCCGCTGACACCACCGGCGAGCTGACCATCCTGCCGTCCGGCAGGCGGTAGTCGGCCTGAACCGTGTAGGTGAACCTGGTGCCGGCGTCCAGCCCTGTCTCCTGGAACACTCCGGGGCCCTCGAGGCGCACCTCGTGACCGTCGCGGTGCACTCGTACCTGGCGCGCGGCCGCAGGATGCGCCCATGTTCCTCGTACGGATCCGTCCCGTCCCTGAAGCGCAAGACCCGTGATGGGCGGCGCGATGTCGACGGTGGTTGCAGCCCCGCGTGACCAGGCGTTCTCCCCCTTCGCGAACACCGCCAGGTGGAGGGTGGTGCCCGGGGCCCCGGCGGTCACCCCGGTGCGGGTCGAATGGACCTCGACACCGTCACCATCGCCGGGATGCAGAGGCGTACGGTCCGTACGGGACACGACCATGTAGGTGGCGTCGACGGGGGTCAACGGGCCCGGCGACCAGATCACGGTCACCCACGGCGAGTCCCTGCCGTATTCGACGGCGGCAGCCAGCTGGGTCGGGGCGCCCGGTGGCAGGGCCGCGATCTCCGCGGCGAGCTGCTCATCGTCGATGGCCCGGGACGCGGCCGCACTGAAGCACGCGGCGGCCCGGGCAAGATCGCCCGCAGCCAGGGCGCTGCGGGCTTCCGCGGCGACGGAGTCGACCGCCACCTCGGCGGCCCGGACGCGGGCCTCGAGGTCAGCCAGCCCCGGGGTGGACCTCGGCAGGGCTCCGAGGAGCCGGCGAGCGCTCCGCAGCTCGCCGTCTGCCAGCGCCGATGCGACCTCGCCGGCTCGCAGGGAGCCGGCTTCCGGATCGAGGGACAGGACGATCCGGGCCGCTTCGATCCGGTCCAGGCCGAGACCGAACAACTCGGTGAGCAACGCGACCTGGCCTGCGGCCATCCTGGCCTCGAGCCCGCGGATGAAGACGGTGAAGAAGAGGTGGTCGAGATCCTTGCCCTGCCGACCACTCGTCGCCAGGAGCCCCAGCAGGTGGTCGAGGGCGGTCAGCGTGTGATCGTTGATGTCCCCGCGCTTCACGGCGCGGGCACGCTTGTCGATGGTCTCGACCCCGATGGTGACGTGATCACCTTCGGCGGTGAGACCGCGGAATCCCTTGACCACCCGGAACTTCTCCAGTGTCGGGAAGACCGCGTGGTAGATGCTGGGCACCTTGGACTCCTCCAGCTGTCGCAGGAGGTCCTTGGGTGCCGACACGTCCGGGGCGCCCTCGGGCAGGTCAACCGCATCGACCAGGACCAGCCCCGCCTTCTTCACCGCGTCCACCAGGGTCCGCTCGGGAAGGGCCTGGTACTGGGGGAAGGCCTCCGCCATCGCCTGGACACGATCCCGGGTCACGGCGCCGATCCCGCCGTACTGGAGCCGCAACGTCGTGGCCAGGGCATCGGCGGCCTTCTGGTGGTCCGCCGCCGTCGATGCGTGGTACCTGCCCCAGAACGCCTCGGAATGGTGGGCTGAGCGCCCTCCGGGAACCCCCAGTGAAGCAGCGAGCTTCTCGACGTGGAGCGGGACCGAGCGCTGCAGCGCCGAGACCTTCAGCGCGGTCCTTCCCCGGCCTGTTCCCCTTCGCGACCAGATCGACTCCACGCCGTGGACGGTCTCGACGATCTCCCGCTCGCTCATGGAGTCCTGCACGAGATAGACGAAGTCCAGGTCCTCGTCCGACCGCTTCCCCTTGGCGAGGGGATCGACCACGTCGCGGAGGTACTGGGTGTCGTCGAGTTGCATCAGGCCTCGATCGTGAGGCCCTGGATCTGCCGCTGGGCGGCAGCGACCTCCTCCTGGGCCAGATTCGCGAGTTGGAGCCGCATCTTCAGCTCGGTCCCGTGCGTGGTCTCCCGCGCATCGAGGTGGACCAGTCCCTCCTGGTCGATGCTCAGGTCGATCTCGAGCGGAGATCCCTTGGGAAGCGCGGGAATGCCGTCGATCCTGCCGTCTCCGCCCTCGAGTCGGCGATTGTCCTCCACACGCTCGCTCGGCTCCTGACCGGCCTGCTCGTAGAGCCCGATCGCGATCCTTGTCTGGCCTTCTGCGATCGTCCAGGCCATCACGGTCTCGGCACGGAACGGGAGGGCCTGCTGGGGCATAGCGATGTGATGGATGTACGGTTTCCACGGTTCAACCGACGTGTCGGTGAACTCCACGCCGATGGCCCTGGGCAACACGGTGATGACCTCGACGGCACCGGTCCCCGTGGCACCTCCCAGGCCGGGGGCGCGGCTCGCTCCACCGGCCCCATCTGCCGCACCGCTCGTGTCCTCCGGGTCCGGGTCCACCCACGGGTCCGATTCGAGGTTCGCGAAGATGGCGGCGCCCTTGGCAACGGCGAGGTCCGGATCGTGCAGCTTGACGTCGCAGGTGAACATCTCGCCGAGGATGCGCTTGACCTGGGGCATCCTCGATGACCCGCCGACCAGAAGCACCGTGTCGACGGTCGTCCCGGGGGCCTTCGCCTCGAGGTCCTGCAACGTGGCCCGGGTCAGGGAGATGGTGCGATACAGCAGGTCCTGCGTACGCTCCTCGAACTCCTCCCGGGTGACCTCCACCCGCGCGCTCGCCGAGCGGTGGAAGAGGGAGACCGGCCGGGACATCGCCTGGGTGAGCTGCTTCTTCGTCTGCTCGGCCGCGGCGAACAGGAGGCCGAGGAACGCCTCGTCATCCGCTGCCTCGCCGGCGATGTCGTCACCGACCTCGGCAGCGAACTTCTCCAGCAGGATCTCCTTGAGCCGGTCATCCCAATCGGCCCCGCCCAGTTGGTGGTCGCCGCGGACGACGAGGACTTCGAGACGCCCGGGGGTGCGCTTCAGGACGGTGGTGTCGAAGGTCCCCCCGCCCAGGTCGTAGACGAGGATCGTGGAAGCCTCCGCTTCATCCATCACCCCGTAGTGGAGGGCAGCCGCAACCGGCTCCGGGATGATCGCCCGGACGTCGAGCCCCGCGATCACGCCGGCGTCACGGGTGGCCTGCTTCTCGCGGATCCCGAAGTACGCCGGAACGGTGATGACGACCTCGCACACCTCGTCACCACGGACTCCCGAGGCGTCGTCCGCCAGGGAGCGGAGGATGACCGCGGAGATGGATTCGGGCGTGTACTTCTCGCCGTGGAAGTCCCACGTCCGATCGAGTCCCATGTCCCGCTTGACGAGGGCCACCACGCTCTCGGCCTCGGAGACGGAGGCGTCCTTGGCGGTCTGGCCGACCACGACATTGTCCGGCGACTCGAAGAAGACGACGGAAGGGGTGGTCGAGGAGCCGTTGAGGGAGTTCGCCACGGCGGACGCCTCCCCGTGGTCATCGATGTAGGCGACGGAGGAATAGGTGGTCCCGAGGTCGATCCCGTACTTGGTCATGCCCGGTCTCCTTGCTGGTCGGTGGGGGAGGAAGTCAACGGCTGGGTGATCGTGCCCTCGACGAACCGCGCCACGTCCACCTCGGCAGGCCGCAGTGGGCGTTGCGCCCCCGTAGCGATGAAGCCGGGCGACTGGACCCGTACGACGGTGCGGTCCTGCTCGGCATCGGGAACATCGATCCGTCTCACGGCGCGCTGCGTGTTGCGGTCAAAGGCCTCGCCCACCTCGGGCAGGTAGCTCTCGACGCCGAGCTGGCCCAGGATGTCGAGGACGACGGGAACGTAGGCCGCGAGCATCGTCGCGGCCTCGTCGGCCGACATCGCGGCGTCGAGCTGCTCGGACTGCCGCCGGAGCCTGATGGCGAGATCGGCCAGCTGGTTGATGACCGGCTTCAGGAGTTCCTGGGCCTCTCCTCGACGCAGCGTCTCGATCTCCTCGTGCATGCTGCGATTCAGGCGCTCCAGGTGTTCGGCGCGGCTATGGAAGCGCTCCGTCTCCGCGGCCAGCCGGGACACCGCACTCGCCAGGTCCCCCAGTCGATCGGTGACGGCTGCGTTGTGCTCGCCGTCACTCGAGGGTCCTCCCTCGGCTACTCCTTCCGCCGCTGCCACTTCCACTTCCGCGACATCGAGGTCCCAGGGGTCCTCAGCAGTCATCGGTTCCACCACCTATCGCTCGTACGGGCACGCATGGTCACGTCCGGGAAGGTCACCGCGGTCAACATTGCGGAACATCCCTTCCGTCGTATGTCACGAAGGCGGCCGAGGCGTAACCGCCCTCCGGAGAGGCCACCTTCAGCCATTCGCTGCTGGTGCGCATTACTGAGGAGACGGTCTCCCCGTAGGTCCAGCAGGCGGCATAGATAGGTTCGTCCGGGTCGATTTCCCCCACGATCTCGGCATCGGTACGGGGCTCCGCTCTGGTCCAGAGCTTTCCGTTCGCGAGACTCTGGTAGGGACCGTACGACTCCGGGGCAGGCTCCGGATCTGACCCGCCGGACGCATCGGGCGCGGACGGCACGCTCGCAATCCCAAGGACGATGAACATCCCGAGGAGGGTGCCGATCACGAATTCCACGGTCTCCGGCGGCCTCGGCATCACCACGGCAACCACCCCCAACTCCAGTCCAGGGCCCACTCGACGACGGGCCGGACAAGACCGACCCCGGTCTCCGGAAGGGGACTCAGGAGCAGGGTCCGGCCACCCACGACCGCCAGTGCACACAGCGGCACTGCCAGGAGCACCCGCAACACGAGGTAACTGATCGGTGGGCGCGCCCGGGCGGCGGTGGTCGTTTCCGGCTCACTCATGGCTGCCACTCCTGGAGGGGACCGCTCCGGCCAACGGTGTCCGTTTCCGCGTCGTCGCCGGGGAGGAGCTGGGACCTGGCCCAGCGGAGGCAAGCGTCGCCCCGCAGGAATGGGCCAGCCACTCCAGGGCCAGGCTCGTACGTCGAGGATCTCCGGCAGTCGGGAGGTCGAAGGATGACGTGGCGAAGTACTCCACGCTCTTGAAGTGCGGCTCGGCACGGTGCACGAGATGGTAGAGGTCCGCGGTCTCCACCAGCCAGGACCGGAGCTCGTCCCTGGCCTCCCAGTCCCACCGCTCCGGCGCCAGGCCGCTGCGGACGAACAGGTCCATCTTCACCACCACGATGGCGAGGTTGATCTGCCCCAGGTCCACTCTGTAGGTGAGGAGGCGTTGCTCCGTGAGGTCATACGATTCCTCGGGGCCCAGCTCTGCCGGACAGGCTTCGGAGACCAGCTCAGGGCACCGTTGCGCCAACTCATCCCGCAGCCGTGGAATCGTGAACGGGTCGACGACCAGGACCATCCCGTCGGTCCGGTCCAGGAAGGACAGCTCGGCGTTGTCCTGGACGTTCTGGAACGCCTCGCCCGGGGCATCGAAGAGTTGCAGCCGGAAGGGCGGCCCCTTGGGCCGTCTGACCTGGAACACCGCCCCGGTCACCGCACTGCCGGGCTGCGTACGCAAGGTCTGTTTCTGGGGCCGGATCACTTCGTTCACCATGGTCTGCCACCGTTCGGCCTCCTCGCCGACTGGCTCGACAAGGGCCCCGTTCGCCCGTGCCTCGATCCCCAGGGACTCGATGGCCATCCAGAGGAACCTCGACTTCCCCGATGCCACGCTGCCGATGACCGAGATCCGGATCTCCTTCATGTCGGCCGTACCGCGGCTGAGGGGCTGTCCACAGTTGGCGCAGTGGGCCTGCAGTTCTCGCACCGCCCTCGTCACCGTGGTCGGCAGCAGCTGCCCGCAGGCGCATCGACGCGCCACGACGCCCAACGGCCCCGGGCGGAGGTCATGGTGCAGGGCTTGGCACGATGGGCAGGCAAAGCTCGGGATATCGGACACGTGATAGCACGAGGGGCAGGCGGCCTGCCCGCCGCGTCGTGTGTGGATGCTCCGGTCCACTGCCCGCAGCACCGCGACCATCAGCGCGGCGGCGGCGAAGAGGACCACCTGGGCCGCGCCCACGACGACGTACACCACCCGGATCCCAAGTCGCAGGAAGAGCGCGGCGAGCAGGGCAGCGAACGCCACTGGCGAGAGCAGCGGCCAGAACCAGAACCACGCCGTCTGCCCGACCTTCCTGGTCCAGCCGCTGAGCCCTCGTGCCCACTGCTGCCCCGCCGCGAGAACGTTCCTCCTTGCCGGGCCCAGCTGAGCCAGGGCGAAGGACGGCCACCCCGGATCCAGACCGAAAGCAGCCTTGTCCGACCGGTCAGACGGCCGGAAGAGCGTACGGCCCAGCGTGCCCGGTGCGAAGAACTCGACAGGCCTGCTGCGCGGGCCGATCACCCCGTACACACCACACGGGAGGGCCAGCACCAGGGCAACCGGGGGCACCACGACCACCGCCAGGATGCCTACTGGTACTCCGATTCCGAACAGCACAAGGAGGCAACCGGATCCGTACAGGAGCCCGACAAAGAACTTCATGAGCCCCCCGGCTAGGTCAAATCACCACTTCAACTATCTACTACGCATGGCGAGTAGTAGAACTTTATAGCCGAGGGGGTCACCGACCGGCGGTCTCTGCCTCAGGCTTCGAACACGTCGGCGTGTCGCTTGAGCCGCCTTCTGGAGATGGAGCTTGAACGCCAGCCAGTGTCAGCTATAGTCGACACATTGTCGAAGTCCTCACATCCGAAGAGGGCGCACCACTTCGCCAACGAGTGGCGCCCCGAGGAGGATGACAATGACGAAGAAGAGTGAGAAGTTCACGCCGTTCGATGTGGCCGACTACCTCGACAGCATTGAGGATGTCTCTGCTTACTTGGAGATTGCTCTGGATGAGTCGGCGGATGACCCGACGGCGGTACCCCGCGCCCTGGGTGTCATCGCCCGCTCCCAGAACATGAGCGAGCTGGCCCGTCGGGTCGGCATGAGCCGGGACGGTCTCTACAAGGCGCTCTCGGCCGAGGGCAATCCGACGTGGTCAACGGTTCTCAAAGTGACGAACGCCCTCGGGCTGCGCCTCACGCTGCGCGCCGCGGCGTGACCCTGAACGCTCGGGGCTCCGGATGGCCGCACCCAGAGTCTCGCCCGGCTCCGGGATCTCGGGCGACGGGCTGCTTGTCCACGGTGTGCCGTGGCTATGCGGCTGCCGTGCGCACCAGCTCGCGCAGCCGCCGCTCCACGGAGTCGGTCATCTCGATGACCGCATAGGCGACCGGCCACATGCCACCGTCATCCAGCGCGGCATACTCCTCGAAGCCGACCGTGCCGTAGCGCGAGTCAAACTTGGAGGACGGCTGGTAGAACACGATGTTCTTGCCGTCCTTCGCGTACGTCGGGAAGCCGTACCAGGTCTTCGGGTCCAGGTGCGGCGCCTCCTCGGAGACGATGACGTGCAGGCGCTCGGCGATCACACGATCGGTACCCTCGAGTGCAGCGATCGCGGCAAGGCAGGCATCCATTTCCTTCGCCTTCTTCGCCGCGCCCTTGACGCCCTTCATCGCCCGCAGTTCGTCGGCGCGCTGCTGCATCGCCTGCCGCTCCGCGTCGCTGAATCCGCTCTTCGTGCCAGTCATGTCATGTCTCCTTCGTGATCGTGGTGTCCACACTCACGACGGTACGGGCAGCGGCCCACAGCGGCTTCTCGAATCCTGACCAGTGCCGGTGGCCAAGAGGCGACTCGTTGGTGGTACAACCCTGCTCTGCTCATGGCCCGATTCTCCACGTCGATCACGCTGTGCGCCCGAGCCCACGGGTCAGGCTCGAAAGTCATCGTGCACCCGGACGCTGCTCAACTCGATCGACCCGTCGGCGCAGGACCAGTAGTGCAGTCGGCGGGCACCGGGAGTGTTCGTCTGCAGGTTCACCCGCCAGCACGATTCTCCGCCTCGCCGGGTGACCGGCGCATCGTCGCCCCCGCAGCCGGTGCGCAACTGGTGCCGCTCGCGGGAGGCAAGCTCCGTGTCACGGCCGGTCAACACGTGTACGAGTACCTCGACGACCTTGTGACGGGACACGCCCTCCAGCTCGTGCAGCGTGTCGAGGAAGTGCGGCCCGTACGTCCAGGCCTTGAGCGGCAGGTCCTTCTTCTCCGAGGGCAGGGTCATCCGCGCCCACGCCAGCCGAATCTCGAAGTCGAGCTGCTGCCCGGGGTCCTCGAAGAGATGGCTGTCGTCGGGGCCGGTGGCCACGTCACCGCCCTTGCGCTTCTTGGCCTTGAGTAGCTGGGCCCGGGTGGACTGTAGTTTGTGCTGGAGACGAGTGTTCGCCTGTCGTTCCTGCTCCAGCTCGCGGATGAGCTGGGCCCGCTCGCGCTGACGTGCCTCGTCGAGAGGGGTGATTCCGGGAGCGGGACCGGACTCCGACTGCTCCGCGTCCGGCTCGTTCGGCGACGCCTGCTCGGGCTCGACCTCCGACTCGGGCCGTACCGGCTCCGGCGGCACCAGCCAGGCCGGTCCACCGACGAGGATGCTCGGTGCCGGAACGGCCTCGGGCGGCTCTGCCGCCTCGGCCACCGACAGCCGCCATTCCCCCGACGGTTCGATCGCCACCAGCAGTGCCGCCAGGACCTCGCCCTCGGTGGTCAGGTCGCGCAGGTCGGTCCCGTCATCAGTGATGTCGGCGGCGGCCACCGTCACCGAGAAGTCCGGGAAGGGCTCCACAGTGCAGGAATCAGCCTCGACGCCCACGACCTGCACCAGCACGGTATCGCCGGGGCGGTAGTCACGCAGGCTCTCCTCGGGCGTGCGCCGCATCCCACGAACGTCGATGCGCCTGCTCTCCGGATCGAGCAGGCCTTCGATTCGCATGCCCGTGGCGAACAGTCGCTCGGCCGGTACCCCCGGCGCGATCAGCTCCGGCCACACCACGCTCATCCGCTGGTCGTCCAGCTTCACCACGCCGCGCTCGGCCAAGACCCCGACGACCTCGCCCGCTACCCGGGCCGATTGCTCCGCAGGCGCATTCAGGGTCAGCGTGCGGGCCGAAGCCATCCGCATGACGTCGCCGACCAATGCCCGGGTGATCCGGGAACGATCGGCCGTGCTGTGCGCGAAATGCAGTGGCGAGGCGTACGGGTCCTGTTCCCAGGCCGTACCCACCGGATAGACGCGTCCGGCGCCGCCGTAGACCTGGCACCGGTCCCGCATCACGTCGCTGAAGCCCCAGCTCGCGTCCATCGTGGTGATCTCGAAAACGGTGGCGAGCCCCTCCAAGTCACGCTCCAGGCCGTCCACGTCGGCGTACGCCTCCGACGCGCCGACCGCGCGGGACACCACTACCGCCGGTATCCGTCGGGATGAGCTGCGGAGCAACAGCATCAGCTTCTCGGCTTGATCCCTCGTGGCGATGTCACGAGGAACGGCAGGAAGGTCCGGTACCGGCGCACCCGTACGCGTTTCCCTCGGCCCCGGCCTGGCCGGCGATCCGGAACTTCCCGAGCGAGACGCACGGGCAGTCCGGTGGCGCGCGTTCTTCACATCGAGTACCAAGACCCGCGGCAGGTCGTCGATCTCACGACTGTTGCGAGCGAAGCGCACCGGGAACGGGTCGCGCTCCCACTGCGTCCCCGGTGGATAGACCCGGCAGGCGCCTCGATAGACGCCAGCCCTTTGGTCCTCCAGCAGTTCGCTCATGGCGCGGGTCAGTTCGTCGGTCGGGATCGTGACGACATCAACGTTGCCGCCGGCCTTTCGCCGTAGCTTCTCTGCATCCACGTACGGGCCGTACTGGTCGCGGTCAACCGTGAGCACCGCGACCGGACGCGTACGGGCATCGTCACGCAGGTAACGGACCAGACTGATCACGTCCATCCGATCGTGCACGACCACAGGGCCGTCGGTGGGAAAGGTCAGCCCTCCGACATGCCGGTATCCCCGCGGGGACTGAGGATTGTCGGACGACTCGCGAGACATGGGTGCTCCATTTCCGGTTCGGACTCGTTGCCAGCAAGCCACCGGCATTGAGAGGCAATGCCTCCATCAGATCACTGATCTCTGACACTCGGCGTCCCCCAATCAGACGGCACTGTTTTCCAGGCGTGGATTGATGGCTGGGCGCGACATGTGATGACTTCGGTAGCGCTAGCCAAAGAGACAGTTACGGATAGCCGGTCGAAGGATGCGGCCACGCACGGCTTCCCTGTGGGCTGGCAACACGGCTGGAACAGACCTGGCCCGCAATGGTTCGGATCACCGCTCCTTTCTCAGGGCACGACCAGATTCCAACTGCGGTCAGTCCTAGGGTGAATACAAGCAGCCGCTCAGTTCGAGGAGGAGCAGAGAATGGCACTGGACCGGATCGGCTACTACCCCAACTGCGAGGACCTGGAGAAGGTGCGGGGCACCGCGGCCTTCGGCCGGATCTTGCTTGTCGGCCGACGAGTCGAGGACATCCGCGCCCAGACCGCCTTCCAGTTTAACGAAGCGGGTCCCGAGCTGTCGGAGTACCCCATGGGGATCTACTGGCGCATCGTCGATGCCTGTCTGGACGCGATGGTCCTGACCAACGAAGCAGGCGCCGATCCGCAACCGGCTGAAGAGACGTTACTCGCCCAAGCGGGCCCCGACGCACTCGGCCCCTTGGGATTGGAGTGGCTGGATGCCTCTTGGGAGAACAGCATCCGAATCGAGGCGCCGCGCTCTGTGCAGGGCGACCTGACGATCCATCTCCGCAATCACGACCTGCTGTCCCTGATCCAGCTCCTGATGCCCAGCGAAGTCAGGCACCTGCGAGAACTCGAGGGAGGCATCGCGCACTATGGCGCCAATGACCTCGAACAGGTGCACCAACTCGAGTCGCGTGTGGACACTCTGGAGGAGCAGCTGGCTCAGGTGCAACAGAAGGTCGGGCAGCTCCAGTTGCAACTGCAGTTCCTACAGATGCGGCAGTCGCTCGACAAGATACAGGCCCGGCTGGCGTCGTCCTCGTCGCCGACGGGCGTCCCAGGCCCCTCTCCGGAGCTTCAGCCGGATCCAGCAACCGACCCTGCTGATGTTGAGCCGCCGCACCGTACGGTCGACGTCCTCTCACCAATTGGGCCGACAACAGCGTCAAACCCAGCAGAGGTCGACGAGCTCGAGCCGTTCAACGAGACGATTGATCAAGGATCCACCACTCCGGTGGAGGCCGAGCTCGAGCTCTACGAATGGCAGTGGGCGGCGCTCCACGCCTGGAAGGACCAAGAATGCCGAGGTGTCGTCCAGGCCGTCACCGGCACCGGTAAGACCCGTGTCGGGCTGGCCGCCATCGAGAAGGCGCGCCAAGCCGGACGCCAATCGGTCGTGCTGGTGCCGACGCTGGCTCTTAAGAAGCAATGGCACCATTCCATCACCGAGTTCCTTCCGAACGTTCGTCTTCATGATCCCGCCCTTGGAGAGCAGTGGGACGTTCGGGTGGAGACCGTCCAGTCCGCCCTGCGGCGCACCCCCTATATGCCCGCCAACGGACTCGTGATAGCCGACGAATGCCACCGCTACGGCGCCCCCTCGTATGCACTCGCCCTGCATGCGGCGTACGACTGGCGCCTTGGGCTAACCGCCACGCTGGAGCGCGGGGACGCCGGGGATGAGATCCTCGAGGAGTACTTCGGTGATGTCTGCTTCGACCTTGGGTACCACGAGGCGGTCGCCGAGGACCTCATTGCGCCCTTCAAGTTTGCCTTTGCGTCCGTCCCCCTCACTTCACACGAACGCGAGGAGTACGACAAACTCGACGGGAGCCTCCGCTTCACCCGGCGGAATCTCATTAGGAAGTACGGGGTCCCGGCTTCGCCGGTCGCCGTCTTCCTTCAGGGTGTCGCCACCCTTGCCCAAGATCGGGCGTATGGGAGCGGCGGCGGCCTGGCCCGCAAGTACATGGCCCAGTTCTCTCGGCGGAAGGCGTTGCTGGCTGAGACCAGGATGAAGACGCTTGCCCTCGCAGGCCTCGCGCCCGTGGTGCAGGCGTCCCCCGGAACCATCGTGTTCACCCAGACCACCGCGGCGAGTCGGGAGGCGGCGGAGGTACTGTCCACCGAGGGCTGCCTCGCCGCAGCGGTCCACTCCGAACTCAGTTCCGACGAGCGGGAACAGCGGATTGACCTCCTGCGTAACGTCAACGGTGTCGCCCTCTCGGCGCCGCGGATCCTGGATGAAGGCGTCGACGTGCCCGACGCGGACCTCGGGATAGTCATGGCTTCCAACAGAAGCCGACGCCAGATGATCCAGCGCCTGGGGCGTGTCCTGCGGAAGCGTCCGAACAAGATCGCACGATTCGTCGTCCTCTACGTAAAGAACAGCGTGGAGGACCCACACGCTTCCGGGTATCTACCGGACTTCTACGAGGACTGCCTGCCCTGGGCCATGGCGGAGGGCCATTTCGACTTGGGTGACAATGCGTCGCCGGAGCTGCTGGACTTCCTCGGGGCCGAACCAAGCGAGCAGACGATCGCCAAGGAGAACGCCTTCACTCTCGACTACTCCGATGAGTCGGATGGACCCGCAGTCCAGCTCACCTTTGCCGGTGCTACTACCGACCACGCCGAGGACTACTTGGACCAGATCGGCAAGGTCGCCCTGCTGAACGCGGCCCAGGAGGTCGAGCTGGCCCGTCGGATCGAGGCCGGGCTGTTCGCCGAGGAAAAGGTCACCGAGGACCAGGGCAAGCTGTCCCAGGCCGACATCGATGACTACGAGTGGATCGCCAACGACGGCCATGCCGCCAAGAACCACCTGCTGGAGGCCAACCTTCGACTGGTCGTCTCCCTCGCCAAGCGCTACACCGGTCGCGGCATGCTGTTCCTGGACCTGATCCAGGAGGGCAACCTGGGCCTGATCCGTGCGGTGGAGAAGTTCGACTACACCAAGGGCTACAAGTTATCCACGTACGCGACCTGGGGGATCAAGCAGGCGATCACCCGCGCCATTGCAGATCAATCTCGCACTATTCGTCTCCCAGTGTACTTGGTTGACGAGATCAATCGACTGTCGAAGATCCAGTATGACCTCGCAGAAACCCTTGGGCGCATTCCCACCCCTGAGGAGCTGGCCTGGCAGCTGGATATGACTCGTCAAAAAGTCATCGAGCTGTTGACCTACAGCCGGGAGCCATGGTCGCTGCAGACGCCGATGGATGACTACGACACCCAACTCGGCGATCTGATCGAGGATTCCGAAGCCGTTATGCCCGCGGATTCCGTCATTTTCAGGCTGCTGCAGGAGCAGCTGGGGGATGTCCTGGACACGCTGTCGTGGCGCGAGGCAGGGATCATCTCGCGGCGCTTTGGGTTGACCGATGGTGAGGCAAAGACCCTTGAGTCAATCGGCACCGTCTACGGACTGACTCGCGAGCGGATCCGCCAGATCGAGGAGAAGACGATGTTCAAGCTCCGCCATCCGTCACGCTCACAGGTGCTGCGCGACTATTTGGACTAATATTTCAGCAACCTTGAGCTTCAAACCAGAAACCCCAATAAAAAATATATAAAAAGTGAGGCAACCACCTCGAAAGATAATACCCCCAAAGCAAAAATCAAATTCGAATTCAATAATTCATTAGACATTCAAATATCAATCCGAAGGGTTTCAAAACGGGCTCTTCACAATCGAGGGTGTAGGTGCCGGTCTGGGGTGAGCTGGACGAGGCCATGAAGGAGGGCCCTGGGGTTGGAAGATGGAGGTTCTCACGCCGTCATCACCAAACCCAAGGCCCGTATGTCCCAGCTTACGTCACCCCTGTCTCCGCCCTGCCTGGACGAGTTCTGCCGCCTGGATCGTCTCGGTCTGAGCGTGGTCGGCCAACACGTCGACCCGGACCACACCGTGCTGGCCTGCCGGATCCTGGAGCCCGGTGACGAGTGCCCCGGCTGCGGACGTCGTGGGACCGTGAAGGACACGGTGACGCGCCGGCTGGCGCATGTCCCGTTCGGCTGGTGGCCCACGATCCTGACGGTGCAGGTGCGCCGGTACCGCTGCGAGCCCTGCGGGCGGGTCTGGCGCCAGAAGATGAGCGCGGTGTCGGCGTACGACCTCATGTGTCGTGGCGGGTACGACCTGATGTGTAGGTCGGTTCCGGTGAGCTGAATCCCTTGCTCGCCCGTGTGTGGGTGGGCCACCCTTCGGTTCGTCAACCGCCAAGAAGACGAGCCCGAATGGTGGCTTGCCCCCATGATCCTTGATCAGGAGTCCTGGATGAACATCCGCCGTTTCCGCGTCCTGCACCAGCAGGGCGCCACGTATGCCGAGATCGCCCGCGAGTGCGGGTGTGACTGGCGCACCGTGCGTAAGTACCTTGCCTCCGAGGCGCCGGCCGGCCCGCCGAAGGCCCCAGCCAGGGCGGGGACCCAGCCCCGTGCGATCGACCCGTTCGTCGACGTCGTCGAGGCCTGGCTGCGCGGCGACATCAGCCTGAAGGCCAGCGTGATCCATGAACGTCTGGTCGCCGAGTACGGCTTCACCGGTCACTACCAGCGGGTGAAGATGTTCGTCGCCGAGGCCCGCCCCCGGATCAGTGCCGAACTCGATGCCGATGACGAGAACCCGGTGAGCGGGCTGCACCGGCGCTTCGAGACCCAGCCCGGGCTGCAGGCCCAGGTCGATTGGGGCGATGAGGGCGATCTGCTGGCCCATGTCGGGATCGAGCACGTGTACTCCTTCCATATGGTCCTGTCCCATTCGCGCGACTCGTTCTGCCTGTTCACCACCAGCGTGGACCTGGCCACCTTCTGGGACGCCCACCGGGCCGCGTTCGACCACTTCGGCGGGGTCCCGGCCCAGATCGTCTACGACCGCACCAAGACCGTGATCAAGCGCCACGTCGCGCCCCGGGCACCGGTCCCGCTCCATCCCGAGGCCGCCGCGTTCGCCGATCACTACGGCTTCGACATCGACGTCCTGGCCGCCTACCGTCCCACCGGCAAGGGCAAGGTCGAACGCCAGGTCGACATCGTGCGTGACCACGTCGTGGCCGGGCGCCGGTTCGACTCCCTGGCCGACCTGCAGGCCGCGTTCGCTGACTGGGTGCCGATCCGGCGCGGGCAGGTCCACCGCACCCACGGCCAGGTCATCGGCCAGCGCGCCCAGACCGACCACGCAGCACTCAAGCCGGTCCCGGCACGGCCCTACCTGGTTTGTGAGTCCCACCTGCGCCGGGTCGGCAAGGACGCGCTGGTCTCCTTCGAGGCCAGCTTCTAGTCCGTGCCCGCCGACCGGGTCCGGCCCGGCCAACGCGTCGCGGTCCGCGCCAGCGCCGACACGATCACGATCCATGCCCTGACCCCCGACCCCGACGGCGCGAGTCTGCTCGCCACCCACGCCCGGGCCACCACCCGCGGGCAATGGGTCCTCGACCCCGCCCACTGGGAGGGCCTGCCGGATGGACACACCCGCGCCACGGTCATCGAGCTTCCCACCCGACCGACCCCCACCACCCCGTCGACCAGCGCGGCGGGCACGGGCCCGCTCGCGGCGGTGGTGGCCCACCACCGCGCCGACGTCCCGGTGGCCCACCGCGACCTGGCCACCTACCAGGGGATCGCCGGAACGGGGCGGGCATGAGCAGCCTGACCGTCGACCGGATCCGCGCCAACGCCACCCGGCTGGGCCTGACCCATCCCACCGACACGATCACCGAACTGGTCGAGCGGGCCGAGGCCGCCCAGATGGGCTACCTGGACTTCCTCGACCTGCTGCTGGAAGAAGAAGCCGGCATGCGCGAGGCCCGCCGGTTCACCAACGCGCTGAAACTGTCCGGCCTGCCCCACCACAAGCGCCTGGACGAGTTCGACTTCGCGTTCCAGCCCGAGCTCGAACCCCGCAAGATCCGCGACCTGGCGACCCTGGAACTCGTCCGCGCGAAGTCGAACATCGCCCTGCTCGGACCACCCGGGTCGGCAAGACCATGCTCGCGGTCGGGCTGGCCGTCACTGCCTGCCAGGCAGGATTCTCGATCTACTTCACCACCCTCGACGACCTCGTCCGCCGGCTGCGCACCGCCGAGACCACAGGCCGGTTCAACCGCCAACTCCAGACCTACCTGCGCCCCGCCGTCCTGGTCGTCGACGAGGTCGGCTACCTGCCCCTGGACCGCGACGAAGCGAACATGGTCTTCCAGATCGTCTCTCGCCGCTACGAACGCGGCTCGCTGATCATCACCAGCAACAAGTCGTTCGTCGAATGGGGCACCGTCCTGGGCGATGACGTCCTCGCCACAGCCATCCTCGACCGCCTCCTGCACCACGCCGACGTCATCACCATCAACGGCCCCAGCTACCGCCTCAAAGACCACCACACCCGCCTCACCGACCCCGACCAGCTGTCATGATGAACCACACCGGAACCGACACGTCAGGCCGTACTCCGACCGAGGGACTGCTGCACGGATAGGTGACATCTGATCTGTGACGCCGTGGAGCGTTGCTGGAAGGATGTTGATCGTGCCCAAGCCCTATCCCAAGGAGTTCCGCGACGACGTGGTGAACGTCGCACGGAACCGTGAGCCAGGCCAGCAGCTCAAGCAGATTGCCACCGACTTCGGGATCGCCGAATCGTGTCTGCGTAACTGGATGCGCGCCGCCGATGTCGAGGACGGCATGAAGCCCGGCACCACCGCGGCAGAGAACGCTGAACTGCGTGAGGCGAAGAAGCGGATCCGGCTGCTGGAGACCGAGAACGAGGTCCTGCGCCGGGCTGCGGCCTACCTGTCGCAGGCGAACCAGCCATGCCCATTACAGATGTACCCGCTCGTCCGTGAGTTGGCCGCCGATGGGATCCCCGTCACGGTGACGTGCCGGGTCCTCAAGATCGCCCGCCAGCCCTACTACCGTTGGCTCGCCCGCCCGGTGACCGAGGCCGAACTGGCCGAGGCCTACCTGGCGAATGCGCTGTTCGACGCCCACCGCGACGACCCGGAGTTCGGCTACCGCTACCTGGCCGACGAGGCCCGCGACGCCGGCCACCACGCGTGTGAGCGGACGGTGTGGCGGGTCTGCTCGAGCAACGGCTGGTGGAGCGCGTTCGGCAAGAAGCGCGCCAAGAACGGCAAGAAGCCCGGGCCCCCGGTCCACGACGACCTGGTGCAGCGCCAGTTCAGCGCCGATGCGGCCAACCAGTTGTGGCTGGCTGACATCACCGAACACAAGACAGCCGAGGGCAAGCTCTACCTGTGCGCGGTCAAGGACGTCCACTCCAACCGCATCGTCGGGTACTCGATCGACTCGCGGATGAAGTCCCGCCTGGCCGTGAACGCGCTCAACAATGCCGTCGCCAGGCGAGATGACGTGGCCGGCTGCATCCTGCACACCGATCGAGGGTCGCAATTTCGTGCCCGGAAATTCGTCCGTGCCCTGCACCGTCACGACATGGTCGGATCCATGGGCAAGGTCGGCGCGGCCGGGGACAACGCAGCGATGGAATCGTTCTTCGCGCTGCTGCAGAAGAACGTGCTGGACCGCCGCACCTGGGCCACCCGCCAGGAGCTACGGATCGCGATCGTGACCTGGATCGAACGGACCTACCACCGACGCCGCAGACAGTCCTCGCTTGGCCGGTTGACCCCTGTCGAATACGAGACCATCATGACCACACCGGCCACTCAGGCCGCCTGACCAACCCTGTCACCGAATCGTGCAGCAGTCCCGAACCAGCTGGAAGGGATCGATGGCTCGCGCGTCACAGACCCATCGCCGAGCACCCGAGCCCAGTCAAGTAAGAGCCAAGGGAAGAGCAGGAGCTCAGCGCATACGAAGCAGACCAACAAAGGCTCGGCTAGCATGAAGCACGCGAGCGCTAGTCGAGGTCGTCGTACCTGACTGCTTTCCCCTTGGCCTTGTCGACTGGGTACTTCTGCTCATTGATGTACAGCTTGCGGTCGATCGCGGGCCAGAGCTCGACCCCGCTCATCTCGGCGAGACGCCACAGGTAGAGCTGGACGTCAGCGAGTTCCTCCCCCAGTCGCTCGTTCAGGCGCGGATCATCGCGGATGTGCTCACTCTCCTCCGGCGTCAGCCACTGGAGAACTTCGAGTACCTCCCCGACCTCGGCGGCCATCGCCATAGCAAGATTCTTGGGGGTATGGAACTGCGTCCAGTCACGTTCCTCGCAGAATGCGCGGTAGCGGGAGCGGAGCTCGTCTGTCCGGTCGGTGCCCTTCATGATTTCGTCCTAGTCGATCAGGGAGCGGAACAGCTCCTGGGTCTCGGGATCGGTCGAGTACAGCACGGTCCCCCGCATGCCTCGGGTCAGGAGCACCTTGTAGGTGTTCTTCACCGCCCGCTCGAACGCCGCCGGGTCCGCCTTCCGCACTTGGTTGTCCCGGCTGTACTCGCGCCGCCCGACCCAGCGGTCACCACGCCAGACCAAGTCGCCGCCGAAGATGACTCCGGAGTAGTCGTACTCGAAGCCCTGCGCCGTGTAGATACAGCCCACCTGCCCGAAACCTGCAGGGTCCATCGCCCAGTAGGGGCGGCCGGGAGCATCGCCGACCTTGGTGTCCTTGGGGTTGTTCCAAGGCTTGTGCCAGCCGCCGATGCGTACATCATCGAGGAGAACGTCTGCTTTGGGCTTGCTCCAGTCCCAGCAGTAGCCAGCCGAGATGCGTGAGGAGTGGAGTGTTCCCGTTAAAGTGGATATCGGATTTATGCCGCGAGTTCGTTGATG
>JBIQHF010000004.1:0-243801 GCA_044508675.1 Propionibacteriaceae bacterium | reverse complement strand
CCGTTGTTGCGGAACGTCCAACCGTGGTAGGGGCACTGGAAGCTCTTTGCCACCCCGCTGTCCTCGCGGCAGACAGTGGCACCGCGATGGGCGCACCGGTTGAACAGGGCATGAATCACGTTCTTCCGGTCGCGGGTGACGATGATGGGGCGTTGTCCCAGTCGGGCGGTGACGAAAGAATCCGTTTCGGGCAATTGGCTGGTGTGGGCCAGGTAGACCCAGGTCTGGCCGAAGATTCGACGCATTTCCTCGTCGAACACTGCCGGTGTCGTGTACAAGGATCGATGCACACGGTCCTCGCGTACCAGCTGTCGCCAAGGAGAAATGCCGGAGTCGGCCAGCTCTCCTACAGTTTGCGTAGAATCTCCGTCCGGGGAAAACCTGGTACTCGGGGCAAGGTCTTGCGTCATGTCATCTCCTTCTCAGCCGCCGTGGCGCAACGCTGCGCTGAGACGTACGGCGGCAATGGAGAAATAGTTGCAGAGTCATACGATCCTAAAAAGGCAAGAGTTTTTCCTTGACCGGGTCGGGCCGGATCAGGCGACGTCGTCGAGGAGATCCATCGACGTGGCCAGGTGCCTTTCCATGGCGCTACGGGCAGCCACCGGATCCCCGGCCTGCACACCGGCGAGCACCTCGTCCAAATGGGCCAGCAAGAGGACCGGGTCGAGACTGGCCGTCGGGATGGCGCAGCGATGGAAGGCGACGACCGTGGCGGACACGAAACCATCCAGCAAGGAGTTGTGCGAGCTGGCGGCGAGGTGGCGATGAAAGGCCAGGTCATAGCGCAGCGCCAGCTCGGGATCCGGCGTGCCGGCCTCCCCCGGGTGGGGAAGCGTCTCCAGCACCGCTAGGTCGGCCTCCGTACGATGGCGGGCTGCAGAAGCCGCTGACAGCAGTTCGAGGTCGTGGCGCACCTCGAGCAACTGCCGATAGGAGACAGTGCCGCTGCCGATACCGACGGTGAGGAAGCCGTCCAGCTCCTCGCCGAGCTGCCAGGCCGAGAACTCCGCCACCTGGTGACCACCCCGCCGGCCACGGACCGTGGTCAGCACGTGGGAGGCCTTCAGCCGGCGCAGCGCGATCTGCACGGTAGGCCGGCTCACCCCGAACAGCACCGACAGTTCCTCCTCGCTGGGCAGGAACTCCCCGGAGGGATAGGTGCCATCGGCGATCAGTTGCTTCAACGCGGCGGCGATCTGATCCGGCGCGGTCTGCACCTGGCGGACACGGGCGGGCGACACCCCACGAGCCTTCAACACCGTCAATCCCTCCTTTGGGACTGCCCAGGACCGCTGCAGGCGACGACGTCGATGGCGCGCCAGGTCACTGGGGTGCGAGAGTGGGCCCCGAGAAGTCGGTGACGCACATCACAGTATCCTCGAGCTCTCCATCAAGGGTGTCAGGCCGGTGTTCCGCCCTGAGAAACAACCCCTGGGCAACGAAGTCGAGACGGGTGCGCTGGTAGCGTCCAGCTCAGCGGCAGGCCGCAGACTCCAGAGTCAGTGCCCGCCTCGGCGCAGCAGCTCACGGACGAGCTTGGGGTCCACCGCCGAATTGCCCGTCCCCCATCGACCGAGCGTATCGAGCACATCCAAGGTGGGTCGCGCCCAGTATCTCGCCGTCAGCTGCATGTCCCCGTCGGCAACGCCCCACCCGACCCAGTCCAGCAGCCCGGCACCCACCATCCCCCACTGGCTCCGTTCGATCCCGGCAGCGGCCATCAGCAACGCAAGGAGGCCGGCGTCGCGTTCCTCCGGTCGGCCCAGCGGCAGCCGGGAACCGATGTGCCGCAGCAGTCCACGGGGATCATCCACCAGCTTCTGGCCCGCCTTGGTCACCATCAGCATCCCCCGGCTCTTGCGTAGGAGCCCGAGCGCAGTGGCCGATTCGCGCAGCACGATGATGACCGGTGTGCTGGCCTCGCTCTGCCCGGTACCCATCCAGACCTCGGCGAGCCGTAGTTCGGCGTAGATCGCCCGCACGATCTTCGGCGGAAGGTAGCCCGCCGCGGTCAGCTTCACCCCCTCCCCCACCTGCCCCAGCAGCTGGACGTACGGGCGAACGGCCGCGGCGACCTGCTCGTCGCTCAACCCGCTCGGCCCACGGGTCGCCCGCTTGATCAGTTCACCCACCGGGGACAGCCCCGAGCCCCCCGCCTCGGCGAGCAGGTCACTGATGGCGGGATTCCATGGCGTGAGGTCCGGCAGCACCCCGGTGGCCAGCGCCTGGTTCACGCTGTCGGCCGAGAACTCCGCCGGGTCAAACCCCTCCGGAAGCCAGGCCAACTGCTCCGCCATCCATTCGTCCTCGGGATCGGCGCCGGCCAGCCCTGCCAGGATCTCGCCATACCCGCCGAGCCCGCCGACGTCCTCCGGCGGGCAGGCACGATAACCTCCCACACACACGGCCTCCGGGTCGTCAGCCCCGCACGCCTCGACCGATTCGAGGAGAAGCGTGTGCTGCCAGTTGTCGCCGAAATCGTACGCGTACGCCAGCTGGTCCCCGGCGGTCGCCAGCACCTGGTCGAGTCGTACGTCCGCCTCCGGGATCCCTTCCTCCCCCTCGGCCTGGTCGAACGGGGTAAGGAACGGTTGGATCGGGCCATCCTCCTCGGCGACCACCATGGTGAACTGGTGCAGGTGCGAGTCGGTCCACCCCATCACCACCTGCAGGACCTCGTGGAGCTGGGCGAGGGTCAGGTTGCTGGCCAGCCGGGCCCTTCTCCAGATCGGCGGCTCGGAGCCATCGAGATCGATACGTACGATATAGATCGCCGGGGTCTCCCGGCGCGGCAGCAGGGCCGGCCGGCGCAGCGACACACGCCGACCGGGGAACGGGACGACATTGTCACCTCGATCCGGTGGCATGACCTGATCGGGACCCACGAAGACCCTCCTCCCCCAGGCCGATACTCGAGGCAGGCGCATCCGGCCACGACCTGCGTACGCGATGATTGCAGCAACTATCGCGAGTCGGCGCAAGGACGCCACGTCGAGTCGTCCCCATTGGGGTAGAACGGAACTTCCCGAGTTCGGTCAGGAACCTTCTACCTTGCCGGGACTCCACCCCAACATGAACATCGTGCCCCCCTGAGGCACCACGGCCCTCGCAAGGACTCGGTCCTGACCTCAGAACAGACTCAGGCAAGGCTTCTACGCTGGGAGGAAGCCGACGCCGATGAGGGAGTCGCCATGGCCACACCTGAGTCCCCGCGTATCCCCGAGCCTGCTGAAGGATGGTCACCGCCCTTGCCGGAGGCTGCCGGGTTCGAGCACTTCACGGTCGAGACTCCCGGGCTACGTACCCACGTCGCCGCCCTGGGTGCTGGTGAGCCACTCGTCCTGTTGCACGGCTTCCCGCAGCACTGGTGGCAGTGGCGCACCGTCGCCCCACTCCTCGCGGGGCGCTACCGCGTCATCTGCCCGGACCTGCGCGGCGCGGGCTGGACCGAGGCGGAGACCGTCGACGTCCACCGCGAGACGCGGCTCCACGACCTGGTCGCGGTGCTCGACACGCTCGGACTGGACCAGATTCGAGTGGTCTGCCACGACATGGGAGTCGTCACCGGGATGCAGCTCGCCTATGGACATCCCGAACGCGTACGAGCAATGGCGCAGTTGTCCGTCCCGCCCGCCTTCATGTCGTTCAGCCCGAAGGTGGTACCGGCCTTCGCACACATGCCCCGGCTACTGATGCATCGACCCGGCCAGTCCGTACGGTGGTTGTTCAGCCCCCGCTACATGGCGAAGCCAATGACGTCCGAGACCATCGACGCCTATCTCGTCGCCCAGCAGCGACCCGAGGTCGACCTGGCCACCGGCAAGCTCTATCGCGGCATGGTGGTGCCGGAGGCGATCCGCCTGGTCGGCGGCTCGTACCGACGCCAGCGGCTGCAGCCCCCGACCCTGGTCGTCTTCGGGCGACGCGACGAGCCGTTCACCGAACCAGTGCTGCGGCAGATCTCCGGTGACACCACCCGCTACGCCGACCACGTCGAGTTCTCCTTCCTCGACGATGCGTCGCACTTCCTCACTGACGACGCACCGGAGGCGGTCGCCCAGGTGGTCCTGGATTGGTTCGAGCGGATCGGGTGACGTACGGGGCTCGGACCCGATTCACGGAAGCCTGAGACGCCGAAAGTCTTCTTCGGCTCTAGACGTTGTGACATACCACTCACAGGTGGCCTTCTGTAGCTTCTGTCACAGTCTCCATCCCTCGGATGGAGACTTCACCCCCTTTGCACGCCCTGCAGTTCCCCACTTTCGGTCGTGGAGCGATGTGGCTCCCCGCAGGCACAGGAGATGATCATGGCATTCGACAAGGTTCACCGGTACGACCCCGCCGACCCCAGGTTCACCCCCGCAGACCCCAAGCTCGACCCGAGGAATCCGGTCATTGATCCCGCCGAGCCCCAGTTCGACCCTCCGCTGCCCAAGCTCGACAAGGACCCCGTCCTCGACCCCACCCAGCCCCAGTTCGACAAGAACCCGGTCATCGACAACACCCCCGGAACCCGCTACCACTTCGGCGAGAACCCGGAACTCGAGGAACTGGTCCCGACGATCTGGCCGTTCAAGGCCGAGTGGATCGAGTTCGTCGGCGACGATCGGCTTCCCGAGTGGGAGGAGATGACGCGCACCAAGGTCGGGCTCCCGGACCTGGGCCGGATGTCCTTCAAGCCCGGCTGTCCCACGACCTCCGGTTCCGGTGACGGCTGGGACGACTCCGACTACTGGGGCAACGGTTGCTGACGTGCCCCACATC
Source organism: Propionibacteriaceae bacterium (assembly GCA_044508675.1). Lineage (GTDB taxonomy): Bacteria > Actinomycetota > Actinomycetes > Propionibacteriales > Propionibacteriaceae > Raineyella. The sequence continues at coordinate 239,034 of JBIQHF010000004.1, read as the reverse complement.
GGCATCCTGACCCAGATCGGCGACCTGCACGCCGAGCTCGTCGCACACTGGGTCCGGCAGGCCGGAGGCCGGGCGTCGCTGGTGTACGCTGACTGCGTTCCCGCCGAGGGCGGTATCAGCTACGACCCGGCCCGGCCGACCCGGGCCCGTCTCAACTCCGACCAGGGTGTGATCACCCCGGAGGACCTCGACCTCCTGTGGTGGCGTCGCGTGGGCAAGCCGCGGGTCCCGGACCGGGTGACCGATCCTGAGGCCCGCGAAGTGGTGAGCAACGACAGCCGGGACTCGGTGATCGGCGCCTTCCGTTCCGGCTTCGAGGGCATCTGGGTCAGCCATCCGGACGCCACCAGGAACGCCGAGTTCAAGCTCGTCCAACTCCGGGCCGCTGTCGAGGTGGGCCTGCGGGTGCCGACCACCCTGGTCAGCCAGGTCCCCGAGGACATTCGTGCCTTCTGCGAGAACGTCGGCGGAAGGATGATCGTGAAGCCCGTCGCCAGCGCCATCGACGTCCCGCTGCGCGCCGGCGTCATCACCCTGGGCGACCTGCCGAATGACGAGGTGCTCAGGCTGTCACCGGCGATCTACCAGGAGTACGTGCCCGGCGAGGACCACCTGCGCGCCTGTACCTGGGGATCGACTGTGATGTGCGGAACGATCCAGTCGCAGATCATGGACTGGCGGACCGATCGGAACCCGACGATCGGCACGACCGAGATCGACGATGACACCGCCGCCCGGCTGGCCGCCCTGAATGCCCGGTTGGGGCTGGAGATGGGCATCTCCGACCTGAAGCCTGCCGCCGACGGCGGGCCTCCCTACTGGCTCGAGGTCAACCCGCAGGGCCAGTTCCTGTTCCTCGAGGGCCTCGGCGGCCCCGAGGTTGCTCGACCGTTCGCGGACTTCCTGATGGCCCGGGCCGCTGGCTGACCGCTCCCTAGGACAATCCGCTGCTGAACCGTACGACCTGCAGTCCCCCACCCACCGGACCTGGAGCAAAGCCGCTCCCGACAAGACACAGGAGACGATCATGGCATTCGACCAACTCCCCCGACTGGACTCGACAGAGCCACAGTTCGACAAGAACCCCATCATCGACAACACCCCCGGGACCCGCTACCACTTCGGTGAGAACCCGGAACTCGAAGAGCTGGTCCCGACCATCTGGCCGTACAAGGCCGAGTGGATCGAGTTCGTCGGCGACGAGCGCCTTCCCGAGTGGGAGGAGATGATGCGCACCAAGGTCGGGCTTCCGGACCTGGGCCGGATGGCGTACAAGCCCGGGTGTGTCACGATCTCCGGCGCCGGTGACGGCTGGGGCGACTGCGACTACTGGGGCAACGGCTGCTGACCTGACCCAGCAGACCCCACTGGCCCAGACCCTTGCAGGGGCCTGGGCCAGTCTGCGCTACTGCCCCGCTGGTGCCGCGACGGTGTCGGGATCGAGTTCCTCACCGGGGTGACCGCGTTTGACGACGAGGTGTCCGATGGCGATCACGATGATGGCGGCGACAGCTCCGATCAACGTGTACAGCGCGCGCTCGTAGATGGCGGCGAGGATGGATCCCGTACCGCCCGAGGTCTGCAGGACGACCGCGGGGGTCAGGACGGCGACGAAAGCCCAGTAGGGCGCCTTGAGGTTGGCGTACGCGGCGGCGACAGTCAGGGCCAATGCCAGGATCGCGATCACACCGGGCAGGTGGCCGAGGAGTTCCACCACGACCACGGCTGCCAGGGCGCCGAGGAGGGTTCCCAGCACGCGGGCGCCCACCCGCCTGACCGTGTCGCGGAACAACGGCTGCACCACCACGTAGAAGGTCAGGATCATCCACCACGACTGCGGGTCGAGCCAGCGGAGCGCGATGTAGCTGCCGATGCCGGTGAGCAGCCCGAGGGCGACCGCGAAGTACGTGGAGGTCGACCTCGGCCAGGTCCGCGGCGCCTTCATCGGCACCCGGGCGACGATCAACGAGCCGATGCTTGCGGTCCAAAGACCCGAGACGAGCACGATGCCGGCCGAGACGAAGATCGCCTCGGCCGACGAACTGGCTGGGACCGTTCCCACGGGGAGTGCGACCTGGAGGTCGCCGATCAGTGCGAAGGCGGCCAGGGGGCCGGCGAACGACATCATCTGGTGCCAACCGATCCGGGCGGCGATCCCGGTGGCGACGCCGAACAGCGCCATGAACAAGGGCCCCGCCACCGGCTGACCATGCAGCAGCAGCGAGACCCCGATGCCGAAGGTGTTGACCACGGCGGCCGTGAAACCGAGCCGCGGGCCGGCGAACAACCCGATGATGACCGGCAGCATGCCGAGGTACCACAGGGAGGTGTTGGCGTGCAGCGGCGAAAGGCTGATCACCACCATCGGCACCAGCAGCGTGAGGAAGAGAATAGTCAGGAGTGCGGTCCTTGAACGGCCCTGCGCGGTTGCTGCCATGTAGAGGATCGTAGGGAACAGGCAGTCCACCACCGACCACCGCGTACGCCCCTAGGAGTCCCCATGGCAGGCCACGCCTTCACTGCAGCCTCGATCCCGGACCAGACCGGTCGGGTGGCCGTCGTGACCGGCGCCAACAGTGGACTGGGCCTGGAGTCGGCCCGGGCGCTGGCGGCGAAGGGCGCCCACGTCGTGATGGCCGTCCGGGACCTGGCCAAGGCGGAAGCCGCGGCCACGGACATCCGCGCCACCGTGCCCGCCGCCGAGCTGGAGATCGTGCCGCTCGACCTCGGCTCGCAGGCCTCGGTGCGCCGGGCTGCGGAGACGATCCTGGCCGCCCATCCGGTGATCGACCTGCTGCTCAACAATGCCGGCGTGATGGCCACCGCCCAGGGGCGTACGGTCGACGGCTTCGAGACCCAGTTCGGGATCGACCACCTCGGTCACTGGACGCTCACCGCGCTGCTGCTGCCCGGCCTGCTCGCCGCACCGCAGGCACGGGTCGTGACCACCACGAGCATGGCCCGGCTGCAGCGGGGCGGCCGACTCGACCCGACCGACCCGCACCTGACCGAACGCTACGACCCGTGGGTGGCGTACGCCCGGGCGAAGCGGGCGAACTACGACTTCGCGCTCGGGCTGGACCGGGAGTTCCGCCGGGCCGGGGTCACGGCGCAGAGCCTGGTGGCCCATCCCGGCCTGGCGCACACGGATCTGCAGCCCGCCGCGGTCCGGGCCGGTGGGGCGGGCCGGATGGGCCCGTTCTGGTCCGCCCTCGCCCGGGCCATCGGGATGTCCGCCGCGGACGGGGCGCTGCCCCAGCTGCGGGCGGCCACCGACCTCCGCGCCACCGGCGGCGAGTCGTACGGACCGCGCTGGGCCAGCCGCGGCCGCCCGGTCCGCCTTCGCGTCAACCGTCGAGGCCTGGACCAGGCGATCGACGAACTCTGGGCGGTCTCGGAACGCGAGACCGGTGTCGCGATCCGGATCCCGACGACAGGATCCCGGGACGTACCGTCAGGTTCCTAGACCGAGTCGATCACCCGCAGCTTTTCGGGGGCCGGAAAGCCCAAGTGGTGGAACTGCTGCGGAGCATCGATGGCGCCGGCGCCCCAGTCGTCCTTCACCACGATCCCGTCGACGGAGACCTGCGCGAGCCGGACCCGCAGCCACTGCCCGTCGGCGAGCTGCAGCTCGTAGAGATCAGCAAGGTATCCGATGCCCAGTTCCTCGAGTGTCTCCTCGGCGGTGAGCCAGTCCAGGATCCCCGAGCGCTCCCGGCCGAGCAGGTCCACCACGACGAAACCTTCCCCCGAGGGTGCCATCCACCCCAGGAGTTGGCCGTCCGAACTGCGCCGGTGCTCGATCCAGTCGTTGTCCACACGCCCGAGCCTATGTGCACGGGGTCGTCCGTGGTGATCTCGTCTGACGGGTTCTGCCCTCGCAGCGATGGTCAGTGACGGCTGTTAGCGTGAGGGCAATCTCAAGGAAGAGGAGTCATGGAGCCCTCAGCAATCCTCTCGTGGACCTTCACCGCCGAGTGTCCGATCCCGGCAGACATCGGACCACTCCTGGTGGCGGGCGAACAGCCGATCATGGCTTACCGCACGATTCGCGACAGCGCGGTGTTCACCACTGAGCGACTCATTGTTCGTGATGCCCAAGGCCTGTCCGGCAAGAAGATCGAGATCTATTCGCTGCCGTACTCGGCCATCAACATGTGGTCCTCCGAGAACGCCGGCACCTTGGACATGAACGCCGAGATCGAATTGTGGACGCGCGCCGGACACGTCAAGGTCAACCTTCGGCGCGATGTCGATGTCCGACGACTGGACCGGATCATCGCCGATTGCGTCCTCGGGCGGGTCCGGCCCACGCCTCCACCCCCGCCCGTCACACCTCGGACCTGATCGCCGCCGCGTCATTGTTCCTCGCCAGCAGCTGGCCTAGCCTTGCCGCATGGCGAGCGGCGAACTCTTCCGATCCGAGCTGATCGCGATCGATGACGCCTGGGCGGCCGCACTGGTCGGCAACGACGCCGACCGGATGGGCAGCTTCATGGCGGACGAGTGGGTGATCGTGTCCGAGTCCGGCATCACGACGAAGGAGGAGTTCCTGGGCCTGGTCAGGTCCGGGAGCCTCACCCACTCGGCGATGGACCGAATCAGTGAGGCCCTGGCCCGGTTCCACGGCGACACCGCCACCATCTCCTCCAGGGTGACGAACACAGCGCACTATCGGGGACAGCGGTTCGACGCAGACGAGTGGACGACCAGCGTCTTCGTCCGCCGCGGCGGTAGCTGGCTGTGCGTGCTGAGTCAGATCACCGCAGCCTCGACTTGACGGCCGATCACGGCTGATCGGCCGAGCCCGGCCCGTTGTCCTTCGCCGTGCCTTCCTCCGCCGGGGTCGGGGCCGCAGCAGCGGCGTGGTGCGTACGCGTCCGACGTATGCGGCGCCGACGGCCCCACCAGACCGCCGGTAGCGCGATTACTGCCGCGGCCACGAGGAAGGGCAACGCCGCCCCCAACGCGGTCACCAGTATCCGCAGGAACAGGATGAAGGCCGACCAACCGGCGGCCAGCCCGGGCCTCCACCCTTGCCTGGGCCGACGTCAGCAGGGTGACCGTGATGGGTGACCGCGCCACCTGGTTGCGCAGGGCCTCCTGCTGGGCCAGTAGGGACTCCAGGTCAGCCTGCCGCTTGGTCAGCTCGGCCTCCAGCGCGGCGATCTCCGTCAGAGTGCCGGCCCGCGACATGAGCTCCTGCAGGCGCGCGATCGAGTCACGCAGGGTCCGGACCCGCGCGTCGACATCAACCACCTGCGTGGTCACGTCGGCGGACGAGACGGATCGGGACACCACCGTGACGGCCTTCGCGGCGTCGTCCATCGCCGCGTCGAATCGGTCCGCCGGCACAGAGAGGGTCACCTGGGACCGGGAGCGCGACACCTGCCCCTCGGCTGCCGTGGGAAGCACGACATACTCCGAGGTCACGAACCCGTCGAAGGCGGTCGCCGTCTCGCGCAACTTCTGGGCGGCTGCGGCCGGGTCGTCCACCGAGAGCGTCAGTTCGCCGGACCGGGCGATCTGGCGCTCGATCGTCGTCGCGGCGGCGTCCGGCTGCGCCGGGGCGACATCCCGCTGCGGCTGCCCGGGGCGGCGGGTTGCGGCGCACCGGCGACTCCGCTGTTCTCCACCTCGCTGTCCCGCGTCCGGGCGCCATCCGAGCAGCCGGCGAGAAACAACAGAATCGCCGCCACTGCGGCGAGCACGCGTGCCTGCATGGACCAAGCGTAGAGCGGGCCAACGGAAACCGGGGAGCATCGCTGACCGATCCGGCGGATAGCGATCGGCCGACCCGCACGATGGACCGCGTGGTGTCCGTCATTCCTGGGTCGGGTTGCTTCCCTTCGCCCCGCACCTGGGTCACTCTGGAAGAAGGCGTTCTGCCGGAATCTCGCGGGAAGGAAGCATCATGGCCCAGTCGGATGCCCCGAAGACCCGCCCGCCGAAGGGCGCCGACGAGCCGCGAACCCTGGGCGCGGTGGGATTCCGGACGGGCGGCAACGAGGTCTGAGCGATGAGCTTCGCTGTCCTGGCGCTGATCTGCCTGGTCGCCCTCGCCGGGCCCCTGCTGTCCATCAGACGGAAATGGCACCTGCCGGTGGTGATCGGGGAACTGGTGGTCGGGCTGGCGCTGGGGGCCACCGGCCTGGGGGTGCTGCCGGCCTCCGACCCGATCTTCTCTTTCCTGGCCGAGATCGGCTTCGGCCTGGTGATGTTCGTCGCGGGCACGCACGTCTCCGTACGTGACCCGGCGTTGCGCAAGGGACTGGGGATCGGCCTGCTGCGGGCGGTGGGGGTCGGGGTGTTGGCCACGCTGCTCGGCGCCGGATTGGCTGCTGCGTTCGGAACCGGCCACGCGGCGCTCTACGCCGTGGTGCTGGCTTCCTCGTCGGCGGCCATCCTGATGCCGGGCCTCAACGGCCTGCCGCTGGACGCGAAGGCGATCGAGCAGATGTTGCCCCAGGTGGCCATCGCCGACGCGGCCTGCATCGTGCTGCTGCCGCTGGTGATCGATCCGGCCCACGCGGCGCGAGCCGGCCTCGGTGCCCTGGCGGTGCTGGTCGCGGCCGCGGCCGTGTACGGGGTGCTGTCCTGGCTGGATCGCAGCGGCCGGCGCAAGGCGATCCACCGGCTGTCCAAGGACCGCGGCCTGGCCATCGAGCTGCGGCTGGCGCTCACCCTGCTCTTCGCCCTCGCAGCACTGGCGAGCAGCATGCACGTCTCGATCATGCTGGCCGGGTTCGCGCTGGGCCTGGTGTACGCGGCGATCGGCGAGCCCCGCCGGTTGTCGCACCAGGTGTTCGCCATCACCGAGGGGCTTTTCTCCCCGATCTTCTTCGTGTGGCTGGGCGCCACCCTGGACCTGCGGCTGCTCGGTCCCCACCCGGAGGCGATCGGACTCGGCCTGGCACTGGGCTTGGGCGCCCTGGTCGTCCACGGCCTGATGGCCCTGACCCGCCAACCGTTGCCGGTGGCCGCGATCACCGCGGCCCAGATGGGGGTCCCGGTCGCCGCCGCCACCATCGGAACGAACCTCGGCCTGCTGGAGCCCGGCGAGGACGCAGCGCTGCTGTTGGGCGCCATCGTGACCGTCGCCGCCGTGGCCATCCTGTCCGGCCCTGTGGGCCGGATCGCGATCGCAGGCTCGCCGTCGGCGTCGGAGGAGTTGGGTGCCGCCGAAGCCTGACGCTCGTCGGCTTTGACGCCCCGCGGCGTCTATTGCCGCTGCCGGGACTGGGCGAGACTGGCTACATGAACGAATTCCGTACGGTCACGGTTGTGGTTGGTGTCGGCCTCGCCGGCCTGGGTGCCGGGGTGCTGGCCCGGCGGGCGATGCGCCGCAACACCCTCGACATCCGCCGCGGAATCGCCACGAATGGCATGGAGTACACGGTGATGGGCGACGGACCCCGGCAGCTCCTCTTCATCCCGGGCGGTCCGGGCTCGGAGGCCGGTGGCATGGAGGGAAGGCTGAGCGTCGGACAACTCGCCGCGTACGTCCCGGCCGGGTACACCGTGTGGATCGTGACCCGGCGCCGGAACATGCCTGCCGACCACAGCCTGGCGGACATGGCCGACGACCACGCCGACTTCATCCGCGACCACCTCGGCGGGCGGGCCGACCTCGTGATCGGCACCTCCTACGGCGGTCTGGTCCTGCTCTACCTGGCGGCGAACCATCCGGCGCTCGTCGACCGCGCGGTGCTCTGCTACTCCGCCGCCACCGTCGCCGATGTGGGCAAGGACATGGACCTGCGCCTGGCCAGGGCTCGCAGTGAGGGCCGGTTCGCCACGGCCGCCGCGATCATGCTGGAGTTCTTCCTGCCCTCGGACCGCTGGGCGCCTCTCCGCCCACCGCTCGGGCGGCTGCTCGGGCCGCTCGTAGCCAGGTCTACCGTCCCCGCCGGCGACCTGCTGGTCGAGGCCAACGCCGAGCAGTCGTACGACGGCCGAGAGGTGGCCACCCGCGTGCAGTCCCCGGTGCTGCTGCTGGCTGGGGAGGCCGACGTCTTCTTCCCGCCCGACATCGTGGAGGAGACGGCCGTGCTCATCCCGGACTGTACGGTGATCCGCTACCCCGGCGGCCATGCCGGCGCCATGAGTTCCCGGATCGCACCCGACGTCCTCGCCTGGGTCGCCGACCACGAGGGGTCCGCGAGCGCGAGAGGCTCGTCCGAGCCTCGATAGTCGTCTCGGACCCGGGAGTCGACCCGCTGGCACTTTGCGACGCTCGGCCGCGAACCTCCGCCGGGTCACAATGGCCGCATCCCAATCTCCGCGAGGAGCAACAGATGGCACGCCGCCGCAACCGCACTCTCGTCACCACCGCCGTGGTCGCCGGGGCCGTGGCTGTAGGGCTTCTGGTCGCCTCGACGGTCCTGCTGCCGCGATTCCGGTTCCCCGAACCGACCGGGCCGTACGCCATCGGCACGGTGACCCACCACTGGATCGACGCTGACCGTCCGGAGATCCTCGGTCCCGAACCGGGCCAGCCGCGCGAACTGATGGTCCAGCTGTGGTACCCGGCCGAGCGCGTGGCCGCCGAGCCGAGCCCGTACATTGCGGATGCCGACGTGGTGGTGCCGGCGCTGGCGCGTACGTTCAACCTGCCCGGGGTGGCGTTGCGCCAGGTGGGCCGGGCCACGACCCATGCGGTGGACGACGCCCCGGTCGCCGACGGGCCGGAGCAGTTCCCGGTCGTGCTGCTGATGAGTGGTCTGGGTGGGTTCCGGCAGTCCACGACGTTCCTGGCCGAGGAGTTGGTCTCGCACGGCTTCGTGGTGGTCGGGATCGACCTGACGTACGCCGCGGCCGCCGTCGCGTTCCCGGACGGCCGGGTCGCGGAGATGGGGCCGATCGACGAGATCCGGCCACTGGTCGGGCAGAGCTACCTGCCCGCGACGCCGGCGCCCGAGCTGGGCGGCGTGCCGCTGGAGGACGGCATCATCCCCTATCTCGGCGATGACGTCAGCTTCGTGATCGACCAGCTCGAACAACTCCAGCAGGCCGGCACTGCCCCCCTCGCCGGACGGCTCGACCTGGACCGGATCGCTGTCGCGGGCGTCTCCCTGGGCGGACTGGTCGCCGCGGATGCCGCCACCGATGACCCCCGGATCGGTGCCGCACTGATCATGGACGTGGCGGTGCCGTTGCGTACGGTCGACATCGGGCTGGACGTCCCGACGATGTGGATCACCCGCCCGCCCGAGGCGATGCGGACCGAACGCGAGCGGGCCGGCGGCTGGCCCGAGGAGGAGATCGAGGCGCACCACCGCACGGTCCGGGCCGCCTTCGACTCGTTGCGCGCCCCCGGGTACCTGGTGCAGATCCCGGAGATCTCCCACCTCGACTTCCTCGACATTTCCCGGTGGACGCCGCTGGCGCGATGGATCGGGTTCACCGGCCCGCGCGAGGGCGAGTACGCGCACACGGTGATCAAGGCGTACGCGCTCGGCTTCCTGCAGGGGCACCTGGACGGCCGGGCGGTGGATCTGGACGAGTTGCAGGCCGCCTACCCCGAGGTGACGCTCGAGGTGCACGAGGCGCCCTGAGACAGCCGCGGATCCTCAGCGCTGCCGCGGACCCTCAAACCGGCCGCGGACCTACTGGATCTGCGGCGGATCTCCCACTCAGCCGCGGACCGCGGGACTGCAGCGGCTGGTCACAAGGTCCGCTGCACTGCCTGGGCCGGAGGCAGCGTCCGCAGCACAGTACAAGGTCCGCGGCTATCCGATGGTCTGGGTGGCCTGACCGGATGCGCTGCCTCAGTAGCCGCGCATCCCCCACATTCCGAAACCGCCCAGCGCGACCATGAGGATCAGCATGAGGACCAGCAGCGCCAACCCGATGATCAGGTAGACAGCGGTGACCTTGGCGAGGAAGCCGATCGCCTGGTCGGTCCTCTCGCTGAAGATCAGCCGACTGGGGGCTCGGCCCGGCTCGGCGTACGACGGCGGCATGCCCCCGGAGGTGTGGTAGGGGGTCTGGGGGGCGGGCGGCGGCTGGATGGGTGGCGTCGGATCGTTCGGCGTGTTCGACATCGTGGCTCCTCAGTGGCTCGGTTGTCGCGAGGGCCCGAGGGGCCCTCGGTCGGCTCGTCCACCACCGGCGGCACCTGGCCGCTTCGCGGGTCGTCCGACACTCACACAGTATGTCGACGACGGGTGATCGGTCGCCCGCGACTCGTGACCGGCCCAGATCCAGGGGCGGCCGCGCCGGACGCGTGCGCAGCCGCAGCGCCACGGTTCAGCCCGAAGCCCTCCCGCAGCCGCGGACCTTAGGCCAGGCCGCGGACCTACTGGAGCTGCGGCGGATCTCCCGCTCAGCTGCGGACCGCAGGACTGCAGCGGCTGGTCACAAGGTCCGCTGCGCCACCAGGGCCGAAGGCAACGTCCGCAACCCAGCACAAGGTCCGCAGCTGTCCGGGCGTACGCGACGTCCACACCTGCCCGGGCATACGCGACGTCCACACCTGTCCGGGCGTACGCGAAGTCCGCGGTGGCCCAGCGGTGCAGACGCCCGATCAGGGCTGGCCGGGCCGGTCCTCCTCCTGGTCGGCCGCCGTACCGTCCCCATCCGAAGCAGGCGCCGGAGCGGGGCCCGGGGCCGGTGCCGAGGCCGGGGCCGGTGCCGGCCCTGGGGCGGCCGCCCCAGGCGTACGCGTACGATGCGCGCGACGCCGACGCCACCACCAGACCAACGGGACGGCGACCACTGCCGCGGCCACCAGGAACGGCAGCACCGCACCCGCCACGGTCACCAGCACCCGCAGGAACAGCACGAACGCCGCCCAGCCTGCCGCGAGCCCGGCCAGGAATCCGCCGCGGGCCTCCACCTTCGCCTGGGCCGAGGTCAGCAGCGTGATCTCGATGGGTGACCGCGCGACCTGATTGCGGAGGGACTCCTGTTGGGCCAGCAGGGACTCCAGGTCCGCCTGGCGTTTGGTCAGTTCGGCCTCCAGCGCGGTGATCTCGGTCAGGGAACCGGCCTGGTTCATCAGCTCCTCGAGCCGCGCGATGGACTCGCGCATGGTCCTGATCCGCGCCTCGACATCGACGACCCGGGTGGTCACGTCGTCCGACGAGACCGACCGGGACACCACGTCACCGACCGTTGCGGCCTGCTCCATCGCCTCGTCGAACCGGTCGGCCGGCACCGACATCGTCACCCGCGACCGGGACCCGGAAAGCTCCGCACCGTCGCCGGTGGGAAGCACGACGTACTCCGAGGTCACGAAACCATCGAACGCCGCCGCGATCTCCCGCAGCTCCTGCGCGGCCGCGGCGGGATCGTCCACCTCGACGCTGATCTCGCCGGACCGGGCGATCTGCCGCTCGATCGTCGTCCCCGCACCGTCCTGCGCCTGCTCCGGAGCGGCGGGTTGGGCGCCGGGGGCCGCCCCGCTGTCCTCGACCCGATTGCCACCACCCGCGCACCCGGCGAGGAACATCAGGAGGATCGCGGCGATCGCGGCCAGCGCACGTACCTGCATGGGTCCCAGAGTAGGCCGTACGGGGGTATTCGGGGACGCCACATGTCATGCACCACAACCCCAGCGGTTCCCCCAGGATCGTGACAGCATGGGCGACAAGATCCGCTGGGCGGACCCGATGCCAGCGTGAGTCGTCGCTGCGCAGGCGGAGAGGCAGTCATGACCAGTCCCTGGGTGGTGCGGTACGAGGGGTACGACCCCCAGGACGAGGGCCGCAGGGAGGCGCTCTGCACGGTGGGGAACGGCTACATGGCCACGCGCGGTGCGGCGGCGGACGCCCGGGCCGACGACATCCACTACCCGGGGACGTACGGCGCCGGCATCTTCAACCGGCTGGCCGACGTCGTCGACGGCCGGACAGTCGAGAACGAGAGCATGGTCAACCTGCCGAATTGGCTGGCGACCACCTTCCGGATCGACGGCGGGCCGTGGTTCGACATCGACCGGGCCGAGGTCCTCGCCTACCACCAGGAGCTCGATCTGCGGCGGGCCCTGCTCACCCGCCGGTTCCGCGTCCGCGACGGGGCGGGACGTACGACCGCGGTCACCGAGCGTCGTCTGGTGAGCATGGACGCCGAGCACGCCTGTGCCCTGGAGGTGACGTACGTCCCGGAGGACTGGTCGGGACGCCTCGAGATCCGCTCGGTGCTCGACGGCACGGTCGAGAACACCGGCGTGGACCGCTACCGCGCCCTGTCCGGTGGCCACCTCGAGCTGCTGCGGACCACGCACCCCTCCCCGGATTCGGTGCTGCTGGAGGTGGTGACCAACCAGTCGGCGATCGAGGTCGCGATGGCCGCCCGCACCGAGGTGTGGGACAACAGCCGAGCCGCGGCGTGCGAGCGCGCGCCGGTGGACGAGGGGGCCGTCGTCGGACACCACCTGACCCTCGACGTACGCCAGTCGGTGCCGGTGACGCTGGAGAAGATCGTGACGGTCTTCACCGGCCGCGACCCGGCGATCTCCGAACCGGCGACCGAGGCCGTCACCTGGCTGGGGCGGCTGGGCCGGTTCGACGAGCTGCTGGAGCGGCATGCCCTGGTCTGGGAGCACCTGTGGGAGCGCTTCCACCTGGACATCGACGAGGACGGCGAGGTGGTGCGGATCCTACGACTGCACCTGCTGCACCTGTTGCAGTCGGTCTCCCCCAACTCCGTCGACATCGACGTCGGGGTGCCGGCGCGCGGCCTGCACGGGGAGGCCTACCGCGGCCACATCTTCTGGGACGAGCTGTTCATCTTCCCGGTGCTCAACCTGCGGCTTCCGCTGCTGACCCGCTCCCTGCTGCGGTACCGCTACCGGCGGCTGCCCGAGGCCCGGGTCGCGGCCCGGGAGGCGGGCTGTGCCGGGGCGATGTTCCCGTGGCAGTCCGGCAGCAACGGCCGGGAAGAGAACCAGCACCTGCACCTCAACCCGGTCTCCGGGCGCTGGCTCCCCGACCCGACGCTGCGGCAGCGGCACGTGGGGATCGCCATCGCGTACAACGTCTGGCAGTACTACCAGGTCACCGACGACCGGGAGTTCCTGATCCACTACGGGGCGGAGATGCTGCTGGAGATCGCCCGGTTCTGGAGCAGCATCGCGACGTACGACCGGTCGCGGGGCCGCTACGTGATCCGCGGGGTGATGGGGCCCGACGAGTTCCACACCGGCTACCTCGGGCGCGAACAGGAGGGCATCGACAACAACGCCTACACCAACGTGATGGCCTCCTGGGTGCTGCGTCGGGGACTGGAGACCCTGGACCTGCTGCCGGAGCAGGACCGCCACGAGCTGCTGGAACGGCTGGGCCTGCGCCGCGAGGAGCTCCAGCGCTGGGAGCTCATCGCCCGCAAGCTGTTCGTGCCCTTCCACGACGGCATGATCAGCCAGTTCGAGGGGTACGAGCACCTCGAGGAGCTCGACTGGGGCGGCTATCGGGCGAAGTACGGGAACATCCAGCGCCTGGACCGCATCCTGGAGGCCGAGGGCGACTCGGTGAACCGCTACAAGGCCTCGAAGCAGGCCGACGCCCTGATGCTGTTCTACCTGCTGTCCGCCGACGAGCTCGGGGAGGTCCTCGGCCATCTCGGCTACGAGTTCCCTGCCCAGGCCATCCCCCGGACGATCCACTATTACCTCGACCGCACCTCGCACGGCTCCACGCTGTCGGCGGTCGTCCACGGGTGGGTGCTGGCCCGGTCCGAGCGCGAGCGGGCCCGGGAGTTCGTGCTCGGTGCCCTCACCAGCGACGTGGCGGACGTCCAGGGCGGGACCACGCAGGAGGGCATCCACCTGGCCTCGATGGCGGGCAGCGTGGACATCTTCCAGCGCTGCTTCTCGGGACTGGAGCTCCGGCAGGACCGGCTGCACCTGGCCCCGTACTGGCCCGAGGAGCTCGGCGCGATGGAGTTCGCCATCCGCTACCGGGAGCTCCCGCTGGTGCTGCGCATCCAGGGGGACTGTGTGGAGATCCAGGCCGGTCCGGGCACCCAGCGCCCGATCGAGGTGGTCTGCCGCGGTGAGATCGCCGAGCTCAGGCCCGGGTCGCGGGTGTCCTTCCCGCAGTGAGGATCCGGCCGCGGGGGCTCACCGGTCCAGGCGCTCGTAGTGCGGCAGGTCCGCCCGCAGGGAGTCCAGCACCAGCGTACGGAACCAGGTCTGGGCCGGGGACAGGCTTTCCTCGCGCCGGGAGTACAGGGCGGTGCGCGGATTGGGGACCGGCCAGGGCAGCCGGCTGACCGCCAGTGGCAGGTGGCGCCGGTAGACCTCGGCGAAGTAGCGGGGCAGCAGCGCCACCAGATCGGTCGTCTCGAGCAGGTGCGGCACCGCCGCGTAGCCGTGCACCGACAGCACGACGCGCTCGTCGAGGCCGTGCTCGTAGAGAGCGTCCCGCAGGAACACGTGCCCCTCGCGTCCACCGACCACCAGGAAGCGCCGGTCGCGGACGTCCTCCTCGTTCGGCCCGAGCGGATGATCGGCGTGGGTCACCGCGACGTACTCGGGGTCGTAGAAGGGTTCGCGCCACAGCCGGGCGCTGGGCAGCACGGTCATCGTGATCGCCAGGTCGACCGTGCCGCGGACCAGGTCGTCCTCCACCGCGGCGATGTCCAGCGGCGTGACGCGCAACCGCATGGTGGGCGCGCGCCGTTCGAACGCCGCGAAGATGATCGGCAGCCAGGTGATCTCCCCGAGTGAGGACAGGGACAGCACCACCTCCCCACCGACCAGCGCCGGGTCGAACACGCTGGAGGCCTCCGAGACGACCCGATCCACCTTGGTGAACGGCTCGTGCAGGGCGTCGTAGAGGCGTCGGGCCCGACTGGTCGGCACCAGTGTGTTCCCCTCGCGCCGGAACAGGTCGTCGCCGAAGCGCCGCCGCAGCCGCGACAGCGTGTAGCTGACCGTGGGCTGTGAGACGTGGAGGCGCTCCGCGGCGACGGTGACGCTGCGGGTCTCGTAGAGCATCAGCAGCGTACGCAGGGAGTTCAGGTCCTCGGCCACGACTGGAGGATACCGACCGGAATAGAAGACATCGATACTGAGCGCCGACAACATCTATTGGATTAAGGTGAGCTGGGTCACTTACCGTTTTCTCGTCAGCAGGTTCCCCACAGGACCTGTCACCCCGGGCCACGGCCCGACACCTCAAGGAAGAGGAGACGACAGTGACGTCGACCCTGACCTCCGCTCCGGCCCGCGCAGCACGCTCCGCCCCGGAGGCACCCTCCCGTCAGCTGCTGACCGCTGCCCTGTGCTGGCTGGCCGTCGTCCTGGAGGGATTCGACCTGGTGACGCTCGGGGCCGTGATCCCCGTCATGCTCGGCAGCCAGCACCTCGGGCTCACCCCGAGCTCCGCCACCCTGCTGGCGACCATGTCGCTGGTCGGCGTCGGTGTCGGCGCCAGCCTCGTCGGACCGGTCGCCGACCGCCTGGGCCGCAAGCCCGCCGTGGTGGTCTCGGTGGTGGTGTTCTCGGTCTTCACGCTGCTGCAGCCGTTCGCCCCCAGCATCGGCCTGTTCATCGTGCTGCGGTTCATCGCCGGCCTGGGGCTCGGCGCGGTCCAGCCGGTCGCGCTGACGATCATGAGCGAGGTGGCCCCGCCCCGGCACAGGGCCAAGTCCGCCACGATCACCATGACCGGCTACCACGTCGGTGCGATCGCCGCCTCCCTGTTCGCCCTGGCGACCACCGGCCACTGGCAGTGGCTGTTCTACGTCGGCGGCGCGTTGGGCCTGGTCCTGGCCGCCGTGCTCGCCCGCGGCCTCGACACCTCCCACCAGCCGCAGGTGGCCACCGCCGAGAAGCTGCCGCTGTCCAGCCTGCTCGACCGGACCTACCTGCGCAGCAGCCTGGGTACCTGGATCGGCGCCTTCATGGGCCTGCTCCTGGTGTACGGCCTGCTCACCTGGCTGCCGCAGATCATGAAGGCGTCCGGCTACTCGCTGGCCGGCTCGCTGGTGATGCTGTTCGTGATGAACACCGGTGCCGTGGTCGGGCTGCTGGTCGCCGGCTGGGTCGCCGACACCAAGGGCATCAGGCCCTCCGTACTGGCATGGTTCGGCTTCGCAGCCCTCTTCCTGGCCCTGCTCAGCATTCGCTTCACCAACACCATCGCCCTGAACGTCGTGGTCTTCGTCACCGGCGTGTTCGTCTTCTCGGCGATGACCCTGATCTACGCGCTGGTCGGGCACCTGTACCCGAGCTCCACCCGCGGCACCGCCATGGGCCTGACCTCCGGTATCGGTCGTCTCGGCTCCATCGCCGGCCCGGCCGTCACCGGCGCCCTGGTCGCCAACGGGCTGGGCCACCCCTGGGGCTTCTACTTCTTCGCGCTGGTGGCGGTCCTGGCAGTACTCGCCCTGCTCATCGTCCCCGGCGGACACCCCGCCCCGGCCCGACCCGACCAGTCACCCGCCCCACAGTCCCCGACCGACGACCACCCGGTCGCCTCGGCCTGACCGCCCCACACCACGAGGAACCCGCATGACCACCAAGAACAGCACCAACCGCAACGTCACCACCACCCGGGTCGGCATCGTCGGGGGCGGCCCCGCCGGGCTGATGCTCTCCCACCTGCTCTCCCGCGACGGTGTCGACAACGTCGTCATCGACAACCGCGACCACGACACCATCGCCACCACCCACCGCGCCGGCATCCTGGAGACCGGCAGCGTGCGGATGCTCACCGAGACCGGCGCGATCAGCCGGATCCCCACCGAGGGCTACGAGCACAACGGCATCTACCTGCGCTTCAACGGGGTCAACCACCACGTCGACTTCAAGGAGCTGGTCGGCCAGAGCGTCTGGCTCTACCCGCAGAACGACGCCTTCATCGACCTGGCCGCCACCCGGGCCCGCGACGGCGGGGACGTCCGGTTCGGCGTCTCCGACACCCAGGTGTCCGGCATTGAGACCGACCGCCCGACCATCGACTTCACCGACGCCGACGGCACCCCCTGCCGGATCGAGTGCGAGATCGTGATCGGCGCCGACGGCTCCCGGTCCAGGACCCGCGACCTGGTCCCGGGCCGGACCAAGCACACGATGCGCTACCCGTTCGCCTGGTTCGGGATCCTGGCCAGGACCCCCTTCCAGTCCGACGAGCTGATCTACTGCCACGGCGAGTCCGGCTTCGCGCTGATCAGCCAGCGCACCCCGCAGATCCAGCGGATGTACTTCCAGTGCGACCCCGAGACCAATGCCGAGGACTGGACCGACGAGCAGATCTGGGACCGGTTCGACGAGATCCTGGCCGGCCCGGACGGCTTCACGCTGCAGCGCGGGGAGATCTTCGAGAAGACGGTGCTGCAGTTCCGCTCGTTCGTCCAGGAGCCGATGCAGCACGCCAACCTGTTCCTGGCCGGCGACGCCGCCCACACCGTGCCCCCGACCGGCGCCAAGGGCCTCAACCTGGCCTTCGCCGACGTCGCGCTGCTCGCCCCGGCGCTGGTCCGCTGGGCGCGCGAGGGCGACCGCTCCGAGCTGGACACGTACGGTGAGCGGGCCGCCAAGCGGATCTGGAAGTCGCAGAACTTCAGCTACTGGATGACCCAGATGCTGCACACCCACACCGACGGCAACAGCTTCACCGAGCGTCGCCAGCTCGGCGAGCTGATGTCGGTCACCTCGTCGAAGGACTCGATGAAGTACCTGGCCGAGTGCTACACCGGCTGGCCGTACGACCTGCCGGAGCAGACCACCGGCGCCGGCGTGTCCGCGCAGGTGTCCGGGTACTTCGCGGGGGCCCTCCGATGAGCCTCTACCAGATGCAGCAGGCCGTCTTCGATCACCTGCGCCGCCTGGAGGACCCCGACGACGCCCGTCGTCCCGACGACATCCTCGTGGACGGCTACGACCTGACCGAGGAGGAGCGTACGGCCCTGCTGGCCGGCGACGTGGCGGCCTTCCACAACCACCACGTCCACCCGGTGCTGATCAACGCGTACTGCCGGGCCAACGGCTGGAAGCGGGCCGACTACCGCCGGCTGTTCCCCGCCGGCTCCGACACCGTCCCCGGCCGGACCCGCTGGCAGGGGTTCGTATCCCGGGCCGATGGCCGCCTCGACGCCGACGGCCGCTTCCACCTCGAGTCCCAGGAGTCCTGATGGCTGAGATCGTGCTGGCCTATTCGGCCGCCCACGCACCCATGATGTCCGCGAATCCGGAGTCGGCACCGCCGGCCATGCGCGAGCGGTTCTTCGCCGCGCTCGACCAGGTCCGCAGCCGGGTCACCAAGTCCGGGGCGCAGGCCGTGGTGTTGATGTCCGGGGAGCACTTCACCAACTTCTTCCTGGACAACCTGCCCCAACTGGCCGTCGGTGTCGGTGAGAGCCACCTCGGCCCGGTGGAGAAGTGGCTCGGCATCCCCCGCACGTACGTGCCCGGACACCCCGGCCTGGCGAACGCGGTCCTCGCCGGGACGCTGGAGCGCGGCTTCCAGCCCGCGCTGTCCAGCCGGCTGACCGTCGACCACGGCTTCATGACCGTCTACCACGCGTTGTCCCCGGCGATGGACCTGCCGCTGGTCCCGGTGGTGATGAACTGCACCACCCCGCCGCTGATGACGCTGCGCCAGTCGTACGACTTCGGCGCCGCGGTCGGCGAGGCGATCCGGGCGTACGACGGGCTGGAACGGGTGGCCCTGATCGGAGCCGGCGGCCTGTCCCACTTCGTCGGCGAACCGCGGGTCGGCGACATCGACGAGGACTTCGACCTGTGGTTCCTGCGCCAGCTGGAGCTGGGGTGCCCACCCGAGCTGCTCGACATCGGCAACGAGGAGCTGGCCTTGGCCGGCAACGGCACCGGCGAGGTCCGGGCCTGGGCCGCCTGCGCCGGCGCCATGCCGGGCTCGCGGACCACCGCGCTGGCGTACGAACCGATCGGTGAATGGATCAACGGCATGGGCGTGGTCCTGCACGAGCCCGTCGGAAACCAAGCCACCCCGGCCCCGACCAGCATCTTCGTCCCGTGACCCGGCCGGAAGGAGACCAGGTGGCCCGCCCCCGGACCCCGGGGCCCGACTCGCGCACCCCCGTCGTCGACGTCCATGCCCACGCCATGCCCCTGCCGGTGCTGCAGTGGCTGGCCGCCCGGGGCCTGGCCGATCTGTCCCGGGTCGAGGAGAACGTGGTCGTGCTCGACCCGCAGGTCTCCGGGGTCGGGCCGGGTGCGCCGCTGCCGCTGGCGCGTTCGATGCACGACCCGTCGCTGCGACTGCGGGAGATGGACGCGGCCGGGGTCGACGTCGAACTGGTCTCGCTGCCGCCGTTCCTGTTCGCGACGACGAGCCCGGACCCGGAGCTGGTCGCGCAGGTCGTCCGGCGCGGCAACGACGCCCTCGCCCAGTACTGCGCGGAGGCCCCGGACCGGCTGAAGCCGCTCGGTTCGGTGCCGCTGGGCTGGTCGGGTGCGGAGGCCGAAGCCCGCCGCTGCCTGGACGAGCTGGGTTTCGCCGGGATCGCGATCGGCTCCAAGGGTGCCGGGCGTGACCTGGACGACCCGGTGAACGCGCCGCTGTGGGAGCTGCTCAGCGGGCGCCGGACCTTCGTGTTCCTGCATCCGTCGGGGGTGCCGGACCCGGCCCGGCTCGGCGACTTCTGGTTCCCCCAGCTGGTCGGGTACCCGATGGAGACGGCGATCGCGGCGTCCCGGCTGGCCTTCGGCGGCGTGCTGGAGCGGACGCCGCTGGTGCTCTGCCTGGCTCACGGCGGCGGCTGCCTGGGCGACCTGCGCGGCCGGCTGGACATGGGGTGGGAGCGCAAGCCGGTCGCCCACACGACCTCGGTGCCACCGTCTCAGCTGTTCGACCAGCTGTACTACGACACCGCGGTGTTCTCCCCGCACGCGCTCCGACACCTGGTCGACACGGTCGGTGCGGGGCAGGTCCTGCTGGGCACCGACCATCCGTTCGACCTGGCGGAGAAGGATCCGGTGGGGTTCGTGGGGTCGGCCGGGCTGGGGGAGGACGCCGAGCGGGCGATCCTGGGCGCGACCGCGCTCCGGCTGGTCGAGCCGGAGAAGGTCACGGCGACGAGCTGAGCCGATCCTGGTCAGGTCATGTCACCGGTACGGAGCGGCCCCGCCGGCCCGTAGCGCAGGGGCACTGCCTGGTGGACACCGGAAGTGCCGCCAGGCAAGGGGCCGGCGGGCCCCCCGATGCCGCTAAAATGCCACCGTTGTCATTCACCTGGCGTCTGTGCCACTGAGAGAAAGGCCCCACTGTGCTGAGGCTCACTCCCGACCGGAAGACCTCCGGTCTTCGGCTCACCTTCGCTATTCCTGCCGATGCAGTCACGGGAACCGTCAGCGTCGTCGGCGATTTCAATGACTGGACGCCTGGGATGCACGTGCTTCGCCGCCGGAGCAACGGCACCTACAGCACCGCGGTCACGGTGAGCCCGGGCACCACCCTGCGCTTCCGCTATCTCGGCGAGAACGGACACTGGTTCGACGATCCGGACGCCGACAGCATCGATCCCCACGGCAGTGTCGTGACGGTACGGGGCTGAGGCAGCGGCTGGCCCGCACCGGACTCGCCTGGCCGACTGAGGTTGGCGACGGCTGTGGCGGCTCAGGCTCCTCCGTGCCGGCCACCGCCGCCGGCCACCATCGCCCACAGCAACGGTACGACCGAGGCGCCCATCAGCCACCGGCCGAGCACCGGCTCGGGCCCCAAGACCAGCGCCCCGGCGACCAGCAGTGCAGCGAAGACCAGCAGGCCGTTGGTCCGGGTCAGCGTCCGTTGGAGTCGTCGGACCTGGCGGGTGAGCTGCGGGGTCTGCAGGGTCAGCTCGCTGCGCTCGGCCATCGTCAGGACGCGGTCGGCACGCCCGGGCAGGCCGAGCGCCAGCAACGCCAGCTTGCCGGCCTCCGCGACGATCCGGTCGGTGGTCGAGCCACCCTCCTCGGAGACCAGTTCCTTGGCGTACGGGGTGATCGTGCCCCAGATGTTGAAGTCGGGATCCAGCCCGGTGCACATCCCCGACAGCAGGCCGATCGAGCGGCCCAGCATCAGCATGTGCTGGGGCAGCTGGAACGGCATCGCCTGCATCAGGTCACGGAACTGCAGCCCGAACCGCCTCATCTCGGCCTCGTCGACGTTGCGCAGTTGGTCCATGCTCATCCCGCCGAAGCGGTCGAACACCTGCATCGACGCCCGTTCGATCAGGGCCAGGTCGGCGCCGGGCAGCAGGACGTCGAGGGTCTGCATGCTGTGCACCAGACGGGTGCCGTCGCGGGTGCCGATCGCGATCAACGCCTCGGTCAGCCCGTCGCGCAGGGTGTCGGGCACCCGACCCACCATCCCGAAGTCGATGAACGTCAGCGTCCAGTCCGGCTCCCCCGGCGCCCCGTCGGGGCGCGGGGTGACGAACAGGTTGCCCGGGTGCGGGTCAGCGTGGAAGAACCCGTCGACGAAGATCTGCTGCAGGTAGGTGTCGGCCAGCACGTTCGCCACGTCACCGCGGTCGATCCCGGCGGCGGTGATCGCCTCGTGGTCGCCGATCCGGATCGCACTGACGTCCTCCAGGGTCAGCACCCGGCGGGTCGTACGCTCCCACACGACTCGCGGCACCGACACCTGCGGATGCCCGGCGAAGTTGGCGGCGAACCGCTCGGCGTTGCCGGCCTCGGCCAGGTAGTCGACCTCGGCCAGCGTCGTCTCGGCGAACTCCTCGACCAGCGCCGGCACGTCGGCCCGGGAGGCGACCGGCCGGTAGTGGGTCAACCACCTGGCCACCCGTCGCAGCGCGGCCAGGTCCACCTCGATCACCTGCCGGATGTGGGGGCGCTGCACCTTGACCACGACCTCGTCGAAGCCGACATCGGCGGCATCGGGTGGGGTCAGCCGCGCCCGGTGCACCTGGCCCAGCGAGGCCGCGGCCAGCGGTTCCTCGTCGAACCAGGCGAAGTGCTCCGACAGCGGTGAGTCCAGCTCGGCCAGCGCGACCTCGCGGATCGCCGCGTAGGGCTCGGGCGGCACCTCGTCCTGCAGCCCGGCCAGTTCCTCGGTGATCTCGGGGGGCAGCACGTCCAGGCGTGCCGACATGAACTGGCCGACCTTGATCATCAATCCGCCCAGGGCGATGGCGAGCATCCGGAAGCGCGCGGCCGTGCGGGCATTGCGCCGGTTGCGCGTACGGTCGGCGAGCCAACCGAAGCCGACACGCCGCAGCACGACCTCCCACCAGATGAAGCTCGCCGTCACCCGGGCGAAGAACCAGACGATCCGCCGGTAGCGGGCGCGCAGGGCCGACTCCTTCATGCAACCTCCGGACGGGGATCGGGGCCTACGGGTCAGACGGATCGTACGGGTCGGTCAGGTCGTACGGGGCGGTCAGTCCTCGGAGAGGATCCCGTACAGCTTCTTGCGGGTGGACTCCAGCACCTCGAACGCCGCGGCCCGTTGGGCGTCCGAGCCGTTGGCGCCGACCTGGAACACCGCCTGGGCCAGCCGTCCGGCGGCCTGGCGGTAGTCGTTCAGGTCCGAGCCGGTCGCCGCGGCGTCCTCCCAGGGTGCGCGCTGCCCTTCGAACTCGGCAACGGCCTCTCGGCCTGCATCGGTCAGGTGGTAGACCTTCTTGCCGCCGGACTGCTCGGCATTGACCAGCCCCTCGTCGGCCAGCATCTGCAGCGTCGGGTAGACCGAGCCCGCGCTGGGACTCCAGACCCCATCGCTGCGGTCGGTGAGCACGCGGATGATCTGGTAGCCGTGCATCGGCTGTTCGGCCAGCAGCCGCAGGATCGCCGCACGTACGTCGCCTCGGCGTGCGCGGCCGGGGCCGGCAAAGCCCTGCATCCTGGTGGCCATGTCGAAGAATGGTGAGAACTCGTGGCCCTTCGGGCCCGAATGGTGGTGGCGGTACATGACGTCCCCTTTGGTCGTCGCTGGTCGTTCTGGTCGTCGCCGGTCGTCGCCGGTCGTCGCCGGTCGTTCCTTGGTTCCGCATCGCGACATATCGCGACCTGTTGTGATCCAAGCGTAGCTCCCGAGGGCAAGCACCCAGAACGCCCCACTTTTGGTAGAAGGAACCTTTCCGAGTTCGGTCAGATGACTTCTACCTCGGGGAGGCAGCCCCAGCCCTGCGGAGGCGCCACGGGCCGGCGGGGCCGCATCCCGTCCGGACCCTACCGATTGGCAACCCGTCCGATGGACAATGGCGGGACTGAGCAAATCCCTCGACCCATCGGGACTGTGCCTGCCCATGTCTCCCGTGATCACCCCTTCTCCCAGCCACGTACGCTCCGTACGCACCCAACGCCGCCTGACCTGGTTCGGCACCCTCCTGGCCGGGCTGCCGATCCTGGTCGGCATCGGCGCGGGACTGGCCGCGGTCTACTCGCCCTTGCTGGGCGGGATCGAGAACATGCTGGTGATCGTGTGGTCGGTCCCGTTGTACGCCTCCCCGCTGGGCCTGCTCGGAGCCGCACTGCTGGTCGCTGCTCTCCGGGACGCGCGCCGGTCCCGCCGGCACGTGCTCATCGCCACCGGCCTGATGCTGGCCGCCGTGGCGCTGACCATCGTCCTGGTCGTGGTCCTGGCCGGCGAGACGGGTCCGGTCCCCACTCCCCCGGCGCTGTCGGGCCCGCCGTTGGCACTGTTCCAGGTGGCGACGGTCATCCTGGCCGTGACGTACGCGGGCGCCACGGTGGCGCTCGTGGCCCTCGGAGCCCGTCACCTCCACGGTGAGTCGCCGGGGGCGCGCCGTACCCGACCCCGGTCTCGGGGCGGCAGGGGACGATGACGTCACAGGATCCGCCGCGATTCCGTGGATGCGCCGCAGAGGATCCCCGACCCCCGGGCGCTCGGCGACGGCAGCGCGATGGCGTCACGCTATCCCCTGTCCGCCCAGGAACGCCAGGATCGCCCGGACCCGACGGTTCTCCTCCCCCGGCTCCAGGCCGAGCTTGGCGAAGATGTTCGACACGTGCTTGGCCACCGCGGCCCCGGACAGCACCAGCTCCTCGGCGATCTGGGTGTTGGACAACCCCCGCGCCATCAACTCGAGCACCTCGTGCTCCCGTGGCGTCAGGTCCCCCAGGCCCGAGCGTCGCGAGCGCAGCATCGCCCGGGCGACCTCCGGGTCGACCACCACACCACCGGCGGCCACCACGCGCAGCGCCCCGACAAAATCCGCCACCCGGGCCACCCGGTCCTTCAGCAGGTAGCCGGACCCGCCGGTCCCGTCACCGGACGGCAACCCGAACAGCTGCTGGGCGTACGTGGGCGCCACGTACTGGCTGAGCACCATCACCGACAGCTGCGGGTGGGCGGCTCGGATCGCCAGGGCCGCCAGCAGTCCGTCGTTGGTCATCGTCGGCGGCATCCGTACGTCGGTGACCAGGATGTCGGGCAGCTGCCCGTCCGCGGCGAGCCGGTCCACGGTCTGCCGGAGCGCGTCGGCGCGGGACTCCTGGCCGACGACCCGGAAGCCCTGGCGTTCCAGCAGCCCCGCCATGCCCTCCCGGACCAGCGCGGCGTCGTCGGCCAGCAGCACGGTCGGGCCTGGTCCGTCCGTCATACGACCACCCCGGTCTCCCCGCGGTGCAGCAGCAACGGCACCGAGGCGAGCACCTGGGTCGGCCCGCCCGGCGGGCTGGAGATCGTCATCGACCCCCCGAACGCCGCCAGCCGTTCGCGCATCCCCGCCAAGCCGTGCCCGTCGAGGATCCGCGCCCCGCCCGGGCCGGTGTCGACCACGGACACCCGCAGGTTGTCATCGGTGGACAACAGCACCGTCACGCCGGCGCCGGGGGCGTGCTTCGCGGCGTTCGCGATCGCCTCGCAGGCGAAGAAGTAGGCCGCGGCCAGCACGCCCTCGGGCAGCCGGGGCAGCGGGTGCGGACAGACGATGCGGACGTCCCCGGCCGCCGCGGCCGCCACGTCGCCGAGCGCCGCGGCCAGGCCCTGCTCCACCAGGATCTGCGGATGGATGCCGCGCACCGTGGCGCGCAGCGCGTCGAGTCCGGCCCCGACCGCCTGCTGCGCCTCGGCCAGCAGCCGGGCTAGCACCGGATCGTCCGCCACGGCTGGCGACAGCTGTGCCTCGCCGAGCTTCATCGCCGCAGCGACCAGGTACTGCTGGGTCCCGTCGTGCAGGTCGTGCTCGATCCGGCGCCGCTCCACCTCGTACGCGTCGACGATGACCCGGCGGGAGGCGGTGAGTTCGGCGATCGTCCGGGCGGCCCGGTCCTCGTGGGAGGCGGTGGCCCGGCGTCGACGTCGCATGGCCTCCAACGTAGCCCAACCCTCGCCGATCGGGGCCGAAAGGTCGTGCCAGCACTACCCCGAGTGGCAAGGTGGGGCTGTGTTGCGGAACGCCGATCGACCATGGAATAGGAACATGAACAGCACCAGTCTCTCCAGCCCGGAAGTCCACGGCACCCGCACACCGCCCGCCCGTCCGCCCGCCACCCGGCTGGCCACCCACGACATCACCAAGAACTTTCGCCAGGTCCGGGCACTGGCCGGGATCAGCCTGCAGATCGCGGCCGGGGAGTCCGTCGCGATCATGGGCCCCTCCGGCTCCGGCAAGTCCACCCTGCTGCACTGCCTGTCGGGGGTGCTGGTGCCCGATGACGGCACCGTCGAGTTCGAGGGCCAGCACCTGTCGACCCTCAACGACAAGGAACGCTCCCACGTACGGCTGACCGAGTTCGGATTCGTGTTCCAGGACGGGCAACTGATCCCCGAGCTGCCGGCCCGGGAGAACGTCGCCCTACCGCTGATGCTGACCGGCACCGGTCGCGGCCCGTCGCTGCGGCTGGCCGACGAGATGCTCGACCGGGTCGGACTGGCCGACCTGCGCCACCGCCGTCCCGGCGAGATGTCCGGCGGCCAGGCCCAGCGCGTCGCCATCGCCCGCGCACTGGTCGGCAAGGCGAAGGTGGTGTTCGCCGACGAACCCAGCGGATCGCTGGACCAGGCGACCGGCCACGAGATCATCCAACTCCTCACCACCACCGCACAGGTCTCCGGCGCCTCCCTGGTGCTGGTCACCCACGACATCAACGTCGCCCGCTGGTGCTCCCGGCTGGTGGAGATCCGCGACGGCCTGGTACACACCGACCGTCGCCTCGACGAGGGGCCCGGGACGGACGTGGCCCGATGAGCACCGACCTGGCGCGCCCCAGCCGTACGACCCGTGGGAGCCGGCCGGTTGCACCGCCGGCGGGCCTGCTCGCCTCGACCGCGCTGCGGATGACCCGGGCCCGGTTCGCCGCCCGCCAGGGCGAGACACTGCTCTCGCTTGCCTCCGTCGTGGCGTACGCGGTGTCGTCGGCGCTGGCGCTGACCGTGGCCGGGGGCACCTGGATGTTCTGGAACCGCTGGCAGCACCCAAGGGGCATCGCCGCCGAGATGATCGCCATCGACCCGACGTTCGAGAGCGTGCTCAGCCTGTACTTCGTCTTCGCGCTGATCGCCTGCGCCCTGGTGGTGCCCTCGATGGTCTCGCTCGCCGCCTCCGCCGCCACCCTCGGCGCCCGCGGACGGGAACGCCGGCTGTCTGCGCTGCGCCTGATCGGCCTGTCCTCGGGCGACGTCACCCGGATGTCGCTGACAGACACCGTGCTGCAGGCCACCGGCGGCACCGTGGTCGGCCTGGTGGTCTACCTGGTCACCCTGCCGCTGTGGGAGAACATGACGTTCATCGGCGAGCACCTGAGCGTGGCCGAGATGCTGCTGCCCTGGTGGGGCCTGCTCGGGCTGTGCGCCGGCGTGGTGCTGCTCGGTCTGGCCTCCGCCTGGTGGAGCCTGCAGCAGGTCTGGATCTCCCCACTGGGCGTGGCGCGACGGACGAACGGCCCGGCGCTCAAGGTGTGGCGGCTGCTCGCCTTCGTGGTGGCCCTGGTCGTCGGGAACGTCGCGATCGGAGTACTCAGCCTCGGTGGCGACATGACCGGGTGGGCCGTGCTGGTCACGATCATGGTCATCATGGTCGGGGGGCTGAACCTGGTCGGGCCATGGTTCCTGCAGCAGGAGAGCCGGATCGTCGCGCGCTGGCCACACCCGTCGACCATGTGGGCGGCCCGACGGATCCAGGCCAATCCGAAGGCGGCCTGGCAGCGGGTCGCCGGCATGGGGCTGATGGCCCTGATCGGTGGGTACATCGCGCTGATGCCGGTGGCGATCAACAGCGAGAGCGCCGGCGAGGCCGGCAAGACCTTCCGCACCGCCACCCAATGGGACTTCACCCAGGGCGCGATCATCGTGCTCGCAGTCGGGTTCGTGCTGACCGCCACCTCGCTGATGATCACCCAGGCCTCGGCGGTGTTCGAGCGGGCCGAGCAGTCGGTGGCGCTGCACCGGATGGGCGCCCGGGACTCGTACGGCCTGGGCGTGATGTGGCTGGAGACGCTCGGACCGCTAGTGCTGTCCACCGTGCTGGGGGCCGGACTCGGCGTGCTGATGGCATTACCCATGCACCAGATGGCCACGTCGTACGGCTTCGACAACACCCAGGGCGTGTGGGTGATGGGCATCGTGCTGGTGGCCGGCCTGCTGCTGACCGTCGCGGCGCTGACCGTCTGCCACCCGCTGCAGCGGCGCGTGCTCGCCGACCAGCAGCGCCGCAACGACTGACTCCCTGACGATCCGGGAACGCCGGACGCCCGGTGCCGCCCGGCCCTCGAGGGGCCAGGTGGCACCGGGCGTCCGGCTTCGTGTGCTCGCGTTCAGATCGGGCCAGTGGCTCAGATCTTGAAGAAGCGGGCGTGCGGGCCGGTGATCGCGTAGGTGCAGTCACCCTGCACGGAGGCGAACAGCACCTGGCCCTTGCGGGCGTAGGCCTGGCCGGCCCACTCGCCACGGTCGGCGATGTCACGGGCGAACTCCACGCTGCCGCGGCGCTCGGTGAAGGCGATCAGGCTGCACGGGTTGTCGCCGTCCTCGGCGATCAGCACGCCACCGAACGGGGCGACGGCGATGTTGTCCGGACCGTGGAACTGCTTGATCGACTCGGTCGCGCCGCCCGGGACGATCCCGCCCAGGGCGTTGCCGGCCGGCCAGTACTCCTTCAGCGTCAGGGTCTGGCGCTTGAAGTCGTAGTACATGATCATGCCCCAGTCGGTCGTCAGGTCGACGCCGTGGCTGGCCTTGTACTTGTCGACCTCATCCTGGTCGGTGTACGAGAGGGTGAACCACAGGCCCTTGTCGTCGGCCCAGCAGCCCTCGATCTTGCGGTGCTGGGTGGCGCCGGGGAACTGGTCGCGCAGGTCCTTCTCCTGGGCCTGGCGGTCCTCGCCACCGTCGACCCACTCGACCGGGTAGGCCTTGCCGAGGTCGTCAGCGGTCAGCTGGCTGTAGTGCACCAGGGCCTGGCCGTTGCGGACCAGCTTGGCGCCCTGCAGCACGCCATCGTTCTCGCCGAACTGACGAGCGATGCCCGGGCCGATCTTCTTGCCCTGCGGAGCGGTCCAGCGGTAGAAGAGGCCACGCGAGGTGTCCTCGGTGATGTACGCCTTGGTCAGGTCCGGATCGATGGCCGCACCCTCCCACACCGCACGGCCCCACGCCTTGATCGGCTCGGGGATCTGGTTGGCGACGACGTCCGGGAAGACCTCGAACACGTAGCCATGGTCCTTCTTGGTGGTGCCCCAGCTCTTGCCGCCACGAATGACCTCGGTGCCGGCCTTGGTGGTGTCCTCCTCGCAGGCCAGCCAGGAGTCCCACGGGGTCTGGCCACCGGCGCAGTTGCGGATGGTGCCGGACAGGCCGACCCACTGCTGGAGGAAGTTGCCGCGGACGTCGGTCTCGACGACGGTGTTGCCGCCCATGCCGGAGGCGATGCCGTCGTCGTAGACAGTGCCGCGCACCAGCGGAACCGGGACGTCGGAGTCCGCACGGCACTCGTGGTTGCGGACCAGACGGATCTTGCCCTGCAGGTCGAAGGCGCCGGTGCCGTCGAGGTTCGACGGGGTGACGCCGATCTGGGCGCCGTTGCGGTCGCCGAGCAGCGGCTCGACGCCGATGGTGCCGACGCGGACGGCCTGGTAGCCGCGCGGCAGGGCCAGCTGGCCGTTGTCGGCGATGTTGGAGAGCTCGGTGGACCACGCAAAAGCGGGGTTGTTGCCCTTGGGGGCGCCGAAGGCGACGCCGCCGGACGCGGCAACGAGACCAGCGGTGGCGGAGGCGCCAAGGAAGACGCGACGCGAGAGAGACATGGATGTTCCCCTTTCGTAAGAAATGGACCTCTCGCACCCAATCGCTCGGAGAGTACCGAGCGACGCCATCCTGATGACCCGAAAGTGAACGGCGATTGAATCTCGCATGTCTGTGCCAATCCACCGTGCCACTCGGGCCAGGAGGCGCTACTCTTCGCCCGCCTCCTGGCAGGTCGCGGCAACCTGGCAGGTCACCGCCGCGGCGCGCGCCCGCGTGACGGGTCGGCCACTGCCGGATTCCCTGGTGGCGCCACGGTGAACCCGGTACGCAAGGTCGCCGCCGAGTCGCCCCCCACCCACACCTCGAAGGTCGACGGATCGAGGGTCCAGTCGCCTGTCGCCGAACTCCAGTAGCGGCGCTCCTGCGGGCCGACGGTGAACCGCACCCGTTCGGTGGCGCCGGCGCCGATCGCCACCCGCCGGAAGCCCTTCAGCAGCCGCACCGGTCGCGACGACGCTCCGTAGCGCTGGTGGAGGTAGAGCTGGACGACCTCGACGCCGTCTCGCTCGGAGGTGTTGGTGACGTCGACCGCGATGGTCAGCGAGCCGTCGAGAGTGGTCGCGTCGGGTCCCTCCACCCGGGCATTGGCGTACGCGAATCGGGCGTAGCTCAGCCCGTACCCGAACGGGAACAGCGGCGTGCTCTCCTCGTCCCAGTAGCGGGTGCCCTGGCCGTCCGGGGAGTGCGATCGGGTGTGCGCGTACGACATCGGCACCTGCCCGACGGTCCGCGGCCAGGTGAACGGCAGCTTTCCGGCCGGGGTGGCGTCGCCGAGCAGGAGGTTCGCGACCGCGGCCCCGCCCTGGCTGCCCGGGTACCACGCCTCGAGGATCGCCGGGACGTTCTCGGCCGCCCAGCGAAGGTCGAGGGGGCGGGCGTTCAACAGCACCAGCACGGTCGGGGTCCCGGTGGCGACGACGGCCTGCAGCAGGGTGAGCTGCCTGCCGGGCAGTTCCAAGGACGAGCGCGAGGCGTTCTCCCCGATCATGTCCTGGCGCTCCCCCAGCACCACGACCGCCACGTCGGCGGCCTCGGCAGTCCGTACGGCCCGGTCGAACTCCGCCGCAGTGTCGAAATCGGCCGGCGAACCCGTGGCGTCCTCCCCCATCTCGGCGAACATCGACGGGAACCGGCGCTCGTCCAGCGGGATCCCCGGCGCGTGGTCGACCTGTGCCTGCCCGTCGAGCCGGTCCCGTAGGCCCGCCAGCACGGTCACCGTCTCGTCGAGGTCGTAGTCGAACACCCACGGGCCGAGGGTGTCGCGCGGTGAATCGGCCATCGGGCCGATCACTGCGACGCTGTGGAGGCGGTCGGGCGCCAACGGCAACAGGTCGGCCTCGTTGCGCAGCAGGACCGCGCCGGCCTCGGCCGCCCGGCGGGCCACGTCCCGGTGGGTCGGGTCGGCCAGGATCGTACGGGCGGCCTCCTCGTCGACGTACGGGTCCTCGAACAGACCCATCGCCTCCTTGGCCGCCAACACGCGACGGACACTGGCGTCGAGCCGCTCGGTGCTGATCCGTCCGGACCGAAGCGCGTCGGTGAGTCGGTCGAAGGCTGGCTGGTGCGTCGCCATCTCCATGTCGACCCCCGCCTCGATCGCCCGCGCCGCGGCGTCGGCGAGGTCGGCCGCGACATGGTGGGTGGTCAGGTCACGGACCGAGTCGGCGTCGCTGACGACCCAGCCCTCGAACCCGAGTTCGTGGCGCAGCAGGTCGGTCAGCAGGCGGTGGTTGCCGGTGGCTGGGACCCCGTTGACGTCCATGTAGGCGCACATGATGTTGCGTACGCCGGCCTCGATCGCGGCCCGGAACGGCGGCAGGTACACGTTGTGCAACTGCTGGTCGGACAGGTCGACCTCGTCGTAGTCGCGCCCGCCGCGGGCGGCTCCGTACCCGACGAAGTGCTTGGCGCCGGCGAGCACGTGGCCCTCGGGGATCGACGCGTCGCGGACCGCCTCGTCGCGGACCACCTCGTTGTCGGGCTGTAGGCCCTGGAGGCCGCGCACCTGCGCCGCGGCGATCACCGAGCCGAGCAGCGGGTCCTCGCCGGCCCCCTCGACCATCCGCCCCCAGCGAGGGTCGGGGGCGATGTCGACCATCGGGGCGAAGGCCCAGTGGATGCCGACGGCTCGGGCCTCCCGCGCCGCAACCGCCTGGGCCCGTTCGACCAGGTCCGGGTCCCAGCTGGCCGCCAGCCCGATCGGGACCGGGAGGATCGTCCGCAGCCCGTGGATCACGTCGAAACCGAACAGGACGGGAATGCCGTGCGGACTGCCCTCGATCGCCAGCCGCTGCAGCCGGTTGATCTCGGCCGGATCGGTGACGAACAGCAGCGCCCCGGCGCCAGCACGGGCCAGGGCCGCCTCGGCCAGCCCACTCTGGGGCGGCCGCAGGTAGAAGTACTGGGTGAGCTGGCCGATCTTCTCGACGGTGCTCAACTCTTCGATCAGCTGCTCGACCCGGTCAGGTCCGAGTCCGGTCGTCGCCATCCGAGCTTTCCCGTCATCGTTGCCCGGGGCACGCACGTGTGCCCCGGTGCCGGACATGCTGGGCCCGCTGACGCTCGGGCGCACTCACCCCATCGTGTCCGAATCCAGGTGGACGAAGCTGAACCGGTTGCCGTCCGGGTCCAGGACTGCTCGGTAGTACATGTAGCCAAGGTCCCTGGCCGGGTGGGGTTCCGTGCCGCCGGAGGCCAGCGCGCGAGCGACGACGTCGTCGACCGCCTGGCGGCTCTCCTCACTGAACACGGTCTCGCCCTCCAGGTCGATCGGCCTGTCGGTGAAGCTCTGGAAGTAGACCTTGGTCAGGATCATCAGGTAGATCGTGTCGCTGATCACGACACAGATGGCTTTCTCATCGCTGAACTGGGGATTGATGTCCCAGCCCAGCCCGGCGAAGAATTCCCGCGAACGTCCTGCGTTGCGAGTGGCTAGGTTGACGAATATCTGGCGAGACATAACGCCTCCAGGTGTGACTGCTGTCACAGCTATCGTCGTCCGTGGCGCCTGACACGGTCAAGAGGCGCGCCGATCCGGGTGCGGCCCACCCGCCATCTGGCCCCAAGTCGCGCAGTAGGCAGGGCAGCACCACGCACATCCGCTCGGCAAGACCGAATCACCCAAGAGTCGGGCACCAATCAACCTCCCGGCCGTGACAAAGATCACACCACTCAAACGTTCACTCGTTCGATAAGTGTCAGAGGGGTCCCCTAACGTCTGGGACATGACCTCGACCGCAACGGCACCTCCTCCCCTCCCACCTGACGACGCCCCACCGACCCCTTGCCCATCAGCCCCTCCCCCACCGGATCCGGACCTGCCCGATCCACCACCCCTGCCCGATCCGCCGGACGAACTGGTCCTTGCGATATCGGGGGTCGCGGCGTTCCTCGTCGACGGGCCGGACCTACTGACCGATGCCCGGTTGCTCGCTGCCTCGCGAGCACTGCAGCGGCTCACGTCGCTGGTGCAGGCCGCCGACCTGCGGGTGATCCGGGCGATGGAGACCCGTGAGGCTGCCGAGGCAACGGCCGGCTGCACCACGAATGCCTGGTTGCGCCACTCGAACCGGCTCACGGCCCGCCAGTCCAACGCAGCCGTACGCACCGCCGGCGAGTTCGCTGCCCACCCGTTGGTTGCGGCGGCCTTGGCCGACGGGTCCGCCTCGCTGGAGCAGTGCCGCGGAATCATCACCGGCATCGCCGGGCTGCCCGAGGAACTGCCCGGGGCGACCAAGCGGGAGGTGGAGGAGGTCCTGGTCGGGTATGTCGACAGGTTCGACCCCGACGAGCTTCGACGGCTGGCCCGGCATGCGTTCGAGGTCGTCGCACCTGATCTGGCCGACGAGCTCCTGCACCAGCAGCTGGAGCGACAACTCGCCGAGGCCCGCAAGCGTCGACGCCTGACCTGGAGCCGTGACGGATATGGTTCGGTGTTCTTCAGGGCCAAGCTCCCCACCGTGGAGGCCGAGGAGTTGATCACGCAGATCGAGGCTCACGTCGCTCGTTCCCAGCGACTCGACGAGCAGGACTCCGAGGGCGCCGATCCGGCCCACGAACCACCGACCCTGGACCAGTGCCGCGCCGATGCCCTGATGCGCCTGGTCGAGGACTGCCAGGCCGAGGGCCGGGCGCCCCTCCACGGTGGTGACCGGCCCCGGATCACCGCGGTGGCCGACATCGAGGCCCTTCGCCGTCGCCTCGGGGGCGCCGAATCCCAGGACTCCGGCGAACCGATCGCCCCCGGCGAGCTCCGTCGGATGGCCTGCGACTGCGACCTCCTACCGGCGATCCTCGACGGCCAAGGCCAGGTCCTCGACCTCGGTCGTACGATGCGGCTGGTCTCCGGCGACCTTCGTCAGGCGGTCCACCTGCGCGACCGGGGCTGCGCCTTCCCCGGCTGCGACCGACAACCACGCCACTGCGAAGTGCACCACATCACCCCATGGGCGTACGGCGGAGCCACCGCGATGCCCAACCTGGTGCTGCTGTGCCGACACCACCACGGGCTGGTCGAGCCCGACCCGCGATCCGTCCCGGGAGCCCGCTGGGAAGCGCGGATGGGAGGCGATGGGATCCCCGAGTTCATCCCACCGGTCCGGACCTTCAGCCGTGGAACCGCCGCACCCCTGCGACACTCCCGCTACAGCCTCCGTGACCCCGAAGGACTCGGTCTGTCCGCCTGATCACGGCCGCACCATCCCACTCCATCCCCACTCCATCCGATCGCACCCGACCGCACGTCAGCGGCTCGGGTCGGGGGCGCGCCGTCGATTGCTCTCGGGATTGGGAAGGGCGGGGCTGCCGACCGCGAGCGGGTGCCCCGGGTTAGGCTCGGAACAAGAACGCCTAGTGAGGAAGGAAAACGGTATGACTGACAACGGCCCCAAGCCGTACGTGGTGAACATCGAGGACGCCACTCTGGAGAACACCTACTTCCGCGACACCCTCTGGACCGGCACGAACCTGCAGATGACCGTGATGGCGATCCCGACGGGAGGCGAGGTCGGCGGCGAGATCCACGACGACCACGACCAGTTCATCCGCATCGAGCAGGGCAAGGCCCGCGTCGTGATGGGCCCGGCCAAGGACGACTACACCCTCGACCAGGAGATCGGTGACGACTGGGTCATCCTGATCCCGGCCGGCAGCTACCACAACGTGATCAACGTCGGCGACGAGCCGCTCAAGCTCTACTCCCTCTATGCACCGCCGGAGCACAAGCACGGCACCCAGCACCCGACCGCCGAGGATGCGCGGCACGATCCGCAGGAGACCGACCTGGTCGACTGACGTTCGGTCCTGCACCACCTGTTCCGAACCACCACCGACGCCCGGTCACCATTCCTTCAGTACGGTGACCGGGCGCCGGGCCTACCCTGTGCGCAGCCGCCCTCGTACGTACGTCCGCACCGGCCCCAGCACGGTGATCCCGACCCGATCGCCCGGGTCGAGGACCCGGGTCCCGACGACGCGGGCACGCAGGCCGCGAGGCGCGTCCACCCCAGCCACGTCGAGCTCGACCAGGGAGTCGTGCCCGAAGTACTCCTGGGCGATGACGGTCGCGTCGAACTGCCCCTCCCCGACCGGGGTCAGCAGGACCTGTTCGGGCCGGATCATCACATCGACCTCGCCCGCGGCGGTCGGGCCACTGACCGGCAGGCTGCCCAGTGCGCAGTCGACGAGCTCGTCGCGACAGGTGCCCGGCAGCAGGATCGCGTCACCGAGGAAGGTGGCGACCTCGGCGTCGACCGGCTCCCGGTAGAGGGTGGGCGGCCGGTCGACCTGCCGGAACTCCCCGGCACCCATGATCGCGACCTCGTCGGCGAAGGACAGCGCCTCGCCCTGGTCGTGGGTGACCAGGATGGCGGTGGCCCCGGCGGCGCGCAGTGCGCGGGCGATGGCCTTTCGAGTGGTGGAGCGCAGGCCGGCGTCGAGGGACGAGAAGGGTTCGTCGAGCAGGACCAGTTGGGGCCGGGGAGCCAGCGCACGGGCCAGGGCCACGCGCTGCTGCTGACCGCCGGAGAGCTGGTCGGGGCGACGTCCGGCCACCTCGGCGGGCAGTCCGACCAGGTCGAGCAGGCGGAGCACCCGGTCGTGGTGCCGGCGCCGCGGCCAGGGCAGGCCGAACGTGATGTTGGCCTCGACGCTCAGGTGCGGGAAGAGGGCGCCCTCCTGGCGTACGTACCCCACCCCCCGACGCTCCGGCGGCACCCAGGTCCGGGGACCGGCCACCATCCTGCCGCCGATCTCGACGGTGCCGGAGGTCGGGCGCAGGAAGCCGGCGATGATCTTGAGCAGAGTCGTCTTGCCGCTGCCGGACATGCCGAGCACCGCTGTGATCGAACCGGCCGGCACCGTCAGGTCGATCCCCTTGAGGATCGTCTCCTTGCCGTAGCCGGCGGTGACACCACGCAGCCGTACCTCGCTCATCGTTCCTCCAGGATCTGCCGGCGCAACAGGAGCGTCAACGGCACGGACAGGGCGATCATCATCGCCGCATAGGGAGCCGCGGCGCCGTAGTCCAGCTCGCTGGCATGGCGCCAGAACGCCAGCGCCAGGGTGTCGGTGCCGGTGGGCGCCAACAGCAGCGTCGCGGTCAGTTCGGTGCCGACCGCCAGCGCCACCAGCACCAGCCCGGTCAGCACCGAGGGAGAGATCAGCGGCAGCAGCACCCGGGTCAGGGTCGCGACCCCGCCCTGGCCCAGCGACCGGGAGGCCTCGGTCAGCTCCGGGGGCGCCGCGGCCAGACCTGCGCGCAGCGAGACCATCGCCCGCGGCATGAACAGGACCGCGTACGCGATCACCAGCAGCCCGACGGTCTGGTAGAGCGGCTGGGCCCAGCGGACCGCCAGGGTCACGAAGGCCAGGCCGACGGCGACGCCGGGCAGGGCGCTGCCCAAGTAGGTGACCCGCTCCAGCAGCACCGTCAGGCCACGGGGGTGGCGGTCCAGCAGCCAGGCCGCCGGGAACGCGGCGACCGTGGCGGCGAGCGCACCCAGCAGGGCCAGCCCGATCGTGCTGGCGGTGACGCGCAGCAGGTCGGGCGAGTCCGCCAGGCCCTCGCCGCGGAGCAGCCAGCCGCCCACGGTGGCGATCGGGACGGCCAGGGAGAGGGCGACCACGACCGCCAGGAAGAGCATCGACGGCACGGTCCAGTGGCCCAGCCGGGCGCGGATCGGTCGGGCCTGGGCGCCGGAGCCGATCCGGGCGACCCGGCGTCGGCCGCGGGCCAGCATCTCCAGGACCAGGGCGAGCAGGCACAGCAGGAGCAGCACCGAGGCGAGCAGGCTACCGGCGGTGTCACTGAAGCCGACCGCGTACTGCTGCATGATCGCGGTGGTGAACGTCTGGAACTGCATCATCTCCAGCACCCCGTACTCGGCCAGCAGGTGCAGCGCCACCAGCAGGGCGCCGCCACTGATCGCCGGGCGCAGGCGCGGCAGCACCGTACGCACCACCGCCGCGGCCGGCGACAGCCCCAGCGACCGGGCGGCCTCCTCGTCACCGGGGTCGAGCGTACGCAGCAGTGCGGCGACCGGCAGGTAGACGAAGGGGTAGTAGGCCAGGGTGGTGACCAGCGCCGCGCCACCGAAGCCGGTCAGCCCCGGGGCCAGGCTGATCCACGCGTAGGCGCTGACGAACGCCGGTACCGCCAGCGGGGCCAACAGCAGGGTGCGCCAGATCCCGGCGCCGGGCAGGTTTGTGCGCTCGACCAGCCAGGCGGCCAGCGTGCCGATCACGATCGTGGCCGGCACCGTGACCAGCATCAGTTGGCCGGTGTGGGACAGCAGCCGACCGATCCGGGGACGGAACAGGTACGCCATCGCCTCCTCGAAGCCCGCCGAGAAGGCACCCGGAACGATGATGAACAGCGGCAGGATGGACAGGGCGGCCACCAGGAGGGCGGCCAGCCCCACCACCCGGCTGCTAAAGGATGCCGGCATCAGTCATCATCGCGATGACCTCGTCGGAGTTGAGGCTGAACGGGTCGACCTGCGGAGCCTCCAGGCTGTCCAGCGTCGGCAGTGCCGGATCGGAGGGGGCATCCTTGCCGACCGCGTACTCCATGGCACCGCTGTCGACCAGGATCTGCTGGCCCTCGGGGCCCGTCACGTACGCCAGGAACTGCTGGGCCTGGTCGGGCATGTCGGAGGACGCCAGGACCCCACCGGCGGACAGGCTGACGAAGGCACCCGGGTCACCGCCGCCGAAGTAGTGCAGCGCAGTGTTCTGGCTGGACTGCTTGTCGCCGGCCTGGTCGCGGTACCAGTAGTAGTGGTAGATGATGCCGACCGGGACCTCCCCGGCGTTGACGGCGCGCATCGTGGCGATGTTGTTCTGGTAGACGTTGGCGTCCCGGGCGAACGCGTCGAGCCAGGCCTGGGTCGCTTCCTTGCCCTGGTCGGCCAGCATGCCGGCGATGATGGCCTGGAAGTCGGCTCCACCGGCGGCGCCACCCCACTTGCCGGCCCACTGGGGGTCGGCGAGGTCCATGATCGAGGCCGGCAACTGGTCCTCGGTGATCATGTCCGTGTTGTAGACCAGCACGGTCGAGCGGGCGGCGATGGCGGTCCAGTCGCCGCTCGAGGGGGTCATGCCGTCGCGGACCTGGTCCACGGTGGCCTGGTCCACCGGGGCAAGGAGCCCCGCGCGCTGGACGACGGTCATCGCCGGGGAGTTCTCGGTGAGGAAGACGTCGGCCGGGGAGGCCTGGCCCTCCTGGACGATCATGTGGCCCATCGAGGAGTCCTGGCCCTCCCGGACCTGGGTCCGGATGCCGGTCTTCTCGGTGAAGCCCTCGGCCCACGCCTCGGTGACGTTCTGGTGCTGGGAGGAGTACACCTGCAGTGCGCCGGACTCCGCCGCGAAGGACGGCTCCCCGCCGGCGTCGCCGCCTCCGCAGGCGGCCAGCGGCAGCGTGAGCAACAGGGTGGCGAGCACCCCGGTCAGGGAGCGGCGGTTCTTGGGCATGATCTGTTTCCGTTCGGGTCGAGCACTGCGGCGTGATCGTGGGGCGTGACGGCGGGATACCAGCACCCCGCCACATTTTGGTTAGGTTAGCCTGTCCTTGCAAACTGGTGCCAGACATCGTTGCTCACCGCGACACAGTCGGCTCCTGCACGACAGTTGTCTACCGCATTACCATTGCTTACCCAAGAGAATCGCACGCAGGGGTGGGCATTGTGAGGGTTTCCGGCCGCAGGGCTGCCATTGGCATCGGAGTCGCCCTCGGTTCGGTAGCCGCAGTACCCGGCCGGCAGGGCAGGTGGCACACCCCGTGGACCTCGCGGCCCCGGGAGATCATGGGCGTGGTCAACGGCCTGGCGGGCCGGCTGCCGTCCCAGCCCTTGCCCCGGCGAACCTCCGACCACGTTACGGTGGAACCCCCAACCGTCTGAGCGCCGATCTGCTCGGTGCACGCTTCCCAGGAGGATCCTGCCTGTGTCCGGGTTGATCATCGCCATCATCGTCGGAGTCGTCGTCCTGTTCCTGCTCTTCGGCGGGCTGCGCACCAGCATCTTCTTCCAGGTGCACACCCAGGAGAACGTCATCGTCGAGAGGTTCAGCAAGTTCCTGCGGGTCGCCGGCCCGGGGCTGAACATCAAGGCTCCGTTCGTGGACTCGTTGACCAAGCCGATCTCGCTGCGCGTGCAGCAGCTCGAGGTGAACATCGAGACCAAGACCAAGGACAACGTCTTCGTCACGATCCCGGTCGCGGTGCAGTACGTCGTCGACCAGCATGCGGTCGTGGACGCCTACTACAAGCTCTCCGATCCCGAGGACCAGATCCGTTCGTACGTGTTCGACACCGTGCGCTCGGCGCTGTCCGGCCTGACCCTGGACACCGCGTTCGAGTCGAAGGACGACATCGCGAACACCGTGGAGCAGCGGCTGTCCCAGTCGATGGCCGAGTACGGCTTCCGGATCGTCAACACGCTGGTCACCGACATCTCCCCGGACCCCCGGGTGCGGGACTCGATGAACTCGATCAACGCCGCCCAGCGCGAGCGTGACGCGGCCCAGGCGCTGGCCCAGGCCGACAAGATCAAGCGGGTCACCCAGGCCGAGGCCGAGGCGGAGTCCAAGCGCCTGCAGGGTGAGGGCGTCGCCGCCCAGCGCAAGGCGATCGCCAACGGCATCGCCGAGCAGTACGAGATGCTGCGCCGCGCCGGCATCCAGGAGACCGCCGAGCAGCTGCTGCTGATGACCCAGTACTTCGACACGCTGCAGGACGTGGCTCGCAACGGCCGCTCCAACGTGCTGCTGCTGCCGTCGAACCCGGGGGCGCTGGGCGAGCTGTCCAACGAGATCCGCACCTCCCTGCTGACCGGGTACGAGGCCGAGCACGCCCGCGAGGACGGCGATGCGCGGGCCCGGCAGGAGGAGTCCGAGGCGCGCGCCGCCGCGGAGCATGCCGCCGCCCGCGAGGCCCGTCAGGAGGCTGCCTACCAGGCGCACGCGCAGGGATTCCCGCAGGGCCAGCCGCAGCACGCCCCGACCCCGGCCGTGCCCGGACGCCCGGCGTACGAGCTGCCGGAGTCGGCCCAGCAGCTCAGGTCGCGGCTGCCGCAGCGGCTGCAGGACCAGATCAACCAGTTCCTGGAGCAGCGCCCGCCGCAGGCGTGAACCACCCGCGACGATGGCCCCGGATCGATCGATCCGGGGCCATCGTCGTCCTCGTGGTCCGAAAGTAGAATTACGGGATCATCCGTCCGCTCACAAAGGAGCGAGCCATGCCGTACGCCGAGGTGAACGACATCCGGATGTTCTACGAGGAGACCGGCACGGGGCAGCCGCTGATCCTGATGCACGGCGGTACCGGCGGCATCGACGCGATGACCGGCTGGCCCCGCCTCACTGGGCCGCTGGCCCGGCGCTACCACGTCGTCAGCGTCGAGCACCGCGGGCACGGGCGGACGAACAACCCGGCCAACAGCCTGTCGTACGCGCTGATCGCCGACGACATGGCGAAGTTCATCGAGGTCCTCGGATTGGGGCCGGCTCACCTGGCCGGCGTCAGCGACGGTGCGGTGGTGGGGCTGGCCCTGGCGATGGCGCGACCGGACCTGCTGCGCTCGCTGGTCTGCATCGGCGCGCACGTCTATGTCGACGACCAGCTCGCCAGCAGCATCGCCTTCTACGACCCGGACCACCTGGAG
Source organism: Propionibacteriaceae bacterium (assembly GCA_044508675.1). Lineage (GTDB taxonomy): Bacteria > Actinomycetota > Actinomycetes > Propionibacteriales > Propionibacteriaceae > Raineyella. The sequence goes on along the minus strand of JBIQHF010000004.1, from coordinate 198,731 downwards.
CGGAACCATCCGGCGTTCGTCGAGATCTTCCAGGCCCGGCACGACCCGAACGCCTACCCCGGCTACTGGCGCGATCTGGTCCGGATGGTGCGCTCCACCGCGGAGTCCGAACTGGTCTGGACCCGACAGGACCTGGCCGGGGTCCTGACCCCGGTGCTGCTGGTCTACGGCGAGAACGACGCATTCGTGAGCCGCCGGCAGATGCTGGACCTGCGCGACTGGCTGCCGAACTCCGAACTGCTGATCCTCAATCGGGCCGGCCAGGACGGGCTGACCAACCACATCCCGCAGCACACCCGCAGCAACGTGGTGGAACGGGTGATGCTGGGATTCCTGGCCCGCCACTCGTGAGCCGGCTCACTGCCCCAGCATCAGCCGGTGGATCTGCTCGCCGTAGGTGCGGACGAGCCGCCGCTTGGCCCGGCGCAGGGCGTCCGCGTCGCCGGGCGAGTGCGTATGCTCCACCTCGCGCAGCGCGAACTCGTCGGTGATCGCGTCGAGCAGCAGCTCGGCCAGGAACAGCCGTGCGTCGTCCCGGAAGTAGCCGCGCCCGTCGATGTGCAGCCGCACGGTCGGGGCGACGGTGTTGACCAGCAGCAGTCGCTCCTCGGAGCTGTAGACGGCCCGGTCCAGGTCGTTGTCGAGCGGGCGCAGCTCGACACCGACGAACATGTCCGTCGAGTTGTCCTGGTCCCACGGAATGGTCGGTGCGTCCGGGTCCTCCGGTCCATGGGGATGGCGGTGCACGTGGGCGACGAACTCGACCTGCACGGCCGCGTGCCACGGTCGGCACTCGGCCACGATCGTCCCGGTCGCACCGACCTCACTGCCCACCAGGGTCCAGTTGAACCGACCGTCCGGCAGGTCCGCCACGGTCAGCGCCAACGGCTCGGGATCAACGGTGACCGAGGCCGGCAGGTCGTACGTGAAGCTCAGCAGGTCGGCGTCGACCAGTTGGTCACGGTCCACGAACAGGGTGACCCGGACCGGGTGGCCGATCCGGCGGTGCAGGACCGGGGCGGCGAAGCGCAGCACCGCCGGCCGGCCGGTCGGGTACGGGCCGTACGTACCGGTGCCCGGCCCCGGCGGGAGCACGATGCCCTGGGTCTCGACGGCGGCCCGGTTCAGCCGAGCCAGCACGCGGACGATCGCCAAGCGGGTGGGTCCGCTGAACGCGGACATCCGCGGATCGATGACCGGTCGGTCAGCGCGGTGGCTGACCGACCACGAGCGGATCGTCATCTCCTACCTCACCGCATCGGGACTGGTGGTCAGTCCAGAGTACGTGCGCCGCCATTGCCCCACCGGGGAGAAGGAACCCGGCCGAGTTGTCCCCGTCTACTTCTACCCGGTCAGGGCGGTGGTCGGGGCAGCCTCGTACGCCCGGGAGACCGGCATGCCGGAGTCCGCGCCGAGCAGGGCCGGCGAGGGGGCGGCACCGGAGCCGATCACCTGCGCGCCGAGCACGGCGATCATCGCCCCGTTGTCGGTGCACAGGCCCGGCCGGGGGCGGCGCAGCGTGATGCCCGCGGCGGCCGTACGCTCCTCCAGCAGGGCGCGCAGCCGGGAGTTCGCCGCTACGCCGCCGCCGAGCAGCAGCGTCTCGGCGCCGAAGTGCTCGCAGGCGTCGACCGCCTTGGCGCTGAGCACGTCGGCGACAGCCTCCTGGAAGGAGGCGGCGACGTCGTTGGCCGGCACCTCGCGGCCCTCGACCTGGGCGGTCTCGACCCAGCGGGACACCGCGGTCTTCAGGCCGGAGAAGGAGAAGTCGAAGCGGTGCCTGGCCAGGTCGTGCTTGGCGGTCAGTCCGCGCGGGAACCGGATCGCGGTCGGGTCGCCGAGCTGGGCGGCCTGATCGATCGCGGGGCCGCCGGGGTAGGACAGGCCGAGCACGCGGGCGACCTTGTCGTACGCTTCGCCGGCGGCATCGTCGATCGTGGCCCCGACCTCCTCGATGTCGTCGACGAGGTTGCCGAGCCGCAGCAGGGAGGTGTGGCCGCCGGAGACCAGCAGCGCCATGGTCGGGCTGTCCGGGTCGAGCGGGCCGTGTTCCAGCAGGTCGACCGCGACATGGCCGACCAGGTGGTTGACCCCGTAGAGCGGCTTGTCCCAGGCCAGGGCCAGGGCCTTGGCGGCGGAGATGCCGACGACCAGGGCGCCCATCAGGCCGGGCCCGGAGGTGACTGCGATCCCGTCGAGGTCGGCGGGGGCGACGCCGGCCTGCTCGAAGGCGCGGTCCAGCGCCGGCACGATCGCCTGCAGGTGGGCGCGGGAGGCCACCTCGGGCACCACGCCGCCGAAGCGTACGTGCTGGTCGACCGAGGAGGCGACCTCGTTGGCGAGCAGGTCGGTGCCGCGGACGATGCCGACACCGGTCTCGTCGCAGGACGACTCGATGCCGAGGACCAGCGGGGCACCGGGGGTCGGGTCAGTCATCACGGGTTCCCTTCGACTGGGGGCGGATGAACCGCGGCAGGTCGGTCTCGACCGGGGCGCGCATCACGAGGGCGTGCGCGCCGGTGCCGTAGTAGTCGTGGCGGGTGGCCACGGTGGTGAAACCGCAGCCGGTGTAGAGGGCGATCGCCGGCGCGTTGTCGTGGCGGACCTCGAGCAGCACCTGCTCGACCCGGCCGTTGAGCTGCATCATGCCGGCCTGGACCAGGGCGCGGCCGACCCGGCGCCGACGCGCGGAGGGGGCGACGACGATCCGCATCAGGTCGGCGGTGTCGGGGCCGGCCTGGTAGGTGACGACGCCGAGCAGTCCTTCACCGTCACCGGCGGCGGGCTCGGTGGCGACGAGCACGACCCGGTCGGCGCCGTCGAGCTCGGCGCGCCAGGAGCTCTCGCTCCACTGCTCGCTCGGGGCGAAACCGGCCCGCTCCAGCTCCATGATCGTCGGGAGGTCCCCGGTCCGGGCAGCGCGCAGGATCATGGCGTGCCGATCGAGAGTCGCTTGTGGCTGACCAGGGCCGACTTGCGGCTGGTCGGTGCGACCGCATCCGGCCGGCGCAGGTAGAGCGGCTGGGTGCCGGCGTCCGGCAGATCCAGCCCGACCCGGGCGAGCAGCCCCGGATCGATGGCCCGGGGGCCGTGGTCGGGTCGGCCGCGGTGCACGTCCGGGTACAGGTCGGCGCCCGGGCCGATCACGACCCGGTCAGGCACCGCCTCCGGCGCCGAGACGTGCGGGGCGCCGATCCGGGTGCCGTCGGGGGCGTACAGGCCCCAGTACAGCTCCTTGCGACGGGCATCGGAGGCGACGACGAACTCCTCCTGCGGCTGCGCGGCGAGTGCGTGCTCGTACGCCACCACGTCCAGGCTGCAGACCCCGTGGATCGGCGTGTTCCCGGCCCAGGCGAGGGTCTCGGCGGTGGCGATGCCGACCCGCAGCCCGGTGTACGGGCCGGGGCCCAAGCCGACCACGATGTCGGTGACGTCGCCGATCCCGAGGCCGGCCTCGGCGAGCGCCTCCCCGATCCGGGCGGTGAGGTGCTCGACGTGGGCCCGACGGTCCTCGTCGCGGCGGGCGGCCAGCACCGTGTCGCCGGTGGCCACCCCGACACAGATGTCGGTGGCGGTGTCGATCGCCAGCACCACCCGGGGGCGGTCGGTGGCCGGGGTGTCAGTCATGGCGGATCCCTCCGATCGGTGCGGCGGCCTCGATCTGGCGGTGCAGGTGCTCCCAGCGCTTGCCGAGGCCGCGGAAGAAGACGTAGCGGGTCTCGTCGCCGGGCTCGCCGGAACGCTCGATCGACATCAGCAGGCGATCGGGGTTCAACTGCTCGGCGACCCCCTCACCCCACTCGACCACGGTCACCGCGTCGGCGGCGGACTCGTCGAGGTCGATGTCGTCGAGTTCGGCGCCGTCGCCGAGCCGGTAGGCGTCGACGTGCACCAGCGTCGGGCCGCCGTCGGCCGTCGGGTGCACCCGGGACAGCACGAACGTCGGGGACACGACCGGGCCGGCCACGCCCATCCCGGCGCCCAGGCCCTGGGTGAAGGTGGTCTTGCCGGCGCCCAGTCCCCCCGAGGCGATGACCAGGTCGCCGGATCGTACGACCCGGGCCATCCACTCGCCGAGGTGGAACATGTCGTCGCCGGTCGGGACCTCGAACGCCACCGGCAGTTCGCGGCCGACCCGCAGCAGCTTGTCACCCCGGGACAGCACGTCGTAGCCGAGCCGGCGCCACCAGGACAGCAGCTCGGGGAACTCGATCCGCACGCTCAGCTCCGCGTACGTGCAGCCACGCAGGGCGGACAGTTCCTCGGCGGTCTCGATCATGGTGGTGGCGATGCCGTGCCGTTGGAAGTCCGGGTGCACGCTGACCCGGTGCCAGGTCGCGACCGCGGCGGGACCGGGCGTCTCGGTGGTGATGTGGACGCCGACCAGGACCGCCCCGGCGGGCCGTCCGTCGACCCGGGCGATGATCCCGAACCCCTCCTGCAGCGCCTGGGTCACCGACTCCTCGGTCTCGGCCAGGGCCGCGGGCGGCGCACCGACCGCCCGGCGCGCGCTGAAGGCGGCATGGATGACCTCGACCAGGGCGGAGGCGTCATCCTCCGTGGCCTGGGCGAGGTCGAGTTGGGCCTCAGCGCTCATGCGGGACTCCTTCGGGCGGGACCGACCACCCATGCTAGTCGCGTTGCCGCGACGGTGGTCAGCCGCGGTAGCGGCGGCCGCCCTGGTGGTAGTTGCTCCTGTTTCCGCCCTGGCGGCGCCCACCGCTGCGGCGCTGCTGCTTCGGGGCGATCAGCGCCTCGTACTCGGCGTCCTCGATCGGGGCCGCGGCAGGCTTGCGGGCGCCGGTCGCGCGGTACAGCCACTCCTCGTCCGGACGGGCCTCGCGGGCCTTGTCCTGGACCCCGGCCTGGTAGGCCAGTCGCAGGCCCTGCTTGCGCTGGTGCGGCAGCAGCAGCGACACCACGACACCGTCGGAACCGGCACGGGCCGTGCGCCCGGCGCGGTGGGTGTAGTCCCGTGAGTCGGCCGGCGGGTCGACCTGCAGGACCAGGCTGACATCGTCCACGTGGATACCCCGGGCGGCGACGTCGGTCGCGACGAGCACCGGGACGGTGCCCTCCTTGAACGCCGCCATCACCCGGGCGCGGGCCCCCTGGGTCAGGCCACCGTGCAGGCCACCGGCCATCACGCCGGCGTCCCGCAGCTCACCGGCGATCCGGTCGACGCCCTTCTGCGTCCGGGCGAAGACGATCGTCTTGCCGTCCCGGTTGGCGATCTCGGCGGTGACCGTGGCCTTGTGCTCGGGTCGGACCAGCACCAGATGGTGCTCCATCGTGGTGACCGTGGCACGACCGGAATCGACCTCGTGCACCTTCGGCTCGTGCATGTACCGCTTGACCAGCCCGTCGACACCCTTGTCGAGGGTGGCGGAGAACAGGAGCCGCTGCCCGTCGGTGGGGGTCTCGTCCATGATCCGGGTGACCTCGGGCAGGAAGCCCATGTCGGCCATCTCGTCGGCCTCGTCGAGGACGGTGACCCGAATGTCGGACAGGTCGGCCGCACCCTGCTCGATCAGGTCGATCAGGCGGCCGGGGGTGGCGACGATCACGTCGACGCCACGCGACAGCGCCCGGCGCTGCGGATCGTACGACATGCCGCCGGCGACCAGCAGGGAACGCATGCCGAGCGCCCGCGCCAGCGGGGACAGCACGTCGGCGACCTGCATGGCCAGCTCGCGAGTCGGTTCGAGGATGACGGCCTGGGGCCTGCGGGTGGTGCCGTCGGCCTTGGCGGTCTCGTGGATCCGGGCGAGCAGCGGCAGGGTGAAGCCAAGCGTCTTGCCGGAGCCGGTACGGCCGCGGCCGAGCACGTCGTGGCCGGCCAGCGCGTCCGGGATCGACGCCTTCTGGATCGGGAAGGGATCGGTGATCTCCTTCTGCTCGAGCACGGCGACGAGTTCGGCCGGGACACCGAGCTGGGCGAACCCGTTGGCGCCGGTCACCGTGGAAACGTCGACCTGGACGTCCTCGGCCTCCTGCCACTCCATCGTGTCGAGCGGACCGTCCTCGCGCTCGAAGTCGCGATCCTGGCGGTCGAAGTCGCGGCGCGGACGAGCGTCGCGGGAACGGTCGTCACGCGGGCGCTCCTCACGGACGTAACGCGGGCGGTCGTCACGGTCGTAGCGGGGTCGCTCCGACCGGCGCCGGTCGGAGCGGTCGTAGCGGGCGCGGGGGTCGGACTCGGGGTCGACATCGCGGCCCCAGGCCTTCTTCTTCGGGCGATCCTGGTAAGAGGTGTCGTGACCGAAGCCGGACGTGCCTCGGGCGGCACCGCCGTAGGTCGGGCGCGACCCGTGGGGGGCACGCGAACGGCCGTACGAGGATCCGCGGTCACTGCGGTCGCTGCGCGGACGGTCATCGCGATCGTCACGCGGACGGTCATCGCGGTCGTAACGGCCATAGGGCTTCTTCGGGCCCTTGTCGTAGGCCGGACGATCCTGCCGGTCCTGCCGGTTCGGGCGGTCCTGCCGGTCCTGGCGCCCGGCCGCGGCCCGACGACGGTCCTCGCCGTAGCTGCGGCTGTCACCGGCGTACGCCTCCGGTCCGCGGTCGGACGAACGCTCGGATCGGCGCTCGTCGCCCCGCTGGCCGCCGCGGGAACGGGGGCCGTGGCCGCGGGCGGAGCGCTCCTGCGCGGTCCAGCGCTTCTTGGGGGTGCCGTCGGCCTTGTAGCTCTTGGCCTTGCGGGTGCCGGTTGACTTGGGGGCATGCTCGTTGGAGGGCACGGGTGATGACTCGTTTCTGGACGCACTGGTCCGCCTGGACAGGCGCGTCATTCAGGATCGGAGATCGCCCGCCTCGAGGGGAGCGCACCCGGCTGGTCCGGGGAGGGGAAGACGTGCCCTTGCGCCCAGCTCTGGGCGCTTTCGTCCCGCACTGCACCGCGCAGCCGGGGAGTTCATCCTACAACGCCCCGCCGCGGAGCCGAAATCAGGCCCGTCGATCGTGGCATGGCGCGGCACGCCCTCGCTCGACGGGCGGCCGGCCAACCTAGACTGGAATCAGTACGGAACGGTTCGCCCGACGGTCACCCAGTGTTGGGCAACCCGTCGCCGGAGGTCATCCTCCGTCCACCTGACCCACGCAGGATGGCCGAAACGTACGACGAAAGGACAAGCGTGCGGGTAGCGATCTTCACGGAGTCATTCCTCCCGGCGATCAACGGTGTGACCCACTCGGTCCTCCGGGTGTTGGAGTACCTCCGGGACGAGGGGCACCAGGCGATGGTGATCGCCCCGGCCAGCCACGGTCGCGAACCGCGGGAGTACGCCGGCTTCCCCGTCATCCCGGTGGCCGCCGTCGGCCTGCCCGGCTACCACGACGTCCGCGTCTCGAGCACGACCCAGCTGCGCCTGGAGCGGCTGTTGGAGGACTTCCACCCCGACGTGCTGCACCTGGCCGCACCGATCGCACTCGGCCACCGCGCCGCCCTGGCCGCGAACTGGCTCGGCATCCCGGTCGTGGCGATCTACCAGACCGACGTCCCCTCGTACGCCGCCCGCTACGGGTTCGCCGGCGCCGAGTCCCTGCTGTGGTGGCGGGTCCGCCAGATCCACTCCCTCGCCACGATGACCCTCGCGCCGTCCACGTACGCCCGCACCCAACTGCTGGCCCACAACATCCCCCGGGTCGGGCTGTGGGCCCGGGGCGTCGACTCGGTCCGGTTCGACCCGGCCAAGCGCGACGAGCGGTTGCACCGCGCCGTCGCCCCGAACGGGGAGAAGATCATCGGCTGCGTCGGCCGGCTCGCCCCCGAGAAGCAGGTCGGTGACCTGCAGGTGCTGGCCGACCTTCCCGACACCAAGCTGGTGCTGGTCGGCGACGGCCCACAGCGCCGTGAGCTGGAGGCCTTCCTGCCGAACGCGCATTTCACCGGCCAGCTGACCGGCGAGGACCTGCCGCGGGTGATGGCGAGCATGGACGTCTTCGTGCACCCGGGCGAGCTGGAGACCTTCGGCCAGTCGCTGCAGGAGGCGATGGCATCCGGGCTGCCGGTGATCGCCCCGGCCAAGGGCGGTCCGATCGACATCGTCAACTCCTCGCGCACCGGCTGGCTGTACCCGCCCGGGGACCTCGCCGCGATGCGCGGACACGTCCGCGACCTGGTCGGGGACGACCGGAAGCGCGCGGCGTTCAGCCGGGAGGCCCGCCAGTCGGTGGAGGACCGTACGTGGCGCAACCTGTGCGAGGAACTGATGGGGCACTACGACGAGGCCATCGAGGACGTCCGGACCCGCGCCGACGCCTGAGCGGACTCGCCCGCGGGTCAGCCCCGGTGGACCCGGGGGACCCGGCCGCCGATCCGGGTGACGATCTCGTAGCCGATCGTCCCGCACCACCGGGCCCAGTCCGAGGCGGTCGGGACGACACCGGCACCGCCGGGCTCGTCCGCGCCGAACAGCACCACCTCGTCGCCGATCTCGTCGGTCGCCTCCGGCCCCAGGTCGACGACCACCTGGTCCATGCAGACACTGCCGCGCTGGCGGACCCGACGTCCCCCGACCGCCAGCTCCACCTCGCCGGCACCGTGCCGCGGGATCCCGTCGGCGTAGCCCAGCGGGACCAGGCCCAACTCGGTGTCCTGCGGCGCCCGCCAGCGGTACCCGTACGAGACGCCTGTGCCGGCCAGGATGCGCTTGCGGTGCACCAGCTGGGACCGCACCGTCATCACCGGCAGCAGCGGCACCCCGGCGTCCGCGGCGAGGCTCCCGTCGGCCGGGTCGATGCCGTAGCCGGCGATGCCGATCCGGACCATTTCGTAGCGGCTCTGGGGGATGCTGAGTGCTGCGGCCGAGGCCGCCATGTGCCGCATCGGCACCTGCAGCCCGGCCGCCCGGGCCTGCTCCACGGCACGGTCGAAGACCTCCAGCTGGGCGGCGTTGCCGGGGTGGCCGACCTCGTCAGCGCACGCGAAGTGCGACCAGACGGCCACGACCTCGACCGCTCCGCTGCGCTCGGCCTGCCGTGCGGCCTCGACCAGTTCCCCCCACAGGTCGGGCGTGCAGCCGTTCCGGGACAGGCCGGTGTCGATCTTGAGGTGGATCCGGGCCGTACGCTCCGCGTGCGCGGCGGCGGTCACGGCGGCGTTGACCTGCTCCGGGCTGGACACCGAGACGTCGACGTCGGCGTCGACCAACGCGGTCAGGTCCTCGTCGATGCCGTACAGCCAGCAGAACATCCGCCCGGTGTCTCCTGCCCGGCGCAGCGCCAGTGCCTCTCCGGGGACCGCGACGCCGAGCCAGCCGGCGCCGGCCTCCCGCGCGGCCGCCGCGCAGGCGAACATGCCGTGTCCGTACGCATCCGCCTTGACCACCATCATCACCTCGGCCGGAGCCACCACGGCCGCGACGGCGGCGATGTTGGCGCGGAGTGCGGCGAGGTCGATGACCGCGCTGGCGGTCCGGGAATCGATGGCGGGCCCAACAGTCATACGCGTATTGTCCCCCGGCGGCGGCGCCTCAGCCCGCGGCGGCCAGCAGCCGGCGCACGGTGTCCCCGTACCGCTGGGCCAGCGCGTGCGGCGGCAGCGGCGGTTCGGCCGCGGCGGCCAGCGCCTGCAGGGACGCCCCACAGACGGCCGCGTCCCACGCCGGGAGACCGGCGGAGAGCAGGGCCCCGCAGATCCCGGCGAGGGTGTCCCCGGAACCGGCCTGCGCGGTCCAGCCGGGGCCGGGCACGGCCACGTCGACGGTGTGGGCCCCGGGCCGAGCGACGTACTGGGTGGCCCCCTTCAACAGCACGGTCGCCCCGGTCCGGTCCGCGGCCCGACGGACGTGCTCCAACGGCTCGTCCGCGACGTCGGAGCGCTCGACGCCAAGGAGCCGGGCGAGTTCGCCGGCGTGCGGGGTGAGCAGGCAGTCGGGCCGCAGGGTCACCTCGGGCAGATGCCGCAGGCCGTCGGCGTCGACCAGCACCGGGACCTGCTGCTCCAGCAGTTCCGCCAGCCGACGGGCGCCGTCGGGGCGCTCGCCCCAGCCGGAGCCGACCACCCAGGCCTGCACCTGGCCCGGCGCGGTCACCACCGACGGGATCGCGCTGACCACGGCACGACCGACCTCGGGGGCGCCGAGCGAGCGGACCATCCCGCAGCCGGCGTACGCGGCACCGTACGCCACCAGTACGCCGGCGCCCGGATAGGTTGCTGACCCGGCGTCGATGCCGACCACGCCGCGGGAGTACTTGTCGGAGTGGGCGTCGGGAACCGGCCAGTGGGCGGCCACGTCGGCGCCCTCCCAGCGGCGGATCACCGGGGTGCCCAGGTCGCCGATCGCGTTCCAGTGCAGGTCGATGTCGACCACGCAGAGCTCGCCACACATCCCGGCGGCCGGTTGCATCACCTGGCAGGGCTTGGCGCTGCCGAAGGTGATGGTCTTCTCGGCCCGGAACGAGGAGTGGGCGACGGCCGCGTCGGCATCCAGCCCGGAGGGCAGGTCGACCGCGGTCACCGGTACCCCGGCCTTCTGGCAGGCCTCGGCGAGCTCGGCCAGCCGGCCGGACAGTCCGGGATGGCCGCCGATCCCGAAGATGCCGTCCACCACCCGGTCGACCCGGCCGACCAGCTGCAGGGCGGTCTCGTGGTCCACCGGGGTCGCACCGTTGGTCTGGCAGACCCGCCACGACTCCTGGTGCACCCGGTCGGGAAAGACGTTGTGGACCCAGACCCGTACGCCGCGGCCGGCCAGCCGGGCAGCCGCCCACAGTGCGTCACCACCGTTGTTGCCGGGGCCGGCGAGGACGAGCACCTTCGTCCCGTCGGTGTGCCCCAGGTCGGTCAGCAGGCTGGTGGCCAGGGCATCGGCGGCGCGCTGCATCAGCTCACCCTCCGGCGTCCGGGCGAAGGCCTCCTCCTCTGCGGCGCGAATCGATTCAACGGTGTGGACGAGCAGCACGGCGGCCTCCTAGCGTTCCTGCCTACCGCTCATCCTCGCAGACGACGAACGCGGTCGCGATGCCCCCGTCGTGGGACATGGTCAGGTGGGTGCGGGCCACCCCCAGCCGCTGCTCCTGCTCGGCAACGGTTCCGCGGGTGACGAAGTAGGGCTGCCCGTCGGGGGTCTTGCGGACCTCGCAGTCCCGCCAGACCATTCCTCCCGGCGAGCCCAGCGCCTTCGCGAACGCCTCCTTGGCGGCGAACCTGGCGGCCAGTGAGGCCGGACGGTGCCGTGCCTCGTCGTCGCTGAACAGTCGCGCGACCAGCCCGGGGGTCCGCAACAGCATCTCCTCGAAGCGTGCGACCTCGCAGACGTCGACGCCGATCCCGAGCACCGCCATCGCCGTTGCCTACTCCACCGTGACGGACTTGGCCAGGTTCCGCGGCTGGTCCACGTCGTGGCCCAGCTGGGTGGCCAGCTCACAGGCGAACAGCTGCAGCGGAATGATCGCCACCAGCGGCTGGAGGATGGTGGAGACCTTCGGCAGCCGGATCACGGTCGAGGCGAACTGCTCGACCTCGTCGTCGTCCTGCTCGGCCAGCACGATCGGGCGGGCACCCCGGGCCCGGATCTCCTGGATGTTGGAGATGACCTTCTCATGCAACTGGTCACGGCCGCGCGGCGGCACCACCACGAAGACCGGCATGCCCGGCTCGATGATGGCGATCGGACCGTGCTTGAGCTCGCCGGCGGCGAAGCCCTCGGCGTGGATGTACGCGATCTCCTTCAGCTTCAGCGCGCCCTCCAGTGCGATCGGGTAGCCGACATGCCGGCCGAGGAAGAGCACCGACGGCTGGTCGATCAGCCGGCTGACAAGCTCGACCACGTCCTGGGAGCGGTCGAGCACCTCCTGCATCAGCGGCGGGATGCCCTCCAGCTCCCGCATCACCGCGGCGATCTCGTCGCCGTACATGGTGCCCTTGACCTGGGCGAGGTACAGGCCGAGCAGGTAGCAGGCGGCCAGCTGAGTGGTGAAGCCCTTGGTCGAGGCGACGCCGATCTCGGGGCCGGCATGGGTGTAGATCACCGCGTCGGACTCCCGCGGGATGGTCGAGCCGTTGGTGTTGCAGATCGCCAGCACCCGGGCGTGCTGCTCGCGGGCGTGGCGGATCGCCATCAGCGTGTCGGCGGTCTCCCCCGATTGGGAGATCGCGACGACCAGCGTGGTCGGGCCGACGATCGGGTCGCGGTAGCGGAACTCGGAGGCCAGTTCGACCTCGCAGGGGATCCGGACCCAGTGCTCGATGGCGTACTTGGCGACCATGCCGGCGTAGAACGAGGTGCCGGCGGCGATGATGATGATCTTCTGGACCGAGCGCAGCTCCGCCTCGGGGATGCGGATCTCGTCCAGGGTCAGGGCGCCGGCCTCGGTGTGGCGACCCAGCAGGGTGTCGGCGACGGCGCGCGGCTGCTCGTGGATCTCCTTGCGCATGAACCAGTCGTAGCCGTCCTTCTCGGCGGCCGACAGGTCCCAGTCCACGTGGTAGGCGCGGGCCTGGGCCGGCTGCCCGTCGAAATCGGTCACGGTGACTCCGTCGCGGGTGATCTCCACGATCGAGTCCTGGCCCAGTTCGAGCGCCTCGCGGGTGTGCTCGATGAACGCGGCGACGTCGGAGGCCAGGAAGTTCTCCCCCTCCCCGACCCCGACGACCAGCGGCGAGTTGCGGCGGGCGGCGACGACTCGGTCGGGGTCCTGCGCGTCGATGGCGACCAGGGTGAAGGCGCCCTGGAGCCGGTTCGCGACCGTACGGACCGCGGTGACCAGGTCCGAGCCGCCGGCGACCCGGACGCCGAGCAGCTGGGCGGCGACCTCGGTGTCGGTCTCGGAGAGGAAGGTGATGCCGGCGGCCGCCAGCTCCGTGCGCAGCTCGGCGAAGTTCTCGATGATGCCGTTGTGGACCACCGCGACCCGCCCGTCCTGGGACAGGTGCGGATGGGCGTTCAGGTCGTTGGGCACGCCGTGGGTGGCCCAGCGGGTGTGTCCGATGCCGGTGCCGGACTCTGGCAGCGGGTGCTCGTCCAGGGCCATCTCCAGGTTCACGAGCTTGCCCGCGCGCTTGTCGGAGAAGATCTGACCGTCGGACACGACGGCCACACCGGCCGAGTCGTATCCGCGGTACTCGAGTCGCCGAAGCCCCTCGACGACCACCTCACGGGCACTGCGGGGCCCGGCGTAACCAACGATTCCACACATGGAAAGCAGCGTAACCGGACGACGGCGCAGCAGGGAAAATCGCCGCCGCGGTGAGGGACGCCGCCGGCCGTCACGTGGCCGCTCCGCGTACCGACCCCACCGAGACGGCAGAATGTTCGCTATGTCCGCCCTACCCTCGCCGAGCCACGACGATCCGGACCGGCAGGTCACCGGCCGCGGACCGTACGTCCAGCGCTCCCGGGAGCACTGGGCCGAGTTGGCGAATGCGCTGCCCTCGCCGCTGAGCGAGGAGACACTCGCACGGCTGCGCGGCCTGGGCGACCCGACGTCGATGCAGGACGTGGTGGACGTCTACCAGCCGCTCACCCGACTGCTCAGCCTGCACTTCCGACACCGTGGCAACCTCTACCGGGCGACCAACTCGTTCCTGCGCCTCGATGTGCGGCGCACCCCGTTCGTGATCGGGATCGCCGGCTCGGTGGCGGTCGGGAAGTCGACGACCGCCCGCCTGCTGACCGAGCTGCTGCGCAACTGGCCGGATCACCCGAGGGTTGAACTCGTCACCACCGACGGCTTCCTCTACCCCAACGAGGAGCTGATCCAGCGCGGCATCATGCACCGCAAGGGCTTCCCCGAGTCGTACGACCGGCGGGCGCTGCTCCGCTTCGTGATGGACGTGAAGTCGGGCAAGCCGGAGGTGAGCGCCCCGGTCTACTCGCACATGACGTACGACATCGTCCCCGGCGAGCGGCAGGTGCTGCACGAGCCCGACATCGTGGTGATCGAGGGCCTCAACGTGCTGCAGCCGGCCCGGGTGCACCGGGACGGCTCCACCGAGGCGACACTGAGCGACTTCTTCGACTTCTCGGTGTACGTCGACGCCGCCTCCGACGACATCCGCACCTGGTACCTGGAGCGGTTCATGTCGCTGCGGCGGACCGCCTTCCTGGATCCGCGCTCGTACTTCGGCCGCTACGCGCAGATGAGCGAGGAGGCGGCGACCCGCCAGGCGGCGAACATCTGGGACACGATCAACGGGCCGAACCTGGCGCTCAACATCCGTCCGACCCGCGGGCGGGCGACCGCGATCCTGCGCAAGGGCCAGAACCACGAGGTGAAGTGGGTGCGGATCCGCAAGATCTGAGGGTCAGAGCGCCAGGCGCTCCTGGACCACGGTGGCGAGTCCCTCGGCCACGCTCTGGGCCCGCTCCGCGTCGGTGCACTCGACCATCACCCGAACGATCTGCTCGGTGCCGGACGGGCGCAGCAGCACCCGCCCCTCCTCACCGAGCGAGGTGTTGGCGACCGCGAGCGCCTCACCCACATGCGGGTCGGTGTCCAGGCGGAACTTGTCCACGTCGGGCACGTTGATCAGCACCTGCGGGAGCTTGTGCACGAAGGAGGCCAGCTCGGGCAGGGAGGCGCCGATGTCGGCCATCGCGGTCAGCAGGACCAGCGCGGTCAGCGCCCCGTCGCCGGTGGTCGCGTAGTCGCTCAGGATGATGTGGCCGGCCTGCTCGCCGCCGAGGTTGTAGCCGCCGGCGCGCATGGCCTGCAGGACGTACCGGTCGCCGACGGCCGTACGCACGACCCGGATGCCGTGCTCGGAGAGGGCCCGGTCCAGACCGAGGTTGCTCATGCTGGTGACGACCAGGCCGTCGTTCGCGAGTCGACCGCGTTCCTTCATGATGACCGCAAGGATCGCCATCATCTGGTCGCCGTCGACCAGGTCGCCGTCGGCGCCGGCAGCGAGGCACCGGTCCGCGTCCCCGTCCAGCGCGAAACCCACGTCGGCGCCGTGCTCGAGCACGGCGCGTTGCAGTTCGGCGGGGTGGGTGGTGCCGCACCGGTCATTGATGTTGATGCCGTCGGGCTTGCCGTTGATCACCACGACCTCGGCGCCGAGCTGGCGGAAGGCCCCGGGGGCCGTACGATGGGCGGCGCCGTTGGCGAGGTCGAGCACCACCCTCAGCCCGGCGAGGGAGACGTTCTGGCCGGCCACGGCGCGGACCGAGGCGACCAGGTGGTGGACGTAGTCCTCGACCAGGCGAGGGGCGTCCTGCACACGACCGATGGCGGCGTCGATCGGACGCTTCCACGACTGCACCATCCGCTGCTCGATCGCGGCCTCCATGGCGTCGTCGAGTTTCAGGCCGCCGCTGCGGAAGAACTTGATGCCGTTCTCCGGCATCGGGTTGTGGCTGGCGGTGAGCATCACGCCGAGATCGGCCCCGGTGGAGCGCACCACCTGGGCGACACCGGGAGTCGGCAACACGCCGACGCGGACGACGTCGACGCCGGTGCTGGCCAGCCCGGCCGCCACGGCACACTCCAGGAACTCACCGCTGAGGCGCGTGTCGCGACCCACGATGGCCTTGCGGCGGCGGTCACCCATGCCCTCGTCGAGGGCGAGGGACGCGGCCACCGCAAGGTCCAGCGTGAGTTCAGCGGTGAGATCCTGGTTCACCCGACCACGGACACCGTCCGTGCCGAAGAAGCGGCCCATGGCTGCTGCTACCCCTGAGGGGCGATGATCAGCGCTTGGAGTACTGCGGAGCCTTGCGGGCCTTCTTCAGACCGGCCTTCTTGCGTTCCACCGCACGGGCGTCACGGGTCAGCATGCCGGCCTTCTTCAGGCCCGGCCGGCTGGCCTCGGCGTCAACGGCGTTGAGCGCGCGGGCCACGCCCAGGCGCATCGCGCCGGCCTGGCCGGAGGGGCCACCGCCGTGCACGCGGGCGATCACGTCGTACGCGCCCTCGACACCGGCCACCACGAAGGGCTCGTTCACCAGCTGTTGGTGGATCTTGTTGGGGAAGTAGTCCTCCAGGGTCCGGCCGTTCAGCGACCACTGACCGGTGCCCGGAACGATCCGGACCCGGGCCACGGCCTCCTTGCGGCGGCCGGTGGCCATCGCCGGGGCGATGATGGCCTGGCGCTCCCCCGGAGCCACGGTGCCCTCGGCACCCTCACTCTCGGAACGGTATGCGATCTCGCGGTCACCCTCGGTGAAGGGGGCGACCTCCTCGACGGTCTCGATGGTCTCTGCGTTTTCAGACACTTGGTTGATCCTCGGCAATCAGTGGGTCACTGGGCGATCTGGACGATCTCATACGGCTGCGGGTTCTGCGCCGCATGGGGGTGCTCAGGTCCGCCATAGACCTTGAGCTTCTTGATGAGCTGCCGGCTCAGACGGTTCTTCGGCATCATGCCCCAGACCGCCAGCTCGACCGCCTTGCGCGGGTCCTTCTGCAGCAGCTCGCCGTACGGGGTGGCGCGCAGGCCGCCGGGCTGGCCGCTGTGCCGGTAGGCCATCTTGGCGGTGGCCTTGTTGCCGGTCAGGCGGATCTTGGACGCATTGATGACGACGACGAAGTCCCCGCCATCGACATGCGGAGCAAAGGTCGCCTTGTGCTTACCGCGCAGAAGGGTCGCAGCGGACACGGCGAGGCGGCCGAGGGTCAGGTCCTCGGCATCAATAACATGCCAATGGCGCTCGATCTCGCCGGGCTTCGGGCTGTACGTAGACACGGTCGGGGACCACTTCCACTAGGTAGGTGAACGTTACTCTGCGCACGGCGGCCGAACGACCACGGCCCACACACACCCGGGATCCGGGGCGCAGGCACCATGGAATGGCGTCACTAAGCGCAACATCGCAATAGATTACTCGCGTCGCACGCCCGGGTCAAAACGAGTCGTCCACGCGGACGGGGCCGCGGCCCGAGTTGCCGCAGTTGTCGCAGCCGGGACCGCCCCACCGACCTCGCCGTACGGCGCCGATCCTATCGTTTGCCCATGGGAGAGACACTTACCGTCCACGACAACCGCACCGGTGCCAGCTACGAGCTGCCGATCAGCGAGGGCACCATCCGAGCCAAGGACCTCCTGCAGATCAAGGACGCCGAGGGCAAGGGCCTGGTGTCCTTCGATCCGGGCATGTTCAACACCGCCGTGTGCCATTCCTCGGTCGCCTACATTCACGGCGACCAGGGCATCCTCGACTACCGGGGCTACTCCATCGACGAGCTGGCCGAGAACTGCGGCTTCCTCGAGGTCGCCTACCTCCTGATCTACGGCGAGCTCCCCGACCGGGAGACCCTCACGGCCTGGGAGTACGACATCACCCGCCACCGCCACATCCATGAGAACGTGAAGAAGCTGATCGACGCGTTCCCGTACGATGCCCACCCGATGGGCAAGCTGATGTCGGCGGTCAGCTCACTGCACACGGTCTACCCGGAGTCGCGCGAAGGGGTCGCCCAGCTGGGCCCGGACCTGCAGATCCGCCGCATCCTCGCCAAGATGCCGACGCTCGCGGCGTTCTCCTACCGGCAGTCGTTGGGCCTGCCGTTCGTCTACCCGCAGGACGACGTGCCGTACGTGGAGAACTTCCTGCGGATGCTGTTCATGATGGGCGAGCCGCAGTACCGCCCCGACCCGCGGCTGACCCGGGCGCTGGAGATCCTGTTCATCCTGCACGCCGACCACGAGCAGAACTGCTCGACCACGACCGTGCGCACCGTCGCCTCCTCGGGCAACGGCCCCTACACGAGCGTCTCGGCCGGTATCGGGGCGCTCTTCGGCCCGCTGCACGGCGGGGCGAACGAGGCCGTGCTGCGCATGCTGCGCGACATCGGCTCCACGGACCGGGTGCCCGAGTTCATCGACGGCGTGAAGTCGGGCGGGGCCCGGCTGATGGGATTCGGCCACCGCGTCTACAAGAACTACGACCCGCGGGCCCGGATCATCAAGTCCACCGCCCATGACGTGTTCGAGGTGACCGGCGTCAACCCGCTGCTGGAGATCGCGCTCGAGCTGGAGAGGATCGCCCTCGATGACGAGTACTTCATCCAGCGCCGGCTCTACCCGAACGTCGACTTCTACTCCGGCCTGATCTACGAGGCGCTCGGCTTCGCGCCGGAGATGTTCACCGTCCTGTTCGCGATCCCCCGGACCGCCGGCTGGCTGGCCCAGTGGCTCGAGCAGTCCCAGGACCCGGAGCAGAAGCTGGTCCGCCCCAAGCAGATCTACACCGGGCACCAGCGCCGCCCCCTGGTCCCGATGGCCGAGCGTGGCTGAGCCGCGGCTCGCGGACCGGTCCCCGGGCCCTGGCCGACGCCCGTAAATTGGCTCCATGGCCGATCCTCACTCCGACGACAAACCCTTGGGCGACCGCTCCCCCGCCGACCTCGTCCGCGGCGGCGGCGCCTCCCGGTACAAGCTGGTGAAGGAGGCGAGCCTGTGGGTGGTCGCGCTGCTGGCGGCCGGGGCCGGTGCCATCGGCATGCAGGTGAAGGGCACCTGGCTCTGGTCGATCGCGGTGTTCGCGATGGTGCTCAGCGTGCTGATGCTGGCGCGTTCCCAGGTGCTGCGCTCCCTCCGGGCACGGGCCGCGGGGCAGGCCGCCGAGGAGCTGGCCGCCGAGCAGCGGGCCCGGGAGCTCGCCGCGGAGCACCGGCGGGGGGAGAAGGCCGCCAGGAAGAAGGACGCCGGCAGCCGCGCCCACAAGCCGCGCGCCAACCCCTACCGCAAGAAGGACGCCTGATGCCCGGCCCGGCCTCACCGCTGCCCCGCACGCATCGCGAAGTGGTGTCGTTCGTCCGGCGCAGCACCCGGATGAACGAGTCCCAGTTGCGCAACTGGGACGCCCACCACGCCACCCTGCTCGTCCCGCTCGCCCACCGCGCGACGTCGACCTCGGTCGCCGAGGGCCAGTTGTTCGACCAGGAGGTCGTGTGGGGGCGTACGGCGCCGCTGTGGGTGGAGATCGGCACCGGCAACGGTGAGGCCTGCGTGGCGATCGCCGGGCGCCACCCGGAGGTGAACTACCTCGGGTTCGAAGTGTTCAAGCCGTCGGTCGCCAGCGCCCTGGGCCTGATCGCCCGGGACGGCCTGACCAACGTCCGGCTCGGCGAGGTCGACGGGGTGGACGCGCTGCGCCACTGGGTGCCCGAGGGCAGTATCGACCGGCTGATCACGTTCTTCCCCGACCCCTGGCACAAGGCCCGGCACCACAAGCGACGCCTGGTCAACCCGGCGGTGGCCGAGCTGGTCGCCTCCCGCCTGCGTCCGGGCGGCTCCTGGCACCTGGCCACCGACTGGGAGCACTACGCCGAGCACATGCGCGAGGTGCTCGACGCGTCCCCGCTGGTCAACGCGTACGCCGACGGCGACGGCTGGGCGCCCCGGCCGGAGGCCCGGCCGATCACCCGGTTCGAGCAGCGCGGCCTGGATGCCGGTCGGACCATCCGGGACCTGGTGTACGTACGCCCCGACGCGGGCCACGACTCCGATGGCTGAGGGTCCGGCACCGGGCAGCACCCGCTGGCGGCTCGACATCGCCTACGACGGCGCCCGGTTCAGCGGCTGGGCCCGCCAGCCGGACCGACGCAGCGTCCAGGGCGAGCTCGAGCACTGGATCGGCCAGGTGCTGCGACTGCCCGCGGCGCCGGCCCTGACCGTCGCGGGCCGCACCGACGCCGGCGTGCATGCCCGCGGGCAGGTCGCGCACGTCGATCTGCCCGACGATGCCCCGGTCGACACCTTGCACCGCCGGCTGCACCGGGTGCTGGAGCCCGACATCGTGGTCCGCGAGGTGTGCCCCGCCCCGGCCGGTTTCGACGCCCGCTTCGGGGCGATATGGCGGCGCTACGTCTACCGGCTGGCGGACGAGCAAACGTTCCCCGACCCCTTGTTGCGCGGCCACGTCGCCCGGGTCCGCGGCCGGCTCGACCTGGACCGGCTGAACGCGGCCGGCCAGGACCTGCTCGGGCTGCGCGACTTCGCCGCCTTCTGCAAGCCCCGGGAGGGGGCCACCACGATTCGCACCCTGCTGGACTGCCGGGCCGTACGACGCGAGGTCGAGCCGGGGGCCGGTACGGTCGAGGTCACGGTCCGGGCCGACGCGTTCTGCCACTCGATGGTGCGCTCCCTGGTCGGGGCGCTCACCGCGGTGGCGACCGGCGGACGCAGCCCCGGTTGGCTGCGCGAGGTGCGTGACGCCTCGACCCGGCAGTCCTCGGTGCTGGTGATGCCGGCGCACGGGTTGACCCTGGAGGAGGTCGGCTATCCCGCCGACGGGGAGCTGGCCGCCCGGGCCGAGCAGGCCCGCAGCGTACGGGTCCTGGACGAGCCGGTGGTGGACGAGCCGGGATCGGACGAGACGAGCGGAGGCTGCTGTGACTGAGCACTACTTCATGACCCCGGAGGGAGCGGAGCAGCGCCGGACGATCCGGGCGACGATCTGGGGACGCGACTTGGAGTTGCTGACCGCGAACGGGGTGTTCTCCGGATCCCGGCTCGACCCGGCCACCGCGGTGCTGCTGCGCGAGGTGCCGCCGCCGGACCGCGCCGTCCGGCGGGTCGTCGACGTCGGCTCCGGTTACGGGCCGATCGCCCTGGGCCTGGCACTGGCCTGCCCGTGGCTGGAAGTCGACGCGGTGGACACCAATGAACGGGCGCTCGCCCTGACCCGGGACAACGCCACCGCCCTGGGCGTCGCCGACCAGGTCCACGCCCTGTCCCCCGAACAGGTCGACCCGGCCGCCCAGTACGACGAGATCTGGTCCAACCCGCCGATCCGGATCGGCAAGGACGCCCTGCACGAGCTGCTGCTGGGCTGGCTGGCCAGGCTGGCCCCCGGCGGCCGGGCGGTGCTGGTGGTCGGCAAGAACCTCGGCGCCGACAGCCTGCAGCGCTGGCTCGGCGAGCAGGGCTGGCCGACCGTACGGCTGGCCAGCTCCAAGGGTTTCCGGGTGCTCGAGACCCGCCGCGGTTGAGTGGCGGGCGGCACACCCCAGCAGTTGATGTGATCTATGTCACAATTGACTAGCATGGAGTCATAACCGCTGTCGACGACAGGAGTGACCATGGGTATCGAGGATCGAGCCTCCCACAAGGCTGAGGAGCTGTCGGGCAAGGCGAAGGAGGCCGCCGGAAGGCTGACCGACAACGAGCGTCTCGAAGCGGAGGGCCAGTCCCAGGAGACCGGCGCCAAGCTGAAGCAGGCCGGCGAGGACGTCAAGGATGCTGCCCGCGACGTGGGGCGGCGCCTCGGCGACGCGAAGGACCGCTTCTAGGACCCTTCCCGTCCCCGGGTTGACGCACCCCCGGACCGCCTCGGCGATCCGGGGGTGTTCGCGAAGCAGGGACGGGACGATTGACGGCCGGAGCCCCGCCGGTAGTGTGGGCGTCGAATCCGATTCGCTTGTTCCGCGGCAATCGCCGCATGAATGGAGTAGAAGATGACCTATCAGCTGCCCGATCTCCCGTACGACTACAACGCCCTGGCCCCGGCCATCGTGCCGGAGATCATGGAGCTCCACCACGACAAGCACCACGCCACCTACGTCAAGGGCGCGAACACCGCCCTCGAGCAGCTGGCGGACGCGCGCGCGAACAGCAACTTCGGCGCCATCAACAAGCTGGAGAAGGACCTCGCCTTCAACCTCGGCGGTCACTTCAACCACTCGGTCTTCTGGACCAACATGACCCCCGGCGGCTCCGAGCCCACCGGTGGCATCAAGGAGGCCCTGGACGGCAAGTTCGGCGGCCTGGAGTCCTTCAAGAAGGAGTTCTCCGCGGTGGCGCTGGGCGTCCAGGGCTCCGGCTGGGCCGTCCTGGGCTACGACGCGCTCTCGCAGGACCTGCGCGTCTACCAGGTCTTCGACCACCAGGGCAACCTGCCGGTCGGCCAGACCCCGCTGCTGTTGCTCGACATGTGGGAGCACGCCTTCTACCTGCAGTACAAGAACGTCAAGGCTGACTTCGTGAAGGCCTGGTGGGACGTCGTCAACTGGGACAACGTCAACGAGCGCCTCACCAAGGCCACCCAGGCCTGAGCCGCCTCGGGCGTAGTCGCCCGGCGCTGACGCCATGAAGGGCGGATCCCCCGGGATCCGCCCTTCGTGTCCGCCGGGCCTCCGATCGGATGTCACCGCTGGTCAGCACCGCTCCACGGTTCGACGGTCCAGTAGCCGCAGGGCACCGAGCACGGCCGCCGCCATCACGATCAGCACCACCGACAGCGCGATCGCCACCTCGATCTCGGTCTCGAACCCGACGAAGATCAGCAGCGGCATGGTCTGGGTCACCCCCGCCCGGTTGCCGGCGAAGAAGATCGTCGCCCCGAACTCCCCCACCGCGCGGGCCCAGGCCAGGATGGTGCCGCTGGCGAGCGACCGGGCCGCCAGCGGGATCTCGATCTTGCGGAAGATCTCCAGCTGGCTCGCTCCCTCCACCGCCGCGGCCTCCCGTACGGAGCGCTCCACCGAGGCGAACCCGATCGTGGCGGATCGTACGTAGAACGGGCCGGCCACGAACGCCTGGGCGATCACCACGGCGGTGGTGCTGAACGGCAGTGAGATCCCCAGCACCGACAGTGGCGCCCCCAGCCAGCCCTGGCGGCCGAAGGCCATCAGCAACGCGATCCCGGCCACCATCGGGGGCAGCACGATGGGCAGGTCGATGACCAATTGCACCAGCGCCTTGCCGGGGAACCGGTAGCGGGCCATCACGTACGCCAACGGGGTACCCAGCACGAGCACCACCACGATCGAGACCGCCGAGGTGACCAGGCTCAGCCGGACGGCGGCAGCGATCGCCGGGTCGGCGAGGTGACCGGGGTCCTGGGTGGCGGCCCGCCACACCAACGCCAGCAGCGGCACCGCCAGTCCCAGGACCGCCAGTGCCGCCGGCAGGACGAACAGCCCCTGCTGCTCGCGAGTCTGGACGATCAGTTGTTCGACTCCGAGGCGAGGTAGCCGGCATCGGTCAGCACCGCGACGCCCTCCGGCGAGGTCAGGTAGCCGACGAACTGCTCGGCACGGTCCGGATTGGCGGCGGCGGTGACCGGGGCCACCTCGAAGGACAACACGGCATTCACGTCGTCGGGGATCTCCACCAGGCCGACGGTGTCGTCGGCGTCGGTGACGAAGACGATGCCGGCATCGGCCTCACCCAGTCCGACCTTGGTGACGATCGGCTTGACGCCGACCTCGCGGGAGACGGCATTGGCCTTGACCTTGTCCGAGTAGCCCGGCTGGGCGGCGTCCATCGCGGCGAAGAACGTGTTCATGGTCATGCCGATGGGCAGGTTGTCCTCGGCGAGCAGTACCGTGACGCCGTCCTTGGCCAGGTCGTCAACCGAGGTGATGCCGGCCGGGTTGCCCGGGGCGGTGACGATCGCCAGCTTGGTGCTGGCGACCGGGCTGATCCGGTCGGCGACGACCAGGCCCTCTTCGCCGGCCTGGGCCATCAGCTTGGGGTTGGCGGCGATCCACACGTCGGTGGTCGAGCCCTGCTTCAGCTGCTCGAACTGGGTCGGGGTGTGGCTGACCTCGAACGTCGCGGTCGCGCCCGGCCGGGCGGCAGCGTACGCCTCGGCGATCCGGTCGGTGTGCGCGGCGAGGGCGCCGGGCGCATAGACCTGCACCTCGCCCTGCACCACACCGGCTGCGGCCGGGGTCTGATCGGCGGCGGTGGATCCGGCCGGGCCGCAGGCCGCGAGCAGGGCCAGGGGAAGCACGGCAAGGCCGGCAACGATACGCTTCAGCGGGGACGCAATGGCGTGTGTCATGGGGGACGACTCCTCGGGGGTCCGCCGACGCTCCTGCCGCGTCGGCCTATGGACCGGCGGTGGGGCGGTGCGAGGTGGCCCGGGCGGGGACCTCGACACCGCGGCGTCTACCGGAGCCCCCACCCTACCCCCATACCCCGGTGGGTATACCCCACCCGGGTGTCCGGGCACCACCGCACCGCGTCGGGGCCCAGCGCCAGGACCCTCACCCAATGGCCATCGAGGATGCCGCACCGATGCGGTAACCTCGGGGCACCCGTCCTTGGTAGCCGCATCCGCACCCCCGGCCCCCCAGCGCCGCCAGACGGATGGATTCGGGGACCCCGTCACCGGCAGGCTTCCCCGCGAAACGAGCAGCCAGAGGAGGCCATGGCGTGAGTGTCGAGCATCCGGACCAGTCGCGAGAGCGCATGCCCGCGTGGGGACGGTTCGAGCAGCAAGTGTTCCCCAGCACGCGGATCGTTGTGATCGTCGCGCCGGTCGGCTCCGGCAGGGAGGAGATCGCCCGGGCCTGGGCCGATCAGACCTCCGGGGGCCTGGTCATCGATGCGGTGTCGAGCCCGCACCCGCTCCCGGCGACCATCGATGACATGGTCTCCCGGCTCGACGCCGACCCCGCCTGCCGGATCGCGCTGCTCGCACCGAACGATCCCGGCCTCTACCAACTGCTGCACCGCGAGGACACCCAGATCATCGGGGGGCGGACGTTCCAGCTCACCCGCGACGACATCGGCGCCCTCCTCGGCACCGACGACCCCGAGCGGATCGAGGACGTCTTTCTCCGCACCGGGGGATGGCTGCACGCCGTCCGGGCCATTGCCGACGGCGAGGACGGCCCTGCCCTGGCCAGCGCGGCCCGGTCCGCGGTCATCGGCTGGATCTCCCGCCTCGAGAACCGGGACCGGCTCGCCGAGGTGGCCTTCCTCACCGTCACCGACGAGGATGCGCTGATCGCCCTGGCCGAGGCCCTGGATGCCCCTCCGGTCACCGGTCAGGACCTGGAGGCCGCCGGCCTGACCGTACGCGCCAACGACGGCACGGTGCTGATCCCCGAGGTCACCCGCACCGCCCTCCAGGACTACGTCCGGACCACTGCCCCGGAGCGGGCCAGGCTCGCCGAGGAGGCGGCCGTCCGGGTGCTGGGCAGGTCCGAGCAGGTCGAGCAGGCCGTTGAGCAGGGCATCGCCCAGAACGCGTGGGGCGCGGTCCAGGAGATTGTTTCCGAGCGGTGGGCCGACCTGATGCTCGACAACCCGGAACGATCCCACCGCCTGCTCAGCCGCGTGCCGGCCCGGATCCTCACCCAGCTCGGCTTCACCCAAGGACTGATCGAGGCAATCGGTGCCCTGCGCGGTGGCCGGCTGCAGGCGTCCCTGCCCGACCTGCCCATCGCGTACGAGGACGACGAGACGGTACAGGCACTGCGCCGCACTGCCGAGCAGCGCGCGCAGCGACCCGGAACCCTCTCGGTGACGCTGGCCATCGCCCTGTCCGGCATCTCACGGATCCACGGCCACTTCGTCGAGGCGGCCGCCAGCGCCGCGGAGGCACGCAGGATCCTCGCGAACGCCACCGCAGTGGCCGGGGTGAACCACACCGCGGCCGCGGTGGCCGAGCTGCAGGCCGGAATCAGTCTCCAGCTCGGCGACCAGCCCGAAGCGGCCGCGGAGGCCTACCGTTCGGCGATCGTCTGGGCCAGCATGCCGCGCCACGCGTTCGTGCGCGCGAACGCGAACGCGAACCTGGCCCTGCTAGCTGCGGTGGACGGTGAGACCGTGGCCGCCCGGACGCGGTTGAGGGACTTCGCGGCTGACATCGGACAGGTCCGGTGGGGTGCCGACATGATCGGGCGGGGCGCCATGATCGCGCGCGGCCTGGTGGCCGTCCACGAACTTGACGTTGACGGCGTCGACGCGGCCCTGGAGGACCTTCCGTCAGCACCCGACGAGGACGAGCTGTGGCCGGCCCACGCCCACCTCATCGCCCTCCGGCACGCACTGTTCGGGTCCCCCGCGACCGGGGTCGGTCTGCTGTCCGGCCTCCGTTCCTCCCGCGCCATCTCGGCGGCCTCCCCGTACGCCTGCTACCTGCTCGACCTGTCCGAGGCGGCCCTGGTCGCCTCGGTGGGCCGTCCGGACGGCTGGACGCCCCCGGCGAACCGGCCCATGGGGGATCTGGTACGGGCGATCAGCCTCTTCATGGGAGGCGGTCTGGAGGACACCCTGGCGCAGGTCCGGTCGATGTCCGGGCAGGGCCTCCTGCGGGGCCGCGCCGGCGGCATCGCCCGCTCGCTGGAGCTCCTGGCCCGCCACCCCGCCAGTCCCCTTCCGTCCGCCGACCTGCGCGCCCTGCGCCTGGCGTACGACTCCGAGGGCGAACTCATCGACCTGCTACCGCTGTGGGCCAGCCACCACCGCAAATCGGTGGCCGCCGCACTCGACCTGGACGCCGACGAGTGTGCCCGGCTGGACCGGGCACATTGGGCCAAGGCCCGAGTGGAGACGCCCGAGCGCCCGCGGCTCACCCCGGAGGAGACCGACATCCTGACCGACCTCCGCGCCGGCCGGTCCCGATCGCAGATCGCTGCGGTGCGGGGAGTGTCCGAGAACGCCGTCCGGTCCCAGACGCGATCCCTCTATCGCAAGCTGCGCGCCGCGTCCCTGCAGGAGGCACTGGACGCCGCGACCCACTGGGGGCTGTGACGCCCGCTACTCCAGGTCCCGCTGCCAGGAGTCCATCCACTCCTGGGGTCGGCGCCGACGCAGGATGCCGCGCTTGATCGCCGCGTACGGCGCGTCGCGGGCCAGCTGCTCGTGCAGCGCCAGCATGTGGTCGATGGTGGCCGACCACGGGTAGCACTCGGCGCGGGCCCGGGCCGCGGTCCTCACCGCCTGGCGTGGGCGCGCCACCAGGGCGAGCAGTGCGTCCGCCAGGGCGGCCGGTTCCGGTGCGGCACTCGCACCGCAGGAGTCGTCGACCAGCTCGTGGGCCCCGCCGGTGTCCGCGGTGAGGATCGGGGTGCCGCAGGCCATCGCCTCCAGGGCGGCCAGGCCGAACGTCTCCGCGGGGCAGACCGAGAACGACACATCCGCCTCGGCATAGTGGCGGGCGATCTGCTCACGGTCCTTCACGTAGCCGTGGAAGTACACCGGCGCACTGACGGCCAGCTGTTTCATCTCGGCCTCGTCCGGGCCGGACCCGTACATGTCGAGCCGGAACGGCACCCCGCGCCGCTGCAGCTCCAGGGCCACCCCGATACCGAGCTGGGGCGACTTCTCCCGGGACAGCCGGCCGATGTACACCAGCTTCAGGACGCCGTCGTCGACCGGGGTCCCCTTCGACGGGTGGAACAGCCGGAGATCCACCCCGAGCGGGACCTTGGTCACGGCCACGCCGTCCTCGGCGAACTCCTGGGCGGCGAAGTCCGAGGTCACCACGACCTTGTCGAAGCGGCGACCGAGCGTACGGTTCCGGTGCTCGACCCAGGACGAGATGTTGATCGACCCGCGCAACCACAGGCTGGCCATCGTGTCGAGGCGCTCATGGCTGAACAGCATCGAACCGATACCGCGGGCGGCGGCCCAGGACGCGATCGGTGCGAGCGTCCACTTGTCCGAGATCTCCACCGTCGTGGGGCGGAAGCGGTCCAACACCTTCAGCGCCCGGCCCGGGGTGGTGATCATCCGGTAGCCGGTGCTCTTGACCGGCACCCGCGGAGCACGTACGTACACGACCATGCCGTGCTCGGTCTCCTCGAAGGCATCGCGCTGGCCGGGCACCACGAGGATGCGCTCGGCACCGGCGGCCTGGTAGCCCTCACCGATGTTGTTGATGGCCGTACGCATGCCGCCGGACTCCGGTCCGACGAAGTTGGCCAGCTGGGCGATCCTCAGATGCCGGTACGACTCACTCACAGGTCATCCTCCGCAGCGCGCTGTTCTCGACGGCCCCCAAACTACCCCGAAGGTGCACGAAGGGCGCAGGAGGCGAACCTCCTGCGCCCTTCGACACAGCACTGCTCAGGCCTTGTTCTCGTCGACCTTGTTCTCGGCGGGAGCCGCGGCCGGCGTCGCGGCGGCATCCAGGTCGGCCTGGGCGGCGTCGGCCTCGGTGACCTCCGCCTCCGGCTCCTCGGCCGGCTCACCGGCAGCGGCGACGGCCGCCTTCAGGTCCTCGGAGGTCCCGGTGGTGGTGGCAGCCTCGGCCGACACCTTCGGGGTGACCTTGTCGAGGATGACCTCGATCTTGGCCAGCGGGGCGTTGTCGCCCTTGCGGTTGCCGATCTTGGTGATCCGGGTGTAGCCACCCTCGCGACCCTCCATGGTCGGCGCGATCTCGGTGAAGAGCACGTGCACGACGCTCGGGTCGGTGATGGTCTTCAACACCAGGCGACGGTTGTGCAGGTCACCGTGCTTGGCCTTGGTGATCAGCTTCTCGGCGAGCGGGCGGACCCGCTTGGCCTTGGTCTCGGTCGTCACGACGGAGCCGTGCTCGAAGAGCTGGCTGGCCAGGTTGGCGAGGATGATCCGCTCGTGCGTCGCGCTGCCACCCAGACGGGGGCCCTTGGTGGGGGTAGGCATTTCTTGTCTCTCCAGTTCAGTCTGAAACGTGGGCGGGGACCCGGAGGCTCGTACGAGGCGAGGCTCAGTACTGCTCGGTCTCCGCGAAGTCGGTGTCGTCGTCCTCGCCCCCGGCACCCGGGTAGGTGTAGGGGTCGAAGCCGGGGGCGCTGTCCTTCAGTGCCAGGCCCATCGTGGCCAGCTGCTGCTTGACCTCGTCGATGGACTTGGAGCCGAAGTTGCGGATGTCGAGCAGGTCCTGCTCGGAACGCGACACGAGCTCACCCACGGTGTGGATGCCCTCACGACGCAGGCAGTTGTAGGAACGCACGGAGAGGTTCAGGTCCTCGACCGGCAGGGCCAGGTCGGTGGCGTACTGGTCGTCGACCGGCGACGGGCCGATCTCGACACCCTCGGCCTCGACATTGAGCTCACGGAACAGGCCGAACAGCTCGACGAGGGTACGACCGGCCGAGGCCACCGCGTCACGCGGGGTGATCGACGGCTTGGTCTCGACGTCCACGACGAGGCGGTCGAAGTCGGTGCGCTGCTCGACTCGGGTCGCCTCGACCTTGTAGCTGACCTTCAGGACCGGGGAGTAGATGGAGTCGACCGGGATGCGGCCGATCTCGTGCTCGATCTCCTTGTTCTGGTCGGCGGACACGTAGCCACGGCCACGCTCGACCACGAACTCCATGTCCAGGGCACCGTCCCGGTTCAGGGTGGCGATGTGCAGGTCCGGGTTGTGGACCTCCACACCGGCCGGCGGCTGGATGTCCGCCGCGGTGACCTCGCCGGCACCGGCCTTGCGCAGGTACATGACGACCGGCTCATCCTCCTCCGAGGTGAGCACGAGGCCCTTCAGGTTGAGGATGACCTCGGTGACGTCCTCGACCACACCGGCGACGGTGGAGAACTCGTGCAGGTTGCCGTCGATCTTGATGCTGGTCAGGGCAGCACCCGGGATCGAGGACAGCAGCGTACGGCGCAGCGAGTTGCCGAGGGTGTAGCCGAAGCCGGGCTCGAGGGGCTCGATGACGAACCGCGAACGGTAGTCGTCGATGACCTCTTCGCTCAGGTTGGGGCGCTGGGCGATCAGCATGTGTGTTCCTTTCCGCGTCCACCGCTATTTGAGGGCGCGATTCCGACTGGGGGTACGGCCGCTTCCGTACGACCCCGGGTGTGGGAGAGACACCTGGCGGCACTCCCCCGGGGGTGGGCCGGGCAGGAGGGGGCTGCGAACAGCCCCTCCTGCCACGGGGATCACTTCGAGTACAGCTCGACGATCAGCTGCTCCTGGACGTCGACCGTGATCTGTTCACGGACCGGCAGCTGGTGCACGAAGATCTTCATCTGGTTCGGGCGGGCCTCGAGCCAGGCCGGAACCGTACGCTCCCCGTGGGTCTCCCGGGCAATCACGAACGGATCGATGTTGAGCGACTTCTCCTTGACCTGCACGATGTCGTGCGGGGTCACGCGGAACGACGGGATGTTGACCTTCTTGCCGTTCACCAGGAAGTGGCCGTGGTTCACGAGCTGGCGGGCCTGGCGACGCGTCCCGGCGAAGCCGGCGCGGTACACCACGTTGTCCAGACGGGACTCCAGGATGCGCAGCAGGTTGTCGCCGGTACGACCCGGCTGACGGTTGGCCTCCTCGTAGTAGCGGGAGAACTGCTTCTCCAGCACGCCGTAGGCGAAACGCGCCTTCTGCTTCTCGCGCAGCTGCAGCGAGTACTCGGAGTCCTTGGTACGGCCACGGCCGTGGACACCCGGCGGGTAGGGGCGGCGCTCGAAGGCCTTGTCGTTGCCGACGAGGTCAGTCCCGAGACGACGGGACTTCTTGGTCATGGGGCCGGTGTAACGGGCCATTCTTGTTCAGTCCTTTGCTAGTTCGTTCGGGGTCAGACGCGGCGGCGCTTGGGCGGGCGGCAGCCGTTGTGCGGCACGGGGGTCACGTCGGAGATCGGGCCGATCTCCAGACCGATCGCACCGAGCGAGCGGATCGCGGTCTCGCGACCGGAACCCGGACCCTTGACGAACACGTCGACGCGCTTCAGGCCGTGCTCCATGGCACGACGGCCGGCAGCCTCGGCAGCCATCTGAGCGGCGTACGGGGTGGACTTGCGGGAGCCCTTGAAGCCGACGGTGCCGGCGGAGGCCCAGGAGATCACGTGACCGGTGGGGTCGGTGATCGAGATGATCGTGTTGTTGAACGTGGACTTGATGTGGGCCTGGCCGGCGACCACATTCTTCTTTTCCTTGCGGCGCACCTTCTTGCCGGTGCTACGGCCTGCAGTTGCCATGAGAGTGTTTCTGCTCCTCGAAGAGTCTGTCAGTCAGTGAGCGGGGGAAGTGGGATCACTTCTTCTTGCCGGCGACGGCCTTGCGCTTGCCCTTGCGCTGACGCGCGTTGGTGCGGGTGCGCTGGCCGTGGACCGGGAGACCGCTGCGGTGACGACGACCCTGGTAGGAGCCGATCTCGATCTTGCGGCGGATGTCTGCGGCGACCTCACGGCGAAGGTCACCTTCGGTCTGGTAGTTGGCCTCGATGTGGTCACGGAGGGCGACCAGGTCGTCCTCGGTGAGCTCGTGGACGCGCTTGTCACCCGAGATGCCGGTGGCGGCAAGGGTCTCGAGGGCGCGGGTGTGGCCGATGCCGTAGATGTAGGTGAGAGCGACCTCGAGGCGCTTCTCGCGCGGCAGGTCAACACCGATCAGGCGTGCCATGGGCGGGTTCCTTTCCCGTTGGACAGGCCACGGAACGGGTCTCCCGACCCGCTGGCTCCGTGGCCCGCGAAGGTGTCTGGCGTGAAGCGTCCCTGTCCGCCCGATGGATTTCCTGAGGAACAGGGCCTCGGCCTTCGTCCGAGGGTGGATCCGGGACCTGACGGTCCCGGGGTTGCATTCACGTTGCTAGGTATTCGGTTGTGGTCCCGGACGATGTCCGGTGAAGGCCCCGACTCGGGGCCCGCAGGCCTCCCAGCGGGAGCGGTGACGCGAAGCGCCGGGCAGCCCCCCGGAGGACCGGGAGCTGGGCCAGGGACTGATCAGCCCTGGCGCTGCTTGTGGCGCGGGTTGTCGCAAATCACCATCACGCGACCGTGCCGGCGAATCACCTTGCACTTGTCGCAGACCTTCTTGACGCTCGGCTGAACCTTCATCGATCGTCTTTCTGAATCGGCGCAGGGCGAAGCCCGTGACCACGGACCACGCCCGACGTGTAATGGATGGTTGCGAGGAGGGCCGAGGCCCACCCCCGTGTTACTTGTGTCGGTAGACGATACGACCACGGTTCAGGTCGTAGGCCGACACCTCGACGACCACCCGGTCACTCGGCAGGATACGGATGTAGTGCTGTCGCATCTTGCCGCTGATGGTGGCCAGCACCTTGTGGCCGTTGGACAGCTCCACCCGGAACATTGCGTTCGGGAGCGCCTCCACCACGGTGCCCTCAAGTTCGAGAACGCCTTCCTTCTTTGCCATGATCCTCGTTATCGTCGACTCCGCCCCACCAGACGGTAGGGGCGTTGGTACACCGACACAGGTGACCAAGGAGGTACTCTACTCGGTCCAGCAAGGATCACCAAATTGCGGCAGCTGCCGATGCTCTTCAGGCGGTGTCCGATCAAGCCGTGGCGAGCCCGGCACCGGTGCGAACCACCGGTCGGCCGTCCAGGTCGAACCGGGCCGCCACCGAGTACAGCCCCTGCTCGCGGTAGAGCTCCACCGCCTCGTGCATCCGGTCCCGGATGTACGGCGGGAACTCCATGCCGTTGCGGTTGGCCCACACCAGTCGCGCCTCCAGCCGACCGACCTCACGGGCGTACGCGTCGATGTCCCGGTCCAGGTCGAAGGTGACCATCAGCCCGCCGATGTCGCGCTTGTACCGGTCCTCGCCATTGGTGCCGACCAGGTTGTAGGAGTAGCCGCGGAGCTGCTGGACCATCCACATCTGCCAGGGGCGCATCGTGGAAGCCATCAACTCGGCGGACATCCGGTAGTACGCGAAGTGCCCGGGCTCCTGCCGCTTGATCGGATGGATGACCGACTCGGCGAGGCCGGTCTCGCCCAGCTCGTTCAACGCCTCGGTGAAACTGTTGTAGGCCAGGACGGCCTGGCGCTCGGTGGAGGCACCGCTGAGGTAGAACATCATCCGCGACACGTCCTGCATCGGCGCCCAGTGCGCCATCGCGCCCAGCAGGTAGTGCGCGAAGCCGATCTTCAGCCGCGGGGTCGAGGGGGGCATGCCGATGTCCATGCACAGCTGGTCGAGGATCAGCCCGTGCTGGATCTCCTGGGGCTGCCAGACGTCCTCGTAGAAGAAGCGGTCGTTGTCGCCCACACCCGGGATCACCGCGAGGATCTCCAGCACATTGCGGTCCACCTCCAGCTCGACCCGAGCGAGGTAGTTGAGCACGTGACCGTACCGGGATCGCAGCAACTCCGGGTTGCGGACCGTGCGGTCCACGCTCGACAGGGGGATCGGCGGGTAGAGCTCGCCCAGCCGCTCCACGTGGTCATGGATCTTCTGCGGGGTGACAGCGTTCTTCGGCACAGCCCGAGTCTATGGGCCCTGTGGAAACCCTGAAAACTCCCCCCGGTGACGTTGGTCACACCCGATGCTCAGAAGAGCAGCAACAAGAGGACCAGAAGGACGAGGATCGCCCCGCCGGCCACGGCAAGGACCGTCAGTGCAGCCCGGCCACCGGGCTGGCGGATCTCGGCGAGTTCACCGGGGGCGTTCGTGCCGGTCTGGGCAACGATGTCCGGTTCCTTGTACGTCGGCACGGCACCCACCGCTTCCACCACCGGGACCAGCTCGCCGAGCGTACGGGCCGCGAACACCCGGTCCAGCTGGGCGTGGTACTGCTCGTCGTCGAGCTTGCCGTCGGTGTACGCCTCGTTGATCCGGGCGGTCAGGTCCTCGCGCTCCTGGTCGCTGACCGGCTTGTCGGGCGTCGACCGGTAGCGGGACGGGACGGGGAGGTTGCTCATACCCCCAGCGTACTGGCCGGGCAGGACCGGACCGGCGTCGCCGACGCTGGCATGCTGGGTCGGTGCTGATCCTGTTGCCACCCTCCGAGACCAAGTCGCCCCATCCCCGGGGTCGCGCCACCGACCTGGACTCCCTGTCGTTCCCCGCCCTGGCGCACCCCCGGCGTGCAGTCCTGGCCGCGCTGGCCGAGGTCTCGACCCGACCGGAGGCGCACCGGGTGCTCGGGGTCCCGCCCTCGCTGGCCGACGAGGTGGCACGAAATCCGGTGGTGCTCCGCTCCCCCGCCACCCCGGTCGGCAGCCTGTACACCGGTGTGCTGTACGACGCCCTCGACGTGGCGACCCTGACCGGCGCGGCCCGGCGACGGGCGAACAGTTGGCTGGTCGTGGTCTCTGCGGCGTACGGCGCGCTGCGGATGACCGACCGGGTCGGCGCCTACCGGCTGGCGATGGACGTCGACCTGCCCGGCGTCGGTCGACTCGGCCCCTGGTGGCGGCCGCACCTGGACCCGGCGCTGACCACGGCCGCCGGCAACGGCCTGGTGGTGGACTGCCGCTCCGGCACGTACGTCCCGGCCTGGCGGCCGACCGGCCAGGCGGCCCGCCACTGGGTGCAGGTCACGGTGCCGGGGGCGAGCCACGGGGCCAAGCACACCCGGGGACTGGTCGCCCGCCAGCTGTGCGAGCACGGCTCCTCCGCCCGGACCCCGGCGGCGTTGGCCAAGGACCTGTCGGCGGCGTTCGACGTCGGGCTCACCGGGCCCGCCCGCACGGGCCGGCCCTGGCAGCTGACGGTCAGCCCAGCAGCGTACGGTCGCTGAGCGCCTCGGCCGCGCCGCGGACCTTGCCGAACTCGGCGAGCAGGTCGGGCACCGTCGCGGCGGCCTTCGCCTCCGCGTCGATCTCGAAGATGATCTCGCCCTCGTGCATCATGATCAGCCGGTTGCCCAGCTGGAGGGCCTGCTCCATGTTGTGGGTGACCATCAACGCGGTCAGCCCATGCCGGCTGACCTCCTCGGCGGTCAACCGCGTGACCAGGGCGGCCCGCTGCGGGTCGAGGGCGGCGGTGTGCTCGTCGAGCAGCAGGATCTCCGGCTTGCTGAAGGTCGCCATCAGCAGCGACAGCGCCTGGCGCTGCCCGCCGGACAGCATCCCGACCCGTACGCCGAGCCGGTCCTCCAGCCCCAGCTCCAGGGCGGACAGCTCCTCACGGAAGCGCTCCCGCTTGGCCCGAGAGACTCCTCGGCGCAGGCCGCGGCGCAGGCCGCGGGCCAGCGCCATCGCCAGGTTCTGCTCGATCGTCATGTGCGGAGCGGTGCCGGCCATCGGGTCCTGGAAGACCCGGCTGATGTAGCGGGCCCGCTGGTAGTCGGTGAGCCGGGTGACGTCCCGGTCGTCCAATCGCATGGTCCCGGCCTCGGGGCGGTACACGCCGGAGATCACGTTCAGCAGGGTCGACTTCCCGGCACCGTTGGAACCGATGATGGTAACGAAGTCGCCCTCGTGCAGTGTCAGGGAGAACGACTTCAGCGCGATCCGCTCGTTGACGGTGTGCGGATAGAAGATCTTGGTGATGTTCGACAGCTCGAGCTTCGGCTGGGTCATCGCTGCGCCTCCTCACCGGTGGTGGCCACCTCGGGTTCCTCGTACGGCACGGTCAGCTTGTCCAGGCGTTCCTGGCGCCGGGCCTTGACCCGGCGGACCACGTCCCACTGCGGCAGCAACAGCGCGATCACCACCAGGACGGCCGAGATCAGCTTCATGTCGTTCGGGTTGAAGCCGACGGTCAGCGCCAGCTGGATCACCAGCCGGTAGATCACCGAGCCGACCACGACGGCGCCTGCCGCGACCAGGACCGTACGCTGCCCGAAGATCGCCTGGCCGATGATGACCGAGGCCAGGCCGGCCACGATCAGGCCGATGCCCATCCCGATGTCGGCAAAGCCCTGGTACTGGGCGATCAGCGCCCCGCACAGCGCGACCAGGCCGTTCGACAGGGCCAGGCCGAAGATCTTCATCGCGTCGGTGTTGACCCCGAGCGAGCGGATCATCGCCTCGTTGTCGCCGGTGGCCTGCATCGACAGGCCGAGGTCGGTGGACAACAGCCACACCAGCAGGGCGGTCAGGACGATCGCGAAGCCCAGGAAGACCAGCACCGACACCGGGGTGCCGAGCAGTTCGGCATCGCGCATCGGCGACAGGATCGTGTCGGCCCGCAGCAGCGGGACGTTGGCCCGCCCCATGATCCGCAGGTTGATCGAGTACAGCGCGATCTGGGTCAGGATGCCGGCCAGCAGCGGGTTGATCCCGCCCTTGGCGTGCAACAGGCCGGTGATCGAGCCGGCGACCAGCCCGACCCCGACCGAGGCGAGGGTGGCCAGCCAGGGGTCGACCCCGGCGACGATGAGCGCCGCGGTGGTGGCCGCCCCGGTGGTGAACGACCCGTCGACGGTCAGGTCGGCGAAGTCGAGGATCCGGAACGAGATGTAGACCCCCAGGGCCATCACGGCGAAGACCAGCCCCAAGTCGAGTGCGACGATCATGCGCTCCCTCTCATCTGTGCTGCAACGTGCTGCGAGCCCGGCGGTGGTGCGGGCTCGTCTGTCGACGACGGCCGGCGGGGACACCGGCATCCGGTGCCCCCGCCGACGGTGTCACTGGATCGTTTCGGCGGCCTGGCCCAGCAGCTCGGGCGACAGGGTCACGCCCATGCGGGAGGCGGCCCCCTCGTTCAGGATCAGCTGGACGTCGCTCTGCGACTCGACCGGCATGGTGGCCGGGTCGGCGTCCTCGGTCAGGATCCGCACGGCCATCTGGCCGGTCTGATACCCGAGCTTGGTGTAGTCGATGCCGTACGTGGCGATCGCGCCGCGCTGCACCGAGTCGCCCTCACCGGCGATCACCGGGATCTGCTCGGCCTCGCCCAGCGCGATCACCGACTCCAGGGCCGAGACGACGATGTTGTCGGTCGGCACGTAGATCACGTCGACGTCCGCCAGGGACTGCGCACCCTGCTGGACCTCGGAGGAGTTGGAGACCGCGGCCTCCTTGACCGTCAGTCCCTCCTTGGCGGCGGCCTCGCGCGCCAGCTCGACCTGCACCTGCGAGTTCACCTCGCCGGAGCTGTAGATGATGCCGAGGGTGGTGGCGTCCGGCTTGAGCTGCTTGACCAGCCCGATCTGCTGCTCCACCGGATTGAGGTCGGTGGTGCCGGTGACGTTGCCGCCGGGGGCCTCGTTCGAGTCGACCAGTTCGGCCGAGACCGGGTCGGTCACCGCGGTGAACAGGATCGGGGTGTCGGTGATCGCCTGGGCCGCGGCCTGCGCGGTCGGGGTGGCGATGGCCAGAACCAGGTCCTTGTTGTCCGAGGCGAACTTCGTCGCGATCGAGGTCGCGGTCGCCTGGTCGCCCTGGGCGTTCTGCTCGTCGTAGTCGACCTCGAGGCCGGCCTCGGCCAGAGCCTGCTTGAACCCCTCGCGCGAGGCGTCCAGCGAGGGGTGCGAGACGATCTGGGTGATGCCGATCTGGTAGGTCGTCGACGCCGGGTCCTGCGACCCGCCGCCGGCGCCACCGCAGCCGGCCAACACCATCGCCATGGCGGCGACCAAGCCGACCACGCCGAGACGCACTGATTTCATCGGGCTCCCCGTTCTCTCGTACCGCTTCGTTGCGCAGGTTCCTGGCACGAGCGTACGGGACGACGCCCCCCGGACCGTCGCGGGTCCGCGTGGGGAACGGGACGCGTCGCCAGATCCTGGTCCGAGGATCAGGGGGTCCCGTCGAGGAAGGCCAGCTCCAGGTCGATGTCGACCAGCAGCATCTCCTCGTCCTGGGTGAGCGCGCGGCTGTCGGCGGCCTGCAGCAGGCTGTCGCGCAGCCGGAGCAGGCACTCCACCGCGTCGGCACGCCGACCGACCTCGGCGCCGAGCCTGGCGTACGCCATCTGGGCGCGGGTGGCGACATGGGCGTACGGCCCGTGGACCCCGCCCGACCAGCGGTGCAGCGCGTCCAGGCCGCCGAGGGTCTCCCGCCACACCTCGATCGGCCGGGTGCGGCTCACCCCGTGTCCGGACAGCACCGGGACCAGGTCACGGTAGATCTCGGCAGCCCGCAGCGGACCGAAGCGCGCCCGCTCACCGCCTGCCTGCACCATCCACGCCGCGAATCGGGACAGGATCGGAAGGGCATCCACGTCGGTGGGATCGAGCCAGACCACACTGGGCTCCAGGCGCTTGCCCAGTCGGCGGACCGAGGCGCCGCACTCCGCTTCCCGCTGCGCCACGTACCACTGGGCGGTGACCTCGGCAGGGTGTCGGACCGGCTTGCCCGCAATGCTGCTGACCAGCGCCCAACACGCTTCCCTGGCCAGGGGGTCCTCACGGTCGACCTGGTAGGGGGCGACGGTGTGGGCGCCGATGTAGTCGCGCAGCGTGTCGATCAGCTCCATGATCTCCAGCGGCGTGGTCCCCGGCACGTCCGCCCACAGGTGATCGGCGCCGGCACCGCGCGGCTGCGGAATGAAGAAATCCTCGTCGGCCATGGCAGCCTCCCGTACCCAGCGGATCCATCCATCGGACCCGTTTGGGCCAGTGTGCCAGCGGGCGCAAGCGCAGGACCAGCCCCATTTCCGGGCAGGCGGCCGCCGGTGGGACCCCTGGGGGTCAGTCGGCCAGGGGACCGAACGGCACGCCAAGACGGTTCAGCATCTCCTCGCCGCCGTCGCGGGCGGTCATCACCCACACACCCGTGGCGGTGCAGGTGATCATGTGCTCCCAGTGCGCCGCCGGGCTGCCGTCCAGGCTCACCACCGTCCAGTCGTC
The DNA here is from genome assembly GCA_044508675.1 of Propionibacteriaceae bacterium. Taxonomy (GTDB): domain Bacteria; phylum Actinomycetota; class Actinomycetes; order Propionibacteriales; family Propionibacteriaceae; genus Raineyella. Next base: position 160,676 of record JBIQHF010000004.1, on the reverse strand, counting down.
GTCCAGCACGGTGTTCTCCGGATCGCCGAGGGTGAGCATCGGCTCCAGGCACAGCGCCATCCCGCGGGTGATCCGTGGGCCCTTGCCGGCCCGGCCGAAGTTCGGCACGTCCGGCGACTGGTGCATCTGGGTGCCGATGCCGTGGCCCACGTACTCCCGGACGATCCCGTACGGTCCCCCGGGGGCCCGGCGGACGTACGACTCGACGGCAGCGCCGATGTCGCCGATCCGGCCGTTGAGCCGTGCCGCGGCGATGCCTGCCCAGAGCGCACCCTCGGTCACCTCACTGAGCGCCTGGTGGGCGGGGGTGGGCGCGCCGACCTGGACCGTACGCGCGGCGTCGCCGTGCCAACCATCGAGGATCGCTCCACCATCGATCGACAGTGTGTCCCCCTCGGCCAGCGTCTCGTCGGACGGCATGCCGTGCACGATCACGTCGTTGCGCGACAGGCAGACCACGCCCTTGAAGCCGCCCAGCCCGTGGGAGTCGGCCCCGTACTCCAGGAAGTTCGAGGTGGCACCGTGGCGGGCCAGCACCTCGCGGCCGACCTGGTCGAGTTCGCGCAGCGTCACTCCGGGGCGGACCTCCGCCTCGATGGCGTCCAGCAACTCGATGACGACCAGCCCCGCCCGTCGCATCAGGCGCAGCTGGTCGTCGGTCTTGATCTCGATTCCGCGGGAACGGAACACTCAGGCCTGCTTCGCGTCGAGGGCATCGGCGATCCGCTGGCCGACCTCGTCGATCTCGCCGAGGCCGTCAACCTCGACCAGCAGCCCACGGGCGGCGTAGGTCTGCAACAGCGGCGCGGTCTCCTCGTCGTAGACCTTCAGTCGGGTGCGAATGGTCTCCTCGTTGTCATCGGCGCGGCCCTCGATCTCGGCGCGCTTGAGCAACCGGGAGACGACCTCGTCGGTGTCGGCGGTGAGCGAGACCACGGCGTCGAGCTGCTCGCCGAGCTCGGTCAGCATGCCGTCGAGGGCCTCCACCTGGGCGGGGGTCCGGGGGTAGCCGTCGAGCAGGAAGCCGGCGCGGGCGTCCTCCTCGGCCAACCGGTTGCGGACCAGGCCGTTGGTGACGTCGTCGCCGACGTAGCCACCGGAGGCCATGATCTCCTTGACCTTCAGGCCCAGCGGCGTCTCGTTCTTCACGTTCGTACGGAAGATGTCGCCGGTGGAGATGGCCGGGATGCCGTAGCGGGCAGCGATGCCCTTGGCCTGCGTGCCCTTGCCCGCGCCGGGCGGACCCATGATCAGAAGCCTCATCGGAGGAACCCTTCGTAGTTGTGTTGCTGGAGCTTGGATTCGATCTGCTTGATGGTGTCCAGGCCGACGCCGACGATGATCAGCAGCGAGGTACCACCGAACGGGAAGTTCTGGTTCGCCTGGAACAGGATGAAGGCGATCGAGGGGATCAGCGCGATCAGCGCCAAGTAGAGCGACCCGGGGGCGGTGAGCCGGCTCAGGACGTAGGAAAGATACCGCTCGGTCGGTTTGCCTGCGCGGATACCCGGGATGAATCCGCCGTACTTCTTCATGTTGTCCGCGATCTCCTCGGTGTTGAAGGTGATCGAGACGTAGAAGTAGGCGAACAGGATGACCAGGATGCCGTACGTGATGACGTAGACCGGGTGGGACATGGTGCCGAAGTACTTGGCCACCCACTGGGCCGCCTGGCCCTCCGGATTGAAGGTCGAGAACATCACCGGCAGATAGAGCATCGACGAGGCGAAGATGACCGGGATCACGCCCGCCTGGTTGACCTTGATCGGGATGTACGTCGAGGTGCCGCCGCGCAGCCGGCCGCCGACCATCTTCTTCGCGTACTGCACCCGGACCCGGCGCTGCCCCTGCTCGATGAACACCACCGCGGCCATCACCGCCAGGCCGACGAGGATCACCAGGCCCATCACGACCCAGCCCTCCTGGCCGGGGCGGGACTGGCGGATCGAGGCCAGGCCGTTCGGGAACTGGGCCGCGACCGAGGTGAAGATCAGCACGGACATGCCGTTGCCGACGCCCTTCTCGGTGATCAGCTCACCGAGCCACATGACCAGACTGGTGCCGGCCGTCATGGTCAGGATCATCACCGTGATCGAGAACAGGTCCGTCTGGTGCACCAGGCCGGCGCAGCCGGGGATCAGCTGGTCGTTCACCGCCAGGGTGACGTACGCGGTCGACTGCATGACGGCAAGCAGGATCGTCAGGTAGCGGGTGTACTGGGTGATCTTCTCCTGGCCGGCGCCGCCCTCCTTGCGGAGGCGCTCCAGGTGCGGGATCACCACGGTCATCAACTGGATGATGATCGACGCGGTGATGTACGGCATCACACCGAGGGCGAAGATCGCCAATCGGAGCAGCGCCCCGCCGGAGAACATGTTCAGCATCGATGCGAAGCCACCCTGGCCCCCGGAGGCCAGCGCGGAGCAGACGTCGACCTGGGCGACATTCACGTTCGGGATGGGGATGGCGGAGCCGATCCGGAAGATGACGATGATCCCCAGTGAGAACAGGATCTTGTTACGAAGATCCGGTGTCCGGAAGGCATTCGCGAATGCTTGGAGCACCGTGCCCCTCTCTCATGACGGCTGCAGGTCCCGGGCCGTGGCCCGCTCGTTCAACAAGCTCCCTGATGGAGCACGCCGCTCGACTGTATCAACTCCACGGCCCTCCCCCCTCCGAACGGACGGTCCGGTCGGGCCGGCTCGACGCTCAGGACGGGGGCATGCCCAGCAGGCGGTAGGCGCCAGGCAATCCCGCCGCGGACCATGTGCCAGGCTGCGGACCTTGCCTCCTGGCCAGGTGGATGCTGCGGCCCGGAAGCCCCAAGGGGCGGCTCCCGGAGGAACCGCCCCTTGGCGTCGTACGTGAACAGAGGTCAGAGGAGCTCGGCGGAACCGCCGGCGGCCTCGATCTTCTCCTTGGCCGAAGCCGAGAACTTGTTGACCTTGACCTGGAGCTTGACGGTCACCTCGCCACCGCCCAGCACCTTGACCAGCTCGCCGTCGCGAACGGCGCCCTTGGCGACCAGGTCCTCGACGGTCACCTCGCCACCCTCCGGGTAGAGGGCAACGAGCTTGTCCAGGTTCACGACCTGGTACTCAGTCCGGAACGGGTTCTTGAAGCCACGCAGCTTCGGGACCCGCATGTGCATCGGCATCTGGCCGCCCTCGAAGAACTCGGGGACGTTCTTGCGTGCGCCGGTGCCCTTGGTGCCACGGCCCGAGGTCTTGCCCTTCGAGCCCTCACCACGGCCGACACGGATGCGGTCGCGCTTGGCGCCCGGAGCGGGCTTGAGATCATGCAGCTTGATCGCCATATCAGTCAACCTCCTCGACGGTGATCAGGTGGCGGACCGTACGGACCATGCCACGGATGGCCGGGTTGTCGGGCTGCTCGACGCTCTGGCCGATCTTGCGCAGGCCGAGGCCACGCAGGGTGGCACCCATCTGCGGCTTCTCGCCGACGACACCCTTGACCTGGGTAATCTGCAGCTTCGCCATCAGGAAGCCACCTCCTGCTTCGCCTCTTCGCGGGCCCGCAGCATGGCGGCCGGGGCAACGTCCGCAACGGACTTGCCGCGACGCTTCGCCACGTCCTCGGGCTCCTCGAGCGACTTCAGCGCCACCTCGGTGGCGTGCACCACGTTGATCGCGTTCGACGACCCGAGGGACTTGGCCAGAACGTCCTGGACACCCGCACACTCGAGCACCGCACGCACCGCGCCACCGGCGATCACGCCGGTACCGGGAGCGGCCGGGCGCAGCATGACCACGCCGGCAGCCTTCTCGCCCTGCACCGGGTGCGGGATCGTCTTCTGGATGCGGGGGACGCGGAAGAAGTTCTTCTTCGCCTCCTCGACACCCTTGGCGATCGCGGCCGGCACCTCCTTGGCCTTGCCGTAGCCGACACCCACGGTGCCGTCACCGTCGCCTACCACGACCAGGGCGGTGAAGCTGAAGCGACGTCCACCCTTCACGACCTTGGCGACGCGGTTGATGGTCACCACGCGCTCGATGAACTGGTTCTTGTCCTCGGTGCCCCGGCCGCCCCGACGATCGTCACGGCCGCGACGCTCGCCACGGCCGCCACTGCGGCCCTGGTTCTCACTCATCGCTTTCCTATCTTTCGTCGATTGTCAGAAGTCCAGACCGGCTTCGCGCGCGCCATCGGCGAGCGCGGCAACGCGACCCTGGTACTTGTAGCCGGCACGATCGAGCACAACCTGCTCGACACCAGCGGACTTCGCACGCTCGGCGACGAGTGCGCCGACCTTGCGAGCCTTCGCCGACTTGTCGCCCTCGAACGAGCGCAGGTCGGCCTCCATCGTCGATGCCGACGCGAGCGTACGGCCCTGGGTGTCGTCGATCACCTGCACGAACATGTGCTTGGCGGACCGGGACACGACCAGGCGCGGGCGCTCGGCGGAACCGAAGATCTTCTTGCGACCGCGGATCTGGCGGCGCTGCTTGGACGCGGCCTTCGGGGCGGTGTGCTTGTTGTGCGCCAGGGAAATACCCATCGTCACTTACCTGCCTTTCCGGCCTTGCGACGGACGTGCTCGCCCTCGTACCGCACACCCTTGCCCTTGTACGGCTCGGGCTTGCGGAGCTTGCGGATGTTCGCGGCCGTCTCGCCCACCAGCTGCTTGTCGATGCCCTGCACCGCGAAGTGCGTGGGGTTCTCCACCGTGAAGGTGATGCCCGCAGGGGCGTCGACGATCACCGGGTGGGAGAAGCCGAGCTGGAACTCCAGCTGGGCCGGGCCCTTGGCGAGGACGCGGTAGCCGACGCCCTGGATCTCGAGCTTCTTCTCGTAGCCCTGGGTCACGCCAATGACCATGTTGTTGACCAGCGTACGGGTCAGGCCGTGGAGCGAGCGGTTCAGCCGCTCGTCGTCCGGACGGGCCACGACCAGCTCACCGGCCTCGTTCTTCTGCACCGTGATGGGCTCGACGACCTGGTGCTCCAGCTCGCCCTTCGGACCCTTCACCTTCACCTGCTGGCCATCAAGGGTGACCTCAACGCCGGACGGGACGGTGATCGGGAGCCTTCCAATTCGGGACATGGTTTATCTCCTCTCTCGGTCTCGTCCGTCACCACACGTAGGCGAGGACTTCCCCACCCACGCTCTTGGCCTTGGCCTCGCGGTCGGTCAGCAGACCCTGCGAGGTGGAGATGATGGCGACGCCCAGGCCACCCAGGACCTTGGGCAGGTTGGTCGACTTGGCGTAGACACGCAGGCCCGGCTTGGAGATGCGGCGGACACCGGCGAGCGCGCGCTCACGGTCCTCGCCGAACTTCATCGTGACGGTCAGGGTCTTGCCGACCTCGCCCTCGGCGGGATCAGTGACCTTGTAGTCCTCGATGTAGCCCTCCTGCTTGAGGATCTCGGCGATGCCCGCCTTGATCTTCGAGTGGGGCATGGATGTCTCGTCGTGGAACGCCTGGTTGGCGTTGCGCAGACGCGTCAGCATGTCTGCGATCGGATCGGTCATGCTCATGGCTCAGGAAGCCTCTTTCTCGCGGCGGTTTCCGGCGGCTCGCGCCTCGGACCTGCAGCGTTGGAAGTTTGAAATCTGGGATATCGGCGATCCCGTCCCGGGCGCCCACCGAAGGGGCGGGCGCCACGGAAGCGGACTCACCAGGAGGACTTGGTCACGCCGGGCAGCTCGCCCTTGTGCGCCATGTCGCGCAGGCAGACCCGGCACAGCCCGAACTTGCGGTAGACCGAGTGGGGCCGACCACACTTCTGGCAGCGGGTGTAGGCACGCACGCTGAACTTGGGCTTACGGGACTGCTTGACCTTCAGACCGGTCTTTGCCATCAGTTACTCACTTCTTCCCACGGGAGTAGCGCGGGCCCTTCGACTTGGCCTTCGCCTTCTTCGGGTTGTCGTTGAAGGGGAAGCCGAGCTGACGCAGCAGCGTACGGGCCTCCTCGTCGTTGGCCGCGGAGGTGACGATGGTGATGTCCATACCGCGGGTCCGGTCGATCTTGTCCTGGTCGATCTCGTGGAACATGACCTGCTCGGTCAGACCGAAGGTGTAGTTGCCCTGGCCATCGAACTGCCACGAGTTGAGCCCGCGGAAGTCGCGGATCCGGGGCAGGGCCAGCGACAGCAGGCGGTCCAGGAACTCCCACATGCGGTCACCACGGAGGGTGACGTGCGCGCCGATGGCCTGGCCCTCGCGGAGCTTGAACTGGGCGATCGACTTGCGGGCGTTGGTGGTCTGCGGCTTCTGGCCGGTGATCGCGGTCAGGTCACGGATCGCACCGTCCAGGACCTTCGAGTCACGGGCGGCGTCGCCGACACCCATGTTCACGACGACCTTGACCAGACCCGGGATCTGCATCACGTTCGCGTACGTGTACTGCTCCTGCAGCGCGGGGATGATCTCCTCGCGGTACTTCGTCTTCAGCCGCGGCTTGACGGCCGGGGCCGCGGTGGTCTCTTCAGTCGTGTTGGCGGACATCAGAACTCCTCCCCCGTGGCCTTGGCGATGCGGATGCTGCGGTAGCCCTCGTACGTGGTGCCGTCGGGGCGGGTGCGGGTGACCTTCTCCCGCTTGTGCCCGACCCGGGTGACGACCTCCTGGCCGTCCTTCTTCACGACCGGCTGGACGTTCGACACGTGGATCGGGGCCTCGGAGGCAACGATCCCGCCCTGGACCGTACGGCCGCCGGACTGGCGGTCGGTCAGGTGGCGCTTGACGATGTTCACGCCCTGGACGGTGACACGCTCGTTGGCGAGGTCGACGGCGATGATCTCGCCGACGGTGCCCTTGTCCTTGCCCGAGATGACCTTGACGCGGTCACCCTTCTTCACGTGCAGCTTCTTCTGGACACTCATGTCAGATCACCTCCGGCGCGAGCGAGATGATGCGCATGTACTTCTTGTCGCGCAGCTCACGGCCGACCGGACCGAAGATACGGGTGCCACGGGGCTCCCCGTCGCTCTTCAGGATCACGGCGGCGTTCTCGTCGAACTTGATGTAAGAACCGTCGGGACGACGGGACTCCTTGACGGTGCGGACCACGACGGCCTTGACGACCTCACCCTTCTTGACGCCCCCACCGGGGATCGCGTCCTTCACGGTGCAGACGATGGTGTCGCCGAGGCCGGCGTAGCGACGACCCGAGCCGCCGAGAACACGGATGCAAAGGAGTTCCTTCGCACCGGTGTTGTCGGCGACCTTCAGTCGCGACTCCTGCTGGATCATCTTCTATCTCCTGGTTGTCCCACCGGTTCCCCCGTTTCCGAGGGCCTGGTGGAACTCGATGTGGTTACTTGGCCTTCTCGACGATCTCGATGAGGCGCCAACGCTTGGTGCGCGACGTGGGACGGGTCTCCATGATCCGAACGCGGTCGCCGATGCCGGCCTCGTTGCTCTCGTCGTGGGCCTTGTACCGCGCGGTCTGACGCATCACCTTGCCGTAGAGGGGGTGCTTCTTGCGATCCTCCACGGTGACGACGATGGTCTTGTCCATCTTGTCGCTGACGACGTAACCGGTCAGCACCTTGCGGCGACCGCGCTCGGCGGTCTCCTTCTCAGTGGTCTGCTCGCTCATGCGTCTGCCTTCTCATCCTTCTCGACGTCAGTGGTGTCAGCGGCCTTGTCGGGATCCTCGACGATGCCGAGGTTGCGCTCCTGGAGCACGGTGTAGACCCGGGCGATCTCCTTGCGGACATCGCGGAGGCTGCTGCTCGACTCGAGCTGGCCGGTCGCGTGCTGGAAGCGGAGGTTGAACAGCTCCTTCTTCAGCTCGACGACCTTTTCGTTGAGGGCCTCACGGCTCATCTGGCGCAGATCAAATGCGCGGGTGCTCTTCGCCATCAGTTCTCACCTGCTTCGCGCTTGATGAAACGCGCCTTCATCGGCAGCTTGTGGATCGCCAGGCGCATGGCCTCGCGGGCCACTTCCTCCTCGACACCGGCCAGCTCAAACATCACCGCGCCGGCCTTGACGTTGGCGACCCACCACTCGGGGGTGCCCTTGCCGGAGCCCATGCGGGACTCGGCAGGGTGCTTGGTCATCGGACGGTCCGGGTAGATGTTGATCCAGACCTTGCCGCCACGCTTGATGTGACGGGTCATGGCGATACGAGCGGACTCGATCTGCCGGTTCGTGACGTAGGCATTGGTCAGCGCCTGGATGCCGAAGTCACCGAATGCAAGATCGGTGCCACCCTTGGCGGCGCCGGAGCGCCCCGGGTGATGCTGCTTGCGGTACTTCACTCGACGGGGGATCAGCATGGATATCAGGCTCCTGCGTTCTCGGTCGCGGGGGCAGCACCGGAGGCCTTCGGGGCGTCCTGGGCTGCCGCAGCATCCTGGCGACGACGGCCACCGCGCTCGGGGCGATCCCCGCGACCACGGCCACCGCGCCCCGGGCGCTGGCGCTGGTTGGCGTTCTGACGGGCGGCCTTCTGGGCAGCGCGCTCGGCACGCGTCCCGGAGACGTCACCCTTGTAGATCCAGACCTTCACACCGATCCGGCCGAAGCTCGTACGGGCCTCGAAGAAGCCGTAGTCGACGTCGGCGCGGAGAGTGTGCAGCGGAACCCGGCCCTCACGGTAGAACTCCGAGCGGCTCATCTCAGCACCGCCCAGACGGCCGGAGCACTGGATCCGGATGCCCTTGGCCCCGCCGCGCATGGCGGACTGCTGGGCCTTGCGCATGGCGCGGCGGAAGGCCACGCGGGCGCTGAGCTGCTCGGCCACTCCCTGGGCGACCAGCTGCGCATCGGTCTCGGGGTCCTTGACCTCGAGGATGTTCAGCTGGACCTGCTTGCCGGTGAGCTTCTCGAGCTCGCCACGGACGCGCTCCGCCTCGGTGCCGTTGCGGCCGATGACAATGCCCGGACGGGCGGCGTACAGGAAGATGGTCACCCGGTCGGAGCGACGCTCGATCTCCACGTTGGAGATGCCGGCGCGCTCCAGGTTCGAGTAGATCCACTCCCGGACCTTGTTGTCCTCGCCGACGAACTCGGCGTACTGCTTGTCGGCGTACCAACGGCTCACATGGTCGGTCGTGATACCGAGACGGAAGCCGTTCGGGTTGATCTTCTGACCCATGCTCAGGCCTCCTTCTTCTTGTTCTCGGTGTCGTTCGAGCGGGGCTCGACGACGACGGTGATATGGCTGGAACGCTTCAGGATGCGGCTGGCCGAACCCTTCGCGCGGGGACGGATGCGACGCATCGTCATGCCCTCGTCGACGAACGCCTGCGAGATGTACAGGTCGTTGCGACGGAGACCATCAGTGTTCTCCGCATTGGCGGCGGCCGAGGCCACCACCTTGTAGACCGGCTCGGAAGCGGCCTGCGGTGCGAACTTCAGGGTGTTCAGCGCGTCCTCGACGTCCATCCCGCGAACCAGGTCCACCACGCGGCGGACCTTCTGGGCGGACATCCGCACCTGCTTGGCGATCGCGTAGTTACCAGGGCGATCGCCGAGCAGGGCCGCGCGACGGCTGGGCCGTGCCTTGTCAGTGTTGCTCATTGGCTCTCAACTTCCTCGGTATCAGCGGCGACGCGACTTGCGGTCGTCCTTGATGTGGCCCTTGAACGTGCGGGTGGGAGCGAACTCCCCCAGCTTGTGGCCGACCATGGCGTCGGTGATGAACACCGGGACGTGCTTGCGCCCATCATGCACGGCGATGGTGTGCCCGATCATGTCGGGCAGGATCATCGACCGGCGAGACCAGGTCTTGATGACGGTCTTGGTGCCCTTCTCGTTCTGCGCTTCCACCTTGTTCCACAGGTGGTCGTCGACGAAGGGGCCCTTCTTCAGACTGCGAGGCATGTTCTACCTTCCCTTCCTCGATCAGCGCTTCTTGCCGGACTTGCGACGCCGGACGATGTCGCGATTGCTCGCCTTGTTCTTGTCACGGGTACGGCCCTCGGGCTTGCCCCAGGGCGAGACCGGGTGGCGGCCACCGGAGGTCTTGCCCTCGCCACCACCGTGCGGGTGGTCGACCGGGTTCATGACCACACCACGGACGGTCGGGCGCTTGCCCTTCCAGCGGTTGCGGCCGGCCTTGCCCCAGTCGATGTTGGCCTGCTCGGCGTTGCCGACCTCGCCGACAGTGGCGCGGCAGCGGACGTCGACCATACGCATCTCACCGGAGGGGAGACGCAGCGTGGCCTTCTTGCCCTCACGGGCGACCAGCTGCACGGACGAACCGGCAGAGCGAGCCATCTTGGCCCCGCCACCCGGACGCAGCTCCACGGCGTGGACCGTGGTACCCACCGGGATGGAGCGCAGCGGCAGGTTGTTGCCCGGCTTGATGTCGGCCTGCTCGCCGGACACCACGACGGTGCCCTGCTTGAGGTCCTTCGGGGCGATGATGTAACGCTTCTCGCCGTCCAGGTAGTGGAGGAGTGCGATCCGCGCGGTGCGGTTGGGGTCGTACTCGATGTGAGCGACCTTCGCCGGCACGCCGTCCTTGTCGTAGCGCTTGAAGTCGATCAGGCGGTAGGCCTGCTTGTGACCGCCACCGATGTGGCGGGTCGTGATCCGGCCGTTGTTGTTGCGGCCGCCAGTCTTCGGCTTCGCGACGAGCAGCGACTTCTCCGGCGTCGACCGGGTCAGCTCGACGAAGTCGGCAACGGACGAGCCGCGTCGGCCCGGAGTTGTCGGCTTGTACTTACGGATACCCATAGGAGTGTGTTCCTTGTCTCAGCGAGGAGCCCGGTCAGTCGACCGGGCCTCCGAAGATGTCGATGCGCTCGCCATCAGCAACGGTGACGATCGCACGCTTGGTGTCGGGGCGCTTGCCGAGCCCGGTACGGGTCCGGCGAGTCTTGCCCGCGCGGTTGATGGTGTTGACGGCAACGACCTTGACGCCGAACACCTTCTCGACCGCAATCTTGATCTCGGTCTTGTTGGCACCCGGGTCGACCAAGAACGTGTACTTGTTCTGGTCGATCAGGCCATAGCTCTTCTCCGAGACGACCGGGGCGACCAGCACGTCGTGGTGGGCGCGAATCTTCAGCGGCTCGTTCACTTCTGCTCCTCCAGGGCGGCACGTCGGCCGACGAAGGCATCCAGGGCAGCCTGGGTGAACACGACGTCGTCGGCGTTCAGAACGTCGTACGCGTTGAGCTGGTCGGGGACCAGCAGGTGGACGCTCGGCGCGTTGCGCAGGCTCAGCTGCAGCAGCTCCTCGGCGCGGTCGACCACGACGAGGACCTTGCGGGCCTCGGTGATCTTGCCCAGCGACCCGACAGCGGTCTTGGTGGAGGGCTTGTCCTCCACACCGAGACCGGTCACGACGCGCAGGTTGCCGTCACGGTAACGGTCGGTCAGCGAGCCATTGAGGGCCGCGGCGATCATCTTCTTCGGGGTCCGCTGGGCGTACGAGCGCGGCGTCGGGCCGTGCACGACGCCACCGCCGGTCCACTGCGGGGCGCGGATCGAGCCCTGGCGGGCGCGACCGGTGCCCTTCTGGCGCCACGGCTTCTTGCCGCCGCCGGAGACCTCGGCCCGGGTCTTGACCTTGTGGGTGCCCTGGCGGCGAGCGGCCAGCTGGGCGGTCACGACCTGGTGGATCAGGGCGATGTTCGGCTCGACGTCGAAGATCTCCGCGGGGAGCTCAGCGGTGCCGGCCTTCTTGCCCTGGGCGTCCAGGACGTCGATGGTCAGGGTGCTCATGCGGCCTTTCCTTCCTTGGCAGCCTTCTTGGCGGCGCTGCGGAGAACGACCAGGCCACCCTTGGCACCAGGGACAGCGCCCTTGACCAGGATGAGGCCCTTCTCGATGTCGACCGCGTGCACCTTGAGGTTCTGCACCGTCTTCTTGTCCACGCCCATCCGGCCGGCCATCTTCAGGCCACGGAAGACGCGGGCGGGCGTCGAGGCGCCACCGATGGAACCGGGGGCGCGGTGCTTGCGGTGCACACCGTGACCGGCACCCAGGCCACGGAACCCGTGGCGCTTCATCACACCGGCGGTGCCATGACCGCGGGTGATGCCGGTGACGTCGATGAACTCGCCGTCGGCGAAGACGTCAGCGGCCAGCTCCTGGCCGACCTCGTACTCGGCGGCGTCGGCCGTACGCAGCTCCATCAGGTGCTTGCGCGGGGTGACACCGGCCTTCTCGAAGTGACCGGCCATCGGCTTGGTCACCTTCTTCGACTTGACCGCACCGAAGGCGAGCTGGACGGCCGAGTAGCCGTCCTTCTCGGGGGTGCGGACCTGGGTGACGACACAGGGGCCGGCCTGGATAACGGTGACCGGGACGATCTTGTTGTCGGCGTCCCAGACCTGGGTCATGCCGAGCTTGGTGCCCAGCAGGCCCTTCAGCTTGCGTTCAGTGCTCATGATTCAGACGTCCCTCAGAGCTTGATCTCGATGTCGACACCGGCCGGAAGGTCGAGACGCATGAGCGAGTCGACGGTCTTCGGCGTCGGGTCGATGATGTCGATGAGCCGCTTGTGCGTACGCATCTCGAAGTGCTCGCGGCTGTCCTTGTACTTGTGGGGCGAACGGATCACACAGAACACGTTCTTCTCCGTGGGCAGCGGCACCGGGCCGGCAACCTGGGCACCAGTTCGCGTCACCGTATCGACGATCTTGCGCGCCGAGGAGTCGATGACCTCGTGGTCATAGGCCTTCAGCCTGATGCGGATCTTTTGTCCCGCCACAGTTCGTCCTTACTTCTCGTGCTTCGGTGGCCGCTCGGGTGAGCAGTACCGGTCGTGTTCCTCCCGACCCCACCAAAACCCGGCGGATCCCGCACAATCACAAGGATCGAGCGGCCCACGCGGTCGGGCGTGTCGCCTTACCGGAGACACAGAGGACCGCTTTTCGTCCTGATGTGATTTTTCCGGGGTCAGCGCGTCTCTTCCACCAGGAGTCCACGCGTACGTGTCCACCGGCTTCCGAGCCGTACCCATTGGCGGCGGCCGGACAGCGGGCGTCATCTACCCATGTGATTTGCCCCATCGTGGGGCGAACTCCCGAGGACACCACCGACTCAGCGATGGCCGAAACTCGTGCGAGACCCTATGGAATGTTGATGACACATGCTGCCCTGTCGGAGCAACCCCACTATGTTGTCATGCTCGGCGCCGATGGGCAAATCGGGTGCCCGTTCCCACGCCACCTCCGCCGGACGGTGGCCGCCCGGCACGACCGCGGGACCGGACCGGCGACCACGGTAGGGTCGCGGCGTGCAGCAAGGTACCCCCACCCAGCCAGGCCCCGAGCGTCGCAGGGTCGCACTGGTGTCACCCACCGGCGTCCCGGACGACGCGATCGAAGCCGCAAAGCGACTCTTCCCCGACGGAGCCGACGCACGTCGTCGTGACGAGCAGGCCTGGCAGGCAGTCTACGTGGAGGGGGAGGCCCCGGCGCTCGACATCCGTCCCGTCGCCGAGGCGTACGACCTGTCGGCCGCCGTGGTGAGCGGCCCCCTGCTGGCCGGGCCGGAGCTCGTCGTGATGGACGTCGACTCGACCTTCATCACCTCCGAGGTGATCGAGGAGATCGCCGAGGCGGCAGGCACCCGCGAGGAGGTCGCCCGGGTGACCGAGCAGGCGATGCGCGGGGAGATCGACTTCACCGAGAGCCTGGCGCAGCGGGTCGCGACCCTGGCCGGCGTGCCGGCCACCACCCTGGACGACGTCCGGGACCGGGTCTCCTACACCCCGGGCGCCGAGGAACTGGTCCGCACGGTACAGGCGCGCGGCGGCCACATCGGACTGGTGTCCGGTGGCTTCATCGAGGTCGTGGCGCCACTGGCGGACCGGCTGAACATCGGCCTGGTCCGGGCCAATCGCCTGGAGGTCGACGAGCGGGGGCTGCTGACCGGTCGCACGACCGGGCGCGTCGTCGACCGGGAGGCCAAGGTCGAGTTCCTCGGCGAGTACGCCGAGCGGGTCGGCGCCGACCGGGAACGGACCGTCGCAATGGGGGACGGGGCCAACGACCTGGGGATGATCTTCGCCGCCGGGCTGGGCGTGGCCTTCTGCGCCAAGCCGATCGTCCGCGAGCAGGCACCCGCCCGGATCACCTTCCGTCGCCTCGACGCCCTCTGCGGCCTGCTGGACATCTGACCCCGGCCGACACCCGGGCCTTCCGTCCCGACCCGACGGACACACCTCACCCCCGTGCCTTCCGGGGCTTCCTGGTCTAGTGTTTGTGCATGGCCGAGGTCACCTACGACGCCCTCATCCTTGCCGGCGGCCGCGCCCGCCGCTTGGACGGCGCCTCCAAGCCCGACCTGGTGGTGGCCGGCCGGCGCCTGCTGGACCTCACCTTCATCGCCACCGCCACCGCGCGTCGGCGCGTGGTCGTGGGACCCCCCTCACTCGGCCTGCCCGCCGGCGTCCTGCACACCCAGGAGTCCCCGGCGTACGGCGGCCCCGTCGCCGGCATCGAAGCCGGCCTGGCCCTCCTGCCCGCCACCGGCGACCCCGAGGGCCCGGACGACACCCCGGTGCTCGTCCTGGCCTGCGACATGCCGTTCCTCTCCGCCATCGCCTCGCGCCTTTTGGCCCGACTGGGGACCTCGGACGGCGCCCACCTGCTGGATCGCAACGGCCACGCGCAGTGGCTGGCCGCGGTCTACCGTCCGAGCGCTCTGCGCCGCGCTCTGGACGCCCTCCGCCACGACGGCGGCACCACCAACGCCTCCGTGCGACGGCTCACCGCCAGCCTCGACCTCACCGCCGTGTCGGTGTCGGGCGAGGAGTGCACCGACATCGACACCTGGGCCGACTGGGCCCACGTGGAGCAGGTCGCCCCGGCACTGCTCGACGCCTCCTCCTGACACCGTTCCGGGGCCCCTCCAGATTTGTCTCGAGATCCTTGTATTTTAGCTGGCGATTCCTGGTAAAAAGAACCACGATGACCGGTAGTACTACCTCGCGCTAAGGAGACGAACGATGGCGGTAGGTTCGGCACTGGCCCCAGATCTGTCGAACTGGGACCCGAACAAGGAGGAGACCTGGGACGATCGCCTGGCCTGGCGGACCCTGTGGATCACCACCTACTCGATGATCCTGGCGTTCTGCACCTGGTACATCGTCTCCACCGTCGCCCCCCAGCTGAACAAGGTCGGCTTCGACCTCTCCCGCGAGCAGCTCTACTGGCTGGTCTCGATGCCCGGTCTGGCCGCCGGCTTCTTCCGGCTGATCTGGATGTTCCTGCCGCCGGTCCTGGGCACCCGGAAACTGGTGACGATCTCGTCGCTGCTGCTGCTGATCCCGATGCTCGGCTGGACCTTCGCGGTCCGGGACTCGACCACCTCGTACGGCACCCTGCTGCTGCTCGCCTTCGCCTGCGGCATCGGCGGCGGCGTCTTCTCCGGCTACATGCCGTCGACCGGCTACTTCTTCCCCAAGTCGAAGTCGGGCACCGCCCTGGGCACCCAGGCCGGCATCGGCAACTTCGGCATGTCGATCATCCAGATCCTCGGCCCCTGGGTGATGGGCTTCGGCCTGCTCGGCACCGCCTTCCTGACCCCCCAGCAGGCGGCCGGCCAGCCCATCTGGCTGCACAACGTCGGGCTGGTGCTGGTCCCCTGGGTGGTCCTCGCGGCGCTGCTGGCCTGGTTCTTCCTGCGGGATGTCCCGGTCAAGGCGAACTTCCGCCAGCAGATGGACATCTTCGGCAACAAGAACACCTGGTTCCTGACGCTGATCTACGTGATGACCTTCGGCGCGTTCTCCGGGTTCGCCGCCCAGTTCGTGCTGCTGTTCAACAACACCTACGGCATCACCTCGAAGTTCGTCCCGGCGGACGGCGACCTGACCGGCCTGGTCGCCGGCGCCGCGTTCGGGTTCCTGCCGCCGCTGATCGCCTCGGCCGTCCGGGTGATCTGGGGGCCGTTGTGCGACCGGTTCGGTGGCGCGATCTGGACGTTCGTGTCCGGGGTGGGCATGACGATCTCGATCCTGGTGGCGGCCAGCTTCCTCAACCCGGCGTCGCCCGACGAGTACAAGGGCTTCCTGGTCGCAATGTTCACGATGTTCTTCTTCGCCGGCATCGGCAACGCCGGCACGTTCAAGCAGATGCCGATGATCATGCCGCCGCGACAGTCCGGTGGCGTCATCGGTTTCACCGCAGCCATCGCCTCCTTCGGCCCGTTCTTCGTCGGGGTCGGCCTGGCCAACATCGACACCTTCGCCTTCTTCATCGGCTGCGGCGTCTACTTCCTGTTCTGCACGGTGCTGACCTGGGTGATGTACGCCCGTCCCAAGGCACCCTTCCCCGGCTGACCGCCCCCCACGAAAGGACCAGCATGACCACCACAGCACGGCCCTCCGGAGGCGCAACCGACCCCGGCGACCGCCCCTCGCGCGCCACCCGTACGCCGAGCGACGAGAACGGCTTGCTCGGACTGGGCACGTTCTTCCGACGCGCCACCGCCTCGGCGGACAAGCGCCAACTGTTCCTCACCGGCGGGCGGGAGGGCGACGTCTTCTACCGCGACCGCTGGTCGCACGACAAGGTCGTACGCTCCACGCACGGCGTCAACTGCACCGGCTCCTGCTCCTGGAAGGTGTACGTCAAGGACGGCATCATCACCTGGGAGGCCCAGCAGACCGACTACCCGGACACCGGCCCGGACATGCCCGACTACGAGCCGCGCGGCTGCCCCCGTGGTGCGGCGTTCAGCTGGTACACCTACTCCCCCACCCGGGTCCGCTACCCGTACGCCCGGTCGGTGCTGTTGCGGCTGTGGCGCGAGGCGAAGCAGCAGCACCCCGACCCGGTCGATGCCTGGGAGTCCATCGTCGAGGACCCGGAGAAGGCCCGGGCCTACAAGTCGCAGCGCGGCAAGGGCGGGCTGGTCCGGATCAGCTGGGACACCGCCAACGAGATCGCCGCCGCCGCGCACGTCTACACGATCAAGCGCTACGGCCCC
This sequence comes from Propionibacteriaceae bacterium, assembly GCA_044508675.1. Taxonomy (GTDB): domain Bacteria; phylum Actinomycetota; class Actinomycetes; order Propionibacteriales; family Propionibacteriaceae; genus Raineyella. Next base: position 143,803 of record JBIQHF010000004.1, on the reverse strand, counting down.
GACCGGCTGGCCGGGTTCACGGTCATCCCGGCGATGAGCCAGGTCTCGTACGGCGCCGGCACCCGCTTCTACTCACTGCTGGGCGGCTCCATCCTGTCGTTCTACGACTGGTACGCCGACCTACCGATGGCCTCCCCGCAGGTCTTCGGGGACCAGACCGACGTGCCCGAGTCGGGCGACTGGTACAACAGCTCCTACCTGATGATGTGGGGCTCCAACGTCCCGGTCACCCGCACCCCCGACGCCCACTTCATGACCGAGGTCCGCTACAAGGGCACCAAGGTCGTCACCGTCTCGCCCGACTACGCCGACAACACCAAGTTCGCCGACGAGTGGATGTCGATCCACCCGGGCACCGACGGTGCGCTGGGGCTCGCGATGGGCCACGTGATCCTGCGCGACTTCCACGTCGCCCGCGGCACGCCGTACTTCCTGGACTACATGAAGAAGTACACCGACGCACCGTACCTGCTCTCCCTCGAGGAGCACCGCCTGCCCGACGGTTCGCTGACCCGGGTGCCGGGCAAGTTCCTCACTGCCGCGGACCTCGGGTACGCCGAGGAGAACGCCGAGGAGAACGCCGAGTTCCGTACGGTCATGATGGATCGCGACGGCACCCCCCGGGTGCCCGGCGGCTCCCTGGGCCACCGCTTCGGGGAGACCGGTGCGGGCCAGTGGAACCTCGACTTGGGCGACATCGACCCGCTGCTGTCCCTGTTGGAGGGCGCGTACGAGCCGGTCGAGCTGGCCCTGCCCCGCTTCGACGCGGTGCCCTCCGCCGACGACGAGGACGCCCAGCACGTCGGCGCCTCCTCGGTGCTGCGGCGCGGCGTGCCGGCCCGCCGGATCGGTGACCGGCTGGTCACCACCGTGTTCGACGTGATGCTGGCCCACTACGGGGTGGAGCGCGCCGGACTGCCCGGCGACTGGCCGCGCGGCGAGGACGACCCCGAGGCGGTCGGCACGCCGGCCTGGGCCGAATCGATCACCGGCGTCCCGGCCCCCCAGATCACCCGGGTGGCCCGCGAGTTCGCCCAGAACGCCGACGACTCGGGCGGCCGCTCGATGATCATCATGGGCGCCGGCACCAACCACTACTTCAACTCCGACACCATCTACCGGACGATGATCGCCCTGGTGATGATGTGCGGCTGCCAGGGCCGCAACGGCGGCGGTTGGGCGCACTACGTGGGGCAGGAGAAGGTCCGGCCGATCACCGGCTTCCAGCAGTACGCCTTCGCGCTCGACTGGCAGCGTCCCACCCGGCACATGACCACCGCCTCCTACTGGTACCTGGCGACCGACCAGTGGCGCTACGACGGGCTGCCCGCCGACGCGCTGCTGTCGCCACTGGCCGGTGACCGGCTGCGCGGCCGCACCACGGCCGACACGCTCATGGAGGCGAACAAGCGCGGCTGGATGCCGAGCTACCCGACGTACGACCGCAGCTCGCTGAAGATCACCGAGGACGCGGCGGCCGCCGGCATGGAGGTCCCCGCGTACGTGATCGACCAACTGCAGAAGGGTGAGCTGCGCTATGCCTGCGAGGACCCGGACAACCCGGAGAACTTCCCCCGGGTGGTGGTGAACTGGCGGACCAACCTGCTCGGCTCCTCGGCCAAGGGCGCAGAGTACTTCCACAAGCACCTGCTCGGCGCGCGCGACTCGGTCCGGGCCGCCGAGTGCGGCCCCGAGCGCCGGCCGAACGACATGGTCTGGCGCGAGGAGGCGGCCACCGGCAAGGTCGACCTGTTCATGACGCTGGACTTCCGGATGACCTCGACGACGCTGCACTCCGACATCGTGCTGCCGGCAGCGACCTGGTACGAGAAGCACGACATCTCGACCACCGACATGCACCCGTTCATCCACTCCTTCAACCCGGCCATCGCCCCGCCCTGGGAGACCCGGACCGACTACGAGATCTTCCGCACCCTGGCCGGGGACGTCTCCGAGCTTGCGAAGACCCACCTGGGGATCCGCAAGGACCTGCTCGCCGCACCGCTCAACCACGACACGCCGGACGCGATGGGCATGCCGCACGGCGCGACCCGGCCACTCGCCGAGACCCCGATGGTCCCGGGGGTCACGATGCCGAAGCTGATCACGATCGAACGCGACTACACCGCCATCCGGGACAAGTTCGACACGATCGGACCGCTGCCGGAGAAGGTCGGCATGGCGATCAAGGGCGTGGTGCTCCAGCCGCAGCAGGAGATCGCCGAGCTGGCCCGGATGAACGGCGTGGCCCGCAGCGGCTCATGCGCCGGACGACCGCTGGTGGACACCGACGTGAAGGCCGCGGAGATGATCCTGCGCCTGTCGGGCACCTCGAACGGCCACCTCGCCACCCAGGGCTTCCACACCCTGGAGAAGCGTACGGGCACCCGGCTGGCGGACCTGGCCGCGGAGAACGAGGGGCGCCGGATCACGTACGCCGACACCGAGCAGCAGCCGCAGCCGGTGATCACCTCCCCGGAGTGGTCGGGGTCGGAGACCGGTGGCCGGCGCTACTCGGCCTTCGTCCAGAACGTCGAGCGCGACAAGCCGTGGCACACCCTGACCGGGCGGATGCACTTCTTCCTCGACCACGACTGGATGGCGGACCTGGGGGAGAACCTGCCGACGTTCAAGCCGCCGCTCGACATGCACCGGCTGTTCGGTGATGCCCGGATCGGCGCCGCCACGACCGGCCACGACAGTGCCGCCGTGGAGGTCGGGGTGCGGTACCTGACGCCGCACAACAAGTGGTCGATCCACTCCGAGTACCAGGACAACCTGTACATGCTGTCGCTGAGCCGCGGCGGCCCCAACATCTGGATGTCCCCGGCCGACGCGGCCAAGATCGGGGTCAAGGACAACGAGTGGGTGGAGTCCTACAACCGCAACGGCGTGGTCGTGGCCCGCGCCGTGGTGTCGCACCGGATGCCGGAGGGCACGGTGTTCATGCACCACGCCACCGAGCGTACGGTCGACGTCCCCCGCTCGGAGACGTCCGGGACCCGCGGCGGCATCCACAACGCACTCACCAGGGTGCTGATGAAGCCGACCCACTTGATCGGCGGCTATGCCCAACACGCGTACGGGTTCAACTACGTGGGCCCGACCGGCAACCAGCGGGATGAGGTGACGGTGATCCGTCGCCGCAGCCAGGAGGTGCAGTACTGATGCGAATCATGGCCCAGATGGCAATGGTGATGAACCTCGACAAGTGCATCGGGTGCCACACCTGTTCGGTCACGTGCAAGCAGGCGTGGACGAACCGGTCCGGCCTCGAGTACGTGTGGTTCAACAACGTCGAGACCCGCCCGGGGCTCGGCTACCCACGCACCTACGAGGACCAGGACAAGTGGAAGGGCGGCTGGATCCGGCTGCCCAACGGGAAGATCCGGCCGCGCGCCGGCGGCCGGCTCCGGAAGCTGGCGACCATCTTCTACAACCCGGACATGCCGAAGATCAGCGACTACTACGAGCCGTGGACGTACGACTATGACATGCTGCTGTCCGCCCCGGCGGACTCGCCGCACGTGCCGGTCGCCCGGCCCCGGTCCCTGATCACCGGCGACGAGATGCAGATCTCCTGGTCGGCGAACTGGGACGACGACCTGGCCGGCTCGCAGGAGATCGCGGTCAACGACCCGATCCTGGCCAGGATGAACGAGCAGGTCCGGCTCGAGTACGAGAAGACCTTCATGTTCTACCTGCCGCGGATCTGCGAGCACTGCCTCAATCCAAGCTGTGTCGCCTCGTGCCCCTCCGGCGCGATGTACAAGCGGGTCGAGGACGGCATCGTGCTGGTCGACCAGGACCAGTGCCGCGGCTGGCGGATGTGCATCTCCGGCTGCCCGTACAAGAAGGTCTACTTCAACCACCGCACCGGCAAGGCCGAGAAGTGCACGATGTGCTACCCGCGGATCGAGGAGGGCCTGCCGACGGTCTGCTCGGAGACCTGTGTCGGCCGGCTGCGCTACATCGGCATCGTGCTGTACGACGCGGACCGGGTCACCGAGGCCGCCTCGGTCGAGAACGACCAGGACCTGCTCGCCGCCCAGCGCCGGGCCTTCCTGGACCCGCACGACCCGGCCGTGCAGTCGGCCGCGGAAGCCGCCGGCATCCCGCACGACTGGATCGAGGCCGCGCAACGCTCCCCGATCTGGCGGCTGATCAACGACTACGAAGTCGCCCTGCCCCTGCACCCGGAGTACCGCACGCTGCCGATGGTCTGGTACGTGCCGCCACTGTCCCCGATCGTCGACGAGGTCACCCGGACCGGCAACGACGCCGAGGACCACAAGGTGCTCCTCACCGCCCTGTCGACGATGCGGATCCCGCTGGAGTACATGGCCGAGCTGTTCACCGCCGGTGACACCCGGCCGGTCGAGTTGGCGCTGCGCCGGCTCGCCGCGATGCGCTCGTACATGCGGGACATCAACCTGGGCGACGAGCCGCAGGAGGAGATCGCCGCAGCCATCGGCATGACCGGCCAGGAGGTCGAGGACATGTACCGGCTGCTGGCGATCGCCGACTACGACGAGCGGTACGTCATCCCGACCACCCACGGCGAGATCGGCCGGGCCATGGAGGCCGCCGTCGATCCGATGGGCTGCTCGCTCGACGGGCCCGACGGGGTCGGCATGAACGGACCTGGCCTGGCCGCCGCCGGCCACGCCCGCTCCGAGACCGACCACGCCCACGGGCACGGACACGAGCACGGGACACAGCGGGTCCGTCTCACCCTGAGCCGCCGCGAGGACCTGGACATCTTCCCCGGCAGCACGCCGGGTCTGGACGGGGGTGCGCTGTGAGCCTTCCCGGACCGGGCCTCGGCGGTTTCCTGGGGCGGCCACGACGGCGTCAGCCGCAACCGCCGGTCCCGCACACCGCACGGCAGCGGGCGCTGACCCACATGGCCGCCGCCGTGCTGCTGGAGTACCCCACGACGGAGAACCTCGCGAAGTACCCGGCGGTGGAGGCCGAGATCGGCGCCCTTCCCCGGCCGGTCGGCGCCCGGCTGGCGACGTTCCTGGGCCATGCCCGGCACGTCGGCGACGACCGTCTCGCCCAGCAGTACGTGGAGACCTTCGACCTGAAGCGCAAGTGCTCCCTGTACCTGTCCTACTACCTGACCGGCGACACCCGGAAGCGCGGAACCGCGCTGGTCACCTTCCTGGAGGCCTACCGGGCGGCCGGCTACGAGCTGGCCGCGGCCGAACTGCCCGACTACCTGCCGGTGGTCCTGGAGTTCTCCGCGGTCGGCGACCCCGAGGTCGCCGGGGTGCTGCTCGCCTCGCACCGCCAGGGGCTGGAGGTGCTCCGCGAGGCCCTCGAGCAGCTGGCCAGCCCGTGGGCGCCGATCGTGGACGCGATCACGCTGACCCTGCCCCGGATCGACGAGCGGACCCGCCAGCGCACCCTCGACCTGATCGCCGGCGGACCCCCGACCGAAATGGTCGGCGTCGACGCCCTCGGCCCCCGTGAACCGATCGTGCCCACCGCCTCCCCCACCCTGGAGTGATGATGAACGCCCTGGACCTCATGCTGTGGGTCGTCTTCCCGTACGTCAGCCTGACCATGCTGGTGGCGGGGTCGATCTGGCGCTATCGCAAGGACAAGTTCGGCTGGACCACCCGCTCCTCCGAGCTGCACGAGAGCCGGATGCTGCGTCTGGGCTCGCCGCTGTTCCACTACGGCATCCTTGCCGTCTTCGCCGGCCACGTGATGGGCCTGCTGATCCCGGCCTCCTGGACCGCTGCCGTCGGGATCAGCCCCAGCGCCTACCACCTGCTCGCCACCATCGGCGGTGGCCTCGCCGGCCTGGCCACGGTGGTCGGCCTGGTCCTGCTCATCTACCGGCGCCGCACCGTCGGCGGGGTCTTCCAGGCGACCACCCGCAATGACAAGGCAATGTACGTCCTGCTGGCACTGCCGATCGTCCTCGGCATGACCGCGACCCTGCTGTACCAGGTGTTCGGCGGCGAGCATGGCTACGACTACCGCGCCACCATCTCGCCGTGGTTGCGCTCCCTGTTCATCCTGCAGCCCCGCGGCGAGCTGATGCTCGGGGTGCCGATCTGGTTCCAGCTGCACGCCACCTCTGCCTTCCTGCTGTTCGCGGTCTGGCCGTACACCAGGCTGGTGCACGCCTTCTCCGCGCCCGTGCAGTACCCGTCCCGGCCGTACGTGGTGTACCGCTCCCGCAAGGCCGACCCGGCGATCCGCCGCCCCAACCGCGGGTGGGAGCCGATCGTCGGACCGGTCTCGCTGGACCGCTCCCGCGGCGGCAAGGTGCAGCCGCCGGTCGAGGACTTCGAGTCCGAGCGGAACAGCCGCTGAGGCCACCTCCGAACGCGAGATACCCTCGGGGGTATGAATCGTATGCTCTACCTGATGCGCCACGGGGAGGCCGAGGCCCGCTCGACGGCCGGGGACAAGGACCGTCCGCTGAGCACCTTCGGCCACCAGCAGGCCGCCCGAGCGGGTGGCCTGCTGGCCGATGCCGGTCTCCAGGTCGTGATGAGCTCCAGCGCCCTGCGCTGTCGGGAGACCGCCCTCGGCCTGCGGCTGCCCGGGGAACCCCGTTACGAGTTCCAGGACGCCCTCTACCTCGCTGACGTCGAGACGCTGCTGCAACGGATCGGCGAGATCGAGGACGATGTCGACTCGCTGCTGGTCATCGCCCACTCCCCCGGCCTGCCGTCGCTGGCCACCGAGCTGTCGTACGATGCCGGTCACGGCGAGGCCGACGCGGTGCGGTGCAGCTTCCCGGTCTCGGCCGTGATGGCGGTCCGGGTGCCGTGCACCTGGAGCGAGCTGGCCGAGGGGGAACGCGAGGGCGTACGTCTGCTGGGCACCCTGGGGTCGGACCGGCCGGCACCCGTCTGCTGAGCCCCGCCCGGCTGCCTGGCCTAGGGGGCCGCGCCCGTCAGGCCTCGGGTGCGGCTCCTCGGCCCGCGGTCCCCCGCGCCCGGCTCTGCCGCTGCATCTCGACCAGCACCTCGTCCTCGGCCACGTCGTGCGAGGAGTGCGACTGGACGTGCACGTAGATGTCACTGCGGTGCAGCCGCCGGGCCAGCTCCGCCTTGACCTGCTCGGCGAGGTCCCTGGCGCGGCCGACGGCCCAATCGTCCGGCACGCACATGAAGGCGTGGATCAAGGCGGTCTGGCCCTGCTGCACCGTCTGGTTCTGCAGGAAGTGCACCGGCTCGCGGCCGGCGACCTCAGCCTCCACCTCCCGGACGATGTCCAGCTCGTCGGCGTCGATGCTGCTGCTGAGCAGCATCGTCCCGGAGCGGCGCAGCAGATTCCACCCGGTGACCAGGATGTTGAGGCCGACCGCGATCGCGACGAGCGGGTCGAGGATCTCCCAGCCGGTCAGCCAGACCAGGCCGATCCCCACCAGGACACCGGCCGAGGTCAGCACGTCGGTGAACAGGTGCTTGCCGTCGGCCTCCAGCGCCAGGGACCGGTAGCGCTTGCCTGCGCGTCGCAGGACGATCGACACCGCCAGGTTGACCAGCGCCGCCCCGGTCGACAGCGCCAGGCCCAGCCCCAGCTCCTGCACCGGCTCCGGGTTCAGCAACCGCTGGACCGCGGTGTAGATGATCACCGTCGCGGCCACGAAGATCATCGCACCCTCGGCGAGGGAGGAGAAGTACTCCGCCTTGCCGTGGCCGTACGGGTGGCCCTCGTCGGCGGGCTTGGCGGCCAGGGTGAGCGCCCAGACGCCGATCAGCGCGGCGGCGAGGTTCACGGTGGACTCCAGCGCATCGGACAGCAGGCCGACCGATCCGGTCACGACCGCCGCGCCGGCCTTGATGGCCATGGTGACCAGGGCGGCGGCGACCGACAACCACATGTAGCGCCGAAGGACGCGGGGATCGACGGCTTCGCGGGAGCCGGGGGCAGAGGTACTCATACCCCCACGGTAGCCAGTCCCGGCCCCGTTCCGACACCGAGGATCGGCTTGCCTGACCGGGCCGCGGGGACGGCACGGCGGCCCCTCCGGGCGCCGTCCTGACAGGGGCAGGAGAGCCACCGAAGGGGCCGCTGTGCGGGGCGGATCAGTGCCCGAAGGTGTGCGGGTCGTTCAGGTCGGCGTTCGGGTCCTCGAGGGCACTGATGGCCCGCATCTGGTCCTCGGACAGCTCGAAGTCGAACACCGCCAGGTTCTCGGCCTGGCGCTGCGGGTCGCCCGACTTCGGCACCGCGACGATGCCCTGCTGGACGTGCCAGCGCAGCACGACCTGGGCGGGGGTCCGGCCCAGCGCGCGGGCGGCGTCGGTGACGGCCGGGGTGCCCATGACGCTGTCCATGTGGTAGCGGCCCAGCGGGCTCCAGGCCTCGGTCACGATGCCCTTCTCCCGATGCAGCGCGACCAGGTCACGCTGCGGGCGGGTCGGGTCCAGCTCGATCTGGTTGACCTCGGGCACGTACCCGGCGGCGAACAGCGGCTCCAGGAAGTCGGCCCAGTAGTTGGAGGTGCCGACCGCCTTGGTCAGGCCGGCCTGCTGCGCCACGAGCGCACCCTCGAACGCCTCGACGTAGCGCCCCTGGTCGGGGTTGGGCCAGTGCACGAGCAGCAGGTCGACGTAGTCGAGCCCCATCCGCTCCAGCGCCTTCTCCAGGGACTCCTTGGCCAGGTCCTTGCCGTGCCACTTCTTGTTGAACTTGGTGGTGACGAAGACCTCCTCGCGCGGCACCGAGGCCTGGCGTACGCCGGCACCGACGGCGTCCTCGTTCTCGTAGTTCTCGGCGGTGTCGACGAGGCGGTAGCCGGCCTCGATGGCGGTGACGACCGCCTCGGTGCACTCCGCGCCGACCATCGGCCAGGTGCCGAGTCCGATCATCGGCAGCCGGCCGCCGCTGGGCAACTGCACGGTCGGGGCAAGGGAAACAGTCATGGTCACTCCTGGTCGATCGTCGGGGACTGCCGGCAGGGTCGGGGTGTACGCCGTCGCGCCGGCGATGGGCAGCCACGCATTACTGTGCCATGACTGCACCCCCGTACGGCGGGACCTTCTCGCCGTACGGTCCACGCAGGAGCCGTACCGCACTCCCTCCCCGGGGCCCCGGCCGGTAGTGTGACCCCGGACCGACCGAAGGGAAGCCCGTGCCAGCCCCCAGTTCCACCTATCGACTCCAGATCACCCCGGAGTTCACCCTGCGCAACGCCACCGCGATGATCGGGTACTTGCGTGAACTCGGTGTGGGCGCGCTGTACCTGTCCCCCCTGCTCACCTCGACGATCGGTTCCGAGCACGGCTACGACTGCGTCGACCCGACAGTGGTCGATCGGCAACGCGGCGGCGAGGATGCCTGGACCGAGCTGGTCGAGGCCGCCCACGCGGCCGGGATCCAGATCGTCGTCGACATCGTCCCGAACCACCTCGGGGTCGCCGACCCGGCCCAGAACCCGTCCTGGTGGAGCGTGCTCAAGCACGGCCAGGAGTCCCCGTACGCCGCCTGGTACGACATCGAGTGGGAGCGGTTCCCGATCCTGCTGCCGGTGCTCGGCAAGGACGGCATCGACCAGGTCACCCTGGTGGAGACCGACGACGGCGCCGAGCTGCACTACTACGAGCACCGCTTCCCGGTCGCCGACGGCACCTGGACCCCCGGCGAGTCCGTCCAGGCCGTGCACCAGCGCCAGCACTACCGGCTGGTGCCCTGGCAGCGGGGCCGCAGCGAGCTGAACTACCGCCGCTTCTTCACCGTCACCTCGCTGGCCGGGGTCCGCCAGGAGGATCCGGAGGTGTTCGCCGCGACCCACGCCCGGATCGGCGAGTGGATCGCCGACGGCCAGGTGGACGGGCTGCGCGTGGACCACCCGGACGGACTGGCCGACCCGGGCGGCTACTTCGTCCGGCTGCGCGAGCTGGCCCCGGACGCCTGGATCGTGATCGAGAAGATCCTCGAGCGGACCGAGTCCCTGCCGAGCTGGCCGGTCCAGGGCACCAGCGGCTACGACGCGATGTTCGACGCCGGCGCGGTCTTCATCGACACCTCTGCCGAGAAGCAGTTCACCCGGGTCTACACCTCCATCACCGGCGACCAGGTCGGGATCGCCGACCACATCCTGGAGGGCAAGCTCACCGCGGCGTACGACCTGCTGGAGGCGGAGCGGCACCGGATCGCCCGGCTGGCCCCCGAGGTCGAGCGCGAGCCCCTGGAGGCGGCCCTCGCCGAGATCGCCGCCCGCTACGAGGTCTACCGCTCCTACCTGCCCCAGGGCGACGGCTACCTCGCCGCCGCCGAGCGTGCCGCGGCCGCGGCCCGACCCGACCTGGCGCCGGTGATCGACCAGGTCAGTGAGCGGCTGCACGACCCCAAGGACGAGATGGCGGTCCGGTTCCAGCAGCTGTGCGGGGCGGTGATGGCCAAGGGCGTGGAGGACACCGCCTACTACCGCTACTCCCGCTTCATCGCGCTGAACGAGGTCGGCGGGGACCCGGGCACCTTCGGCATCGGGCTGGACGAGTTCCACCGCCGGATGGCCAAGCGCCAGGCCACCTGGCCGGAGTCGATGACGTCCCTGTCCACCCACGACACCAAGCGCAGCGAGGATGTCCGGGCCCGGCTCAACGTGCTGTCCGAGATCGGCGACGAGTGGGCGCCGTTCGCCCAGGGCGTGGTGGAGCGGATGGACATCGAGAACCGGTCCCTGGCGTACCTGCTCGCCCAGACCCTGATCGGTGCCGCCCCGATCGAGCGGGAGCGGATGCAGGCGTACGCCACGAAGGCGATGCGGGAGGCCGATGACCAGACCAGCTGGACCGACCCGAACGAGGAGTTCGAACGGGTGGTGCACGCCGCGCTCGACCGGGCGTACGACGACCGGGAATCGACCGAGCTGCGACAGGTCATCCTGGAGAAGATCAGTCGTCCCGGCTGGACGAACTCGCTCGGCCAGAAGTTGGTCCAGCTGACCATGCCCGGGGTGCCCGACGTCTACCAGGGCACCGAGCTGTGGGACGACTCGCTGGTCGATCCCGACAACCGTCGCCCGGTCGACTTCACCGCGGCCGCCTCGATGCTGCAGCGCACCGAGGCCCCGCCGATCGACGCCACCGGCGCGGCGAAGCTGTGGGTCACCTCCTGGGCGTTGCGGCTGCGCCGGGACCGGCCCGAGCTGTTCACCGGCTACACCCCGGTGGTAGCCGAAGGACCGGCCGCCGAGCACCTGGTGGGCTTCGACCGGGGCGGCGCCATCACCCTGGCGACCCGGTTGCCGCACGGCCTGGCCGCCGACGGCGGGTGGCGGGACACGGTCATCCACCTCGACGGCACGTACGACAGCATCCTGCGCCCGGGAAGTCACTCGGGTACGGTCGAGGTATCGCAGATCCTCTCCGACTACCCGGTCGCCCTGCTGGTCCGCACCTGAGACCCGGGACCGTCGACCCGGAAGAAAGGCCCGACATGACCCTCCGCGTGGACATCTGGTCCGACATCGCCTGCCCGTGGTGCTTCATCGGCAAGCGGCGCTTCGAGGCAGCGCTGGCCGCCTTCGCGCACAAGGACGACGTCCGGGTCACCTGGCGTTCCTACCAGCTCGACCCCGACCTGCCCGAGCGCTACGACGGCAACGAGGTCGAGTACCTCTCCGCCGTCAAGGGCATGTCCACCGACCAGGTCGAGCAGATGCTCGAGACCGTCTCCGCGCAGGCCCGGACGGTCGGCCTGGAGTACGACTGGGACCGTACGGTGCCGGCCAACACCATGCGGGCCCACTGCCTGCTGAACCTGGCCGCCGCGACCGACGGGGTCGATGTCGGTGCGGTCGCCGATGACCTGTTGGCTGGGCACTTCCTGCGCGGCGAGGTGGTCAGCGACCCGGACGTGCTCGTCGCCGTCGGCGGTCGGCACGGCCTGCCCGAGGACGCGGTGCGGGCCGCCCTCGAGGACGACGCGGTCCACGCCGAGGTGCTCGGCGAGTTCCGCACCGCCGGGGCGATCGGCGTGACCGGGGTGCCGTTCTTCGTGCTGGAGGACAAGTACGCGATCTCCGGCGCCCAGCCCACCGAGCTGTTCAGCCAGGCCCTGCAGAAGGTCTGGGAGGAGCAGAACCCGACGCCGCGCAACTTCATCACCCTCGACCCCGATGCCGACGCCCCGGCCTGTGGTCCGGAGGGCTGCGCCTGACCCTCGCGCAGCCACCCCTTCCAGTGCTGGCAACACTTGGCATTCGCTGTCGGATGCCCACCGCGTCTCGTTAGGTTGTGGATGTCCCACCCGACAGACACGACGAGGAGTCAGGACCGTGGTCGATCTCAAGGCGAAGCCGTTCAACCTGGACGAGGAGGGGGTGGCCTGGGTCGAGCGGACGCTGGCGTCGATGTCCCTCGACGAGAAGATCGGCCAGCTCTTCATCAACATGGGCTCCAGTCGTGAGCCGGAGTACCTCAAGGGCGTCCTGGCCGACTACCACATCGCCGGCGTGCGCTACCAGAAGGGCCCCGCCGCCGACATCTGGGAGCAGAACCGCTGCCTGCAGGACAACGCCAAGATCCCGCTGCTGATCGCCGCGAACACCGAGGCCGGCGGCAACGGCGCGGCGAACGACGGCACCTACATCGGCCACGAGATCAAGATCGCGGCGACCAACGACCCGAAGTATGCCTACGAGATGGGCCGGGTCTCCGGCGTGGAGGCGGCCGCCATCGGCTGCAACTGGTCCTTCGCCCCGATCGTGGACCTGAACAACAACTGGCGCAACCCGATCATCTCCGTACGCACCTGGGGCAAGGACCCCGACCTGGTGCTGGACATGTCGAAGGCCTACATGAGGGGCATCATGGAGGCCGGCATCCTGCCGGCCGCCAAGCACTGGCCCGGTGACGGCATCGACGAGCGCGACCAGCACCTGTCCTCGGCCCCGAACTGGCTGTCGACCGACGAGTGGGACGCCACCTTCGGCACGGTCTACCGGGGGCTGATCGATGCCGGCCTGCCCTCGATCATGGCGGGCCACATCGCGCTGCCGAGCTACCAGAAGAAGTTCAACCCGGCGATGACCGACGAGGACATCCTGCCGGCGACGCTGTCCAGGGAGATCACCACCGACCTGCTGCGCGGCCAGCTCGGCTTCAACGGCGTGGTCGTCACCGACGCCTCGCACATGGTCGCGATGACCGGTGCGATGCCGCGCCGGGAGGTGTTGCCCACCGCGATCATGGCCGGCTGTGACCTGTTCCTGTTCTTCAACGACCCCGACGAGGACGTCGCCTGGATGAAGGAGGGTCTGGCGAACGGGCTGCTCACCCAGGAGCGCCTTGACGAGGCGATCACCCGGACCCTGGGCCTGAAGGCCAGGCTCGGCCTGCACGAGAAGTCCCGCGAGGACCTGCTGCCGCCCAAGGAGGAGGCGCTGGCGACGATCGGCCTGCCGGAGAACAAGGCAGTGGCGGTCGAGGTCGCGGACAAGGCCGTCACCCTGGTCAAGGACCAGGACAAGCGCTTCCGGCCGCTGCCGATCTCGCCGGAGAAGCACCGGCGAGTACTGGTCGTCCCGGTCGAGGGCTCGCCGAACCCGATGACCGCCCTGGGCAGCGGCGCCGGCCACCCGGCCGACTCGTTCGCCGACAAGCTGCGGCAGCGTGGCTACGAGGTGACCGTGTACGAGTCGCTCAAGCGCCAGGCCGAGGGCAAGGGCCCGGACGAGCTCGCCAAGCTGGTGATGAGCGCGTACGAGAGCAAGGCCCCGATCTCCGACATCACCGACAACTACGACCTGGTCATCTCGGTGGCGAAGGTCGACGGCCTGATGCAGCCGATCGAGCGGGTCTACTGGCCGTCCACCAAGGGCACGATGGACATCCCGTGGTACGTCCACGAGGTCCCCACCATCTTCGTGTCGTTCGCCTGCCCGAACCACCTGCCCGACGTTCCCCAGGTCAAGACGTTCATCAACGCGTACGACGACAAGGACTTCACCCAGGACGCCGTGCTCGACAAGCTCGAGGGCAGGTCGCAGTTCACCGGGGTCTCCCCCATCGATGCGTTCGGCGGACTGCCGGACAGCCGCATCTGATCCCCCGTCGCCGTACGAGAACGCACCAGAACAGGACCGCACCTCATGACCAGGAACATTCCCGCCCTCGCCCAGCCGCTGGTCGACTTCCAGCCGACCAAGGAGTTCTTCGCCGGCATCGACTCCGACGGCTGCGCCATGGACGCCATGGACATCAAGCACCAGGAATGCTTCACCCCCGCCTACATCAAGGGCTGGGACCTGCAGCCGGTCTCCACGCTGGCCCGCGAGACCGCCATCTTTGTCAACCTGGGCTCGATCACCCGTGGCCTGAACCGGTGGCTGGCCCTGCGCCAGCTGCTGGACCTGCTGCGTGATCGGGTCGAGGTCGCCGAGCGCGGCGTGACGATCCCCGACTACCCCGAGCTGACCCAGTTCATCGAGTCCGATCACCCGCTGTCCGACAAGGGCGTGGCGGCGTTCGCCAAGGAGCACCCCTCCGCGACCGCCGACCGGATGATCGCCTGGGGCAACGACGTCAATGCCCGGATCGCTGACATGGTGCACGGTTGCGGCCCGTTCCCCGGTGTCCGCGAGGCGATGCAGGCGATGTACGACAGCGTCGACCAGATGACCGTCTCGGCGACCCCGTTCGAGGCGCTCGACCGGGAGTGGAACGAGCACGGCCTGGCCCAGTACATGCACCTGATCGCCGGCCAGGAGATGGGATCCAAGGCCGAGCACGTCACGTACGCGGCCAAGGGCAAGTACCCCGACGACCACATCATGCTGATCGGCGATGCCCCCGGCGACCGCAACGCGGCCGCCACGGTCAGCTGCCTCTTCTACCCGATCCTGCCGGGTGAGGAGAAGCGGTCCTGGCAGCGGTTCAAGGACGAGTCGCTGGGCAAGTTCCTGGACGGGACGTTCGCCGGCGCCTACCAGCAGCAGCTGATCGACGAGTACAACGCGAAGTTGCCCGACGAGGTGCCGTGGGAGACGATCTCCGGCAGCCGCAGGATCGTCATGCCGACGGTCAAGTAGCGCCCCTGCCGACCTCAGTCCTCACTGACGTCGTCAGTCGGGGATCAATTCCAAGCCCGGGTGCGCCTGTTGCCAGCCGGCGATGGCGCGCGTCCAGTCGTCCCCGTCGAACGTGACGACCGATGCCGGGAAGAGGGAGTCCTCCTCGCGGAGCATGTGCTCGTGCAGTTCGAGCACCTGCTCCGCGAACGCCCGGCGCTGCCCGGCATCCGTGACGTCCAACGTACGCAGGAACGCGGCCAGCGCCCGGTGCTCCTCGATCAGTGGACTGATGTAGTCGGCGAAGTCCTCCGGGTAGCGGTCCACCATGACGGCGAACAGCCCGCCCTCCTCGCCCGCCCAGTGCCCCTCCAACTCGACCAGGAGGCGACCGATCCCGTCGCGGGCCTGCGCGTAGTGCCCGTCGTCCATCTGGCGACGGATCGTGTCGGCCAGGTCACGGGTCGCGTTGTGCTCGGCGTAGTAGTCGCGGATCAGGGTCATGTCCTGGCACCCGCAGTAGTTGCACATGGTGCCGATCGTCACACGCCGAAATCAAACGGTCAACCCTCGGAAAACCGGATTCCGGTCTCCTCGCGGACCATCCTCACCGGCGCCAACGGACAGCCTGCCGTGGCCGTGTACCACGACAGCGGCGACGGCCGGTGGGAGCCGTTTGCGATCCATGTCCTGGACCATACGGGCGGCCGGATCGCCGCCATCACGCATTTCATGGGACCTGCCGTCTTCGCCGAGTTCGGCCTGCCCGAAGCGGTGACCGAGCCGGCACCGCCGGCGCCCTGAGCGGCATCGTCGCACCCCCGGGACGACTTCGCCGACGACCGATCAGTTCTGCCGCTGGGTCTCGTCTGTCCTGGTGACACACCCACCAACGAACGAAAGGCCTCATCATGAGCCGCAGGACAACCGCCCACCTCTTCCACTCGCTCAACGGCGTCGTGGAGAGCCCGGACCGGTGGCAGTTCGACGCGTTCGGCCCCGAGGAGGGCCAACTGATGGGAGAAGCGCTCGCCCCGGTCACCGAGGTGGTGATCGGCCGGAAGCTCTGGCAGGAGTGGTCGGAGTTCTGGCCGGGGAGGCAGGACGACCCCTTCGCCGGATGGATCAACCCGGTACGCAAGCATGTCATCTCCAGCACGCTGCCGGACGAACTGCCGTGGAACAGCACGGTCGTCCGCGGTGATCCCGTCCAGTACCTTCGCGACCTCCGCAAGCAGGGCACCGGCGACATCTCGGTGGCCGGCGGCATCGAGACGGTCCGCTCGCTGTTCCTGGCCGGCCAGGTGGACGAGCTCACGCTGACCACGCACCCGGTCGTCGCCGACAGCGGCCGGCGGCTGTTCGACGGCGGCGTGCCGCTGACCAGGGTGCGCCTGCTGGACGCCCGGCGGACCGGGACCGGCAACGCCATCCTCACGTACGCCCTCCGCACGGAGTAGGCGCTCCACCCACGCACGAGAAGCACGCACGCGAACCACTCATGACAAGAGGCCCGCCCCCGGATGGGGACGGGCCTCTTGGACAACCAGTCTGCTTGGACAACCAGTCTGCCTGGTCAGCGTGACAGGGTCACAAGGTCACTTGATGACCTTGGTGACGTTGCCGGCGCCGACGGTACGGCCACCCTCGCGGATGGCGAACTTCAGGCCCTGCTCCATGGCGATCGGGTGGATCAGGGTGACCTTCATGTCGGTGTTGTCACCGGGCATGACCATGTCGACGCCCTCCGGCAGCTCGATCTGGCCGGTGACGTCCGTGGTGCGGAAGTAGAACTGCGGGGCGTAGTGCGCGAAGAACGGCTTGTGACGACCGCCCTCGTCCTTGTTCAGGATGTAGACGCGACCCTCGAACTCGGTGTGCGGGGTCACCGAGCCCGGCTTGCAGACGACCATGCCGCGCTGCACGTCTTCCTTCTTCGTGCCACGCAGGAGCAGACCGACGTTGTCGCCGGCCTCGCCCTCGTCGAGGAGCTTGCGGAACATCTCGACACCGGTGACCGTGGTGGTCTGGGTCTTGTCCGCGATGCCGACGATCTCGACGGTCTCGTTGACCTTGACGATGCCGCGCTCGATACGACCGGTGACGACGGTGCCACGACCGGTGATCGTGAAGACGTCCTCAACGGGCATCAGGAAGGGCTTGTCGGTGTCACGGGTCGGGGTCGGGATGTACTCATCCACGGCCGCCATCAGGTCCTGGACCGACTTGACCCACTTCTCCTCGCCCTGCAGGGCCTGGTAAGCGGAGATCTGGACGACCGGGCAGTCCTCGTCGAACTCCTGCGAGGCCAGCAGCTCGCGGACCTCCATCTCGACGAGCTCGATGAGCTCCTCGTCGTCGACCATGTCGCACTTGTTCAGCGCGACGACGATCGCCGGCACGCCCACCTGGCGGGCGAGCAGCACGTGCTCGCGGGTCTGCGGCATCGGACCATCGGTGGCGGCGACGACCAGGATGGCGCCGTCCATCTGGGCAGCACCGGTGATCATGTTCTTCACGTAGTCAGCGTGACCGGGGCAGTCAACGTGCGCGTAGTGGCGCTTGTCGGTCTGGTACTCGATGTGCGAGATCGAGATCGTGATACCGCGCTGACGCTCCTCGGGAGCCTTGTCGATGGCGTCGAACGGAGATGCCTCGTTCAGATCCGGGTACTGGTCGTGGAGCACCTTCGAGATCGCCGCGGTCAGAGTGGTCTTGCCGTGGTCGATATGCCCGATGGTGCCGATGTTGACGTGCGGCTTGGTCCGCTCGAACTTGGCCTTTGCCACTGGGGCTCCTTCTGGATGGTCGCCTCACTGGTTGCGAGGCTCGTTGGTTACAACCGGTCTACCGGTCTGACTACATGCTGGGCCACCGTAGGGTGACCCAACCTAGTGTTCTGCACCGGCGCCGAAGAAGTCAAACCGACCACCATCGATCGGAGCGTCCCTTCGGCGCCGGCGAGAAATTCATGCGATTATTCGCCGCGCGACTTCTGCACGATCTCGTCGGAGACATTCTTGGGGGTCTCGGCGTACGAATCGAACTCCATCGAGTACGAGGCCTGGCCCGAGGTCTTCGACCGCAGGTCGCCGACGTAGCCGAACATCTCCGACAGCGGGACGAGGGCGTGGACGACCTTGTTGCCGTGCTGGTCCTCCATCGACTGGACCTGGCCACGACGAGCGTTCAGGTCACCGATGACGGTGCCCAGGTAATCCTCCGGGGTGGTCACGTCGACGGACATGACCGGCTCGAGCAGGACCGGGTTGGCCTTCTTGGCGGCCTCCTTGAAGGCCATCGAGCCGGCGATCTTGAACGCGAGCTCCGAGGAGTCGACATCGTGGTAGGCGCCGTCGGTCAGGGTGACCTTGACGTCCTCGACCGGGTAGCCGGCGAGCACGCCGAACTGCATGGCGTCCTGGATACCGGCATCGACCGAGGGGATGTACTCACGGGGGATGCGGCCACCGGTGACGGCATTGACGAACTCGTAGCCGGAGCCCGGCTCGGTCGGCTCCAGGTCGATGATGACGCGGCCGTACTGGCCCGAACCACCCGACTGCTTCTTGTGGGTGTACTCGAACTTCTCGACCTTCTTCTTCAGCGACTCGCGGTAGGCCACCTGCGGCTTGCCGATGTTCGCCTCGACGTGGAACTCACGCTTCATCCGGTCGATCAGCACGTCGAGGTGCAGCTCGCCCATACCGGCGATGATCGTCTGGCCGGTCTCCTCGTCGGTGTGCACCTGGAAGGTCGGATCCTCCTCGGCGAGGCGCTGGATGGCGACGCCGAGCTTCTCCTGGTCCGCCTTCGACTTCGGCTCGATGGCCTGCTCGATGACGGGGGCGGGGAAGGTCATGGATTCGAGCACCACCGGGTTCGCCTGGTCGCAGAGGGTGTCGCCGGTCGAGGTGTCCTTCAGGCCCATCACGGCGACGATCTGGCCGGCGCCGATCGAGGCGATCTCCTCACGCTTGTTGGCGTGCATCTGGTAGATCTTGCCGATGCGCTCCTTCTTGCCCTTGACCGAGTTCAGCACGGTGGAACCGGTCTCGAGGCGGCCGGAGTACAGCCGGACGTAGGTCAGGCGGCCCAGGTGCGGATCGGCGGCGATCTTGAAGGCCAGCATCGACAGCGGCTCGTCGTCGCTGGGGTGACGCTCGATGACCTGCGACTCGTCGCCGGGCTTGAAGCCGTCGATGGCCGGAACGTCGAGCGGGGACGGCAGGTAGTCCACGACCGCGTCGAGCAGGGGCTGAATGCCCTTGTTCTTGAACGCGGTGCCGCAGAAGACGGCGGTGATCGAGCTGGCCAGCACGGCGCGACGGATGGCAGCCTTCAGCTCGACCTCGGTGAAGTCCTCGCCACCGAGGTACTTCTCCATGAACTCGTCGTCGTTCTCGGCGACGATCTCGAGCAGCTCGGCGCGGGCGGCCTCGGCAGCGTCCTTCAGGTCGGCCGGGATCTCCTCGATCTCGTAATCCTCGCCGACCACGGTCTCGCCACGCCACACGAGGGCGCGCATGTAGACCAGGTCGACGACGCCATAGAAGTCGCCCTCGGCACCCAGCGGCATCTGCATCACGGCGGCGGTCGCGTTCAGACGCGTCCGGATCGTGTCGACGGCGTGGTTGAAGTCAGCACCGGTACGGTCCAGCTTGTTCACGAAGCAGATCCGCGGCACGCCATACTTGTCGGCCTGGCGCCACACGGTCATTGACTGCGGCTCGACGCCGGCGACACCGTCGAACACGGCCACGGCACCGTCGAGGACGCGCAGCGAGCGCTCCACCTCCACGGTGAAGTCCACGTGGCCGGGGGTGTCGATGATGTTGATCTGGTAGTCGTGCCAGTGACAGGTGGTGGCAGCGGAGGTGATGGTGATACCACGCTCCTGCTCCTGCTCCATCCAGTCCATCGTGGCAGTGCCCTCGTGCGTGTCACCGATCTTGTAGTTGATACCGGTGTAGAACAGGATGCGCTCGGTAGTAGTGGTCTTACCGGCGTCAATGTGGGCCATGATCCCGATGTTGCGGACCTTGGCCAGGTCGGTTTCAATCTCGACAGCCACGAAGGGTACCTCTCGTCATATGTGCGGTCATCGTCCGGCAGGACCGCACGGAGCGGCCGGACCGGTGGTCGTGTTGTGCTGGCCGGCGTCCGCCTGGGCGGTGACGCGACCCAAGAGGGCGCATGGGACATGCAACCCTGCACAGGGTATGGCGACGGGCGCCGCGGGGCCAATCCACCGACCATGCGTGGAACGCATGCCCGGCAGACCACCCCTCGGCGCCCGTCGTCGTGGTGCTCGGTGTCTCACCAGCGGTAGTGAGCAAAAGCCTTGTTGGCCTCGGCCATCTTGTGCGTGTCCTCGCGGCGCTTCACCGAAGCACCCAGCCCGTTGGAGGCGTCGAGGATCTCGTTCATCAGGCGCTCGGCCATGGTCTTCTCACGGCGGTCGCGGGAGAAGCTGACCAGCCAGCGAAGGGCCAGCGTGGTGGCGCGGGCCGGCTTGACCTCGACCGGGACCTGGTAGGTGGCGCCACCGACGCGGCGGGACTTCACCTCGAGGGAGGGCCGGACGTTGTCCAGCGCACGCTTCAGGGTCTGCACCGGGTCGACATCAGTCTTGGCGCGGGTGCCCTCGAGGGCGCTGTAGACAATGTTCTGCGCGACGGACTTCTTGCCGTCGACGAGAATCTTGCTGACCAGCTGGCTCACCAGGGGCGAGCCATAGACCGGGTCAGCGGGCATGGGGCGCCGGGGCGCGGGACCCTTACGAGGCATTACTTCTCCTTCTTCGCGCCGTAGCGGCTACGGGCCTGCTTACGGTTCTTGACACCCTGGGTGTCGAGCGAGCCGCGGATGATCTTGTAGCGAACGCCCGGGAGGTCCTTCACACGGCCGCCACGCACGAGCACCATCGAGTGCTCCTGCAGGTTGTGGCCGACGCCCGGGATGTACGCGGTGACCTCGATGCCGCTGGACAGGCGCACACGGGCAACCTTCCGCAGCGCCGAGTTCGGCTTCTTCGGGGTGGTGGTGTAGACGCGGGTACAGACGCCACGGCGCTGCGGCGAGCCCTTGAGGGCAGGCGTCTTGCTCTTGGTCGCCTTGTCGGTCCGGCCCTTGCGGACCAGCTGCTGAATAGTTGGCACCGGCTGGTATCTCTTTCCGTTGTTCGGCTCCCCCGTTGGCCGGGCTCGCCCTGTGTCGTACGACTCCTGCGCGGGGTCTGGATGACTCCTCTGCTGCGATCCCCTGCCCGAGGGACTTGCGTGCGGGAAATCCTCGCACGACGTCTGCTCCGAGAGGCGGGACGACCGCGGATCGCGGCTCTGCCAGAAGTGTTCCGGAGGTCCTTCGGCGAGCGACACCGCGTACGATGCGATCCACGACGCATGGGATCCACACGACATGTGACGCGACACGGGCCTCGCCGGGTTCACCTCGATCGACCGGTCTCGGTCGACCACCTCATGAGCGGGCGCTGCGATTGGTCCGGACAGGCCGGACACAGATACCAAGGTTACCTACTCCAACCCCGATGGTCAAAACGTCCCACCCGTGCTCTCCGCCGGCCCGACCGTGCCCGCTTCCCGAGCGGTCACTGCCGCGACCCGTCACTGCCCCGAAAGGCACCGACGCCGCGGGACCCCTCTCGGGCCCCACGGCGTCGGCGATCACCTCGTCCGGGTCGGCAAGAGTACCGGCCCGACCAGGATCAGCGGTAGTCCCCCATGTCGTAGTCGTCGAGCGGCACCGCGGTGCCCGCCCCCGACATGAGCTCGTAGTCGTACGCGTCGTAGCTGGCCATGGTGTAGGCCGCTGCCTTGGCCTCCGGGGTCGGCTCGACCCGGATGTTGCGGTAGCGCTCCAGGCCGGTGCCGGCCGGGATCAGCTTGCCCAGGATCACGTTCTCCTTCAGGCCCACCAGAGAGTCCGACTTGCCGTGGATCGCCGCATCGGTCAGGACCTTGGTGGTCTCCTGGAAGGAGGCCGCCGACAGCCACGAGTCGGTGGCGAGCGAGGCCTTGGTGATGCCCATCAGGACCGGACGGCCCTGGGCGGGCTGGCCACCCTCGGCCACCACCTTGCGGTTCTGCGCCACGTACGACGGACGATCGACCAGCGCACCGGGGAGCAGGTCGGTGTCCCCGGACTCCAGCACGGTCACCCGACGCAGCATCTGGCGGATGATGATCTCCAGGTGCTTGTCGTGGATCGGCGCGCCCTGGGTGCCATACACCTTCTGGACCTCGTCCACCAGGTGCTGCTGCACCGCGGCGACACCGAGGACCTCGAGCACGTCCTGCGGGTCGAGCTGGCCGTTGGCGAGCTGCTGGCCGACCTCGACGTGGTCGCCGTCCTCCACCAGCAGGCGGGAACGACGGCCCAACACGACGTCCAGCTCCTCCGAGCCGTCATCCGGCACGATGTACATCTTGCGCCCGCGGTCGGTGACCTCCATCCGGATCCGTCCGGCCGCACCCGCGATCGGGGCCTTCGCCTTCGGCGAACGGGCCTCGAACAGCTCGACGACACGCGGCAGGCCCTGGGTGATGTCGTCACCGGCCACACCACCGGTGTGGAACGTACGCATCGTCAGCTGGGTGCCGGGCTCACCGATCGACTGGGCCGCGACAATGCCGACGGCCTCACCGACGTCGACGAGCTTGCCGGTCGCCAGCGAACGCCCGTAGCACATCGCACAGGTACCGGAGGTGGACTCACAGGTGAGTACCGACCGGACCTTGACCTCGGTGACACCGTTGGCGATCAGCATGTCGATGTTGACATCACCCAGGTCGACACCGGCCTGCAGCAGGACCTCGCCGTCCTTGCCCACGACGTCCACCGCCAGGCAACGAGCGTACACCGCGGTCTCGATGGTCGAGTCGGGCACCAGCACGCCGTCGCGCTCGAAGGCGATCCGCTTGGTCAGCCCCGCCTCGGTGCCACAATCCTCCTCGCGGATGATGACGTCCTGGGACACGTCGACCAGACGTCGGGTCAGGTAACCCGAGTCGGCCGTACGCAGGGCGGTGTCTGCCTGGCCCTTTCGACCACCGTGGGTGGAGATGAAGTACTCCAGCACGGTCAGGCCCTCACGGAAGTTCGACTTGATCGGCGAGGGGATGATGTCGCCCTTGGGGTTGGCCACCAGGCCTCGCATGGCAGCGATCTGACGCATCTGCGTCATGTTCCCTCGGGCACCGGAGTGGACCATCATGTAGATCGGGTTGGTCCGGGAGAAGTTCTTCTCCATCTCGGAGGTCAACTCGGCGGTCGCCTGCTGCCACAGCTCGATCAGGTTCGAGCGACGCTCCTCGGCCGTCGACTTGCCGCGCTCATACTGCTTGTCGATCGCGGTGGCCTTGGCCTCGTAGCGGGCGATCAGCTCGGGCTTGCTCGCCGGGGTCTCGATGTCGGAGACCGACACCGTCGCACCGGAACGCGGGGCCCAGCCGAAACCGATGTCCTTCAGGTTGTCCAGCGCATCGGCGACCTGGACCTTCGGGTAGCGCTCGGCGAGGTCGTTGACGATCCGGCTCAACGGCTTCTTGGACACCTCGGTGTTGACGTACGGGAAGTCGACCGGCAGCGCATCGTTGAAGATGGTGCGCCCCAGCGTCGTCTCCAGCATCACCGTGCCATCCTCGCGCAGCGGGTTGCCCTCCGGCGGGACGATGTCCTTCATCCGGATGGTCACCTTGGAGCCAAGCTCGATCTCCCCGAGGTCGAAGGCCATCCGGGCCTCGGCCGGGTCGCGGAAGACCCGTCCCTCGCCCTTCAGCCCGTCGCGCTGCTGGGTCAGGAAGTACATGCCGATGATCATGTCCTGGGTCGGCAGGGTGACGGGGCGACCGTCGGCCGGCTTCAGGATGTTGTTGGTCGACAGCATCAGGATGCGTGCCTCGGCCTGGGCCTCGGCGGACAGCGGCAGGTGGACGGCCATCTGGTCACCGTCGAAGTCGGCGTTGAAGGCGGTGCAGACGAGCGGGTGGAGCTGGATCGCCTTGCCCTCGATCAACTGCGGCTCGAACGCCTGGATGCCGAGTCGGTGCAGCGTGGGAGCACGGTTCAGCATCACCGGGTGCTCGGTGATGACCTCCTCGAGGACGTCCCACACCCGCGGGTCGCGGCGCTCGACCATGCGCTTGGCCGCCTTGACGTTCTGGGCGTGGTTGAGGTCGGTCAGCCGCTTCATCACGAACGGCTTGAACAGCTCCAGCGCCATCGTCTTCGGCAGGCCACACTGGTGCAGCTTGAGCTGCGGACCGACCACGATGACCGAACGGCCCGAGTAGTCCACGCGCTTGCCCAGCAGGTTCTGGCGGAAGCGACCCTGCTTGCCCTTCAGCATGTCGGAGATCGACTTGAGCGGGCGGTTGCCCGGGCCGGTCACCGGACGACCGCGACGGCCGTTGTCGAACAGCGAGTCGACGGCCTCCTGCAGCATCCGCTTCTCGTTGTTCACGATGATCTCGGGGGCACCGAGGTCGAGCAGACGCTTCAGGCGGTTGTTCCGGTTGATCACCCGGCGGTAGAGGTCGTTCAGGTCAGAGGTCGCGAAGCGGCCACCGTCCAGCTGGACCATCGGGCGCAGGTCCGGCGGGATCACCGGGACGGCGTCCAGGACCATGCCCTCCGGCGAGTTGCCGGTCTGCAGGAAAGCGGACACGACCTTGAGTCGCTTGAGCGCCCGGGTCTTCCGCTGGCCCTTGCCGTTCTGGATCGTGTTGCGGAGGTTGGCCGCCTCCGCGGTCAGGTCGAAGTCGCGCAGCCGCTGCTGGATCGCGGCGGCCCCCATCGAGCCCGAGAAGTAGCGCCCGAAGCGGGACTTCATCTCGCGGTAGAGGACCTCGTCGCCCTCCAGGTCCTGCACCTTGAGGCCCTTGAATCGCTCCCAGACGGCGTCCAGACGGTCGATCTCGCGCTGCGAGCGGTCCCGCAGCAGCTTGATCTCCTTCTCGGCCTGGGCCCGGACCTTGCGGTTCGTGTCGGCGGCGGCGCCCTCGGTCTCGAGCTTCTCCAGGTCCTCCTCGAGCTTGCGCATCTTCGCCTCGACGGCGGCGTCCCGCTGCTTCTCGCGGTTGCTCTTCTCCTGGTTGATCTTCGCCTCCAGCGACGGCAGGTCGCGGTGGCGGGCCTCCTCGTCAACCTTGGTGATCATGTAGGCGGCGAAGTAGATGACCTTCTCCAGGTCCTTCGGGGCGATGTCCAGCAGGTAGCCCAGCCGGCTCGGGACGCCCTTGAAGTACCAGATGTGCGTGACCGGAGCGGCCAGCTCGATGTGCCCCATCCGCTCGCGGCGGACGTTGGAGCGGGTCACCTCGACGCCACAGCGCTCACAGACGATGCCCTTGAAGCGGACCCGCTTGTACTTGCCACAGCTGCACTCCCAGTCCCGGGTGGGACCGAAGATCTTCTCGCAGAACAGGCCGTCCCGCTCTGGCTTGAGGGTGCGGTAGTTGATGGTCTCCGGCTTCTTGACCTCGCCGTGGGACCATCCGCGGATGTCGTCGGCCGTGGCGAGGCCGATCCGCAGGATGTCGAAGGAATTCGCGTCGTGCACGATGTATCTCTTCCTCCCGCCTCGTCAGGCGGGCTGATAGTCCGGAAGGAGTTGAGTTGCGGTGGTTTGGGCGTCAGCCCTGGGCGAGGGCGTCGGGGCGGCGACGCAGGTCGACGCCCAGTCCGTCCGGGACGCGGTAGTTCTCGTCCTCGGAGTCGCGCAGGTCCTGGACCACGCCGTCCGAGGAAAGGACCTCCACGTTGAGGCACAGCGACTTCATTTCCTTGATCAGGACCTTGAAGGACTCCGGGATGCCCGGCTCGGGGATGTTCTCACCCTTGACGATCGCCTCGTAGACCTTCACCCGACCCGACACGTCGTCGGACTTGATGGTCAGCAGCTCCTGCAGGGCCCAGGCGGCGCCGTACGCCTCCAGTGCCCACACCTCCATCTCGCCGAAACGCTGGCCGCCGAACTGCGCCTTACCACCGAGCGGCTGCTGGGTGATCATCGAGTACGGACCGGTGGAGCGGGCGTGGATCTTGTCGTCCACCAGGTGGTGCAGCTTCAGCATGTACATGTAGCCGACACCGATCGGCTCGGGGAACGGCTCGCCGGAGCGGCCGTCGAACAGCTGGGCCTTGCCGGTGCCCTGCATCACGCGCAGGCCGTCACGGTTCGGCAGGCCGTACTCGAGCAGACCGGCCAGCTCGTCGGCGGTCGCGCCGTCAAAGACCGGAGTGGCCAAGTTGTTGCCGCCCTCGACCCGACCGAGACCGACCTCGCGCAGGCGCTCCGCCCACGGCTCGTCCACGTCGTTGACGTCCCAGCCGGCCTGGGAGATCCAGCCCAGGTGGAGCTCCATGACCTGCCCGACGTTCATCCGGGAGGGGACGCCCAGCGGGTTCAGAATGATGTCGACCGGGGTGCCGTCAGCGAGGAAGGGCATGTCCTCCTGCGGGAGGATCTTCGAGATGACGCCCTTGTTGCCGTGCCGGCCGGCGAGCTTGTCGCCGATGGAGATCTTGCGCTTCTGGGCCACGTACACCCGGACCATCTGGTTGACGCCGGGGGCCAGGTCGTCGCCGTTGTCGCGGTCGAAGACCTTGACACCGATGATCGTGCCGGACTCACCGTGCGGCACCTTCATCGAGGTGTCGCGGACCTCGCGGGCCTTCTCGCCGAAGATGGCACGCAGCAGGCGCTCCTCCGAGGTCATCTCGGTCTCGCCCTTCGGGGTGACCTTGCCGACCAGGATGTCGCCGGTGGTCACCTCGGCACCGATCCGGACGATGCCGCGCTCGTCGAGGTCGGCGAGCATCTCCTCGGAGACGTTGGGGATGTCGCGGGTGATCTCCTCGGCACCGAGCTTGGTGTCGCGGGCATCGACCTCGTGCTCCTCGATGTGGATCGAGGTGAGCACGTCGTCCTGCACCAGGCGCTGGTTCAGGATGATCGCGTCCTCGTAGTTCAGCCCGTTCCACGGCATGAACGCCACGAGCAGGTTGCGGCCGAGGGCGAGCTCGCCGTTGTCGGTGCACGGGCCATCGGCCAGCGGGGTGCCGACCTCGACGCGCTGGCCGACCTCGACCAGCGGGCGCTGGTTGACGCAGGTACCGGCGTTGGAGCGGACGAACTTGTCGAGCTTGTAGGAGATCACGGTGCCGTCGTCGTTGGAGACGTCGATCACGTCGCCGGTCACCGAGGTGACGCCACCGGGCTTCTGCGCCAAGGTCACGTCACCGGCATCGACGGCCGCGCGGTACTCCATCCCGGTCCCGACGAACGGGGCCTGGGAGCGGACCAGCGGCACCGCCTGGCGCTGCATGTTCGACCCCATCAGGGCACGTGAGGCGTCGTCGTGCTCCAGGAACGGGATCAGCGCCGTGGCCACCGACACCATCTGGCGCGGCGAGACGTCCATGTAGTCGATCTGCGAGCTGGGCAGCGTGTCCACGTCGCCGTGGCGCTTGCGGACCAGGACGCGCTCCTCCTCGAAGGAGCCGTCCTCCAGCAGCGGTGCGTTCGCCTGGGCGATGACGTAGCGGTCCTCGACGTCGGCGGTCAGGTAGTCGATCTGGTCGGTCACCCGGCCGTCGACCACCCGGCGGTACGGGGTCTCGATGAAGCCGAACGCATTCACCCGCGCGAACGACGCCAGCGAACCAATCAGACCGATGTTCGGGCCCTCAGGGGTCTCGATCGGACACATCCGGCCGTAGTGCGACGGGTGGACGTCACGGACCTCCATGCCGGCGCGGTCACGGGACAGACCACCGGGGCCCAGGGCCGACAGGCGCCGCTTGTGCGTCAGGCCGGCGAGCGGGTTGTTCTGGTCCATGAACTGCGACAGCTGCGAGGTGCCGAAGAACTCCTTCAGCGCAGCCACCACGGGACGAATGTTGATCAGCGTCTGCGGGGTGATCGCCTCGATGTCCTGCGTGGTCATGCGGTCCCGGACCACACGCTCCATGCGGCCCAGACCGGTGCGCAGCTGGTTCTGGATCAGCTCGCCGACCGTACGCAGACGACGGTTGCCGAAGTGGTCGATGTCGTCGACCTCGACCAGGACGTCGGTGACCTCGCCGTTGGCGTCCACGCCCGGCAGGGTCTCCTGGCCGTCGTGCAGCGCGACCACGTAGCGGATCGACGCGACGATGTCCTCGAGGGTCAGGACCTGCTGGTCGAACGGCAGTCCAAGGCCGAGCTTCTTGTTGATCTTGTAGCGGCCGACCTTGGCCAGGTCATAGCGCTTCGGGTTGAAGTAGTAGTTCTCCAACAGGTTCTTCGCCGCCTCGACGGTCGGCGGCTCACCCGGGCGCAGCTTGCGGTAGATGTCGAGCAGGGCGTCCTGCTGGCCGGTGGTGTGGTCCTTCTCCAGCGTGTGCCGGATGGACTCGTACTGGCCGAACTCCTCGAGGATCTGCTCGTTGGTCCAGCCGAGGGCCTTCAGCAGCACCGTGACCGACTGCTTGCGCTTGCGGTCGAGGCGCACGCCGACCTGGTCGCGCTTGTCAACCTCGAACTCCAGCCACGCACCGCGCGACGGGATGATCTTGCAGGTGTAGATGTCCTTGTCGGACGTCTTGTCCGGGGTCCGCTCGAAGTACACGCCCGGAGAGCGGACGAGCTGGGAGACGACGACGCGCTCGGAGCCGTTGATGATGAAAGTGCCCCGGTCGGTGATGAGCGGGAAGTCACCCATGAACACCGTCTGGGACTTGATCTCACCGGTGTCGTTGTTCATGAACTCTGCGGTGACGAAGAGCGGCGCCGAGTAGGTGGCGTCCTTCTCCTTGCACTCGTCGACCGTGTTCTTGGGATCCTCGAAGCGGTGGTCCCGGAAAGACAGGGACATTGTCTCCGAGAAATCCTCGATCGGTGAGATCTCGTCGAAGATCTCCTCGAGACCGGACTTGGTGTTGATATCGGTGCGACCCTGCTCCAGGGCCTCCTCGACCGACTCCTTCCAGGCATCGTTCCCACGGAGCCAGTCGAACGACTTGATCTGGAGATCAAGCAGGTGCGGGACCTGCAGTGGTTCGTGGATCTTGGCGAACGAGATACGTCCCGTCGAGGAGATGACGTCGGTGTTCTTCGAGGCAATGCGCGCGGCGGCCAACAGTTTGGTCCTTCCAGAACTGGCAGGCGGTTGGGTGCCAGTGCCACGTACCGGAGGGCAGGTCGACCACGAGTCCCCGATGGGTGGTTCGTACAGCAAACACCCGAGAGGGAAGGATGGAGAGGACGACGAGGGCGGCAGGCGACAACAGGCAAAGCACGACTCTACACACCAAGTCCTCAAAATGCAAACTATTGAGCATAGCTCATCTAAGGTTCGCTGTCGCCTACTCTAGCCATCCGAGTTCCGCCCCGCCAGCCGCGGAAAGTGAATACCAGATGACGCCACCTGCAGGCCGCCCCGCAGGACCAGCCGGAACCTGTCCTTGTCGCGATCATGGTAACGCCCGACCGGGGCTCGCGCACATCCACCCGGGCACTGTCGCAGCAGATGCTGCCCGGCCCCGGCACCCGGGGGCGCACAACCGGACGGTCAGGCGTTGGGAGCGAGGTCGGTGCCGGCCCCGCGCCGGCGCACGGTCGGGGTGATCCGGCCGAGGCCGGGAGCCTCGTACGCCGGGGCATCCTCGGCGCCGACCGGGACGAAGCCTGCGTCGGCGATCATCCGCAGGTCGTCATCGCCGTTCTGGCCCTCGGAGGTCAGGTAGTCGCCGAGGAAGATCGAATTGGCGACCTCGAGTCCGAGCGGTTGCAGGGACCGCAGGGTGTCCTCGCGGCCACCGGCGATCCGGACCTCCTTGTCGGGGTGGACGAAGCGGACCATGGCCAGGATGCGCAGGCAGTCCAGCGGGCTCAACCGGTGCGTCCCCTCCAACGGGGTCCCCTCGAACGGCATCAGGAAGTTCACCGGGACCGAGTCGGAGTCGAGCTGCGCCAGGGCGAACACCACGTCGACCAGCTCCTCGGCACTCTCCCCCATCCCGGCGATCAGGCCCGAGCACGGCGACAGTCCGGCCCCCTTGGCCTTGGCGACGGTGTCGGCACGATCGGCGTACGAGTGCGTCGAGCAGATGTCGTCGTACCTCGCCTCCGCGGTGTTCAGGTTGTGGTTGTACGCATCGGTGCCGGCGGCTGCGAGCTTCTCGGCCTGGCCCTCCTTCAGCAGGCCCAGGCAGGCACAGACCTCGATCTCGGGGTCCTGCTCCTTGAGGCCACTGATGATGTCGCCGACCCGGTCGATGTCGCGGTTGGACGGGCCGCGACCCGAGGAGACCAGGCAGACGCGTCGGGCGCCGGCCTGCATCCCGGTGCGGGCGACGCTGACGGCCTCCTCGGTGGACAGCCAGGAGTACGTGAGGACCTCGGCCTCGGACCCGAGCCGCTGCGAGCAGTAGCCGCAGTCCTCCGGGCACATGCCCGACTTGAGGTTGACCAGGTAGTTGAGCTTCACGGTGTTGCCGAACCAGTGCCGGCGCAGCCGGCCGGCCTCGGCGACCATCGCCAGGACATCCGAGTCCGGCGTGTCGAGCAGCGCCAGCGCCTCGTCCCGCGACACCCGGCCACCGTCGAGCACCCGGTCGGCGAGCTGTCGGGGATCGATGGCCACCTGCTCGGCGGTGAGGGTGTCCTGGGATGCCATGTTTCTCTCCTACTGTCGGCGTACGGGGCGGGTCGGGCACGCTCGGCCTGCCTGCGACCAGCGTTCTGCCTGCGACCAGCGTTGTTGAACAGCGTTCACTATACGGTGTTCAAGTTCTCCGCCACGCCGACGCGACGGAGGCACCACTAGTCTCAGGAGGAGTCACCCACCACAGGAGGAAGCATGGCGCTGAGCCGGGCCGATGTTCTGGCCAAGGCGGTCGAGATCCTCGACGCGTACGGACTGGCCGACCTCACGATGCGGCGGCTCGCCTCGGCGCTCTCGGTGCAGCCCGGCGCCCTGTACTGGCACTACGCCAACAAGCAGGAACTACTGCGAGCGGTGACCGAGCACATCCTCGCCGACGTCGAGGTCCCCGCAAGTGACCCGGACGGCCGGCCACCGACCTGGCGGGAGACCCTGCGCGGCTGGGCGCTGTCGCTGCGGTCCGCCCTGTTGGCCCACCGCGACGGGGCTGAACTCTCCTCGTCCGCACTGGCGCTCAGCCTCGGGTCCGTACGACCCGAGCAGCCCGTGGTCCGGTGCCTGGTCGCCGCCGGCGTGAGTGAGGCCGATGCCGACACGATCGCCGCGACCGTGCTGCATCTGACCCTCGGGATGGTGCTCAATGAGCAGTCCCGACTCCAGGCCGTTGCCCTGGGGGTGCTGCCCGGACCGGTCAGCGACGATGGGGACCGCCTGGAACTGGGCCTCGACCTACTGGCCGACGGCGTGGCCGCCCGCTTCGGCATGTGACCGAATTGCCTCAGGGGCGGACCCCAGATGGGATCCGCCCCTGTGGGCGAAAGTGTGCCACCTCGGTGCCCGCAGGCGCCGAGGCGCGAGTCACTTGATGGTGACGGTGGCGCCGGCAGCCTCGAGCTTCTCCTTGGCGGCCTCGGCGGCGTCCTTGGCGACCTTCTCGACGACGGCCTTGGGGGCGGCCTCCACCAGCTCCTTGGCCTCCTTCAGACCGAGGGAGGTGAGACCGCGCACCTCCTTGATGACCTGGATCTTCTTGTCGCCGGCCGACTCGAGGATGACGTCGAACTCGGTCGCCTCCTCCTCGGCGGCGGCCTCGCCACCGGCGCCACCGGCGGCCGGGGCAGCAGCGGCAACGGCGACCGGGGCAGCAGCGGTGACCTCGAAGGTCTCCTCGAACAGCTTCACGAACTCGGAGAGCTCGATGAGGGTCATCTCCTTGAAGGAGGCGATCAGCTCGTCGTTGGTCAGCTTGGCCATGTTTGTTCCTTACTTCTTGGTGTGTGATGCAGTCTGGCCGTGCGGGCCACGCCTGCGGTGGTGGTGATCCGTCAGCGGATCATTCGGCAGCAGGCGCTGCCTCGGCCTCAGCAGCCGGGGCTGCATCAGCGGTCTCGGGCTCGCTGGTCGTCTCGGCAGCGGGGGCGGCTGCGCCGGCCCCACCGATGAGCGCAGGGTTGCCCTCAGCGGCAGTCTGCAGCGCGCCGAGGGCGCGAGCAGCGGTCTGCAGCGGAGCAGCGAACAGCCCGGCGGCCTTGGACAGGTTGCCCTTCATGGCGCCGGCGAGCTTGGCGAGGTAGACCTCGCGCGACTCGAGGTCGGCCAGAGCGCCGACCTGCTTGGCGTCGAGGAAGTTGCCCTCCATGACGCCACCCTTGATGACCAGGAACGGATTGTCCTTGGCAAAGTTCTTGAGGCCCTTGGCCACACCCGCGACGTCACCCTTGATGAAGGCAAGGGCGTTCGGGCCGGTCAGGATCTCGTCCATCGAGTCGATGCCGGCCTGGTTGGCCGCCAGCTTCACGAGGGTGTTCTTTGCCACGGCGTAGGTGGCGTCCTCGCCCAGCGCGCGCCGAAGCTCCTTCAGCTGCGCAACGGTGAGGCCGCGGTACTCGGTCAGAACAACAGCGTCGGAGCTCTCGAACTGCTCCTTGAGCTCCTTGAGGGCTGTTGCCTTGTCCTCCTTCGCCATGGGTCTCCTTCCACTTCTGTCGGTTCCACGCCCCCAGTGGGACGTACGCCTCCGACCGATCGCAGGAAGGCACAAAAAATGCCCCGATGCGCAGGGCACGGGGCGAACACGCACTCGTGACGGCACACATTCCTGTGCGCCGACGAGGGTCGATCCTTCTCGTCACACCTGCGCGGGCTCCTTGCGGATTTCGGATCGTAGAGAACATACGATCACCAGCGGTCTTCGGCCCGACCAGTCTGGCATATCCGGAGGGAAACGCCAAATCGGCGCGGCTGGACGAGGGTCCAGGACGCTGACCGGTCGAGTGCGGGCCGCCGGCATCGGCTCATCCCGGGACTCCCACCGACGTGCTGACCGGCAGGTCGGCAGACCACCGCGCCCGGAGGCCGGCGCAAGAAGGCACCAGGGCCCGCCCCTCGGGGGCGGGCCCTGGACATGCCGGATGAGCCGATCAGATCGAGCCGATCAGGCGGAGGCCGCCTCGACCTCGGCCTTGACCTTGGCCGGATCCATCTGGACCCCCGGGCCCATGGTGGAGGAAGCGGAGATCTTGCGGATGTAGCGGCCCTTGGCGGTGGTCGGCTTCAGGCGCAGGATCTCGTCGAGTGCGGCGAAGTAGTTCTCCGACAGCTGCTCGACGGAGAAGGACGCCTTGCCGATGATGAACTGCAGGTTCGAGTGCCGGTCGACGCGGAACTCGATCTTGCCGCCCTTGATGTCGGTGACGGCCTTGGCCACGTCCATGGTCACAGTGCCGGTCTTCGGGTTCGGCATCAGGCCGCGGGGACCGAGGACTCGACCGAGCCGGCCGACCTTGCCCATCATGTCGGGCGTCGCGACGACCGCATCGAAGTCCAGGTAGCCACCCTGGATCTTCTCGATCAGCTCGTCGGCACCGACCTCGTCGGCGCCGGCGGCCGTGGCGGCCTCGGCGTTCGCGCCGGTGGCGAAGACGAGGACCCTCGCCGTCTTGCCGGTGCCGTGGGGGAGGTTGACCGTGCCGCGGACCATCTGGTCGGCCTTGCGGGGGTCGACGCCGAGGCGCATCGCGACCTCGACCGTCTCGTCGAACTTGGCGGAGGCGTTCTCCTTGACCAGGGTCAGGGCCTCGGCCGGGGAGTAGAGGGCGGCTTCGTCGCGGTTGGCGGCGGCTGCCCGGTAGGCCTTGCTGCGCTTCATGTGCTGGTTTCCTTACTGCTCAGGTGCCCAGTTGTGGTGCGGACCGCGCGGGGTCCTCCCACGTCCGGAGGTGGATCCCGGTCCCGTGTCGTACGGCCGGGGCGGAGGGATCAGCTCTCGACGTTGACGCCCATGGATCGGGCAGTGCCGGCGACGATCTTCATGGCGGCCTCGACGTCGTTGGCATTGAGGTCGGGGAGCTTGGTCGTCGCGATCTCGCGGACCTGGTCGGCGGTGAGCTTGCCGACCTTCTCCTTGTTCGGGGCGCCGGAGCCCTTCTTCAGGCCGGCGGCCTTCTTGATCAGCTCGGAGGCCGGCGGCGTCTTCGTGATGAAGGTGAACGTGCGGTCCTCGTAGATCGTGATCTCGACGGGGACGACGTTGCCACGCTGGGATTCCGTCGCGGCGTTGTACGCCTTGCAGAACTCCATGATGTTGACGCCATGCGGACCGAGGGCGGTACCGACGGGCGGGGCCGGGTTGGCCTGGCCCGCATTGATGGCGATCTTGACGAGCGCCGCAACCTTCTTCTTCGGGGGCATGCGAGGGTCCTTTCAGTGCATGCGCATGGCCGTACGCGAACGTACGGTCATTCTCGGCGGCCTCACGGGACCGTGCGGCCGATGTGTCGGCGGCCCCGCAACGGGGTGCGGGACCGGTGCAGGGGCACGGACTGCGTACCCGCCGCGGGCCGGTGCGAGGGGAACCGGGCTGGGGTTGCTCAGCTACCGACCGATGTGTCGCAGGGCCACCCGGAGGCGGGCACACGGCGGCACAGTGTCAAATCATAACCCGAGGACCCCTCCGCCGCGTAATTCGCGGTCCGGAGGGATCCTCGTCCGTCCTGGAACGGGCCGGGATCAGGACTTCTCGATCTGCGGGAAGGTGAGGTCGACGGGGGTGTCGCGCCCCATGAACTCCACGGTCGCGATCAGGCGCTGGCTGTTCGGATTGATCTCGGTGATGATGCCCGGCACCCCGGCGAACGGACCCTCGATGACCATGATCGAGTCGCCGATCTGGTAGTCCTGCACCTCGACCTTCTTGACCGGGCGCTTGCCCTTGCCCTGGGCGGAGGCGGAGATCCGGGCGACGATCCCCGGACGCAGCATGCTCTCGACCTCGTCGATCATCAGCGGGGTCGGATCGTTGGCGTTGCCGACGAAGCCGGTCACTGCCGGCGTGTGCCGGATACAGCCCCAGGACTCGTCGGTCAGGTCCATCCGGACCAGGACATACCCCGGGAGGTAGACCCGGGTGACTTCCTTCTTGTTGCCGTTCTTCATCTCGACGACTGTCTCGGTGGGCACCACGGTCTCGTAGATGTAGTCCTCCATGTTGAGGGAGGTCACGCGCTGCTCGATGTTCTGCTTGACCCGGTTCTCCATGCCGGCATACGTGTGCACCACATACCAGTCGCCGAACTTGTCCTCCAGCTCGGCGTGCAGCTCAGCCATCGCCTTGTCGATCTCGGCCTCGGCATCGAAGCCGACCGGCTCGGGGGCGACCTCGGCGGACTCGTCGGCGTCGAAGTTCAGGTTGATCTCGAAGTCGTCGTCAAGACCGCGCGCCGGGGAGGTCGGCGTGCTCGGAACCGTGGCGGCCGGCTCGTCCTCGACGTCCTCGGACTCCTCGATGTCCTCGGACTGCCCAGCCTCCTCGACGTCCTCAGCCTCGGCCTCAGTCTCCTCGAGCTCCTCAGGCTCGGCCTCAGTCTCCTCGACGTCCTCGGCGTGCTCGGTCTCGGTCACGACGGCTCCGGTCTTGGTGCCGGCCCTTGCGGCGGCCCGCTCGGCGGCGGCGGCCTGGTCGTCATCGCTGCCGAAGAGATCGTCGGCGCCCAGCTCCTCGTCGTCCTCGTCCTCGTCCTCGAGATCGAAGTCGAGGTCCAGATCGGGCTCTTCACCGACGGTTTCGTCCTCGAACGCGTCCAGGTCGATCTCCACCTCGGACGGATCGAACTCGTCGTTGTTTGCCACGTTTCCCTCTCGGTCTTTGTCGTACGTCATGCGCCGAACAGCTTCAGCGTCAGCCAGCCCAGGCCGGTGTCGAGCAGACTCACGAGCACCATGATGAAGGCCACGAAAACCAACACGGCGACGAAGTAGCCGCCCATCTCCTGCCTCGTGGGCCAGACGACCTTCTTCAACTCGTCGACGGACTGGCCGACGAAAGTGATGGGGCCGGCCTTCTGCTCGTATCGGGGGAGGTCGCTGCGCCCGGAGGAAGACTCGGCCTTGCGAACCGGGCGGCGACTTCCGCGCTGCCTCTCGGCAGGGACCGGGGCGCTTCCTCCGGCGACGTCGACGTCGTCGGGACCGCTGCGATCCTTCATGTCCTCTGCCACGTCGTCCTCCGTCTTGCCAGGTCAGCGACCTGTCTCGGTCATGATGCCCCGGCAGGCAGGGAGCGCCTGTGAACCGCCGGACGTCACCTCCGACTCTACCGCCGTCGAGGACTGCTCGTCGTGTCCGCGATCCAGCCACTGCGGACTCGCACGGCACGAGGGACTTGAACCCACAACCTTCGGTTTTGGAGACCGATGCTCTGCCAATTGAGCTAGTGCCGTCCGCCGGCGGTTCCCCGCCGACAAGATCGGTAGTTTACCCAGATCCGCGGCCCGATGTCGAACCGGGGCCAGGTGACCACCTCTGTGCTGCAGATTATCCACCCGGCCAAGGGCCTGCGCGCCCGTCTCACCACCGGCTCAGGCCCGTTGCAGCACCACCGAGGACCGGGCCCCCAGGCGCACTCCGCCGTCGGCCGGGCTGCTCCCACCGGTGACGTCACCGGTGGTGAGCAGCACCTGACCGGCGAGTCCGGTGTCGACGGTGGTCGCGCCGAGGTTGACCGCGACCACGATGCGCTCACCTCGCTCGACCACCAGCACGTGGTCATTTCCCGGGGCGAGGTGGGCCCGGGTGCGGCCCCTCCGTGGATCGGCCAGGTCGGGCCAGGACCGGCGCAACAGCAGCAGGTTGCGCACCAGGGCCAGGTGATCGGCGTACGGGCCGCGCTCCGGCTCCGACCAGTCCAGGGTCGACCGGGTGAACGTCTCGGGCGCCTGCGGGTCGGGGATGTCCTGCGGGTCCCAGTCCATCCGCGCGAACTCAGCCCGCCGACCCTCGGTCACCGACCGGGCCAGGTCCGGCTCCGGATGGGAGCTGAAGAACGCCCACGGCGTGGCGGCCCCCCACTCCTCCCCCATGAACACCATCGGGGTGAACGGGGAGGTCAGGGTCAGCACCGCGGCCAGCGCAAGCGTACGGTCATCGACCCGGGTGCGGAGCCGGTCGCCGGCCGCCCGGTTGCCGATCTGGTCATGGTTGTCGGAGCAGACGACCAGCCGCCAGCCGGGTGTCTCGGGCGGCAGCGGACGGCCGTGCCGGCGCTCCCGGAAGGTCGAGTAGCTGCCGTCGTGCAGGAAGCCGTGGTTGATCACGTACTCCAGTGCCTGCGGGGTGGCGAAGTCTGCGTAGTAGCCGGCCCGGGTGCCGGCCAGGTTCGCGACCACGGCGTGGTGGAAGTCGTCGGCCCACTGGCCGGTCAGCCCGTAGCCGCCGGCCTCGCGCGGGGTGAAGAGCCGTGGGTTGTTCTGGTCGGACTCGGCGACGAGGGACAACGGCCGGCGCAGGAACGCACTGAGCGCATCGACCTCGATGGACAGTTCCTCCAGGATGTCGACCGCCTGGCCGGGGTCGGAGAAGGCGTGCACGGCATCGATCCGCAGGCCGTCGACGTGGTAGTCGCGCAGCCACATCAGGGCGTTGTCGACCACGTACCGACGGACCTCGTCCGACAGCGGACCGTCCAGGTTGACCGGGTTCCCCCACGGGGTGTCGGTCGTGTCGTCGAGGTAGGGCGCGAACATCGGCAGGTAGTTCCCGGACGGGCCCCAGTGGTTGTAGACCACGTCCTGGACCACGGCCAGCCCGCGGGCGTGGCAGGCGTCGACGAATCGCTGGTAGGCGGCCGGCCCGCCGTACGGCTCGTGCACGCAGTACCAGTCGACCCCCTCGTACCCCCAGCCGCGCGGCCCGTTGAAGGCCGCCACCGGCAGCAGCTCGACCATGTCGACCCCCAGTCGGACCAGGTGATCCAGCCGCCCGATCGCGGCGTCGAGGGTCCCCCCCGCCGTGAACGTACCGATGTGCAGCTCGTAGATCACCGATCCGGCCAGCTGCCGTCCGGTCCAGGCGTCGTCGCCCCACGCGTACGCGGTCGGATCGTACGTCCGTGACACGTCGTGCACCCCGTACGGCTGGCGGCGGGTGCGCGGGTCGGGCCGCGGGGTCGGGTCGTCGTCCAGCAGGTAGCCGTAGTCCAGCTCGCCGTCGGCCGGCAGCTCGACCTCCTCGACCGGGTCCCACCAGTCGTCGGCCCCCCGGGCCATGTAGACCACCGACGGCTCGGTGTCCGGCTGGGCCGCCGGTCGGGTCCACAGTCGGACCCGGCCGGGTCGGGGCGCCCAGACTGCGAAGTCGGGTCGGGCCTCACCCGGCGGCGGGTCGACGTCGACGCTGGACAGTCGGGGCTGGCGGGGCGCTTCGTCGGTCACGGCGGCCTCTCAGGGCAGGGGATCGTCCAGGGAGCAGCCCACCAGGGTGGGCTCGGGCACGAGGGTGACCCCATACTTGTCGCAGACACCGTCACGCACCGCGCGGGCGAGCTCGATGAGATCGGCGGTGGTGGCCGAGCCGCGGTTGGTCAGCGCGAGGGTGTGCTTGGTCGACAGGGAAGCGGGGGCCTGCTGATCGGTGTAGCTCGGCAGGTGCCAGCCCTTGTCGAACCCCGCGTGCTGGATCAGCCAGGCCGCCGAGGACTTCACCAGGCCGGGGCCGGCCGGGTAGCGCGGCGCCTCGGCCGGGAGCTCGGTGGCCCGTTCCTCGGCGAGCACCGGGTTGGTGAAGAACGAGCCGGCACTCCAGGTGTCGTGGTCGCTCGGGTCGATCACCATCCCCTTGCCGGCCCGCAGCTCCAGGACGGCCTCCCGGACCTGCGGGGCGCGTGCCGAGTCCCCCAGCTCGATGCCGAGCTTGTCGGCCAGCTGCTGGTACCGCACCGACGACAACAGGTCGCCGAGCAGGAACTGGAAGGCGACATCGAGGATGATCCAGCGGCCGGGCTGCTGCTTGAACAGCGAGTCGCGGTAGCCGAACCGGCACTCGAACGGGAAGAAGGTCTTCTGCTCGTTCTTCTCCCGGTCCCAGGTCCGGACCCGGGCGATGTACTGGGAGACCTCGGCGCCGTACGCCCCGACGTTCTGGATCGGGACCGCGCCGACCTGGCCGGGGATGCCGGACAGGGTCTCCAGCCCGCGCCACTGGCGTTCGATGCAGGTCGCGACGAAGCCGTCCCAGGACTCCCCTGCGGCCACCGTGACGTTGGCCCCGGCACAGGGAGACTCCTCCTCCAGCCACAGACCGGAGGTGGCGACCTCGACGACCAGGCCGTCGAACCCCTCGTCGCCGATCACCAGGTTGGAGCCGCCGCCGAGGATGAGCACCGGCTCACCCCTGGCATCAGCCTCGGTGACGAGGCGGACCAAGGTCTTGTCGTCGCGGGCGACCTCGTAGCGGGCTGCGGGCCCACCGAGGTGGAAGGT
This sequence comes from Propionibacteriaceae bacterium, assembly GCA_044508675.1. Classification (GTDB taxonomy): domain Bacteria; phylum Actinomycetota; class Actinomycetes; order Propionibacteriales; family Propionibacteriaceae; genus Raineyella. Next base: position 104,387 of record JBIQHF010000004.1, on the reverse strand, counting down.
GGTGTGGTCGGACAACAGCTCAGTCACGGTCCACCACCACCTTCGCCTGGCCCAACACCTTGACGTCCTCGCCGTCCTCGCCGGTGATGACCGCGGTGATGGTGACCGTGGCGGTCTCGTCGGACAGCTCGGTGACGGTGCCGCTGATCCGCAGCTCGGTGCCGGACCCGTCGTCGGGGACCGGTACAGGGTTGGTGAACCGGGCCGAGTAGCTGCGGACCTTCGCCGGGTCGCCGACCCAGTCGGTGACGATGCGCAGGGCGGTCGCCATGGTGAGCATGCCGTGGGCGATGACCGAAGGCATCCCGACCTTGCGGGCCATCCGGTCCGACCAGTGGATCGGGTTGAAGTCGGTCGAGGCGCCGGCGTACCGGACCAGGTCGGCGCGGGTCAGGTTGACGGTGAGCGGTGGGAGCTGGTGCCCGATCGTCAGCGGGACGGTGTTCTCGGTCATCACTGCGCCTCCTTGGCGGCGGCGTCCTCGCGGTTGTGGATCAGCTGCGCGGTCACGGTGCAGACCGGCTCGTCCTTGGTCGTCCGTACGTCGACGGTCGTGGTGATGAACTCCATCGGGCCACGTGCCCGGACCTGGTCGATGGTGAGTCGGCCGACGACCTCGTCCCCGGCGCGCAGGGCGCGGGTGTAGGCGAACTTCTGCTCGCCGTGGATGATGCGGCGCAGGGCCAGGTCCAGCTCGTCGTCGGCGAACATCGCTTCCCAGGCGTTGGACGCCACGACGAAGGCGAACGTCGGCGGGGCCACCGGATTGGGGCCGGCGTACGAAGGATTGTCGTCACCGATCGCGCGGGCGAACTCTCGGATCTTGGCGCGGGACACCTGGTAGGGCTCCGTGGCCGGGTAAGTCCTCCCGGCGTGCTCAGACGTGATGGCCATGACACGAGGCTACTCTGTGCGGCGCGATCAGCGGGATCGAGGGCAGCCGGCTGGACGGGGGAACGCGACAGGGCGCCACCCGGAGGTGACGCCCTGTCGGCAGTGTCTGTGTTCCGAAAGACCGACTGCTTCAGCGGGTCTCGCGGTGCGCGGTGTGGTGGCCGCACTTCGGGCAGAACTTCTTCATCTCCAGACGATCCGGAGTGTTGCGCCGGTTCTTCTTGGTGATGTAGTTGCGCTCCTTGCAGTCGGTGCAGGCGAGCGTGATCTTCGGCCGAATATCAGAAGCCTTGGCCATGATTCATCCTCTGTCTGTTTCGAGTCATTACGTCTGAGTGGTAGCGAGGGCGGGATTCGAACCCGCGACCTCACGATTATGAGTCGTGCGCTCTCACCAACTGAGCTACCCCGCCATCTTGGTCCGGACCAGAGTCCTGGTGCCATCCACTCGTCGCTGGCCGTGGATCCGGATTCCGAGCCCCCAAGCAGAATCGAACTGCTGACCTTCTCCTTACCATGGAGACGCTCTGCCTACTGAGCTATAGGGGCCTTGCACCCTGCATCGGGAGGCATCCCGGTGCAGCTGCCGAGGACCTAACTTACACAAGCTACTCCGTGTTGCCAAACCGAGGTCCGGCGAAGTCATCCAGTGCAAGTCAGTGCCCCGACTGTGCGGGTGGCAGGTGCTGGATTCGAACCAGCGAAGGCGTAGCCGACGGTTTTACAGACCGCTCCCTTTGGCCGCTCGGGCAACCTGCCATGCTCACTCACCCCGGCGAACCGAGTTTTGCGGGCGACGGAAACCTTAGCAAGCATCCGGCCGGAAACGCAAAACGAGCCACCGAGCGGTCCGCACCAGGCCGCCGGGACGCGCGGACCCCCTGCTCCCCGCCCTCCCGGATCGGTCCCGACCACGGCAGAATGGTCGGACACACCACCAACCTGAGGAGCCAGCCGTGGCCAGCGAGAACTCGTTCGACGTCGTCAGCAAGGTCGACCACATGGAGGTCGCCAACGCGGTGAACCAGACCGCCAAGGAGGTCAGCCAGCGCTTCGACTTCAAGGGCACCGACGCCAAGGTGGCCCTGTCCGGCGAGAACGTGATCGAGCTGGAGGCCAGCACCGAGGAACGGGTGAACGCCGTCCTGGACGTCCTCCAGTCCAAGCTCGTCCGCCGCGGCATCAGCCTGAAGGCCCTCGACGCCGGCGAGCCCCGCTCCTCCGGCAAGCTGTGGAAGATCACCGCGACGGTCACCGAGGGCATCAGCCAGGAGAATGCGAAGAAGGTCTCCAAGCTGATCCGCGACGAGGCCCCCAAGGGCGTCAAGGCGCAGATCCAGGGCGACGAACTACGCGTGTCGTCGAAGAGCCGTGACCACCTGCAGCAGGTGCAGGCGCTGATCAAGGCCCAGGACTACGACTTCGCGGTGCAGTTCACCAACTACCGCTAGCCCGGCCGGGGCCGCAGGAGTGCCCCCAGGGACAGGTCAGGGCCGGCCGTCGTCAGGGCGATCGGCCCCAGGCCCCCTGTCGCCGCCGGGGGACAGGCCCCCGGTCGTCCTCGACCCCCTCCCCCGGGGAGAGTCATCGTCGACCGGCCCCGCCGCCCGGCGTGGCCGGCCTTCCGGCAGGTCCTCGGCCCGCTCGTCCGCCTCGACATGCCTGGCATCGTGGCCGGGTCCCGGATCCCCGCGCGGGTCAACCTCGGCCGCACGGCGGAGGTGCTCCTCGGCCTCGCCGCGCGACTGCCGGGCCTGCTCGGCTGCGCGGCGCGCCTGCATCTGCTGCTCCTCAGCCTCCACCCTGGCCTCCTCGGCGCGCGCCGCGGCGAGTTGGGCGTCCGCCTCCTGGCGGTGTGCCTGCACCGCGCGTTCCTGCCCGGCCGCCCGGAGCTCGTCCGCCTGCTCCATCCTGCGCTGTCGGTTTGCTGCGGACCTGCCGCGGGTCGCCGCGACGACGGCGGCGGCGATGACGAGCAGGGCGACGACGGCGATGACTATCCAGACCCACGTGTCCACCACTGGACCTCCTTCGGCCGCGTACGAGTGGTCGTACGTCGGGGATTCATCGATCTATTCTCACCATTGAACAGGACGCCGATCGGGGCCGCCAGAGTCAGGGAACGGCAGTCTGGCAACGATCCCGGGCACGTCCGGCCCCCGACGGGCGGCGCCTCGGCTCCGCAGGGCCAGCAGGTGTCCCAGGTGGGCCGCGACGAGGATCCTCTAGGGTTGCTCCGTGCTTCGCATCGCCACTTTCAACGTCAACGGGATCCGGGCCGCCGAGCGGCGCGGTTTCCCGGCCTGGTTCGCGGCCCGTACGCCGGACGTGCTCGCCGTCCAGGAGATGCGCTGCCCCGAGGCCGAGGTGCCGGACGTGTTCTGCGACCACCACCTGATCTACCACCCGGGCACGCTGGCCGGCCGCAACGGGGTCGCGCTGGCGACCCGGGTGGAGCCGCACCGGGTGCGGATCGGCTTCGGCAGCCGGGAGTTCGACACCGAGGGTCGGTACGTGGAGGCCGACCTGGACCTGGCGAGCGGGCTCAGGGTCCGGGTCGCGTCGGTGTACGTGCCCAAGGGTGGCACCCCGTACGAGGACGCCGCCTCGCTGGCCAAGATGGAGCGCAAGTTCCGTTTCCTGCGGTCCTTCTCCCGGCACCTGACCGCGAGCCGGCGCGAGGCGGCCCGGGAGGGGCGCGAGTTCGTCGTGATGGGTGACTGGAACATCGCCCCGGACCGGCTCGACATCAGGAACTGGCGGAGCAACCAGAAGTCGGAGGGCTTCCTGCCCGAGGAACGCGAGTGGATCGGCGCCATCCAGTCCCCGCGCACGCTCGTCGACGTGGTGCGTCGCCATACCGGTGAGTGCGAGGGCCCGTACTCGTGGTGGTCGTGGCGGGGCAAGGCCTTCGACAACGATGCCGGCTGGCGGATCGACTACCAGCTCGCCACCCCGGCGCTGGCCCGCACCGTGGTCGCGGCCGGCACCGACCGGGACGCCTCGTACGACACCCGGATCTCCGACCACGCCCCCGTTGTGGTCGACTACGACGTGTGACCCCGGCCCGCACCCCCGAACGGAGACCTTGATGGAGCTCAGCAGCCGCACCACCGACGACGTCCTCTTCGGCACCGATGGGCCGCTGGCCCGGATCGTGCTGAACCGCCCCCGGGCGATCAACGCACTGAACCTCGCCATGGTGTCCGACATCCACGCCCAGCTCGACGAGTGGGCCGCGGACGACGCCATCGGCGCGGTGGTGGTCCAGGGGGCCGGCGACCGGGGGCTGTGCTCGGGTGGGGACGTCCGGGCGGTCCGTACACACGTGCTGGAGACCGGCGAACCGGGTGGCTTCTTCCGGGCCGAGTACGCGATGAACGCCGCGATCGCCGACTTCCCCAAGCCGTACGTGGCGCTGATGGACGGCATCGTGATGGGTGGGGGTGTCGGGGTGTCCGGCCACGGCTCGATCCGGCTGAGCACCGAGCGCACCCGGCTGGCCATGCCGGAGACGATCATCGGCTTCACCCCCGACGTGGGCGCGCAGTGGCTGCTGGCCCATGCGCCCGGGCAGGTCGGCGCCTGGATGGCGATGACCGGCGAGACGGTCGACGGCGCGGACGCCGTGGCCGCCGGCTTCGCGGATGCCATGGTCGCCGCGGACCGGATGGAGGTGATGTCCGCCCTGGACGGCGAGCGCGACCCGTGGCTGTACGCGCTGGCCGAGGGTGCCCCCTTCACCGGGGTGGAGATCTCCTACCCGGCGCTGTCCCACCTGCACGTCGGTGGGCCCTCGCGCGGCTGGATCGACGAGTGCTTCGCGGGGGCGGACGCGGTCACGGTGCTCGAGCGGCTGCTCGACAGTGACGATCCGGCCGCCCGGCAGGCCGGGGCGACGCTGCGGCTGCGCTGTCCGCTCTCGGTGGTGACCAGCCTATCGGCGCTGCGCCGGGCGCAGGCGATGGCCAGTGTCCACGAGGTGCTCGCGCAGGACCTGCGGGTGGCCGAGCGGCTGGCGGTGCTGCCGGACTTCGCCGAGGGCGTACGGGCCCAACTGGTCGACAAGGACCAGCGGCCGAGCTGGACCGATGCGTCGATCGAGGACGTCGACCCGGACGAGGTGGCCGCCCTCTTCGCCGACTGACCCGCCGTCGCCGGCGGTGGCGGCGCCGTCCCCGACGACCGCCCGGACCGCGGTGGACGCGCTCAGACCGAGGCGGGCACCTGGGCGGTCGGCGTCCGCCACTGCTGCCGGTCGTGGCGGAGCATGAGCAGCACCATCGGCACGATCGCCAGGGCCCCGACCCAGGCGGCGGAGTTCCGCACCGCCAGGTTGGTGCCGTAGTAGAAGACCATGCCGGCGGTCACCCAGGTGGCGACCCGGACGATCCGCTCGGACGGGCGCGCGGCCGGGACCAGGACGCCACCCCAGAGCAGGTACCAGCCGTGCAGCGCCGCACCACCCACGGCGGCCGCGAGCAGGCCCCAGGAGACGAAGGCCACCGGGCGGCGCAGGGCGATCCGGGCCGCCAGCCAGACGATGAACGCGGCGGTCGCGACCCCGAAGACGGTCCGGACCGCGCCGCTGATCACCCCGCTCCATTCGTAGTATCCCCATTGCAGGACAACCCCGTTGATCATCCGCGAGATGGTGCTGCTCGGCGCGATCGTCGGCACGGATCCGGGCACCGCCATCGCGGACAGCCAGCCGAAGCCGAGCCCGGTCACCAGGGACACCGCGACGAACGTCCCGAACGCGATCGCGCCGGTGATGGCCGTACGTCGGACGACCATGCGCCAGGCCGACCACCGGCGCTCCTGCGGGGCGAGCGCCAGGAAGGCGACCGCGAAGCCGGCGAGCGCGGCGGGCTGCTTGGCTGCGGTGGCGAGGCCGACCACGATCGCTGCGGTGACGAACCGCTGCCGGGTCGCCAGCCACAGGGCCAGCACGGTGAGCCCGACCATCAGCGAATCGTTGTGCGCACCGCCGACGAAGTGGACGATCATCAGCGGGTTCGCCACGCCGAGCCACATCCCGCGGTCGGCCTCCAGCCCGCCGGCGCCCGCATGCCGCAGCAGTGCGGGCAGGCAGGCGGCGATCAGGATGACCCCGACCATCGCGGGGATCCGCATCGACAGCGCGGCGAGGTAGGAGTGCATCAGGCTGCCGGCCTCCGGGGCTAGCAGGTGGCCGCCGGTCAGGTCGACCAGGATCCTCTGGATGGCGAGACTGAGCGGGCCGTACGGGGCGGGGGTGTACAGCCAGACCCGGGACACGGCGTCGGCGAAGTTGCCCGGCAGTGCGCCGGGGCCGACCTGGTAGGGGTCGACGCCCTGGCTGACCAGCCACCCCTGGGCGGCGTAGGAGTAGGCGTCGTGGCTGAAGATCGGTGGGGCCAGCAGCAGCGGCACCGACCACAGGGCGAGCACCGCCCGGAAGTCGTGGCGGCCGGTGAAGGCCGGGCGCAACCGCATCCAGGCGTCCAGGAGCAGCCAGACCCCGACGAGCACGACGACGGTGGCGAACGTCGCCCCGACCGGCGTACGCAGGGGTGCAGCGATGTCCAGGGCCCAGATCGGCGAGTTGTCCGGGATGAAGGCGGGGCTGATCGAGCCGGCCACGACCAGGACCAATCCGAGCATCCCCTGGCGGACCATCGGGTCGTACCATTCGGCGCGCAGCGCGGCGACCGCATCCTCGAGACGGTCACCCAGTCCCGGTGCAACCGCCCCGCGGAGGCCCGTCGAGGCCACCGAACCCTGATTCGCTGCCACCACTCGCCGCCTCCTGCACCCATGGAACCCAGGAACGCCCAGCGTCCCCCAGCTCACAGACTAGGCAGGAAGCCTGAGATCCACCCAATCCGGACAGCCGGTTGCCACGGTTCCTCCTGAGGGCTTTCCGGTCCTCGGCACAGGCCTTCGCCGTGTCGTACGGGACCGGTCACGCCGCTGGGGGCGCAAGGTCGGGGCGCCGGTGCAGCAGTTGCGCGAGGTCCTGCCCCGCGGGCACGTGCCGCTCACCCCACTCCAGGGCGTCGAAGGGGCACTCCTCGATGCAGATGCCGCAGTACATGCACACCGACCAGTCGATGGTGAACTCGTCCAGGACGTTGTGCAGCCGGGGGCGACGGGCACCGGCCTGGTCCGGGTCCGGCTCGGTGTGCGACTCGACGGTGATGCACCAGACCGGGCACTCCCGGGCGCAGATCATGCAACTGGTGCAGCGGTCCTCGATCAGGTGGATCGAGCCGTGGGTGCCGGTCATCGGGTCCCGCCTCCGGAGTCGCGGGATGCCGGGCCGCGCGACGCGCGTCCCCGACCGCCGGCCTCGCGAGCGGTGCCCGCGGCACGGCGGACGCGTCCGCCGGCGGTGCTGGCGGCGATCTCCTCGGGCGCAGCGGGACCGGCACCGGGATCCCGGTCGCCCCACACGGCCGGGTCCGGCACCCCGGGCGGCACCATGCGGCGGCGCCGAGCACCCTCGTCGGGGTCATCGGCCCCGGGCCAGGGGACGGCGGCGCGGGCGGCCAGCGGGTGGTCCTTGAGCAGCGGTGCCTCGGGGGCGTCCGGTCCGAGCAGCAGCCGGCGCGGGTCGCCGCCGGCGAACTGGACGGCGAACCCCTCGGCAGCCTCCCGCTCCGCCCAGCCGGCGCCGGGGAACACCCCGGCCAGGGTGGGCAGGGAGCCTTCCCGGCGCGGGACGCTGGTGCGCAGCCGCAACTGCCGGGCCGACCGGTCCTGCAATTGGCAGACCACGGTGACCGTGTCGGCACGGCCGATGTCGTCGGTGGCGTCGAGCCAGTCGAACCGGTCCCAGCCCTGGTCCCGGGCCCGCTCGGCGGCGCTGACCCAGTCCCGGGACGCCACCGTGCGGATCTCGACCGGGATGTCGGTGCCCTGACTCATGAGTCCGCCTTTCCTGACCCGGCGCGGGCGAGTCCGGCCAGGGTGTCCTCCAGGGAACCGGCCGGCGGTGGGCAGCCGGGCACGTACGCCGCGACCGGCAGGAATTGCGAGATGCCGTCGGCCACGGCGTACGAGTCCCAGTAGGGGCCGCCGGAACTGGCACAGGCGCCGTACGCCACCACCAGGGGGGTCCGCCCGACCTCCCGGCCGAGGACGTCGACCGCCTCGCGGACGACCGGGACCAGGGCGTCCGGGACCGTGCCGGAGACGACCACCGCGAGCGGCGCCGTCGGCCGCTCGCCCGGGGCGATCTCGGGCCGGTCCAGCGCTGCCGCCTCGAACTCGAGGGTGCAGCAGGCCAGCCCCAGGTCCGCGACGAGCAGCCGCCCGTCACCGAACCAGTCGTAGACACGTGACACCGGGGACATAGGACCAGCGTAGGCGACCCGACGGCGCGGTCCGGTCCGCGGCATGAACCGTTTCAACTCATAAGGAGATGCGTCTACTCTCATTAGACGATCCAATAACTGAGCCCCTTTTTCACACGGCTTAGACTTGACCGGTGCCCGGACCAGGGCACGGCGTACGACGAGAAACGAGGCACTACGACGTGGCGAACGTCCAGATGCTCAACCGCGTGGTCATCCGGTTCGCGGGCGACTCCGGTGATGGGATGCAGCTGACCGGCGACCGGTTCACGGCCGAGGCGGCGTCGTTCGGGAACGACATCTCCACCCTTCCGAATTTCCCCGCCGAGATCCGCGCCCCCCAGGGCACGATCCCCGGTGTCTCCAGTTTCCAGTTGCACTTCGCCAACTTCGACATCATGACCCCCGGCGACACCGCCGACGTCCTGGTGGCGATGAACCCGGCGGCGCTGAAGGCGAACCTGGACCAGGTGAAACGCGGCGGCCTGATCATCGTGGACACCGCGGAGTTCACCAAGCGCAACCTGACGAAGGTCGGCTACGAGGCCAACCCGCTGGAGGACGGCTCGCTCGAGGACTACCAGCTGCACGCCCTCGACCTGACCGGCATGACGGTCGCCGCGGTGAAGGACTTCGGCCTCAGCCGCAAGGACTCCTCCCGCGCCAAGAACATGTTCGCCCTCGGTCTGCTGACCTGGCTGTACAACCGCGACACCGAGTCGACCCTGAAGTTCCTCGGCGAGAAGTTCGCCGGCAAGCCGCAGGTGCGGGACGCGAACATGACCGCGTTCCGGACCGGCTACGCCTTCGGCGAGACCACCGAGACCTTCGGCGTCACCTACCAAGTGGCGCCGGCCCCGATGCCGGCGGGTACCTACCGCCAGATCTCCGGCAACGTGGCCCTGTCGTACGGCCTGGTCGTGGCCGCCCAGAAGGCGGGCATCCCGCTGTTCTTCGGCGCCTATCCGATCACCCCGGCCTCCGACATCCTGCACACGCTGTCGCGGCTGAAGCGCTTCAACGTGATGACATTCCAGGCCGAGGACGAGATCGCCGCGGCCGGGTCGGTGCTGGGCGCCAGCTTCGCCGGGGTCCTCGGCGTCACTGCCTCCTCCGGACCGGGCATCGCCCTGAAGTCGGAGACCATCTCGCTGGGCGTGATGACCGAGCTGCCGATGGTCATCGTCGACGTGCAGCGCGCCGGCCCCTCCACCGGCATGCCCACCAAGACCGAGCAGTCCGACCTGCTGATGGCCCTGCACGGCCGGCACGGTGAGGCCCCGATCCCGGTGATCGCCGCCCAGTCCCCGTCCGATTGCTTCGACGCAGCGATTGAGGCCACCCGGGTCGCGATCGAGTACCGTACGCCGGTCATGCTGCTCACCGACGGCTACCTGGCCAACGGCGCCGAGCCGTGGAAGGTGCCGCAGCTGGGCGAGATCGCCGAGATCGACCCGAATTTCGCCACCGGGCCCAACGGCGAGAACGGCAAGTTCCTGCCCTACCAGCGTGACGAGGAGACCCTGGCCCGCCCCTGGGCCGCGCCCGGCACGCGTGGCCTGGAGCACCGTCTCGGCGGCATCGAGAAGGACTCGCTCACCGGAAACATCTCGTACTCCCCCGCCAACCACGACCTGATGACCCGGACCCGCCAGGAGAAGGTCGACCGGGTCGGGAGGATCATCCCGCCGGTCGAGGTCTGGGACCCGGGCCGCGAGGACGGCGAGGGCGCCCGTGTCCTGGTGCTCGGCTGGGGCTCGACGTACGGCCCGGCCCTGGCCACCGTGCGCCGGATGCGCAAGGCCGGGGTCAAGGCCGCCCACGCCCACCTGCGCTGGGTCAACCCGTTCCCGGCGAACCTCGGCGAGGTGCTGCGGTCGTACGACCGGGTGGTCGTACCGGAAATGAACCTGGGCCAGCTGGCGCTCCTGCTGCGCGCCAAGTACCTGGTCGACGTCCAGAGCTACTCGCGGGTCCGCGGGCTGCCGATCTCGGTCGACGAGTTCGAGACGGACCTGACCGCGATCGTCCGTGAGGTCGAGGCCGCAGCAGGGGCCCGCACCTCCGAAGCACAGGGAGCACAGCAGTGACCACCACCCATGACCACCCACAGCCCACCGTCACGGCCCACCAGCCGGCGATCGCCGGGCTGGCGCACGTACCGCTGGCGATCTCGCCACTGAACCGCAAGGACTTCACCTCCGACCAGGAGGTCCGCTGGTGCCCCGGCTGCGGCGACTACGCCGTCCTCGCGGCCTTCCAGGGCTTCATGCCCGAGCTCGGCATCAAGCGCGAGAACACGGTCATCATCTCCGGCATCGGCTGCTCCTCGCGCTTCCCGTACTACGTGAACTCGTACGGCATGCACTCGATCCACGGACGCGCCCCGGCCATCGCCACCGGCGTCGCCGCGGCCCGGGAGGACCTGGCGGTCTTCGTCATCACCGGCGACGGCGATGCCCTGTCCATCGGCGGCAACCACCTGATCCATGCCCTGCGACGCAATGTCAACATCACGATCCTGCTGTTCAACAACCGGATCTACGGGCTGACCAAGGGCCAGTACTCCCCCACCTCCGAGCTGGGCAAGGTCACCAAGTCCACCCCGATGGGGTCGCTGGACCAGCCGATCAACCCGGTGTCGCTGGCGCTGGGCGCGGAGGCCACCTTCGTGGCGCGTGCCCTGGACTCCGACCGCAAGGGGCTCAGCGAGATCCTGAAGGCGGCCGCCGCCCACCGCGGCGCCTCGCTGGTCGAGATCTACCAGAACTGCCCGATCTTCAACGACGGAGCGTTCGACGCGCTGAAGGGCGGCGACGAGGCGGCCGAGGCGATCATCCCGCTGAGGCACGGCGAGCCGATCATCTTCGGCATCGACGGCCACCTGTGCGTGGTCCGCGACCCGGACTCCCCGCGGCTGCGGATCGCCGAGCGCTCCGAGGTCGACGCGTCGGCCATCGTGGTGCACGACGCGCACTCGGACAACCCGTCCTACCAATTCGCGCTGTCCCGGCTGAGCGAGTCCGGCCACATCGCCCACTCACCGATCGGGATCTTCCGGAACGTGCAGCGCCCCACGTACGACGACGAGGCCCGCGAGCAGGTGCGTACGGTGCGTGGCGACACCGCCACCGGTGTGGACTCGCTGCAGGAGCTGCTCTACGGCCAGGACACCTGGAGCGTTGACGCGTGAGCGTGCGCCGCACTGATCGGTGTGGCGCACGGCACGGCAATCGGGGAAGTGACCTCGGGTTGTCTAGCCTCGGGGGAGTGAGATTTCGCATCGCCCCGACGCTGGCCGCCCTCGCGCTCTCCGTGCTGCTCGGCGCGTCCCTGGTCGCCTGTGCCCCGCCAGGTGCCAGCCCGGCCACGGGCACCCTTGACCGGGAGCTCGAGCCGGTCGCTGCCGCCAGCCCGGTCAAGACGCCGACCCCCACGCCCACGCCGCTGGTGCAGCCGGGCACGAACCACGCGGCGTCGGCGGCGTCGTACGCCTACCCGGCGGAGCAGGTCAACCGGTGGCTGGTGCAGGGCCCGGCGGCAGAGGACTACCCCACGTCGAAGATCGCCTTCCTGACCTTCGACGACGGCCCCAGCAAGGACGCGACGCCGGCCGCCCTGAAGGCGCTGGAGACCGCCGGGGTCCCGGCGACGTTCTTCGTCATCTCCGGCGCGCAGGGCGTGGGCACCGGTGGTCCGGAGCTGCTCAGGCGCGAGGTCAAAGAGGGCCACGCGGTGTGTGTGCACTCCTACAGCCACGACTACAGCTACCTCTACCCGGGGCGCCACGCGAATCCCGACCACATCGTGTCCGACCTGAACAAGGCGCTCGGCGTCCTGCGCGAGACCTTGGGCCCGGAGTACGCCCCGACCTGCTTCCGCTACCCCGGCGGGCACATGTCCTGGAACTCGATGGCGGGCGCGGACGCCGCCCTGGCCGCCGAGGGCTTCGCCTGGATCGACTGGAACGCGATGACCGGGGACGCCGAGGGCTCCAAGGGCCCGTCCACCCCGGCCGAGGCCGCCGGCATGGTCCAGTCCGGTATCGCATACGCGGAGCATCCGAACGTGGTGGTCATCCTGATGCACGACACGATGGGCAAGACGCTGTCCAACCAGGCCCTCCCGCAGGTCGTCGCCGACCTGAAGGCCCAGGGCTACTCGTTCGGCGTCATCTCCTGAGCCGGATCGTCCGGCACCACGAGCAGGTCCTCGCCTGATCGCTCGTGGATCTGGTGTCAGGATGACCGTTGCGTGGAGGAGCGAGCATGACGTGTCAGGAGGAGGAGACCATGCCAGAGTCGATGACCGGCACGTCCCCGGTGCAGTTCCAGCGCGGCCTGGTGGGCGCCGTCGGCGCGTACCTGCTCTGGGGGTTCTTCCCGCTCTACTGGCCGCTGGTCGGCGGGGCGGGCGCGGTCGAGATCCTGGCCCACCGGATCGTCTGGTCCCTCGGCTTCGCCCTGCTGGCCTGCCTGGTGCTGCGGCGACGCTTCTGGCAGGACCTGCACAGCCGCCGGGAATGGCTGGCCCTCCTCGGGGCCGGCGCCCTGATCAGTGTCAACTGGGGCACCTACATCTGGGCGGTCAACAACGGCCACGTCCTGGACACGGCCCTGGGCTACTACATCAACCCGATCCTGTCGATCCTGGTCGGGGTGGTGTTCCTGCGGGAGCGGCTGTCGCGGCTGCAGTGGCTGGCGGTGGGGATCGCCGGTGGCGCCGTGGTCGTGCTGACGATCGAGCTCGGTGCGCTGCCGTGGATCGCGCTGCTGCTGGCGACCAGCTTCGGCCTCTACGGCCTGCTGAAGAAGGGGGTACGGGTCGACGCACTGTCCGGGATGGTCGTGGAGACCTCCGGCATCAGCCTGGTCGCCCTGGCCTACCTGGTCTGGCTCGGTGCGGTCGGCCAGAGCACCTTCACCGCCCTGGGCCCGCTGCACACGACCCTGCTGGTGGTGGGCGGACTGGTCACACTGGTCCCCCTGCTGCTGTTCGCCGATGCGGCTCCGCGGCTGCCCCTGACGGTGATGGGTCTGCTGCAGTACGTGGCGCCGACCCTCCAGTTCCTGATCGGCTGGCTGGTCCGCGGCGAGCAGATGACGCCGGGGCGCTGGGCCGGTTTCCTGCTGGTCTGGACCTCCCTGGTCATCATCAGCACCGAGGCGCTGGTGAAGTGGCGGACGTTGAACCGGGCCGCCCGACGTACGCGCCAGGATTGACCCGGCCCACTACGATCGGGCCATGACAGTTGAGGAGATGCACGTCGCTCTGGACCTGACCGCCGTCGACCAGGGGGTCTCGCCGCGCGCGGACTTCTACCGGCACGTCAACGGGAGCTGGCTGGAGCGGGCGACCATCCCCGACGACAAGCCGCTGACCGGCGCCTTCAGCGAGCTGCGGGACCGCTCCGAGGAGGCGGTCCGCGACATCGTCACCGGACTGGGCACTCCCGAGCCGCACGACGGCGACCCGACCGACGCCGACCGGATCGCCGGCCTGTACGCCAGCTTCATGGACACCGCGACGATCGAGCGGCTCGGTGTCACCCCGCTCGCCGACGACCTGGCCGCGATCGACGCGATCGACGACATCGCCACCCTTGTCCGGCACCTGGGCGGGAACGCCCGTCGTGGCCTGGGGACCTTCCTCTATGCCGGCATCGATGCGGACCCCGGCGCCCCGGAGTCGTACGCCCTGTTCACCAGCCAGGGCGGTCTCGGGCTGCCCGACGAGGAGTACTACCGCCTGGACCAGTACGCGCAGATCCGGGCGGCGTACGTCGACCACATGGAGCGGATGTTCGACCTGGCCGGCCTGGCCGCGGCCCGCGACCAGGCCGAGGCGGTGATGGCCCTGGAGACGGCGGTCGCCGCCTGCCACTGGGACAAGGTGCGCCGCCGTGACATGCTCGCCTCCTACAACCCGATCGACCTCGCCGACCTGGTCGGGCGGGTCGCCGCGATCAACCCGGACCTCGACCTGCGGGCCTATCTCGAGGCGGTCGGCGTGGATCCGGAGCGGACCAGCAAGCTGATCGAGTCCCAGCCGTCCTACCTGGACGAGGTCGCCGTGCTGTTCGTCACCGACCGGCTCCCGCAGTGGCGCTCCTGGGCCCGGTGGCGGCTGCTGAACGGCAGCGCCCCCTACCTGTCGGACGCGTTCGCGCTGGAGCACTTCGCCTTCTACGGCACCACCCTGTCCGGCACCCCGACGATCAAGCCGCGCTGGAAGCGCGGCGTCGCCCTGGTCGAGGGCTGTCTCGGCGAGGCGGTCGGACGCCTCTACGTCGACCAGTACTTCCCGCCGGCGGCGAAGGAGCGCTGCGACGAGTTGGTCGCGCACCTCCTGGAGGCCTACCGCCGCTCGATCGGTGCCCTGGATTGGATGACCGAGGCGACCCGCACCGAGGCGCTCGACAAGCTCGCGAAGTTCACCCCGAAGATCGGCTATCCGGGCAAGTGGATCGACTACTCGGCGCTGGAGGTCCGGCCTGGTGACCTGATCGGGAACGTCCGCCGCTCGGCCGAGTTCGAGACCGACCGCGACCTGGCCAAGCTCGGCGGCCCGATCGACCCGGACGAGTGGTTCATGACCCCGCAGACGGTCAACGCCTACTACCACCCGCTGCGCAACGAGATCGTCTTCCCGGCCGCGATCCTGCAGCCGCCGTTCTTCGACCCGCAGGCCGACGACGCGGTCAACTTCGGTGGCATCGGGGCGGTGATCGGCCACGAGATCGGCCACGGCTTCGACGACCAGGGCTCCACCGCCGACGGCGACGGTCGGCTGCGCAACTGGTGGACCGACGCCGACCGGGCGGCCTTCGAGGATCGTACGAAGGCGCTGGTCGCCCAGTACGAGGGCCTGTCCCCGGAGGGCGCCGACGGCCAGACCGTGAACGGTGCGCTGACCATCGGGGAGAACATCGGCGACCTCGGCGGGGTCTCGATCGCGTACGACGCGTGGCAGATCACACTCACCGACCCGGACAGCGGAGAGGTGGCGGATCCGGAGCCGATCGACGGGCTGACCGGAGCCGAGCGCTTCTTCATGAACTTCGGCCGGATCTGGCAGCAGAAGACCCGACCGGAGACGGTGAAGCAGCGCCTGGCCACCGACCCGCACGCCCCGGCGGAGTTCCGCTGCAACCAGACGCTGAAGAACGTGGATGCCTTCCACACCACGTTCGGCACCCGGGAAGGTGATGCCATGTGGCTGGCGCCCCAGGAGCGGGTGCACATCTGGTGAGACACTGCGGCCCGGGCCAGTGCCGACCCGGGCCGTTCAGTCCTCGTGGTGGTGGCCCATCAGGTGCAACACGCGGTGGGCCATCTCGTCGACCAGCGTATAGCGCATCCAGCGCCCGTCCCTGGTGGCCTGCACCCAGCCCTGGCGGCGCAGCACCTTCAGGGACTGGGAGGCCGTCGCCTGGCTGATCCCGGCGGCCGTGGCCAGGTCACTGACCGGCGCGCCGGGGTGGCGGTGCATGTGCGACAGCAGCCGCAGCCGGGTCGGGTCGCCGAGCAGGTCGAAGCGGCCGGCCCAGGCCTCGAGGTCGTCGGTCGGGATCGGCAGCGGACCGGTACCCGGCCGGCTCATCGGCAGTCGCGTTCGGGCAGGCGCCAGCCGTACGGCAGCTCCAGCCGGTGGGCGGCCAGGAGTCGCTCGTCGCCGAGGATCACCTCGGTCGGGCCATCGGCCACGACCCGCCCCCCGTCCAGGACCAGGCAGCGGCTGCAGAGCTGGGCGGCGTACGGCAGGTCGTGGGTCACCATCAGCACGCTCTGGTCCAGTCCTTGCACCAGTTCGGCGAGCTCGCGGCGCGCCTGCGGGTCCAGGTTGGAGGACGGTTCGTCGAGGACCAGGACGTGCGGGTCGGTCGCCAGCACCCCCGCGATCGCGACCCGGCGCTTCTGGCCGAACGACAGGTGGGAGGGGTGGCGGTCGGCGACGTCGGACATCCCGACCCGGTCCAGGGCGTCGGCGACCCGCCGGACGATCTCCTCCCGGGGCAGGTCCATGTTGGCCGGCCCGAAGGCGACGTCGCGCTCGACCGTCGGCAGGAACAGCTGGTCGTCGGGGTCCTGGAAGACGATGCCGACCCGCCGGCGGATCTCGGCCAGGCTCCGGCGCTCCAGCAGCAGTCCCCCGACTCGTACGGTCCCGGTGCCGGTGCCCCCGGCGACAGCGCCGAGGATGCCGTTCAGGTGCAGCAGCAGGGTCGTCTTGCCCGCTCCGTTGGGGCCGATCACTGCCACGCGTTCCCCGGGCCGGACCGTCAGGTCCACCCCGAACAGGGCCTGGTGGCCGTCGGGGTAGGCGAAGGCGAGTCCGCGGACCTCGAGTGCCGGGGCGCTCATCGCAGCACCAGCCCGCCGGCCAGGGCGGTCGCGGCCAGCGCCGGCAGCAGCGCGGCCAGCAGGGAGCGTGGCCGGCCGGTGACCGCAGTGGCGTACTGCGGCAGGGAGCCCCGGTAGCCGCGGGCCAGCATCGCCTGCTCGACCCGTTCGCCGCGTTCGTAGCTGCGGACGAACAGGTGCCCGACCGAGGCGGCGCCGGCCAGCCACCGGCGCCAGCCGGCCCGGCGGTCGCCGCGGGCGGCCCGTGCCACCTCCATCCGGCGCAGGTCGTCGCGGACCAGTCCGAGGTAGCGGACCATGAACGTGAGGATCTCCACCATCGGTCGCGGCATCCGCAGCCGGCCCAGGCCGTCGACCACTTCGTCGGCGGGGGTCGTCGCGACCAGGGTGAGCGCCGCGACCAGGCCAAGGGTGGTCCGGGTGAGCAGCAGCGCGGCCCCTTCGAGGCCGGGCCGGGACAGTGTCAGGCCCAGCACCTCGACCCGCGGTCCGGTCGCGACCAGCGGCAGCAGCAGGGCGAAGAGCACCACGGGGGTCTCCAGGACCAACCGGGGCACCAGCCAGTGCGCCGGGATCCGGGCGACCAGCACCACGATGGCCAGCAGGACTGCGTCGATGACCAGCACCGGCCACAGTGCGGTCGGGGTGGCCACCACGAGCAGGACGTACCCGACCAGGGCAGCGATCTTCGCCTCCGGTGCCAGGCATCTGACGATGCCCCGCCCGTTCGGGTCCGGACCGGTGGTCACCGCCGGCGCTCCGGCGGCGAGGACTCGGCGGGCACCGGGGGACGGCGACGGCCCAGGGTGCCCAGCCCGGCAACGGCCAGCCCGAGCCCCAGGGTCAGCGCCACCCCGGCCACCCCGGCCAGGGATCCGCTGAACCCGCCGGCACCCAGCAGCGCATAGTCGGCCAGTGGCGAACCGGCAGTGACCGATTCCCGGGCGGCGCGGTCGAAGCCGAGGGCCGCGGCGACCGATTCCAGCCCGTCCGGCCAGGCCGAGGCCAGCAGGCTGAGCCCTGCGGCGACGGCCAGGGTCACGCCGAGACCGACCAGCAGGGCCCGGTGGCCGAGTCGGTACCGGCCGGCGCCGAGCGGACGGTCCGCCACGGGGTCGGCCGGGACCTCGACCGTCCGCCCGTCGGCGTCGGTGACGAGCAGGGCGGGGGCCGGGGCCCGCGAGCTCCACAGCTGGACCAGGTCGGGCCGGGCGGCCATCACCGCGCCGATCACGGCGGCGGTGATCAGGCCCTCACCGACACCGATCAGGAGGTGGGTGCCGGTCATGGCGGCGGTGAGCATCCCGAGCGGGACCTCGACGGCACCGCCGAGGGCGTACAGCCCGGAGAAGGTGAGGGCGGCCACGGGGACGGAGACGAAGGCGCCGATCCCGGCCGCAGGGGCGACCAGGGCGCGGCGCGACCGGGCGGCGGCGAGGACGGTACGCGAGACCAGGGTGGCGGCAAGGATGGGGATCGGGCCGAGCAGCAGGATATTGGTGCCCAGGGCGGTCACGCCGCCGTCGGCAAAGACCAGGGCCTGCACCACCAGGACGCAGGCCATGGTGAGCACCGCGGTCCACGGCCCGACCAGTGCAGCCGCCAGGGCAGCGCCGATCAGGTGCCCGGACGTGCCCGCGCCGACCGGGAAATTCACCATCTGGGCGGCGAACACGAAGGCAGCGGTCAGCCCGGCCCGGGCCGGCCCGGTCTGCTGCAGCTCGTTGCGCGAGCGTCGCAGCGCGACAGCGCTGGTCGCCGCGGCGACGATGCCGGTGGTTATCGAGGCCGGAGCACCCAGGAACCCGTCGGGTACGTGCATGCCGGAAGTCTAACCACGACACAGGGGAATCCCTGAGCGATCGCTCAGAGATTCCCCTGTCCCGCAGCTGATCCGGTCCCGGCCCGTCCGGTCTCTCGCCGGTCAGGCGGAGCGACTCACCACCGTGTCGCACAGCTCGGACAGGGCCTCGCGCGCCATGCCGTCCGGCAGCGCCGCCAGGTGCCCGCGGGCAACCTCGGCCCGTCGGGTGATCTCCCGGCGGGCCTGCCCGATCACTGGGTGGGCCCGCAGCCGGGCGAGCGCATCGGCGAAGGCATCCGGGTCGCTCAGGTCGCCCCGGATGGTGGCCAGCAGCTCGCGGGACTCCGGGTCGTCGTGCTCGGCGAGCAGCAGGGTGGGCAGGGTCGCCACACCCTCGCGCAGGTCGGTCCCCGGCGTCTTGCCGGTGGAGTCGGAGGTCACGTCGATCACGTCGTCGCTGAGCTGGAAGACCACGCCCAGCTCCTCGCCGTAGGCCTCCAGCGCCCGGATCCGGTCGGTGTCCAGCCCGGCGACCATGCCGCCGAACATCGTCGAGGCAGCGATCAGGGAACCGGTCTTGTCCGCAATGACCCGGAGGTAGGCCTCCAGCGGGTCCTCTCCCTCGGCCGGGCCGACGGTCTCGGCGATCTGGCCCTGGACCAGGCGGGCGAAGGTCCGCGCCTGGAGCTGGACGAACTCGACACCGAGATCGGCGACCAGATCGGAGGCCCGGGCGAACAGGAAGTCACCGACCAGGATCGCCACGGTGTTGTCCCACATGCTGTTCGCACTCGGGGCACCGCGCCGGATGTCGGCCTCGTCCATGACGTCGTCGTGGTAGAGGCTGGCCACGTGGGTCAGCTCCATCACCAGGGACGCCTTGGTGAGGTCGTCCTCCGATCGCGGGGTCCCGAGTGCGGAGGACAGCACGACCAGCAGCGGCCGGAATCGCTTGCCGCCGGCAGCGATGACGTGCCGCGCGGCTTCGGTGACGAACGGCATCCGGCCGGTCGCAGCGTCCTCGAGGGCGGACTCGACCACGTCGAGCCGACCACGGACGTACGCTTCGAAGTCATCGCGGGTCTTGGGGGCAGGTTCAGCGCTCACAGGCGTCACATCATACCCAGCCGCAGGAACTCACCGGCCTGCTGGAAGAACGTCATGGCCGGACCCGGGATGATGCCCAGCAGCACGGTGCCGACCAGTCCCAGGACGACCACGATGAGCGTGGCGACCGAGGTGTCGACGACCTCGGGACCCTCGATCGGTTCGCGGAAGAACATGATCACGATGACCCGCAGGTAGTAGACGGCCGCGACCAGGCTCAGCAACACGCCGACCAGGGCCAGCCAGCCCCAGCCACCCTGGAAAGCGGCGGCGAAGACGGCCCACTTGCCCATGAATCCGGCGGTCAGCGGGATCCCGGCGAAGCTGAGCATGAACACCGCCATCACCACACCGAAGACGGGGTTCTTGCGCCCCAGGCCGGCCCAACCGGACAGCTGGGTGACCTCGGCGCCGTTGTCCCGAACCATGGTGAGCATCGCGAACGCAGGGATCGTCGCCACGCCGTACGTCAGCAGGTAGAACGACGCGGACGACACCGATGAGAACCCGGTGACCCCGCTGGCGAGCTGGGCCGCACCGGCCACGCCGACGAGGATGTAGCCGGCGTGGGTGATCGAGGAGTACGCGAGCAGCCGCTTGATGTCGGTCTGGGCCAGACCGATGACGGCACCGACAACCATCGTGATGATGGCGACGACCGCCAGTACCGGCTGCCAGTTCCAGCGCTCCGCGCCGAAGGCGACGTAGAGCACGCGCATCAGGCCACCGACGGCGGCGATCTTGGTGCAGACCGCCATGAAGGCGGTCACCGGGGTCGGGGCGCCGGTGTAGACGTCGGGCACCCAGTTGTGGAACGGCGCGATGCCGACCTTGAACAACAGGCCGACCAGCATCAGCAGCAGACCGGCGATCAGGACCGGCTCGCCGACCGGGCTGGCGCCGACCAACGAGTTGATCGCGGCCAGCTGGAAGGACCCGGCGTAGGCGAAGACCAGGGCGATGCCGAACAGGAAGAACGCCGAGGCGAACGCGCCCAGCAGGAAGTACTTCAGCGCGGCCTCCTGGCTGAGCAGCCGGCGACGGCGCGCCAGGCCCGACATCAGGTACAGCGGCAGCGACATGATCTCCAGTGCCACGAACATCATCAGCAAGTCGTCGGCGGCCAGGAACAGCATCATGCCGCTGATCGAGAACAGTAGGAGGGTGAAGACCTCGGTGTGCTCGTGGTGGGCCGCCGTGGCGGCCCGCTCCTCGTGAGAGCCCGGGATCGCTGCCCCGGACGGGGTGAAGGCGCTCACGCCTCCGTACACCTCGCGCTCAGCGAACAGCAGCACCGACATCGCCCCGAAGACGAGCAGCAGCATCCATAGGCCGAGCGCGGGCGGATCGACCATCACCATGGCCGTCTGGTCCTTGGCCAGCGTGGTGGGGTTCGCCCACATCCAGATGGCCGCCGCCAGTGCCCCGAGCAGGATCACCAGGGACAGGGCGATCTGCGTTCCCCACCGCTGCTTGCGCGGCAGGACCGCCTCAGCGAGCAGGCTGAGGGATGCCCCGGCGAACACGATGACGATGGGCAGGATCGCCGTCAGCAGTGCGCCGTAGTTCAAGACGGGATTCATCAGTTCTGTCCCTCCGGGATCTGCGGCTGGGGGTCGGATACTCCCTGCGTCTGCAGCGCAGCGACCGCTTCAGCCCCGACGGGGTTGGACAGCTGCAGTGCCGGTTGCGGGAAGAAGCCGAGGACGAGGATGATCGCGAGCAGCGGTGCCACGGCGAGCCGTTCCCGCATGCTCAGGTCCGTCCCGCCGGTCGCGCTGACCTGGTCGGTCACCGGGCCGGTCATCGTACGCTGGTAGACCCGCATGACGTAGACCGCGGACAGCAACAGGGCGAAGGCGCCCAGCGCGGCGATCCACGGGGCCACGGTGAACGTGCCGGCCAGCACCATGAACTCCGAGACGAAGCTCGACAGTCCCGGCAGGCCAAGGGCCGCCAGGCCGGAGACCAGCAGGAAGCCTGCCATCACCGGGGCGACCTTCTGGACGCCACCGAAGGCGCTGATGTCGGCCGAGCCGCGCCGCTTCACCATGTAGCCGACCACGAGGAACAACGCCGCCGTCGAGAGTCCGTGGTTGAACATGTAGAACACCGACCCGGAGATGCCCGAGGTGGTCAGGGCGAAGATGCCCATCACCATGAAGCCGAAGTGGCTCACCGACGTGAACGCGACGAAGCGCATCAGGTTGGTCTGGCCGATCGCCGCGATCGCGCCGTACAGCACCGAGATCAGCGCCAGCGCGAGCACGAACGGGGTAGCCCAGACGCTGGCCTCGGGGAACAGCCCCAGGCAGAAGCGCAGCATCCCGAAGGTGCCGATCTTGTCGAGCACCGACACCATCAGGGTGGCGGCGCCGGGAGAGGCCTCCTCGGCCGCATCGGCCAGCCAGGTGTGCACCGGCACCATCGGGGCCTTCACCGCGAACGCGATGAAGAACCCGGCGAACAGCCACTTGCCGATCGGAGTGTCGAACAGCCCGGCGCCGGCGGCACCACGCAGCGACTCCAGCGAGTACGTCGGGTTGCCCAGCGCCGCGGTGACGGCGTAGATGCCGATCACTGCGACCAGCATGACCAGGCCACCGGCGAGGGAGAACAGCAGGAACTTCATCGCGGCACTGCTGCGCTTCCCGGTGCCGAAGCCGCCGATGAGGAAGAACATCGGAATCAGCGTGGCCTCGAAGAACAGGTAGAACAGCAGCACGTCGGTGGACATGAACACGTACAGGGACAGGCCCTCGAGGAGCAGGACCAGTCCGAAGAAGGTCTGCGAGGTCCAGCGGCCACCGGTGGTGTCCGGGTCGTCCCAGGTCGCCACCATCACGACCGGCACGAGGATGGAGGTGAGCAGGACCATCAGCAGGCCCATGCCGTCCACACCCAGCGAGTAGGAGGCACCGATCGCGGGGATCCACGGCTGCTGTTCAACGAACTGCAGGCCGCCGGCACCCGGGTCGAAGCCGATCGCCACGCCGATCGATACGACCAGCGTCACGAGGGCGAAGGCAAGGCCGACGGTGCGCGCGAGAGTGCCCTTGATGAAGACCAGTGCCAGGGCACCGATCAGGGGCAGCACCGCGAGCACGGTGAGCCAGGGGAACGTCGTCATCTGGTTTCTTCCTCCCGTCAGGCCAAGCGGCCAAGGATCAGCACGACGCCGATGAGGACGGTTCCCGCCACCATCGTCAGCGCATAGGAACGCACATAGCCGGATTCGAGCCGCTTCAGGAGCTGCCCCAGACCTCCGAACGCAGGTGCGGTGCCGTTCGCGACGGCATCGATCCCGTGGTCGTCGACCGCCACGACCGCTGTCACCACACCGGCCCCGGTATTGGTGAACGCCTTCTCGTTGATGAGGTCCCCGTACAGGTCATTGCGGCCGGCATGGGTGACCCAGGAGACGTTCTCCGGCGCGGTCTCCGGCACGTCCTTGCGGTACAGCCACCAGCCCAGCAGGACACCCAGCGCGACGACCAGCATGGTCAGCCAGCCGATCGGGGTGATGTGCAGCAGGCCGGTCGGCTCGACCTCCCCGTTGACTGCCGGCGCGAGCCAGCCCCCGATCCAGTTGTTCATCACCAGACCGCCGATCACCGAGAAGATCGCCAGCACCACCAACGGCACCCACATCACCGCGGGCGACTCGTGCGGGTGCTGGTCCTCGCGCCAGCGCTTCTCGCCGAAGAACGTCATCATCATCAGCCGGGTCATGTAGAAGGCCGTCACCCCGGCGCCGACCAGCGCGAGGACGCCGACCAGCGTGTTGTGGGCGAAGGCGGCCTCGATGATGTGGTCCTTCGAGTAGAAGCCGGAGAAGAACGGGAACCCGATGATGGCCAGGTACCCCATGGCGAAGGTGAGGAAGGTGATCCGCATCGGCTTGGCCAGGGCACCGTAGTGGCGCATGTCCACGTCGTCGTTCATAGCGTGCATCACCGACCCGGCACCGAGGAACATGTTGGCCTTGAAGAAGCCGTGCGTGAGCAGGTGGAAGATCGCGAACGCGTAGCCGACCGGGCCGATGCCCGCAGCGAGCATCATGTAGCCGATCTGCGACATGGTCGATCCGGCCAGCACCTTCTTGATGTCGTCCTTGGCGCAACCGATCCAGGCACCGAACAGCAGCGTGACCGTACCGACGATCACCACGACCGTGGAGGCGATCTCGGACATCGCGTAGATCTCGCCGGAGCGGACCACGAGATAGACGCCGGCGGTCACCATGGTGGCCGCGTGGATCAGCGCGGAGACCGGGGTCGGGCCCTCCATGGCGTCGAGCAGCCAGGCCTGGAGCGGCACCTGGGCCGACTTGGCGGCGGCCCCGACCAGCAGCAGCAGGCCGAGCAGCGTGGCGACCGAGCCGGTCATCTGCGGGGCGCCGGCGTTGACGGTCTCGAAGGAGGTCGAACCGAACAGCGCGATCATCAGGATCAGCGCGATCGACATCGCCACGTCACCGACACGGTTCATCACGAACGCCTTCGTGGCGGCCTTCGCCGCACTCGGGCGCTCCTGCCAGAAGCCGATCAGCAGGTAGGACGACAGGCCGACGCCCTCCCAGCCGAGGAACAGCATCACATAGTTGTCGGCGAGGACCAAGATCAGCATCGCCGTGATGAACAGGTTCAGGAACGCGAAGAACCGTCGCCGGTTCGGGTCGTGCGCCATGTACCCGATCGAGTAGATGTGGATCAGCGAGCCGACACCGGTGATCAGCAGGGCGAACAGGATCGACAACTGGTCGATCCGCAGCCCGAACGAGGCCGTCCAGGTACCGGCATTGATCCACTCGTAGAGCGGGGCGCTGACGACGCGCTCCCCCTCCGGTCGCAGCATCATCTCGGCGAACAGGCAGGCGGCGATGGCGAAGGACCAGATCGGCATCAGGGTGGCCAGGATGTGGCCCCACTTGTCCGAGGCCTTCCCGAGGACCAGGAGCAACAGCGCGCCCAGCGCCGGGGCGGCGATCATCGTCCATCCCCAGGTGAACATTCCCTCGGCCGGGACCGAGGCAGCAAGTTCAAGCGGAATCATCGTCGCGCCCCTCAGAACTTCAGCAGGTTGGCGTCATCGACCGAGGCCGAGCGACGCGTACGGAATATGGACACGATGATCGCGAGCCCGACGACCACCTCGCAGGCGGCGACCACCATCACGAACAGGGCGCCGATCTGACCGTCGAGCACTCCCCAGTAGTGGGAGAAGGTGACGAGCAGCAGGTTGGCCGCGTTCAGCATCAGTTCCACCGAGATGAACGCGATCAGCGCGTTGCGGCGCAGCAGCACCCCGCTGGCGCCGATGACGAACAGCAGCGCAGCCAGGATGACGTAGTGGTTCGGGCTCATCGCTCCTCAGCTCCCTCGGACCGGTTCTCGGTGTCCGCCCGGTCGGCAGCGGCTTCCAACTGGGCACGGTCGGCGGCAGCCTCGGTGATCGTCCGGCCACCGACGGTGTCCGTGGAGTCGGGGTCGACGACCGCGAGGGTCTGGCGGCTCGGGTCGGCGAGGTGCTCGCCCTTCAGCATCACGCCGCGCGCCTTCAGGGTGCGCGAGACCGAGGCCTCGGCGACCGACCCGTCCGGCAGCAGGGCCGGCGTGTCCACCCCGTCGTGGCGGGCGAAGATACCCGAGGGCGGCAGGCCACCGGGGTGGGCGCCGGTCTCCTGGTAGGCCTGCAGCCGGTCGCGCGACAGCTGGGCCTGGGTCTTCTTCGGGCTCGTACGCTCCCGGTGCGCGAGCACCATGGCGCCGATCGTGGCGATCAGCAGCAGCGCGGCCGACGCCTCGAACACCAGCACGTAGCGGTTGAACAGCAGGAACGCGATGCCCTGGACATTGCCCGCAGCGTTGGCCTCGGCCAAGCCCTGGGGCGGCTGGGTCACCGCGTTGCCGATGGCGAGGATGAGCATCACGGCCAGCGCGATGATCGCCAGGGCCACCATCAGCCGGTGGCCCCGGATCGTCTCGATCAGCGAGTCGGTGGAGTCGACGCCGATCAGCATCACCACGAACAGGAACAGCATCATGATCGCGCCGGTGTAGACGATGATCTGCACCACGAACAGGAACGGGGAGTCGAGCGACAGGTACTGCACGGCCAGGGAGATCATCACGAACGCCGTGAGCAGGACCGAGTGGACCGGCTTGCGGGACAGCACGATGCCTACGGCCGCCAGCACCATCAACGGGGCCAACAGCCAGAAGGCCACCGCGGATGCGGTCACCAGGGGAATCATCGTTCAGCTCCCTTGTCTCTCGTCGCCTCCGAGTGGAACGCGGTGTCTGTCGGGCCGCCCAGGGCCCGGGCGTCCTGGCCTGCCCCGAGGGCCGGATCGGACGGCATGCTGTAGTCCGGGTGGAACTGCTTGCGCATCTCCTTGCGCACCTCCGACCCGGCTCGGATCCAGGGAGTGCCGACCTCACGCTGCTCGGACTCGTCCACGTGCGTGTCCTGGTGCCCCTCGGGCATCCGGGTGTCCGCCAGGCCGGTGTCGGGCAGCCCGAGGAAGTAGGTCCGCTCGTCGTCACCGAGCCGGCGCGGGTGCGGCGGCGCCTCCATGCCCGGCTGCAGGGGCGCGAGCAGCTGGTCCTTCTCCCAGATCATCGACTCGCGGCTGGTGTCGGCCATCTCGAACTCGTTCAGCATCGTCAGCGCCCGCGTCGGGCAGGCCTCGATGCAGAACCCGCACAGGATGCAGCGCAGGTAGTTGATCTGGTACACCCGGCCGTATCGCTCCCCGGGGGAGTACCTCTCGTCCTCGGTGTTGTCACCACCCTGGACGTAGATCGCGTCGGCGGGACAGGCCCACGCACACAGCTCGCACCCGACGCACTTCTCCAGACCGTCGGGCCAGCGGTTGAGCTGGTGACGCCCGTGGAAGCGCGGCATCACCATCGCCGGCTGCTCCGGGTACATCCGCGTCTGCTTGCCCTTCATCTGGGTCTTGCGGAACAGGGTGCGGAACGTCACCCCGAAGCCTGCAACAGGATTCACCATCAGGAATCATTCCTTCGATCGGTGTGGGACGTCTCGGTCAGCGCAGAGGGCGCCGGCTCGTCAGCCGCGGACGACACGACGTCGACCAGGCCCGGTACCTGCTGGTCACCCATCGGCGGAACCGGATAGCCGCCCGCGTACGGGTCGAACGCCTCCGGGGCCTCCTCCGTCTCGGGCTCCTGTCTCGGTCCGGCGAACAGGAGCACGGCGATCAGGGCGGCGGCCACCACGATCGCGCTGATCAGGAATCCGCGGCTACCGATCCACCCGTCGGCCGAACCGACGCGGAAGATCGCCACCAGCATGGTCCAGACCAGGCCGATCGGGATCAGCCACTTCCAGCCCAGGCGCATCAGCTGGTCGTAACGGATCCGGGGCACGGTCGCCCGGACCCAGATGAACAGGAACATGAACAGGTAGGCCTTGATCAGGAACCAGACCGGGCCGAGCCACGGGTTGTTCAATGCCTCGATGTTGTTCAGCGGCCAGAACGGCAGGTAACCGCCGAGGAACAACGTGGTGGCCACGCAGGACACCATGAACATGTTGATGTACTCGGACAGGAAGAACAGCGCGTACGTCATGCCTGAGTACTCGGTCATGTAGCCCGAGCCCAGCTCGCCCTCGGCCTCGGGGAGGTCGAACGGCTGGCGGTTCACCTCGGCGAACATCGAGATGACGTAGATGATGAACGACGGGATCAGCAGCAGGAAGTACCAGCCCATCGAGCCCTGCCACTGCACCGAGCCGAACTGCAGCGGAGCCGCCTGCGCCTCCACGATCTCGCTGGTCGACATCGTCCCGGCGTACATGAACACCGCCACCAGCGACAGGCCCATCGCGATCTCGTACGAGATCATCGAGGCGGTCGAACGGATGCCGCCCAACAGGGAGTACGTCGAGGACGAGGACCAGCCGGCCAGCACCACGCCGTACACGCCGATCGAGGTCAGCGCCAGGTACAGCAGCACCGCGACCGGGGAGTCGACGAGCTGGAGCTGCGTCTCCACCCCGAACATCCTCACCGTCCCACCGAAGGGGATCAGGCTGAAGGTGCCGAAGGCGACGACCGTCATGATGAACGGCGCCAGCTTGAAGATGAACTTGTCGGCCAGCTTGGGGGTCAGGTCCTCCTTGAACAGGAGCTTCAAACCGTCGCCCAGGGCCTGGACCAGGCCGAACGGGCCGGCGAAGTTAGGCCCGATTCGTTGCTGCATCCGGCCCAGCAGGCGGCGTTCCAGCCACACGTTGAAGATCGTCGCCAACAGGATGAACACGAACCAGATGATGACCTTGACGATCACCAGCCACACGGGATCATGCCCGAACAGGGACAGGTCCAGCGGGATCATGCCACGCCTCCAGTCGATTCGTCGTTGATGCCAGCGGTCGCGGCCTCCGCCGGGGCGAGCCCGACGACGTCGCCGGCGGCCAGTCCAAGGTGTTCGGCGACCGACCGGCCCGGCGCGTTGCGGGGCACCCAGATCACGTCCTCGAGCACCGTGTCGTCCAGGACGAGAGGGAGGACCAGCTCCCGGCCGTCCGCCTGCAGTCGTACGGCGGTGGTGTCGATGCCGGCACGGGTGGCGGTCGCCGGGGCGATCCTTGCGACCGGGGCCGGGGCGGTGGCGGCCAGGTCCGGCTCGCCGTCCTGTCCGCGCCCGGCGTCCAGCAAGGTGCGCCAGGTGGCGAGCACCACACTGTTCGCTCCCGGCCGGGGCACAGCCGCGTAGCCCTCCGAGGGGGCCGGGGCCCGCTCCCCCTCCCAACGTCCGAGCTGGTCGAGCTCCCGGCGGGCGCCGTCGACGTCACGGATCCCGAGATCCTTGCCGAGCCCGTCGGCGAGCGCGACCAGCACCCGCAGGTCATCGATCACGGTGTTCGGCCGGATGACCTGCTGGACGAGGCGTTCACGCCCTTCCCAGTCCAGTAGGGTGCCGCGACGCTCCTCGAACAGGCTGACGGGGAAGACCACGTCGGCGCGCTCGGTGACCTCGGAGAGCCGCTGCTCGATACTGACCACGAACCCGACGTTCTCCAAACCACGACGGACGGCCTCCGGGTCGCGGAAGTCGGTCGGCTCGACGCCGCCGACGACCAGGGCCCGGATGCTGCCTTCGGTTGCGGCCGCGAGCATGGCGTCCGCGTCGAGTCCGGGCTCGGCCGGCAGGCGGTCGACCTCCCAGGCGGCCTGTACGTCCACCCGCGCACCACTGTCGTCGACGCGGCGGCCGCCGGGCAGCAGGTTCGGCAGCAGGCCAGCCTCCAGTGCCCCGCGCTCACCGGAGCGTCGGGGGATCCAGGCGATCCGGGCCTGCTGGCGCTCGGCGAACCGGAGGGCAGCGGTCAGGGCGCCGTGGGCGGCCCCGGCGCGCTCACCCACCAGGATGATGCCGGACGGCCCCAGGTCGATCTCGTCGTCGAGGCCGGCGAGCCGTACGGCCTCACCGCCGGGGGCGGTCTGCAGGAGCGTCGCGCCGAGCTTGCGGGAGCCGTTGCTGAGCCTGGCGGCCACCGTCCAGACCTTGAGCTTCTTCTTGCGCCAGGCCTTGCGCAGGCGCAGGAAGACGATCGGCGATTCGTCCTCGGGCTCGAAGCCGACCAGCAGCACCCCGGAGGCGCGGTCCAGGTCGGTGTACGTCACCGACTGGTCCACGGAGGTCCCGGCGATGGCGTGGGCGAGGAACTCGGCCTCCTCGGCACTGTGCGGGCGGGAACGGAAGTCGACGTTGTTGGTTCCGAGGACGACCCGGGCGAACTTCGACCAGGCGTACGAGTCCTCCCAGGTCAGCCGACCACCGGGCAGGACGCCGACGGCACGGCCGGCGGAGCGCAGACCAGTGACCGCCACGTTGACGGCCTCGGGCCACGAGGCCGGCCGCAGCACGCCGTTCTCCCGCACCAGCGGGTAGGTCAGGCGGTCGTCACCACGGCCGGACATGAAGGCGAAGCGCCCCTTGTCGCAGTTCCACTCCTCGTTCACGTCCGGGTCGTACCCGGCGTAGCGACGCATCACGTCGTTCTGTCGGTGATCGACCCGCAGCTCGCAGCCCGAGGCGCAGTGCTCGCAGGTCGTCGTC
Source organism: Propionibacteriaceae bacterium (assembly GCA_044508675.1). Lineage (GTDB taxonomy): Bacteria > Actinomycetota > Actinomycetes > Propionibacteriales > Propionibacteriaceae > Raineyella. The sequence continues at coordinate 74,782 of JBIQHF010000004.1, read as the reverse complement.
GTCGAGACCAGGTCGAACGGTCGGGACCGGAAGCGGTAGGCCGTGCTGGTCAGTGCGCCGACGGGGCAGATCTGGATGACGTTGCCGGAGAAGTAGGAGTTGAAGGGCTCCTTGCCATAGATCGCGACCTGTTCGACCGCGCTCCGCTCGGCCAGGTCGATCAGCGGGTCACCGGCGATCTGGTCGGCGAAGCGGGTGCAGCGGGAGCAGAGCACGCAGCGCTCGCGGTCGAGCAGGATCTCCGCCGACAGCGGGATCGGCTTGGGGTAGGTGCGCTTCACGTCGCTGAAGCGGGTGTCCCCGCCGCCGACCGCCATCGCCTGGTTCTGCAGGGGGCACTCGCCGCCCTTGTCGCAGATCGGGCAGTCCAGGGGGTGGTTGATCAGCAGGAACTCGTTGATCCCGAACTGGGCCTTGACGGCGACCGGCGAGGTCGCCTGGGTCCTGATCACCTGTCCGGGCATCACCGCGGTGGTGCAGGACGCCTGGGGCTTCGGCATCGGCCGTCCCCGCCCGTCGTCGGTGACCTCGACCAGGCACTGGCGACAGGCGCCGATCGGGTCCAGCAGCGGATGGTCGCAGTACCGCGGGATCGGCTTGCCGATCAGCTCGGCGGCCCGGATGATCATCGTGCCCTTGGGCACCTGCACCTCGACGTCGTCGATGGTCACCTTGACCAGATCGGCAGGATCGGCCGTGGCGATCGCGCGCCGCAGGGGGCTGCGGTCCAGTGCCACCGCCGCGTCGGCGGTGTTGGTGTTGGCCCCCACCGACGTCAGTGCCCCTGCCTGCGGGTCACCGGCGGGGGTGGCGAGCTCGCGGGCTTCCTTGGTCGTCTCACTCATGCGGTTGCTCCGCTCTCAGCCGCGACGCCCGATCGGTGCCAGGCCGTCGTCTTCTCGTACGGGAACAGCTCCCAGGCGGGCGTGTGCAGACCCGCCTCGAACTCGGACCGGAAGTACTTGATCATCGACTGCACGATGGTCGCCGTGCCGTCGGCCAGGGCACAGAACGAGCGACCGGCGACGTTGTCCGAGATGTCCAGCAGCTTGTCGACGTCGCCCTCCTCGCCCTTGCCTGCCTCCAGTCGGGCCAGGATCTGGACCAGCCACCAGGACCCCTCCCGGCACGGGGTGCACTTGCCGCAGGACTCGTGCTGGTAGAACTCCACGTAGCGCAGGCAGGCCCGCACCGCGGAGGTCGTCTCGTCGAAGCACTGCAACGCCTTGGTCCCCAGACCGGAGCCGGCCTTGGCCGGGCCGTCGTAGTCGAGGGGCACGTCGAGGTGCTCCTCGGTCAGGACCCCCAGCGAGGATCCACCGGGGGTCCAGAACTTCAGCTGGTGCCCGTGGCGCACGCCACCGGCCAGGTCCAGCAGCTCGCGCAAGGTGATGCCCATCGGGGCCTCGAACTGGCCGGGATTGGCGACGTGGCCGGAGAGCGAGTAGAGCGTCATGCCCCGGGAGTTCTCGGTGCCCATCGAGGTGAACCAGTCCACCCCGTTGTTCACGATCGAGGGGACCGAGGCGATCGTCTCGACGTTGTTGATCACCGTCGGGGAAGCGTAGAGGCCGGCCACCGCCGGGAACGGCGGCTTGAGCCGCGGTTGGCCGCGCCGACCCTCGAGCGAGTCGAGCAAAGCGGTCTCCTCGCCACAGATGTAGGCGCCGGCGCCGGCGTGCACGGTGACGTCGAGGTCGAAGTCGGTGCCGAGGATGCCGCGGCCGAGGTAGCCGGCCGCGTAGGCCTCGCGTACGGCCTGCTGCATCCGCCGGATGGTGTGCAGGACCTCACCGCGGATGTAGATGAAGGCGTGGTGGCTACCCACCGCGTACGAGCTGATGATCACCCCTTCCAGCAGGGTGTGCGGGGACGCCATCACCAGCGGGATGTCCTTGCAGGTGCCGGGCTCGGACTCGTCGCAGTTCACGACCAGGTAGACCGGGTTGGGATTGTCCTTGGGCAGGAAGCTCCACTTCACTCCGGCCGGGAAGCCGGCGCCCCCACGACCGCGCAGATTGGCGGCCTTCACGTTCCCGGCGATGTCGGCCGGGGCCTGCTTGAGCGCGCTCCGCAGGGCCTTGTAGCCGCCGGTGCGCTCGTAGGTGTCCAGTTTCCAGGCTCGCTCGTCGCCCCAGTTGGCACTGAGGACCGGGGTCAGGGTGTCGGTCACTTGCCCTCCTCCTGTGTCGGAGCCGGCAGGGCGTCCGGATCCGGGGCCTGCCAGCCGTGGCGCTCGGCGAGCTTGAGTCCGAGCAGGGACTGCGGGCCGGCGGCCGGCCCCTCGTCGGCCCGGCCGTCGGGGAAGCCGGCGATCACTCGCTCCGCCTCGCGCCAGGACGTGATGGTCGCGCCGCGCGGGGAGGTCACGACCTCGTCGCCGCGCAGCTTGTCGACCAGTTCCACGGCCTTCCTGGGCGTCATCGTGTCGAAGAACTCCCAGTTGACCATCACCACGGGGGCGTAGTCGCAGGCCGCGTTGCACTCGACGTGCTCGATGGTGATCATGCCGTCCTCGGTGGTCTCGTCGTTGCCGACTCCGAGGTGCTCGTGCAGGGCGGCGGCGATCTCGTCGCCACCGAGGATCGCGCACAGCGAGGTGACGCAGACACCGACGTGGTGCTTGCCCATCGGCTTGCGCTTGTACATCGTGTAGAAGGTCGCGACGCCGTTCACCTCGGCCGGGGTCATGTCGAGGAGGCGGGCGCACGTCTCGATCCCGGCCGGGGTGATCCGCCCCTCCACGCTCTGCACCAGGTGGAGCATCGGCAGCAGCGCCGAGCGCTTCTCCGGGTAGCGACCGGCCAGCTCCTCCAGTTCGGCGATGGTGGTCGCGTCGATCCTGGTCTCGGTGGTCTCGAGGTCAATGCCCCCGGTTCCGTCGAAGTGGGTCCTGAAACCGCTCATCGGTCGACGCCTCCCATGACCATGTCGATACTGGCGCCCGCGACGGACACGTCGGACAACAAGCCGCCGATCACCATCGCCGGCATGCTCTGTAGATTGGTGAAGCTCGGGTCGCGGAAGTGTGCCCGGTACGGGCGGGTGCCGCCGTCGGAGACGACGTGGGCCCCGAGCTCACCCTTCGGGCTCTCCACCGGGACGTAGACCTGCCCCGGCGGGACCCGGAAGCCCTCGGTGACCAGCTTGAAGTGGTGGATCAGCGACTCCATCGACTCCCCCATGATGTGGCGGATGTGCTCGTTGGAGTTGCCCTGGCCGTCGGGGCCGACGGTGAGCTGTGCGGGCCAGGCGATCTTCGGGTCGTCGACCATGACCCGCTGCCCCTCCATCTTCTCCAGCCGGTCGATCGCCTGGTCGACGATGCGCAGCGACTCGAACATCTCGTCGCGGCGCACCTCGTAGCGGGCGAACGCGTCACAGCCGTCGGAGGTGACGACGTCGAAGTCGTACGTCTCGTAGCCGCAGTAGGGCTGCTTCTTGCGCAGGTCCCAGTCCAGGCCGGTGGCCCGCAGCGGCGGGCCGGTGACGCCGAGGGCGACACAGCCGGTCAGGTCCAGGTAGCCGACCCCGTTGTCGAGGCGGGCCCGGACGAGCGGGTTGTCGTCCAGGAGCTGGCCGATCTCGGGCAGGTGCGAGTGCAGCCATGCCGACATCTTGCGCAGCTTCGGGATGGCGCCGGCCGGCAGGTCGTTGGCGACGCCGCCGGGCCGGATGAAGCCGTTGTTCATCCGCAGGCCAGTGATCATCTCGATCATGTCGAAGATCACCTCGCGCTCGCGGAACGCGACGGTCATCACGGTGGTGGCGCCGAGCTCGTTGCCGGTGGTGCCGATGGCGACCAGGTGGTTGACGATGCGGTTCATCTCCATCAGGAGGACCCGCATCGTGGTGGCCTTCTCCGGGATGTCGTCCTCGATGCCGAGCAGCCGCTCGACTCCCAGGCAGTACGAGACCTCCTGGAAGAACGGGGTCAGGTAGTCCATCCGGGTGCACAGGGTGACGCCCTGCGCCCAGGTGCGGTACTCCATGGACTTCTCGATGCCGGTGTGCAGGTAGCCGATCCCGATCCGGGCGTCGGTCACCGTCTCGCCGTCGAGCTCGAGGATGACCCGGAGGACACCGTGCGTGGACGGGTGCTGCGGGCCCATGTTGACCACGATGGTCTCGTCGCCGCGCTCGGCCTGGGCCTCGACGATATCGTCCCAGTCACCGCCATCGGCGAAGTAGACGGCGTCGACGTCGGGATCACCGCTCTGGCGGTAGGGATCCTCGGTCGAGGTGTCGGTGTCGTCGAGGATGTCCTCGTCGTGGAATTCGGTGTTGCTCATGAGTTGTAGTCCCTCCGCTCCTGGACCGGGGAGTTCGTGGTGCCATGGAACTCGACCGGGATACCGCCCAAGGGATAGTCCTTGCGCTGGGGATGGCCCGGCCAGTCGTCCGGCATCTCGATCCGCGTCAGCGCTGGGTGCCCGTCGAAGACGATGCCGAAGAAGTCGTACGTCTCGCGCTCGTGCCAGTCCGCGGTCGGGTAGGTGGCGACGACCGACGGGATGTGCGGGTCGGCGTCGGGGCAGGTCACCTCGAGGCGGATCCGCCGGTTGTGGGTCATCGACAGCAGGTGGTAGACCGCGTGCAGCTCGGCGCCGGCGGCGGTCGGGTAGTGCACGCCCGACACCGAGGAACAGGTCTCGAAGCGCAGTGCGGGGTCGTCGCGCAGGACGCGGGCGACCTCGGCCAGGTACTCCCGGGCGATGAACAGGGTGAGCTCACCGCGGTCGACCACGATGCTGGTGATCGCCCGGTCCGGCTCACCGACGACCTCCCGGAAGCGGGCGACGAAGCCGTCGTACCAGCCGCCGTACGGGGGCCTGCTGGACTGCGGCATCTCGACGTACCACGTCATGTCGTTGAAGCCGGAGACATCGGCGGTGCTGGAGGCGTGGAACAGGCCCGTACGGACGTCGAGGAGCTTGCTCTGCTGCACGTCGCCGGGCTCGCTCCCGGGGACCGCAGGGATATTGGTGTCGGTCATCGCAGCAGACCCTTCTGCTCGGCCAGGGGTGTCGCGACCAGGGCGCGTGCCTCGGCGGCGATCGCCGCGTCGCGCTCGTCGGCGCCGATCGGGGCGTTCTGCACGATCGTGCGCAGCTTCATGATCCCGTCGATCAGCATCTCCGGACGGGGTGGACAGCCCGGCACGTACACGTCGACCGGAACGATGTGATCGACGCCCTGGACCAGCGCGTAGTTGTTGAACATGCCGCCAGAGGAAGCGCACACGCCCATCGACAGCACACGCTTCGGCTCAGCCATCTGGTCGTAGATCTGGCGTACGACGGGGGCGAACTTCTGGCTCACCCGTCCCGCCACGATCATCAGGTCCGCCTGGCGCGGTGAGGCCCGGAAGACCTCCTGGCCCCAGCGGCCCGCGTCGTGCGGGGTCGCGCCGAAAGCCATCATCTCGATGGCGCAGCAGGCCAGGCCGAAGGTGGCCGGCCAGAAGGACGCCTTGCGCGCCCACCCGAACAGCTGTTCGGCAGTGGTGAGCAGGACCCCTTGCGGGATCTTCTCCTCGAGACCCATATCAGCACCTCACGTTTTCGCTGTCGATGAACGAACCGGCCGTTGTCAGTCCCACTCCAGACCCCCGCGGCGCCATTCGTAGATGTAGGCCACAAAGACCAGGCCGATGAAGATGAGCATCTGGACCAGGGCGAAGGTACCCATGCCGACCATCCCGAGGGAGGTGGCCCAGGGGTACAGGAACACGACTTCGATGTCGAAGACGATGAAGAGCATGGCGGTGATGTAGTACTTCACCGGGAAGCGGCCGCCACCAGTGGGCTGGGGGGTGGGGCTGATGCCGCACTCGTACGAGTCGGACTTGACCCGGTTGTAGCGTCTCGGGCCCACGACCACCGAGGCGATGGCGACGCCGGCCATGATGGCGCCCATCACCAACATCAGGATCAACGGCAGGTACATGATTATCGCCAGGTCCTTTCCTGTGCCGTGCTCATCCTTGCAAGACTCTCTGCCACCCTCATGCACTCGCTCCCGAGCGTACTCACGCCGAGGGGGCGATGCGTACGAGGGTGTTGATGACCCGGTCGAAGGCATCACCGTCGTGTTGATCGGTGAGTCCGGCCAGGAGTTTGTGGACCAACCGCATCAGCGTCGGGCGGGGCAGTCCGTACCGCACCGCCAGCCGCATCACGGTCGGGTTGCCGATCAGCCGGGCGAAGACGATGCCCAACCGGTAGTACTTGCCCAGCTCCTGCTGCATCAACAGTGGGTAGCCGCGCAGCGCGTGCTCCGCCGAACTGGTGCCGAAGCCGCGGGACTTCGCATCGGCGATGACGCCGGCGGCGACGCGTCCGGCCTGCATCGCCGAGTCGATCCCCTCACCGTTGAACGGGTTGACCATGCCGCCGGCGTCGCCGACCAGCAGCAGTCCGTCCTTGTAGTGGGGCTTGCGGCTGAAGGCCATCGGCAGGGCCATGCCCTGGATCGGCCCCTCCAGGTTGTCGGGCCGGAACCCCCACTCCTCCGGGGTGTTCTGCAGCCAGGTGCGCATCATCTGCTTGTAGTCGGTCTTCGCGAACGCCGGGGAGGTGTTGAGCATGCCCAGCCCGAGGTTGACCGAGCCGTCCCCCATCGGGAACGCCCAGCCGTACCCGGGCAGCAGGCTCGAGGCGCCGGGCCGGCCGTCCCACAGCTCCAGCCAGGACTCCATGTAGGCCCCGTCATGGCGGGGGGAGTCTGCGTACGCCCGAACAGCCACGCCCATCGGACGCTTCTCGTTGCGGTGCCGGCCCACGGCCAGGGAGAGTCGCGAGGAGTTCCCGTCGGCGGCGACCACGACGGGGGCCCGGAAGGTCCGGCCGTCCTTGGTCCGGACCCCGCTGACCCGGGCCGACGCCGGGTGGATCACCGGCTCGGTGACGTGGGCCCGCTCGTACAGGTGGGCGCCCAGCCTTTGGGCGTGGCGGGCCAGCAGTTCGTCGAGCTCGGTGCGGCGGCGCGCCATGCCGTACGCGGGGAAGTCGGCCAGGTCGGGCCAGTCGAGGGTGAACGGGCGACCCTTGCCGCCGTACACCCGCAGGCCCTTGTTGTGGTGCCAGCCGGCTTCCTCGGAGGTGTCGATACCGACTCGGACCAGTTCCTTGACCGCTCGCGGGGTCAGTCCGTCACCGCAGATCTTGTCGCGCGGGAAGGAGTTCTTCTCCAGCAGGGCGACGTCGAGGCCGAGCCCGGCCAAGTAGGCCGCAGCAGTGGAACCGCCGGGACCGGCGCCGACCACGATGACATCGAAGGAATCAGAATCTCCCTCCGTCGCGCTCAGGGCGGGATCGGTCGCGCGGGACATCCATTCTCCTGTTGCTCAAGCCTCCGCGCACCCAGGCAGGGGCCGCGCTGACCTAGGCAGTCTACGACCCCCCGTAGGGTTCAGTCGCCATACGGACAGATCGTTTCCCCTAGTGGAATAGCATTTGATGGACCGATTTCAACAACACCTGCATGGCGTTATTGGATTGTTACTCGGGGTTGTCCGTGGCCACCCCGGCCATCCTCGCAGGATCCGCACAGGGCGAGAAGTGCAGCGGGCTAGAGTGCGGGGGTGCTGCAGCCCGCCTCGTCACCCCAGGTCCCGCACCTCCGCGCGGTCACCACCCCGATCGACGACCCCGGTCCGCTCCGGGACCGCCTGCCCGCGTCCGGCGCGTGCGCCTGGTTCCATCGCGAGGACGCGATCATCGGGCTCGGTGAGGTCGCTCGCTGCGAGGTGTCCTCCCTGGCAGAGGCGAACCAGTGGTGGCAGGCGGTCGCGGCCGCGATGGACCAGGACTCCGCAGTGGAGCCCTTGCCGTCGGGTGTCGGGCCACTCGCGTTCGGCACCTTCGTCTTCGACCCTTCCCACTCGAGCGCCCGGTCGGCGCTGGTGGTGCCCCGGATCGTGCTGGGCAGCCGGAGCGGCCGGCACTGGATGACCAGGATCGGGCCGGTCGGCGAGCCGCTGCCCGACCCGGTGCTCCCTCCCCGCACCGCGGCACCCCAGGGGCCGGGCGAGGTGTCCTGGTCGGACGGGGCGCTGTCCGGGCCGGCCTGGGAAGAAGTGGTGGCCGGAGCCGTACGGCGCATCACCGAGGGGCGGCTGGAGAAGGTGGTGCTGGCCCGGGACGTGGTCGCCAGCACCGGCGCGCCGCTGGATCCGCGCTGGCTGCTGTCGCGGCTGGCCCCGCGCTACCCGCGGACCTGGACCTTCTGGGTCGATGACATGGTCGGGGCGACCCCCGAGATGCTGGTGCGGGTCGACCAGGGACTGGTGACCTCCCGCGTGCTCGCCGGGACGATCTGGCGCGGGGCGCTGGGCCCGAAGCGGCGCCCGGCCGGCCAGACCGGTGAGGGCCTGGAGGACACCTTCTCCTCGACCGCGATCGCCGAGGTGCTGAGCCAGTCGGAGAAGAACCTGGGCGAGCACCAGTACGCGGTCGAGTCGGTGGCCCGGGCCCTGGCCCCGCACTCCACCAGCATGAACGTGCCTGAGACGCCGTACGTGCTGGAACTGCCCAACGTCATGCACCTGGCCACCGACGTCAACGCCGTCGTCCGGCCCGGGACCTCGGCACTGACCCTGGCGGAGGCCCTGCACCCCAGCGCCGCGGTGTGCGGTACGCCGACCGACTCGGCCCGGGCGACCATCGCCGAGATCGAGCAGCTGGACCGGGGCCGCTACTCGGGGCCGGTCGGCTGGATCGACGCCCAGGGCAACGGCGAGTGGGCGATCGCCCTGCGCTGCGGCCGGCTGCTGCCCGACGGCCGCTCCGTCCAGTTGTTCGCCGGCTGCGGGATCGTCGCCGACTCGGTCCCGGCGACCGAGTTGGCCGAGTCGAACGCCAAGCTCGTCCCGATGCGCGACGCCCTGGAGGGCTGAGCGCTCAGCAGTTCCGGGCCCTCACCGATACGGGAGGGCGCGGGAGTACTGGACCGGGAAGTGGTCCGGGTTCCCGTCCAGGTGCGCCTGCCAGCGATGCGGGGCGTACGGGTCGCGGAGCAGTTCCCGGGCGACCATCACCGCGTCGGCCTTGCCCTGCGCCAGCACCGCCTCGGCCTGGTCGGCATCGACGATCTTCCCCACGGTGGCGACCGGCAGGTCGATCGCCTCCTTGACCGCCGCGGCGAAGGGCACCTGGTAGCCGGGGTCGAGGTGGGTCGGCCGGGCCCGCAGTGAGACCCCACCGGTGGACACGTCGACCAGATCGACCCCATGCTCCTGCAGCAGCCCCGCGAACCGCTGGGTCTGGGCCACGGTCCAGCTCGGCTCGTCGATGCCGTTCTCCTCGTACCAGTCGGTGGCCGAGACCCGGTAGAGCACCGGCACCGCGTCGCCGACGGCGGACCGGACCGCGTCGACCACGGCCAGCGGGAGGCGTACGCGTCGCTCGAAGTCGCCGCCCCACTCGTCGGTGCGCCGGTTGGAGACCGGGGAACAGAACTGGTGCAGCAGGTAGCCGTGCGCCCCGTGGATCTCGATGGCGTCGAAGCCCACCCGGACCGCGCGCAGGGCGGCGGTGCGGAAGCCCTCGATCACGTTGACGATGTCGGCCGAGCTCATCTCCCGCGGGGCCGCGTAGCCGTCGCCGAACGCGATCGCACTGGGCGCCACGGTCCCCCAGCCGCCGTCGCGGGCCGAGACGGAGCCGGCCCCGGTCCACGGTCGCAGGGTGCTCGCCTTGCGTCCGGCGTGGTTGAGCTGGACCCCGGTGGCTGCCCCGAGACGGTGGCACAGGTCGTTGATCGGCGCGAACGCCTCGGCCTGGGCGTCGTTCCACAGCCCCAGGTCCCACGGCGAGATTCGACCCTCGGCGGTGACGGCGGTCGACTCGGCCAGCACCAGCCCCACCCCGCCGCTGGCCCGGGAGGCCAGGTGCTGCAGGTGGAAGTCCGTCGGGCACCCCGCCTCGGGCCCGGTCGGGGCCGCCGAATACATGCACATCGGCGACATGAATACGCGGTTACGTACGGTCAGCCCGCGCAGGGCGATCGGGGTGAACAGGTGCGACATGCGATGAGAGTAGCCCGTGGGCGATTGCCCGATAGCTTCGGGGCATGAGTTCCCCATCGGCCCGTGGAGTACCCAGGGCGGTCCAGAGTATTGACGATGTGTACCGCGTGTGTGACCCGGTGGGGTGGCGCACGATTCGCCGACCCGGCCCCCCCGGTGACCCCGCCCCCAGCCGGTGCCGGGGCACAGCCGGCCGCCGATGCCGTCCATTCGTATGCCGGCATCGAAGAGGCCGATGAGCAGGTCCGGGTCCGGCTGACCGGGTCCGGGCTCCACGGCGTGGACGTGTTGAACACCCTCCCGGCGCTGATGGCCGCCGACGGCCTGCTCTTCGAGGCCGCGATCATCGGCGCCTGGATCTGCAAGCACGGCGGCATCCGCCTGGTCCTGCGGCCGGTCGACCGGCCGCTCGCGGCACCCTTCGGCTTCACCCTCACCGGGGACGAAACCACCGATGGTGAGGACCTCGCGGCCGGCCTGTGGGCCGGACTGGCCCGGGCCCGCGACCTCGTCGCCCGGGGCCTCCACAGCGACAGCACGCCGGGCGAGGACGGCATCCACTGGCTGACCGGCCCGGTCGACGACGCCCCCTGGACCGACCCGATCCCCACCGTCAAGACCCCCGTCGACAAGGCTGTGCGCGTCGACGACGGACCCGATCCGGTGCCGCCGAAGCACTACGACGACCTCGTGCATCCGGACTGGCCCGGGATCGCGAACATCGCCGACCTGCAGTACCGGTGGCGGGGCACCCTGTGGTCCACCACCCAACTGACCTGGTACGTCAGTGCTGACCCACCACGTGCGGGCTGGCCGCGTCCGGGGCGGCTGCTCGCCGCCTGGGCAGTGAGCCCGGGCATCTTCTACACGATCTTCCACGACCCGCGGCAGGCGTCCTCCGAGGAGGACCGCCGACTGATCCGGGAGATGCTGCCCGACGGTCAGTCGACCCCGCGATGGGGGAACCGGCAGTACGCCGGCGGCTACTGGAGCCACAACTGGAACCCGGACTACGTGGCGGAACAGGACCTGATGCTGCACGAAACCATTGGCGGCAGCATGCCCTTGGCCTTCCGCCAGCCGGAGCGCTACGTCTGGCAGGATTCCATCACCTGGGAACGTCGGCACCACCTGCCCCCACCGCCGCGCATCCCGGCGGCATGGGTCGACACCTACACCCGGGAGATCGACCTTCAGGACAGATAGACGACGCAGGCTCGTCGGCGCCATCATGGTGGACAGACGGCTCCCTCGCATCCATGTGGGCACTCCACGGTGCAGGTACGGGGTACGTGCGATGCTGGGACCGTGGCCCGAGCGAACGAGAAGACCGATTACCGCGCGACGCTGGCGAAACGTCGCCAGGACGTGGCGATGATGTTCGACGGGGTCGCCAGCCGCTACGACCTCGCCAACGACGTGCTGTCCCTGGGCCAGGTGCGGCTGTGGCGTGAGGCGACCAAGGCGGCCCTGGCGCCGCGTCCGGGCCAGCTGATCCTCGACCTGGCCGCCGGCACCGGCACCTCCAGCAATTCCTTCGCCGACTCGGGGGCGACGGTGGTCCCCACCGACCTGTCGCTCGGCATGCTCCGGGTCGGCAAGCAGCGCTACCCGTGGCTGGACTTCGTCGCCGGTGATGCCCTGGCCCTGCCCTACGCCGACGCCTCCTTCGATGCCGTCACCGCCTCGTACGGCCTGCGGAACATGGAGGACACCGTCGGCGCCCTGGCCGAGCTGCGCCGGATCACCCGGCCCGGGGGCCGGATCGTGATCTGCGAGTTCTCCACCCCGACGTGGAAGCCGTTCGCCACGGTCTACAAGGAGTACCTGATGGAGGCGCTGCCGCGGATCGCGACGGCCGTCTCGTCCAACCCCTCGGCGTACGTCTACCTCGCCGAGTCGATCCAGGCCTGGCCCGACCAGGAGCAGCTGGCGGAGCTGTTCGTGCAGGCCGGGTGGCAGCACGTGCAGTGGGAGAACCTGACCGGCGGCATCGTCGCCATCCACCGCGCCTGGGCCTGAGGCGGCGGAGGTGGAATTCGTGCTCGATGCCTTCGCCGCCCGCAGTTGCGCGGTGAAGACCCAGAACCTGTTCGACCCGACCAAGCAGCCGGTGGACCCGCCGGTGGACCCCTCGGTCGAGGAGAGCTTCGACGACGGCCCCACCCATGCCGACCGGGTGATCGAGACGATCCTGGCAGCGCGCCGGCAGGGACTGCAGGTGGTCGACCACCGCCCACTGGCAGGCGAGGACTGGGCCCGTCGTGAGGAGGCCTGCCGCGAAGCCATGCTGGCCGGGGCCGACGTGATCATCCACGGCATCGTCCCGGTCGACCTGGCTGGCCATCGCAGCGGACGGGCGGACCTGTGGGTGCGGGGGGCGGATGCGGCCGACGGGCGTCCCGGATACCACCCGGTGGAGATCAAGGCCCACCTGGTGCAGGAGCAGCGCAGGTCGGGTCGCGAGCACACCTTCACCCTCCCCGTCTCCCGGCTGGACGCGCCGTCCGTGCTGGACGCCCTGCCGGCTGATTCCCGGGCGCTGCGGGTGACCAGCCGCGAGGGGGACCTGCTGCAGGTGGCGCACTACTGGCGCCTGCTGGAGTCGTGCGGATTCTCTGCCGCAGGGCCGAGGCTGGCCGGGATCATCGGGACCGACAGGCTATCGGGGAACGGCCACGTGATCACCTGGGTCGATCTCGACGAACCGATGATCAGGACGTTCTCCCGCACGGCCGAGAAGGGGTGGACCCGGCGTAGCGTGCTGGAGCGCTATGACCACGAGCACGCCTTCCGGGTCCGGGTCGCGACGGTCGCGACGCAGCAGGGACGCCCGGAGGCACCGGAGCCACTGGTGCATCCGATCGTCAACAAGGAGTGCCCCCGCTGCGACTGGTGGGAGACCTGCCGGCCCCAGCTGCACGACCACGACCTGAGCCTGCGGATCGACAAGTCCCCGCTGGACATCCGTGAGATCTCGGTGTTGCGCCGGCTCGGCATCAACACCATCGACGACCTGGCGGCGGTCGACCTGGACGAACTGATGCCGCGCTACCTGCCTGAGGTCCAGCATCGGCCCGCCGCGGATCGTCGCCTGGAACTGGCGGCACGCCGGTCCCGCCTGCTGACGAACGGGCAGACCCTCGAGCGGACAACCAGCGGCCCGATCCTGGTGCCGCACGCGGACCTGGAGATCGACTTCGACATCGAGACCTCCAGCGACGACCGGGTGTACCTGTGGGGCTTCCTGTTCAACGACACCGAGACCGGCCAGAGCCACTACAAGCACTTCAGCGCCTTCACCGACCTCGACGATGCCGCCGAGCGGCAGCTGGCGGTCGAGGCGATGACCTGGCTGATGGGACTGGCGGAGGGCCAGCGCAGCGTCGCGGTCTACCACTACTCCTCGTACGAGCGGACCCGGCTGTCCCGGCTGGCGCAGAGCACCGGGCACCCGGTGCTGGACCGGGCGCAGAGGTGGGCCCAGGAGCACTTCGTGGACCTGTTCGACATCGTGCGGGCGCACTGGTTCGGCGCGCACGGGCTGGGGCTGAAGTCGATCGCGCACGAGGGGGCCGGCTTCTCGTGGCGGGACGACGATCCCGGCGGCCTCAACTCGCAGGTCTGGTATGACGAGGCCGTACACAGTGAGGACGAGGCCAATCGCGAGTCGTTCCGGACCCGGGTGCTGGAGTACAACGAGGACGACGTTCGCGCCACCGCGGTCCTCCGGGACTGGCTGTCCCGGGCCTGAATGCCGGGGAACAGGTCTGCGCCGGATGTCGTCCTGTCCGGCTGTAGACCAATCGCGGTCCAACTAATGAACACGGATCCGTCCAGCGGGACACAGGTGGGCCCAAAAGTGCCGGTGACTACCGCAAGCGGACAATTTCCAGTCCAATTGACGACTTTAGTTGATCGTGCTCGGCGCCGACCAAAAATACTGTGTCGGCTATGACCCAGGTCACCTCACCGACGAGTACCTACCCTCTGGCTTCCCGGAGGTCCGTTCCTCTGCCTGCCCGGAGGTCCGTCCCTCTGCCTGCCCGGAGGTCCGTGATGAGCCCCGCCGCGCCCCAGAGCCGGAGCCCTCGCCGGGCCGCATCGCGGACCCGCACCGATGGGCCCCCCTCGGCCACGGGTCCCGCGATCGTTGCCTTCGCCATCGCCTTCGTCACTGTCGCCCTCGCGAGTCACCTACTCATCGCCGGGCCGTGGTGGCACAGCCTGGCGAACGCCGCCGCCCTCGGCACCACAGCGGCCGGGCTGGAGCTGCTGCTGATCGCTGCGCGCCGCCGCCGCGAGCTCGAGGGCTCGGATACCGAGGATCAATAGGCCGAGCCCGGCGGTGAGCAGGACAGCCGCTCAGACCAGGCGGCGCACCCGCTCCTCGAAATCTCGCCGCTCGACCCGATCGATCGGCACCTCCAGCAGTTCCCGCCCGGACACCGGGGCCGCCAGCGCGTCGGCGAGCTCGACCGAGGTCGCGATCCGGCGGTAACGCCAACCGTATGCCGTGGCCAGCGCCGAGAAGTCGACCGCGTGCGGGGTGGCGAAGAGCCGTTCGAAGGCTCCCTCGTACGGCCCCGTGGCGAAGCGCGGATCGCCCTGCTCGAGACTGTGGAAGATCGAGCCACCGTCGTCATTGACCACGACGACGCGCAGGTCGGGGGTCCGCTCCCCCGGGCCGACCAGCAGCCCGCCCGCGTCGTGGGCCAAGGACACGTCGCCGACCAGCGCGGTGACCGGACGGCCCAGGGCCAGGCCCGCACCGCTGGCGGTCGAGACCAGCCCATCGATCCCCGACAGTCCACGGTTGCCGATCACGTACGCCGGGGTGGGGTTGACCGGGGCCAGGTCGGCGTCCCGCAACACCTGGGAGTTGCCGAGCATCAACACGTCGTCCGGCCCTACCGAGGCGACCACGGCGGCGGCGACCTCCGGGCCGGTCAGGGCCGTCCCGGTCTGTAGCAACTCGGCCAGCGCCCCGGCAGCGCGGGCATCGGCCCGCTGCCACGCCTCCAGCCAGTCCGGGTCACCCGGCGGCAGTAGTACCTCGTCGGCGACGGCGGAGGCGTGCAGTCCGACATCGCTCCATTCCGACCCGTCGGCCACCACGACCACCTCGACGTCGGTGCGGGACAACAGCCGGGTGACCGGCCGGGACAACGTGGGCCGGCCGTAGACGACGACCCGTTCGATCCGGTCGGCCAGCGGCGAGTC
The DNA here is from genome assembly GCA_044508675.1 of Propionibacteriaceae bacterium. Lineage (GTDB taxonomy): Bacteria > Actinomycetota > Actinomycetes > Propionibacteriales > Propionibacteriaceae > Raineyella. Next base: position 59,529 of record JBIQHF010000004.1, on the reverse strand, counting down.
CAACAGGATCCGGTAAGTGGCCAGCGCCTGGCCCGTACGTGCGTTGGAGATCGGCCCGGCGAGCAGCGGCACCCCGGCCCCCTCGGCATTGCGCCGAGCCCGGGCCCCGGTCAGCGGGCTGCTGCTGCCGACCAGGACCACGGTCCGCGGCCCGGGCGCGAGCTCGGTCAGCATCCCCGCCCCCAACGGGGCGATCGACGGGGCGTCGACGTGGAGCCAGTCGACATCGGAGGGGTCGTCGACCTCGGGAACCAGGGGTGCTTTCAGCCGGATGTTCAGGTGGCCGGGCCCGGGGCCGCGGCTGCGCATCCCGTCGGCCGCGGCGATCACGCGGGCGACCTGGTGACGGACGGCCAGCGGCCCGGCATCGGCCTCCAGGTTGGCCTCGGCGCGGACGAAACCGCCGAAGATGCCGACCTGGTTGGTGGTCTGGTTCGCCCCGGTGTCCAACAGACCGGTGGGCCGGTCGGCGGACACGACGATCAGCGGGGCACCGCTGTGCGCGGCCTCCATCACTGCGGGCAGCAGGTTGCCGACGGCGGTCCCGGAGGTGGTGATCACGGCCACCGGCCGGCCGGTCACCTTGGCGGCACCGAGCGCGGTGAAGCCGGCCACCCGCTCGTCGTGGCGGACGTGGAGCTGCACCCTTCCGGCCGCCGCGGCCAGGTGGGCAGCCAGCAGCAACGGGGCATTGCGGGACCCGGGACAGACGACGAAGTGGTCAGCGCCGTTGGCGATGAGCTGGGCGACGACTGACCGGGCGAGTGCGGTCGACGGGTTCATGGGATGACTCCTGCTGCTCTGCGAGCCTTACCCCGCCAACCTAGCGGTCCGTGCCCGCCGACGGAACCAGGCCTCAGCCGTGGCCGCGTCGGCGGCGAGCGCCTCCAACCGGGCCGGAGTGGGCGCGGGGCGGCGAACCGGCATCCAACCGTCGACGGCGACCAGCGGCTCGTCGACCACGTCGTCGACCAGCAGGCGGGAGGTGTTCAGGCCGCAGGCGTACGGCAGGTCGGGCAGTGCCGCGGCCAGGGCCAGCCCGGCGGCGAGCCCGACCGAGGTCTCCAGGGCGCTGGAGACGACCACCGGCAGGCCGAGCCGCTCGGCGAGCCGCAGGCAGGCGGCCACCCCGCCGAGGGGTTGGACCTTCAGCACCGCGACGTCGGCCGCCTCGAGCGCAACGACGCGCTCGGGGTCCCCGGAGCGGCGGATCGACTCGTCCGCGGCGATCGGCACGTCGATGCCGTCGTGGGCCAGGTGGCGTCGCAGCGCGGCCAGGTCCTCGGCGGTCGGGCAGGGCTGCTCGACGTACTCCAGCTCGAAGCGGGCCAGTCGGGCCAGGTTGCGCCGAGCGGTGTCGACGTCCCAGGCGCCGTTGGCGTCGACCCGTACGCGACCCCCCGGCCCCAGGGCGTCCCGGACCGCCTCCAGCCGGGCGATGTCGTCGGCCACCGTGGATCGCGGGTCGGCGACCTTCACCTTGGCGGTCCGGCAGCCGGAGCCGGTGACGATGGCGTGCGCCTGTTCCGGTTCGACGACGGGGACGGTGACATTGACCGGGACCCGGTCGCGGACCGGGGCGGGCCAGGGTTGGGTGGCGGCCTCGCGGGCCGCACGCAACCAGGGGACGAGTTCCGCCCCGGAGTAGTCCAGGAACGGGCTCCATTCGGCCCAACCGGCCGGGCCCCGCCACAGCAGACCTTCTCGGACCTCGATGCCGCGGAACCGGGTGCGCATCGGAATGGCGTACGCGTACGTTTCGGTGCTGTCCGGGTCCCGGTCGTCCGTGTGCATGTCATCCGTGTCCATGTCGTCGGGGTGCATGGCCCGACCCTATGCCCGCCCTGCCCCGACCACGCCTGCGGACGAACCCCGCTCTCCCCCGACCACGCCTGCGGACGATCCGCGCCGTTGCGGATACCCGGCCGCATTGGCCCGGCCGGCTCCGGTCGTCCCGCGGATCCTGTACTCGGCTGCGGACGTTGTGCCGAGCCTCCGCTTTTGCCGCGGATCCTGTGCTCCGCTGCGGACACCACGACTGCAGCGGGTGTGCACAGGATCCGCCGCGGGTACGCAGCATCCGCCGCGGGTACATAAGATCCGCCGCACGTCACAAGATCCGCGGCGGCCCACCAGATCGGTCCGGCAGGACTCCGCCGCACCCCGTACGCTGGGCCGGTGCCCACCCCTGCCCTCCGCCTGTTACCCACCGCCGGGTTGTCGGCCGACGAGCTGACCGCGGAGTTCGCCGGCGCATTGGCCGGCGACTACGTGCTGGCCCCGCTGCCGCCGGATCCGGTGGAGGCCGCGGCAGTGCGACGGATGCTGTCGGCGGCCGAGCGCCCCGGTGCGGTGCCCGACGACGTCGCGCTGGTCGTCTCGACCTCGGGTTCGACCGGTGCCCCCAAGGGTGTGATGCTGTCCGCGGCCGCGATCCGTGCCGGGGCCGCCGCGACCGACGCCCGGATCGGCGGGCCGGGTGAGTGGACACTGGCCCTGGGCGCGCACTACGTGGCCGGCGCGATGGTGGTCTGCCGCGCCCTCCTGGCCGGCCGGGCGTTACACCTGACCGGGGCCGACCTTGCCGATCCTTCGCCGGCGACGACCCGGCCCGGGGCCCGGCACTACCTGTCGGTGGTGCCCACCCAGCTGGCCCGGCTGGTCGAGGACCGTACGACACTGGTGGCGCTGGCCGGGTTTGACGCGATCCTGCTGGGCGGAGCGGCGGTCGGCCCTGCCCTACTGGACCGCTTGAGGGCCGCGGGCCTGCGGCTGGTCACCACGTACGGGATGAGTGAGACCTGCGGGGGCTGCGTGTACGACGGTCGCCCACTCGATGGTGTCGACGTCACCGTGGATCCGGCTGACCAGCGGGTGGGGATCAGCGGGCCGGTGCTGTTCTCCGGCTATCTGGGCCGCCCGGACCTGACCGCGGCGGCGCTGCGCGAGCTACCGCACGGTGGCCGACAGCTGCTCACCGGCGACCGGGGCGAACTGGCCGCGGACGGACGCCTGCGGCTGCTGGGCCGGGTCGACGACGTGGTGGTCTCGGGCGGGCTGAACGTCGACCTGGCCGCGGTGCAGGCGGCGGCCCAGCGGGCGACCGGAACCACCGAACTGGTCGCCCTCGGGGTGCCCGACCCGGTCTGGGGCACCCGGGTCGTGGTCGTCACCACCGCGCGGACGACGCTGGCCGAGCTGCGGGCCGTGCTGGTCGACGAGGTATCGCACCATGCCCTGCCCCGCGGGCTCGCCGCCGTGGACGAGCTGCCACTGACCAGCACCGGCAAGGTGGATCGGCAGGCCCTGGTCGAGGGCTGGCCCGGACTTCCCCACCGCCAGGAGCTCTAGGGACGATCCACCCCGGCAGCAGGCCGGCCCCGGGCAGCACCGTGCTGTCCAGGGCCGGGCCGGGATCGTCGTCCCTGCGGAATCGTCAGTCCTTGCGGTAGCGCTGGCCATGGCGGTTCCGCAACTGGTTCTCCAGGTACTGCACCGCCTCCGGGGCCATGTCCGCCTTCGGTCGCGGCTCGGGCTCGAAGGCGCCGTACCGGTCCTCGCCGCGGACGATCATCGCCGGCTCCGCTGTGGCATCCTCGCTGCGCGGGAATGGCTTCATGTACCGGACGGCCAGCCCGATCCGACGCTCGTCGCTTTTGCTGGGGCCGGACCCGTGGAAGATGAACTGGTGGTGCAGGGAGAACTGGCCCGGCTCCAGTTCGATGGCCACGGCGTCGGCCTCGTCGACCTCCACAGCGATCTCCTGGCCCTGGGAGAGCATGTTCGACGCGTCACCGGTGTACGCGTGCTCGACCCGCTCGGTCTGGGTGCCTGGGACCACATTGAGGCAGCCGTTGGCGACCTTGCTCGGGGCCAGGGCGATCCACGCCGTGAGTAGTTCCCCGCCGTCGGGGATGTTCGCGAACGGCGCGTCCTGGTGCCAAGCGATGTAGCGCGGGTCGTAGGGGTTCTTGATGAAGAACGACGACCCCCAGCAGACGATGTCCGGCCCAAGGATTCCTTCGACCACGTCGAGGATCGCGGGGTGACGGATGAGTTCGTCAACCCAGGTCAGCGCCAGGTGCGACTTCGAGCGCAGGACGTCGGAGGCCCGGTCCCCGTACTCGGCCTCGAAAGCCTCCAGCGTGGAACGGTAGTCCGCCGCCTCCTCACGGGTCATCGCCTGCAGGGGGAACAGGCAGCCCCGCTCGGCGTAGCTCTCGACCTGGCTCTCGGAAAGGACTGCAGTCATGGTCTCCTCGTTTCTGGAAAGGGGTGGTGCTGTCACCGGAATCAATCAGCGGATCGTGTAGCCGCCGTCGACGGGGACGGTCGCCCCGGTCACGTACGAGGCGGCGTCGGTCAGGAGGAAGGTGATCACGGCGGCCACCTCGTCGGGCTCGGCAAGTCGGCCGGAAAGTAGCCGGCCCTGTTGTTGGTCCAACAAGTCGTCCACTCCGCGCCGAGCGATGCGTTCGGTCAGCGTCAGGCCGGGGCAGACGGCGTTGGCACGCAGTCCCTGCGGGCCATACTCGGCGGCCACTTGCCTGGTGAAGCCGAGCAGTCCGGCCTTGACGGTCGCGTAGTTCGCGGCGCCGGGCATGCCGATCAGCCCGTGCACCGAGGAGACATTGACCACCGAGCCGCCCGGCTGGGCCAGCAACCGGTCCAGCAGTCCGCGGGTGAGGGACCAGGTCGAGGTGAGGTTGAGGCCCAGATAGGTCTCCCAGTCCTCGCGTGTTCCGTCGTCGAGCGGCTGGCGATTGTTGACACCGACGTTGTTGACCAGCCCAGTGATCGGCCGGTCGATACTGCGGCACGCCTCGAGGACGTGGGTGATGCCGTCCTGGTCGGTGACATCGGCGACGATCGCGGTGCAGGCGCCCGGGCCCAGGCGGGACTGCAGGACCTCGAGCCCGGCGGCGTCGATATCGACCGCCACCACGTGGGCGCCCAGGCCTGCCGCGGCTGTGGCGGTCGCGGCACCGATGCCGGCGGCCGCTCCACTGACCACCACGGCACGGCCGGCCAGGTTCATCTTGTCGAGCACTCCGCGTCCCCTTCTCTTGTGTCCAACGGGACTCATTCACATAGTCTTACGTTCTTACGTATGACATAAAGTTTAACCAGATCGTACGGCCTCGGGCAAGCTCCCCGAGCATTTAGTTGGCATCGGCGGCCAGACCCGGCAGCCCCGGTCCCTCTTCCGTGCCTCGGGCCACTCGGCGCCGCCAGGCATGTCGGGTGTAGAGCAGGACGGTGACGGAGACCGCCATGCTCAGTCCCGCCAGCCGCCAGGCGACCGGGCCGCCCCACGCGTCCGTGGCCAGACCGAAGAGGATCGGTCCGGACATGCCGCCGGTGAAGGCTCCGGTCTGGATCATGCTCATGCTCCGGCCCGGCGCTCCCGGGTTGAGTCGTGCGGCGGCCATCAGCAACAGGCCCGGCCAGGACCAGCCGATCGCGTACGCCATCAGCGCCCCCACGACGACCAGGGGAGCCACACCGAGGGACAGCAGGAACATGCCCACCGCTCCCCCGGTGATATGGATTGCGACCACCAGCACGTGCTGGCCGCCCCGCCGGTCCGCCATCACCCCCGATACCACGCGGGCACAGACGGCGAGGACGCTCGCCACCGCCATCAGGGTCCCGGCCCTCCCCATCGACAGGCCCACCTCCACCGACCAGGTGACCAGGAAGGCCGCCATTGAGTTGGTCGCCGCACCGGCCAGCCCGGCCGCGACGGCGAACAGCAGGAAGCGACGCTCCCCCAGACCCCGGGGCCCCGGCCCCGACCGGAGCTGCGGCTCCTGGTGTCCCTGCCCCACACCGTCGAGCAGTTGCAGCACGCTCACCAGCAGGGCGAGGGCCCCGAACAATGCGAACGATGCCCGCCAGCCCACGGTCAGGCCGAACACCGGGATCGCGATGCCGCCGAGCATGGTGGCCAGCGGGACGGCGGACTGCTTCACCCCGAACGCGAAGCCCTGCGACCGGGCCGCAGCCCCACCCGACAGCAGCAAGTTGGCGCCGGTCTGGGCCAAGGCGTTCGCGAGCCCGCCGACGCTCATCAGTGCCAGCAGGAACCAGAAGTGTGCGGGGGCCAGCGCCAGGCCGACCAGACTGGTTACCGCCAGGAGGCCGGCGATCACACTGACCCGTCGTCCACCCCAGCGTTCGCCCAGCCGCCCGGCCGGGACCGAGGAGACCGCCCCGGTGGCATAGAACGCGGTCGCGGCGGCACCGATCTGGGTCGCGGTGAGGTGCAGGTCCGTGCCGATCAGGACGGCCAGCGCCCCCACCAAGAAGACCGGGAGGGTGCCCACCGTTGCAATGGCGACGGCCAGGGACAGGGGTCGGGCAACGTTCATCATCAACTCCGAGGAATGGGCGAGTGGGGGGATCGGCGCGGCGGCGTGGAAGAGTGGGGCCCATGGCGACTGCACGGCAATGGATCCTCGGTGCTCGACCACAGACCCTGCCGGTCTCCTTCGCCGCCGCCCTTGCCGGCACGACGGTGCCGGTGTACGGGGGCGGCGCGGTGTGGTGGAAGGCCGTGCTGGCCTTCGTGGTGACGCTGGCGGTCCAGGTGGGCGCCAACTTCGTCAACGACTACGCCGATGGCAGCCGGGGTACCGACACCGACCGGGTGGGACCCAAGCGACTGGTCGCGTCCGGAGCCGCCTCGGCGGAGCAGGTGAAGGTGGCGGCCGTGGGCTCCTTCGCCGTCGCGGCCCTCGCCGGCGTCGTGGTCGCCCTGACCTCCAACCCCTGGCTGCTGCTGCTCGGCATCCTGTGCATCATCGTCGCCTGGACCTACACCGGCGGCCCCAAGCCGTACAGCTACTTCGGCTTGGGCGAGTTCATGGTGTTCCTGTTCTTCGGGCCGGTTGCGGTCATCGGCACCACATACGTCCAGCTCGGGGGGTTCACCTCTGCGACGCTGATCCCGACTGTCTTCGCCAGCCTCGGCGTGGGGCTGCTCACCGCAGCGGTGATGGCCTCCAACAACCTGCGGGACATCCCCACCGACCGGGTCCAGGACAAGCGCACCCTGCCAGTGATGATCGGTGACCGCCGGACCCGGGGCCTCTACCTGACCCTGCTCACCCTGGCCCTGGTCTGCCTGGTCGCGCTGGCAGCGACCACGACCTGGTGGGTGCTGCTCGGCCTGGCCTTCCTGATCCCCGCGTTCGCCGCGGCCCGGAAGATCATCGGGGGCGCCGTAGGGATGGGCCTGGTGCCGGTCCTCAAGCTGACCGGCATCCTGGAGCTCATCTGGGCCCTGGGCGCCTTCCTCGGCGCGCTGGTCGGCTACCTGCTGGGCTGAGCCGGGCCCGGTGCCGGCAACCGCATGCCGCCGGCACCGGGCCACAACCCCCACCACACCCAGCCTCCCGAGGACCGGTCTCCTCAGACCCGGGTTCCGATCCGCATGCCGTCCAGGGTCGCGTGGACCAGTCGGCGCGGCGCCAAGGCGTCACCGATGCGGTGGACCTCGTTGCCGCCGTCCAGCCCGTCGACACCCACCGGCGCGCTGTCGGCTGCGAAGACGATGGAGTCGAAGCGTCCCAGGGCGCTGGTCTCCTTCGAGAAGGTGTTGCGGACCATCGGCTCCGGTCCGCAGCAGACCAGCTCGGTCAGGGCCTCCACCCGGACGTGCTTCTCCAGCAGGTGCTTGGTCAGCTTGTGCAGGATCGAGGGCTCTGCACCCTGGCCGGGCAAGAGGCACTCCGAGATGAGCACGACCTCCTTGCCCCGGTCGGCCAGGTAGTCGGCGGCCGCGAGCGGGGCGACGTGGTCGTTCAGCCCACCGACGACGAGCACCCGGTCCCCCACCTCGGAGGCGTCCACCAGGATGTCCAGGGCGGTGAAGGTGCGGACGTCCTCGAGGCCGGGCAGGTCCGGAACGACCGGGACCGAGCCGGTGGCCACCACGACGGTGTCCGCGCCGACCCGGGCCACGTAGTCGGCATCCGCCTCGGTGCCCATGTCGAACTCCACGCCCTGCTGGGTGCACTCCCGGACCAGGTCACCGACCAGGTTGGCCATCTCGCGGCGCAGCGGGTCGCGCCGCAGGACGTCGACCTTGCCGCCGAGCGCCTGGCCCTTCTCGACCAGGGTGACCCGGTGACCGCGTCGTACGGCGGTGCGGGCGGCCATCAGTCCGGCCGGGCCGCCGCCGACCACCAGGACGTGCCGTCGGTCCCCGTTGGTCACCGGGACGATCCTCAGCTCGTTCTCCCGGCCGGCCGACGGGTTGACCGGACAGGCCGAGACCCGGTCGGGGTAGTGGCACTCGTTGATGCCGATGCACTTGTGGACCTCGTCGGCCCGGCCCTGCCGGACCTTGGTGAGGAACTCCGGGTCGGCGATCAGGGTCCGGGTGACGCCGACCATGTCGCAGATGCCCTCGGCCAGGACCTGCTCCATCAGCGCCGGATCGTTCATCCGTCCGGTGAGGATGACCGGCTTGTCGGTCGCCTGCTTGATCACCGTGGTGCAGTCGGCGTTGAAGCCGGGCTGGTAGTAGGTGGAGGCCACGTACGGCAGCCCCACCCCGTCCTGGAGCGCCATGATCGAGCCGGCGGTGACGTTGACGTACGCCAGGTCGTCGTCGACCAGGGCGACGGTCGCGGCGACGTCGTCGACCGACAGGCCGCCCTCGGTGGCCTGGTGGCCGGAGATCCGCAGGCCGATCGGGTAGTCGTCCCCGCACTGTTCGCGGATCTGCTCGATGATGTCGCGCAGGAAGCGGGCTCGGTTCTCCAGCGAGCCGCCGTACTCGTCGGTACGCCGGTTGGTGGACGGGGACAGGAACTGCTCGACCAGGTAGTTGTGGGCGGCGTGGATCTCGGCGCCGTCGAAGCCGGCGTCCTTGATCCGTTGGGCCGAGCGGCCGAAGAGCTTGGCGACGCGTCGGATCTCGTCGGCGGTCAGCTCCAGCGGCTGGGTGCGGACCTGCGGGTCCCGGATCCCGCTCGGGGAGAGCATCGGCTGGAAGGACTCGGGCAGGCGGATCGATCCGCGGTTGGCGAGCTGTCCGAAGGCGCGGGCGCCGGCGTCGTGGACGATCTTCGCTCGGGCGGCCAGCATGGGCCCGAGCAGTTCGTCGAAGAACGCCTGCCCCTCTTGGGTCTCGGGATCGGGGTAGCCGTCCACGTCGTACGCCGAGATCGGGTCCAGCGCCCCGGAGGACACATACGACAGGGTCGAGATGCCCTCATGGAGGACGGGGATGCCGACCATCCCGACGCCCCCGCTCACCCGGGTGCGCAAGTAGTCGAGGTAGCGCTGCTCGCTCATCTTGGGGTTGTGCGTGGTCAACATCACCCGGTTCTGCACCGGCATACCGGCGATGTCGATCGGACTGAACAGCAGGTCGAAGGACTGGTCACTCATTGAAGTCTCCTTGTCAGGGATGGGGTTTCCGTCGCTGCCGACCGCGTCAGACCGCGAAGCTGTCGTGGGTTTCCGGTGCGAACAGGTCCTCCGGCGCCAGGTCCCCGGGGACCAGGTGCTGCTCACGCAGGTAGCGCAGGAAGGTGGTCAGGGTGGCCCGGTTCTCATCGATGCCGTACGGCCACACGTCGGCCCCTATCACGGCACGGGCGCGATCGGCGGCGGCCCAGCCCCACGGGTTCATCGACGCCAGCGCGACGGTCTCGGCGAGCGCCTCGTCGGCCAACTGCTTGGCCTCCCGGAACGCCTTGACCAGTGAGTTGGCGATCCACCGGTTCCTCTCGTAGACGTCGCGGCGCAGTACGAGGGTGTGCATGATCGGGAACACACCGGTGCGCCGGAAGTAGTCCTCCTCCACCGGCTGCGGATCGACCCAGAGTCGGCGGATGCGTCCAGAGCCGTCGTTGAAGTGGGCCGGGGTCCGGGCGGTGTAGAGCGCGTCGATCTCGCCGGCCACCAGTAGGTCGGACAGGGTGTCGCGGGGGCCGATCGGGCGGATGTCGACGCCGGGGACGTCGATCCGCAGCTTCTCGATCCGGCCGGGCTCCAGCAGGCCGCCAGTGCGGTAGCTGACCGCGTCGATCGGGAGCCCGTGGTGCTCGGCCAGGATCCCGCGCACCCACACCGCCGCAGTCATCTGATACTCGGGGATCCCCACCGCTCCGCCGGCTAACTGGCAGGGATCGGTGATGTCCGAGTCCCCCCGCACGTAGATCGCATGGTGTCGGAACGTCCGCGACGGGAACACCGGAACGGCGACGAACGGCCGGTCCCGGGTCAGGGTGAGCGTGTAGGACGACAGGGACATCTCCGCGGCATCGAACTCGTGGTGCCGGGCCATCCGGTAGAAGATCTCCTCCGCCGACAACGGCAGATAGGTCAGGTCGATCCCCGGCAGCGGCACGCGGCCGTCCGCGATGGCCACCGTACGGTCGTAGGGCCCACAGGCAAGGGTCAGGTTCACACTCATGGTGGGCCTCTCAGGATCCGGCGGAGTAGAAGTCAAGGTGCGCCGGCGGCTGCGGCACCGGGGCGGCGCAATCGCCGTAGAGCCATTCGACGAAGTGGTAGGCGTCCGCGGGCAGGTTCCTGAGGTACTCGTCGCGGACGACGGCACCGGCACCACCCATATGCACGAACTCGCCGAAGAAGCGAGTGTTGCGCTGCACTGCGGAGGCCTTCGGGAAGCGACGGGCCTCGTACTCCTGGAGGGCGGCGGGCACATCGTCGAGCCCGGCAGCGAGGACGTCGGCGAGCACGATCGCGTCCTCCATCGCCTGGCCCGCCCCCTGCGCGAGGTACTGCCGCATTGCGTGGGCCGCGTCGCCCAGCAGGGTCACGCGCCCCTGTGACCAGCCGGCCAGCGGTGCCCGGTCGAACTGGTCCCAGCGCTTCGTACGATCCAGCGCCTCCATCGCGGTCCGGACGTGGTCGCAGGCCCCGGCGAAGCGCTCCTCCATCTCGTCGAGGGTGCCCCAGGTGTCGCTGCCCGGCTCGCCCCGGTCGCTACGGAACGAGAGCACCCGGTTGAGCATGTTGCCGCCCTGGATGGGGTACTCCATCAGGTGGATCCGGTCACCGGTGTACAGCTTGACCGAGTCCTCGGTCCCCTCCGGACGGGGGCCCGGACCGCGGTAGATGACGTACGGCGAGCGCAGCGGCGCCGCGGGGTCCAGGACCAGGCGACGGATCACCGAGCGCAGCCCGTCCGCCCCAACAACGGTGTCGGCGGTGTAGCTGGACCCGTCGGCGCAGGAGACGGTGGCGGTGCGGTCGTCCTGGCTGACCGAGACGACCTCCTTGCCCGGGGTCGCCTCCACCAGACCGGTGCCGAGGGCCTCCCGGATCAGGTCGGCCAGCAGGTCCCCGCGGTGCATCACCGTGTACGGGGCCCCGAAGCGGTCCCGCAGCTTGTCGCCGAGCTCGGCCGCGTACAGCTCCCGGCCGGTGATGACGTCCGAGATGACGAAGCGCTCCGGGATCACTGCGGTCCTCAGGACAGGGTCGAGGACGCCCATCCGCTCCATCACCTTGCCAGCATTGGGGCCGAGCTGTAGACCGGCGCCGATCTCCTTGATCTCGGGGTGGCGCTCGAGGACCTGGACGGTGATGCCCTTCCTGGCCAGGGCGAGGGCGGTGGAGAACCCGCCGATACCTCCTCCCACGACGACGACCTGGGCACTTGCGTCAACGGACATTTCGCTCTCTCTCGGATAGGTAGTGGCTGTCGGTCGTACGTGGCGTCAGGCGCCGTGCTCTTCTCGGTAGATGTCGAACGCCTCGTACACCGGCCGGTCGCTCATCTCGAACAGCAGGACGTCGGAGCCATCGCAGGCGTGGTGCTCGTACCAGGTCCAGGTCGGCACGACGAAGAAGTCGCGCTCGGACCAGTCGAAGCGTTCGCCGCCGATGATCGAGTAGCCGTCGCCGCGCACCGGGCAGAAGATCGTGCTCGAGGTATGACGGGTGCGCTCACCGGTGCGGCCTGCGGGTAGCAGGGTCATGGCGCAGGCCATCGTCGGCATCACCGGACCACCGGTGAGCGGGTTGACGTAGTCGATCGAGACGCCGTGCTCGGGGTCACCCATGCTCTGGCGGAGCCGCTCCAGGGAGTCCACGGTGGTGCCGATCGGGTACTTGGTCAGGGGCGAGTGCGGACGGTCGTGGGCCAGTCCGCGGGGCACCAGCCCCTGGCCGAAGCGCTCGACGCTGGCCGAGTCGGCCAGCGGGGTGGGCTGCAGTTGCTTGCCCTCGAAGTCCTCGTAGAACTGGGCGTGCAGGTGCTTGATGAACGGCACGTCCAGGCCGTCCAACCACACCATGGGCACGTCACCGTCGTTGCGGTGGTCGTGCCAGGTCCAGGCCGGGGTCAGCACCAGGTCGCCGCGCTCCATGGTGACCGGCTCCCCCTCGACCACCGTCTGGCCCGAACCCGACAGCATCAGCCGGATCGCCGCCGGGGTGTGGCGGTGGGCGGGGGCGCTCTCGCCCGGCATCACCAGCTGGTAGCCGGCGATCATGGTCTGGGTGGTCCCCCACGCCCGGCCCGGATTGGTGGCGTTGAGCGCCCGACGATCCGAGTCCGTGCCCAGGTCGACGACCTCGGCCGCCTCCTCGATCAGCGGAATGAGCTCGTTCCAGTGCCACACGTACGGCACCTCGATCGGGTCGGGCTCTGGGGAGTCCGTCCCGGGCACGCGCCACAGGGGGACGACGTGCGCTTGCTTGACCCTGTCGTAGAAGCCGTTGTCCTCGGACACCCGAAACCCTCTTTCATACGTTCAACCTAATCTTCGTATGACTGGATCATAACAAGAGTGAGGGGGTGGGGGAAGGGGCGACTTCGGGGCCGCCCGGACTGCTGTACGGGCTGCCGTACGGGCCGGCACCAGCATGAGGTCGCCCCCGCAAGGAGGCGACCTCATGCAGCAGGGATGATCGGACGGGCCGGGGGATCAGACCGAGGCGTCCGCCGCCTCCCCTTCCCGGCTGGCGTACGGCTTGGCGTGCCGGTCGCTGACATTGACCTCCAGGCGGCCGATCCGCTCGACCTCGCACACCACCCGGTCACCATTGACCAGCGGGCCGACCCCCTCGGGGGTGCCGGTGGCGATCACGTCACCGGGGTACAGCGTCATGACCGAGCTGGCGTACTCGATCAGGCGCTCGACCTCGTAGATCATCAGGGCGGTGGTGCTGGACTGGCGCGGCTCCCCGTTGACCCACAACCGGACCGCCAGGTCGTTGGGGTCGGGGATCTCGTCGGCGGTGACGACCCAGGGGCCGATCGGGGTGAAGGTGTCGAACGACTTGCGCGTGGACCGGTCCTCGGTGGACCGGACGGTGATGTCGAGCAGGGCTGTGTAGCCGAATACGTGATCCAGGGCCTCCGACCGGGGGACGTTCCTGGCCGTACGCCCGATCACCACCGCCAGCTCGGCCTCATGGTCGGTCCGGACATCGGTGTACGGCAGCTCGACGGTCCCCTCCGGGCCGATGACCGAGGAGTTCGCGATCAGGAACATGCCCCACTCGTAGATCGTGTTGGGGTTGCCCATCTCCGCCACGTGGGCCCGGTAGTTCGCCGGTGCACCCAGGATCTTGCCGGGCCGCGGTAGCGGCGAATCCCAGGAGATCTCGGACAGTGGTCGGCGCTCAGCCCCGTCGGCCAACGACGTCAGGTCGATCGCGCTCGGGTCCTCGATCACCGGCTGCCAAAGGCCCGCCGGACCGGCCGGGCCGAGCGCCTCGAGCCGGTCGGTGACGTCGGCCACCTCGTCGCCGACGACGACCCCGGCCCGCAGTCGGTCGCCACCTCGTTCCCTGAACAATCCGATGTGCATGCGTGTCTCCTCTACTGGTCTGACTGCTCTGTCTGCCTGGCTGGTCTGGTTGTTGTCGGCCGGTCCGCCCGGGCCCGGCCGGATGTCATCGCGGGAAAATCCGCAGGTCCTGGCGCGCAACCCGTACAACGACCCGGTCGCCCTCCCGGTGCTCGGGTGCCTCACCGGACTGCAGGACCACCGTGTCTTCACCGGCGGTGAGACGGGACTCATACATGGCGCCCAGGAAGGTCGTCGGGCCCAAGCTCGCACCCCAGGCGTTGTCCTCCTGCAGCGACTCCGCCAGCCGCGTACGCTCGGGTCGCCAGACGAGCGCCACGTCCTGGCCGATCGTCAGGCCCTCCTGGCCGTGGCGGCCGGTGAGGCGTCCGAGCGGGGTCTCGACCACCACGGCGTCGCCGTTGATGTTGACGACGATGCCGGCAAGCTCGTTCGTCTTGCCCAGGAAGCGGGCAACCTGGAGGGTCGCGGGCGCGAGGTAGGTGTCCTTCGGGGAGGCCAGCTGAACGACCTCCCCCTGGTCGATGACCGCCACCCGGTCGGCGAGCCCCATCGCCTCCTCCTGGTCGTGGGTGACGTAGATCGCCGTGAACCCGAACTCCTGCTGCATCTGCCGGATCTCGGCCCGCAGCTGGTCGCGGACCCGGGCGTCCACGTTGGACAGCGGCTCGTCGAACAACACGACTTCCGATCCGCGCACCAGAGCTCGGGCCAGCGCCACCCGTTGCTGCTGGCCGCCACTGATCTGGGCCGGGTACTGCCGGGCCAGGTGCCCGATCCCCATCGCGTCGAGGATGGACTGCACCCGTTCCTTGATCTGGACCTTCGACCGCTTCGGTCCGGATCCGGTGGTGAGGGGGTACGCGACGTTGTCGGCGATGGTCATGTGCGGCCAGAGGGCGTAGGACTGGAAGATCATCGCGATGTCCCGGTTCTCCGGGGCCACGAAGACCTTGTCGTCCACCGAGGAGAGGGTCCGGCCGTGGCTGGTGATCGACCCGCCGTCCGGCTTCTCCAGGCCCGCGATGCAGCGCAAGAAGGTGCTCTTGCCGCAGCCGCTGGGTCCCAGCAGGACGAGGAACTCGCCGCGGCGGATGTCCATGCTGGTGTCGTTGACGGCCGGGACGACCGTGCCGTCCGGACGCTGGTAGTGCTTGGTGACGTTGCGGATATTGAGGGCTGCGGAGGCACCGCCGCCCGGGACATCGAGCCGGTCGGCCACGTCCGGGTGGGTCAGGGTTTCCATATCAGTTCTCCGTATTCATCAGGTCAGAGCCGGCGACGCTTGTGCATGGCGGCAGTGGTACTCAGGACGATCGTGACGAGCACCATCGAGACGAGGCTCACGAACAGGGCCAGTGCGGCCAGGTCCGAGTAGCCACCGCCCCCCTCGAACAACCCCAGCAACTGGAAGCCGATCACCGGAGTACCGGTCGAGGCGAGCAGCGCCGAGGCCTCGACGTCGGCCATCACCCGGACGAAGACGAGCGTCCAGCCGGCCACCAGCCCGGGCAGCATGAGCGGCAGGTAGACCGACCGGAAGGTCCGGGCGGGCGAGCCACCCGACAGTGCCGAGGCCTGGCCGAGCTCTCCGCCGATCTGGCCGATCGCCGATTCGGCCGTGATGGACCCCTCGGGGATGGCGATGACCAGGAAACCGAGCAGCAGGACGAGCACGGTGCCGCCCAGGTAGAAGGGCTGGCCGCCGAAGGCGAGCACGATGCCGACGGCCACGACCACGGGAGGAATGGCGGCCGGGATCTTGGAGATGCCGCTGATCACCCGGGCGAGCCGCCCGTCGGCACTGACCGCGAGCCAGGCGATCAGGCTGGCGACGACCATCGTGATGGTGGCCGTGGACACCCCCAGCAGCAGGCTGTTCCGGATCGCCTCGGCGTTGCGCGGCTCGCTCAGCACGGCCCAGAAGGAGTCGAGCCCCAGGTTGCCCAACGAGACCGTCCCCCAGTACCCGTTCAGCGTCACGACGGTCAGGGCGGCGACCGGCAGGACCACAGCACTGACCAGGTACAGCAGCATCACCGCACGGGCCGGGGTGCGCAGGCGGCCGAGCTCGACCCGGCCGACGCCGGCACCCTTGCCGCCCATGGTGGCGTTGCGCCCGCTGGAGAGGGCGCGCTGCTGCAGGAACCACACCACACCGAGGGAGACCATGATCATCGTGCTGAGCGTGATCGCCACCCCGGTCTTGGGCGGGTAGCCCAGGGTCAGGGCATGCACGATCTGCACCGACAGCATCCTGATCCCTGCCGGCTCGGCCAGCACCACCGGGACCGAGAAGATGGCGAAGGCGAACCAGATGGCCAGGAACGCCGAGCTGAACAGGCTCGGGCGCAGCGCGGGCAGGGTCACCCGGACCAGGGTGGTCAGCACGCTGGCCCCGCACATCCGTGATTGCTCCTCCAGCCGGCTGTCCATGTTGCGCAGGCCGGCGGAGACGACGAGGTAGACGAAGGGGACCAGTGTGAGGGTGTAGACACCGATCACCGCATACCAGGAACTGGCCGAGAACGGGCCGGTCTCCAGCACGATCCCGAACCGCGACAGCACCGCCCGGATCGCCACGTTCACATATCCGGCCTGGTCCGAGAGCAGGAGCAGCCAGCCCACCGCCGTCGCAATGCCGGGGATCAGGAAGTTGACGATGGGCAGCACATCCGTGAGCACGCCCATCCGGGCGTCCGTACGCTCGTTCAACCAGGCGAAGGTGGAACCGATGCCCAGGGCCAGGGAGACCGAGGCGAGGACGACGATGAAGGTGTCCCGCAGGGTGTCCCCGAGGTGCTCCATCTCGAAAGTCTGGCGGATGGCCTCGAGGGAGAACGCCCCGTCGATCCAGACCAGGCCGATGACGATCCGCAGCAGCGGGTAGGCGATCAGCAGCGCCAGGGCCGCCGCCAGTCCGAGGGCGAACAGCTTGAGGACCGGCAGCGGCCGACGCCCACCGGGGTCCTCCCCTGTGGGCTGCGGCGGGGTGGGGTCAAGCGCGATCAAGGAGGTCATGGAGATTCCTCACTCGTGGCCTCAGGAGTTCGGGTTCATCGCGGCGATGACTGCGTCCTGCCGCCCCGGGTCGACATAGTCCACGTTCGGGTGCAGGACCGTGTAGTCCGGCTGGACGTGGGGCGTCGCGATGGACGGGCTCACCTCGGTGAGCGTACGGTTGCCGTCCTCCGACAGCAGGTACTCGGTGAAGAGCTTCTGCGCGCTCGGGTGGCCGGGCTCGGGGTTCAAGGTGATCACGAACGTGGGACCCGTCGCACCGGGCTCGGGGAAGACGATGTCGACCGGAGCGCCCTTCTCCTTGGCGGCCTTGATCGCCGGCTCGCTGGAGACGACCTGCAGGTGGTGCTGGCCCGCGGCCAGGGACTCGGTCATGCTGACCATGCCCCCCTGGTCGGGCGAGATCTCCTGCTTGGCCATCGCATCGATGAAGCCGGGGACGCTGTCGTCGATGGTCCCGTAGATCATCGCGTAGCCGGCATTGGTCTTGTCGGGGCCGTTCATCCGGCCCTTCCACTTCGGATCGGTTAGATCGTCCCAGGACGTGGGCCGCTCGGCCTCCGGGACCAGGTCGGTGTTGATGCCGATTCCCAGCACCTCGAAGTAGTACGGCGTGCCGGTGACGCCCGAGCCGTTGAGCAGCCACTCCTCGGGGAAGTCGGCCGGAAGGTAGCCGGCATCCTCCACCGACATGATGATGCCGTCATCCAGTCCGGCCCGGACGAACGGCATGTCCGCGTGCAGGATGACGTCCGCCGTCTCGGCACGCGACTGGCGCTCGGTGGCGTAGCGGGCGGACAGGTCAGGGCTCGTCGCCCGGAGCACGTTGACAGTCACGCCGGGGTACTTCGCCTCGAAGCCGTTACCCAGCGCCTCGCACGAGGCCGGGGTGAGCGAGCAATAGAAGGTGACTTCGCGGTCACGCTGGGCAGCCGTGACCAGGGCCTGGCCGGTCTCTGCGACCTCACCTGCCGCGGCCTGGGCCGGCCCACCTCCGCCACAAGCCGACAGCAGACCGAGGGTTGCCACGACGGCCGCGACCGGACCAGCGAAAAGAGCAGTCTTGCGCATGCGATTCCTCCAAGCACTTCAATCGTTCATACGTTTCACCGTATGATCAGATGTATGCCTGGCAAGTTAGCACAAGCCAAGTGAGGCGGGTCACACTATTCTGCAGAGGCGAATCCTGACGCCAATCCGCTTCTTGACTAGGTCGAACACGGGCCCCGTAGTTGTCGCAGGTGTTCGGTGATCCCCGCGATGCCCGGCAGGTCCTCCAGCCGCCACAGCTGTGCGAGCAGGGCCTCGCCAAGCTCCGTGTCTGCCAGACCCGCATGGGCACAGTTCTCCCTGAACTTGGCCTCGATCCCGGCATCGTCCATCGGGGAGACCAGCGGATTCCCGGTGGCGGTGTCCGTACTCGCAGTGAGGACCCGACCGTCCTTCAGGACGACCGTCACAGTGGCTGCCTCGGGCGTGGCCGGGGACCTACCACCCACGACGGATGCGCGGGCGGCCATTGCCGCTACTTCCGGGGAGTTGATGGCCGAGTCGACATAGGCGTCCAGGCCGGCCCCTCCGCGGACGAGGACACTGGCGGCCGCATAACGCAGGCTGAAGATCGCGTGGCCCTGGGGGTAGCGCCCGGGCGCAAAGTCCTGGGCGAGAGGCGACCCGATGTGCATCGGGGCAACATCGACCGTGATGGAGGCGATCGACTCGTGGTCCTCCGGCAGTTGCGGTCTCAGCTGCAGGGCGCAGTCGATCGTCGAATGCGTGAAGCGGCAGGCGGGATACGGTTTGAAGGTCATGTCCCCGTGGAAGACGGTGCCGAGGTCCCTGCCGATCACCTCGAGATCCACCCCTTGGCAATACATGTCGGCATAGCCGTTGCGACCGAACAATGGATCATCGCTGCCGGTCCACCCGTGGGCAGCCAGTTCAGCTGCCTCAACCCCGTCCCGGGCGGCCAGCCCCTGGGCCAGCTTGAACGTGTGCGCGCCATCATCGATGGCCTGGAACGTGCCGCCGAGCTGGTTCAGGACGATGCCGAACGCGTCCTGCACGCTGCGACGCCCCAGCCCCGTCAGACGTCCGGCGATCGCAGCGACGCCGAACTTGTTCACGATGCCCGGACTGTCCCACCCTGCTCCGGGAACGTAGTTGGATCCGGCCGCCAGGCGCGTGGTCAGGTCATCACCGACGACCAGGGCAGCGATCAGCTCTGCCCCGGAGACCTTGGTTGCCTCGGCGACGGCCAGCGCCGCGGGGACTGTGGATTCGGAGATATGCGACCAGACCGGGCGATCCCCGATGTACGGGATCAGGACCCCGAAGTCGTTCCCCCGCGCCTGGACCGCGTTCACGAACGCCGCGGCAGCCGTCGGAACGCGCTGCCGGGCCAGCACGATCGAGGATTGCTCGCGGCCGCCCCTCGACAGGACCAGATCACGCAACTCTTGGCTTCCCGAGGCTGCGGAGCCACCGATCATGCACCCGACGATGTCGATGATGCGCCGCTTGGCCTGTCTGATCGTCGCTTCCCCCAGATCGTCGGGGCGTGTCTCGACGACGGACCCGATCAGGGCGTCGGTGATCTCACGGCCTTCACGGGTGCCGGATGCCATAGTGCTCCCCCAGTTCGGTCTCGTCGGATCCGTTCCGACGGAGGCAGGTGCTGGATGATCCCGGCTCTGCAGGTCCTAGAGACCTTCAGCCGGGGTGAACATCACGTTGCCGTCACGGGTGGTGACGACCTGGCGGGAACGCCACTCGTACAGGTCGCCGCGGTACCAGCTGTGCAGCACGTCGATGATCTTGTCGTGGGACTCGAGGACGCGCTTGGAGAAGAGCACCGGCGAGGCCAGCCCGATGTCCAGCCGTTCGGCCACCTCGACGTCCGCCATCTCCGCGGTGACCGACTGCTCGGCACCGGTCAGTTCGATGCCCGCGTCGTGCAGGAGGTTCACCAGGCCCTCCTCCTGGAGGCGTGCCTCGTCCAGGGCGAAATCCAGGTCAGGGGCGAGGTAGTGGACCGAGTGGACGAAGAACGCCCCATCCATCGTCCGTCGATTCCGGACGATGATTCCTTTGGTAATACGGCCCCGGAAGTCCTGGCACACCGTACGGGGGAAGCGCGCGTCGTACTCGATCTCGAAATCATGGACCGGCAATTTCGGAGTGCCACCGACCAGGTCAACCAAGGACCCCACGAAAACCCGGCGCCGATCGATTGCCGGCCCGTCCTGGACGAATGTCCCCTTGCCCTGCTTGCGGACGACGAAGCCCAGCGCCACCAGTTCCCCCACGGCCTTGCGTATCGTCGCCTTGCTGACGCTGAATTCCTCGGTCAGCTGGTCCTCGGTCGGCAACAGTTCCCCCGGCCCGTAGTCACCCCGGTCGATCCGATGCTTGAGGACCGCGAAGACTCGCGAGTAGAGAGGCGTCGGCATCGTCGACGGTGACATGAGCAACTCCAGCTGGCGGGCTTCTAGCGGTCCAACCGCCGTTTGGCGACTGGTTGCGCCATCGTACCCATGACCGGTCCCGGATCCGTCCGAATCACGCCGAAGCACCCCCTGGGGTGCGCCGCCATCCATTCAGACCCCCGGTGCTTCGCGGCGGACTCCGGCGGCACGCTCCATGTGCTTGACCACCGAGGTCGAGTCGTCGGTCGGCGAGCCCTCCTCGATGGCGCGCTCGTAGGCGGCCCGAACAGCCGCATGCAAGGGCATCGGAACCCCCCATCCCTCGGCCTCCAGGCTCGCCTGCTGCAGGTCCTTGAGCAGTCCGCCAAGATTTCCGCCCCGATTGAAATTCCGCGGGATGACGTACTCGGGAATCTTCGTCGAGGTGGCGTAATTCTGCCCCGACCCGGTATTGACCACCTCGAGGACCCGGGGCAGATCCAGGCCTGATTTCTCGGCCAGGACCATCGCCTCACAGGCCAGGGCGAGATTGCTGGCCGACAACAGGTTGTTGATCAGTTTCACCCGTTGGGCATCGCCGGCATTCTCCCCGACCAGCACCGTCCGGGAGGCGAAGGTCCGGACCAGGGGATCGACCGCGGCCGCGGCGTCGACACTCGCCGCCATGATGGCGGTGAGGTCGCCGATGACTGCGCGCGGCACGCCTCCGGTCACCGGACAGTCGACGAACTCGACGTTCGCGGCGGAGAGGATCCCGGCGATCTGCACCGCGAGCGGGACCCCGATGGTGCCGGTGCAGACGAGGGTACGCAGGGCCCGGCCGCCGTGCACGCCGTCCTCCCCGAGGACCACGTCCCGATTGCTGTCCAGGGTCGGCAGACAGGTCAGGACGACCTCGGCGGCGTCCGCAACCTCCCGCGGGGAGCCTGCGACCCGGGCCTCCGGCCCCAGACCGGCGGCCGCGGCCGGGACGATGTCGAACACCACGAGCGGGTGGCCCGCCCCCAGCAACCGTTCGGCCAGGGGGCGGCCCATCCGGCCCAGCCCGATCAGCCCCACGGGCTTGTGTTGGCTCATTCTTCTCCTCGTACGATGCCGCGCGGGCTGCCTGTCCGGACCCGGTGGTGCCGGACCCTATTCGGGACGGGTGGTGCCGGGTTCGCCGACGATGAGCCGGTGCATCACCCGGGTGGAGGGGGTCGAGTCGTTGATGGCGTAGTGCCAGACCGACCGGTTGTCCCAGAAGGCGAGCGAGCCGGTTCGCCAGCTGAACCGGCAGCCGAACTCGGGCCGGTAGGCCTGCTCGAAGAGATAGGCCAACAGGGGCGCGCTCTCCTCCACGGTCCAGCCCTCGAAGCGCTCGGTGTACCCCGGGCTCACGAACAGCGCCTTGCGGCCGGTCTCCGGGTGGGTGGTCACCACGGGGTGGACCGCCACCTCGGGACGCTTCGCGATCTCCTCGGCGGGGCGGCCGCGCTGGGTCTGGGCGTGGACGTGGACGGCCCGCAGCCCCTCAAGGGTGCTCTTCAGACCGTCGGAGAGGCTGTCGTACACCTGTTCCATGTTGATGTAGGCGGTGTCGCCGCCATACTCGGGCACCTGGACGCCGTACAGCACCGTTCCCCAGGTGGGGATGTCCCGGTAGGCCTGGTCAGTGTGCCACACCCCTCCGACGACCGAGGGCACCTCGTCGGCAGCGCGGGTGAGCACGTTGACCATGGGATAACCGTCCAGCTTGGGCATCGGACGGCTGTTCGACAGTTCCCCGAAGTTGGCAACGAAGTCCAGGTACTGCTGCGGCGTGAGGTCCTGGTCCCGGAAGAAGATCACGCCGTGCGCCCAGAGCGCGTCCTTGATCGTGGCCAGCGCGGACCCGGACAGGGGCTGGGACAGGTCGACACCGGAGATCTCGGCCCCGATCTTCCCGGTCACCCGCGAGACGACGAGTGGTTCGACAGTAGTCAACACGGTTCCCCCGATCAGCCGTAGAGCTCGGCGGCGCGACGCTCAGCCTTCATCCGGCGCTCGGGGCTCAGGATGAATCGCGAGGCGGCCTCGTTCCCCAGCTCGATGTTCATCATCGCGGCCCCGTGCAGGTCCACGTTCTGGGTGCCGTGCTGGCGGGCCACCAGCATGTCCCGGTAGATCTGCTGCATCGGGTTGCCCTCGGACACGGCGTACGCCGTCAGGACGGGCATGAGCATCTGCGGGACCTGCAGCACGGCGCGCGAGGTCCGGGCCATGTCGAAGATCTCGATGCCCAGGTCGTACGCGGTGTACTCCTCGCCCCGCTCGGCACGGTCCCAGGCCTCGTTCATGTGGCGCAGGATGAGCGCCTCCTGGTCACGCAGGATCGCATTGGAGTCGGCCAGGCGCAGCAGCACCGTGTTCTCCTGCTCCAGGGGCTGCTGGTCGACGCGGCGGACGTACCCGTGGATCTGCCGCTTGAACTCCTCGTAGAAGTGCCAGCCGGCCCCCAGCGCAGGGCAGGCCGCCACCGTCGCATAGATCGCACCCTGGTCGATCTTGAACAGGGTGCCGGGGTTCTGCTTCAGGCCCGGCCCGAGCTTGGCGAACACCACGTCCCGGTCCACCACGTGGTTGTCCGGGATGAACACGTCCTCGGCCACCAGGCTCCGGCTCCCGGTGCCACGCAGCCCGATGACGTACCAGTCGTCGACGACGGTGACGTCGGACAGCGGCACGACCACGTCGTGGGCCCGCATCTCCCCGTCGACCTCGACGTCCACGCCGATGATCGTGTACTTGGAGTGGACGATGCCGCTGGAGGTGCTCCACTTTCCGCTCAGTAGCCAGCCGTCCTGCACCTTGCGCATCGACCCGCGCTGGGCGTAGGAGGAGGAGATCAGCGTGGTCGGGTCCTGTCCGAACACCTCCTCCTGCAGCGACGGCTCGAAGTGCGCCAGCTGCCAGTTGTGCAGGGCGAGGATGCTGAGCACCCACGCCGTCGAGGCACAGGCCTTGCCGATCTCGATGACGGCGGCCTCGAAGTCGGCCGGATGAGCCTCCTCACCGCCGTACGCCACCGGCTGCAGGGCTCGGGTCAGTCCGGAGTCGACCAACTCCTGGATGGTCTGGTCGTCGACGTGGCGCTGCTCGTCGATCTGCTTGGCACGCTCGGCGATACCGGGGGCGAGGGCGATCGCCCGCTCACGCATGGAGGGACGATTCAGCGTCGTCGACTGCTCCATCAGGTCAACCTGGGTCATTTCTGCACTCCCTTGTGCGAGTCTGTGAGGGGATGGCTTGTTGTCGTCCCGGTCAGGGCGTGGCGAATTCGGGCTCGCCGACCAGCTTCGGATTGGGGGCCCGACGCTCGGAGACGCCGGCGGCCTGGGCGGTCTCCCACGAGACCTTGCCGTCGCGGAAGAACTCCAGGAAGGTCTGGTTGAAGACCTCGGGCCGGTCGGTCTGGCCCTGGTGGCCACACTCGTCGGGGTAGAAGAACTGGATGTTCGGGAGGGCGTCCTCCTGCATGTACCCACCCTCGACGGGGATGAGCACGTCCTGGCGGCCGAACAGGTAGATGCCGGGGATGGTGATCTGGTTCAGCCGGTCCTTGGTGCGCAGGCGGACGGCCTCGTCGGGGCCCATCGTCCCGCGGATGGCCGCCTGGTAGCGGGCCATGTTCTCCTCGTAGAACGGCTGGTTGTTCGCGGCTCGCGTACGCATCGCCACGACGTCGTCGTCGACGGCCTCCTTGCGGTGCATCACGGCGACCATGGAGGCCCGCATGCTCTCCTCGGTGCCGTCGAAGCGCGGCATGGAGAAGTCGGGGACCAGCTTGGGCAGCTTGTCGATCTCGGTGCGCGGGACCAGGTCACCGACGTTGCCGGCGATCAGCGCGAAGCTGGTCACGCGCTCCGGGTGGGCGATGACGTACTGGACGGTGTTGTTGCAGCCCATCGAGTTGCCGGCGAGGTGGAACGTGTCGAGGCCGACGGCGTTCACGAAATCCTGCAGGAAATCGACGTGGGCGCCCTGGCCGTAGCCGTAGAAGTTACCGGGGTCCTCGGTGAGCCCGAACCCGGGGAAGTCGGGTGCGTAGACCCGGAAGCCCTGGGCGCCCAGGAAGGGGGCCATCAGCCGGAAGCCGGCCGTACCGGACGATCCGGGGATGCCTCCGTGGAGGAGCACCACGCTCGGGCCGTCCTCACCGGCGGTGCTGTAGTGCACCTTGACCCCCGTGCTGAGCCGGACGTAGCGACTCAGCAGGCCGGGAACCTTGAGAATACCTTCATCAGTAAGCGACATGAATAAACCTTTCGATCTACAATCCCACGCTTGGCCTACATTCCACCCCAGCCCATCCGCCACAGCAATCAACATGTGTCAAAAAGTGGCACGGGAAAACTCCAGCCAGAGCTCGCATTTTCTTATTGCAGGGCACCCCAAAGAACCCTGCGGACAATTCAGGAAATATGTCCGAGAAGGGCTTGATCGCCCTCCGGATCACCCATGGACGGCGGTGTCGAGGGCCCGGCCCGCGGGCTCTCGCTCGGCGAGCGGGTGATGGCATGCCACCAGGTGGTCCGGTCCGATCAGCTCGAGTTCGGGGGTCACCTCGCGGCAGATCTCGGTCGCAAAGGGGCACCGGTTCGCGAACCGACACCCGACCACACTCGCCTCGGTCGACGGTCGCGCGCTCGACGCCACCTCGTCCCGGGAGACGTCGGTCGAAACATCCGGGTCCGGGACGGAATCCAGCAACAATTTGGTGTACGGATGACGCGGTTCCCGATAGAGGTCCTGTGAGGGGGAGACCTCGCAGAGCCGCCCGCGATACAGCACGGCCACCCGGTCACTCACATTGCTGACCACGGCCAGGTCATGGGAAATGAAGATCATCGCAAGATTGAATTCATCCTTCATGCTTTCGAGGATGTTGAGCACCTGGGCCTGGACGGAGACATCCAATGCCGACACCGGCTCGTCACAAATCAGCACCTCGGGGTTCTGGATGAATGCCCGGGCGATGGAGATGCGCTGGCACTGGCCGCCCGAGAGCTGGTGCGGCTTGCGTTCGGCCATCTGTTCGTTGACGCCGACCTGGGCGAGCATCTCCAGTGCCTTGGCACGGGCGTTCCTCTCACCCCTCAGCCGCAGCGGCTCGGCAACGATGTCCACCGCGGTGCGCCGCGGGTTCAGCGACGAGATCGGGTCCTGGAAGACCATCTGGATCCGGCGTCGCTGGACGCGAAGCTCCGGGCGGGACATGGTGACCAGGTTCGTGCCGTCGAAGCCCACCGCCCCCGAGGTCGGGGAGGGCAGCTGGGCGATGGCCCGGCCCAGGGAGGACTTCCCTGATCCGGACTCGCCGACCAGTCCCAAGGTCTCGCCTCGGTGCAGCTGCAGGTTGACCCGGTCGACGGCCAGGACCGTCCGCCCCCTGCCCTTGTACTCGACGACCACGTCGCGGGCATCGATGACCACCTTGTCGTGGGCCCGGCGGGCCTGGTGGCGGTCCGTCTCGGCGGGCTCCACGGCTCCGAGGTTCTCTTCGGTGACGCTCATGCCAACGCTCCTTCCGGTACGAACTGCGTACTGTTCTCCGCCGCGCTGTTCTTCTCCGCACCGTTGTCGGCGATAAGGGGGTGCCGGCAGGCGACCCGGCGCCCGTCAGTGGTCTCCTCCAGCACGATCGTCCCGGTGAGGCAGTCGTCCTGCCGGCGCGGGCAGCGCGCGGCGAAGGGGCAGCCGTCGGGGAGGTGGTGGAGGTCGGGCACGGTGCCCGGGATCGTCTGCAGCAGCGTGTGCGGGGGGTTCTCCAACCGGGGCCGGGCCTGCTCGAGCATCGAGGTGTACGGGTGGTCGGGATGGCGGAACAGTTCCTTGGCCGGACCGTGCTCCACGATCCGCCCCGCGTACATGACCGAGACCTGATTGCAGCGCTCGGCCACGAGGGTGAGGTCGTGGGAGACCAGCAGGACGCCCAGGTCGCGTTCCCGGCGCAGGTCGTCGAACAGGTCGAGGATCTGGGCCTGGACCGTGACGTCCAGCGCCGTGGTGGGCTCGTCGGCGATGAGCAGGCTCGGATCGCAGGCCAAAGCAATGGCGATCATCACCCGCTGCCGCTGGCCTCCGGAGAGCTGGTCCGGGTAGGACTTCAGCGCCCGGCGCGGATCGGGGATCCCCACCTGGTCGAGCAGCTCCAGCGCCTGGGCGGTGGCAGCCCTCCCACGCAGGCCCTTGTGGTACGCCAGCGGCTGGGTGATCTGCCAGCCGACCCTGGTGACCGGGTTGAGGGCCGTCATCGGGTCCTGGAAGACCATGGAGATCTCCTGGCCACGGACGTCGCGGCCCATCTCCTTCTCCGAGAGCCCGAGCAGCTCGCGCCCGCGATAACGGATGGAACCGCTCATCGTGTGGATCGAGCCCTTCGGCAGGATCCCGAGGACTGCTCGAGAGGTCACCGACTTTCCCGAGCCGGACTCGCCGACCAGGCCGTGCACCTGTCCGGCCTGGACCTGGAGGTTCACCCCGTTGACCACGCTGGCGATGCCCTTGTCGGTGGAGAACTTGATGGTGAGGTCACGAATGCTCAGCAGTGGCTCGTTCACAGCGCCGCCTCCTTGATGTCGAATCTGCGCGAGATGTAGTCGGCAAGGAAGTTCAGTGACAGCAGCGTCAGGAACATCACCGTTGCCGGGACCAGCACCACGTGGGGATCGGTGTTCAGGACCGTGCGGCCTTCGCCCATCATCGTGCCCCAGCTCGAATTCGGCGGGGGAACGCCGAGTCCCAGGAAGCTCAGCCCGCCCTCGGCGCTGATGGCCAGGGCGATCAGGACCACGGCGTACGACAGGATCGGGACGATCGCGTTCGGGGCGATCTCCCGGACCAGGATCCGCAGGTGGCTCGCCCCCATCGAGTGGGCGGCAATGACGAACTCCTTCTTGACGAAGGGCAGTGTCGAGGACCGGGCGACCCGCGCCAGCTGCGGCGTGAAGGTCACCCCCAGAGCGAGGATCAGGGTCAACAGGCTCGGACCGAGGAAGACACTGAGCGCCATCACGGCGATCAGCGGGGGGAACGCCAGGAGGATCTCGATGCCGGCACCGAGTCCCTTGTCCACCCAACCGCGGAAGTAGGCGGCGACCACTCCGATCACCGAGCCGAACACGGTCGCGAAGGCGACGGCGCCCAGGCCGACGGCCATCGACACCCGGGCACCGACGATGATCCGGGCCAGGATATCGCGGCCGACGGCATCGGTGCCCAACAGGTGCGCCGGGTCCTGGAACGGCGGCACTCCGATGGCGGTGTAGTCGATCCGGGTCGCGTCGGGCAGCGGCAGGACCGGGCCGAGGACGATGGCCACCGCCAGCAGGCCCATCCAGGCCAGGGAGATCCAGACCCACAGCATCCGCCCCCGGGGAGCCCGGCGGGGCCTGGGCATGTCGACCGACTTGCTGTCGGTCAGCTCGGCATGCGGCACCTGCTGGGCACTCTTGACCAGCCGGTCGGTGCCCAGCGGCAGTCGCTGGCGGGTCGAGACGCCGGTCGTCGTGGAATCACTCATGATCAGCTCCTCATCCGGGGGTCGATGACCGCGTTGACGACATCCACGGCAAAGTTCAACAGCACGTAGGCGGCCGCGATGACCAGCACGATCCCCTGCACCATCACGTAGTCCCAGGAATTGATCGCCCCCAGGAGCAGGGACCCGAGGCCGGGCAGCCCGGAGATGACCTCGACGACGACGGTGCCGCCGATGAGCACCCCGACGTTCACCCCCACGACGGTGACCAGCGTGGGCAGCGAGGGTCGCAGGGCGTACTGCAGCATCACCTTCCAGCGCGGCAGGCCCATCGCCCGCGCCACCAGGATGAAATCCTCCTGGAGGGTACGGATCAGTTCGTTGCGCAGCACCCGGATGTACACCGGCACCAGACCCGCGGCCAGCGCGATGGCCGGGATCAGCATCGACCTGATGCTGCCGATCACCGACTCGCTGAAGGGGACGTAACCCATTGCCGGGAGCCAGCGCAGGGTGACTGCGAACAACAGGATCGCCAGCAGGGCGAACATGAAGTTCGGGATCGCCTGCATGCCGAAGCTGACGGTCGCGACCAGGCGATCGATGACGCCATCGCGGCGGCTGGCCACGTAGTTCACCACGGGCAGGGCGACCGCCAGGGCGATGACCTCCACCATGATGATCAGCTGGATCGTGACCGGCAGGCGCTGGCCGATCGCCTCGGTGATGCTCTGGCCCGTACGGTACGAGGTGCCCAGGTCCCCTTGGATCGCGCTGACCATCCAGTCGCCGAAGCGGACCAGCAGCGGCCGGTCCAGGCCGAGCTGGCGTCGCATCGCCTCGACGGCCTCGGGGCCCTGCTGGCCGCTGTTGGCGACGATCACCTCGGCGGTGTCGCCCGGCAGCAGGTCCAGCAGGATGAAGACCAGGAAACTGATCCCCAGCAGGACCATGAGCAGCCGCAGGAGTCTGCTGACGATGGGCCTCATGCCATTCGCTCCTCAATGCGTACGGGCGGCATCACGCGTTCGAATGCCCCGTCGCCACGGGTATGGCCCCAGTAGTGGGCGGCTTCCCAGCGCACGGGTGTCCAGGTCTCGTCATCGATCTCGAGCCCGCCGATGCCGTACTCGAACTCCCAGCCGGACGGGCTCTTGACGTAGTAGGAGATCATCTCGTCATTGGTGTGCCGACCCAGCGTCGCGCCGACCTTCGCGGCACCGGCGAGAATCTTGTCGTACGCCCGGCCGACCGTGTCGATGGTGCTCACCTGAACCATCAGGTGGCCCAGGCGCGGGGAGACGCCTTCGCGCTCCGCGAAGGCCAGCGAGTGGTGCCGGGGGTTGCAGTGCAGGAAGGTCCCCGGGTCCGGCCCGATGTCGATGTAGTCGCTCAGGCGGAACCCGAGCAGGTCCATGAACAGTCGGCGGAAGGCGCCCGAGTCGCTGACCGCGAACATCACGTGCCCAAGGCCCAGGTGTCCGGTGATGAACTGCGCCCCGGTCGGGGAGATGAAGACCCGCTCGTCGTTGGCGGCACCGTAGAACAGTTCGTGGGTGCGGCCGTCCGGATCCTCGAGCAGCACCAGATCGGAGACCTTGCGCTGCCGGGCCTGTTCCGTGCTGGCGCGGCGGGCCGGTACGCCGTTGGCGTTCAGGACCTGTTCGAACTCGGCCAGGTCCTCGGGGCCGGGGACCTCCCAGCCCACCGCGTCAATGGACTCCTCGCTCCCGGCCCGCAGGTCCAGGCGCCAGGCCCTGGCGTCCAGACGGAGGAGGAGCCGGTCCCTCGTCTGCTCGACGATCTGCATGCCGTGGACGTCGACGGCGAACTTCTTCCAGGCGGGCAGGTCCTTGACCGTGGCCACCAGGTATCCCAGTGCTTCTACTCTTGCCATGATTTCCTCTCGTTCTGCCCGAGCGGGAGACCTCACGTCACGGGGTGACGGAGACCAACTTGCCCTCGAACACCTCGTACGAGGTGTTGGGGAAGGCGCCCGGGAAGGTGACCACGTCCCGGCCGACGACGAACCCTGCCTCGGTCGTGACGATCGGGACCGTGGGCATCCACTCGGCCATCGCGCGCTGGGCATCCGCGATCAGCGCGTCCCGCTTGGCCTGGTCCGGCTCCTGGCGGGCCTCGTGCAGGATGCGGGTCAGGCTCTCGTCGCTGCCCTGGGAGTGGTTCGCTCCGGCGTCGGGCAGGAAGTTGGCGCCCAGGCTCTCCACCGTCTCGGGGAGGATGACCGTCTCGCGCATCTGGACCTGGTAGTCACCTGCCGCAGCCCGGGTGACCATCGCCGGCGGGGTCGCCGAGGTGAAGTTGATGTCGAGGCCGACGTCCTTGTACATCTGCTGCATGATCGCGGTGATGTCGTTGAACTCCTGGCCCTGGGGGATCAGGACGTCGAGGGTGAGCTCACCGTTCTCGGCCTCGTACTCTGCGATCAGAGACTTGGCACGCTCGGCGTCGAAGGTCGGCCAGCCAGAATCGACGTGCTTGGGGTGGTTCGGGACGAGCACACCGTCCATCGGCTTGTGCTTGCCGTTGAAGACGGCGGCGTTCAGCGCCTCGCGGTCGACGCCCCGGTTGAGGGCCTCGCGCACCCGCTCGTCGCCCAACGCTGGGTCCTGGAGGTTGAGCAGCAGGGTGTAGGCCTTGTACTGGGGCTGCTCGAGCACGACCAGACCGGAGTTGCGCGCCTCGTCGAACTGCGCCGCCACCCGCGTCGCTCCGGCGTCGAGGTCACCGGTGCTGACTGCGGAGAGTCGGGCTGCTGCCTCAAGGGACGGGACGAACACCAATCGATCGAGGTACGGCAGCCCGTCCTCGTAGTAGTCGTCGAACTTGGTCAGTACGACGTCGCTGCCGGGGGTGAAGGACTCCACCTTGAACGGCCCGGCACCCACCGGCCGGAGCCCGAACTGCTCGCCCTCCTGCTCGACGGCCGTCGGCGACGGCACCATGGCGAGTGATCCGTAGGCGAAGACGTTCGGGAAGGTGGCCCACGCCTCGTGGAGGGTGAACTCCACGGTCCGGTCGTCGACCGCGCGCATCGAGCTGATCTGACGGGCCTCCCCGGCATTCAGCGATCGAGAGCCCTCGGCGGCAATGCGCTCGACATGGGCGATGACGGCCTCGGCGTTGTACGGGGTGCCGTCATGGAAGGTGATGCCTTCCTTGAGCTTCATGGTCCAGACCGTCTGGTCATCGGACTCCATGGATTCGGCCATGTCCGGCTGGGCGACACCGTTCTCGTCGTAGCGCATGAGCTGTCCATAGATCTGCTCGGTCACTGTCGCGATCGACGATCCGATCGCCTGGGCGGAGTCAAGATTCTCCAGGCCGATTCCGGTGCCGAAGCGAAACTCGCCACCCTGCTGCGGCTCACCACGGTCCAGAGCCTGTCCGCCGAAGGCGTTCGTGACCACGCCCTCGGCGACCACGGGGGCGTTGCCGGAGCTGGTGTCCGAGCCGCCCCCGGAACAACCCGCCAGGAAGAGCGCTCCCGCCAAGGCACCGGCCGCCAGGATCTTTCCACTGAATCGCATATTCTTCTCCGTTTTGTCTTCGTTGACTGTGGGGTTTCTTGCTTCGTGCAGTGACGACGCACTGAGTGCGCTCGTTGATCAGGGTCAGGGGGTGTCGGTCAGGTCGTTGTGGATCAGAGGGTCTGGGTCATGCGCATCTCGACCTGGCTGGAGGCCTCCTGCAGCATGTCCAGCCACGTGTCGACCTCATCGCGGGTCGGGGACGGGGGCAGTTCCCCCAGGCGCAGAACGGCCACGACCTGGCCATCGAGGTCCCGTACGGGCACGGCCAGGTACACCAGGGACGCGTCGGGGTGGATCTCCTCGTCTGCCGGGTCGTGGATCACGCTGGTGTTCGCGGCCAGCCGGTAGAAGAAGGTCTCCTGCTCCGGGGTCCGTTGCGGATCCGAGTACACCCGGACCATGGCGTCGAGTTCGGACCGGTCCTGCTCGCCGAAGATGCTGATGGAGTAGCCGCGCTGCCTGGTCCGCTCCAGTTGCTCGCGGGCCTCGAATCGGCGCTCGGCCTCGTCGGCAGGGATCGCTGCGAGCCACTGGTCCTCGGTCGGGCCGTGGCGGCTGTCCACGAACAGGGCTCCGAACGGTGCGACGCCAGGGACCCGGATCCCGAGCCTGCCCCGTCCGGTGTTCACCGCCCCGTTGGCGCAGGCCACGAAGACCACGTCGGTGCCCACCATGACCTGGAGCGTGCACTCGGCACCGATGGTGGTCGCCAGGTACTGCATCTCCGGGCGGGCGACGTTGGCCAGTCGTACAGCGTCCAGGTGGGCTTGGCCGTTCGCGACGACCAGCGTCGACGGGCGGAACTCGCCGTAGCCGGAGTGGAACGCCAGCAGCGGGAGGGCGTCACGGTTCATCTCCAGGTCGGTGACCTCGGCGACCACCAGCAGGTGGTCCCCGGTGTCGATCACCTGGTCCTGCCGGCATTCGATCCAGCTGACCACGCCGTCGATGATCGGGGTGCCGCCCGGCGTAGCGCGCCAGCCGATCCCCTTCATCGGGTCGTCCTTCACTCCTCCGAGGTGGCGGCACAGCCATTCCTGGTCGGACGCGACCACGTTGACGCAGAAGGACGCACCCCGGCCCCGCTCAGTCATCGCCTTGGCCGACCGGTCCAGGACGAAGGTCGCCAGCGGCGGTTCCTGCGCCACCAGGGCGAACGCCCCGGCGAGCGCCCCGACCGGCCTACCGTCATAGATACCGGTGATGACGGCCACACCGGAGGGGAAGCCCCCCAGTACCTCGTGGAGCGAGGCCACGTTCACCGCCTGGGTCGTCGACCCATGCTCGTGGTCCGCTGTCCCGTGTGGGGCGATCGCCCGCTCGGGTACTCCTGCTCGTGCAGTCACATCGTCTCCGTCCACCGCGTCGTTGTGGTGACCAGACCGGCAGATCACCGGTCATGCGGTAGATCGTCAGACATAAACTTAGGTGTACAAAAGTGACGTGTGCCACATAGTGACCTAGGTCTCATTCTGTCGTCAACGGATGGTCCTCGCGCCAGTGATCATTCGAGCTAGCGGAATACCCTCGATCCCCGTCGGGCCGCCGTCCTAGCTTCGACGCCAGGTGACCGAGCCGAGTGCCACCGGAGGAGGAGCCCATCATGTCGCGTACCCAGATCACCATCGTCGGTGGCGGAATCGGCGGAATGACAACCGCCCTCGCCTGCGCGCTGCAGGGAATCGAGGTCCGCGTCCTCGAACAGGCCCAACGGATCACCGAGGTCGGCGCGGGCCTGCAGTTGGCCCCCAACGCCACCCGGATCCTGCGGCACCTCGGCGTGTTCGACGACGTCATGGCCACCGCGGTCATGCCGAACAGGTTCGTCATCCGCGACGTCCACACCGGTGACCAGCTGTACCAGGCACAGCTCGGCCCCCGGGTGGCTGCACACTTCGGCTCCCCGTACATCCTGGTGCACCGGGCCGACCTGCTGGACGCCCTGCTACAGGCGGCCCTGACCACCGGGCGGGTCGAGGTGCACACCGCCAAGCGGGTCCCCTCCCTGCACCAGGACGCGCGGGCCGTCACGATCGGCTGCGACGACGGCACCGAGTACCGGGCCGACGCCGTGATCGGGGCCGACGGCCTGCGCTCGGTCCTGCGCCGCGAGATCCTCGACGACTCGCCGCCGAGCCCCTCGACGTACGTGCTCTACCGGGGAACCGGGCTGCGGCCGACCGACCTGGAGGATGCCATCAGCCTGTACATCGGCGACCACCTCCACCTGATGCAGTACCCGATCCAGGGCGGCACAATGGTCAACCGGGTGGTCTCCTTCAGCAGTCACCGCGGAGCGCCGGGCAGCGACTCCTGGGGAACGCCCGAAGAGCTCACCGAGCGCTTCGCCGACACCTGCGGCCCGGTCGCGGCCGCCGTGGACGCAGTCGACACCGACCGTCGCTGGCTGCAGTACGATCGGTCCCCGCTGGCCGGCTGGTCCCGGGGACGGGTGGCGCTGCTGGGTGATGCCGCCCACCCGATGTACCAGTACCTCGCCCAGGGGGCCGGCCAGGCGCTGGAGGACGCCGTCACCCTGGCCACGGAACTGGCGCGAGCGCCGCAGGACGTCGCGGGAGCACTACAGGCGTACGAGACCGTACGCTTCCCCCGGGCATCGGCGGTGCAGCGCAACACCCGGTTCTTCGGTGAGTTCACCCACCTGGGTGGCGTGGCGGCGGACTCACGCAACTACCTGCTGCGCCGGTTGCCGCAGGACGACTACGCACCGGTCTCCTGGCTCTGGGGTGACGGGCAGGCACCGATCCCCCACCCCTCGCCCCGGACCCTCCTGTACGCCTGACCGGGCGGCCTTGTCCCGCCCCGACGACCACCAACTGCCATCACCCCAGCAAAGGACGACCTCGTGACCAGGCTCTCCCCGCTCGACACCAGCTCCTTCACCGAGGAGGAGGCGGCCATCCACACCCACGTGCTCACCGTGCCGCACAACCCCACCGGACCGACCGCGATCTGGTCCCGCAGCCCGGAGCTGTGTCGGGCCGCCCTGGACTTCGGTGACTTCATCCGGTTCCGATCCACCGTGGACCCCCGGGTGCGGGAACTGTCGATCTGCGTCACCGCCGCCCACTACTCCAGCGAGAACGAGTGGGCCGCCCATGCTCCCCAGGCCGAACGGGCCGGCGTCCCCCCGCACGTGCTGGAGGCCATCCACGCCGGTCAGGTGCCGCAGTTCGACGACGAACGGGACGAACTGGCCTGGCAGGTGGCCACCGAGCTGCACCGGGACCACACCCTCACCGACCGGACCTGGGAGCTGGCGCAGGCCCGGTGGGGGGACCGCGGCATGGTCGAGCTCATCTCCACCGTCGGCTTCTACAGCATGGTCGCGCTGCTGCTCAACGGCACCAAGGCCGAGCTGAACCCGCCCCGGCCAGCCCAGCAGCACTAGCGGTCCGCGGCTACGCCTTGCGGGCGTCGGCCCGCAGGTGGCGCTGCCGAACGAAGTCGCGCTCGATCGCCCGGGCGGTCCGGACCAGGACGTTCTCGGCCGTCCCGGGGGAGAACCGCTCGGCCGGGCCGGACACCGAGACCGCGGCGATCGGACGGCCCTGCCAGTGGATCGGGGCGGCGATCCCGGTCACACCGACGATGGTCTCCTCCAGGTCGTACGCCACCCCCTGCCCACGGGCCCGGTCCAGCTGGGCCAGGAAGACGCTCGGGTTCTGCACGCTCATCGGCGTCGCGCGCGGCAGGCCGGCCGCAACGGTCTCCTGCACGGCATCCGGGGGGCCCAGGGCCAGCAGGATCTTGCCGATGCTGGAGGTCGAGGCGGGCAGGGAGACCCCCATCGCCCACAGCGGCATGGGCATGCGCTGGGTCTGGAGCCTGGCCAGGATCGTCACCTGCTGCCGCTGCAGCACGCCTAGGTGGACGGCGAAGCCGGAGTGCACCAGCAACGATCCCAGGTGGGGTGCCGCCACGTCGGCAAGCCCGCCGGGCTGCATGTGGATGTACCGGCTGCCGAGGGCCAGGACCCGGGCCCCCAGCCGGTAGTCGTCCCCGATTCGCTCCAGGTACTGGCTGGCGGCCAACTGCTTGATCAACCGGAAGCACGTGGACTTGGGCAGATTGACGATGCGTGACAGCTCGCTGACCCCCATCGAATGGCCATGCTCCAGGTAGGCATCCAGGATCTGCAGCGCCTTCTCCAGGGCCTTGGACGGCTTCACCCCTGAGGTCTCGGCAGGGGGCCTGGGGTCTCCGGAGGATCGGTCGGGCTGCTCGCTACCCACCTTCGTTTCCATCCCTCACTCCTCCCCGTCAGTCAGCACTGACGGCTCGCGACAACCCTCATGACAAGGCGCTGTCTCGTACGGCCGCGGGTCGTGAGATCCTCGCAAGCCCTCACCCGAACCACCACGACTCGTGCCACCCAGTGACCCGGGTCGTACGCCCCTCGGCCCCGCAGCAGGGGCTCGCCCGGCTACCCGGCCTTGATCGCGGGGCGAGGCAGGGCACCGCCACGACGCAGGGCATCGACCACGCGCGCCATGGCAGCGGTGGTCGACTCCCAGGAGTCCGGGGTGAACCTGCTGCTCGGCATCGCGACGCTGATCGCCGCCGGCGGCAGGCCCTCGAGGCGAGGCAGCGCCACCGCGATGGCCGTCACTCCGGGCGAGGCCTCTTCGTGGCTGAGCGCGAAGCCGCGGCGGCGGGTATGCCCCAGCTCCACCATCAGCCCAGGTCGGCGTACGTCCTCCACACCGCCGGCAGCGAGGATGCGCACAACCTCCGGCTCCTCCAGCCCGGCCAGCATCGCCCGTCCCCCGGACGTTCGCCAGGCGGGGAAGAGCGCGCCGTCGCGACTGCTGACCCGCAGAAGCTCCGGCGATTCGAGGGAATGGATGAAGCGTGCTTCGTGCCCCACCAGCACCTGCAGGTCGACGGTTTCCCGGGTGGCGTCGTGCAGCGCCGCCAGCGCCGGCTCGACGGCTGCGCGCAGCAGTCCGATCCAGCCGCCCGGCAGGTCCAGGTCCCGCAGGGCGGGTCCGGGCGCGTAGCGACGGTCGTCCGCCTGTTCGGCGAAGTTGCGGTAGACGAGCATCGAGCACAGGCGGTGCGCGGTGGAACGGGCGATCCCCAGTCGGGCGGCCAGCTCCGATCCACGCATCGGGCCTTCCTGCTGGAGCAGCAGGGCCATCCGCAGGGCGTGGTCGACCGAGCTCACCAGGTAGGCAGGTCTCTGCAGCATGCAGGCATGCTAGAGGCCTCCCGCGAGAGTGTCACCGGTCCACCCGGACCACATTCGTTCCGCCGAGGCTCCCGGACTCCCCAACCGCTCTCGTCGTGCCACGTTGTGACCAAAGACAGTTCTGTGACATGACTCACACCGGCAGCATGTGGGGCAGCCGGCGACGGGGCCGGCACAGAGAAGGGATGAGGATGGCTACCGCACACCACACCGCCACGCAGACCGCTTGGCCACAGATCGATTCCATGCTGTACCGAGACGTCCTCGGGCACTACCCCACCGGAGTCGTCATCGTCACCGCCATGGTGGACGGGAGCCCGGTCGGGCTGGTGATCGGTTCGTTCACGTCGGTCTCGCTGGACCCGCCGCAGGTCGCCTTCCTGCCGATGAAGCAGTCCGGCTCCTGGGCGAGGATCCGGACGGCCGATTCCTTCTGCATCAATGTGCTGTCCGCCGAGCAGGAGCAGCTGTGCCGGGACTTCGCCCGGCCGAGCGAGGACAAGTTCGCCGGCATCAGCTGGCACCCCAGCCCCTCCGGGGCGCCGATCATCGACGGTGTGGTGGCCTGGCTGGACTGTGCGCCGGCGGCCATCTACGACGGCGCGGACCACGACATCGTGCTCGGCCGGGTGACCCACATGAAGGTCGAGGAGCGCGGGCTACCGCTGCTGTTCTTCCAGGGCGGGTACGGACGGTTCGCTCCCGGCTCGCTGGTGGTCTCCTCCGGCCGGGAGTTCATCACCCTGGTCCGGATGGCCGATCTCGTCCGCGACGACATGGAGTCGGTCGCCGCGGAGCTGGGGGTGGAGTGCAGCATCCAGGCCGTCGACGAGGGCGACTCCGTGTTCATCGCCACGGCCAACCACTCCTCCAGCCAGGGACGCAGCCGCCTCGGTGCCCGGGTCCCGCTGGTGCCTCCGCTGGGCCCGCTTTTCATCGGCACTCCCGGCGCGCCGACCGACGAGCAGTGGATCGCCCGGCTGGGTCGGGCCGACGATGACGCCCGCCAGTTGGCGCGCCGTCAGCTCGAGCTGACCCGTCGGCGCGGCTGGTCGATCTCACCCAAGGGCCCGTACTCCCAGGACGAACTGGATGCCGTCGTCCAGGCCTACACGGCGACGACCCGTACGCCGGCCCAGGAGCGGGAGTTCTTCGAGGTGG
The DNA here is from genome assembly GCA_044508675.1 of Propionibacteriaceae bacterium. Taxonomy (GTDB): domain Bacteria; phylum Actinomycetota; class Actinomycetes; order Propionibacteriales; family Propionibacteriaceae; genus Raineyella. The sequence goes on along the minus strand of JBIQHF010000004.1, from coordinate 21,841 downwards.
TGAAGACCATGGCGACCCACCACGAACCAGAGCACATCGATCCCGAGGGTACCTACGACCTGTTGCACATCACGGCTCCGCTGCGACGTGAGGACGGCTCGGTGCCGCTCGCGATGCGCCTCGGTGAACTGCCCGGGGAAGCTACCGGTGAGCAGGTCCTGCGCTGGGTGGAGCGCCTGCAGACCGTGGCCGCAACGGCGGCCCGCCGACTCGACCGGGCGGCCGAAGTGAACGGGGTCGGCCGTCGCCCGGACAGGTAGACTCAGGCCATGGGCCGCTACCTTCCGATCCTGCTTGCCGTTCTCCTGGCGATCTACTCGATCACGGACCTCGCGCAGACCGAGGTGTCGAAGGTGAATTACATGCCCAAGTGGATGTGGTTCGTGGTCATCCTGCTGATCCCGTTCATCGGCCCGGTGGTCTGGCTGGTGTTCGGCCACACCTCCTCCGGTGGCGGCGGCGGTGGCAGGGATCCGTTCGACGGGGCCCCCGACAACGACCCGGAGTTCCTCCGCAAGCTCTGACATGTAGGGTTTTCTGTCACGTGGCAGGGTCAAGCGCCCAGCGGCTGACCGGTGATCGCCCGCAGCAGCCGCTCCACGACGACGCTCGGGTCGACGGAGCCGACCGCCCCCGTCAGCGTGGCCGACCACAGCCGACCGTCGGCCACGACGAAGCCCTCGACGGTGTCCGGCAGCGAGGAGCGACCCACCACAGCGCCGTCGCCGATGCCCTCGCGCCACTGCTCGGCCGAGGCGCGCATGCCGGTCAGTCCCTCGAGTACCTCGGATGCAGGGGCGCCGACGGCGCCGTGGTCGGTGAGCATCAGTGACCCGGCGCGGTAGGTGTGGATCCGCGCGGGCCCAGCGATCCGGAACCCGGTGGCCTCGACCTCGACGATCCGTGCCACGCTGGCCCGGTCAGGCAGCGAGGCCGCCAGCACGTACCCCCCGCCGAAGACCTGTTCGGCCTGCTGGTCCGGCTCGATGTTCTCGCCCATGGTCTCCGCCCGTCCTCTCGGCACCTGCCGGACGTGGGTCTGGCCCGGCGCATCGCTCGTGTCCCCCGAGGGTAACGGCGGGTGGCGTCGGTCGTCGCGGTCGTCCGCGGCTCCGGCCGGCGACGCCGCAGGGTCAGGCCGGGCCGGTGGCGCCCGCGTCGACCGGCACCAGGTCCGGCACCGAGCTGCGGACCGCCGAGGCAGTGGCGTCGTCGGCCTTCTCGGCCGCCGCCCGCTGCGCGTCAGCGGCCTGCCGGTAGGAGTCCTTCTCCTGCTGCAGCGTGGCGGCGTCCCAGCCCAGCAGCGACGCCATCAGCTCGCCCACCTCGTCCAGGGCGGCTGTCCCGCGGTCCCGCTGTTCGTACGCCAGCCGGACCCGCCGACGCAGCACGTCCTCCACGTGCAGGGCACCCTCGTGGGTGACGGCGAAGACGACCTCCGCCCGCAGGTAGGCCGGGGCCGCTTCGAGCGGGCGGCCCAGGTCGGGATCGGACAGCACCAGGTCCGCGATCAGCGGCAGCTCCGAGCCGTAGCGGGCCAGCAGGTGCTCCATCCGGGACTGGTCCCAGTCCATCCGCTTGGCGTACGACGAGGCCTGGGCCCTGGTCGCCTCGTAGCCGACGGCGCCGACCAACTGGATCCGGCGGGTGATGGAGGGCCGGGCCCGGGCCCGCTCCGGGCCGAGCACGAAGTCGACCGCATCCTCTGCCATCTGCCGGTAGGTGGTCAGCTTGCCGCCGGCGATCGCCGCCAGGCCGGGCGCCACCTGGGCGATGGCGTGCTCCCGGGAGATCCTCGCCGAGTCCGCGGCCCGCTCGCCCAGCGGCTGCAGCAGCGGGCGCAGGCCCGCGTACGTGGTGATGATGTCGTCGCGGGTGAGTCGGGAGCGCAGCACCTGGTTGGCGTGGTCGAGGATGTAGTCGATGTCGGCCGAGGTGGCGACCGGGTGCTCGAGCTGCTCGGTCCAGGCCGTGTCCGTGGTGCCGATCACCCAGTAGTCGGGCCACGGGATGATGAACAGCACCGACTTCTCGGTGCGCAGGAAGAGTCCGGTCCGGCCGCGGATGCGCTCCTTGGGAATGACCAGATGGACGCCCTTGGAGGCGAGCACCTTCAGGCCGGTGTCGTGGCGGGCGTCGGCGAGCCGGTCGGTCTGCTCGGTCCACACGCCGGTCGCGTTGACCACGTGCCGGGCGCGGACCGTACGCTCCTGGCCGGTCTCCAGGTCGCGGAGCACGGCACCGGTGACGACCTCGCCGTTGCGGGTCAGCCCGACCACCCGGGTCCGGGAGGCGGCGAGCGCCCCGTACGCGCTGGCGGTGCGGACCAGGTCGACCACCAGGCGGGCGTCGTCGACGCGGGCGTCGTAGAAGCGGATCGCGCCGACCAGCCGGCTGGGGCGGAGGTCGGGGAAGATCCCGAGCGACCCGGCCTTGTCGTAGTGGCGCTGGATCGGTACCCGCCCGCCCCGGAAGTGTGCGATCAGGTCGTACAGGCCGATCCCGATCGCGCTGTAGCAGCGCTCCACCAGCGGCACCCTCAGCGGCCACAGGAACGGCTGGGCCCGGACCAGGTGCGGGGCGATGGTGTCGAGCAACAGGCCCCGCTCGCGCAGCGACTCGGACACGAGCCCGAAGTCGAGCTGGTAGAGGTAGCGCAGCCCGCCGTGGACCAGTCGGGAGGACCGCGAGGACGTCCCCGCACCCCAGTCCTGCATGTCGACCAGGCCGGTCCGCAGGCCGCGGGTGACGGCATCGAGCGCGATGCCCGCACCGGTCACCCCGCCCCCGATGACCAAGAGGTCGAGACCGGGTTCGTCGCCCATCTCGTCGAGCGCGCGGGAACGGGACTGGGCCGTGAGCATGGAGTCCATCACGGACCCCACTATGCCGCGAGGCACGGGTCTAGTTGGCGACCGGGGCCGGCACAGGTGTCGCGACGACCACTGAATTGGAGTTGAACTCCGTCCCGGTCCAGTCCTCGCAGGTGACCAGGACCAGGCGGTGTGGGCCGTCCAGCGCGAAGAGCGTCGCTGATTCCGCGGCCAGTTCGTCCTTGTGCAGCACGCGGACCTCCTGCACCACGTAGCCGAAGCTGCCCGTCTCGCCCCGCACGACGATCGAGGCGCCCGGTTCCACGTCGACCAGGTGCTCGAAAAGCCCATCGCCGCCGGCGACCTTGTGGGAGGTGAGCAAGGTGGTGCCGATCTCGGCACCGGCGTCAGCCGAACCGTTCCACCAGCCCACCATCCGTGGGTTGTCCGGCGGGCTGAGGGTGCCGTCGGCCAGCGCCATCGGCAGGATCTCGGCGTCCTGGATGCCCAGCGAGTCGATGGTCAGCGCCAGCGGGTTCGAAGCCTGGGTCGGCGGCGCCGGTGCCGGCACGGCGATGGCGCTGAAGTAGCCGGCCCAGGTGATGCCGGACGGCACCCCGACGAAGACCAGGGTCGCCACCACCATCAGCAGCCAGGTCGGGAGCTTGGGGTGTCGCGCCATCACCGACCCCCTGGGCCGTTCGTACGGCGGGCGCGCAGGCCCAGCCCGGCGAGCCCGAGGACCAGCAGGGCGCCGACGCCGATCGCAGCCACCCCGTCGGAGGCGCCGCCCAGCCCGGAGGCGACCTGGTCCGGCACCGCATCAGAAGTCGCGTCGGTGGTCGGGCTCGCGGCCGGCGTGACGGTTGTCGCGGGGGTCGGTGGGGTGGCCGTACCGGGCGCGGTGACGGCGACCGGACCGCCGTTGCGCGGAGTGCCGTGGCAGCCGATCAGGTCGCTGGCCGCGCCGCCGGTGGGGACGCCCGTGCCCACCAGCTCCGCCGGACCGTACTGGACCTGCCGGTCCTCCACGGTCGCCACAGCGAAGAACCAGGTCCCGGACGGTGCCGCCCCCAGGTCGTACGGCCCCGCCTCGGCTCCCTCGATCGGCAGGCGCACGCAGTGCACGTCCGCGTACTGGTTGGCGTACGACCGGGCGACCACGGGGGTCCACTTGGCGACGTCGTGCGCGTCCTCCCCGCGGGGCGCCTCGGCCAGGCCGGCGGCCTGGGCGGCCATCCCGACCGTGCTCGACGCGAGGCCGAGGACCACTACGGCAGCGGCAGCGCGGATCGTACGGTTCATGTCACCTCCTGGGGCAGGACGAGGCGTGGACGCTGCCTCAGCCGGCCCGCCGCTTGCGCGCGCCGAGGACGGCGAGTCCGCCGATGGCGGTGCCGCCGACGCCGAGGGCCACCAGACCACTCGCCCCACCGCTGAGGCCGGAGTCGACCTTGGTCGGGGGCGCGGGGGCAGCGCTGGGCTCGGAGCCCTCGGACGACTCGGGTGCAGGCGTGGTCTCGGGTTCGGGCGCCGGCGAGGACTGCTCGGGCTCCGGCTTGTCGCCGGTGGCCACGTTCACGACGTCCTTCCGCGTCACCTGCGTCGGGGCGCAGGTCAGGTCCAGGTCCTTGGTCGCGACCAGGGACTGGGCGCCGGGGGCCACGTCCGCCTCGTTCACGGTGAGGTTCACCCGGAGCTTGAACTCGGTGTCCTTGCCGTTCGGGACGATGGTGTACGAGGTGGTGGCCTCCTGGCCGTCCGCCGCGATGGTGAGCGGGTTGGGGGTCGTCGTGATCGGGTCCCAGGCGTCACTGCCCTCGCGGGTCTGGAACGTCACCGTGTACTGGCCGGCCTCGAGGCCCTCCAGGCGCAGGTCAAGGGCGCAACCGTCCAGGTGCGGCGGGGTCCCCTCGACCTTCTGCCCGGAGCCGGGCTCCAGGATGGAGAAGGTGCCGGGGACGTCTCCCTCGGCGAAGGCGAGAGCGGCCCCCAGCGGGGAGACTGCGAAGCCGACCGCGCCGGCGAGGGCCAGCGTACGGAGGGGTCGGGGACGAGGGGAAGCGTGAGTCATGACTCTCCTGGTGGAGCGGCGACAACGGGGGAAGCAGACGCCGGATCTGTTTGTCCGCACCCACCATGCCTCCGGAAATGCCTGCGGCCGCTCCGACACGCCACCGGCAGGCCCACGAGTTCGGATTCCGGTCACGCGGGCGACAGCTCAGGGCTCTGAAGAGTTCATATCCACTTCCTAGCGTGCCGATGGTTGCGACGCCGCTGTCAGGGGCGAGGCGTGGCACTCGACGTGACAGGTCCCGTGGCACTCGACGTGACAGGTCCCGTTTCCAGGAAGCATCCCTCCACGGCGCTTCCGAATCACCTCTCCAACAAGAGAACAGAGTTGTGGATGATTGCAGTTGTTGGATTCTCGGCCCGTTCCTCAGGCGCCTCGGACGCCGATGAGTTCTGGCGGATCGTGGCGGGCGCGGTGCCCCAGCTCGGGCCCGCGCCGTACGACCGCTGGAACGGGGACTCCGTGCTTCGGCACGACCCCGGCCACCCGTTCCCATCCGGCACGAACAGCCTGGCCGCACTGGAGGATCCGTACGGCTGGGACCGGGCCGGCTTCGGCATCCCGGTCGCCCGGGCCCGGGGCATGGACCCGCAGCAGCGGCTGGCGCTGACCCTGGCCAAGGAGGTGTTCGACCGGGCCGGACGGACCCAGGAGTCGGTGGCCGGCCGCGGCATCGGGACCGTCATCGGGGTGAGTTCCAACGACTACCGCCTCGTCACCTCCGCCTCGATCGTGGCCCGGATGCTGGTCGACGGCTCCTGGGGCGTCGACGACCCGGACCTCAAGCAGCGCCTGTCGACGGCGGGATCCGAGGCCCTCCACCGGGTCGGCGGCTACTCGATGTCCGGGGTGCTGTCCAACATCATCCCGGCCGTCGTGCAGCAGCAGTTCGACCTCACCGGGCCCTCGTTCTCGGTCGACAGCGCCTGCTCGTCGGGACTCACCGCGCTCCACCTCGCCTGCACGATGATCGAGTCCGGTGAAGTGGACGAGTGCCTGGCCGGAGGGGTGTACGTCTGCCTGACCCCGGACGCCCTGATCGGCTTCGCCAACGTCGGCGCCCTCTCCCCCCGTGGCCGCTGCGAGCCGTTCTCGGCCACGGCGGACGGCTTCACCCTCGGGGAGGGCGGCGGCCTGCTGCTGCTCAAGGACCTCGACCTGGCCCGCCGCGACAACGACCCCATCCATGCGGTGATCGAGGGCTGGGGGGCCGGCTCCGACGGCCGCGCGCCCGGCATCATGACCCCGACCAGTGAAGGGCAGGTCCGCGCCATCCGGGCGGCACGGCGCCGGGCCGGCGGGTGGCGTCCGGTCGACTACATCGAGGGACATGGCACCGGAACCGTCGTGGGCGATGCCCAGGAGATCACCTCGATCGCAGCGACCGACGAGGACCCGGACGGTCCGGGCGTGCCGCTCGGATCGGCCAAGGCGATCGTCGGCCACTCCCTCGCCGCGTCCGGGGCCCTCGCGACCGTCAAGGCCGTGCAGATGATCCGTCACCAGATCATTCCGGCCCAGCCCCCGATGCCTTCGGGCACGCACCCCCGACTCGAGTCGACCCGGCTGCACGTGGCCGGTCACCGGGACCGTGCCCGCCCGGTGCGCCGCGTCGCCATCAACTCCTTCGGCTTCGGCGGGAGCAACACGCACCTGATCGTCTCCCATCCTGAAAGCGAACTGTCATGAGCCCTTCCCTGCTCCTCCTGTCCGGCGCATCGCCCGACGAGCTGCGCTCGCGGTGCGAGACCGCCTTCTCCTCGATCGACGACCCCGCCAACCGCCACAGCTCGCTGGCCGACCTGCAGGCCCGGCTGGCAGTGATGACCCCGCTGCCGCACCGGGCCGCCGTGATCGCCGAGACCGTGGAGGAGGCCCGCCTGGCGCTGCGCGACCTGGCCGCCGCCCTCCCCGCGCTCGGCGACGACCCCCACGGCCGCTGGTACGGGGGCACGGTCCCCGAGTCCCCCCAGCGGGTGGCCTTCCTCTATCCCGGACAGGGCGCCCAGCGGGTCGGCGACCAGCGGGTCCTGGCCACGTACGACCCTGCCTTCGCGGATCGCTGCGAGGAGCTGGTGGAGCTGTCCGGGGTCGCGGGGCTGGAGGACCTGCTGGTCGCCGGCTGGCCCGGGAAGGTGGACCTGGCAGCGGTCGATCCGACCGCCATCCACGTCACCGATGCCGCGCAGACGGCCCTGACCGTGCTGGGCGTGGCCGCCACCGAGCTGCTCGCCCGCCTCGGGATCCGACCCGACATGGCGGTCGGGCACAGTGTCGGCGAGTTCGCCGCCCTGCACGCCGTGGACGGACTGCCGGCCGCCGAGGCGGTCCGGCTGGCTGCCGAGCGCGGCCGCATCATGCGGTCCCTGCTGGGCGACGGCGAGTTCGGCATGGTGGCCCTGCGGTGCTCGGGTGAGCAGGCCGCCGCCCTGGCCGAGGGCCACCCCGACGTCCACCCGACCTGCTGGAACGATGGCCGACAGACCGTGTACGGGGGGACCCGGGAGAACCTCGAGTCGTACGCGGACGCGGTGCGGGAGGCCGGCATCGTCGCCACCCCGATCCCCGCCCAGGGCCCCTTCCACACTCCGCTGATGGCGGGCAGCCGGGACGGCTTTGCCGCCGCCCTGGCCGACGTCCCGCTGGGTGCCCCCGCGGCGCGGTTCATCTCCACCGTCTCGGGGCAGCAGGAGTCCGACCCGGACCGGATCCGCCGGTTGCTCGGCGACCAGGTCACCGCCCCGGTGGACTTCCGCGGCGCTGCCGCCCAGCTCCTGGGGCAGGAGCCCGACGTGGTGATCCAGCTGTCGGGCGGGGAGTCCCTGATCCGCATGGTGCGCAACGACCACCCGGAGGCGTCTTTCCTCGGGGTCGGCTTCGGCGGCAACCGCGACGCCGAGGACACGGTGCTGCGCAACCTCGCCCAGCTGTTCGTCCGCCTGCCCGGTGTCCAGTTCGCCCCGGTCCTGGCCCGGGGCGGTGTGGCCGCGCACTGGCGCCTGCTGGACCCCTGCCTGGACCGCCATTCGATGCTGCGGCTCCACGCCGCGGCACCGGACAGCACCGGGCCTGCCCCGGCGCCCGCAGCGACACGTCCGGTCGAGACGGGGGCGGCGGTGCCCGTACGGTCCGTCCCCGAGGCTGCGCACAGCGCCGACGCCGCGGCCCGTACGATCTCGATCGAGGACGTCCGCGCCGCCCTGCTGAAGGCGATGGCCGAGGCCTCGTCCTCCCCGGTCCAGGAGATCGAGCGCGGAGGTCGGCTGGCCGAGGACCTGGGCTTCGACTCGCTGCTGATGGCCGACACGCTGCGCCGGCTCTCCCAGCAGATGCCGGGGCTGACCGTGGAGGCGCTGGCCCTGGAGTCGGTCCGGACCCTGGACGACCTGACCCACGCCCTGGGCCGGGCCCTCGGCGTCGCGGCTCCGACCGGGAAGCAGACCCCCGAGCCTGGCGAGGCGGGCATTGTCGGGCTCCCGAACCGGTGCGAGCGGACCCTGGACTCCTTCCCGGAGCTGCAGGCCTTCGACCGGCTGCAGGCCGAGTTCCGGTCCAACGAGGCGCTGGTCCCCTACTACCTGCCGCACGACGGGATCATCTCCAACCACACCGCGATCACCGGGCGGCCGATGATCTCGTTCAGCTCGTACAACTACCTCGGCATGTCCGAGGATCCCGAGGTCCAGCAGGCCGCGGTCGAGGCGATCGGTCAGTACGGCACCTCGGTCTCGGCGGCTCGTATCCTGTCCGGCAATCGTCCCCTGCATGATGCGCTGGAGCACGAGATCGCCGACTTCATCGGCTGCGAGGACGCGGTGGTGCTCGTCGGTGGCCACTCCACGAACGCGTCGATCGTGCCCCAGGTGATCGGTGAGGGCGACATCGTCTTCCACGACGCCCTGGCCCACGACAGCATCCAGCAGGGGATCAAGGCCAGCGGTGCCGCCCGGCACAGCTTCCCCCACAACGACATGGAGGCCCTCGGTGCGGCGCTGGCCCGACGGCGCGGGACCTTCCGACGGGCACTGATCTGCGTCGAGGGCGCGTACAGCATGGACGGCGACACCGCACCGCTGCCAGAACTGGTCGCGCTGAAGGAGCACTACGGGGCCATCCTGATGGTGGACGAGGCGCACAGTATCGGGACCGTGGGGACGACCGGGCGGGGTATCTGCGAGGCGACCGGAGTCTCCCCCGACCGGGTCGACATCCTGATGGGGACGCTGTCCAAGTCGATGGCGAGCTGCGGGGGCTACCTGGGTGGCAGCCGACGGTTCATCGACTTCCTGCGCTACAACCTGTCGGGCCTCGTCTTCAGCGCCGGCCTCTCGCCGGCGAACACGGCGGCGGCGCTGGCCTCCCTGCGCGTCCTGCGCCGGGAGCCGGAGCGGGTGGCACGGCTGGCGGCCAACGCGGACTACTTCCGCGATGGCGTGGAGCGCCTCGGGCTCGACCGGGGCGAGGGGACGGGCACCCCGATCGTGCCGGTGATCTACGGGGACTCCGCCCGAACCCTCCAGGTCGCCAACGACCTCTACCGCCGGGGGATCAGCATCAACCCGATCCTGGCACCGGCCGTGGCGGAGCGACTGACCCGGCTACGGGTGTTCGTCACCGCCACGCACACCCGCGAGGACCTGGACACCGCCCTGGAGGCGCTGGAAGCCGTGTCGGCGACGGGCCGTGCGGGCGCGCCGGTGGTCATGGCGTGAACAACCCGTGATCAACGAGGCATGGGCCGGTCGGGCGCGCGTGGTGCTGGCGCCCGACCGGCCCGGCCACTGGCCCGAGAACCCGATCCTCGTACGCCGCCTCCGCACGCTGCTCGGCGGGGACGATGCGGGGCGGGCACGGGTGGAGATCGTCGACCGGACCCTGGTCCGTCGCTGCGAACCGGGCAGGACGCGCTGGTACCGGGTCTCGGCCTCGCACGAGGACAGCTGGGTTGGGGTGGCCGTCACCCGGTCGTCCGCAGTGGGATTCGACCTGTGCGAGGATGCCCGGGCGCGATCGGCCCGGTCGGCCCTCCCGCTGGTGCTGGACGCCACCGAGCGACCACTGCTCGGCCAGCTCGACGCCTGCCCGGCCGACGAGGGGAGGCCAGCGGCGGTGACCGCCTGGACCTCGGTCGAGGCCCTCACCAAGTACTCCCACGGGAGGCTCCTCTCACCCCGGAGCAGGGTCCACCTCACCTCGCTGGCACCACCACGGTGCGCCGGCGTCTCGTTGCTCCACGCGCACGTCGCCGACCTGACGGCATGCGTGGCCGTCCCCGCGATAGCTTTGACACCTCAGGAAGGATCCACATGCGCATCACCGTGATCGGCGCCACCGGACAGATCGGCGCCCGCGTCGTCCGCACCGCACTGCAGAGCGGCCACCAGGTGACAGGGGTCTCCCACCACACCCCCAGCTCGCCACCGACCGAGTGGCGGGCCGTCGACGCCGCCGACCCCGACCAGCTCGCGGACGCCCTGGAGGGGGCCGACGTGGCCATCGCCACTCTGGGACTTCCCTACCGGATCGACACCTGGACCACCCAGTGGCCGCCGCTTGCCCGCTCCGTGACCAGCGCGGTCCGGGCCACCTCCACCCCGCTGGTCTGGCTCGACAACTGCTACCTGTACGGGCTCACCCGGGGCCCGGTCACCGAGGACGCGCCGGTCGCACCCTGCTCCCGGATGGGCCAGGCACGTGCCGAGGGGTTCAGCATCCTGCGGGAGGCCGGGGAGCATACCCCGGTCGTCGTGGCCCGGGCGGCCGACTTCATCGGGCCCGGCGTGGAGACGACGCTGGTCCCCTGGTCGGGGCTGGCGCGCGCCGCCGACCCCGACCGTCGCGGGGGCGTGCGTCTGCCCTGGATCGGCGACCCGGAAACCTCACACAGCTACGCCTCTGCCGACGAGGTCGCTCGTGGCCTGCTCACCCTGGCCGAGGACCGCGGCCGTACGCCGGGGGACCTCTGGCACCTGCCGGCCCTTCGGCCGGTCACCGGCCGGGAGATCTGCGACATCCTGTCGCGACTGTCCGGGAACCAGGTCAGGCCGCTCGCGGTGCCGAAGGGCCTGCTCGGCGTGGCCGGCTGGTTCAGCCCGCTGGCCCGCGCCTCGAACGACATGGGGTACCTGAGCCAGAACGGCTTCCTGCTGGACGACAGCCGCTTCCGGACCGCGTTCGGCGCTGCTGCGTCGGGGGACGCCGCAGGAACGGAGTCGCAGGACACTGCCGGCCAGGAGCTGGATACCACGCTCGAGGCGCTGCTGGAGCGCGAACTCGGCGGGGACCGCACCACGGTGGGTCAATCCTGAGCGGTCCACGCTTTGCGGGACCATCAGCGGGTTCTTGCGGGACCAAATAGCAGTGGCCCCGACCCTCCGAGAGGTCGGGGCCACGCATCCCGCACTTACGTACGCTATTGGTGGGCCCTGTGGGACTCGAACCCACAACCCGCGGAGTACTCTCGCAGCCGACGAGCGGTGATGGACACGGAGATCCCGCCCTAGTCGGGCACTGTTTGAGTGTTGGTCACCGACGATGGTTCACGGTTGATTCTGAGTGCTAAGCGGGCACTAAACGGGCACCTACTCCCCCAGGTCCCTGTTGATGTAAAGGGGTCTTGAAATTTCAACTTCTTTGTGTTTCCCTCCTCCTCCTCACACACGCTAGAGGTACGTGACAGAAGGGACAGAGGGACAGAAAGCCGAGCCCTGGTCAGGCGCCAGGAGTGCGTGACAGAAAGGACAGAGGGACAGAACTAGGCCCCGGTGATCGAGGCCCAGGAGGTCCTACCCGAGATCGAGCGCCTTCGCCGCGTCGGCCGCAGCGACCTTTCGCCCCATGTAGACGTCGAGCGTCATCGAGGGCTGGGCATGGCCCAGGTGATCGGCGATCTGCCGGGCGCTCAGCCCCGCCTCATCGAGCCTGGTCGCCACCGTCTTCCGGAACGTGTGGGACGTCACCCAATCGAAGCCCGCACGATCGAAGGCGCGACGGAGATCGCCTGTCGTGTTCGAGGAGTCCCTTACCCTGCCCGCCGGCGACGGGAACAGCACCACGTCGGTCCGGATGTCCGGATCGGCGATCCGCCGACGCAGCATCGACACGACGGTGGCCGGCACCGCAATGACGCGCCACCCGGCCTTTGTCTTGGTGCGCTCCTCGATCCCGAACCGCGTGTCGGTCCTGGAGACCTCGATCGTTCCGGCGTCGAGGTCGAGCTGGTCGAGCTGCACTGCGCACGCCTCGCCGATCCGGACCCCGGTGCCCAGCATGAACTCGCAGAGGTCCGGCAGGTCGAGCCTGATCGCGTCCGCGTCCGCCTGGAGCTTCCCGAGGAGCGTCTTCGCCTCCTCGATCGTGAGGGCCCGCGGAGCCCGCTTCTCGACCCGGATCGGCTTCGCGTCCCGTACGGGATTGGTGTGCATCGCACCCTGGCGCATCGCCTGCCCGATCATGCCGGACAGCACCGACCTGGCCGTCTTCGCGTTCGCGGCCCCGTGCTTCTCGGTGATGGTCCGGAGGAGTCTGTCGACGTGCGCGACGCCGATCTCGCGGAGCCGTAGCGCACCGACCCCGGGCACGATGAAGCCCTCGGCGACGTCGCGATACCTGGCCTTCGTGGATCGGGCGAGAGTGGGATCCGCGTCGATGTCGCGGAGCCACTCCTTGACCAGCGCCGAGACTGTGGTCGATCCGTTCATCCCGATGCCGTGGCCGTCCTCGACGCGGGCGACGAGCGCCTCTTTCAGGGTGCGCTCCGCGGCCGACCTCGACGTCCCGTAGCGGACGACGTAGCGGACCTGGCCGTCGAAGTCACGGAAGCGGGTGCGGGCCCGGAACCGGCCCGGGCGCTCCTCGCGTACGGAGATCGACCCGTAGGTGCCCACGGGAAGCGGCGGCCGCCCAGTCATCGCCGGCAGTCCTGCCGTTGATCAACTCCGGTCATCGTCGCTCGGGTAGATCTTCTCGTAGAGCGCGTCCTCCGCGTCGACCTGGTACTGGGGACGTTGGCCCATGGCGATCTCGCCGGCCGTCTGGTGCGCCAGGAGCTCGAGCTGGTCCTTCTGTGCGCTGGTGAGCGCCATCCGGTCATCGAAACCGGCCGTTGCAAGGAGGCTTGTCGCGGTCGACTGGCGCGCCTCCTCGTACTCGGCGCCCGCGATCCGCAGAGTCTCGCCCAACGCCGTCATGCGTTCGACCAACACTGAGAAGCGCATCACGACGTCGAAGCGCGCCGCGTCAAACATCATCTGTTCGACCGTGAGGTGGAAGACGTTGGCCAAGGCCGGGGCCTCCTCGAGCCTGATCTGCCGCGTGCCAGCCTCGACGCGGTTCACCGTCGCCGCATAGAACCCGGTGAGTCCCTGCGCCTGGCATCGGCGCGCCAGCTCGGTCGGACTCCACTCGTGGCGCTCGCGCGCGCTCCGCAGATTCCGGGCGAAGTCTTGGCCTGTTCCCATGCGTCAAACAGTATCAACGCACCCCCGTCACGCGCTAGTTGCGTTCGTCAATCACCGTGTTATGCTTCTCGTAACAGAGCGTTCCTGATCTCCGAACAGGACGACTCAGGTATCGACACGAAGGGGGCACTCATGTCTCAGACCAGCAAGCAAGACCTGATGACCATCGAGGAGATCTCGCAGGAGAAGCGCTGGCCCATCGGGACCGTCCGCTACTGGATCCAGAAGGGCACCTTCTGCCCGTCCGTTCGGATCGGTCGCCGCCGCTACGTGCGGCGCGGCGACCTGGAGAAGTTCATCGCCGACAAGTTCGCCGATGGCGCCGCGGGCTGAAAACCAATCGACCCCCACGCCGTGCAGGGCGTGAGGGTCGGAACCTTCTGGAGGCTGACACCAACATGCTACCAAACCTGATGCGCCAGGAGGCGCTCGAGCTTGCAGCCGCCGGCTGGCCCGTCTTCCCGCTGGTCGCCCGCGGCAAGCAACCCGCGATCGGCGCCGCGCACGCCCACGGCACCGTCGAACGCAAGACGTGTCGCGGAGAATGCGGCCGGCTCGGTCACGGTCTCTGGGACGCGTCGACCGACCCCGAGAAGATCGAGCAGATGTGGGCCGGCCGGCCCTTCTCGAACATCGGCATTGCGCTGACCGAGCACACGATGGTCCTCGACCACGACCCTCGATCCGGTGGCGACGTCGCACTGGACCTCCTCGAAGCCAAGTATGGCGAGCTCCCCGCGACCCTGACCGCTGCGTCGGGCCGGTGCGACGGTGGCCTCCACCGCTACTACTCCCGCCCGGTCGGACGGATCACGGACAAGCTCCTCGGCGACGGGATCGACCTCAAGGCGCACGGAGGCTACGTGGTCGCCCCGCCGTCGATCCACCCCGACAGCGGCCTGGAGTACACCTGGCTCACCGAGCTCCCGATCGCCGATCCGCCGGCATGGCTGATCGAGCTGATCCGCGTTCAACCCGCCCAGGTCAAGACGTACGCGCCACGCCCGGTCTCCCTCGACCCGTCCCGGTCGACCTCGATCGCCGACAAGTTCTGCGCCTCGGTGACGTGGGCAGACGTGCTCCTCCCCCACGGCTGGCGCCTGGTCGGCCACGACCCCGACGCCGACGGAGCGACCTGGCTTCACCCCACCGCGACCTCGACGTGCTCCGCGACGGTCCGCGACGGATGCCTGTTCGTCTGGTCGACCAACACACCGTTCTACCCGTCGACCGCCGGCGACCCGCACGGATTCACGAAGTTCCGTGCGTACGCGGTCCTCAACTTCCGAGGCGACATGTCCGCCGCCGCCAAGCAGCTCGCCCACCAGATCGAGGTCGCAGCATGACCCCTCCCCGCCCCGCCACCCGGCCCGCCGCGGAGCCCGAACCCATTCCGCTGGAGGCGGCCCAGGAGCCTCTCCCCTTCCCCGTCGACGCGTTCCCGGCCGAGATCGCGAACATGGTCGAGGAGGTCGCCGAGGCGACACAGACCGATCCGGCGATGGCCGGCACGACTGCGTTGACGGTCCTCGCCGCCGCGGCCTGCGGGCACGTCGAGGTCGAGGCCCGGCCCGGCTGGCGAGAAGTTCTCGCGCTGCACACGGCGACGATCGCCTCGCCCGGTGAGCGGAAGTCGGCCGTTCAATCCGCGATGACCGCGCCACTCTGGTCGGTCGAGGATGAGCTGGAGACTCAGGTCGCAGCCGAGCGGACCCACGCCTCCACCCTCGCCGAGATCGCGTCGAAGCGGGTCGAGAAGCTGAAGGCCGACGCCGGCCGGGCCGGCACCCGGGCCCAGGAGAAGAAGCTCACCGAGGAGGCGCTGGTCGCCGCCCAGGAAGCCTCCGAGATCACGGTCCCGGCCGTGCCCCGCCTGGTCGCCGACGACGCGACCCCGGAGGCGATCGCCTCCCTCCTGGCCGAGCAGGGCGGCCGCCTGGCGATCATCTCCTCCGAGGGTGGCCTGTTCGACACCATCGCCGGCCGCTACTCCTCCGGCGTCTCCAACCTCGACGTCGTGCTGAAGGCCCACGACGGCGACCCGATCAGGGTCGATCGACGCGGCCGAGCAGCCGAGCGCATCCAGCGCCCGGCCCTCACGATCGGGCTGATGGTCCAGCCCTCGGTCATCGAGGAGCTCGGTCGCCGCGGAGAGTTCCGCGGCCGAGGACTCCTCGGTCGGTTCCTGTACGCCTGGCCTCCCTCGAGGGTCGGTCACCGGAAGGCCGACCCCCAGCCCGTACGGAGCACGACCCGCGCCCGGTACACGGCGACCGTCGAGGAGCTCGCACGCGACCTGTACGGCACCAGCTCCGACGATCAGGTCCTCCGCCTCACCCCGGACGCCGAGAAGCTCCTGATCGAGCGCCAGGAGGCCCTCGAGCCGCTGATGGGGCAGGCCGAGCAGCTCGCCTCGATCGCCGACTGGGCATCCAAGCTCAACGGGCGCGTCGTGCGGATCGCAGCCCTCCTCCACCTGGCCGCCGGTGGCGCCTCCTCGATCTCGACGTCGATCACCCGGACCGAGCTCGCAGCCGCGGTCCGTCTCGGCGACTACTTCCTGGCCGATGCGATCCGGACCTTTTCGGCGATGCAGATCGACCCGGACACAGCCGATGCCGTCTACCTCCTCGATCGGCTCCGGCAGCACGACGGCGAGGAGGTCAGCGCCCGCGATCTCCTCCGCCTGGCCCGCCGATTCAAGAAGAAGACCGACCTCGACGCACCAGTCCAGCGCCTCCTCGATCACGGCTGGTTGATCGAAGGCGAGGCGCCCGAGTACTCCGGCGTCGGCCGCCGCCCCGATCCCCGGTACCGCCTCCACCCGAACATCCACGCCGACCAGCGCCTCCACGCCGCCTGACCACACGAAGGAGATCCATTGTGAGCACCTACGAAGAGTTGATCGAGATTGGCGTCCGGACGGTAGGCGCCCCCCGCCCAGCACGGCCCGACGCCACCCGGACGAAGACGATCGTCAGCTTCGCCCCCGCCATCACCGGCTGGAGTCTCTGGACAGTCTTCCTCATCCCCTGGTTCCCGGAGCCTGGCCGGCCACACGTGCGCCGGACGCCGATCGTTGGGTGGGCACTGGTCGAAGCTGGCGGCTCGATCCGGACGATCGAGCCGGCCGTGATCCGGAGCGTCGACTCGGCCGTGACCTTGCTCAGCGAGTTGACCACCAACCGGACCTACGGCATCACCGCCCCAGGCGAAGACAGCTCCGCCGAGATCGAGGAGGCCAAGAGCGACCTCGCCTTTCAGGTCGAGATGGCCGGCGAGTTGCTGGAGAAGTACGGCGTGCCCGAGGACGCCACCCCCGGCTACGTCTACAAGGAGGAGGTGCTCCCACTGCTCGATCGGATGGTCGAAGAGGAGGAGGACTGGGAGGGCGACCTGGCCTGTCTGCCGGTCCCTGACGCGTTCCGCGCCGCCCAGTCGATCCGCCGCGATACCTCCCCGGCGACGTCGTGAGTGACGACTCTGCCCCCAGGGTGACCCGCCCCGGCCGGTTCCTCTGCCACGTCCACCGCTACGTCATCACCAGTTCCATGGCCGGCTGCCCGAAGTGCCTCACAGACCAGACCGAGCAGGAGCAGTTGCTGTGACGAAGAAGCGGAACGTGCCCGAGCTCGACCGCCTGGTGGCCGGCCTCGCCGCGCTCGCCCAGGCAGGGCACGTCGCCCCGTGCGTCGGCCGGCCCGAATGGACCAGCGACGCCTCGGACGACCGTGCCGCCGCGGCCGAGGGCTGCGGCTGGTGCCCGATGGGCGGCCCGTGCCTCGCCGCCGGGGCCGCGTCCCGGTCGGTCTGGGGTGTGTGGGGCGGCTGCGACCTGTCAGACCCGGCCACACGACGAGCCGTCCAAGAGGCGGAGCTGTGATGTACGCCCTGACCCACGACGACGACTGCCCGAGCCCCTCGACGTGGTGGGAAATCCGCCCCGGCGGCTATGCCTGGTTGGCCTGCCGTCGCTGCAGCGCCACCGCCGTGCGACGACTGCCCGAGAAGAGGAACCGCCGATGAACTACCAGCTTGCCCCGCACATCGCCGCCGAGATCAACGGGACCGACTACGGGCCGGGCGGGTTGGAGTCGCTCGACCCCCGGATCGCGGGCATGTTGGACCACCGGCCGAGCTGCCACCGGGCCCGGCTGATCCTGCTGGTGCGGATCACCGATCAGGCGCCCGTCCTGCGGTGCTCGAACTGCAACCAGTACCTGATCCTGCGTGGCCGCTGGGTGTTCGACGTGCTGGATCAGGCTGGCTACCACGTCGGACCCGAGGACGTGACGCAAGTTTCGTCCCGGGTCCGGTCGCGCCCGGTGCCCGTCGTGTCCCGGTACTGGTGCCGCGAGCACGCGGACCAGCCCGTCGACCACCGCGGCCGCGGCTGCCCCGAGTGCCGCCAATGATCCGCCTTGACCGCCCCGTCCTGGTCATCACCGAGCAGGACGCGCCGATCCTCGCCTACTGCGTCGCCCAAGCCCAGCGTGCCCGCCGCGGCGACGGCCTGCCGCCCTCACCCGCGCTCGAGCGGCTTGCCGCCGCGCTGGCCGACCTCGGACACACGGACGTGCCGGAAGTCCCCGAACAGCACGATGGGGACATGCAGACGACGTTCACCGCAGCCGAGGCCGCACAGGTCCTCGGCACGTCCGAGCGCACCGCCCGCCGCCTCGCACCCGCCCTCGGTGGCCGCAAGCACGCCGGCACCTGGCTGCTTGACGCGGCCGCCGTCCACGAACACCTGGAAGGACACCTGTGACCAGAACCAAGCCCAAGCCGACCGGCAAGAGGTTGGTGCCGCTGACCGTCGTGACCGCCCCCGGAGGCATCACACTCAACGACCGCGACTGCGGCCGCCGCCTCGACCCGTCAGACCGACCCATCGACCGGACCGTGCCGTTCGGCCAAGCGCTGCCCGCCGACACCCGCCCCGAACTGCTCGACCAGTACATCCGCGACGGGATCGCCGTCCGCGTACTGGTCCGCGTCCCCACCACGACCAAGGAGTCCTGATGTTCGACAAGCTGGCACGATTCGGTGTCCACTTCGCCCCCTACGACCACTACATGGCCACCGTCGCCGCACTCGGCGGCACCCCGAAGCTGCCCACCCCGCCCCCGGTCCTGCTCGACGCCAGCCCGGCCGACCTGGCCGAGTACCTGACCGCCGTCACCGCGCACGCCCAGCTGACCGACCCCAAGCACCACGGCAGCCGATCCGTGCACTGGCAGCGCAACCAGATGCGCGACCAGCTGCGCGCCGAGTTCCGGGCCGTTGTCCGTGACCAAGCCGACGATGTCGTCGGCCAGCTGCGCCCAGCCTTTGACGCGGCCGCCGGCGCTGCCCGCCACGTCGTCGGGCTCGGAGTTGCGCCGACCGCGACCGCCGAGGACATGCTCGACCACGACGCCGAACAGGTCGCCGCATGGAAGCAGTTCCGCGCCCACGGAGCCCGGGCCCTCGACGCGCTGCTGGAGGTACGCGTCCAGCTGTCGAAGGGCTACGGCGTCGCCCCGGTCCCCGACCTGGACGTGCCCGTCGACTTGGATGGCGTCGACTGGAGCCTGTGCGTCACCCGGCCCGGCGCACCCGCCGCGCTGGCTGCCCGCGACCCACACGCGCCGCACGTTCGCTGGCTTGCCGTAGCCGATCACCTGCACCTGCCGCTCCCCAGCGAGATCGCGCCCACCCTCGCAGGCACCGGACTGCCGACATTCGCCCTCGCTGCCGAAGCCCGACGCCGCGCCGCCCAGGGCATCGGAGAAGACGAGAACACCGACTCACCCACGGCGGCCCACGTCGAAGCGCTCAAGCCCGTATGGCTGCCCGCCCTCGACGGCGACGGCCCGACCTACCCCGCCTGACCGAAAGGACATTTCATGCGCACCATCGACGTACCCAAGCACATCCGCGACCGGGTAGCCGCGGCCCACCCGCGCGGCGCCCAGGTCGGCAACAGTGCCGCCGGCTGGCGCACACTCTCCGAGATCCGCGGCCTGCTGGCCAGCGCGTTCGGCACCAGCCCCAAGCCGCGCCGCGCCCAGCCGCAGGCCACCACGACCAGCACCACGCGCGCTCGCCCCGACGATGCCGAGGCGCTGTACCGCAAAGCCTGGCCCAAGTAGGCCCACCAACTTGGCGCGTCAACGTCACCGCCTGCGGCTCATCAGGGCGCAGGAGAACGGAACGATGGCCGGATAGGCAGCGCTATCCTGGCGCACCCGTGACCCGGCCAGCGCGCCAACCACCAGCGGCCCCAACCTCAACACGAGGTTGGGGCTGCTGGCAGCCCTAGGACCCCTCCCCCGTCCGAATCCCCGAACGGGGGTGCCCGGGTCGGCATGTACGCCGGTTACCGACCCGTACCCCCTGAGGCGTTGACCCCACCCCATCGCGCGCGCGTGCGATTGTAGCTGAGGCGCCCAGAATCGGGGCTGGGAGCGTCGCAACGGCCGGTTGTGCAGTCCTGTGGGGTCGGGTGGTGTGCGGGCCGGAGAGCGGCGTACAGGGCCGCAGGCTGGACAAGCGTCCAGAGTCCTCGCGCGCGCGTACGCGCGCGATCCCCCCTGCCGATACCCCCGGGGGGAGAGGCCGGTTGGCGGCCTACGGAGTTTCCCGTGTCTTGGCCTCTGGATTTTTTGACGGGGGGTCACCATCCGGAGGTCGGCCAGTCCGGCCGTGCCGGGCGAAGATGGTTGGTCCTGTTCCCCTGTTCCCCTGTTCCCCTACGGGCTGTGCTGCGTTCTGCCGTCCTCGGTGGCCGCGAGGGTGGTCCTTGCCGCCTGTGGTCGGTTGCGTGGCTTAGATCGGCGTACAGGGCCGCAGGCTGGACAATCGTCTAGAGTCCTCGCGCGCGCGGGCCGGAGCCGGGACAGGTTGCCCTCGGCCTCAGCCTCGGTCAGCGCTTCCTCGAACTGGTCATCCGAGACGCCGTCTGCCATGTGGTAGATGCCTGCGCCGTTCTGCGTCAGCTCCTGTGAGTCGCCAACGAAGTCGGACGGGCGAGGTTTCAGCGACTCTTTGTTAAGGAGTTGCTGCCGAGCCAGTCCGGCATCGTGCGCCATCTCCGCCTTGGTTGCAATGGCACCTTGCTCTTGCCCCTTGCGGATGGCGACCCCGACGCCTCGCTCGGCGCGGCGGAGCATGTCGCCGAGGTCCCGGACCGTGGCAGGGTCGGTGAGCTGCACGCCGTGGTCGGTGTCGATGGCGGCGAACATTGGGCCGCGCTCGATCCTGCCGTCCGGGGTCCGCTCGATCTTCCGGGCGACCCCCACGACGATGGTGCTGCCGCTGCCGTCGGTGACCTGGCCGACCTGGCCCTCGTGGTAGCCGACCATGGTCCCGTCCTGCTCGAGCAGCTCGAAGTCGTGACCCTTGTCCCGCTGGCACCAGTCGGGGCAACCGGGGACTGCTGCACCGGAGAGTGGTCGCGGGTGCCTGGCGACCACGCGCCAGAAATCGACGTCCCATGCTGCGGGTGGCTCAGATCGTCGTATGGGGCCGCTACGACGAGGCTTGACCGGGGTCGTACGGGATCGAGGTCGAGGTGGCGATCGAGGCCGCACCAGTTCTGTCCTTTTGTCCGTTCTGTCCGGGGGTGAAGGGTCCTCGGATGACGCACCCGAGTTCTGTCCTTCAGTCCCTTTTGTCCGCCACCCCTGAGGGCCGCACAGAGGAGGAGTGGAGGAGAGTTTCCGGGCACTAAACGGGCACCAGCCCCAGGCCCGTAGGTCTGAGGCTGGCGCCATTACGTCGATCGAGTGGGCCCTGTGGGACTCGAACCCACAACCCGCGGATTAAAAGTCCGCTGCTCTGCCAGTTGCGCTAAGGACCCGGGGTCCTCAGCTTACCGACCACCCGCCCACTCACGCGGCGGTGGACAACACCCGCTCGTTGAGCAGCTCCATGATCCGACGCTCGAGTTCGTCGGCCACGTCGCGTACGACCTGCAGGTCCTCGCCCTCGACGGTCGGGATCTCCCAGTTCACCCAGACCTTGCCGGGGAACTCGTAGAACTCGGGGACCCCGAGGGTCACGACGATGTCGGCGGCGCCCACCAGGCTACTGGTGAAGGGGAACGGGTACGGGTGCTTCACTTCGATGCCGCGCTCGGCCAGGACCGTGACGACGTCGGGCGACAGGCCGCCCCTCGGGTGCAGTCCGGCGCAACGTACGTTCACCTTGCCGTCCGCCAGGCTCTGGCACAGGGCCGCGGCCATGTGTGAACGTGCGCTGTTGTTCTCGGAGACGAACAGGATCTCCGGCAGCGCCTTGGTGATCCGCCCCTCCGCCTGACCGCGGGCCACCAGGCCCTCCTTGGCCATCCGGGACACCAGCAGCGGCAGGAAGTCGGTGACGGTCGACTGCTTCTCCAGGTGTTCACGGGCAATCCGTACAGCCCCGGCCACCTCCTCCGGCGTGAAGACACCTTCGTAGTGGTCCGCCAGCTGTGCCGTGTCATAGGCGTAGCGGGCCTCAAGTTCCTG